>NZ_JABVXC010000009.1 GCF_013349955.1 Onishia taeanensis | reverse complement strand
CCGATGCCGAGGTGCCGATGTCCAACGCCTTCGAGGCCGACATCGTCTGGATGCACGAGACGGCGCTCGAACCCGGCCGTCCCTATGACCTCAAGCTCGCGACTCGCGACCTGACCGGTCAGGTGAGCCACATCGACTATCAGGTTGACGTCAACACCCTCGAGCACAAGGATGCCGAGCGCCTGGAGCTCAATGCTATCGGCCGCTGCCAGGTGGAGCTGACCGCCGAGGTGCCGGTGGACGACTATCGCAAGAGCCCGGGTACCGGCAGCTTTATCGTCGTCGACCGGTTGACTAACGTCACCGTCGGGGCCGGCATGATTCGCGGCACGGCCAAGGGCAGCGGCCAGATCGGCGGTGATGTCGATTGGCAGGGCTTCGAAGTCGAGCTCAACGCCTTGGTGCGCAAGTACTTCCCGCACTGGGAAGCCAAGGATGTGAGCACCCTGCTGGGCCGCTAAGGCGCCGCCCAGGCCAACCCCTTGCCAGCCGAAAGCCCCGTCATCCTTGGGTGGCGGGGCTTTATTGTTCTTAAGAGCTAGTCCTTACGAGCTAGTCCTTTAAGCCCAGGCGCCTGGCCAGACGGTGCAGGTTGCCGGGGTCGATGCCAAGCCCTCGGGCGGTAGCCGCCCAGTTGCCGGACTTCGCCTCTAGGTGGGCCTGGATATGGCGGCGTTGGAAGTCGTCGGTGGCCTCGCGCAGGGGTAAGGCGCTTGCACCGCTCGGCGTGGCTGTTTTGGCACCCGGGGGGATGGCTGGCGTCTCGCCGCAGGTGTGACTTTCGCCTTCGGGCAAGTCGGGCAGTGCCAGGTGGTGGGGCGACAGGCGGAGTACTGACTGGCGCCTCACTTGAGGGCTGGCGGTTCCCTGCTCGCCAAGGGCCCTCAGCGCCGCTCTGCCCAGGGTGTGTTCGAGCTCGCGTATGTTGCCCGGCCACTGCCAGGCCGTCAGCGCGGCCATGGCGTCAGCGTCTAGGCGCAGGTTGGCGACCCCGAGCCGTATCCGGTTGACCTCAAGAAAGTGACCGGCCAGCAGTGAGATGTCCTCAGGCCGCTCGCGTAGTGGCGGAACGGCAAGCGGAAAGGCATTCAGGCGGTGGTAGAGGTCCTCGCGGAAGCGTCCGGCCTCGACCTCGCTTGACAGGTCACGATTGGTGACGGCGATGATGCGCACATCAATGCGTTCAGCGCGCTCGCTGCCCAACGGTTGAATTTCGCCTTCTTGAAGCGCTCTCAGCAGCTTGGGCTGCAGGCTCAGTGGTAGCTCGCCGACCTCATCGAGCATCAGAGTGCCGCCATCGGCCATGGCGAAGTGCCCGCGGCGCTCGGCATGTGCGCCCGAGAAGGCGCCGCGGCGGTGGCCAAACAGCTCGCTTTCGATCAGATGCTCGGGAAGGGCGGCGCAGTTGACCTGCACGAGTGGGCCGCGGTGGCGTTGGGAGCGGGCATGCAGGGCGCGCGCCACAGCTTCCTTGCCAACGCCGGTCTCGCCATGCAGCAGCACGCTCATGTCGGTAGGTGCCACCAGTGACAGGGCGTTCATCAGGCGCCCCATGACGGGACTGTGCCATTGTTGCAGAGGGGCGCTACGTTGCTCTTCCTCCAGGGCCTCGCTGAGCTGCTGGCGGGTGGTGCTGAGCTGTTCGGCCACTCGCAGACAGGTGCCGAGCAGGCGCGCGGCGGCAAGCAGCTCACCCTCATCCAGGTTCGCCAGTCCCTGAACGTTCAGTGCGTCTAGGGTCAGCAAGCCGATGAGCCGATCACCGTCTCGCAGAGCGACGCCCAGACAGTCGTGAACCTGGCTCATTTCCTCGTCGAGCAAGCCATCGAAGGGGTCGGGAAGCTCACTGTCAGGCGGAAAGCGACAAATACCGGGATGGGCGGCGATGGCCGCCAGGCGGGGGTGTTCCTGCAGCCGAAAGGGGCGGCCGCGAACGTCATCGGGCAGGCCCAGGACCGCCACCGGTCGCAGGCTGCCCTGGTCCATCACCATTAGCGTGCTGGCATCGGCTTGAGTATCACCGACCAGAGCATGCAGCAGCCTGGTCCACTCATCATGGTAAGCATCCTCGCCATCACCTTTGGAAAGCCGAGCGAGCAGATCGCGTAGGGCATCGAGAAAGTCGGCCATGTAAATGTCCTTATGACAATTCATGGTCATAAAGACATCATTTTGACTGTCAATTTGTCAATTACGCCTGGTGTTTCTCATGCCTGGAATCATTGATCGCTAGGGATGGATATTGCCGCAACCTGCGTGAAGCCTGGCCAGCGAAGGATAAGCTAATCTCTGGCGCACTTCTGGCACGAAGATTGCTGATTGGTAAAGAGGGAGGGTACCGAGTGTTATCTCGATGCCCCGTTATGGCGGTAAGCCAGGGGATGACAGCCAAGCGTTGTTATCAACTGTCGTTATCAACCGTCGTTATCAACCGTCTTTACCAAGAGTGAGAGCCTGCATGCTGACGAAAGACCAGGAACGTCTGATCGATGCGACTGCGCCGGTGGTAGCCGAGCACCTCAATACGATTACATCACGCTTCTACCCGTTGATGTTCGAGCGTTACCCGGAGGTTGCGCCACTATTCAACCAGACCCACCAGACCAATGGGGCGCAGCCTCAGGCGCTTGCCGGGGCGGTGCTGGCCTATGTGCAACTGCGCCGCGAGCCCGCCCGTGCCCGCCAGGTGTTGGCCACGGTGGTCAGCAAGCATGTGTCGCTGGGTATTCGGCCCGACCAGTACCCGATCGTCGGCGAATGCCTGATGGCGGCCATCGGCGAAGTGTTGGGCGATGCTGTGACGCCAGAAATCGCCGATGCCTGGGGAGCGCTCTACGAGGAGCTGGCGGGGCTTCTGATCGAGCTCGAGGACCATCGCTACTATGAATTCGCCCAGCGTGAGGGCGGTTGGCGAGGCACGCGTACCTTCCGCATCGACGCGACGCATCAGGAGAGCTCGGTGATTCGTTCCTTCGTGCTAGTTCCCGAGGATGGCAAGCCCGTGGCCGATTTCATGCCGGGGCAGTATATCGGGGTGAAGCTCACGATCGAGGGTGTTCCTGTCTATCGCCATTACAGCCTTTCGGCCTCACCCAATGGCGAGCGTTACCGGCTGTCGATCAAGCGTGAGCCTGAGGGGCGGGTCAGCCGTCATCTGCATGATGTGCTTGGCGTCGGCGATACCCTTGAATTGCTGCCGCCGGCGGGGGAGCTGACCCTCGCCGAGGGCAATGAGCCGCTGATGCTGATCAGTGGCGGTGTCGGCCAGACGCCGATGTTACCGCTGGCAGCACAGGCGCTGGAGCAGGGGCGTGAGGTCGTTTACCTGCACGCCGCACAGGAGCGGGCTCAGCACGCCTTTGCCGAGGAGCTGGCGTCTCTGAAGGCGAGCTATCCGAAGCATTTGACCAGCGCGGTCGTGTACGAGCGCGCCGAAGCGGGGGATGCCGCTGCCGATCATGTCGGCCGTATCGATGGCGACTTGCTGGCTCGCTATCTGCCGGCGGGTAAGCCGCACTGCTTCTTCGTTGGCCCGCAGGGGTTCATGACGGCGATGGACCAGGCACTGGCATCGCTAGGGGTTGACGGGGACCACCGTCACTATGAGCACTTCGGGCCTTCCCGCCCGCTTGATGCCTGAGGCCTTGGCTCGGGCGAGGCGCCTGCCTTGCCTGTCTTTCATCGTGTGTCGGCCGGCCTGCGTTGGCCATGGCTTTTCTAGAGGCCTTTCGAGGAGGCTTTCGAGAGCCCTTGAGGATCGTCAGGCCCGGAATGGGCCGTTATAGTACGCGTCGCTTAACACGATGGAATGACCAATGATTGACAATGGAATGACAGTCTCGCGCTGGCAGCATTGGCGCGAGATCAATCGCCAGCTGTGGCGCCTTGGGCTGGTCGGGGTGGCAACGCTGACCCTGATGCGTGGCCTGCTGCTGTGGATGAATGCCCCGACGCCGCTCACCGCGCCTGCCTTCGACCTGCTGCAGGCGTTCTGGATGGGCCTGCGCTTCGACGCCAAGATCATGACGGTACTGCTCGGTCCCTGGCTGCTGATCGCGACCCTGCTGTTGGCACTGCCGCGGCCCTTCATCGCCCTATGGCGGCAGCTGTGGTTCCCCTGGGCATTGGTCTGCATGGTGCTGGTCAACTTGCTGTCGTTGGTCAATCACTTCTTCTTCAGCTTCTATCAGGGGCCGATCAATTCACTGATCTTTGGCCTGTTCGAGGACGACACTCGGGCGGTGATCGATACGGTGTGGAGCGATTACCCCTTGCTGGCATTGCTGGTGGCGCTGGCCGGCATGACCGGCGCTCAGCTTGCCTGGATGCGCCGTGGCGGTAGTCGCGCTAGCTCACGCCGCTCGCGTCACCTTGGCTGGCCGCGAGCGAGTGTGCTGGTTGTCGTGAGCCTGGTTGCCCTCATTGGGCTGGGGCGCGGCAGTCTCGGCACCTTCCCGCTGCGTGAAATGAACATGGCCGTCTCGGCCAATGCCTTCGTCAACGATCTAGTGCCAAGCGGCCCGCAGGCGCTGTACCTGGCATGGAAGGAGCGTGAACTCAATAATATCGGCGACAATCCTCAGTCGGGGCTAGAGCATTACGGCTTTTCATCCCCGGTGGAGGCGGCTCGGGCGCTGGGCTGGACGGATGTCGACGATGGCGATGAGGTGCTCGAGCGCATGACGCTGACCACACCTCGCCGTCCGGCGGCCGAAGAGACGCCGCCCCATGTGGTCGTCAGCCTGATGGAAAGCTGGGGGCGCCGACCGTTGGATTTCGATGACCCCCATGGCAACGACCTGCTGGGGCGGTTGCGGCCCTGGCTCGAGGGCAAGGCGGACTATTTTCCCCAGGCTCTGTCGGCTGAGAATGGCACCCACCCGAGCCTCGAAGGACTGCTGTTGGATACGCCGATCAGCCCGCTGACCCAAAGTCGCTATGGCTATCGGCGTTTCTCGACCTCGGCGGCCTTACCCTACCAGCGAGCCGGCTATCGCACGGTATTTCTGACCGCGGGTTCGGTGCAGTGGCGGGATCTCGACGGTGCTCTGAAGCGCCAGGGCTTCGATGAGGTGCTCGGTTCCAGCGCGATTCGCGAGCGCTTCCCCGAGGCGACCGGTGGTACCTGGGGCCTGGATGACGAGTGGATGTTCCGCACCGGCGCCGAGCTCTTGCGCGAGGCAGACGCCAGGGGCGAAAAGGTAATGTTGGTGATGCTCTCGATCACCAACCACCCTCCCTATCATGTTCCCGATCATTACACGCCGGCGCCGCTGGATGTCGCGGCGCTGGGGGATGCGTTGGCGGTATCGCCCGAGCTTGGCACCTCGATTCTCGAGACCTACCAATACGCCAACGATGCGATGGGCGGCTTTTTGAATCGTCTCGAGTCACAGGACTTGCTGGACCACACCCTGTTCGCTGCCACCGGCGATCACAATTCGCGCTCGATCATCCAGTACCCGGATGCCCATGATCTGTTCGATCAGTTCGGGGTGCCGATTCTGATGTGGCTGCCGCCGCGCTACCGTGAGGGCGGCACCGCTCAGCGCGATGACTGGACCAGCCATCGGGATATCTTTCCCACCCTTTGGGCGCATTCGCTCTCCCAGGCCGAGATTCCCTGGGAAGGGCGTGATCTCTTCGCCGCGACCGAGGCGCCAATGGCCTTGTCGTTCAATCGCCAAGACGGCGGCGCTGGCATGATGGTGAGCGAGCAGGGCGCCGCGACCAACCTGGCGCAGCCGACCTTTTACGCCTGGCAGGATGGACGCGAGCTTGCCGCCACCGAGGCACCCTCCGATGCCCTGCGTGAACAAGCGCGTCAGGCCCGGGCGGCGCTGGCGCTGAAAGACTGGCGCATTCGCCGTCAGGCGTTGGGCGAGGTCGGCCCCTCAGACTAAAAAGCTTCACAGCCGGCCCCTGTGCGTCGACGGGGCCGGAGTAAGCACTATGTGTGCTGGGCGATGGCTGTGCGATAGCGCGGCGTATCAGGCTGGCTTGGTGGCGATCAGTACGGCGCGCCGCGGGGCCGGATAGCCCTCGATGGTGCGGCGCCGATCCTCGGGGTCGAGGAAGTCGGCCAGCGATTGGAAGGTCATCCACTCGGTCGCGCGCTGCTCGTCTAGGCTGGTCATGGATTCGTCGACCACCCGCACGTCGCGAAAGCCGCAGCGTTCCAGCCAGTGGCTCAAGGCGGCGGAAGAGGGCAGGAAGTAGACGTTGGGCATCGCCGCGTAGCGCTCGCCGGGCATGAACACGGTCGTGGCGTCGCCCTCCACCACCAGGGTCTCCAGCACCAGCTCGCCGCCGGGTCGCAGCGCGTCTTTCAACTGCTGCAGGTGCTCGAGAGGCGAGGGGCGGTGATAGAGCACCCCCATCGAAAACACGGTATCGAAGGCCTCTATGCGCTCGGGCACATCCTCGATGCCCACCGGCAGGAAGTGGGTGCGGCCGCCATCGGCGTCGCCGACAAAGTGGCGCACCGCCTGGAACTGGTAGAAGAAGCGCGGCGAGGGGTCGATCACCAGCACGAAGGCGGCGCCGGCCCCGGCCATCCGCCAGGCGTGGTAACCACTGCCGCCGCCCACATCGAGTACCCGACGACCGGCCAGCGGCGAGAGATGCGGCGCGACTCTTTGCCATTTCCAGTCCGAGCGCCATTCGGTATCGATATGGATGCCGCCCAGTGCATAGGGGCCCTTGCGCCAGGGCGCGAGCTTCTTCAGCAGGTTATGGCACTGGCGCTGTTGAGGCTCGCTCAGCGCCACCTCAACGCTGACCGTGTTTTGATCCAGGTCTGCCCGGCGTTCATCGGGCAGGGCGGGCAGTTTGGTCACTGCCTTCTCCCAGGCAGGCAGGTCGCCGTGGCGCTTGCGGTCAAGGCCACGGGCCAGCTGTTCGGGAAGGCGGGCCAGCCAGGCGTCGAGGCCCTGGTCGACGAAGGCGTGGTAGAGGCGGCGGTGGGAATCCGGTGACAACACTCAGGCGTCCTTGAAGGCGATGATCGAGGCGAAGTTCAGGTACTGGAACCAGGTGTGGCTGCGCTGGAAGCCGGCGCGGGCAAGGCGCTGGTGGTGGGCGGCGAGGGTGTCCGGCACCAGCACGTTCTCCAGCGCGGTACGCTTCTGACTGATTTCCATGTCGCTGTAGCCGTTGGCGCGTTTGAAGTCGTGGTAGCGCTCGACCAGCCAGGCATTCTCCTGCTCGTCATCGGCGACGATCTTCTCGGAGAGCACCAGCACACCGCCGGGCTCCAGGGCATCGAAAAGTGCCTTGATCACCGCTTCACGGTCGGCGGGTGGCAGAAACTGCAGGGTGAAATTGAGCACGATCATGCCCGAGGAGCGGTAGTCGAGCGCGCGAATATCGGCCTCGATGACCTCAAAGGCATGTTCAGGGCACTCGGCGGCGAAGGTCTCGCGGGCGCGGCTGACCATCGCCGGCGACAGGTCGACGCCGGTCAGGCGGAAGGCGTCCGCCGGCAGGCGCCCGGCCAGCGCCAGGCCCACTGCGCCCAGCGAGCAGCCGAGATCATAGACATGGGCGCCATGGCGCAGGTGGCGCTCGGCGATCACCCCGAGCATGCCGAGTATCTGGCCATAGCCCGGCACCGAGCGGCGGATCATGTCGGGGAAGCAGGCCACTACCTGTTCGTCGAAGGAGAAGCGGGCCACTCGGTCCAGGGGTGTCGAAAAGATCGCGTCACGGTAAGATGCGTCACTCATGGCGTCATGTCAGGGTCATAGCGGAATTTCCGGCATTCTACGCCCCGCGCCGCCCGGCTGCACCCGCTGCACCGGGAGACCGATGTGTTCGTAAAAGATGTTCGTCAACGGTGTTCGTCAAGGCGCCGCGCTCGTCAAGGAGAGAGAGTTCATGAGCCACCCGACCCCGATCGATCAGCGGCCCGCCTGGGCGGCGCTGGCGGAGCATGCGCGGCAGATGCGCCAGGTGCATCTGAAGACCCTGTTTCATGAGGCCGCGGCGACCGGCGAGCCCCGCTATCCGCGCTTCTGCCGGCGGGCCTCGGGGCTGACGCTCGACCTTTCCAAGCAGCGCTTCAGCAACGCGACCTTCGAGGGGCTGATGGCACTGGCCCGCGAGGCGGATGTGCCGGCGGCCATTACGCGGTTGCTGGCCGGCGAACGGGTCAACCATTCTGAAGATCGTCCGGCGTTGCACACTGCGCTGCGCCTGCCGGCTGACGCCCATCTCGAGGTCGAGGGCCAGGACCTGGTGCCCGCCGTGCACGCAACCCTCGATCGCATGGAGGCGATCGTCAACAAGTTTCACGCCGGCCAGTGGCGCGGCGCCACCGGCAAGGCGGTCAGCGATGTCGTCAACCTGGGGGTCGGCGGATCGGACCTGGGCCCGCTGATGGTCACCCATGCACTGGCCGACTATCGGCCCCGTGACGTACACGAGATCAAGGTGCACTTCGCCTCGACCATGGACGGCTCACAGCTCGCCGATTACCTGACGCGGCTGAATCCCGAGACGACCCTGTTCGTGCTGTCATCCAAGTCCTTCACCACTATCGACACCCTGTCGAACGCCCGCACGGCTCGGGACTGGCTGCTGACCCGGCTGGTTCACGATGATCACGAGGAGCCCAGTGCCATCGACCGGGCCCTGGTCATGCGCCAACACTTTATCGGCGTTTCGGCGAGCCCCGAGAAAATGGCCGAGTGGGGCATTGCCCCGGCTAACCAGCTCGAGTTCTGGGAATGGGTCGGCGGGCGTTATTCGCTGTGGGGCGCCATCGGGTTGCCCATCGCGCTGGTGGTGGGCATGGCGAACTTCCGCGCCCTGCTGGGCGGCGCTCACGCCATGGATCGCCACTTTCAGGAGGCGCCCCTCGAGGACAACCTGCCGGTGCTACTGGGCCTCGCCGGGATCTGGAACGTCAACTTCCTGGATATCCGCGCGCATTCGATCCTGCCCTACGACGGTCGGCTCGAGTATTTCGCGAGCTATCTCGAGCAGCTCGAGATGGAGTCCAACGGCAAATCGGTAACCAACGCGGGCCAGGTGGCCGCTTACTCCACCTGCCCGGTCCTCTGGGGCCAGCTCGGGCCCAATGCCCAGCACGCCTTCTATCAGCTACTCCATCAGGGCACCCAGGCCGTCGAGTGCGACTTCATCGCCCCGCTGCGCCGCTACGATCGTGTCGAGGACGCCGAGACCCGCACGCATCTCAAGGCCCAGCACCGTCTGACGCTGGCCAACTGCTTCGCCCAGTCGCGGCTGCTGATGTTGGGCGATGACGCCATCGAGGATGATGGCCCACGGCCGAACCACAAACGCTATCGCGGTAACCAGCCTTCCAGCACCGTGCTGCTCGACCGCCTGACGCCTCACACCCTGGGCGCCTTGATTGCCCTCTATGAGCATAAGGTGTTCGTGCAGGCCACCATCTGGGACATCAATCCCTTCGACCAGTGGGGGGTGGAGCTTGGCAAGCAGATCGCCGGCGAGACCCAACGCATCCTGGGCTCCCGTGAAGGTCTGGAGACCATGGACGATTCCAGCCAGGGCCTGATCCAAGCGCTGTGGGCTGCCGAAGATCAGGCGAGCTGCGAAGCCAAGTCAGCAACCTCACCGACAGGCGCGACTCGACGCGAGGTGTCTTGATGCTGGATGCGTATACAGGATGTGCGGTATGCTGAGCCCCGCCATCGACCGAGAGGCGACCCCGGCCAGCGGCCTGCTTTATCTGCACGGCTTCAATAGCGGTGTCAGTTCACCCAAGTCTCAGCTGGTGCGCGCGGCCTGTAGCGCCGTGGAAGGCGCGCCGCTGCCCTGTGAGGCGCCGCAGCTCTCGCACCGCCCCGACGAAGCCCTGGCCACCGCCGAGACGGCTCTTGGAACACTGGGGCCTCGGCCACTGTTGGTGGGCAGCTCCATGGGCGGTTTTCTGGTCAGTTGCCTTGCCGAGCGGTTGGAGCTGCCAGCGGTGGTCATCAACCCGGCGGTGCGCCCGGCGCGTTTGATGCAGAGCTGGATCGGCGACGAGTTCGTCAACGGCGACACCGGCGAGCGCTTCGTCATCGACCGCCGTCACCATGAGGCGCTCGAAGCCCTGACGCCGCCCGGGTTAACGCCTGCGCACTATCTGCTGTTGCTGGGCACTGCCGACGAGACGCTGGACTGCCGCGATGCCTTCGCGGCTTACGCGGGATGCTCGACGATACTGCATCCCGGCGGCGACCACGGCTTCAGTGCCCTTGCCGACTATCTGCCGGCGGTGCTGGCCCATGGCGGTCGCCGCCTAGCGCCGGGCCGGGTGACCACGATCTTTCATCACGCGTGACGAAGTCTGGCGGCGTGCCGTCCGCCCCGTTCACTGCCAAACACCTGGACAACGCATGACGCAATACAGTGCTAGTTCCATCGAGGTTCTTTCCGGGCTCGAACCGGTGCGAAAACGCCCGGGTATGTACACGGATACCTCGCGACCCAATCATCTGGCTCAGGAAGTCATCGATAACAGCGTCGATGAGGCTCTGGCCGAGCATGCCCGTCATATTCAGCTGCGCCTGTTGCCCGATGGCGGCATCGAGGTCGCCGATGATGGCCGCGGCATGCCCATCGATATTCACCCCGAGCACGGTGTCTCGGGTATCGAACTGATCCTTACCAAGCTGCATGCCGGCGGCAAGTTCTCCCAGTCCAGCTACCGCTTTTCCGGTGGCCTGCACGGCGTCGGCGTGTCGGTGGTCAACGCCCTGTCACGGCGACTCGAGGTCGAGGTCTGCCGTGATGGCAGCCGCCACGCCATTGCCTTCGAGCACGGCGAGAAGGTCTCGGACCTGGCCGTTATCGGCAGCTGCGCCAAGCGTGCCACCGGCACCCTGGTGCGCTTCTGGCCTGACGAGAGCTATTTCGACAGCCCCAAGCTGGCCCTGCCGCGCCTCAAGCACCTTTTGCGTGCCAAGGCGGTGCTCTGTCCGGGGCTCAAGGTGACGCTTACCGAGACCGATGGCAGCCAGAGCGAGTGGCAGTACGAAGACGGCCTGCGTGACTATCTGGCCCAGGCCACCGATGGCTTCGAGGTATTGCCGGCCTCGCCGTTCGTTGGCCACTTTGCCGACGACGAGCAGGGCGTCGACTGGGCGCTGCAGTGGCTGCCGGAGGGCGGCGAGCCGCTGCTGGAGTCCTACGTCAACCTGATTCCCACGCCGCTCGGTGGCACCCACGTCAATGGCCTGCGTTCGGGATTGCTCGAGGCGCTGCGTGAATTCTGCGAGTACCGGAGCCTGCTGCCCCGGGGCGTGAAGCTGACCGCCGACGACTTGTGGGAGCGGGTCAGCTATGTGTTCTCGGTGAAAATGCTCGACCCACAGTTCGCCGGCCAGACCAAGGAGCGGCTGTCCTCTCGGGCAGTGGCGGCCTTCGTCTCAGGTGTGGTCAAGGATGCCTTCTCGCTATGGCTCAACCACCACGTCGATCAGGCCGAGGCGCTGGCCGAGCTGGTGATCAGCGCCGCCCAGCGCCGCCAGAAGAGTGCCAAGAAGGTTGCCCGCAAGAAGGTCACCTCCGGCCCGGCGCTGCCGGGCAAGCTCGCCGACTGTGCGGGTCAGGACCCGGCCGCCAGCGAGCTGTTCCTGGTCGAGGGCGACTCCGCCGGGGGCAGCGCCAAGCAGGCGCGCGATCGCGAAACCCAGGCGATCCTGCCGCTGCGCGGCAAGATCCTCAATACCTGGGAGGTGGAGTCCCACGACATCTACGGCTCCCAGGAGGTTCACGACATCGCCGTGGCCATCGGCATCGATCCGGTCAGCGATGACCTCTCGAAGCTGCGCTACCACAAGATCTGCATCCTCGCCGATGCCGACTCCGACGGCCTGCACATCGCCACCTTGCTCTGCGCGCTCTTCGTGCGCCACTTCCCGGCGCTGGTGGCCGCCGGCCATGTGTTCGTGGCCATGCCGCCGCTATATCGCATCGACCTGGGTAAGGAGGTCCACTATGCCCTCGACGAGAGCGAGAAGGCGGCGATTCTCAAGCGCCTGGAAGGCAAGCGCGGCACCGTCAACGTCCAGCGCTTCAAGGGCCTGGGCGAGATGAGCCCGCTGCAACTACGCGAGACCACCATGGCCGCCGATACGCGCCGTCTGGTGCAGCTGACGCGCGAGGATGACGACGGCACCCTCGAGATGATGGACATGCTGCTCGCCCGCAAACGCGCCAGCGATCGCAAGAGCTGGCTGGAAGATTACGGCAATCTCGCCGACATAGAGGTCTGACCCGGCTTCGCCGGGAGCTGTAAGCCAACCAGGCTTCGCCTGTAGCTTTAAGCCGTAAGCTGTAAGAAAAAACCGGTGCAGTTATGGGGTTACTTACAGCTTAAAGCTTACGGCTTACAGCTCATCACAGCAGTTGAAGGGGGCGCAGTCCTCGATGACTCCACAAGTGTGAACAAGGCTACCGTGCTATGAGTATGGATATCCAGGTGGCGGAGGGAGACGTCGAGCGTCTGTCCCTTCGCGAGTACACCGAAAAGGCGTACCTCGACTACTCGATGTACGTCATTCTCGACCGTGCATTGCCCCACATCGGCGACGGCATGAAGCCGGTGCAGCGGCGCATCGTCTACGCCATGCGCGAGCTCTCGCTCAACGCCAACGCCAAGTACAAGAAGTCGGCGCGTACCGTCGGCGACGTGCTCGGTAAGTTCCACCCCCACGGTGACAGCGCCTGCTATGAGGCGATGGTGCTGATGGCCCAGCCGTTCAGCTATCGCTACCCATTGGTGGATGGCCAGGGCAACTGGGGTAGCCCCGACGATCCCAAGTCCTTCGCCGCCATGCGCTACACCGAGGCGCGGTTGTCCAAGTTTTCCGAGGTGCTGCTCAGTGAGTTGGGGCAGGGCACCGTCGACTGGACGCCCAACTTCGATGGCACCATGAACGAGCCGGTGGTGCTGCCGGCCAAGTTGCCCCATGTGCTGCTCAACGGCGGTACCGGCATCGCGGTGGGTATGGCTACCGATATTCCGCCTCATAACGTCAACGAAGTGGTCGAGGCGACTTGCCATCTGTTGCGCAATCCCGAGGCGACCACGGCCGACCTGCTCGAATACGTGCCGGCGCCGGACTTTCCCTCTGCCGCCGAGATCATCACCCCGCGCTCCGATCTGCGTAAGCTTTATGAGAGTGGCCGTGGCTCGGTCAAGCTGCGTGCCCGCTATAGCCTGGAAGAGGGCAAGGTGGTGATCACCGCGCTGCCCTACCAGGTCAGCGGGGCCAAGGTGCTCGAGCAGATCGCCGCGCAGATGCAGGCCAAGAAGCTGCCGATGGTTGCCGACCTGCGCGACGAGTCGACCCACGAGACCCCGACTCGGCTGGTCATCGAACCGCGCTCCAACCGGGTCGATATCGAGGCGCTGATGGCGCACCTGTTTGCCACCAGCGATCTCGAGAAGAATATCCGCGTCAATATGAACGTGATCGGCCTCGACGGTCGGCCGCGGGTCATGCCGCTGCCGGCCATGCTCGGCGAATGGTTGAACTTCCGGCGCGTCACGGTACGCCGGCGCCTCGAGCATCGCCTGGGCAAGGTCGAGGATCGCCTGCATATCCTCGAGGGCCTGCTGACGGCCTACCTCAATATCGACGAGGTGATCCGCATCATCCGCGAGGAAGACGAGCCCAAGGCCGCGCTGATCAGCGCCTTCGATCTCTCCGAGCGCCAGGCAGAAGCCATCCTCGAGCTGCGTTTGCGCCACCTGGCCAAACTCGAGGAGTTCAAGATTCGCGGCGAGCAGGACCAGCTTGCCGCCGAGCGCAAGCAGCTCAAGACCCTGCTGGGTAGCGAGGAAGCGCTCACCAACCTGATCGAAGATGAACTGCGCGAGGCGGCCAAGGAGCACGGTGATGATCGTCGTGCGCCGCTGGTCGAGCGCGGCGAGGCCAAGGCGCTGTCCGAAGTCGAGCTTCTCGGCGCCGATCCGATCACCGTGGTGCTGTCCGAGAAGGGCTGGATTCGCTCGGCCAAAGGGCATGAGATCGATCCCGCCGGGCTCAGCTACAAGTCCGGCGACCGCTTCCACTTGGCGGCCCGCGGCAAGACCAACCAGCCATTGGTCCTGCTCGACGATACCGGGCGTGCCTATACCCTGGCCGCCCATAATCTGCCCAGCGCCAGGAGTCAGGGTGAGCCGATTACCGGGCGCGTTAACACGGCGGCCGGGGCGCATATGGCCGGGCTGATGCTGGCCCCACCCGAGACGCGTTATCTGCTGGCCTCCGACGGTGGCTATGGCTTCATTGCCCGGCTCGAGGACCTGATCGGCAAGAACAAGGCCGGCAAAGCGATCCTCTCGGTGCCCAAGGGCTGCGCGGTGGTTCCGCCGCTGGCGGTGCCTAGCGGCGAGGGCGTAAAAGTGGCCGCCGTCTCCAATGAAGGGCGCCTGCTGGTATTTGCCCTCGAACAGCTACCGGAGATGGCCAAGGGCAAGGGCAATAAGATGCTCGATATTCCCGGCACTCGAGCCGCCCAGCGAGAAGAGTTCATGCGCGACCTGGTGCTGCTACCGGGAGGGGCCTCGCTGGTGGTGCATGCGGGCAAGCGCAAGCTGACGCTCAAGCCGAATGATCTCGATTATTACAGCGGTGAACGCGGGCGTCGCGGCAGCAAGCTGCCTCGCGGCTTCCAGAAGGTCGACCGGCTCGCGACGGAAGAGGGAAGCTAGAAGAGAGAAGTCAGAAGCTGGGGTATAGTGGTTATCTTCCTTGTTCCAGGCGCGAAGCGCCGCTCTTTCTTCTTCGATCTAGGGGTTTTATGACACGACGACTCTTGATTCGCGCCACGGGCCAGGCCCATCCCGGCCAGCTCGCCGGCCTCGGTAGCGCCCTGGCCCGGGCCGGGGCCCGCCTGCTGGACATCAATCAGAGCGTGACCTTCGATATCCTCTCGCTGGAGGCGTTAGTCGGACTGGATCATGACAGCGACCTGGAGGCGATTCTCGCCGAGGCTGGCGACGCCTTGGGCCTCGATGTCCAGGCGGTCCAGGTCGGCGCCGAGGACTATCAGCGCTGGAGCGCCCAGGAAAGTCGGCCACGGCTGATCCTGACCCTATTGGCGCCGCACCTGCCGGCGGGCATTCTTGCCGAGGTCGGTGCCCTGACTTCCGAGCATGGCCTGACCGTCGAGCTGATCCATCGTTTATCCGGCCGTGAGCCGCTGGACGGCAGTGTGGCCGGAGAGGGCCATGAACGCCATCCCATGGGCGCCTGTATCGAGTGCTGGTTGCGCGGCGACGATATCGACCTCCCCGCCTTGCGCGAGAAGGCCCTGGCGCTGGGCGCCATGCATGGCGTGGATATCGCCATTCAGGAGGATTCGATCTGGCGTCGCCATCGCCGACTGGTGTGTTTCGATATGGACTCGACGCTGATCCAGACCGAGGTGATCGACGAACTGGCTCGGCGCCATGGGGTAGGCGACGAGGTGGCAGCGGTTACCGAGCGGGCGATGCGCGGCGAGCTGGATTTCCAGCAGAGCTTTCGCGAGCGGATGAGCAAGTTGCAGGGCCTGGACGAGGCGGTGCTCGCCGACATTGCCGAGAATCTGCCGCTCATGGACGGCGTTGAACGACTGATGAGCCACCTCAAGCGGCTGGGCTATCGCACCGCTATCCTCTCCGGCGGCTTCACCTACTTCGCCGATTACCTGCAGCAGAAACTTGGCTTCGATGAGGTGCATGCTAACGAATTGGTCATCGAAAACGGCAAGGTCACCGGCGAAGTGCGTGAGCCGATCCTCGATGCCGAGCGCAAGGCCTATCTGCTGCGCGAGATCGCCAACCGCGAGGGGCTGGCACTGGAGCAGACCATTGCCGTGGGTGATGGCGCCAACGATTTGAAAATGCTGGCGACAGCGGGACTCGGTATCGCCTTCCGCGCCAAACCATTGGTCCGCGAGCAGGCCAGCCACTCCATCTCGACCCTGGGACTCGATGCCGTGCTCTATCTGATCGGCTATCGCCAGAGCGATCTTGAGGAGTGAAGGTCGGCGCTGAAAGGTTGGGGGCTGCTGGCGCGAGCCCTATCCTTTGGTGTGCCATGGGTAGGTCGCTCAACTGGCGGCCGCAGAGGACGTGGTGTTAGCCCGCCACGCCTGAACGTGCAGGCTTACATCATGTCCCGGCGGGGGCGTCCGGTGCCATGGGGAAACTTTCCACGCGATTACGCCCCCGCCGCTTGGCTCGATAGAGTGCCTCATCGACGGCTTTCACGGACTCCGCTAGGGTCATGCCGCGCTGGACCTCCGCTACCCCCAGGCTGACGGTCACCTTGCCGATGACCTCGAAGGGTGTCGCTTCGATACTGGCGCGCACCCGCTCCGCCAGCGTAATAGCGCCGTCCAGGCAGGTGTGGCCGGCCAGCAGCATGAATTCATCGCCCCCCCATCGACCGACTTCATCGCTGTCACGCAGCTGCCGGGTGATGACATCGGTGAGTGCCTTGAGCACAGTGTCGCCGACATCGTGCCCGTACTCATCGTTGATGTGCTTGAAACAGTCGATATCGAGCATGACCAAGGAAAAAGGTGTGTCGTAACGTTCGAGGTCGTTGATGGCCCGTTCCTTCAGTCGAGAGAGTCGAGTGCGGTTGCAAATGCCGGTCAAGCGGTCGTGTTCGGCGAGGTGCTTGAGCTCTTCTTCCAATGCTTTCTGCTTGCGGATGTCATGCAAGACATAGACGTAGTGCTCGATCTCGCCTTGGTCATTGGTCAGGGTAGAGATGGATTGCCACAAAGGCAGGAGTTCGCCGTTGTGATCTCGGTACCAGTATTCCCCCTCCCAGTACCCACTGACCGACAGGGTGAATTGGATACGCTGGTAGAAGACGCCATCATGCTGGTCGGATTGCAGCAATTGTGGAGACTTGCCAACGACTGTTTGATGCGCATAGCCGGTGATCGTGGTGAAGGCGTCGTTGACGCGTTCGATAATCTGTTGCCGGTTGACGATCATCACCCCTTGCCCGGTATGGAACGCAACAGCCATCAGGTCATACTCGGCCTTCAGGGCAGCCAGTTGGACTTCTGCTCGAGTGCGTTCAGACACGTCGTGAATGATTGAATGAAGCAGTTGGCATCCATTGCGCATCATCGGACTACTGTAAACCTCGACATCGCGCAGCTCACCGCTGGCCAGGCGGTGCTGAAAACGGAAAAAACGCCGCTCTGCGCAGTGGGCTAATTGGAGCTCTTGACGGAGTGCGTCGTCATCGAGGGTGTTGATGTCGCCAATATTCAGGTGCTCGATCTCTGGCCGAGAGTAGCCGTAAAACGCCAGCGCCGAGTCGTTTGCATCGATGATCTGACCAGTATCGATCGCGATCAATAACTTGGGTGCGGTATTTTGATGGAACATGGCCTCAAAGAGCTGATCCGATTCCTGCTGCCACCGATCGCGCTCGTGTCTCATATGCTCAAGATCAGCCAGCAGTTGCTGCATCCGGTCCTGGCCTGCACGCTGGCCCGCGTCAAGGCAAGCCTCACCGGCATGTTTCTGGTTATTCCTTGGGGAAGTCACAGCGCACTCCTTGCTGTCAGCTTTGCCTGATGATACGCATCTCCCCCTTATCGGTGCCGGATGCTGTATCGGCGCTATTCTATTCACCGTGTTCTTCGAGACAGCGTGGTACATTGCCCCCATATTTACCTGTGTACCGTGACTATTTCGTTGAACGGTCATGTCGAACAATGGGGCCTGTGCCTGGTGGGCAGGAAATGGCGTTCGTGGATGCGCTGGCTCTGGTGCCAGAGCGGATGGCGGACTAGGTTGTGAGTGTCACTTACCTGTATGAGGTCGCCATGCCCACATCCCGTTTCTCGCCGGAGCTGTTCGAGGAAATGAAGATCCTTGGCCTGTTCAATCTGACCACGACCCAAGAAGGCATCAAGGTACATTCGAGTGCCGCGCCGGAAGCCATTTCGGCTGCTCAAAGGCTTTATGACAAGGGCCTGATTACGCAGGACGACGGCGGTTATCTGACAAGCCTCGGTCACGAAGCCGCTCAGCATGCTCAGGACTTGTTGACCATCCTAGTAACTGAGAAGTTAGCCAGCTAGAGCGCTGCGGGTATCGTTACACGCCCCATCTCGCCATGCTGCGGGGTGGGGCGTTTGCTTGTGATCGTGGCATCTTCAGGCCTTCAGCCGATTGTGACGCCCTTGCCTGATATCGTTTGGCCATACAAAGGGAGCGAACAGTTCGCTCGGAAAGACGATGGGTATCGTCTCCCTGTCATTGCTGGGTAGTCAGGCCGGGCCTGCTCGCCACCAAGACACCGTGTTATGCTCGCCTGCGTTCTCGGCCCGAGGTCGGTGAGCTTGGCCGATGGTGGCGCCCATGCATAATGCCTGGGCTCGGTTGAGCCGATCGCCTTGGCAAGAACTCCCCAATAAAACGTTACCCAGACAGAGCCCCCGGAAAGAGATGCCATCCCCGATGAGCGAACCCTTCATCACCTGGCAGGCCCGCTTCGAGCGGCTGCGCGCCAACAAGCTGTTCGAAACCTGCGTGATCGCCATCATTCTCGTCTCGGCCTTGTTGATCGGTGCCAAGACCTACGAAGAACAGACGAGTCGCTTCGAGCAGGCGCTGTACTACTTCGACTGGGCGGTGACGCTGTTCTTTCTTGTCGAGATCCTGATTCGCCTGGCCGCCGAACGCTCGGTAAAGGATTTCTTCAAGAGCGGCTGGAACGTCTTCGACACCCTGATCGTCGTGGCGAGCCTGATTCCGCTGGATGACTCGGAGATGGTGCTACTGGCGCGCCTGCTGCGGGTCTTCCGGGTGTTGCGCCTGGTATCGCTGATTCCTGAGCTGCGCATTCTGCTGGCGGCACTGATCAAGTCGATTCCCCGCATGGGTTACGTGGCCCTGCTGATGTTCATCATTTTCTATATTTATGCCGCACTCGGCAGTTTCCTGTTTCATGACGTCGATCCCTTCCTGTGGGATAACATCTCGGTGGCCATGCTGACGCTGTTTCGTATCGCCACCTTCGAGGACTGGACCGATGTCATGTACGCGACCCAGGAGCTGTATGCCTGGAGCTGGATTTATTATCTGACCTTTATCTTCCTGACCGCAT
Organism: Onishia taeanensis; assembly: GCF_013349955.1. Taxonomy (GTDB): domain Bacteria; phylum Pseudomonadota; class Gammaproteobacteria; order Pseudomonadales; family Halomonadaceae; genus Onishia; species Onishia taeanensis_B. The sequence goes on along the minus strand of NZ_JABVXC010000009.1, from coordinate 146,153 downwards.
TCATCTTTCTCAATATGATGATCGGTATCGTGCTCGACGTGATGCAGAAGGAGAGCGTGCAGATGGAGATCGAGAATGGCACTGGCGAGGCCGGCGAGCTGCATGCCTTACGGCGTGATGTCAGGGCGCTGAGCGAGCAGATCACCCGCTTGGAGGAGGGGCTGTCCCGGGATCGCTAGTTGACAAGCGCTCGCCAGACTGATTTGCTATGGACATGAACACGACATCTTTTGACCTCCGCCTAGACCTACGACTACTACTAGCTGGCCTTTGAGCCCGCCGGGCGACGCTGTGCGTCGCGATGAATATAGAGTCTAGACAGTTCAGGTCGTTGAGGTAGCAAGATGTCATTTAGCCACATGTTTTCAAGCGTATGCGTCATCCCGTCTTGCTGGGGTTCATTTCCTCGAGCTCGACGCATCGCTACTGTATCTCACTATCCTTGCCTGACCGACGCCCCGGCTTGCTTACAGCAACCGGGGCGTCGTCGTATCTGCATGCCATCACTCACCCCGCGCCAGGAGTTCACGCCATGATGCTCGCCGACCCGTCCAGTAAATACCGTCCCTTCGTTGCCGTTGATCTGCCCGATCGCCAGTGGCCCAGCCGGCGCATCGAGACGCCGCCGCTGTGGTGCAGCGTCGACCTGCGCGATGGCAACCAGGCGTTGATCGACCCGATGGACCTCGAGCGCAAGAAGCGTTTCTTCGATCTGCTGGTTCAGGTGGGGTTCAAGCAGATCGAGATCGGCTTCCCGTCCGCGTCGCAGATCGACTTCGATTTCGCTCGCGAGCTGATCGAAGATGATCTGGTGCCGGACGACGTGACCATCCAGGTGCTGACCCAGGCGCGACCGCACCTGATCGATCGCACATTCGAGGCCTTGAAGGGCGCGAAGAAGGCCATCGTGCACGTTTATAACGCCACCGACCCGGTGTTCCGCCGCGTGGTGTTCAACGTCGACAAGAGCGACTGCGTCAAGATTGCCTGTGATGCCACTGCACTGATTCGTCAGCGCATGGAAGAGGCGCCGGAGACCGACTGGACCTTCCAGTACTCACCGGAACTCTTTACCACCACCGAGATGGATTTCGCCGTCGAGATCGTCGATGCGGTTATGGAAACCTATGGTGCCACGGCCGAGAAGCCGATGATCGTCAATCTGCCGGCGACCGTTGAGTGTGCGACGCCCAACAACTACGCCGATCAGGTGGAGTGGTTCTGCCGCCATATCAGCCATCGTGATCATCTGATTGTCAGCGTGCATCCGCACAACGACCGGGGTACCGGCGTGGCCGCCGCCGAGTTGACCGTGATGGCCGGCGCCGATCGGGTCGAGGGTACCCTGTTTGGCAACGGCGAGCGGACCGGCAACGTCGATATCGTCACCCTGGCCATGAACCTCTACACCCAGGGCGTACATCCGGCGCTCGACTTCTCCAACATCACGCCGATCATGCGCGAGGTCGAGCACTGCAATCAGTTGCCGGTGCATCCTCGCCACCCCTATGTCGGCGACCTGGTGTTCACCGCCTTTTCCGGCTCCCATCAGGATGCCATCAAGAAGGGCATGGCCGTGCGCCGCGACAACCCCGATGCGGTCTGGGAAGTGCCTTACCTGCCGATCGACCCGATGGACGTTGGCCGCAGCTACGAGGCGGTGATCCGCGTCAACAGTCAGTCAGGCAAAGGCGGTATCTCCTATCTGCTCGAGCAGGAGCACGGCATCGAGCTGCCGCGCCGCCTGTCAATCGAGTTTAGTCAGGTGGTGCAGGAAGTGGCCGACCGCACCGGTCGCGAGATTACCTCCCAGATGATCTACCAGGCCTTCCGTGACGAATATCTGGAAAAGGCCGCGCCTTTCGCCCTGATCAATCATCGCCTGTCGTCCGAGCCGGATAGCCCGCGGGTGCACCTCGAAGCGTTGATTGAGCACAAGGGGGAGCGCCAGACCATTCAAGGCGAAGGCAATGGGCCGCTGGCCGCCTTCATCAAGGCACTGGTGGCATACGGAGAGGATGTCGAGATCATCGACTATCACGAGCACTCCCGCGGCCAGGGTGCCGACGCCGAGGCCATTGCTTACGTCGAAGTAAGGGCCGGTGACGAATCGATCTTCGGTGTTGGCATCGACGAGAGCATCACCTCCGCCTCCATGAAAGGCGTGATGGGCGCACTCAACCGTCACTTGGCCGACGAGCCGGTGGCGGCCAACGTCACCGCCGAGAGCTTAGCCTGAAGCTCGAAGCTCGAAGAAGCGACACCCCCATCGAAGGTCTCGGTGGGGGTGTCTTCATTGGTTCTGAACTCAGACTGTGTTTCGGGCTTCGGGCTTCGGGCTTCGGGCTTCGGGCTTCGGGCTTCGGGCTTCGGGCTTCGAGCTTCGAGTTTCGAGTTTCGAGTTTCGAGCTTCCAGTTTCCAGCTTACAGGGGCGTCTTGCTGCCCGCGCCGGGCACTTCTCGCACCAGTCGTGGCATCAAGAAGCCAGGTAGGCGGTCTCGCAAGGCTTCCACCAGCGAGCGCGCTTCCTCATCGGGCACGTCGAAGTGGGCAGCACCGCTCACCGGGTCGAGTACATGCAGGTAGTAGGGCAGCACGCCGGCCTCGAAGAGTCGCTCCGAGAGATCGGCCAGGGCCGAGACGTGGTCATTGACGCCGCGCAACAGCACGCTCTGGTTGAGCAGTGTGACGCCGGCCGCCTTGAGTCGCGCGCAGGCCGCCGCCACTTCCTCGTCGATCTCCTGGGCATGGTTGGCGTGCAGTACCACTACCTTCTGCAGCCGGCTGCTACCCAGCCATTCGAGCAGCGCTGCATCGATGCGGGCGGGAATCACCACCGGCAGCCGGGTGTGAATACGCAGCCGCTTGAGATGCGGGATCTCCTCGAGGCGTGCCACCAGCCAGGCGAGTTGGCGGTCGCTGGCGGCCAGTGGGTCGCCGCCAGAGAGAATGACCTCCTGAATCGAGGTATCGTCGCGCAGGTAGTCCAGGGTCGCTTGCCACTGCGCCCGGGAGGGCGAGTTTTCCTGGTAGGGGAAGTGGCGACGAAAGCAGTAGCGGCAGTTGATGGCGCAGGCAGGGCTGGCGATCAACAGCACACGTCCTGCATATTTGTGGATCAGCCCCCGGCGCGGCGTGTGGTCCGCTTCCTCGAGGGGATCGGCGACGAAGCCGTCCACCGCGTCGGTCTCGGCGATCAGCGGTAGTACCTGCCGCAGCAGCGGGTCGTCGGGGTCGCCGGGACGGATGCGGGAGAGATAGGCCTCGGGGACGCGCACCTCGAACAGGGCGTGACCGTCTCGGGCGCCGGGCAGGGTGCTCTCGCCAAGCCCCAGCCGGTGGCACAACTCGACGGGGTCGCGGACGACCTCGGCCAGCTGGCGCTGCCATGCAGGCGCGCTGGGAGGAGAGGAGGGCGAGGAGAGATCGCTTGCAATCTGCACATTGGCAGGGCTTCGGGTTATCATGCGCGCACACTATCATAGGGCGAGGGGCTGAGCCCGCGTCACATTTTCGATTCACGCCCGTCTCAGGGCCGGCGTGACCAACTATCGGTGAGGAATCATGGCGAACTATTCTACCAACGAATTCAAGGGCGGTCTGAAGGTAATGCTCGATGGCGACCCCTGCGCGATCGTTGAGAACGACTTCGTCAAGCCGGGCAAGGGTCAGGCCTTCAACCGGGTCAAGCTGCGCAACCTGATGACCGGTCGCGTCTGGGAACGCACCTTCAAGTCTGGTGATTCCCTCGAGGGTGCCGACGTACTCGAGCTGGAAATGGAGTACCTCTACTCCGACGGCGACATGTGGTACTTCATGAAGACCGACGGCTCCTTCGAGCAGTATGCGGTCGAGAAGCGCGCCCTGGCAGACACCGAGAAGTGGCTCAAGGAGCAGGTGCCCTATACCGTGACGCTGTGGAACGACAATGCCATCAGCGTAACGCCGCCGAACTTTATCGAGCTCGAAGTCACCGAGACCGATCCCGGCCTCAAGGGTGATACCGCCCAGGGCGGCTCCAAGCCGGCGACACTGTCTTCCGGCGCCGTGGTGCGCGTGCCGCTGTTCATCAATGAAGGCGAAGTGCTGAAGATCGACACCCGCTCCGGCGAGTACGTCTCCCGCGCTTGAGCCGGGCTTTGACCGGAGGTTGAAGCTGGATGAGCGGCGCTTCGCGCCTGGAGGTTGGAAGAAAACCCGACCCGGCTTCGCCGAGAGCTTGAAGCGGAAAGAAAAACCTTGACTCCAGTGTTGGGTGGCAAGCTGTTTTCCAGCTTCCAGCTCCGATGGCCACACTCTCTCGGGTGTGGCCTTTTGTTGTCCGGAGAACTATCGATGAGCATTGATTGGCAGCCTACCGCCGAGATCGCGACCCTTCGCGAGCGAGCCCGCCTGATGGGGCGGGTGCGGGCCTTCTTCGCCGCTCGCCATGTACTCGAAGTCGAGACCCCGGTGCTCGGCCATGGTGGCAGCACCGACGTACACCTCGACTCCCTATACTGCGAGGCGATGATGCCCTCGGGTCAAGAGCGCCTATGGCTGCAGACCTCGCCGGAATTCCACATGAAGCGGCTGCTGGCGGCCGGCAGCGGGCCGATCTTTCAGCTCGCCCGCAGCTTTCGCGATGGCGAGGTGGGAAGCCGCCATAACCTCGAGTTCACCATGCTTGAGTGGTATCGCCCGGGCTTCTCGCTTGGCGCCTTGATCGATGAGACCGATGCCTTGATTCGCGAGGTACTGCCCGATGATCCCGGCCCACAGCACCGTCACCGCTATCGCGATCTGTTTCGCGAGCGGCTTGCCATCGACCCCTTCACAGAAGACCTCGATGGGCTGCGCAGGATGGCCAGTGAAAAAGGCGGGCTCGACATGGAGGATGCACAGAGAGATGACTGTCTGGACCTGCTGATGAGCCTGGTCATCGAGCCGACCCTGGGCCGCGAAGGGCTGGATGTGGTGATTGACTACCCGGCCAGCCAGGCCGCGCTTGCCAGACGCCACCAGGACCCGCAAGACGGTGCCTGGGTGGCCTCGCGCTTCGAGGTGTATCGCCACGGGCTGGAGCTCGCCAACGGTTATGACGAGCTGACCGACGCCAGCGAACAGCAGGTGCGTTTTCATGAGGACAATAGCGCCCGCCGGGCGCTTGGCAAGCCAGAGGTGGATGTCGATGAGCGCCTTGTGGCGGCACTGCGTTCAGGCATGCCCTCGGGCAGTGGGGTAGCGCTGGGCCTCGACCGACTGATTCAGCTGGCGCTAGGCAAGGGTCGCGTTGCCGACGTAATGGCGTTTGCTACTCCGGGGGCCTGATCGAGAGTCGATGGAGGAGTAAAGTTGCTGTGGAGCAGGGCAATGGAAGTTCCTGGCAGCTCCTGATAGCATGCTAACGACTAATACCTTGGTCGCATGCGCCTTACGGCGTGCACTCCCCACCGCATTTCATAGAGGACGACAGGATGACGACCTCGTCTCGCCATATGCCGCCTGCCTCGAGCGACGGCCGCGCATCGCGACTCGCGCTGAGTCGCCGTAGCCTGCTCAAACATTCCCTGGGCGTCGGCGCCATTCCCCTGATGCCTGGCCTGGCGCTGGCTCAGCAGGGGAATGGGGCTGATGCCGCCTTTGAACGTTTCATGCGCTTGTCGCGCCAACTGACCACCCGTGCGCGTCTCGATGAAGAGCAGGGCAAACGGCTCTTCGAGGTGCTGTCACGTCACTGGGCCACGCTCGATGACGATCTTGCTTACCTGGATGAGGCCTTTCAGGCCGACACGATCAGCCTGACAACGGCACATCGCAGCGTGGCCAATCGTCTGCTGTCGGCGTGGTACACGGGCGTGGTCGGCAAGATGCCGCAGGCCGAACTGGTCACCTACCAGCAGTCGCTGATGTTTGATGCCGTTTCCGATGTGTTGGTGATCCGCAGTTACTGCCCCAATCGGCCGGGGTATTGGGCCGAAGAACCACCCTCCCCGGCCCTGAACGCCAGCGCAACGACCGCCTCGATCACCACCAAGCAGGGAGCCTGAGCATGGCTGAAACAGCATCCGCCGATGTCGTCGTGATCGGCTCCGGCGTAGCCGGGGCACTGATCGCCCACCGTATGGCCGAAGCCGGCAAGTCGGTGATCATGCTCGAGGCGGGGCCGCGCATGCCGCGCTGGCAGATCGTCGAACGCTTTCGCAACCAGCCCGACAAGATGGACTTCATGGCGCCGTATCCGTCCAGTGATTATGCGCCGCATCCGATGGTCAGCCCCGACAACGGCTACCTGGTGCAGAAAGGTGAGCAGGCCTACGACGCCCAATACATCCGCGCCGTCGGCGGTACGACCTGGCACTGGGCCGCAGCGGCCTGGCGCTTTCTGCCAAGCGACCTGAAGCTCAAGAGCCTGTATGGCGTGGGTCGAGACTGGCCAATCGATTACGACACCCTGGAGCCCTATTATCAGCGCGCCGAGGAAGCACTTGGCGTTTGGGGACCCAACGATATCGACCTGGGCTCGCCGCGTAGCGCTCCCTATCCGATGGAACCGTTGCCGCTATCCTACAACGATCAGCGGGTGTCCGCCGTGCTCAACGGCAATGGCTTCAATATGGTCACCGAGCCGGTGGCTCGTAACAGCCGGCCCTACGACGGCAGGCCGACCTGCTGTGGCAACAACAACTGCATGCCGATCTGCCCGATCGGGGCCATGTACAACGGCATCTTCCACGTCGAAAAGGCCGAACGTGCCGGCGCCCAGTTGATCGATCAGGCGGTGGTGCATCGTATCGAAGCAGGCGATAAAGGCCGCATCACGGCGGTGCATTACAAGGATCCACAGGGCGTTGAGCACCGTGTGGAAGGCAGCGAGTTCGTGTTGGCCGCCAACGGCATCGAGATTCCCAAGCTGATGCTGATCTCGACCAGTGCCGCCTACCCGGATGGCATCGGCAATTCGTCCGGTATGGTCGGCCGCAACCTGATGGACCACCCGGGCACCGGGGTGCGTTTCTTCGCCAACGAAAAGCTATGGGCGGGTCGTGGCCCTCAGGAAATGACCTCGATCGTCAGCTGGCGCGACGGCGATTTCCGTAGTGACTTCGCCGCCAAGAAACTGCATATGTCGAACATCTCCCGCACGACGCCGATGACCAACGAAGTCCTCGCCGAGGACACCCTGCGCCTGGGGCCGGAACTGGACCAGGAGATCCGCGACCGGGCCTCGCGCTATGTGCAGTTCGACAGCTTCCACGAGCTATTGCCGCACCCCGAAAACCGCATTGTGCCGAGCAGCGAGAAGGATGCGCTGGGTATTCCCAAGCCGGAATTCCACTACGCCATCGATGATTACGTGAAGCGCAGCGCTGCCCATACCCGCGAGCAGTACGCCCGTATCGCCGAGCTGATGGGGGGCACCGATGTGCAGTTCCGTGACGCCTATTCGAACAACCAGCACATCTGCGGCACCGTGTTGATGGGCGATGACCCCACGGATTCGGTGGTCGACGGTGACTGCCGCTGCCACGATCACGAGAATCTGTCGATCGCCAGCAGCGGCACCATGCCGACGGTGGGCTCGGTGAACTGCACCCTGACCATCGCCGCGCTGGCCCTGCGCATCGCCGACCGTCTGCAAGGGGAGGTATGACATGACGCGCTTTGCCAAGTGGAGCTCCGTCCTGCCGCCCCTGGCGCTGGCCGTAACGACCGCTCACGCCCAGCAACCGGTCGATGACGCCCAGGTCGAGAAGGGCGCCTACCTTGCCAAGGCCGGCGACTGCACGGCTTGCCATACGGCGCCGGAGGGTGAACCCTTCGCCGGTGGCCTGCCGATGTCGACCCCGGTCGGCACCATCTATTCGACCAACATCACGCCGGACAAAGAGACCGGCATCGGCCGTTATACGGTGGAAGACTTCGCCAACGCCTTGCGCAATGGCGAGGCAAAGGACGGGCATCAGCTGTATCCGGCCATGCCTTATCCGTCCTTTTCGACCCTCACCGACGAGGATGTCGCGGCGCTTTACGCCTATTTCCAGCATGGCGTCAAGCCGGTGGCCCAAGAGAACCGCGACAGCGATATTTCCTGGCCGTTGAACATGCGCTGGCCGCTGAATATCTGGGCCTGGATGTTTGCCCCGGACGAGGTCGGCTTCACGCCGGATGACTCGCAGAGCGATGAGTGGAATCGTGGGGCCTATCTGGTCGAAGGCTTGGGCCACTGCGGCACCTGCCACACCCCGCGTGGTATCGCCTTCCAGGAGAAAGGCTATGCGGCCGGGGCTGAGGACTACCTCGCCGGCGCCGAGCTGGATGGCTGGTATGCTTTCAATATCACCAGTGACGAGGACCATGGGGTAGGTGGCTGGAGTGACGAGCAACTGGTCACCTATCTCGAGTCTGGAAGCGTGCCCGGCAAGGCTCAAGCAGCCGGCCCGATGGGCGAAGCCATCGAGCACAGCCTGCGTTTCCTGAAGCCTGGTGACTTAAAGGCCATCGCCACCTACCTCAAGTCGGTGCCGGCGGTCAGCGAGCCGGGACCGAGCCGCTTTGCGCAGGGCCAGCCGGCCGATGATGTCGCCAGGCTGCGTGGTGTCGAGCTTAGCGAGGATGCGTCGCAAGACCAGGCGGCGCGGCTCTATCTGGGCGCCTGCGCAAGCTGTCACGGGGCCTCGGGACAAGGATCCCAGGATGGGCATTATCCGCCGCTGATCAACAACAGCGTGATGGGCACTACGCATCTGGGCAACCTGACCCAGGTGGTGCTGCACGGCATTCATCGCGAGACCAACGAGGGTGAATTGCTGATGCCGGCGCTGGATCAGGACATCAGCAATGATGAGGCGGCAAGCCTGATGGCGTACCTGGTCGAGCAGTTCGGTCATCCGGATGCGCAGGCGCCGTCGGCAGAACGAATCGCCGAGTGGCGTGAGGCAGAGCACTAGGCGTCTGGCACTCGCCACGCTGACAGCGGCTGATACGACAACGCCCCCGCAGATGCCTCTGCGGGGGCGTTTTTGATTTACCCCTTTGTCGGGGTGTGTCGGCACTCCCGGCAGTCTAAACGGGGGCGTCGTCAGGAGGTCTGAGTCGCGTGGTGGGGAATCTCGCCGAGGCGCTCGCCCATGCGCACGCTGGAATCGAGCCCGGCAGCGTCAAAGCTGGCCTCGTGGCCGAAGCACATCACGACGGTCGAGCCGAGCTTGAAGCGGCCCATCTCGGCGCCTTTTTGTAGGGTGATCGGTTCATCGAAGCGGATGCTCTGCACCTGATCGCTCTGCGGAGTGATCTGTCCGGCCCATACCGTCTCGATGGCCGCAACGATCATCGCGCCTACCAGCACCATGGCCAGCGGCCCTTCTTCGGTATCGAAGATGCACACCAGCCGCTCGTTGCGGGCGAAGAGCCCCGGTACATGGTCGGCGGTGGCCTGATTGACCGAGAAAATACGTCCCGGCACATAGACCATCTCCCGCAGGGTGCCGGTCAGCGGCATATGCACGCGATGATAGTCACTGGGCGACAGGTAGACGGTGGCAAAGCTGCCCTGGCGGAAGGGCGCCGCCAGGTGCGTGTCGCCACCCAGCAGGCTCGTCAGCGAATAGGCCTGGCCCTTGGCCTGAATCAAGGTGCCGTGATGGATGCGACCGAACTGCGATAGGGTGCCGTCGGCGGGCGATACCAGCCCTTCGGCCACCGGGCGTGCGCCCTTGCGCAGTGCGCGGGTGAAGAAGTCGTTGAAGCAGGCATAGGCGGTCGGGTCGGGCTCGGCCGCCTCGTCCATGTCGACCTTGAAGCGCTTGATGAAGGCGCGGATCAGGGCATTCTTCAGCCAGCTCAGGCGAGTCTCGGCAAACCAGCCCACCATCCGGGAAATCAGATGGTGGGGCAGGGGGTACTGAATAAGGGCAAACAGCTTGTCGCGGGTCACTTAGGGTATCCGTTGGTGTTCGATAAGGCGTCGATCATGATGCGACCGGTCCGCAAAGGGGATCGGTCAGTGCTCGATCGGGGTGTCGTCGCGGTTGCCCCAGTCCTTCCAGGAACCGGGGTAGGCGCGAATCTTGGTAAAGCCCAGTGCTCTGCCGGCAAGCCAGGTAAGGCCGCTGCGGTGGTGGCTCTGGCAGTGGGTCACAATGTCCATGTCGGGCGTCAGGCCCAGGGCTTCGAGCTCGGTGACAAGCTCCGCATAGTCGCGGATGCGTAGCGCATTGTCGCGATCCATGACATCCAGCCAGTCCATGTTGACCGCGCCCGGGATATGGCCCAGGTGCTTGTTCTGGCCCTTTTCACCGTCATATTCGGCGCGGGAGCGGGCATCCCAGACGGCGAAATTCCTGTCGCTCAGGCGTTCTTGGATTCCCTCGGCGTCGATGCTCACCTCGGGGTGGCGTATCTCGGCCTCATAATCGCTGAGCCTGGGCTCGTTAGGGGTGCTCTCGGTTGCCAGGCCCTCTTGGCGCCAGGCATGAATGCCGCCGTTGAGATAGGAATAGCGGTTGTGGCCGATCAGCTCCAGGGTCCACAGCAGGCGTCCGGCCCAGCCGCCGCCTTCATCGTCGTAGGCCACCACATGGGTATCGCGATCGAGTCCCAGCGAGGAGAACAGGGCCGAGAGCTGCTCGACGCTCGGCGTGTCGTTGGGCACCTCACCGCTGCCTAACAGCAGGTGTTGGTAATCGAGAAAGACCGCGCCGGGCACATGGCCTTCCAGGTAGCTCTCTGCCTTCGACGCAACATCGATGATCAATAAATCCGGGTGGCCAAGCCGCGCCTCGAGTTGCTCGGGTTCGACGATCAACGGCAGCAGGTTGTCTTCGGAGCTCATGGGTCACGCCTCATGGTGAATTAGGGAATGCCAGGATCATGTCACAGCCGCGGGGCCGGTTTCTAATATCGCGGCACCCAGGCCGCGCTGCTGTCTCTACACTCAATGGCCTCTTTCAATGGTCCGTTTCAATGGACGGTTTTGATGGACCGCTTCAGTGGCCTTGGGACGTCAGGCTAGCCAGGATACGCCGGTAGCTGTCGAAACGCGCCGCTTGTATGTCGCCGCGCTCTACGGCGGCCAGCAGGGCACAGCCAGGTTCCTGGCGATGGCGACAGTCGCGAAAGCGGCAGTGGCCGAGATGGTCGCGAAACTCGATGAACCCCTGGGTGACCTCGTCTTCGCTCAGGTGACCAAGACCAAATTCGCGAATGCCCGGCGAGTCGATCAATTCACCACCGTCATCCGCGACAGGCGAGGGCAGTCGATACAGGCGGGCGGTGGTGGTCGTGTGGGTGCCCTTGCGGGAGTCCTCGGACAGTGCGCCGATGCGCAAGGCCTCATTGGGTAGCAGGCGGTCGATCAGCGAGGACTTGCCGACCCCACTCTGGCCGACGAACACCGAGGTTCGCTCGGTCAGTCGGGCATGCAGGGCATCCAGGCCGTCCGGGCGCTGGGTGGTCGCCTCGACCACCGGATAGCCCAGCGCTTCATAGCGGTCGAGCAATGCCTTGAGTTCGCCGCCATCGTCAGGCAGCAGGTCGATCTTGTTGAGCACCAGCACCGGTGCAATGCCGGTGGCCTCGGCGGCGACCAGGTAGCGGTCGATCAGGTTGGCATGCGGCGCGGGTTCGACGGCAAAGACGATCAGGATCTGGTCGATATTGGCCGCCACTGGCTTGAGCAAGCCGCGAGCATCCGGGCGTTCGAGGACGTTTGCCCGCTCGCGCCGGGCGACCACCACGCCACTGCCTTCCTCGCCCAGACGCCAGATCACCCGGTCGCCGGTGACCAGACTTTCCAGGTTGGCGCGCAGGTGACAGCGGGTGTGGGTGCCGTCTTCGCCGGCAGCGACATCGAGGCTGCGACCGAAGTGGGCGATCACCCGGCCCTCGCGCTCGGGGCCATATTCGCCGGCGCCTAGGGCGGCGTTATCATCGACGTCGTGGCGACTGGCACGCTTGGTGCGCTCGGCCTGGATCTTCTCGATGCGCCAGCGCTGCTGGCGGGTTAACTTGCGTTTGCTCATGCGGGCCCATGGGTCTGTACAATGGCCCTCATTGTACCCACCCAGGAGACACCCCACCATGGCCGATGAGCAAGGTGCGCCGCGTAATGACCTCTTGATCTGGATCGATCTGGAAATGACCGGTCTGGACCCTAATCGTGAGCGCATCATCGAGATCGCCACCCTGATCACCGACAGCGAGCTGAACCTGATCGCCGAGGGCCCGGCCTTGGCCGTTCATCAGCCTGATGCCTTGCTGAACGGCATGGATGATTGGAACCAGAAAACGCATGGCGCCTCGGGGCTGATCGAGCGCGTCAAGCAGAGCCCTGTCGATACTGCCGCCGCCGAGCGCCAGACCCTCGAGTTCCTGGCCGCCCACGTGGTGCCGGGCAGTTCGCCGATGTGTGGCAACAGCGTGCATCAGGACCGGCGCTTCCTGGAGCGCGAGATGCCCGAGCTGCTGGCCTTCTTCCACTATCGCAACATCGATCCCTCGACCCTGAAGGAACTGGCCAAGCGCTGGAATCCGGGCGCTCTTGCCGGATTCGAGAAGAAGGGGACTCACCAGGCGCTGGATGATATTCGCGAATCCGTCGCCGAGCTTGCCCACTATCGCCGGACCTTCTTGCAGCCGCCGAATCTGGTACGGGATGAAGAAGAGTAACCCGTAGCCAAGCGATACCTCGCAAGCACTCAGCGCCGCCCCAGGGCGGCGCTTTCGGGTTGCGGTGGCAAGGGGTGGTGCGCAAAGTCAGCGAGTGCAGGTATTTAGTGCAGGTAGTGTTCGCGCAGAGCCTAGATAATGCGTTGAGCGCGCTTATCACGCTGACGCTCAAGCGCCCAGCGCACATGCTCGCGCACCAGGTCTGAGGGATAGGCCAGCCGCGCCTTGAGTGCGGCCTCCACGGTCTCGCTCCAGGGTGCATTGCCGAGCCCCACGGCCAGGTTGCGCAGCCAGCGCTCGTAGCCGATGCGGCGAATCGCGCTGCCTGCGGTCTTGTCCAGGAATTCTTCCTCGCTCCAGGCGAACAGCCGCGTCAGTTCGATGCGGTCGAGGTCATGGCGGGGCGCGAAGTCCTCTTCCTGGCTCGCCCGGGTGAAGCGGGTGAAAGGGCAGACCAGCTGGCAGTCGTCGCAGCCGTAGACCCGGTTGCCCATCGCCTCCCGGTATTGCTCGGGAATGGCGCCGTGCAGCTCGATGGTCAGGTAGGAAATGCAGCGCCGGGAGTCGACGACCTTGTCCTCGACGATGGCCCCGGTAGGGCAGGCGGTGCGACAGGATGAGCACTTGCCGCAATGTTCGCTCTCGAAGGGCTCATCAGTCGGCAGCGGCAGGTCTGTATAGAGCTCGCCGAGGAAGAACAGCGAGCCCGCCTTTGGGTTGAGCAGCATGGCATTCTTGCCGAACCAGCCAAGCCCGGCCTTCTGCGCCAGGGCCCGCTCCATCACCGGGGCCGAATCGACGAAGGCGCGGTAACCGAAGGGGCCCACTTCGGCTTCGATGCGCTTGGCAAGGGTCGCTAAGCGCTTTCTGATCAGCTTGTGATAGTCACGGCCCAGTGCGTAGCGCGACACATAGGCGATGTCTGGCTTGCCGAGCACCTTGGTGGTCTCGACCTCGGGGGGCAGGTAGTCCATGCGGGCGCTGATTACCCGCAGCGTGCCGGGCACCAGCTCTGCCGGGCGGGTGCGCTTGGTGCCGTGCTTCTCCATGAAGCCCATCTCGCCATGATATCCCGCTGCCAGCCAGCGCTCCAGATAGCGCTCGTGGCTGGAGAGATCCGTATCGGTGATACCGAGCTCCTGAAAGCCCAGTTCGCGGCCCCAGACCTTGATCTTGGCCGCGAGTGCGGCCAAATCGGCATCGGATAGCGCCTGTGGGGCTGATGGCGCTTGCGAGGAGGCAGTGGTCGACATGAGAGCCTTTGTCACGGCTGAATGAAGGGCTAATACCGGGAGCTAACACCGGGGCTAGTCGAGCGGCGTCAGCGCCTATGGGGCGACAGGCGCCCACACCCTACACTAGTCTCAGGAAGTCGTCATTGAGGAGCCAGGCATGCAGACCGATTCAGGACGCCCGCTCTACCGGGCCGCTCAGGTAAGAGAGCTGGACAAGCGCACCATCGCGGCGGGCATCGAGGGGTTTGCGCTGATGCAGCGCGCTGCCATGGCGGCCTATCGCGGGCTGCGACAGCGCTGGCCTGAGGCCAGGTATTTGAGCGTGCTGTGTGGCGCTGGCAACAATGCCGGCGACGGCTATGTGATCGCCGCGCTAGCGGTTCTCGATGGTCTCCAGGTGCAGCTATATAGCCTGCGCGACCCGGCGTCGCTCAAGGGTGATGCGGGCCGGGCAGTGGCGATGGCCGGCCAGGCTGGCGTCAGCATCAGTGCCTGGCAGTCTCAGTCCGCGCTCGATGGCGATTTGATCGTCGATGCGTTGCTGGGTACGGGGCTGGCCGGTGAGGTGCGCGAGTCCTTTGCCGTGGCCATCGCTGCGATCAATGCAAGTCAGCGACCGGTGCTGTCGGTGGATATTCCCTCCGGGCTCTCGGCGGACACCGGCGCGGTGCTGGGCTCGGCGGTGCGGGCCAGTCTGACCATCACCCTTATTGCCGATAAACTGGGTTTGCAGACCGGTGCCGGCCCGGCCTGCTGCGGTGAGGTGCAGTTGGAGTCGCTGGGTGTCGCACCACTGGATCATGACGATATCGAACCGGCGGCCTGGCGGTTGGGGGCCGAAACGGCTCTGCCGCCTCGAGCCCATGACAGCCACAAGGGGGATTTCGGCCATGTGCTGGTGATCGGCGGTGCGCCGGGCTTCGGTGGGGCAGCGCTGCTGGCGAGTCAAACCGTGGCAAGGCTGGGAGCCGGCAAAGTGAGCCTTGCCACTGCTCCTGAGCACGTCACGGCGAGTCTGGCGGCCTGCCCGGAGGTCATGGTGCATGGCGTTTACAGCGCCAATGATCTGGGCGAGCTTCTGAATGCTGCCACGGTACTGGTCGTGGGCCCTGGGCTTGGCGTAGGCGCCTGGGGGCAAGCCATGCTGCGGGTGGCGCTGGACGCTGGCAAGCCGATGGTGCTGGACGCCGATGCCTTGACCCTGCTGGTCAGTCGTTGGCCCTCGCTCAGGCGAGAGGACTGGCTGTTGACACCGCACCCCGGCGAGGCGGCGAGGCTACTGGAAAGCAGCGGGGCAGAGGTTCAGGCCGACCGTCCGGCGGCGGCACGGGCCCTGGTCGATCGCTATGGCGGCGTGGTGGTGCTCAAGGGCTCCGGCAGCCTGGTCGCCGATGGCAAGGGCCTGGCGGTATGTCCCTTTGGCAACCCAGGCATGGCCAGTGGCGGCATGGGGGATGCGCTATCCGGTATGTTGGGGGCCTTGATCGCCCAGGGGCTTACTCTGCCCGCGGCTGCACGGCTTGGTGTGGTGCTGCACGCCCGCGCCGCTGACCAGGCCGCGGCGGCCGGCGGGGAGCGTGGTTTGCTGGCCGGTGATCTGGCATCCTATGCGCGACGATTGATCAATGGCAGGACAGACGATGCACGTGATACTTCCGGATGAACAGACTCAGGTTGCCTTCGGCGAGGCGCTGGGGGTGGCTCTCAAGGGCCGTGGGCAGGTGCATCTGGAAGGTGAGCTGGGGGCTGGCAAGACCACCTTGACGCGCGGTGTGCTGCGCGCCTACGGCTATCAGGGGGCGGTCAAGAGCCCGACCTATACGCTTGTCGAACCCTATGAGCTCGGTGACGTCCATATACAGCACTTCGACCTTTACCGACTTGGCGATCCCGAAGAGCTCGAATTCATGGGCGCCCGAGACCTCTTGGGCGATGACCAGTTGAGCCTGATCGAGTGGCCGAGCCGTGGCTCGGGTTGGCTGCCGGCGCCGGATCTGCGCATCCGTCTCACGGTGTTGTCCTCCGGGCGCAGCGCCTCGCTTGATGCCGACACTGAGAGAGGCCGGGCGGTGCTTGCGCACCTGGTTGCCTGGTCCTCCAACAAGGATGTTTCGACGACACCATGAATGTGATTGCTACCCTTTCAGGCGTCGGGCGGCGCTATCTGCAGCCTATAGCCAGCACCGCGCTGCTGCTGGCAATAAGCTGGTGCGCTCTGACGGGGCCTGCCTTGGCCGCCGACGTCGACAACATGCGTCTCTGGGCGGCACCCGATCATGCCAGGCTGGTGTTCGACCTGTCTGCGCCGGTCGAAGCGGATGTTTTCACCCTGGACAACCCTGACCGGCTGGTGATCGATCTCGCGGATAGCCAGTTGCAGACCGATAGCGCGTCGCTGAACCTCGACGGCAGTGCCATCAGTAAGGTCCGAACCGGCGTTCGCGGCGGTAACGATCTGCGCGTGGTGCTGGACCTCGAGCGTCGCATCGAGCCGCGCCATTTTTCCCTGAGTCCCAACGATCAGTATGGCCACCGCCTGGTGGTGGATCTCGAGTACCCGGGTGAGAGCGCCGTCAAGGACCCGATCGAGGACATGATTCGCGCTCAGGAGCAGGGCGCTCAGCCGCCTCAGGCGACCGCCCAGGCCAAGGCAGCGCCGCATCCCAAGCGCGACATCATCATCGCGGTGGATGCCGGTCACGGCGGCGAAGACCCGGGGGCGATCGGCAGCCGTGGCACACGCGAGAAGGATGTTGTGCTGGATATCGCCCGCTCCTTGAAGCGCATCATCGACGCTGCGCCGGGCTTTCGCGCGGTGATGATCCGCGACGGTGACTATTATGTCGGCCTCAGAGAGCGCACTCGCATCGCCCGCGAACAGAAGGCCGACTTCTTCGTCTCGATTCATGCCGATGCCTTCTCGAGTGCCAGGCCCAATGGCAGCTCGGTGTTTGCGCTGTCCCAGCGTGGCGCGACGTCCGAGACCGCCAAATGGCTCGCCAACAGCGAGAACCGCGCCGACCTGATCGGCGGGGTCGACGGTAACCTGTCGCTGCGTGACAAGGATGAAGTCCTGAAGGGCGTGCTGCTCGACCTGACCATGACGGCGACGCTCAATGACTCGCTGTCCATTGGGGGGCAGGTGCTGGATCGCCTCAAACAGGTTAACCCGCTGCACAAACCTCGGGTCGAACAGGCGGGGTTCGTGGTGCTGAAGTCGCCGGATATTCCGTCGCTATTGGTCGAGACGGGCTTCATCTCGAATCCTCAGGAAGAGCGCCGATTGAGTGACGCTTCGCACCAACGCAAGCTGGCACAAGCCGTCTTCTCTGGGATCGAGGCGCACTTCACCCGTAACCCGCCACCGGGCAGCCTGCTGGCCTGGCAACGCGATCAGGGGCGGGGGCAGGCCAGTAACGAGTACCGCATCCAGCCCGGTGACACCCTCTCGGAAATCGCTGCCCGCCATCAGGTACCGGTTGCCATGCTCAAGCAGGTCAACCAGATCGACGGTGATAATATCCGGGTGGGCCAGGTGCTGCGCATTCCGCGTTCCTGAGCCGCCAGGTGGCGGTGCAAGGCGACCCTTTCCAGATATTCCAGATACTGAAAGACATGTACTAAAAGACATGTACTGAATATGCGTACTGAAGAGAGGCTATGACAGACAGGCATGCCATCCAGGTGCTCGATCCGCGCCTGGCCAACCAGATTTCCGCCGGTGAGGTGGTCGAGCGCCCGGCTTCGGTGATCAAGGAGCTCGTCGAGAATGCCATCGATGCCGGCAGCCGTCGTATCGAGCTGGAGCTCGAGGCGGGTGGTGCGCGTCTGATCAAGGTGCGGGACGATGGATCGGGTATCAACGAGGATGACCTGCCGCTGGCGCTGGCACGCCATGCGACCAGCAAGATCACCTCTCTGGATGACCTGGAAGGGGTGGCGAGCCTGGGGTTTCGTGGCGAGGCGCTGGCATCGATCAGCGCGGTGTCGCGGCTGGAGCTGACCTCGAACGTCACCGACGACCCGCGCGAGGGCTGGCGAGTCGTGGCCGAGGGGCGGCGCATGGAGCCCCGGGTCACGCCGGCGCCGCATCCTCGCGGTACCTCGGTCATCGTGCGCGACCTGTTTTTCAACACCCCGGCGCGGCGCAAGTTTTTGCGTACCGAAAAGACCGAGTTCGGTCACGTCGAAGAAAGTTTCCGCCGCCTGGCCCTGTCGCGCTTCGACATTGGCTGGACGCTTAGGCATAACCAGAAGACCCTGCACCAACTTCGCCCCGGCGATGACGGGGCGTCACGGGAGCGTCGCATCGGCGCGCTGCTTGGCAACAAGTTTCTGGAAAACGCCCTGCATCTGGATATCGAGGCCAGCGGCCTGCGGCTGTGGGGCTGGGTGGGGCTGCCCACGCATTCCCGCGCCCAGGCCGATCAGCAGTATTTCTTCGTCAACGGCCGAGTAGTACGCGATCGCCTGGTCGCCCATGCGGTCCGTCAGGCCTATCGCGACGTGCTCTTTCACGGCCGCCACCCGGTGTTCGTGCTCTATCTGGAGCTCGACCCCTCGGTGGTCGATGTCAATGTGCACCCCACCAAGCATGAGGTGCGCTTCCGCGATGGCCGGCTAGTGCATGACTTCCTGTTCTCGAGCCTGCACCGGGCGCTGGGCGAAGTGCGCCCCAACAGCGATGCCGCCGGGGTCGGTGAAGCGACAGGTGAGGCAAATGCCGCGTCTACGGTCGACGGCCAGGGGGGCGCCCAGGGGGTATCTCAGGTGGGGCCGGGGGACGGTGGCGCGAGGGAGCCTAGCGATGCCGGCCGCTGGCAGCAGCAGCCAATGGCGCTGCGTCCGTCAAGCGACGAGCGCCACCCCGGCGCCAACAAGGTTCGCGAGTTCATGGCCGGCTATCATGCCCTGCACCCGGATCATGAAGAGAGCCTTTTGACCCCACAGGCCACGCCGCCGGGCGGTGTGGCCGCCGGTACGGCACTCGCCGAGCGGGAAGAGACCAGAGCCGCCCGAGCGCCGGCACCGCCGATGCCCGGCGATGATGCCACCCAGGCACCGCCCATGGGCTATGCCGTGGCCCAACTGCATGGCGTCTATATTCTCGCTCAAACCGAGCGGGGCATGGTGGTCGTGGACATGCACGCGGCCCATGAGCGCATCACCTATGAGCGCATGAAGGCGCAGGTGCATGGCGAGGCCATTGAGGCGCAGCCACTGCTGGTACCTGTGTCGCTGGCGGCGAGCCCCGCCGAGGTGGCCACCGCCGAATCAGAGCGTGAAGCCTTCACTCGACTGGGGGTCGAGCTGGACGTGGCCGGCCCCGAGACGCTGCTGGTACGCCAGGTGCCGACCCTGCTCGCCGATGCCGATGTGGAGCCGCTGATTCGCGACATGCTCGGCGATCTCGAGCGGTACGGTCGTTCGGATCGCCTCGAGGCCCATATCAACGAGCTGCTCTCGACCATGGCCTGCCATGGCAGCGTACGCGCCAACCGGCGGCTGTCGATCGCCGAAATGAACGCCCTGCTGCGGGACATGGAGCGCACCGAGCGCAGCGGACAGTGCAATCACGGTCGCCCGACCTGGTTCGAGATGTCGATGCACGAGCTGGACAAGCGTTTCCTGCGGGGGCAATGATGAGCGCCATGACAACGGCCGGCGAGGCGGACCACCGCCCGCTGGCGATCCTGCTGATGGGCCCTACCGCCGCCGGCAAGACCGATCTCGCCATCCAGTTGCACGAGCGCCTGGGCTGCGAGCTGATCAGCGTCGACTCGGCGATGGTCTACCGTGGCATGGATATCGGCACCGCCAAGCCAAGCGTCGAGGAGCTAGCCCGGGCGCCGCACCGGCTGATCGATATTCGCGACCCGGCCGACCCCTATTCGGCGGAGGATTTTCGCCAGGATGCCCTGCGCGAGATGGCCGCCATCAGCGAGGCCGGCAGTATCCCGCTGCTGGTCGGCGGCACCATGATGTATTACAAGCACCTCACCGAAGGGGTGGCCAACCTGCCGAGCAGCGACCCCGAGGTGCGCGCCGAGATTGAGGCACTGGCCGCCGAGGGCGGACTTTCCGCCGTACATGAGGCGTTAGCCGCGGTGGACCCGGCGTCGGCGCAGCGCATCCATGTCAACGATCCCCAGCGGCTGATGCGGGCGCTGGAAGTGCAGCGCATCAGCGGTCGCGCGATGACGGAGCTCTGGGATGAGCAGCGCCGTGAAACCTTTCCCTACCGCACGCTGTCAATCGCCGTGGCGCCCACGGATCGTGCCCTGCTTCACGCGCGCATCGCCGAGCGCTTCGATGCCATGCTGGCGGGCGATTTCCTCGACGAGGTTGCCGCCCTGCGTGAGCGTGCCGACCTGCATCCTGGGCTGCCTTCGATGAAGAGCGTCGGCTACCGGCAGGCCTGGGAGCATCTGGACGGTCGCTATGGCTGGGAAGCGTTTCGCCAGCGAGGGGTGATTGCCACCCGTCAGTTGGCCAAGCGTCAGTTGACTTGGCTGCGCCGCTGGCCCGACCTGCACTGGGTCGATAGCCAGAGTGTAGACCCGCTCGAAGAAGTTCTGAATCTCGTGCGCCAGTGCAGCACATAGCGTAAGATAGACGGTTGGATTGGTTCGCACTTTTCGAGCCGCACACTATTCGAGCCGAGGAGTGGTATATGCCGCGCCGAGGCCGATAAAAACGACATCAAAGAGACAGATTAGGGAGAGCAAAATGTCCAAGGGGCAGTCCCTCCAAGACCCTTACCTGAACATCCTGCGCAAGGAGCGCATTCCGGTATCGATCTTCTTGGTCAACGGTATCAAGCTGCAAGGTCAGATCGAATCCTTCGATCAGTTCGTGATCCTGCTGCGCAATACCGTCAGCCAGATGGTATACAAGCATGCTATCTCGACGGTTGTGCCGTCGCGTAACGTGCGCCTGCCCGCCCAAGACCCTGCGGCGGCCGAGGAAAGCTGATTACGAGGTATTGATTGTTTTTTGAACGTCCCGACGCCGGAGAGACGGCGATCCTGGTCCACGTAGACTTCCAGGATGAGAGGGAGCGCGAAGATCCGGGTGAATTCCTCGAGCTTGTGCGCTCCGCTGGTGCCGAGCCGGCTACCCTGATGCAGGGCAGCCGGAGTCGGCCTGATTCCCGCACCTTCATCGGTAGTGGCAAGCTCGAGGAACTCAAGGAGCTGCGCGAGATTCACCATGCCGAACTGGTGATCTTCAACCATGCTCTGAGCCCTTCCCAGCAGCGTAATGTCGAGCAGGCATTGAAATGCCGGGTGCTCGATCGCACCGGGTTAATTCTCGATATCTTCGCTCAGCGTGCGCGGACCCATGAAGGCAAGCTGCAAGTCGAACTGGCCCAGCTCGAGTACATGTCTACGCGCCTGGTGCGTGGTTGGACCCACCTCGAGCGCCAGAAGGGCGGTATCGGCCTGCGCGGGCCGGGTGAAACCCAGCTCGAGACCGACCGTCGCCTGCTGCGCGGACGTATCAAGTCGATCCATAAACGGCTCGACAAGGTGCGCTCCCAGCGTGAGCAGAATCGCCGGGCGCGCGCCAGGGCGGAGATCCCCAGCGTTTCCTTGGTGGGCTACACCAACGCCGGCAAGTCCACGCTGTTCAATAGTGTGACCGAGTCCAGCGTCTATGCCGCCGACCAACTCTTTGCGACGCTCGACCCGACCCTGCGCCGGCTCGAGATCGACGATGTGGGGCCGGTGGTACTCGCCGATACCGTTGGTTTCATCCGCCACCTGCCGCACAAGCTGGTCGAAGCCTTTCGTGCCACCTTGCAGGAGGCCGCCGAGGCCAGCCTGCTGGTGCATGTGATCGATGCCGCCGACCCGGATCGTGAGCTCAACGTGGCTCAGGTCGAAGAAGTGCTCGAGGAAATCGGTGCCGATGAGGTGCCGTGTCTGAGGGTGATGAACAAGATCGATCTGTTCGACAGCGCGCCACGCATCGAGCGCGATGGCGAGGGTCGCCCCATGTCGGTCTGGGTATCGGCCCAGAAAGGACTGGGGCTGGATCTTTTGCAGCAGGCGCTTTCCGAGTGCCTCGCCGAGGACGTGCTGGACACCTCTCTGGCGCTCTCGCCCGAGCAGGGCAAGCTGCGTGCCGGCCTGCATGAGCTGGGAGCCGTTCGCGAGGAGCATTTCGATGAGCTGGGGCGTTCGCTGCTCGATATCCGTCTGCCCAGGCGTGAATTCATGCAGCTGATGGCGCGCCTCGGCGAAAAAGCCGAGACCTACCTGCCCCCCGAAGAGCAGGAAAAGCCAGTCTGGGAGCCTTGAGGGTTTTCTGATACCCGTCATTGAGGGCAAGATGGCAGCCTGACGCTGCCGGCGGGATGGCCGGGGCACCGAACAGGACATGACGATTCCATCGCATGTCGGGTCGAGGCGCGAAAACCTCGGCCCTCGACGCAGTCAACGCAGAGTGGAGAATACGTATGGCTTGGAATGAGCCTGGTGGCGGCAAGCAGCATGACCCCTGGAGTGGGGGTGGCCGACGCGGTGGTAATGGCGGCGGCAACAATGGAGGTGGAGGCAACAATCAGGGGCCTCCTGACCTCGATGAAGCCCTGAAGAAATTCCAGGACAAGATCAACGGCCTGCTGGGCGGTCGCGGTAAGCGCAGCGGTGGCGGCGGCAAGCCGGGTGGCGGGCGTCGCAACACCTTCGCTCTGCCCGGGCTGCTGATCGTGATCGCGTTGGCCGTATGGGCAGCCTCGGGGTTCTATTTGGTCGACCAGTCCGAACGTGGCGTGGTACTGCGTTTCGGCAAGTTCCAGGAGATCGTCACGCCGGGTCTGCATTGGAATCCGCCGCTGGTGGATGACGTGCGCATGGTCAACGTGACGCGTGTCCGTTCGTTGACCCAGACACAGTCGATGCTGACCGAGGACGAGAACATCGTTTCCGTCGAGATCTCGGCCCAGTATCAGGTCTCCAATCCGCGTGATTTCGTGCTCAATGTCCGCAATCCCGAGGTGAGCCTCGAGAATGCGCTGGACTCCGCTCTGCGTCATGTGGTCGGCGGTACCGAGATGATCGATATCCTGACCTCCGGTCGTGAGATCCTCGGCAGTGCGGTCAGCAGCCGTCTGCAGTCCTACCTGGACAGCTACGGCACGGGGCTGCTCTTGCAGACCATCAACATCGAATCGACTGCGCCGCCGGATGCCGTGCAGGATGCCTTCGATGACGTCATTCGGGCCCGCGAGGATCGCCAGCGCACCATCAACGAAGCGATGGCGTATGCCAATGCAATCATTCCCGCCGCCCAGGGTCAGGCGCAGCGCCTGATCGAACAGGGCCAGGGCTATCGCGAATCGGTCGTAGCCGAGGCTCAGGGTAAGGCCAACCGCTTCAACTCGCTGCTGACCCAGTACGAGGGGGCACCGAGTGTGATGCGCGAGCGTCTCTACCTCGATACCATGAGCGAGGTCTTGGGCCGTACCGACAAGGTGCTGGTCGATGCCGAATCGAGCCCAATGATGTACCTGCCGTTGGATAAACTGCGCTCGGACAGCAAGTCGGGGCAAAACGGCCAGAACAATCAGGATGCCAATGCCCAGGATGTCGATCCTCAGCTGCTGGAGCGCCTGCGCAGCCAGGGCCAGCAGTCCAATCGCAGTTCAAGTTCCAGCAATAGCTCCAGCGGTATCCAGAGGGAGGGCCGGTAATGATCAATAATCGCTCCCTGCTGATCGTCGGTGGCCTCGCCGCCGTCGCCTGGCTGGCCAGCAACAGCCTGTACATCGTCGATGAGACCGAGCGCGCCGTTAAGCTGCGCTTTGGTGAGGTCGTTGAGGAGAATATCCAGCCTGGCCTGCACGTGAAGATTCCCATCACCCAGACGGTGCGGACCTTCGATACCCG
The DNA here is from genome assembly GCF_013349955.1 of Onishia taeanensis. Lineage (GTDB taxonomy): Bacteria > Pseudomonadota > Gammaproteobacteria > Pseudomonadales > Halomonadaceae > Onishia > Onishia taeanensis_B. Next base: position 122,373 of record NZ_JABVXC010000009.1, on the reverse strand, counting down.
TGTGCTGACGCTGGATACCGATGCCAGCCGCTATCTGACGCTCGAGCAGAAAGCGGTCATCGTCGACTCCTATGTGAAGTGGCAGGTGGTCAACCCGACCCGCTACTACGAGGCCACCGCCGGGGATGAGATGATGGCCGTGCGCCTGATACAGCCCCGTGTCGACGAGAGCCTGCGTAACGAGTTCGGTCGCTTGAACCTACAGCAGATCATCTCCGAGCGTCGCGATGATCTGATGACCACTCCGACCCAGGAGCTCGACAGCCTGATGCGCGACGAGCTGGGTGTGGCGATTCGCGACATTCGCGTCAAGCGTATCGACCTGCCCGAAGATGTGTCGTCGGCGGTCTATTCACGCATGCGCTCCGAGCGTGAGCGTCAGGCCCGGGAATGGCGCGCGCAGGGTCAGGAAGAGGCTGAGCGAATTCGTGCCAATGCCGATCGTCGCCGTCAGGTACTGTTGGCCCAGGCTCAGTCGCGCTCCGAGACTCTTCGAGGTGAGGGCGATGCCGAGGCCGCCGCGATCTACTCGGATGCCTACCAGCAGGACGAGGAGTTCTACTCCTTCTGGCGCAGCCTCGATGCTTATCGCCAGAGCTTCAGCGGCGGCGGAAACATGATGGTGCTCGACCCATCTAGCGATTTCTTCCGCTATCTGAAGAGCCCGTCACCGCAAGGCGGGGAATGATAACGCTGGCGTGAACTTACGCTAGCGTGGTCCTGCATGCACAGTGCAGCGAGCGGGGCGATCTGCGCCCCGCTCAGGGTTCATCACACAGGCAAACGTGATAGAATCTATAAACCGGGCGTTGCCCGGTTTTTTTGTGGGCGTTTCCACGGGTCATGCGACTCCGTTTGCTTGGGTCAAGCGACCCTAGGGGCGTGGAAGTCGTGGCCTTTTAAAGGCTTCGTGATCCCGGCCGACGCCCGGATAGGCCATTCAACCTTGGCAGGACACAACATGACCATCGCTGACCGCTGGTTGCTCCCCGACGGCATGGATGAAGTGTTGCCGCCCCAGGCGGCGCGCATGGAAGAGCTTCGTCGGGCGTTGCTCGACCTCTACCATCGCTGGGGGTATGACCAGGTGATGCCGCCCCCCCTCGAGTTTCTCGACTCGTTGCTGACCGGCACCGGCACCGACCTCGACCTGCAGACCTTCAAACTGACCGACCAGCTCACCGGGCGCATGATGGGCGCCAGTGCCGACGTCACGCCTCAGGTGGCGCGCATGGACGCCCACTCATTGAAGCGCCAGGGCCCCGTGCGGCTTTGCTACTGCACCAACGTGCTGCGGGCCAAGTCCGACCAGCACCAAGGAAGCCGCAGCCCGGTGCAGGTGGGGGTCGAGCTGTTCGGCCATGCCGGTCTCGAGGCGGACCTGGAAATTCTTCGTCTGGCGCTGGGTAGCGTCAAGGCGGCCGGTGCCGCTGAAGTCCATCTGGCGCTGGGTCATATCGGCCTCTATCGCAGCCTGGTGCAGGCCGCCGAATTGGGACACGCCGAGGAGCGGGCCATCTTCGCAGCCCTGGAGCTCAAGTCGCCGGGCGAGCTTGCTGTCTGCGTAGAGTCAAGCGTCAAGGACCCGGCGCTGGCCGAGATGTTCCTTGCGCTGGTCGAGCTGCACGGCGGTCGCGAAGTGCTCGACGAGGCACGTAGCGCTTTCGCCGAGGCGCCGGCGCCTGTCGGCGCTGCCCTGGACCAGCTGGCGGCGCTATGCGATGGCGTGACGGCGGCCGACCCGCAGCTCGATATCTACATCGATCTTGCCGAGCTGCGCGGTTATGAATACCACACCGGCATGATGTTCGCCGCCTATGTGCCGGGCTATGGCCAGGCGTTGGCCAAGGGCGGCCGGTATGACGATACTGGGCGGGCCTTTGGCCGTGCTCGCCCGGCCACTGGCTTTTCGATGGACCTCAAGCTACTGGCGACGCTGGACGAGCAGCAGCCTCCCTGCGACGGTATCTGGGCGCCGGCCGACGATGCCCCGGGCCTGGCCCAGGCGGTGCAAGGCCTGCGCGAGGCCGGCGAGCGTGTGGTGCAGGCCCTACCAGGCCAGCGCACTGGGCCCGCCGAACACCGCTGCGATCGCCAGCTGGTGCACATGGGCGATGACTGGCAGGTGTCTCACCTGGCCTGAGGCCGGCGATGAGGCTTCGATTGACGGATTCTTTGATCAAGAGACGAGAGCAATGGGCAAGAACGTAGTCGTACTGGGCACCCAGTGGGGTGACGAAGGCAAGGGCAAGGTCGTCGACCTGCTGACCGAATCGGCCGCTGCGGTGGTGCGTTTCCAGGGTGGGCACAATGCCGGTCATACGCTGGTCATCGACGGTGAAAAAACCGTCCTGCACCTGATTCCGTCCGGTATTCTGCGGGACGACAAGACCTGTGTAATCGGCAACGGCGTCGTGCTGTCGCCGGAGGCGCTGATCAAGGAAATCCGCGAGCTGGAAGCCAAGGGGGTTCCGGTGCGCGAGCGCCTGCGTCTGTCGCCGGCCTGCCCGCTGATCCTGTCCTATCATGTGCGCCTGGATCAGGCTCGCGAGAAGGCGCGCGGCGTGGCCAAGATCGGCACCACCGGTCGTGGTATCGGCCCGGCCTATGAAGACAAGGTCGCACGTCGTGGCCTGCGTCTGGGTGATTTGCAGCACCGTGAGCGATTCGCGTCCAAGCTCGGCGAGGTGCTGGACTATCACAACTTCGTGCTGACCAAGTATCACGGTGAAGAGCCGGTCAACTTCCAGGAAGTCCTCGACGAGGCCATGCAGATGGGCGAAGACCTGCGCCCGATGGTCTGCGACACCGTGGGTCTGGTCCACGATTTCCGCAAGGCCGGCGAGAACATTCTCTTCGAGGGGGCTCAAGGCTCGCTGCTGGATATCGATCATGGTACCTATCCGTTCGTAACCAGCTCCAACACCACGGCTGGTGGCACCGCCACCGGTTCCGGCGTCGGTCCGCTGTATCTCGATTACGTGCTGGGTATCACCAAGGCCTACACCACGCGTGTCGGCTCCGGTCCGTTCCCCACCGAGCTCTTCGATGATCACGGTCGTCATCTGGCCGAGAAAGGCCACGAATTCGGTGCGACCACCGGTCGCGCGCGTCGCTGCGGGTGGTTCGATGCCGTGGCCCTGCGCCATGCGGTACAGATCAATTCGGTCTCTGGCCTGTGCCTGACCAAGCTCGACGTCCTCGACGGCCTGGAGAACATCCGCGTCTGCATCGGCTATCGCAGCAAAGACGGCGACGTGCTGGACACGCCGGTGGACTCCGAAGGCTATGAGGCCATCGAGCCGCTCTACCACGATCTGCCGGGCTGGAGCGAGTCGACCCTGGGCGTCAAGCGCGTCGAGGATCTGCCAGACAATGCCCGTGGCTATATCCGCTTCCTGGAAGAGCAGGTGGGTACGCCCATCGATATCATCTCTACCGGGCCGGATCGTAACGAGACCATCGTTCTGCGTAACCCGTTCGACGCCTGACCGGTTGCGCTTTACCGAGCGCTGATCGAGCGATGACACCCCCGCCAGGTTTCCTGGCGGGGGTGTTTGCGTTTCGGACTTGCTTGCCGGGTCAGTGTGTCTGGTTGGTCAGACGCGCCAAGTGGTGAGGTATTCCGGCGAAGGGGAGGGGGCCTGCCCAAATGATAATAATTGTCATTATTGATGCCATCGGTGCCGATCGTGCGCCGATCCGTCGACAAGCATGCCGATACCAAGCGGGAGGCTTCACATCGTCCTTATACAGGACTAAAATGGTCCTCAATCCGAGGCTACCTCGCCAGGCAGACCGCCACCGCGCTATTGCGCACAAGGAGTGCCGCCATGCTGAAACTGTCCCGTTTGACCGATTACGCCGCCGTGGTCATGGCGCAGATCGCTCGTCATCCGGAGCAGCCGCATGCTGCCGCTGAATTGGCCGAGGCGGTTCAGCTGCCGCACCCAACGGTGAGCAAGACCCTGAAGATGCTGGTTCGCGCGGGGCTGTTGCTGTCTCAGCGCGGCGCCCAAGGCGGCTATCGGCTGGCGCGTCCCGCTTCCGAGATCAGCGCTATCGATATCATTACCGCGATCGAAGGCCCGGTAGCGATGACCGAGTGCAGTCAGGACGACGGCGACTGCGAGTTGGCCGCTACCTGCGGGGTGTCCGACAACTGGCAGCGGGTGTCACTTGCCGTGCGCACTCTGCTCGACAGCGTGACTTTGGCGCATCTGGCCGAAACCACGCCGATCAAGTTGCCGGTCAGGCTTCCCATTCAATCCGTGACCCTGGCCAGCGAGGCCGGTCGCTAACGTAAAACGCCCGGATCCCTCGATTCCAATTGCCCGGGAGGAGACAGACCATGGCAAGTGAAGAAATGGAGCAGCTTGTCCGTCGCGAATACACCCAAGGGTTCGTGACTGACATCGAAAGCGACACGATGCCGCCTGGCCTCGATGAGAACACCATCGCCTTCATCTCGAAGAAGAAGGGCGAGCCCGAGTGGATGCTCGAGTGGCGTCTCAAGGCCTATCATCAGTGGTTGAAGATGACGTCTCCTTCCTGGGCGCATCTGGATTATCCACCTATCGACTACCAGGCGATCTCTTACTACAGCGCACCGAAGAAGGACGAAGACCGCCCGCAAAGTCTCGACGAGGTCGATCCCAAGCTGCTCGAAACCTACGAGAAGCTGGGCATTCCGCTGCACGAGCGGGCCGCACTGGCCGGCGTCGCCGTGGACGCGGTCTTCGACTCGGTGTCCGTGACCACTACCTTCAAGGACAAGCTGGCCGAAGCCGGGGTGATCTTCTGTTCGATCTCCGAGGCGATCCGCGATTACCCGGAACTGATCAAGCAGTATCTGGGTAGCGTCGTGCCCGCCGCCGACAACTACTTCGCGGCGCTCAACTCGGCCGTCTTCACCGATGGCTCCTTCGTCTTCGTGCCGGAAGGCGTGACCTGCCCGATGGAGCTTTCCACCTATTTCCGTATCAACGCCGCCAACACGGGGCAGTTCGAGCGCACCCTGATCATCTGCGAGAAGCAGGCCCAGGTCTCCTATCTCGAGGGCTGCACCGCGCCTCAGCGTGACGAGAATCAGCTGCACGCCGCGGTGGTCGAGCTGGTGGCGCTGGAAGATGCCTACATCAAGTACTCCACGGTGCAGAACTGGTACCCGGGGGACGAAGACGGCAAGGGCGGTATCTACAACTTCGTGACCAAGCGCGGTGATTGCCGCGGTGACCGCTCGCGGATCAGCTGGACCCAGGTTGAGACCGGCTCGGCGATTACCTGGAAGTATCCGTCCTGCGTGCTGCGTGGCCGTGACAGCATCGGTGAGTTTTACTCGGTCGCCGTGACCAACGGCCGCCAGCAGGCCGATACCGGCACCAAGATGATTCACATCGGCGAGGGCACCCGTTCCAGCATCATTTCCAAGGGTATTTCCGCCGGGCGCAGCAACCAGTCCTATCGTGGCCTGGTCAAGATCGGCCCGCGGGCCAAGGGGGCACGCAACTTCACCCAGTGTGATTCGCTGCTCATCGGCGATCAGTGTGGCGCTCACACCTTCCCCTATCAGGAGATCGGCAACAGCTCCGCCACCGTCGAGCACGAGGCGACTACTTCGAAGATCGGCGAGGACCAGCTGTTCTATTGCCAGAGCCGGGGTATCTCCGAGGAAGACGCGGTCAGCATGATCGTCAACGGCTTCTGCAAGGACGTCTTCCAGGAGCTGCCGATGGAGTTCGCCGTTGAAGCCGAAGCGCTGCTCAACGTGACATTGGAAGGTGCCGTCGGCTAAGTGCCGGATGCCCAGCGATACGTCATTCGTCATCGAATCTTTAAAGGCCGCGTGGCGGCCCGAACCGAATCAAGGTGTCAACATGCTCGAAGTCAAGGACCTGCACGTCACGGTGGAAGGCAAGGAAATCCTCAAGGGCCTCTCGCTGACCATCCAACCTGGTGAGGTGCATGCCATCATGGGCCCCAACGGAGCCGGCAAGTCGACCCTGTCGGCGGTCATCGCCGGCAAGGACGGCTATGAGGTCACCAGCGGCACGATCACCTTCGAAGGCAAGGACGTGCTGGAAATGGATATCGAGGAGCGTGCCTGTGCCGGCCTGCTACTCGGCTTCCAGTATCCGGTCGAGATCCCTGGGGTGAAGAACATCTACCTGCTCAAGGCGGCGCTCAACGCTCAGCGTGCGGCTCGTGGCGAAGACGAGATGCCGGCGCCGGACTTCATGAAGCTGGTGCGGGAAAAGATCAAGTTCATGAAGATGGACTCGAGCTTCCTGCAGCGCGCCGTCAATGAAGGGTTCTCCGGTGGCGAGAAGAAACGCAACGAGATCCTGCAGATGCTGCTGCTCCAGCCCAAGCTCGCGATGCTCGACGAGATCGACTCCGGCCTGGATATCGACGCCATGAAGGTGGTCGCCGACGGCGTCAACTCTCTGCGTGACGCCAATCGCGCCATCCTGATGGTCACCCACTACCAGCGTCTGCTCGATCATATCGTGCCGGACGTGGTGCATGTGCTGGTCGACGGGCGCATCGTCAAGACCGGTGGCAAGGAGCTGGCCCTGGAACTCGAATCGCGCGGCTACGAATGGGTCCTGGAGGAATCCGCGGCATGAGCGACGAACAGACTTTTCTCGATGCACTGAGCGCACGCGGCACGCGCCGTGGCGCCGAGCCGACCTGGATTGCCGCCCGCCGTCAGGCTGGTGCGGCGCGTTTCGAGGCGCTGGGCTTCCCGACCCGCCGTGATGAGGCCTTCAAGTACACCGATGTGCGCACCATCGCCCGCGGCGACTTTACCCTGGCTCAGGATGCGCAGGACCTGGCACCGCTGTCGCCCGCGACCGCGGCGGCGCTGACGCTGCCTCTCGAGGCGCTGCGTCTGACCTTCGTCGACGGCATCTTCGCCCCCGAGCTGTCCGACCTGGCGGCCTTGCCGGCTGGCGTCAGCGTCGAGCCGCTGTCCGAGGCGCTGGCCGACAACCACGAAGCCGTGGGTGGCGCCCTGGGTCGCCTGGCCGGCGTCGACTTCTCGCCGTTCACGGCGCTCAATACCGCCTTCGCCGAAGAAGGGGCGGTGATTCGCCTGGCACCGGGCTCGGTGGTCGAGACGCCGATCCTGGTACAGTTCCTGTCCCGGGCCAATGCCACGCCGCTGATGAGTCATCCGCGCGTGCTGATCGAGGCCGGTGCGCGCAGTCAGGCCACCGTGATCGAGCACCAGGTGGGCGAGGAAGAGGCTGCCAACTTCTCTAACCTGGTCTCCGAGGTGATGCTGGAGCGTGGCGCTATCCTGACGCACTACAAACTGCAGGAAGCCTCGCTCAAGGACCTGCATGTCTCGAGCCTGCATATCGATCAGGGCCGCGACAGTCGCTTCACGTCCTTCAACCTGAACCTGGGCGGCTCGCTGGTGCGCAACGACATCGTCGCCGATCTCAACGCTCAGGGCGCCGAGACCAACTACTACGGTCTGTTCTTTGCTCAGGGTCGCCAGCATGTCGATAACCACACCCTGGTCAACCATAACGCGCCCCACACCTTCTCCAACGAGAACTACAAGGGCATCCTCGGCGACCGGGCGCACGGTGTCTTCAATGGCAAGGTGGTAGTTCGCCGCGATAGCCAGAAGATCGAAGCACACCAGAGCAACGCCAACCTGCTGCTCTCCGACCGTGCCGAGATCGACACCAAGCCGGAGCTCGAGATCTACGCCGATGACGTCAAGTGCTCCCATGGCGCCACCACCGGCCAGCTCGACGAAGAAGCCATCTTCGCCCTGCGGGCGCGGGGTATCGGTGAAGAGACGGCCCGCGGCTTGCTGACGCTGGCCTTTGCCGGCGAAGTGATGGAGCAGGTGGTGCTGGACGCCGTGGCCGAACGCGTCGAGCGCACGGTGGCCGGCAAGCTGCCGGAGCGGTTCAATCTGGCCGGGCTGGTCGAGGTTGCCGCCGCCCTGGATGAGGAGTGAGTCATGACCGACTTCAGTGACCTGATGCTGGACGTGGCCAAGGTACGCCGCGACTTCCCGGTCCTCGATCGGGAGGTTCACGGCAAGCCGCTGGTGTATCTGGACAACGCCGCCACCTGCCAGACGCCACGGCAGGTGATTGAGGTCTTCGACGACTATTATCGGCACTACAACGCCAATATTCATCGGGGGCTGCATACCCTGTCCGATGAGGCCACCTCGGCCTTCGAGCGTGCCCGTGACAAGGTGCGGGCCTTCATCAATGCCCGCGAGATCCGCGAGATCATCTTTACTCGGGGTACCACCGAGGCCATCAATCTGGTGGTCAACACCTGGGGCCGGACCAATCTCAAGGCCGGCGATGAGGTGCTGGTCTCGCAGCTCGAGCACCACTCGAATATCGTGCCCTGGCAGCTGCTGGCCAAGGAGATCGGCTTCACCATCAAGGTGATCCCGGTCGATGAGCGCGGTGTGCTCGATCAGGCCGCCTATCGCGACCTCTTCACCGAACGGACTCGCCTGGTGGCGGTGAACCAGGTGTCCAATGCCTTCGGCACCGTTAACCCGGTGTCCGAGATGGCAAGCGTGGCGCACTCCCATGGCGCCCTCATCCTGGTCGACGGCGCCCAGGCGGCTCCCCATGAGCAGGTCGACGTCGCGGCCATGGACGCCGACTTCTATGCGTTTTCCGGGCATAAGGTCTACGGGCCCACAGGCGTGGGTGTGCTTTACGGCAAGGCCGCACTGCTAGAAGCCATGCCGCCCTGGCAGGGCGGTGGCGAGATGATCAAGACCGTGTCCTTCGAGGCCGGCAGTACCTTCGCCGACATTCCCCACAAGTTCGAGGCGGGCACCCCGGCGATCGCCGAGGTGATCGCCCTGGGCGCGGCGCTCGACTGGGTGTCCGGCATCGGTCTGCCGCTGATCCGGGCCTGGGAGCACCGCCTCACCGAACATGCCACGCGAGAGCTTTCGCGCATCGATGGCCTGCGGATTCTGGGCACCGCGCCCGGCAAGGCGGCCGTCATGTCCTTCGTGGTCGAGGGCGCCCACAGTCAGGACATCGGTCTGCTGATCGATCAGCTCGGCGTGGCGATTCGTACCGGCCACCACTGTGCCCAGCCGTTGCTTGCACACTTCGGTGTCGATGCTACCTGTCGCGCCTCATTTGCTGCCTACAACACCCCCGAGGAGATCGACATCTTCGTCGAGTCTCTGGAGCGGGTGATCGGCATGGTGCGCTAACTGACCCCGGAGGAGTGAAATGTCGGCCATGGAACAAGTGGATGCGCTCTATAAGGGCCAGGAAATGCCCCTGCAGCGGGACGTGGAGGTCATCTCCATTCCCTTCGGCAAGACCGTGACACTGACCGAGGACAGCATCGTCTCGGTGATGCAGGCCAAGGGCAGCACCGTCAGCGTGGCCTTCGAGGGCCGCCTGTTTCTGATCGAGGGCGCCAACCTGGATGCCCTGGGGCTCGAGTCATTGCCGCGCCCGACGCTGCCCGAAGATGCCAGCGAAGAGGAAATCGAGCAGTTCGTCTGGGACCAGCTGCGTACCTGCTTCGACCCGGAAATCCCGGTCGATATCGTCGAGCTGGGGCTGGTCTATGGCTGTCGCATCGAGCGGCTGCTGACCGGCGAACGCCTCGTCACCATTCGGATGACCCTTACCGCGCCGGGCTGCGGCATGGGCGACGTGATCGCCGCCGACGCCCGCAACAAGATCCTCGGCGCCCCGCAGATCAGCAAGGTCCATGTCGACATCGTCTTCGACCCGCCCTGGAGTCGCGAGATGATGAGCGAGGAGGCCCGGCTCGAGCTGGGCATGTTCTGAGGCTTCACGGTCGGACCTGAGTGATCAGGGCACAAGTGCCAGGCTAACTGCCATGGATTGATGTCGGTCGACATAGTAGCGTGCGTGTCGTGTGCCGTGAGACGACGTCCCCGAACGCGGGGAAACAGCACCACTGGCGAGCCGGGCCAAGCGGTGGAACAAAACGCCATGCGCCCATTGTGCTGGACAGTAAAGGGTAAGCTTGCATGTACCGGAAATGGGGGGTGGGCCTCAGAGCTCTCCTGATGACGCTGGGTGCTCTGGTGGTGTGCCTGATCATCGCAGGGGTGGCGGCCAATCTGTGGATGGTCGAGCGCACGCGTGGCCGTATCGATCACCAGCTGTCCCAGTGTGTCGAAGCGCCGGTAGGCATCGTCTTCGGCACCTCGCTTTGGAGCCGACAGGGCGGGCGCAATCCCTATTTCGCTGCGCGGATCGAAGCCGCGGCCAGCTTGATGCGCGATCGACGCGTCGAGCATCTGCTGCTATCCGGTGACAACCGTACTCGCTACTACAACGAGCCTGTGAGCATGTGGCGAGAGCTGCGTGCACAGCGCGTGCGAGATGTCGACATGACCTTGGATTATGCCGGCTTCAGCACCTTCGATACCCTGGTGCGCGCTCAGGCGGTCTTCGACGTCGAGCGCGCGCTGCTGATCAGTCAGGCCTGGCATCTGCCCAGGGCCATGTTCATCGCCGATGCGCTGGGGCTCGAGGTTGAGGGCTGCGCGGTCCAGGACGAACAGGCTGAAGGTATATGGCGGCTGCGCGCCCGGGAGTGGTTGGCGCGACTGGCCACGCTCGGCGATCTGTATCTCTGGGGGCGGGAAGCCTACTTTCTGGGGCCCGAAGAGCCGCTGGTGATTGCCGAGCCGCCGCGGGTATCGGCTCAGGCGGTGGCGGCATCGCTGCATCTGCAGAAGCAAAAGCGCCTGCGGGAAGCGCCATCAGGGCAGAACGGCACGACAGGGGACGTCGACGCTGAGGTGACGTCCCCCGGGGAGGGGCCCGAAGGCGAAGAGGAGGCTAGCGGTTCTCTTTCTGCAGCTGATAAAGCTCGCGAATCAGCTTACGACAGCCCTTCCAGCAGCGCTCCATGACCGGCTCGATGGAGTCGGGCAGGGGGTGAGTGTGCAGCGTGGCGAGAGCCTGCATCAGCACGCGCTCCTGTTCGAGCAGCTCTCCAATCAACACCTGACTGTCGTTGCCGACGAAGCTCTTCAGCCGACTCCATAACCACATGTAGTCGTCGCGCTCGACATCGGCGTCCCTCGGCAGCAGGTTGAGGTGACGCTTGGCCAGCGCCTGCAGCTTTTGCATGTCCTTGCTGCGCGCCTCGTAGTGTGGCTTCAGTACTTCGCGCAGCGACGGACGCAGGCGTTCGATGTTGTCCTGAAAGTAGTCGAGGCTATCGGCCAGCGCTTCGAGCAGGCTGTCCATCGCCACTTGGCGATTATCGAGAAACATGAGCAGTCACCTCCTCCGGTGACGCAGATTGTGCGTGGGGAAACAGTGTTTTTCTACCCCTGGGCGATAAAAAACTCTCGGGCTAGCCCGAGAGTGCCACCCTAGCCCTTGGGCTTGGGCGGGGCCTTGAGTTTCGGGGCGGCATGCTTTTCCAAGTGCTCGATGATCTGACCGGCGATGTCCTTGCCGGTGGCCGTCTCGATGCCTTGAAGCCCTGGTGATGAGTTGACCTCCATGATCACGGGCCCGTGATTGGAGCGCAGCAAGTCGACCCCAGCTACATGCAGGCCCATGGCCTTGGCCGCGCGGATCGCCGTGGAGCGCTCCTCCGGGGTGATGCGAATCACGCTGGCGCTACCACCCCGGTGCAGATTGGAGCGAAACTCGCCTTCCGCGGCTTGGCGCTTCATCGCGGCTACCACCTTGTCGCCAATGACCAGGCAGCGGATATCGGCCCCTTTGGCTTCCTTGATGTATTCCTGAACCATGATGTTGGCCTTCATGCCCATGAAGGCCTGGATCACGCTCTCGGCCGCCTGGTTGGTCTCAGCCAGCACCACGCCTATGCCCTGGGTGCCTTCCAGCAGCTTGATGACCAGAGGGGCCCCCTTGACCATGGTGATCAGGTCCGGGATGTCATCGGGAGAGTGAGCAAAGCCGGTGACAGGCAGGCCCACACCCTTTCGTGACAGTAGCTGCAGAGAGCGCAGCTTGTCTCGTGAGCGAGTGATCGCCACGTTGTCGTTGAGCACATAGGTGCCCATCATCTCGAACTGGCGTAGCACCGCGCAGCCATAGAAGGTCACCGACGAGCCGATACGCGGAATCACCGCGTCGAACGGTTCTAGCTCTGCCCCCTTGTAGTGGATCGAGGGCCGATGCGAGGTGATGTTCATGTAACAGCGCAGGGTGTCGACAACCCGAATACTATGGCCACGCTGCTCCGCCGCCTCGATCAGTCGGCGGGTGGAATACAGGTGGCGATTGCGGGAAAGCAGAGCGATATGCATGCATCGGGTCCTTATCAAAAAATCAGGGCTCGCCGTGAAGGAAGGCGGCGCCGGGCGCAACCAGCAGGCGGCGCATGGCACGACGGCCGAGCAGCATCGGGTGGCGCATATCGCCGCGGTGCGTCAGGCTCAACTCTGCCATGAAGTCGAGCTCACCCATTTGCAAGCGTGTGCGCACTACATAGCGCCATTCGGATTGGCCGTTGGAACTGGTGACCATTCGACGGTCATGGAGGTGCAGGCGCACGGGATGGGCCGGACTCTCGGGTCCGCCGCCTCGTGTCACGAAGCTGACCCAGACGTGGCCAGCCTCTTCATAGGTCTCGATGTCTTCGGCATGCAGGGCCGAGGTACGGGCACCGGTGTCGGCCTTGCAACAGAGGGTCAGCCCCAGTTCTGGAAGCGTGACCATTTCGCGGCGACCGATGACCGCCTTGGCCTGGTAGGGCAGTGCTTTCATGACCTCTCCGCGTCAGTGGTGAAGGTGGGCGAGCCGTTGGCCGACCGGTGAGTCGGCCGGCGCATCGCGCAACTGCATCAGCAGCGGCAGGCGCAGCCGGGGAATCAGCGCCAGGTCCTTGACCATCGCGGTGAAGTCAACCGACGGCTGCTCGGCTAGGCGCTCGAGATAGCGCGGCAGACGCTGGGCATCCTCCAGGTGCTCCCATCCGCGAGCGGCGATCGCCGCGAGCAGGTCCGGGCCACAGGCGGCGGGGTCGTCAAGCAGCTTGCCATACCAGGCGCCGACGCTGTCATCTGGACTTGCGCCCATGGCGCGCACGCAGGCGCAGAAGGTCTCGATGTCACCAGCACTGGCCGCCTGCTCACCGCGGGCGCGTAGCGCCTGAATCAGTACGGCATCAAGGCTGACATGCTCGAGGCAATAGCACAGCGAATGCAGTACCTGATTGGGTAGCCCTGGCAGCCGCTGGGCCAGGGCATGGGCCTGATCGCTATCGTGACGTGTCGCGAAGTCAGCCAGGCCCTGCAAGCCAAGTGCCTGCCACTGAATGTCCTGAAGATCGCGCTGGTGCTCTGGTGCAACATCACCCTGGGCGCCGGTCAAGTAGTCTTCAGCGAACTCGAGATACTGGCTGCCTGGGCGATCCATGTCCTGGTTGGCATGGGCATGCAGCATCGCCTGAAGCTGCAAAGAGGGTGTGAAGGCCAGCGGGTTGTCTTTCATCAGGTTATCGACCCGGTGTTCCTTGCCCAGCGTCGAAACGCTATGGCCAAGGGTCTCGAGCAGGCGCTGGATGAACGCATCCCGAGGCGCGGCCACCAGGTATCCCTGCTCGTCCAGCGGCAGTGACAGAAACCAGATCAGCGGCTCTTCGGCATCGCCAAGTGTGAAGATGCAAGCCAGTCGGGCATGCCCCTGCCAGGGGCTCGGCCAAGGCTGCTGTTGGGCCTCGAAGGCCGCCAGCTCGTCGAGCGAACAGGATGCCAGGCGCCGGCCCATGTGATAGAGCCGAACCCGGGCACCGCTGCGCGTGAAGAAGTCGTGAAGCGTTAAAATTGGCTGCATGGCACCTTCCCATAATCAAGCGGTCACTCTATCACTTAAGCCGGTTCCCTTGGCAGTCCTGAGATGGGGAGAAACCGTGGGTTGTATAAAAATTACCCAGTCATCCCTAGGCCCCATGACGTCCCGGCAAGCCGCGCTTGTCCAATGGTTATCCACAGTTCTTTTCAGTGTTCCTGTGCATGACAATAGCGTGACGAATAGATTTCAATCTGAGCTGGAAAGGGGGAAGGCATGGTTGTTGTCTTACAAGGGAAGCATAATGCGGCGGTGTTGATGTTGTGGCGTTGATGTTGAAAGCGGAAGCGGGGACGCCTCGCGCTATGCGCAGGAGTGAAATTTAGTCGCTAAGCCTTACCTGCCCTATGTTCCAAAGGGTAATAAGCTTTATAATGACTTATTACTTAATGATCTTTCTACACTGGATTCAGGAGAGCCCGTATGCTGCGTTCCTTTACTCTTTCCCTGCTGGGTGCGGCGGCACTCGCCACTGCAGGGTTGGCCCAGGCCGCCGATCCACTCAAGGTCGGCATGTCCGGCGGATATTTCCCCTTCACCTTCGTCGAACAGGATGAGCTCAAGGGCTTTGAGGTCGACGTGCTGGAGGCGGTCGCCGACCAGATGGGCGTCGAGGTGGAATTCGTCACCGCTAACTTCTCAGGCCTGTTCGGCATGCTCGAGTCAGGGCGTATCGATACCATTGCCAACCAGATCACCATTACCGACGAGCGTGAGGCGAAGTACCTGTTCACCGACCCCTACGTTTATGACGGTGCCCAGGTGGTGGTCAAGCGCGGCAATGACAGCATCCATGGCGTCGAGGACCTGCGCGGCAAGTCGGTGGCGGTCAACCTGGGCTCCAATTACGAAGCGTTGCTCGAAGACCTGCCCTATGCCGACGAGATCGACATTCGCACTTACGAAAGCAATATCGAGCAGGACACGGCGCTGGGCCGGGTCGATGCCTTTGTCATGGACCGGGTCAGTGCCAGCCAGGTCATCAAGGAAAAACCGCTGCCGCTGGCGCTGGCCGGCCAGCCGTTCTCACAGATCCGCAATGCGCTGCCGTTCCGTGAGAGCGACGCCGAACTTCGTGATCGGGTCAACTCGGCGCTGTCGGCGTTGCGCAGCGACGGTACGCTGAGCGCGATTTCCGAGCGCTGGTTCGGTACCGATATCACCCGCCCGTAATCGGGAGTCATGATGAACGTGCTCGACGTTGATTACATGCTTGGGCTGGTGCCGGTCCTGCTCAGCTATCTGCCGCTGACCTTGGAGATGGCCGGGGCCGGCATGGTACTGGCCCTGATACTGGCCTGCCTGCTAGCCGTGGTTCGGGTGCTGGCGATTCCCGGCTTGAATGCGCTCACGCTGCTGTTCATCTCGTTCTTTCGCGGCACGCCACTGCTGGTCCAGTTGTTCCTGTTCTATTACGGACTGCCCCAGCTGTTCAGTGCGCTGACCGAGATCAATGGCATTACCGCGACCATCCTCGGCCTGACCTTGCATTTTTCTGCCTACATGGCGGAATCGATCCGTGCCGCCATCGTCGGCGTGGACCGCAGTCAGACCGAGGCGGCGCTATCGATCGGCATGACCAATGGGCAATTGATGCGGCGCATCGTGCTGCCCCAGGCGACCCGCATTGCCGTGCCGACCTTGATGAACTATTTCATCGACATGATCAAGGCCACCTCGCTGGCCTTTACCCTGGGCGTCACGGAACTGATGGGGGCTACCCAGAAGGAGGCCGCCGGCAGTTTCCTCTACTTCGAGGCCTTCATTACGGTCGCTGTGATCTATTGGGGGATAGTCGAGCTGCTGGCCTGGCTGCAGCGGCGTCTGGAGGCACGGTTCAACGAGGCCTATCAACGATGATAGTGGTAGAAGGACTGATCAAGCATTTTCAGGATAGCGCGGTACTCAGTGGTATCGATCTGCAGATTCAGCAGGGCGAAATCATCGTGGTGATCGGCCCGTCCGGTACCGGGAAGTCGACGCTGCTGCGCTGCCTGAACTTTCTCGAACGGCCGGATGCCGGGCGGATTCGTATCGGCAATCTCGACGTTGACGCCGCCCGCCCGCGCAAGGCGGATATTCTGGCGCTGCGTCGCGCGACCGCTTTCGTGTTTCAGAACTATGCCCTGTTCGCCAACAAGACGGCGCTCGAGAACATCATCGAGGGCCTGATCGTGGTCAACCGCTGGCCCAAGGCTAAGGCGCAGGCTCGCGGGCGGGAGATTCTCGAGCGTATCGGTCTTGCCGACAAGGCGGATGCCTATCCTGCCTCGCTCTCCGGTGGGCAGCAGCAGCGCGTCGGCATAGGGCGCGCCATGGCGGCCCAGGCTGAGGTGATCCTGTTCGATGAGCCGACCTCGTCGCTGGACCCGGAATGGGTTGAGGAGGTGCTGGGCCTGATGAAGCAACTGGCCGAGGAACGTCAGACCATGCTGGTGGTGACTCACGAGATGGCGTTTGCCCGCGACGTGGCCGATCGAGTGATCTTCATGGAGGGCGGGCGCATTGTCGAGCAGGGGCCGCCTTCTGAGCTGTTCTCGGCGCCTCGTGACCCGCGTACTCGGGATTTCCTGCGCAAGGTGCTGGCCAATCAGGCGCCATTGGAGAGCTAGGCCTCTCACGACTGGCCAAGGCGAGGCTTGGCCGGGATAATGGTTCGTTTTGGTTTAGATGGGGAGAGACTATGAGCGTTCACCAGCAACTCGACCAAGCGGTTCGCCGTCTGGAGGCGACCCTCAAGGCCTCAGACCTGTGGCGGGTGGAAGAGCCTTCAGCCGAGGCGATGGCCAGCCAGCAGCCGTTCTGTGTCGACAGCATGTCATTGCCCCAATGGCTGCGTTTCGTGTTCATCGCCCGCCTCGATACCATGGTTGCAGCACAAGCGGCACTCCCCGCCACCTGCAATGTGGCACCGGCGGCCGATCTGTATCTCAAGCAGGAGCAGGCCCGCGCCGGCGATCGCCTGCTGGTGGTCAAGGCCATCGAGGAAGTCGATCAGGTGATCAACGAGGCCCCCTGAACGTCACGCACGGCGAGGTTTCCATGCCCTATTACTTTGCCTATGGCAGCAACATGAACGTGGCCCGGGTCGATGCACGGATCGGCGAAACCCGGCGAGCTATGGCCGGAGTGCTGGAGGATTATCGGCTGAGCTTCGATAAAGCCTCCAGGGTGCCCGGGGTTGCACATGCCAATGTCCATCCGGCCCAGGGGCAGCGGGTCGAGGGGGCGCTCTTCGAGCTGACCCATCCTGACCAGATCACGCTGATGGATCCCTTCGAGGGGCATCCACACGATTACACCCGTGTACGCGAATCGGTGCTCACCGATGAAGGCCTCATCGAGGCGTGGGTGTACGTCGCCCAACCGCAGCGCACCGCCGAGTCGTTGCGGCCGGCGCGAGAGTATCTTGCCCATCTGTTGGCGGGAGAGGCCTTCCTGTCGGCGCAGTATCATGCGCAGCTGGCGCGGGTCGAGGCCGTTGAGGAACTCGACGATGCCAGCCTGGCGGACCTCGGCCTACATCGCCACACGCCACGCTGATATCAGCCAACGCTCACTGACCTTGCTTACTGGATGCTGTTACTGATTGAGCACTTGCGCTGCCCAATCATTTCACTGGCTCCATTTTTTCGTTCAAGGTTCACCGCTCAGGCCCTGGCGCCGATGGCGGGGCGTATTGTCGCAGGCGGGACGGTGAGCCGTTCGGCCTTGCGCCAAGTCAATATTTGCCCCTTTTGCGCTGAGTAGACTCGAGATGTCTTTTCCGGCAGCCATGTCTGCCTCGACATCAAAAGGAAACGAGTCATGCGCCATTCTGTCCTCACTGCCGTTCTCGCCTCTGGCCTGGTCGCTGCCAGCGCTGTCCACTCAAGTGATGCTCTCGCTGCCGGTGTCCAGTATGGCGCCGGGGATATTTTCACTCGATTCGGCGTGGCCAAGGTCACACCGAAGAGTGATAACGGCAGGCTCGTCAACGGTGCCATCGAAGTGGACGTGCAGAGTGACAGTGGGGCCGCCTTCACTCTGGGCTATCGGTTTACCGACAAGCTGGGCGTCGAGCTGCTGGCCGCTCAGCGCTTTGAGCATGACATTGAGCTCAATGGTGCCAATCAGGCCTCCACCAAGCACCTGCCTCCGACCTTGACCCTGCAGTACTACCCGCTGGGTGGCACCGAGGCCCACGTGCAGCCTTATGCCGGGCTGGGCGTCAATTACACTAGGTTCAGCGATGAAAAGGTCGATGGTTCTACCCTGGAGCTCGATGATTCCTGGGGGGCTGCGGGGCAGGTTGGGGTCGATCTGGTGATCGATGATCATTGGGCGCTCAACGCGGCGGCCTGGTATCTGGACATCGATACCGATGCCAAGGTTGGTGGCAGCGATGCCGGCACTGTCGAAATCGATCCGGTGGTATTGATGGCGGGCCTGAGCTATCGCTTTTGAGTCGCCGGCCATTGCCTGCAAGCATCGCTGAATGGCTTGTCTAAACGACGACGCCCGCGTCCTATGGGAAGCGGGCGTCTTGCGTTGGGCACCAGTAGCGTCATGGCATATTAATGGTTGGACATGTCGCTAGCCCCTAAAGCCCACTTGATGGGGTCAGTCGGCGAATGCGGGGTCCAGCGAGGTGCCGCGTCGGCGACTCATGACCAGGCCCAGCAGCAGGCCAACGGCGGCCGGCAGCACCCAGCCGAAACTTGTCTCACCGAGCGGCAGCATGGCTTGCAGGGTGCTCGCTGGTTTCACCAGGGCCTCGATGCCGCTGGCAGCCAGGCCGTCCAATAGGCTCGCGGCGAAGGTCAGGCCCATCGTGCAGGAGAAGACCCGCGGCGCATCCGCCAACTGTCGGCGCAACATCGACAGGGCGATCAGGGCAATGGCCGGTGGATAGAGGGCTACCAGTACCGGCACCGAGACGCGGATCAGGCTCTCCAGCCCCTGATTGGCTACCAGGGCGGCAAAAGCCCCCATAATGATGACCATCACCCGGTAGGGCAGGCGGACAAAGAGACGATGGAAATATTCGCCGCAGGCGGTCAGCAGGCCGACCGCCGTGGTCAGACAGGCCAGAGTGATGATCACCGCCAGCAACACAGGGCCGGTCGGGCCGAATAGCGCCTGCACATAGGTGGGAATCAGTGTGCCATTGTCTGCCCCGGGCGCGACTTCATGGCTGGTAGCGCCCATGTAGGCCAGAGGCAGGTATACCGCGGCCAGGCAGGTGGCGGCGATCACGCCAGTGATCAGGGTGTAGCGCATCAGGGCCCG
Source organism: Onishia taeanensis (assembly GCF_013349955.1). GTDB lineage: Bacteria > Pseudomonadota > Gammaproteobacteria > Pseudomonadales > Halomonadaceae > Onishia > Onishia taeanensis_B. Next base: position 103,261 of record NZ_JABVXC010000009.1, on the reverse strand, counting down.
CCGATCCTCGATGCCGCGTTCGCGGAGGGCGCTGACGATCAGGATGCCGAAGACCAGCGAGGCCAGGGTGTCCATGGTCAGGTAGCCGTTTTCGAAGCCCTGAGCGAAGGGGGCGTCGGCCCAGGTCTCGCTGATTGGCCCCAGCGGTCCTTGAGGAAAGAGCAGGGTGGCGCCGGCAATCATCAGCAGCAGGAATATCAGCAGCGGAGTGATCCATTTGCCGATCACATCTACCAGTCGACCGGGCGATAATGCCAGCAAAGTGGCGAGGCCAAAGAAAAGCACCGAGTGAATGGCCAGGCCGGTGCTGGGAGCCGAGTCGGTGAAGGGCGCCATGCCCATCTCGAAGGCCACGGTGCCGGTGCGAGGAAGCGCAAACAAGGGGCCGATCGACAGGTAGATGCCCAGCCCGAAGAGTGCCGCGGCCGCCTTGGGGAGGGGGGAGGTTAGCCGGTCCAGCCCGCCGCCGACGATGGCCACAGCGACGATGCCCAGCAGTGGCATGCCGACGCCGGTGACTAGAAAGCCGAGTGCCGCGGGCCAGAAGGCAATTCCAGCGCCCTGACCGACTTGCGGCGGGAAGATGATGTTGCCGGCACCGAGGAACAGCGCGAAGGTCATGAAGCCCATCGCGAGCACCTCGAAGCCGGAAAGACGCGTTTTCACGGGGAATACCTGCGAGTTGATAGTGGGAGGTTGGAAAGAACCTGGGGTTTTCGGCGCGGTATTATCGTCGATGCGTCTTCTCGCAGCAAAAAAAACGCCGGGCCAAAGGCCCGGCGCTGGATGCTTCTGTGCTTGGTGATCAGTGGCTGCTCAAAAGCGTGTTGCAGTTTGTCCTTCCTTAGAAGCGCAGGGTGATGCCGCCGCCGATGGTTACAGGGTCGATATCTGCGGTACCGATACCATTGCCATTCAGGCTGGCGTCGGCTTCGACATCGGAATAACTCACCGAACCGTTGAGCAGCAGATAGTCGGTAAGGGCGAGGTCGACGCCGACCTGGCCAATCGCACCCCAGGAATCATCGATATCCAGCCCGCTCAGCTCCTCATCGGAATAGGTGGTGTAATTGACACCGACACCGACGTACGGCTGTACCTTGCCGCCAGTCCCGCCCAGCGGGTAATAGTTCGCCAGCAGGTTGACAGGGGTGCGGTCCACGCTGCCGATGCCAGCTCCACCCAGGCTCAGGTCATGCTCGAAGGGCTCACTGCTGTTGAGCTCGACCCCCACCTTGTCGGTGAACAGGTAGCCAAAGCCATAGGTGAAGCCACTCTCGTCGGATACATCGACGTCGGCTCCAGTGAGCTTGCCGTTATCGGACCTGGGTTCGACCTGGGCGATACCGCCGCGCACGAAAATATCACCTGCCTGGTAGGCCATGGCGCTCTGAGCGGCCATCAAACCGCTGGTGGCGATAACAGCTGCGGACAAAAGAGTAGCCTTGTTCATGTAAGCCTCCTGATTGCTGTTGGTGGATCGACGTTAGCGGCCACTGGCCGATGCCGGTTCCTAGTTGGACAAAAGCAGTATAGGAAACGCTGTTTTCTTTGCATCACAATTTTTCCAATGACGCTGATAGTTCTGATTGCCCCAGGATATGGGGGTTATGAGGTTAATGACCTCTTATTCCAGGTGGTGCCCTGTATAGCAATTGTAAGGTTGTGCGCCGCTATATGGGCGATGTCGATTCGCCAAGTCATCTGAATTGGTCTTGACTGGCTATCAGGGAGATTGCTCGATAACGGTGAGTCGGCAAGGAGGGCATATGAATTCACGCATGTTACGGCACGTTTGGCTGCCCTTTGCCGGCCTGGTGCTATCGTCGGTTATCTCGGTGGCGCTGCTGTGGCGGCCCGAGGCGCTCAGTGATTTGTCCTGGGGATGGCGCTTGCCGATGATACTGCTGGGGCTCTGGGCAATAGGTGCAGGTTTCATGCACGGGGTGGGGGTGACGGTGCCTCGTCGTTGGATGCGTCAGTTGATAGCGGCGCCTGTCTGCTGGTGGGGGCTAGTGATTTTTTCGCTGTTCGTGCTTGGCCGAATGGCAGCGACCTGATGGATGGGGTGGGATCATCAAGTTGGTCAGGCATATGCTGTGGCAGACCAGTTGATCAATGGGTATGACGACACCTCAATAAATGACCTTGGCTGCCTGCAAGCTCGCCAGTTATTGGGTACCGGCTTGGGCTTTTATTAGCCAAAAAGCGCAAATTGAGGAGGGGGCGGTAGAGGCGAGTGGCCACCTGTTGGGGGCAAATGGCCAGGGTCAGGGGGTAATAAAAAGGGCTCCCTGAGGAGCCCTTTCACGACGCTTTTTACTACAGCCTTCGCTACGTTGAGTGCATCATGCGCACCCGGTTAGCGAGTGATGTGCTGGTATTCGCCGGCATCAGCGGTAACGCTGCTCACCACCACAATGGCAATCATGGAAGCGATGAAGCCAGGAATGATCTCGTAGATACCCGGGCCACCCATGAACGAGCCATTCCAGCCCAGGGAAATCCAGATAATGACGGTGAGGGCACCTACCACCATGCCCGCAATGGCGCCAGCGCCGTTAGTACGCTGCCACATCAGCGACAGGATGATCAAAGGACCAAACGCCGAACCAAAACCTGCCCAGGCGTTACTGACCAGCCCCAGAACCTGAGAGTTCGGGTCGGAGGCAATGACGGCAGCAACCAGGCCAACCAGTACCACGCAGATACGACCAATGTTCACACACTCACGGTCGCTGGCTTCCTTGCGCAGGAACAGGCGATAGAAGTCCTCGGTCAGCGAGGAGGAGGACACCAGCAACTGACTGGAGATGGTGCTCATGATCGCCGCCAGCAGCGCCGCATAGAGGAAGCCAGTGATCAGCGGGTGGAACAGCAGGTTAGACAGCACAATGAAGATGGTTTCCGGGTCTTCAATGTTCAGGCCGTTGCGAACCGCATAAGCGCGGCCGAAAATACCCAGGGATACCGCCCCGATCAGGGAAATAGCCATCCAACCCATGCCGATGTTACGGGCAACGGGCACTTCCTTCAGCGTGCGGATCGCCATGAAACGCACGATGATGTGCGGCTGGCCGAAATACCCGAGACCCCAGGTAACCGCGGACAGCCAGCCGATAAAGGTCAGCCCGTTGGTCCAGGAGAGCAGGGTCGGATCGACCTCATTGAGGGTCTGAGAGGCTTGGGCGAAACCGCCGCCGCCTTCGCCAAAGAGCACAACCGCCGGCATGATCACCAGGGCCAGCATCATGATGCAGCCTTGCACGAAGTCCGTCATGCTCACGGCCAGGAAGCCGCCGACCACCGTGTAGGCAAGTACCACGCCCAAGGTGATGACGATACCTACCGCGTAGTCGCTCAAGCCGCCGAAGTTGAAGATCCCGGAAAACGCGCTTTCAAACAGCTTGCCGCCTGCTACCAGGCCTGATGCTGTATAAACCGCGAAGAAAATCACGATGACGATAGCGGATACCGTCCTCAGCGACAGCGCCCGAGTCGGAAACCGGTTGGCCAGGAAAGACGGAATGGTAATCGCGTTGCCATAGTGAACTGTCTGTTCACGAAGGCGGGGTGCGACCAGCGTCCAGTTGAAGAACGCACCAACGAGCAGGCCGATACCGATCCAAGCTGAGCCCAGACCCGATGCAAACAGTGCACCGGGTAGCCCCAGAAGCAACCAACCGCTCATGTCCGACGCACCGGCTGATAGCGCCGCCACCTTCGGACTGAGAGATCGTCCACCCAGCATGTAGTCTTCAGACGAAGACGTGGCTTTGCGCATCGCATAAATGCCGATGGCAACCATGAGCGCAAAGTAAGCAAATAGGCTGATCCAAACACCAATAGCCATGGAACATCTCCAATTTATTATGACGGAACTCGTTCCGACCGGTTAGTGCGTTTACCGTACAGAATCCGGTAGTCGCACGCATTGTTTTTGTAACGCTTTTCTCTTCACCTGCTTCAGGTAGAGCGCGAAGGTAAAGCCGGGGGCTAGGTTTTTTCCATCATGTTGCGTCGTCCTTCTGCAGTTATTGTTGTCCAACGCCGAAAGGGCCCTGCTTCATTTATAGACGATCGACAAGGCCTTTTCGTACGTTTCCGCTATGCGGGGTGTCATCACCCCGCATGGCAGACTACTCAATCCGGGTTATTCATCACCCATCGCGAGTAGCGACGCGTTGCCGCCGAGTGCGGCGGTATTGATGGTCAGCGTCTTCTCTGTGGCGAAACGCAACAGATAGTTCGGTCCACCTGCCTTAGGACCGGTGCCCGAAAGCCCCTGACCACCAAAGGGCTGAACGCCGACTACGGCGCCTATGATATTACGATTTACGTATACATTGCCTACCCGAATCTTCTGCGCGATTTCTTCGGCGAAAGATTCATTGCGGCTATGCACACCAAAGGTCAGGCCGTAGCGGCGATCGTTAATGGATTGAACCACCTTGTCAATCTCGCTGGCCTTATAGCGAACGATATGCAGGATCGGGCCGAATTGTTCACGCTCCAGGGCATCGATGCTGTCGATCTCGAAGGCGACCGGTGCGACGAAAGTGCCCTCGGCGGTATGCGTAGGATCGAGCTTGGTTTCGGCGACCAGGCGGCCTTCACCCTTTAGCTTCTCGATATGCGCCATCAGGCCCTTGCGTGCATCTTCATCGATTACCGGGCCAACATCGGTACCCAGATTGCGCGGATCGCCTACATGCAGTTCGGCCATGGCGCCCTTGAGGATCTCGATGACCCGGTCGGCCACGTCTTCCTGAAGGTAAAGCACGCGTAGCGCGGAGCAACGCTGACCGGCGCTCTGGAAGGCGGACTGCACGACATCGGCCACGACTTGCTCGGGCAGGGCGGTGGAGTCGACGATCATGGCGTTCATGCCACCGGTTTCAGCGATCAGTGTCGGCAGCGCGGCGCCTTCACGGGCGGCCAGCGCACGGTTGATGATCTGCGCGGTGTCGGTGCCGCCGGTGAAGACCACCCCAGTGATGCGCGGATCGCCGCTGAGCACGCTGCCCACGGTGGGACCATCGCCCGGCAGCAGCTGCACGACGTCTCGCGGCATGCCGGCTTCAAAGAGCAGTTCGATAACGCGGTTGGCTGCCAGCGAGGTTTGTTCGGCCGGCTTGGCCAGTACCGGGTTGCCTGCAACGGCTGCGGCAACGACCTGACCGCAGAAGATGGCGATCGGGAAGTTCCAGGGGCTGATGGCGGCAAACACGCCCTTGCCGGACAGCATCAGCTCGTTGGATTCCCCGGTGGGGCCCGGCAGGGTGGTGGCACCCCCGAACAGCTCTTCGGCACGGGTCGCGTAGTAGCGGCAGAAGTCGACCGCCTCGCGGATCTCGTCGACGCCATCGGTCAACAGTTTGCCACCTTCGCGGGAGCACAGCGCCATCAGCTCGGCGAGGTTTTCTTCCATCAGGTCGCCCAGGCGGCGAATGATGGCGGCACGCTCGGCAACTGGGGTGTTCTCCCAACGCGGGAAGGCAGCCCAGGCGGCATCCACGGCCTTGGACGCCTGTTCCTTGCTGGTCCACTGCACGCTGCCCACCTTGACCTTGCGGTCGAACGGGCAGAGGACGTCATGGCGAGCACTGCTGTCATCGGCAACATCGAAGGCCAGGAGCGGTTTAGCGGTGTACTCCTTGTCCATGAATGTCGCCATCTCATCCATGAGCGGCTGGTACTGGCTATTGATGTTCAAGTTCACTCCCTTCGAGTTCACGCGGTTAGGGCCATAGATATCCTTGGGCAAAGGAATTCGGTTGTTCGCGTAAGTCTTGTACTGCTTGAGCGTCTCTACCGGGTGCACACAAAGCGACTCGACCGGGACACGCGGGTCCACCAGCTGGTGAACGAAGGAGGAGTTGGCCCCGTTCTCGAGCAGTCGGCGAACCAGATAAGGCAATAGATCCTTGTGCGCCCCTACCGGCGCATAGATACGGCAGTAAGTGCCTTGTGGTGCACGCTTGAGGGCCGCGTCGTAGAGCGCCTCGCCCATGCCGTGCAGGCGCTGGAACTCGAAGGGCCGGCCGGCGTTGTTGGCCAGTTCAAGAATGGTGCTGATGGTATGCGCGTTATGGGTCGCGAACTGCGGGAAGATGCGTCCGCGGGTGCTTTCCGACAGCAGGAAGTTGGCACAGACCAGGTAGGCAACATCAGTGCTGGCTTTGCGGGTATAGACCGGATAGCCATCGACGCCGATCTGCTGGCATTCCTTGACTTCGGTATCCCAGTAGGCGCCCTTGACCAGTCGCATCGGGATTTCGTCGCCCTGCTGGTCGGCCAGGCGATTGATGTAATGCAGCACCGGCAGGGCACGCTTGGCGTACGCCTGTACGACCAGCCCGAAGTGGCCCCAGCCACGGCAGGTATCGCTTTCATAGACGGCGCGGAAGACTTCCAGCGACAGCTCCAGGCGATCGACTTCTTCGGCGTCGATGGTCATGGCCACATCGCGATCGCGGGCCATTGCCGCCAGTTCGCACACGGTGCCGACCAGCTCTTCGAGGATCTGCTCGCGACGGCCGAATTCATAGCGCGGATGCAGCGCCGAGAGCTTGATGGAAATCGACGGTGAGGGTGTCTTGGACGACAGGTTCTTGCTGGTCTTGCCCACACTCTTGATGGCGTCGGCATAGGAATCGAAATAGCGCTTGGCGTCTTCGCGAGTCCGAGCCGCCTCACCGAGCATGTCGTAGGAGTAGGTATAGCCTTTATCGAAAAGCGGCTTGGAGCGCTTGAGTGCCTCTTCGATGTCGCGGCCGAGCACGAACTGCTTGCCCATGATCTTCATCGCTTCGTACATGGCGCGACGAATGACCGGCTCCCCCATGCGATTGACGAGCTTATTGATGAAGTGGGCGGGCTTGCCTTCTTTGGGCTTGTCCAGGTTGATGACGCGACCGGTCATCAAAAGGCCCCAGGTTGAGGCATTGACGAACCACGACTCACTCTTGCCGACGTGGGCCTTCCAGTCTGCCGGGCCAAGCTTGTCTTCGATCAGGGCGTCTGCAGTGGCCTTATCCGGAATGCGCAGCATGGCCTCGGCGAGGCACATCAACATCAGGCCTTCATTGGTATCCAGGCTGTACTGTTGGAGCAGCTCATCGATGGAATCTACTGCTGTATCCATTTCCCGGACTTCGCGCACCAGTTCGGCCGCCTGGTTTGCTGTCCGCTTGAATTCTGCTTCGTCGGCGGACAGGAAGTCGACGAGTTCACCTACGAAGGTTTCTTCATCCACGACGTAATGATCGCTGATACGGGCAAACAGCGTATCCAGGTCCTGCTTCCAAATGGTGCTATCCAGCATGTTGTTAGCATCTAGCATTATGAATACCCCATGACAATGCGTGACCGGGCGACATTGCCGACATGACGTCAGTGGCCTGCGGCGGTGGCAGGAACCCGGCTGGTGAAGCGTGGCCCAGGAAACGTCAGGGCAGGCGCGAACTGCCCGTCGTCGTTTCATGACTGGATGAATGTAGTGATGCTCGCGGCTTGCGTCTTGCGAATTTCCCGGCTTGATTTGTCAAAAAACCGGAAAGATGACGAGAGTAAGTCAGTATTTAGACTTTTGGGTAACGTCTTAACGAGCGTTCTTAAGAATGGTTGGCTGCGTAGGCCGACGCAAGGCGCTGGGGGGGTGGCCGAAGCTGCGGCGGAAGGCGTGTGACAGCGAGCTTTGTGAAGAAAAGCCAGTCTGATCAGCAATTTCCGACAAGGGGAGCCGCGTTGAAAGGAGTAGATGCTGGACCGTGCGCAGGCGCTTATTCAGCAGATATTGATAAGGAGTTACGCCTGCCTGCTGGCGAAAGCAGTCCGTGAAATGGGCCTCACTCAAGCAGGCATATCTTGCCAAATCGGCAACGCTGAGACGTTGTGACAAATGCTGCTGAATATAGCGGTCCAACGAGGCCAGGTTGATGCGCTGTTGCCCGTTGGGCACTTCTTGAGCAGGCTGCAGGCGCACGCTCAGGCAGGATAGAAAGGTGGTCGCCATCAGTTCGTGATGCACCAGCGGCTGTGGCGCCCCGTCTACCCTATGGCTGAGTTCTTGCACCAGGAAGTCGAGGTAGCGGGTGAGCGATGCATCCAACGAGAAGAACAGTGGCGCGTCGAACAGCCTCGCAAACTCATGGTGCTGGCCTGCCAGGGGGAAAGCGTCGGATGGCAGGTTCATGATCAGGTGGCGATTGATTCCCACCCCTTCGTAGTAATGCACGTGATTGGCCGGCACGATGCATCCCGAGAGAGGGGCAATCGACCCTCCCAAGCCTTCGATCTCGAACTCGGCATTACCATCCACCCCAATCACGATCTGATGGTAGTCATGATCATGGTGTTTGGTCGTGGTATCGAGCGGGAAAAGATGAAGGGCGCTGGGCATTGGTTTGCCTCTCCCGGCACATTAAACCAGATAGGCGGCCATTGTACGCCGCTGCAAATCGAAAGACAGCGGCCTGAGCCTTACTGTGGGCGCTCGCGTGTCTCGCGTAGCGCCGTTCTGGAAGCGAGGTGGTCGCGTAGCGCCTGAAGGTCTTCGCGCCCACTTCGGGAAAACAGCGACCCACCCTGAGCGGCCTGCCAGGGGCGACCGTGCTCATCCATCAGATGCTGGGCGCGGCGGCGAACACCTTCGAGGAATTCATCATGACGCACCGGATAGCCAATCACGGTATGCCATTCCGTTTCGCTGAGAGTGCCGCTGAGCGCCTTGTCGAAGAGCGCAATGAGATCATGCGCCTCCGTTCGGTAGCGCGGCGTGCGCGTTAGCATCATGACACCGACCATGCTGCCGATGACCAGGAAGCAAACAGCAAAGATCAGCAGAAAGGTAGTCATGCGAGAGACTCACAGGTAGGAAAAGACAATCAGATACTGGGCGATGTGAAGCGGCTAAGGCAGGTATGCGGGTTATAGAGCATTTACCGGCCCCTGTTGGTGGGCTGTCTGTCACTATCACTTGCGGCTCTACCCGGCATTACGCAAGTCCTTGCCGGCAGTGCCCAAACCTGACTGTACCTTACCATGGCTCGGCGGCCCTATAGTAGAGGAGCAGGAGCAGGAGCAGGAGCAGGAGAGCAGAGGGCGCAGGCTACCCCCACAGGGCTTGCGTTACCTGATCAAGAATCTGCCCTCGGTCTCCTGCGTTACTCGGTAGAGAAGGGGTGGTGAATAGTGCCATTCTTGCCCAGTAGCCGATGTGGGCAGGTCAGAAGGAGTCGGAGCCGTGAGCTTTCTTGAGCAGCATGACGCCAATACACAAGGCCGCGACTTCTTTGTTGGCGATATTCATGGCCAGTACGACCTGCTGATGAAAGCCATGGCCAGCGTGGCATTCGACAGAGACCGGGATCGCTTATTCAGCGTAGGGGACCTGATCGATCGAGGTGCACAATCGTTAGATTGCCTGTCTTTGCCGTTCGAACCCTGGTTTTTCGGCGTGCGCGGCAATCACGAGATGCTGGCCTACGATGCCCTGTTCAGCACCGCCGGGGAGGAGTGGCGAAAACGCGAGTTGTGGATGGTCAACGGCGGCAGCTGGGTGCAGAGGGAAGACCTCAACGAGGTGAAGATGGTGCTCAAGGAGGCCATGCGCCATCTGCCCTACGCCCGAGAAGTCAGCGTCGCCGGTAAGCGTATCGGCATCGTGCATGCCGAACCGCCTGACGACTGGTCACGTCTCGAGCTTGAAGACAACGACGCCGGCCACGAGCGGCTTGTTTGGCGCCGTTCGCGCATCAAGGCAGGGGACACAACACCCGTCGACGGTATCGATGCCGTCGTGGTCGGGCACAGCATCGTTAGTGCCCTGACCACCCTTGGCAATGTTCACTATATCGACACCGGCGCCTTTATGACCGGCCGCCTGACAGTGATCGAGGCGCGGGAGGTGGTGACGTGAACTGGCGTCAACCCATACGCCGACATTATTGGTCCGCAAACCCCGCATGAGCCAGAGCGGCTTGTTGTGTAAAATCCTATCGAATGGGAAGGGCGGGAACAGGTCGCAATGAATGCTGGCCCCTATGCCTGGCCCCTAGGGTGACTGCCGATAATGGCGACAGGGCTCGTCCGCAGGGGCAGTCAATCAATGATGCAGCGAAGGCCGATTGGGCTGCGGTGATTTTGATAGAGAAGCATAAATCATTTCTCACGATCTGGACTACCAATCACTATTAGTTCTTGTAACAGCCAGGGGTTAGCCCGCTAGGCTGGACGAATTCCCGATGGCGCAAGGATGCTGCTCAGTGGTCAGCCAATTCATATCAAGCTACCTTTCATTTGCATTTTCTCGTGGATGTGTCCGCGATAGTCAGCAGTTGTCAGCTTCCGACCCGAAGCTGACATGCCGGCAAAGGCCAGCCGCTGTTGTTACAGAAGCGCTAGGTGCGCCTGGCTGTCAAAGCGTCGCCGTGCTCGGCACCTTTTGCAGGGGGCAGCAGTTGCTGGAAGGGCTTGTCGCGGCGGAAGGATAGCGCCATAGTCGCTCATGCTCAGACACAGCAGGCTCAGGTAGCTCTTGACCACGTCGCTGGTGCGCATGCACAGGTGGTGGGGAAGCGGCTATCGATGCTGTCGACACCGGTGATCTGAAAGAGCCGCCGAATAGTACCGTCTGGGCGAATGGCGATATCCACTATATTACTATGCAGGCCAGGGAGTTAGATGCATTCCAGGGGCGGTCTCCCGGATTCAGGTACAGGGGAAGGTAAATCGAATTACACTATGCTGTTGCACAGCAGGTATAAATGGTTTGTCCGGATGATTCTTGCGGGGCTGCTATTAGGAGCAGGTCATGAACAAAACGAAAATCATTGGTTCTATTTTTTTGACGCTGGGTCTGACGGGCAATGCTCTCGCAGAGAATGGCTTTTATGGTGGAGCAGGCATCGGGCAGGCAACTATCGATGCGTGTGATGGTGTAACCAGTTGCGACGATAATGATACCAGCTGGAAGATCTTCGGCGGTTGGGAGATGAATTCGAATATCGCCTTCGAGGCCGCCTGGGTAGATTTTGGTGAGATCAGTGGATCCGTAGGCGGTTCGGCAGTCAGCGCCGAAGCGGACGGCTGGACACTCGCCGCGAAAGGCATTCTGCCACTCAACGAGCAGTTCGGCGTCTTCGGCAAGTTCGGCACGATTATGTGGGATGTTAAAGGGGGCGGTGCTGCATCCGGTACTGACGACGATGGCACTGACCTCATGTATGGCCTCGGCGGTCAATATATGTTCACTGACCAGCTCGGTATTGTCGGTGAGTGGGAGTGGTATGATATTGACAATGACATTGATCTGTTTTCCATCGGTGCATTGTTCAAGTTCTAAACTGCTCGGTCACGCACCGTATAGGAGGGGAAGTTGCCTTCCCCTTCCTCTCATATCACCGGACAAGAGTGACATCTGAAATCAGCACCTGCCATTTCCGGCGTCGGGTTCTGGGAAACTTTTACTGTCGCCTTGTCACGCAATGTAGTTGGCAGTCATTGATCCAGTACTTCCATAAGTAAGCTCACATCATTTATCTTTAAATCAACACGTCCTTACGACGCCCGATGGCTCAAGCGTTATATCAGCGTCGTCTTAAAGCCAACTCTTGGCCGAGACCTTCCAAAGAGAGCTGCCTTAGCGCTGGACAATATCCACTCTTGAGTGGCTTGTGTGTAGCTAGGCGAGTGTTACGCCGGCCTCTCGGCGGGGCATTTCGCTTTGACGCAGGCGGGGCAGACGGCAAATCGCTGGGCTCATAATCCAGAGATACCAGGTTCGACTCCCTAGCCTGCTACCACTACTACGCCCTGGCCATGTGCCGAGGCGTTGGTGTTTATGGCGCCTCACTCGTTCCCCTGCGCTCAGTCCTCTAGCCGGTAAGGCGGCCACACTGAGCGAATGCGACGGGCTGGGTCGAATACTCGTGTTACCCGATACGCCCACTTTCTCAGCTAGTGCGTCGCCACTTTTCGTGTCCATGGTATTTCGTGACCACCACGCCAAACCCTGCCCGTCGGGCTACATTGTATTTTTGAGTGCAGATCAAGGCCTGTCATGAGGCACCGGCACGATCAGCATTGGCTTTAATCCGCTGCGCAGGTGGCCATGATGCTAGAGAGCGTATTTGCCCAGATCGGGATGGTCCTCGGCCTCGCCGTATTGGGAGGTGTGCTTGCGCAGTGGCTGCGCCAGCCTTTGATCGTCGCCTTCATTGGCGTGGGCATCCTGCTCGGGCCCTCTGGCCTAAGCCTTGTAGATCAGCGCACTGAGATCGAGCTGTTTGCCCGGCTCGGCATCGCGCTACTGCTGTTCGTAGTGGGGCTCAAGCTCGACCTGCATATCATTCGCACCGTGGGGCCGGTGGCGCTCGCCTCTGGCCTGGGGCAGGTGGTCTTCACCTCGGCGCTGGGCTATGTCATCGCCCTTTGGCTCGGCATGTCGCCGGTGACCGCTCTCTATGTGGCCGTTGCTCTAACATTCTCTAGCACCATCATCATCGTGAAGCTGCTATCCGATAAACGGGAGGTGGATGCTCTGCACGGGCGGATTGCGGTCGGCTTCTTGATCGTGCAGGACATTGTGGTGGTTCTGGTGATGATCGGCCTGACCGCCTACGGGCAGGCCGGCGGAGACGTCAACATGGGCTGGGAGGCCCTGAGGGTTCTGCTAACGGGGGCCGCCATGCTGGTGGGGCTGGCCCTGCTGATGCGCTACGTCCTGCCGAGGCTTCTCCATCGGCTGGCCCATTCTTCGGAGCTGCTGATGCTCTTCGCCATCGCTTGGGCGGTCATCGGTGCGATGAGTGGCGAGGCCCTCGGTTTCAGTAAGGAGGTGGGGGCCTTCCTCGCCGGGGTGTCCATCGCCTCGACCCCTTACCGTGAACAGGTGGCCTCTCGTCTGGTGAGCCTTCGCGATTTCCTGCTGCTGTTCTTCTTCATCGAGTTGGGGGCGACCCTGGACCTCGGGATGCTTGGCGCACAGCTCGGTGCCTCGATAACCCTTTCCCTCTTCGTGCTGATCGGCAATCCGCTGATCGTCATGGCTATCATGGGCTATATGGGCTATCGCAAGCGTACGGGCTTTCTCGCCGGCCTCACGGTGGCTCAGATCAGTGAGTTCTCTCTGATCCTGGCGGCGATGGGCCTGGCGCTAGGGCACCTGCAGGAAGAGACGGTGGGTCTGATCACCCTCGTGGGTCTGATCACCATTAGCGTATCCACTTACATGATTCTCTACTCGCATGTTCTCTACGAGTGGCTAGCGCCGCGGCTGTCGACCTTCGAACGCCGGGTGGCGCATCGGGAACTCGACAGCCTGGAGGAGGACAATAATGAAGTGGATGTCCTGCTGGTCGGGTTGGGGCGCTACGGCGCGGCTCTTGCGGCAGAGCTCAGAGCGCGAGGCTGTCGCCTGCTGGCGGTGGACTTCGACCCCACTGCCGTTCAGCAACATGCCCGCGATCATTACCGGGTTTGCTACGGAGATGCCGAGGATCCGGAGTTTCTGGCGACCTTGCCGCTGCACCAGGCGAGCTGGGTGGTCAGCACCCTGAGGGACTCCGCGATCAACCGCATGCTCTTGCACGGCCTTCGTCAGCAGGGCTTCACGGGCAAGGTTGCGATCGCCGTTTCCCATATTCGGGATGCCCAAAGATTCGAGCAAGGTGGCGTGGATCTGATGCTAGTGCCCTACGCAGACGCCGCAAGGGAAGCAGCCATCCGGCTGATGACGGCCGAACCTCGAGGAGGGAAGAGCGCATGAAAGGTTTCAGGAACATTCTCTATGTCATCGACCCTGCGGTCACTCAAGAGACGGGGCTTGCCCGGGCGTTTTCTCTGGCTGAGAACAACCAGGCGACGCTGACCCTCATCAACGTCATCCCCGAGGAGATGCTGGACCTGTCCCTGGCGCCTGGGGAGCCATCAGCACACGAGTTCAGGGACGCAGTGACAGCAGAGCGCCGGGCCTTGATCGAGTCGCTGATCGCTCCCTATATCGACAAGGCCGACTGGCATATCGCGTTGCTGACCGGGATCACATTCATCGAGGTCATTCGTGCCGTCTTACGGGATCACCATGATCTCGTGATCAAGACGGCGGAAAATCCGGAATGGAGCCGGTTGCTGTTTGGCAGCGATGACATGCACCTGATGCGCAAGTGTCCTTGTCCGGTCTGGCTGATGAAGCCAGAGGAAACGACCAGCTATCGGCGCATCGTCGCGGCCGTCGATATCGACGTTTATCAAGCCGAACCCGAAGAACAAGCGCTGAACGATAGCATCTTGGATGTTGCTAGCTCTCTGGCACTGTCGGAGTTCGCTGAGCTTCATCTTGTGCATGCCTGGGATGCGCCCGAAGCCGGTTTCGTGAGCATCTGGTCCAACGATCCTGACAAGATGGAGCGACACTTGCTGGAGGGTGAGTATCATCGTCACAAGGCCGGGATGGACAGACTGTCGCATCGGCTTCGTGAGCGCATCGGTCTGGAAACCCATGAGTACCTGTCTCCCCGGGTCCACATGCCCATGGGGCAGGCACGCAAGCAGCTTCCTCAACTGGTCGATAGGCTGGAGGCGGACCTGGTGGTAATGGGAACGGTGGTCAGGACCGGGATTCCTGGCTTCATCATCGGCAACACGGCTGAGGCGGTGCTCTATCAACTGAAGTGTTCGGTGCTGGCGCTGAAGCCGCAGGGCTTCGTCTCACCGGTCACCCTGACGTGACCAAAGCCTGATCCAATCCAAGTGTCACCCCCCGATGGAAAAGCGAGCGAGACCAGGCCGGGGGCAATGGCGCCGACTGTCAGCAGGCGTCGGTCGCGTAAGAGCAAGCCAAGGATGCGATGAACAAGGGAGATACGGATATAAAGCCAGCGTTGGATGATAAGTCGGCGAGGGATCGAGCGGGCTCGGCCTTGCTGGACTGGCATACACGGCCGGCCGATGCCGTAGCGCAACATTGGGAGGTCGCGCCGGGGTCGGGGCTGGATGAGGCGGAGGTGACCCGACGCCGCGAACGCTTCGGCTTAAACCGCTTGCCCGAGGCCCAGCCCCATAGTTCGTTGATGCGCTTCTTGGCCCAATTCCGCAATCTGCTTATCTACGTGCTGATTGGCGCGGCCCTGATCACGGCTCTGCTTGGCCACTGGGTGGATATGGCCGTGATTCTGGGGGTGGTGCTGTTGAACGCGGTCATCGGCTTCGTCCAAGAGGGTAAGGCCGAGGACGCTTTGCGCGCGATTCGCGACATGCTCTCAGTCCGGGCCATGGTCATTCGCGGCGGGCGGCAGTACACGCTGCCGGCAGAGGAGCTGGTGCCCGGCGACGTCGTGCTGATGCAGGCCGGTGACCGGGTGCCGGCCGACCTGCGACTGTGGCGCGCCCGGGGCCTGCAGATCGAGGAGGCGGCGCTGACCGGCGAATCGGTTGCCCAGGAAAAGTCGATTGATCCGGTACCGGTCACTGCGGTGCTCGGCGATCGCATCGGCATGGCCTACTCCGGGACCTTGGTGACCCATGGCCAGGGAGCCGGGATCGTGGTGGGCACGGGGGCGGATACCGAAATCGGCCGCATCAGCCACCTGGTGTCGCAGGTCGAGACCCTCACCACGCCGCTGTTGCGTCAGATGGCGACTTTCTCGCGTTGGCTGACGGGTGCCGTCCTGGCGGTGGCCCTGTTGATCTTCCTGTTCGGCATCCTCTGGCGCGGTATGGCCCCCGCCGAGATGTTCATGACGGTGGTGGGCCTAGCCGTCGCGGCTATCCCCGAAGGCCTGCCGGCGATCCTCACCGTGACCTTAGCTATCGGCGTTCAGCGCTTGGCCGGTCGCCATGCCATCATCCGCCGCCTGCCGGTCGTGGAAACGCTCGGTTCGGTCAGCGTGATCTGCTCTGACAAGACCGGCACCCTGACCCGCAACGAGATGATGGTCCGAAGCCTGGTTTCTGCCGCGGGCCGCTGCCGGGTGGAAGGCGATGGCTACCTCCCGCGCGGCGACTTCCTGTGTGACGAGGCAACCCTCGACCCGGCCAGGCACCCATGGTTGCAGCGGATCCTGCGCGCGGGCCTGCTCTGCAATGATACCACCCTGGAACAGGTGGAGGACGGCTGGCAGGTGCATGGCGACCCCATGGAGGGGGCATTGATCGCCGCTGCCCTGAAGGGGGGATTGGATGCCG
The DNA here is from genome assembly GCF_013349955.1 of Onishia taeanensis. GTDB lineage: Bacteria > Pseudomonadota > Gammaproteobacteria > Pseudomonadales > Halomonadaceae > Onishia > Onishia taeanensis_B. The sequence goes on along the minus strand of NZ_JABVXC010000009.1, from coordinate 87,073 downwards.
ATGACGAACGCGCCGGCAATCCCCGTATCGATCTCATTCCCTTCGATGCCCAGCACAAGTTCATGGCCACCCTGCATCAAGGCCACGAGGGTGAGGCGTGTGTCTTCGTTAAGGGCGCGCCGGAACAGGTGTTGCGGGCCTGCCATGCCGTGTGGGACGAGCAAGGCGAACAACCGCTGGACCTCGAGGCTTGGGAACAAGACATCGAGGCCCTGGCGGCGCAAGGGCAGCGCGTGCTGGCGGTGGCCTGCAAGGCCATGCCATCCCATGCGCAGGAGGTGGATTTCCCCGACGTGGCATCGGGCCTGGTGTTGCTCGGATTGCTCGGCTTGATCGATCCGCCACGCGAAGAGGCCATCCGGGCCGTCGCCGACTGCCGGGAGGCGGGGATCCGGGTCAAGATGATTACCGGGGACCATGCCGGCACCGCCCGGGCCATCTCCGCCCAGCTTGATCTTTCCAACAGCGATGAGGTGATTACCGGGCAGCAACTGGAAAGCATGGACGACGAGGAACTGGCCCGGCGCATCGGCGGCGTCGACGTGTACGCCCGCGTCAGCCCTGAGCACAAGCTGCGCTTGGTCACCCTCTTGCAGGCGCAGCAGGCGATCGTCGCCATGACCGGTGACGGCGTAAACGATGCCCCCGCGCTGAAGCGTGCCGACGTGGGCATCGCCATGGGCCGCAAGGGAACCGAAGCGGCGAAGGAGGCCTCGGAGATGGTCATCGCAGATGACAACTTCGCCTCCATCGTGCGCGCCGTGGAACAGGGCCGCACCGTCTATGACAATCTGAAAAAAGCGATCGTCTTCCTGCTGCCGATCAACGGCGGGGAGGCCATGAGCATCCTGGTCGCAGTCCTGTTCGGTCTCACCCTGCCGATCACCCCGGTGCAGATCCTATGGGTCAACATGGTCAGTTCCGTGGCGCTGGCCATGGCGCTGGCCTTCGAGGCCACCGAGCCGGAAGCCATGCGTCAGCCGCCACGGGCAGCCGATGAAGCCATGATCTCCGGGTTCCTGCTGTGGCGCATCGCCTTGGTGGCATTGCTGATGGCGGCTGGCGTGTTCGGGATCTTTCGGCTGGCCCTGTCTGAGGGGGCGAGCCTGGAAGAGGCGCGCACCTATGCCGTTAACACTTTGGTGCTGATGGAAATCTTCTACCTGTTCAGCGTGCGCTTCCTGAGAACCCCCTCCCTGACCTGGGAACGCATGTTTAACTCCCGCGCCGCCATTATCGCCGTCGCCGTGGTGGCCGTATTGCAGCTGATGTTCACCTACGCCCCCTTCATGGAACGCTTCTTCGACACCCGGCCGGTGGATTTCGTCCACGGCGTCGAGATTCTTCTGATCGGTGTCGGCCTTTTCGCCGTACTGGAACTCGAGAAACTCGGGCTGCGACGCAGGGCCAGACGGCGCAAGCGCTCAGGTGTCGACTGAAGGTGAACCGTCCCGGCTTTCTCGGAGACCTGTTGGTTTGAGTCAGGCCGCCTTCTTGGCCTGACCCTGTTGCCCATAAACAGTGCTTCTCGCTCGGCCGGTGGCATGTTGCCGACCGGCTCCAAGAGCCGCCGATGATTGAACCAGTCGACCCACTCCAGGGTAGCGAACTCAACAGCTTCCAGGTGCCGCCATGGCCCATTTCGGCGGATCATCTCCGTCTTGAACAACCCGATCACCGTCTCGGCCAGCGCGTTGTCATATGAGTCGCCGACACTGCCGACAGACGGAGCGATGCCGGCTTCCTCCAAGCGCTCTGTATAGCGGATCGACACGTACTGCACACCTCTATCGCTGTGATGGACCAGCTCGCCGCCAGAGCGCTGTGGGCGTTCATGAAGCGCCTGTTCCAGCGCATCCAGCACCATGTAGGTGCGGGGCGTGTGGGAGACTCGCCAGCCGATGATCCGGCGGGCAAAGGCGTCGATGACAAAGGCGACATAGACAAACCCCTGCCAGGTCGCGACATACGTGAAATCCGACACCCACAATGCGTTCGGCTGAGCCGGTTGAAACTGCCGCCGCACCAGGTTCGCCGGAGAGGCCTTGTTGGGATCCGGTACGGTCGTACGGACCGACCGACTTGCCTCTTACCACGCCACGCAGCCCCAGCCGGCGCATCAGGCGCTCGACGGTGCAGCGAGCAGCGGGGATCGCTTCGCGATGCAATTGGCGCCAGACCTTGCGGATGCCGTAAACGCCGAAGTTCTCGTCCCAGACGCGCTGGATTTCAGCACTCAGCCAGCGATCACGCTGCTCTCGGGGCGGTGCGCGGTCAGGCTGGGTTTCTCGGGCCCTGTGCTCGTAGTACGTCGACGGGGCGATCGGCAGGACACGGCAGATCGGCTCGACCCCGTACGACTCCCGGTGATCATCGATGAACTCGATCATCACTTGCCGCGGCGGTCGAGCTCCGCCTGGGCAAAATAGGCGGATGCCTTGCGCAGAATCTCGTTGGCCTGCTTCAACTCCCGGTTCTCGCGCTGCAGTGCCTTGATCCGCTCACGCTCGGAGGTGGTGGTGCCTTCACGACGACCCGCATCACGCTCGGCCTGCCGGACCCAGCTGCGCAACGTCTCCGGAGTGCAGCCGATCTTGGGGGCAATGGCGCCGATGGCCGCCCATTGGGAGGGGTGGTCGGCCTCGTGGTCGAAGACCATGCGGACAGCCCGTTGACGGACCTCAGGGGCATATCGTTTGGAAGTGTTCATGGCTCCATCCTCTCAAGGTTTGGAGCCTCCGGGAATCCCGGTACGGTTCATTCTCTCCATGCGTTAAGCCATACACAGCTTTCAGCGCTGCGCATGCTGATCAGCCGGCGAGATCGGTAGCGTTAAGAAAAACAGATGATTGCGAGGAGGGGGAGTGCAATCTGGACAGGATGAGGCGGGCTTATGGAGCGGGTGAAGGGAATCGAACCCTCGTCTTAAGCTTGGGAAGCTTCTGCTCTACCATTGAGCTACACCCGCGAGCCGATACGCACTGTAACCAATGTGTTAGACAGCGTCTAGCCTCGGGCCGTGAAATGCCAGCCTCAGAATTTTTTCCTGGGGAAGGATAGTTTTCGCTAGGGCGTGGTCACAGATGGTGAGTACAAATTCCTTGGCGATAGCAGTCGCTGCGAGGAGTGAACTACTCAGGTTCCGATCCTTACCGCCATGTGTCTACACATGGCGTTTTTTTTGCCTGTACGGTTGATTGGCTCGCTCGGCCATCCAGGCGCAAGCGTGACGAGCGCGGCCCGGCCTTGAATAAAGGCCGGGCCGGGATCTCTGGGTTGATGCTGGGGTGGCTTGGAGCGGTACTGGCCGCTGCTGCCTAGTGGGGCCCGCCGCGCATTTGCAGAATGGCGCTGAGGATGTCACGACGGGTGACGATGCCCACCAAGCGCTCCTGCTCCACGACCGGGTAGACCTTGGGCTTGGTGCCGAGCATTTCCTGGGCAAGGTCGGTGATGCTCTTGGCAGGCGTCACCGACAGGACTTCATGGCGCATCAGTTCCCTGACCAGTGGCGCCTCGTCGTTGAGGTAGGCACTCTGCAGCAACTTGCCGAGCACGTCCTGCTCGGAGATGAAGCCGATCAGGTGGTCCCGGCCATCCACGACCGGAACACCTGGCAGCCTGTGCAGTGCAAGGCCTTTGACCAGTTGGGTGACCGAGGTGTTACCGGTCACCCGGTAGCAATCGCGGGACATGATATCGCGTACGATACTGGGAGCGGTCTGTGGCATCGTCAGTCTCCTCGCTTCAACGGTAGTGACCCGTTGCGTCACTTGGCCCCGGGCTGGGTCAGTCGCCCGGTCCACATTCCATGCAGCGCTCGATGATCCGAGAACCGAGCTGCAGGTTGGCGTTCAGGTCACGAAGGGCAGTACGCAGGCCTTCTTCGATGACCGGGTGATAGAACGGCATCTCCAGCATCTGGGCGACGGTCATGCGCTGCTGTTGTGCCCAGGCCAGCAAGTGCGCCAGGTGCTCGGCGCGGGGGCCAAAGATCTCGGCGCCAAGAAAGAGTCCGCTGCCCTGTTCGGCATAAACCCGCATCAGTCCCTTGTTGACTCGCATCACCCGCGAGCGGCCCTGGCCTTCGAAAGACACCTCGCCGCTGGCCAGGCAGTCACATCCGCCGTAACGCCTTTCGAGTTCAGCATAGCTGAGGCCTACCGTTGCTATCTGTGGATCGCTAAACACTACCGCCAACGGTGTGCGGCGCTGGCCGGCACGCATTTCCGGGTAGCGTCCGGCGTTGTCGCCGGCGATGCGTCCTTCGTCGCTGGCTTCATGCAGCAGGGGCAGGTCCTGGTCGGCGTCTCCGGCAATGAAGATATGACTGGGGCCGCCATCGGTATTGCGACACTGCAGGGTAAAGCTGTTGTAGGTGGGCACGCCCTTATCGTTGAGCGTCAGGTTGGCGTTCTCGATCGAGAGCCGGTCGACGTTGGGGCGACGCCCAGTCGCCGCCAGCAGGTAGTCGAAGCGCTCGGTCAGCCGCTCGCCGCTGTCGCGCTCGAGGAAGGTCACCACCACGCTGTCGCCGTCACGTTCGATGGCCTCGACCTGAGCATCGGGATCGACGTAGAACTCTTGGTTGAAGGTGCGGTCCGCGACGTTACGTACGGCCTCATCCTGCAGAGGGCCCAAGGCGCCGCCGACGCCGAACACTCTCAGGCGCACACCGAGGCGATGCAATGCTTGGCCGAGTTCGAGGCCGATGACGCCGGGGCCGAATACGGCAACCGACTCCGGTAGATCATCCCACTCGAAGACGTCGTCGTTGATGATCAGACGATCGCCGGCCGCCTCGAAGAAGCTTGGGTAGCTGGGTCGTGAGCCGCTGGCGATCACTACCCGCTTGGCGTGTACGCGGGTGTGATCATCGACGACCAGGGTATTGGGGCCTTCAAAGCGGGCATAGCCAGTAAGTTTGTCGCCAGCGGGGATGCGTCCGACCGAGTCGAGGACAAAGCCGACGAAGCGGTCACGTTCGCGTTTTACGCGCTCCATTACCGCCGCACCATCGACGGTGATCTCGCCATTGAGGCGGATGCCGAAGGCGTCGGTGTCAGCGGCTTGGTGGGCGGCCTCGGCAGCGGCGATCAAGAGTTTCGAGGGCATGCAGCCCACCCGAGCGCATGTAGTACCGTATGGGCCTCCTTCGATCATGACCACAGAGTCGGTGTGCTGCTTGGCGGCGCGGTAGGCGCCAAGCCCGGCGGTACCGGCACCGATGATGGCGACATCAACCTGACGTTCTTGCATATCCAGCTTCCATATCCGAGTGAGTGAGCGGACGACGGCGTACTTGAAGCTTGGCCTAGACCGTGTTTGCCACGACCTGGATCGGCAACATCGACGATATCTCAGGCTTCATGCGCCGCTGTCTGACGCGAAACGCCTTTGAGTATCCCGATACGTCAGTGAGAGAGGAATTTGATTGATTTGAACTTGGCGATAGTTTTCGCTGATGAAACACCCATCACCGACTTGAGTCATGAAGAGTAGAATAGTCACAGGCCGGCCAGCGCTGACTGGTTTGTCGGCGCTGGCCGCGAGAGTCGTAACATCGACAAGAGCCTAGAGGAGAGACCCTATGGACGCTCGCCAATATCTTGCCAAGAAAGGCATCGATCTGGACAAGGATGAGGAAAAACCCAACACTCTTGAGGAGTTGGCCTGGTCCAGGGCGATCGAGGCAGGGCAGCATCGCCCGCGCAGTGGCACTCCCCACGACTGGGAAGACTGGTCTCGTTATCATGAATCCTTGGCCGAGGGCGCCGAGGAGCTTGGGCAGAAAATCGATCCCAAGGCGCACGGCGGCAAGTCATGGGCGCGCGACAGTCAGTCGAAACCGTCAGGCGATCAAGGCGAAGAGAGTCCTGTCAGCAAGGGGCAGGCCGGTGAAGGCAAGGCTGACGAGCCAAGCGCTGGCGAGAAGGGCAAAACATGACAAGACTCTACGAGCCCAGTCGATCACTGTTATTCAACTGACTACTGGGGGGCTGGCTAGCCTCTCTCACCCGCCGAGCAGGCGCTGCCTTCCGCCTTCTTTCCCCGATGTTAAGTTCCCCATCGTTCCCCACCAACGCCTCGACGGCGCTGTATGTGTCGTCGAATGTTCGCTTCGCCTTCCTTTTCATGATCGAAAACGAAAATATTGAGCCGCCCTCCGGGTTTTCTCGCATTTTTCGATCATTTTACTGATTTTTAGGGTCTTGTAGACCAAGGTATAAGCCAGGGCCGGCCAGTTTGCGTTGCCGCCATACCCCCTCTCGACTAGTCTGAGCACTGAAACGAACATCTTTGAGTGTTCGTATGTTTGCAAGCGAACATCAAGATGCGCTGATGTGCTCTTGTCCTCCTGAATCGCTTTCTACAACAACAAACAGGAGCTCGCCTAGTGTTAGTGCTCTCTCCGCTGCCATGTCGCGCGACATCTGTTTGCAGATCGTCTCGCGCTGATTCACCCCTGCTGCCCATGAGAACGACATGTCCCTGATCCTTGAGAACATCGACCACGTGGTCAACGGCGCCACCCATATCGATGGCGTGAATATGGAGTTGGCCCCAGGGTCGTTCAACGTGCTGCTAGGACGCACCCTGGCAGGCAAGACAACGCTGATGCGCCTGATGGCGGGGCTGGAAGTCCCGACCCGTGGGCGCATCATGATGGACGGTCGTGATGTGACGGGTGTGTCGGTGCGCCGTCGCAATGTGTCGATGGTGTACCAGCAGTTCATCAACTATCCGGCGCTGAGCGTCTTCGAGAACATCGCCTCACCGCTCAGGTTGGCCAAGGTGGCCAGCGCCGATATCGACCGCCGGGTGCGCGAGACCGCCGAGATGCTGCGCATCGATCACCTGCTGGACCGCTTTCCGCTGGAACTGTCCGGTGGCCAGCAGCAGCGCACTGCCATGGGGCGGGCGCTGGTCAAGGAAGCCGATGTCATTCTCTTCGACGAGCCCCTGGTCAACCTGGATTACAAGCTGCGTGAAGAGCTGCGGGACGAACTGCGCACCCTGTTCAGTGAGCGCCACTGCATCGCGGTTTACGCTACCACCGAGCCCGGCGAGGCGCTGGCGCTGGGGGGCAATACCGCCGTGCTGCATCAAGGTCGATTGCTGCAGTACGGTCCCACCGATGAGGTATATCACCGTCCCCAGGACATCCTTGCTGCCGAGATGTTTTCGGAGCCGCCGATCAATATCGTCGATGGCCGCGTCACCGGGCGCGAGGTGCACCTCGATGGTGGCATTCAGTTTCCCCTCAATGACGACCTCCGCTCGCTGGGCGAAGGGGATTTTCGGTTCGGCATCCGCGCCTCACATATCGCGCTGAGTCCTCAGGCCCGTGATGATCTTGCGCTCGAGATGCGTGTCGACCTGGCCGAGCTCAGCGGCTCGGAAACCTTCCTTCACGTACATAATGAGCGTTTCGAGATGACGGTACTGCTGGAGGGCGTTCACGAGTTCGACCCTGACGACCGCGTCACTCTCTACGTGCCCACGCACAAGGTCTATGCCTTCGATCGGCAGGGCGGCGTGGTGCATATTCCGGCGCATTTGGGAGGCCTCTAAGATGGCGGAAATTACCCTGCGGCAACTCGCCCATTCCTATCTGCCGTCGCCGTCCGGGCCGGAAGATTATGCGATCCGCGAGATGGATCATGTCTGGCACCAGGGCGGCGCCTATGCCTTGCTGGGGCCATCCGGCTGTGGCAAGTCGACCTTGCTCAACATCATCTCGGGTCTGCTCGAGCCTTCCAGCGGTGAAGTGCTGTTCGACGGCGAACGCGTCAATTCGCTTCCCCCAGAGCAGCGCAATATCGCCCAGGTTTTCCAGTTTCCGGTGGTCTACGACACCATGACGGTGTTCGACAACCTGGCCTTTCCGCTGCGTAACACCGGCATGAGTGAAACGCAGATCCGCGAGAAGGTGCTCGAGGTGGCTGACGTGCTTGAGCTGACGCCCCAGCTCAAGCGCAAGGCCAAGAACCTTACCGCCGATGAAAAGCAGAAGGTTTCCATGGGCCGCGGCCTGGTGCGCGAAGACGTCTCGGCGATTCTCTTCGACGAGCCGCTGACCGTGATCGATCCGCAGCTCAAGTGGAAGCTTCGCCGCAAGCTCAAGGAGATCCACCGGCGCTTCAATATCACCATGGTCTATGTAACTCACGATCAGCTGGAAGCCTCGACCTTCGCCGACAAGATAGCGGTCATGTATGAGGGCCAGGTGGTGCAGTTCGGCACTCCTCGTGAGCTTTACGAGCGCCCGGCGCATACCTTCGTGGGCTACTTCATCGGCAGCCCCGGCATGAACCTGCTCGACGTCTCGGTGAAGGATGACCAGGTTCGCTGCGGCGAGGTGGTCGTGCCGGTCTTTCCCAGGGTGCGGGACATCATCGCTCGCAGTTCCTCGGACAATATTCGCCTCGGTATCCGCCCGGACTTCGTGGAAGTCTTCGAGACCGCCCAGGAAGACTCGCTGGCGGTCGAGGTGGTGAACGCCCAGGACCTGGGAACCTATTCGATCCTGACGCTGGCGCTTGGCGACGTGACCCTCAAGGCGCGTATCGACGAGGATCAGGCCACGCCCAAGGGCAAGGCTTATATCCGCTTCCCGCAGGCGCGCCTGGGCGTCTATATCGACGAATACCGTGTGGAGACCGACCATGAATAAGGTCTACGACAACAAGGCCTGGCTGCTGATCCTGCCGATGCTGGCGCTGGTGGCCTTCTCGGCGATCATTCCGTTGATGACCGTCGTCAACTATTCGGTGCAGGACGTTTTCGACGCCAATACCCGCTTCTTCACGGGCACGGAATGGTTCGTGCAGATGCTCAACGATCCGGCCCTGCAGTCGGCGTTGCTGCGCCAGTTCGCCTTCTCGCTGACGGTGCTGTGCATCGAGGTGCCGCTGGGTATCGGCATTGCCCTATTGATGCCCAAGAAGGGCTGGCAGGCCTCGGCGGTGCTGATCCTGGTGACGCTGCCGCTGCTAATCCCCTGGAACGTGGTGGGCAGCATCTGGCAGATCTTTACCCGCGGCGATATCGGCCTGATGGGCTGGGGGCTTCGCGAGCTGGGCTATGAGTACAACATCACCCGCAGCGCCGTGGATGCCTGGGGCACCATCATCATCATGGATGTCTGGCACTGGACGCCGCTGATCGCGCTTTTGTGCTACAGCGGCCTGCGCTCGATTCCCGAAGCTTACTATCAGGCGGCACGCATCGATCGCGCCTCTCGCTGGGCAGTGTTCCGCTTCATCCAACTGCCCAAGTTGACCAACGTGCTGGTGATCGGGGTGCTGCTGCGCTTCATGCACTCTTTCATGATCTACGCCGAGCCTTTCGTGCTGACTGGTGGGGGACCAGGAAGCTCGACGACCTTCCTCAGCCAGTCGCTGACCACCATGGCGATCGGCCAGCAGGACCTCGGCCCTTCCGCCGCCTTCTCGCTGATCTACTTCCTGATCATCCTGCTGGTCAGCTGGGTGTTCTACACCGCGATCATGAACATGCAGAAAGACAAAGAGGGGGGCGCCTAAGATGAGTCAGTCCAAGCCCACGACGCCCACGGAAGTACGCCAGCGGGCAGCCGTCGAAGACAAGCGCCGCCGCCGCAAGGCGCGGGCCGTGCCGGGCCGGCTGAGGCCCAAGCTTCTGCTGGGACTCTATCTGCTCTTCGTCCTGCTGCCGATCTACTGGCTGATGAACATGTCGTTCCAGTCCAACACCGAGATTCTCGGTGGCCTAACCCTGTGGCCGGATAATTTCACTCTCGAGCACTACACCAAGATCTTTACCACTGAGGCTTGGTATATGGGCTATGTGAACTCGATCACCTATGTGGTGATGAACATGGTGATCAGCATCCTGGTGGCCTTGCCCGCGGCCTATGCGTTCAGTCGCTATCATTTCATTGGCGACAAGCACCTGTTCTTCTGGCTGCTGACCAACCTGATGGCGCCGCCCGCCGTCTTCCTGCTGCCGTACTTCCAGCTCTATTACACCGTTGGGCTGTTCGATACCCATATCGCGGTGGCGCTGGCGCACTGTCTGTTCAACATTCCCCTGGCGATCTGGATTCTCGAGGGCTTCATGAGCAGCGTGCCCAAGGAAATCGACGAGACCGCCTTCATCGATGGCTACAGCTTCCCGCGCTTCTTCGTGCGGATCTTCATTCCGATGATTCGCTCGGGGATCGGCGTGACGCTGTTCTTCCTGTTCATGTTCTCGTGGGTCGAGCTGCTGCTGGCCAGCACCCTGACCTCGACCGGCGCGCAGCCGATTGCCTCGGTGATGACCAGTACCTCGACGGCCTCCGGTATCGACTGGGGCACGCTGGCCGCCGCCGGTCTGCTGACCATCGTGCCGGGCATCCTGGTGGTCTACTTCGTTCGCAATCATATCGCCAAGGGCTTCGCCCTGGGCCGCACCTGAGGAGGGCGCGTCATGGAATGGATGGTATGGACGCTGCCGACCACTGTCTTCTTTTCCGTCATTGCGGCGATGCTCGCCGGCATGACGGTCTGGGAGGTGGTGCAGCCAACGGTCGAGCGCAAGGGCTTTCTGCCGATCTCGACCACGCGCGGTGATCGTCTCTTTATCGGGCTGTTGTCCGCTGCCTATCTGCACTTGATGGTAGTGGGCTTCACGCCCCTGAGCATCTGGTGGGCCCTTGCGGGGTCGGTACTGTGGTTGCTGGTACTGATCCGTTGGGGGTGATCTGGGTGGAAGGAGCCACTCCTTCAAGTAAGCACTTCAATAAGAAGAGGTCATTATGATACCGACAAGAATGCGACTCTCTGTGCTGGCGGCTGGCGTGATGCTGGCCAGCGGCTCAGCGCACGCCGACAATCACGATACTCAGGCCGTCATCGACCGCCTGATAGACGAGAACTTCCAACACTCGACGCTGAGCCGCGAGCAGCAGGCCGCCGAGCTCGAGTGGTTCGCCAAAGCCGCCGAGCCCTTCCGTGGCATGGAGATCAACGTGGTTTCCGAGGGCTTGACCACCCACGTCTACGAGCGCGACGTGCTGGCCAAGGCCTTTTCGGAGCTGACTGGCATCGAGCTCACCCACAACATCATTGGCGAGGGTGACGTCGTCAACAACATGCAGACCCAGATGCAATCGGGTCGCAACATCTACGATGGCTACGTCAACGACTCGGACTCCATCGGCACGCATATTCGCTATGGCACCACTATCAACCTGTCCAAAGCGATGCAGAACGAATGGGCCGATTACACCCTGCCGACCCTGGATCTGGATGACTTCATCGGCATCCAGTACACCACTGGGCCGGATGGCGATATCTATCAGTTGCCAGACCAGCAGTTCGCCAACCTGTACTGGTTCCGCTATGACTGGTTCCAGCGCGAGGACCTGCGCAAGCAATTCCGCGAACGCTATGGATATGACCTGGGCGTACCGACCAACTGGACCGCTTATCAGGATATCGCCGAGTTCTTCACCAATGAGGTAGGTGAGCTCGACGGCCAAAAGATCTATGGCCACATGGACTACGGGCGTCGTGATCCGTCGCTTGGCTGGCGTTTCCATGACTCCTGGCTGTCGATGGCCGGTATGGGCAGCCCCGGCGTGCCCTTCGGTAATCCGGTGGATGACTGGGGTATCCGCGTCGACGAGGATAGCCGCCCGGTGGGCGCCAGTGTCAGCCGCGGCGGTGCCACCAACTCGCCGGCCTCGATATTCGCCGTCACCAAGATGGTCGACTGGCTGCGTGACTATGCGCCGCCCGAAGCCCAGGGCATGACCTTCGGTGAAGCCGGCCCGGTACCTGCCCAGGGCCAGATCGCCCAGCAGATATTCTGGTACACCGGCTTCACCGCCGACATGACCAGCCCCGATGTGCCGGTCACCGATGCCGAGGGCAACCCGAAGTGGCGCATGGCGCCTTCGCCGACCGGCCCGTACTGGGAGGAAGGCATGAAGGTTGGCTATCAGGATGTGGGTTCTTGGACCTTCTTCGATTCCACCCCCGAGGACCGTCGCACTGCGGCCTGGCTGTACGCCCAGTTCACTACCTCCAAGACGGTATCGCTCGAGAAGCTGATGGCCGGCCTGACGCCGATTCGCCGTTCAGACATCTTCTCCGAGGAGATGACCGAAATGGCGCCCAAGCTGGGCGGTCTGGTGGAGTTCTATCGCAGCCCGGAACAGGCCAAGTGGACCCCGTCGAGCACCAACGTGCCTGACTATCCGCGCATGGCACCGCTGTGGTGGCAGAACCTGGCCCCCGCAGTCAGCGGCGATATTTCTCCCAAGGAAGCCCTGGATAACCTGGCAGGCGACCTCGACAACATCATGTCGCGTCTGGCTCGCGCCAAGGTGTTCGCTACCTTCGAGCCCAAGCTCAATGAAGAGCGTGACCCGGATTACTGGCTGAGCCAGCCCGGCTCGCCCAAGGCCAAGCTCGACAACGAGATGCCTCAGGGCACCACCGTTCCCTATGACGAACTGATCCAGTCCTGGCAGCAGTAAGGCTTGATCGCCGGAGGGCGGCTGGCCAAAACGGCCGCCCAATTTCTACCGGACCATGGATTATCGGACTATCGTCAACCGGCATGACGCTGCCTCGTCCCGTTCGCGGGGCGAGGTAGTGCCGAGGTGATTGCATGAACAAGGGCTATATCCTGGCCATCGACCAGGGCACCACGGGCTCGACAGTGCTGGTCTTCGACCATGACGGCATTGCCCGGGGCAGGGCCTATCGGGAGTTTCGTCAGTACTATCCCAAGCCTGGCTGGGTCGAGCACGATGCACAGATGATCTGGAGCGTAACGCACCAGGTCGTCCAGGAGGCGCTCAATCGCGCCGATATTCTTCCCGATCAAGTCGTCGGCATCGGCATCGCCAATCAACGCGAGACCACGCTGCTGTGGGATCGCGAGACCGGTGAGCCGGTTCACCGCGCCATCGTCTGGCAGGACCGCCGTGCGGCAGGTATTTGCGAGACGCTACGCGAGGAGGGGCTCGAGGCCACCTTCCGCGCCAAAACGGGGTTAGTCTGCGACCCCTACTTTTCCGGTACCAAGGTGCGCTGGCTGCTAGATAACGTCAGCGGCCTGCGTGAGCGCGCCGAGCGCGGCGAGCTCGCCTTCGGCACCATCGACAGTTGGCTGGTCCACAAGCTGACCGGCGGGCGAGTGCATGCAACCGATGTGTCCAATGCCTCGCGGACCCTGATGTACAACATTCATCGCCTCGAATGGGACGAAGAGCTGCTGGACCTGCTCAAGGTGCCGGCGGCCATTCTGCCCGAGGTCAAATCCTCCGCCGAGATCTTCGGTGAAACCGACCCCGCGGCCTTCTTCGGCGCTCGCGTGCCGGTGGCCGGTATCGCCGGCGATCAGCAGGCGGCGCTGTTCGGCGAGGCCTGTCACGGCGAGGGCATGGCCAAGAACACCTATGGCACTGGCAGCTTCTTGCTGATGAACACCGGCGCCCAGCCGGTGGCCAGCCAGCACGGACTGCTCTCGACCATCGCCTGGCGCATCGGCGACGAGCCGGTGGAATATGCCCTGGAAGGGGCGATCTTCGTCACTGGCGCGGCGGTGCAGTGGCTACGTGACGAACTCAATATCATTGACGATGCCGCGGACACCGAGCGCATGGCATTGTCGCTGTCAGGCAATGACAACGTCTATTTCGTGCCGGCCCTGACCGGGCTAGGCGCGCCGCATTGGGATCCTTATGCCCGCGGCACCCTGCTTGGCGTCACCCGGGGCACGACCAAGGCGCACATCGCCCGAGCAGTGCTCGAGAGCATTGCCTACCAGACGCGGGATATCGTCGAGATCATGGTCGATGAGTCGGGCATCCCCCTCAAGGAGCTGCGGGCCGACGGCGGCGGAGCGGTGAACACCTTCCTGATGCAGTTCCAGGCCGACACTCTGGGTGTGCCGGTCAAGGTGCCGAGGATCACCGAGACCACGGCGCTGGGCGCTGCCTATCTCGCGGGGCTGGCGACCGGCTTCTGGAAGGATCGCGCCGAAATCGACGCCAAGTGGCAGCTCGCCCAGTGCTATCAGCCGGGCATGCCTGAGGCGGAGCGCGCCGCCCTTTATCGGCGCTGGCATCGGGCGGTGGCGCTCTCCAAGGCCTGGGATACACCGCTGGACTAGGTCGGTACCTTGCTCGCTATGACGCGGTATCGCAAAAAGGGCGGGGCGTGGAAAGGCTTCTTGGTATTTATCGCGTCCTAATGGCGTCGTCACTTCATAGGCCCGTCTACCAAAAAGGCACGGCATCATGCAATTGCGCAAACACAATCTCGACCGTCAGCGGCAAGAGGACTTCGATGTCCTGGTCATCGGGGGCGGCATCAACGGCGCGGCCTCGGCGGCGGCGTTAGCGGGCAAGGGGGTCAAGGTCGCGCTGATCGATCGCGGCGACTTTGCCAGCAGCACCAGCATGCATTCCTCGAACCTGGTGTGGGGCGGTATCAAGTACATGGAAAGCCATGACTTTCCGCTGGTCCGCAAGCTGTGCAAGAGTCGCAACCACCTGATCAAGCACTTTCCGGCGACGGTGAAGGAGATTCGTTTCCTGACCACCATCGCCAGCGGTTTTCGCTATCACCCACGCTATCTGTGGGCGGGTAGCTGGCTCTATTGGTTCATCGGTAATGGCTTCACCAAGATCCCGCATTATCTGTCACCGGCGGGTATCAAGGCCCGGGAGCCGATCGTCGATATCGCCGGCAGCGTGGGCGGATTCGAATACTCCGATGCCTACCTGCACGACAATGATGCGCGCTTTGTCTTCAATTTCGTGCGTAGCGCCATGGATCGAGGCTGTGCGGCGACCAACTACGTCGAGTCGCTGGGTGCCAAGCGGGAAGGGCAACGCTGGGTCACCCAGGCCCGTGACGTGATGACCGGCGATACCTTCGAGATTCGCGCCCAGGTGGTGGTCAATGCCGCCGGCCCCTATGTGGATCAGCACAACTCCCTGAGCGGCGAGCGCACCGAGCACCAGCACGTCTATTCCAAGGGCATTCATCTGATCGTGCCGCAGCTCAGCGAGCATCAGCGAGTGCTGGCCTTCTTTGCCGATGATGGCCGGCTGTTCTTCGTCATTCCCATGGGCAGAAGAACCTGTATCGGCACCACCGATACCCGGGTCGATAGCCCTGAGGTGCAGGTCACCGAAGACGACATTCGCTTCGTGCTGGATAACATCAACAAGCGGCTAGCCCTGGATGCACCGCTGACCCAGGATGACATCATTTCGACGCGCTGTGGCGTTCGCCCCTTGGCGGTCAAGGCGAGTTCGGGGGGCGACCGGGACTTCCTGCAGCTCTCGCGCAAGCATGTCATCGATACCGACGCCGCGACCCATCACCTGAGTATCTTCGGCGGCAAGCTGACCGACTGTCTCAATGTCGGTGACGAGATCGTCGCGGCGGTCAAGGAGCTGGGCGTGGACGTGCCCTATGCCGATTACGTCTGGTATGGCGAGCCGGGGCGCGCGGTGCGCGAGGAGTTCTTCCATCAGGCGTGCCTGATGGGGCTGGACGCCATGGCGCCGCATCATCACGAAGCCTTGAGCACTCGGCTTTGGCGGCGTTATGGCGCCCAGGCGTTGGACATGCTCGAAGAAATTCGCGAAGACCCGCGTCAGGCCGAGGTGCTGATAGAAGGCACCGAGTACCTGCGCTGTGAGATTCGCCAGGCACAGCGCCGCGAGATGATCACCCGTCTCGAGGACTTCCTGCGCCGACGCTCGAAGATCTCGCTGGTGGTAAGCGCCGAAGAGATTCGCCAGGCACCGGGGCTCAGGGAAGCCTGTGAGATCCTGTTTGGCGACGAAGCCGGAGCCAAGCTCGAGGAGTACTTGGCGAGCGCCCACGCGCAAAGCGTCGGCGAAGTGCTGAGTGCCGATGCCAATGCCGACGCTAGTTCCGACAACCCGGCCCGTTCAGAGTCACTCAAATGGCGCTGAGACCGTCATAGCAAACGGGGTAGTGAGTTGGTCTATAGAGTCGTTTTAGATAACCAGTCTAGATAGCCGGCGAGGGCGGATGGGCTCAGCTAACGAAATAGCGGTAGGCGATCGCTTCGTCCTTGCGCGGGCCCTGGATGCGCCAGTCGAGCGAGAAGCCGTCGGTGTTGATCTCCAGCCGAGCCGTGTAGCGATCTTCGCCACATAGATGCGCCTCGGCGGCCACCAGTCCGTTGCCATCCTGGGCCTCGACCAGGTCGAACAGCCAGACGGCGGCTTCTCGACCGCGTCGCTCATGGAAGAGGCGCAAGCGGTCCTCCTCCAACTCCCAACGATAGACATTGCGAAACGCCAATTCCTGGGATTGTCCGGCGAGCGCGAAGTGGCCCTCTTCATGGAAGCGTACATGTAAGCAGCGTGCCTGGTCGTCTTCGCTCACCGTGACGCTACCAGATCCTTCACCGGACCAATCGCACTGCGAGGCCGTGCCGGAGCGAGAGGAAAATTTCAGACGAGTGATGGTTGGTAGCAGGGCGCGTACGCGTATAATGCTTGTCAACTTTCTATCCTTGTGGAGTTAACCAATGGGCTATCTTGTGGGCGTCACGGCCCTGTGGGCGTTTTCGTTCTCGTTGATCGGCGCCTATTTGTCCGGTCAGGTCGACAGCTACTTCGCGGTGCTGGTGCGCATCGTGCTGGCAACGCTGGTGTTCTTGCCGTTTCTCAAGCCCCGGTTGCTGGCGAATCGCCACAAGCTGGCGCTGATGGCGATCGGCGCCGTGCAACTGGGGCTGATGTACATCTTCTTCTATCAGTCGTTTCTGCTGCTGTCGGTGCCGGAGGTGCTGCTGTTCACCATCTTTACGCCGCTCTACGTCACCCTGATCGACGATGTCCTGGCCGGGCGGTTCACCCCATTCTACCTGCTCAGTGCCTTGCTTGCCGTGATCGGTGCGGCGGTGATTCGCTACCAGGGGGTGGATAGCGGTTTCTGGCTGGGGTTCCTGGTGGTGCAGGGCGCCAACCTGTGCTTCGCGCTGGGTCAGGTGGCCTACCGTCACCTGGCGGTGCGTCTGGAAGATGATGTGCCCCAATACAGCATCTTCGGCTGGTTCTATCTGGGCGCGCTGGCGCTGGTGGTCGTGGCCTTCGCACTGTTCGGCAATCCTGCCAAGCTGCCTTCCACCGGTCTGCAGTGGGGCGTGCTGGCGTGGCTTGGCCTGGTCGCCTCCGGGCTCGGCTATTTCCTGTGGAACAAGGGAGCGACCCGGGTCGATGCGGGGGCGCTGGCCATCATGAACAATGCGCTGGTGCCGGCGGGGCTGCTAGTCAACCTGGTGCTCTGGAACCGGGATGCCGATCTGTCGCGCCTGGCGCTGGGCGGGGCTATCCTCGTGGCGTCGCTGTTCATCAACGAGTGGTGGGTGCGCCGTCGTCGCCTGCCGGTCTCACCGCTGGCTTGAGGTCAGCTGCCGGCCGGTTTGCCGCTCCCGACGGGAGTCCGCATAATGGCGGCTCGATGAGGCGGGAGCACGCATGACAACCTTCAAGAACATTGGCCTGATTGGCCGCATGGGCAGTGCCAAGGTGGTGGAAACGCTCAAGCGGCTGATTCGCTTTCTCGATGAAGGCGGCTATCACGTCATTCTCGAGGATCGCACAGCCACCGTGATGCTGGATCACGGCCAACAGGAAGCCAGTCGGCGGATGCTCGGCGAGATCTGTGACCTGGTGATCGTGATTGGAGGGGATGGCAGCTTGCTGGGCGCGGCGCGAGCGCTGTGCAAGAGCGGTACGCCGGTACTGGGGGTCAACCGCGGCCGGCTGGGTTTCTTGACCGATATTTCGCCGAGCGACCTAGAGGCCAAGGTCGGCGAGGTGCTGGCCGGCCACTACGTGATCGAAGAGCGCTTCCTGCTCGATGCCGAGGTCTATCGCAACGATACGCTGGTCGGCAGTGCCGAATCCCTCAACGATGTGGTCATGCACCCCGGCAAGGCGGTGCGTATGATCGAGTTCGAACTCTTCATCGACGACCAGTTCGTCTATAGCCAGCGCAGCGATGGCCTGATCATCGCCACGCCGACCGGCTCCACCGCCTACGCGCTCTCCGGCGGTGGCCCTATCGTGCATCCCAGCATTGAAGCCATTACCTTGGTGCCGATGTTCCCCCATACCCTGTCCAGCCGCCCCATCGTGGTGGATGCCAGCTCCGAAATCCGCATTCACATCGGCGAGACCAACGAGGCCTACCCCCACGTCAGCTGCGACGGTCAGACCCGAGTGGTTTCCAAACCCGACGACATCCTCTATGTGCGCAAGAAGCCCGAGCGTCTGAAGCTGGTACATCCCCTGGGCCACAATTTCTACGAGGTCTGTCGCAGCAAGCTCGGCTGGAGCAGCCGGCTGGGGGATTGAGATGACCATGAGCGATGGCATCGAAGGCTATGACCTGATCGGCGACGTGCACGGCTGCGGCGCCACCCTGGCCGCGCTGCTCGAGAAACTCGGCTATCACCGGCGGCGGGGCGTCTATCGCCATCCTCGTCGGCGGGTGATCTTCCTCGGCGATTTGATCGATCGAGGCCCGCGCATCCGCCTGGCGGTGACTATTGCTCGACGTATGGTCGAGGCCGGCGAGGCGCATATTGTCTTGGGCAATCACGAATACAACGCCCTGGCGTATTGCCGGCGTGACCCCGAGGGTGGTTTCCTGCGAGCCCATACCCCCCGTCATAACCGCATCATCAAGGACACCCTCGAGCAGTACAGCGATCACCTGAACGAGTGGGACGATACCTTGGCTTGGTTCATGCAGATTCCGCTGTTCCTCGAGCGTGATGGCCTGCGAGTGGTTCACGCCTGCTGGGATCAGGCGTTGATCGACGCCTTTCGCCGCGACCACCCAGACGGGCGCATGGATGATGCCTTCCTGCAGGCGTCGGCGGTGCGGGGCACCAAGGCGTTTGCGATCATGGATCGACTGACCCGTGGCAGCCACCTCGTGCTGCCCGATAACCTGGAGATTCACTCAGGAGACGGTTTCCGGCGCCGCAGCTTTCGCACCCACTTCTGGGCCAAGGAGCCTCAGACCTATGGCGATGTGGTCTTCCAGCCGGATAACCTGCCTGGCGACCTGGAGCTCCGAGCGTTGAGCGCGAGCGAGCGTGATCGGCTGAGCTACTACGGGCCCGATGAGCCGCCGCTGTTTATCGGCCACTACTGGTGCGAGGGCATCCCGGCATTGCCGGCGCCCAACGTGGCCTGCCTCGATTACAGTGCGGTGAAGTTTGGCCGCCTGGTGGCCTATCGCTGGAGTGGTGAAACGCGACTGGATGCCAACCACTTCGTTTGGCTCAAGGTACCCAGGGATGAGCAGGCGATGCCGCGGCCCTGGGAGATTGACTTCGATTGAACGGTCGAGATCATTACTTCAAACAATTCGTCACGCTAAGAAAACAAACTTTTACATTATTTTAGGCAAAACGCATGAACTTCTTACCGGCAGGCGCATCTCAATGGTGTTCCCTTGAATGATCCCTTGCTCTTATCCGGCGGCCCCCTCCGCCGGATTTTTCTTTGTGGAATTCGTTACACTGGCGCCTGGACGCCTCTTGTGGCGTATGCCCCCATTCATATCGGCATGAAAAGGAACCCCGCATGTTGAAGGTGCTCATGCTGCCCCGAGACACCGATACCCGTGACCTGCGCCAAGCACTTTGGGCTCACCACATCGGCCATCGTTTCACCGAAAACGAAGAGGGCTACACCCTGTGGCTTGCGGACCCTGCTCAGTTGGATGCGCTCACGGAGCTGCTGGAGCGCTGGAAACGCGGCGAGTCGCTGATGCCAAGCGGCCAAGTGGCCCGCACTAAGCTCAATGCATCGCCGCTGTTGCGCCCCTTCGCCCTGGCGCCGGTGACCGCCAGCTTGCTGGCGGCTTGTCTGGTCGTGTTTGGCCTGATGGCGCTACTTGGCGATATCGTGGTGGCCATGTTGACCATCGTGCCGGTGGCCGTGGCGGGCGGCAGCCTGAGTCTGGGCACCCTGGCCGACACCCTGGGCTCCGGGCAGGTGTGGCGACTGTTCTCGCCGGCTC
The DNA here is from genome assembly GCF_013349955.1 of Onishia taeanensis. Taxonomy (GTDB): domain Bacteria; phylum Pseudomonadota; class Gammaproteobacteria; order Pseudomonadales; family Halomonadaceae; genus Onishia; species Onishia taeanensis_B. The sequence continues at coordinate 66,998 of NZ_JABVXC010000009.1, read as the reverse complement.
TTTTGCACTTCGGCTGGATGCACTTGGTCTTCAATTTGCTGTGGCTGTGGTATTTCGGCCGCCAGATCGAGGCGCTGCGCGGCGGCAAGCTGATGCTGGTCGTGACGATCGTCAGCGCCATCGTCGGCAACCTGGCCCAGTACGCCACCGGCACGGTGCTGTTCGGCGGTATGTCCGGGGTGGTCTATGCGCTGCTTGGCTACGTCTGGCTGATGTCGCGGCTCGCGCCCAGCAGTGGCTTCTTCGTCCCTCAGATGCTGGTGGTATTCATGCTGGGCTGGATGGTCTTCACCATGACCGAGATGGCCGGCATGGTCGGGTTCGGCAACGTGGCCAATGAGGCCCATCTCGGTGGCCTGGTCGTGGGCCTGGCGCTGGGCTGGTATGATGCGCGCCGTGCCCGCAGGGCCTGATGCGATGGTGATGACATCCCATGTCACTAAAGGAAGACTGAAATGAGCGAGATGACCTTCGACAAGATGGTCCAGCAGATGACGCCGGCCATCTACGAAAGCCTCAAGCAGGCGGTGTCGCTGCGCAAATGGCCCGACGGGCGAGTGCTGAGCGCCGAGCAGGTCGAGCTGTGCCTCGAGGCCGTGATCAAGTACGAGGCCGAGCATGGCGTGTCTCCCGACCAGCGGGTCGGCTATCTGGATCGCACCAGCTGTGGCAGCGATGCCGACAGTGCTCAGGGGAGTGCCAGCAACGGCGAGGAAAGCCTCAAGTGGGTGAATTGATCGACACCGCCGCTCGCGGTTGCCTGAGCAAGATGGCCATCTCGCCGGGAAAGGCGGGGGAGGCGGCGGATTACGCATTGTGCCTCGATGAGAGGCGCCTGCCCCTCAATGCGCGCTTGGGGCAGCCGTTGCGGCTTAGCTGGACCGGCGCCATTGCCTGCACGAACTGCGGCCGAGCCACCAAGAAAAGCTTCGCCCAGGGCCACTGTTACCCCTGCTTCAAGCGCCTGGCCAGCTGCGATACCTGCATCATGAAGCCTGAGACCTGCCACTTCTTCGCCGGCACCTGCCGCGAGCCGGAATGGGGCGAGCGTCACTGCTTCCAGCCCCATGTGGTCTATCTGGCCAACTCATCGGGGCTCAAGGTGGGCATCACCCGGCGTACCCAGGTGCCGACTCGTTGGCTCGATCAGGGCGCCATCCAGGCGCTGCCGATTCTCGAGGTCGACACTCGCCAGCAGTCCGGCTTCGTCGAGATGCTGTTCAAGGAAGAAGTCAGCGACCGCACCAACTGGCGCGCGATGCTCAAGGGCGACGTTGAGCCGATGGATCTGGTCGGCGAGCGTGATCGGCTGTTGGCCAAGCTCGAGGGCGGGCTTGGCAGCTTGCGCGAGCGTTTCGGCGCTGATGCCATCCGCGTGCTGGATGATGCGCCTCGCCACCTCGATTACCCGGTGCTCGAGTTCCCGCGCAAGATCGTGTCCCACAACTTCGACAAGGTCGCCGAGGTTGAAGGCACCCTGATGGGGCTCAAGGGCCAGTACCTGATCCTCGATACCGGCGTCATCAACCTGCGCAAGTTTACCGGCTACGAAATCCAGGTCGCGTGATGCGACTGCCAGCCTGTTTCAGCCTCTACTCAACCATAGTGCGCTAGCGCGGCCGCCAGTTCCTGCTCGTGAAAGCGCCTGGCGGCCTCACTTCCCACCGGGTCGCTGGACTCTGTTTCCCCATCGCCTTGCACCTCGCTTGTGAGGCGTCCCAAACGGCGGGCCTCATCGAAAAAGCCAGGCGCCGGCATGCCTCGGCGCTCTCTGGATTGGCTGACGACCAGGACGGCCAGGAAGGGGCGATCGGCCGCCGCGTCATCACGCATACTGTCTTCCAATAGCCGCGCCAGGGCCTGGATCATGCCGGGTGGAGATAGCCCCAGGGCTTCACAGGCCTGGCGGTAGGTGACGGTCTGGCCCTGGCGAGCGACCTGCACCAGGTAATGACGTAGCAGCGTCTGGGTAGACGAAGTGTCGGTCATGCGGGGCTTTCCTTGACGGGATTGGTAGACGGGCCTTAAACATATGGGTCTAGGGCAAAAGACGCCCATTCTAGCAGCCGTTGCCTCAAGCGCCGACGCGACGGTTGGCCTCCATGCGCTTGAGGAACACCTCGAGGATTCGGCTATAGAGCGCTCGCCCCAGCAGGGTATCTTCCACGCCGGTGTCGATGTTGGGGTTGTCGTTGATCTCGATAACGACTACCCGGTCGCCGACTTGCTTCAAGTCGACGCCATACAGGCCGTTGCCGATCAGCCGGGTCGATTTGAGCGCCGCCTTGATGACGGCGGCGGGCACGTCCTCGGGAGCGTGCGTGCTGAAGCCGCCGCTTCTGGCCTTGCCCTTGGAGTGGTCGTAGATCTGCCAGTGACCTCGGGCCATGTAGTAGCGGCTGGCGAACAGCGGCTGGCCGTCGAGCACGCCGATGCGCCAGTCGAAGTCGGTGGGCAGCCATTCCTGTAGCAACAGCAGGGCCGAGGAGGCGAATAGCCGCTCGGCCTCGGGCAATAGCGCCTCGGCGGAAACGATCTTGACGATGCCCCGCGAGAAGGAGCCGTCGGGCACCTTGAGTACCATGGGGAAGCTGAGCCCCGCCGCTTTTTCCGCCAGCCGCGGAAGGTCGCTGCGATTTAGCAGCACGCCTTCGGGAGTGGCGATGCCTCTTGCCCGCAGCAGGGTATGCAAATACACCTTGTTGGTGCAGCGCAGGATCGAGCGTGGGTCATCGATGACCACCAGGCCCTCATGCTCGGCGCATCGCGCCATACGATAGGTGTGGTGGTCGAGGCTGGTGGTTTCCCGGATGAAGAGCCCGTCGAACTCGGCCAGGCGGCCCGCGTCACGCTTGGTGATCAGCGAGACATCGATGCCCAGCTTGCGTCCGGCACGAATGAATTCCTTGAGCGCACCGCGGTTGCTGGGAGGCAGGGCCTCCTGGGGGTCGACCAGCATGGCCAGGTCGAAGCGATAGCGCCGGCGGGCCTTAGGGGTGCGCCAGACCTTGCGCGAGTGCCGATTCAAGGCGCTGGCGAACAGATCTTGCTCTTCTTGACTGAGCGCGGTGAGCCGCAATGGCTTGAGCCGTGACAGCCGCCACAGATCCTGGCGCCGCGTGAAGCGCGCCTCGAGCAGCGGGCAGGGCAGGCGCTCGAAGAGCTTGCGGGCAAGCTTTGATAGCCCAGGTTGCAGGCACTCACCAAACATCACGCGCAGGGTGATACTGTCGCCGGTCAGAGAGCCGCGCCGGGCCAGCTCATTGAGCAGGGGGCTCAGGGCTTCGAGCTGCAGATCGACCAGTGCCTTGCGCGACAGTTGGTTGAGCGTTTCGACGCTGGGTAGCACTCGCTGGCCGCGGGCTTGCGCGAGCAGCGATACATAATAGCCACTCTCCAGGTAGTCGAGTTCACCGGACAGGTTGATGACATGAGTGGCCGCATCCTGCTCTTGTTCCTTTTCCGGGGTCTGGTTCAGGGCCTGCGCTGGCCGCGCCTCTGCCAGGTAGTCATCGGCCGTGATCAGGTCGTCGCTTGGAAAGTAGGGGCGCCAGTCGATGAGACGGTCGACGACGATTTGCAGAGGCATTGAAGGGCTCTCCTTGAGCTCGGCCAAAAGGCAATTCCTGGCGATCAGCATGCGCGTGCAGGCAGATCAAGACAATATGCGGATATGGTGAAATAAATTCATCATGCAAGGCGGTGACACTGGGTTACATGCATCGCAGAATCCTCGTTACATCCTCAAGGTACCCATCGACATGACCGCCCTGTTGCGCCCGGCCCAGCCGGGTGACCTCGCAGCACTCTGCCAGCTCGAACAGCTCTGTTTCACGACCGATCACTTCAACCGACGCCAGCTTTGGCACTTATTGAACCGCGCTCACGCCATCACCTGGGTGGCCGAGGATGAAGCACAGCGACTGGTGGGCTATGCGACCCTGCTGTTGAGGCGTAACAGCCGTGCGGCGAGGCTCTATTCCTTTTGCGTGCATCCCGAGGTTCAGGGGCAGGGCGTTGGGCGGCGTTTGTTGGATACGCTGGAAAGCGAGGTGCGGGATCTTGGTTGTGAATGGCTAACCCTCGAGGTGCGGGCCGATAATCGACGTGCCCGGGCGCTCTATCGGCGAATGGGCTTCGTGCTGCGGCGCTGGCTCGATGACTACTATGCCGATGGCTGCGCGGCCTGGCAGATGGAGAAGTCGTTGCTGGCTGCTGACAAGAGGCAAGTGGTCAACGCCTGATGATTGAAGCGAGGCCGACGGGTGAAATGCCCGTCGCGGTGCTCTAGAATCGCACTCCATTTCCACTTCTTCAGGAACGTCTCATGCCCTCCTTCGATATCGTCTCTGAGTTTGACAAGCACGAAGCCATGAATGCCGTGGATCAGGCCAATCGCGAAGTACAGACGCGTTTCGACTTCCGCGGCGTCGATGCCAGCTTCACGCTCAATGACGACACTGTCGCGCTCGAAGCCGACGCCGACTTTCAGCTCAAGCAGATGGTCGATGTGCTGCGTGCCAAGCTGATCGCACGGGGTATCGATGCCCGCTGCATGGATGAACAGGACCCTGAGTTGAGCGGTGTCAAAGCCCGCCAGGAAATCAAGCTGAAGCAGGGGCTCGAGCAGCCGGACTGCAAGGCCATCGTCAAGCAGATCAAGGATGCCAAGCTCAAGGTCCAGGCCCAGATCCAAGGCGACAAGGTGCGCGTGACGGGTAAGAAACGTGATGACCTGCAGCAAACCATCGCCTTGCTCAAGAGCGAGCAGGGGCCGGATCTGGCTCTGCAGTACAACAATTTCCGCGATTGACCCAACGCAATAATATGGGTCCTAGCTTGGGTTACCATAAGTGAGTACGAGGCGGCGCCATGTGTTCGCTGGTACAAGGATGCCTCATTGAGCGGCGCTAGACGTCAAATAGCGCAAAGCGATTTCCGTTCAATCCGTTGTTGCGGTTCAATGAGTGCATGGATGCTAAGCTTTATCTAGACGCGGCCGTTATCAGGAGAACGGAGATGCCTCGAACCACCGTGACCCGCACCGCCTATCGCCTGTTGGCGATGGTGAGCTTCGCGCTCGGTGTGGTCGGTGCCTTTCTGCCGCTGATGCCGACCACTTGCTTCATGCTGGTGGCGGTATGGGCCGCTTCAAAGAGCTCGCCTCGTTTTGCTGCCTGGATTCGGCGCCACCCGCGTTTCGGTCCGCCCTTGACGGCCTGGGAGCGTGAGCGAGCGATTCCGCGTCATGCCAAGCGGCTGGCCGTACTGATGCTGGCACTTTCTATCGGAGTGCTGGTGTTTAGCCCGATTCCCCTGGGCATAAAGCTCGTCGTGATCGTCTCTCTGGCGTGCCTCGGGGCCTGGATCGTCACACGTCCAGAGCCTCGCGCTTTCCCGATATTCACCCTTACCTCCCAGGCTCTTTCGCCCCGGGCCATGCACTCGAATCAGCGCCGACTTTGAGATGGCTGCCACTGGCGCCGTACAATGATCGGCGATTTCAGAACAGGAGCCTTCCTCGATGTCTGCGATGCAGCCGACTTACCTGCATGATTACCAACCTCCCGCGTACCGGGTGACTCATACCGAGCTGAAATTCGACCTGTCGTCGTCGGCGACCCGCGTTACTGCCCGCCTGCATGTGGAGCGCCATCCCGCGCACCAGGGGGCAGGCTCGCTGCCGCTGGTGCTGAACGGCGAACAGCTCTTGCTCAAGCGTATCGCCATCGACGGTGAGGAGCTCGAAGCCGATGAGTACGCGCAGGACGATGCCTCGCTGACCGTGCATCAGGTGCCGGCAAGCTTCCTGCTGGACACTGAGGTAGAGATCAACCCGGCGGCCAATACGGCCCTGTCAGGTCTCTACCAGTCCAGCGAGATGTTCTGCACCCAGTGTGAGGCGGAAGGCTTTCGCCGCATCACCTTCTATCCGGACCGTCCGGATGTAATGGCAACCTTCTCGACCACGGTGATCGGTGACCGGGCGACGTTGCCGGTGCTGTTATCCAACGGCAACCCGGTGGAATCCGGCGAGCTACCGGGCGATCGCCATTTCGTCACCTGGGAAGACCCGCACCCCAAGCCCAGCTATCTGTTCGCCCTGGTGGCCGGTGACCTGAAGAAGGTCGAGGATCGTTTCACCACTCAGAGCGGACGCGACGTCACGTTGCAGGTGTGGGTCGAAGAAGAGAATCTCTCAAAGACCGATCACGCCATGGCCTCGCTGAAGCGGGCCATGAAGTGGGACGAACAGACCTATGGGCGCGAGTACGACCTCGATCTGTTCATGATCGTGGCCGTCAACGACTTCAACATGGGCGCCATGGAGAACAAGGGCCTCAACATCTTCAACTCGGCGGCGGTATTGACGCATCCGCATACCGCTACCGATGCGGCCTTCCAACGCGTCGAGAGCATCGTTGCCCACGAGTACTTCCACAACTGGTCGGGCAATCGCGTGACCTGCCGCGACTGGTTCCAGCTGTCGCTCAAGGAAGGCTTCACGGTGTTCCGGGACCAGAGCTTCTCGGCGGATACCAACTCGGCGCCGGTCAAGCGCATCGAGGATGTCGCGGTGTTCCGCACTGCCCAGTTCGCCGAGGATGCGGGGCCGACCGCTCACCCGATTCGCCCGGACCATTACATTGAGATTGGCAATTTCTACACCCTGACCATCTATGAGAAGGGTGCCGAAGTGGTTCGCATGCTGCAGAACCTGCTGGGCTGGGAGCTGTTCCGTCGTGGCTCGGACCTGTACTTCGAACGCATGGACGGCCAGGCCGCCACTATCGAGGACTTCGTCGGCTGCATGAGCGAAGTATCGGGTCTCGACCTGAGCCAGTTCATGCACTGGTACTCTCAGGCCGGCACGCCGGAGATCGACGCCCACGGTGAATACGACTATGCCAAGTCCGAGTATCACCTCACCCTGCGTCAGCGCACGGCGCCGACTCCGGGGCAGCCGGACAAGGTCGCGCTGCATATCCCGATTCGTATGGGGCTGGTCGGCACCAAGTCCGGCCAGGACCTCAAGATGACTCTCAACGGCGAGTCGGTAGGTACTGACACCGTGATTCATCTGCGTGAATCCGAGCAGCACTTCGTCTTCACCGACCTGGCCGAAGCCCCTGTGCCGTCGCTGCTGCGCGGTTTTTCGGCGCCGGTCAAGCTGCGGTTTCCTTACAGCCGTGAAGACCTGGCCTTTCTGCTGCAGCAGGATTCCGATGGTTTCAACCGCTGGGATGCCGGCCAGCGGCTGGCGATGCTGGCCCTCGATGACCTGATTGCGGCACATCGCAATGGCGTCGAGAAGGTCATGGACGTGCGCGTTATCGACGCCTTCCGTACCCTGTTGACCAGCGAAACCGATGACAAGGCAGTGCTCGCCGAGATGTTGACCCTGCCCTCGGAGGCCTACATCGCCGAGCAGCAGCCCGTGGTCGATGTCGATGCCATCCATGCCGCTCGTACTTTCGTCAAGCAGTCGCTGGCGGCTTCCCTGCGCGATGAGTTCATGGCGGTGTATCGTGCCAACCAGCTCGATGAGCCCTATGCGCCTGAGCCTGGGCAGATCGCTGCGCGCAGCCTCAAGAACGTGGCACTGTCCTACCTGGTGGCGATCGAGGACGAGGAGGCGCTGGAGCTTGTGCCGGCCCAGTTCAACGCCGACCACAACATGACCGACGTGCGTGCGGCTCTGACGCTGCTCACCCATAGCTCGCGCAATGACCTGGCCGATCCGGCGCTGCGTGCCTTCGGTGACAAGTGGGCCCACGATCCACTGGTCATGGATCAGTGGTTCAGCATTCAGGTAACCCGGCCACAGGCCGATGCCCTGGATCGCGTCAAGTTCCTGATGAAACATCCGAAGTTCTCGTTGAAGAACCCCAACAAGGTGCGTGCCCTGATCGGCGCCTTCGCCAGCAATCGGGTCAACTTCCACCGCATCGACGGTGCCGGCTACCAGCTGCTGAGCGATGTGGTGATCGAGCTCAACAAGCTCAACCCGGAAATCGCCGCGCGCCTGATCACGCCGCTGACCCGCTGGCAGCGCTTCGACGAGGCTCGTCAGGAGCTGATGAAAGCCGAGCTCGAGCGCATACGCGCAGAGGAACTCTCGCCGAACGTCTATGAAGTGATTGAAAAGGCGCTGGCCGATTGACGCCACGACCGGTGACGTATTTGGCGTTGCCGGTCAGGGGTTACGCCTCAGGCAAGTGCCAGTTTGATCGTGCTTGCTGATCTTGTGACTGGCATGACCGCCAGAGACGGAACGGGCCGCCCCATCGGGGCGGCCCGTTTTTTTCGAGAACGTTTTTCGAGAGCGTTCTCGGAAACAGGCGCAGTCAAGTGAGGAGGGGACGAGGGCGCCAGGCCTTTCAGCCCCCATCGACATCAGCCCAGCTGATCGACATCGGTGACTAGGCCTGCCTCCTTGGCGGCGCTGTCGGCCAGCGCCCGGCCGGCCTCGTCGTAGATGTGGTAGACGGCATTCGCCCCCAAGGCCTGGATCGGCTTGATCTCATCGGGATACTCGACGATGGCGGTGATCTGACCCTTGAACTCGTCTCGATCATGCAACTGCTTGAGGGCGAAGAGGTTGCCGGCATGGTGCGGCATCGCCAGCACCACGAGCTTCAGGCTCGGCGACATCATCAGCTTGTCCCAGAAGTCTGAATCCAGAGCATCGCCTTCCAGCAGGTTGTAGCCTTCTTCCTTGAGGCGCTTGACGCTTTGCGGGTTGCTGTCGATGCCCAGCACCTTGAGGCCGTACTGCTTTTGCAGCCGCTTGTAGGTGCTACGGCCGATACGGCCCATGCCCATCACGACCGCTTCGGCATTGCCAACCTCAATGGAGCGCTCGACCGCGTTCGGCCCCTTGGCCATTCCTGCGGGCAGCAGCTGGGCGAAGCGGCGATAGAGGGTCTCGCTGGCGCTATTTAGCAATGAGGAAAGCACGAAGCTGATTGCTACCGCCAGCGACATCACCACCAGCCATCTGTCGTCGAGCCAGCCCTGGCTGGTCGCCAGGGCACCGACGATAAGGCCGAACTCGGAGTAGTTGGCGAGTCCCAATGAAGCCAGCACTGAGGTGCGCAGGCGAAGCCGGAAGCCCATGAAAATCATCTGATAGAGCAGCGCCTTGAGCGGCACCACGGCCACCAGCAGCAGAGCCAGGCCGAGCATTTCGGCATCGGGCATGGCGGTCAGGCCGATGGTCAGGAAAAAGCCGACCAGCAGTAGCTCCTTGAGGTTGAACATCGAGCGCGCCAAGTTCTGGGCAGCCGGATGAGGCGACAATAACAAGCCCACGATCAGCGCGCCGAGGTCGCCCTTGATACCGACCGCATCGAAGAGGCCGTAGCCGACTACCAGCGCCATCAACATGCCGCACAGCATCTGCATCTCACCGTGGCCCATGCGGTCGAGTAACCGTTGCAGCAGGGGGGCCGCCGGAATCAGCAGCAACAGCAACAGTGCCCAGGGGCTTGGCAGTTCGCCGGTGGAGGCGGTAAGGAACACCACCGCAAAGATGTCCTGCATGATCAGCACGCCGATCGCCAGGCGACCATAGGCGGTCTGGGTCTCGCTACGCTTGTCCAGCACCTTGATCACAAAGACCGTGCTTGAGAACGACAGGGCGAAACCCAACAGGGCCAGCGTTTGCCAAGGAACGCCCTCGAGCAGCGTGAAGCCTGCCAGTTCGTATAGGCCCATTGCCGCACTGAGCAATAGCGTCGAAGCGACCAGATGCAGGGAAGCCCCGCCCCACACTTCTTTACGTAGCAGAGTGCGCACATCGAGCTTGAGGCCGATGGTGAACAGCAGAAGCGTCACGCCGATGTTGGCCAGTGTGGTCAGCAGCGGCGTTTCTTCATAGCCCAGGGCATTGAGCACGAAGCCGCCGGCAAGGAAACCGACCAGTGGCGGAAGCCTGAGTGCAATGGCGCCCAGGCCGCCCAGAAAAGCGACCAGCAGAAAAGCCGGTTCGATCATGATGTCTCCTCGTGTGCACGTCCCTGTTCGGGGCAGGCGCGTTATCTGAGCGTGACTGCCTATGCCTCATGGTTTCCTATCGGCCAGCCTTTGCCAACCTTTTGCACTGCCCATGCGTCGCCGATACCCGGGCCAACGGTGTAAGATGAGCGATATGAATGCTAATCGCTCAATGTTACGCCTGCTGATAAACGGCAAATCGGCCCAGTCACCGCCTCTGCGCGAGGCTGTGGAAGCCGTGCGCAAGCAAGGCGTCCGGCTTGAGGTTCAGGTGACCTGGGAAGCCGGGGATGCCGCCATGCTCACTGAGCAGGCAGGTGAAGCTGGCGCATCACGGCTGATCGTCGCCGGCGGTGATGGCACCGTGAACGAGGCGGTCAATGGCCTGATGCGCCTGCCTCGTGAGGCACGGCCTGCCTTGGGCATCTTGCCGATGGGGACGGCCAATGACCTAGCCACTGGCTTGGGCATCCCCGAAGAGCTCAAGGCAGCACTGAGCTTGGCGCTCACGGCGTCTCCCCGAGCGGTAGATGTGTTGCGAGTCGGCGACCACCATTTCCTCAATATGCTGTCGGCAGGCTTCGGGGCGGAGATTACGGCCTCTACGCCCAAGTCACTCAAGCGTCTACTCGGTGGCGGTGCCTATTCGCTGATGGGGGCCCTCAAGGCCTGGCGTTTCCACGCTTGCCCGGCCCGGCTCGAGTGGCCGGGGGGCGAGGGGCGGCGTGAACTCTTCCTGCTGGCGATTGGCAATGGCGCCCAGGCCGGTGGAGGGCAGCAGCTTAGCCCGATGGCCCGTCTAGATGATGGCCTTTTGGAGGTGCTGGCGGTGCGGCAGTTCTCTTCGCTTGCGGGGATGCGCCAGATGCTCGGCGAACTCAGGCGACTACCTGCAAGCGGCGAGTTCGTGGAGTACTGGCAGACTGATCAGATCCGAGTGACGGCCGACAAGCCACTGCCACTGACTTTGGATGGCGAGCCACACCGCCTGGATCATCTGGATGTGGAACTGGCGCCAGGGGCCATCGACTTGCTGGCCCCAAACGACTGTCCATTGTTGGAGCATGCGGCGCCGGCACCATGATGGCGGTTCATGGCGACGCAATAAGACAATTCATGATCACGACTCATGATGACGATCCAGGACAACGAAAAGGAGCGATGTCCGATGTTGACCCCATTCCACCTGGCCGTTCAGGTCCGCGATCTCGGTGAGGCGCGCGGTTTCTACGCTGACCTGCTGGGCTGCCCGGAAGGTCGCTCGAGCGATACCTGGATCGACTTCAACCTCTTCGGCCATCAGTTCGTCTGTCACCTCAATCCTGACATGACGCCGCAGCGCCATCATAATGCGGTGGACGGCCATGGCGTGCCGGTACCGCATTTTGGGGTGGTGCTTCAGATGCCCGACTGGGAGGCGCTTGTCGACCGCCTGACCGAGGCCGGGGTGCGTTTCGAGATCGAGCCCTATGTGCGCTTTCAGGGCCAACCCGGCGAGCAGGCCACCATGTTTTTCTATGATCCCAGCGGTAACGCGCTGGAGTTCAAGGCCTTTCGCGATATCGACGGTCAGCTGTTCGCGACCTGATTGAGGCATACGCCTACCACAGCCCAACGAGAGATAGACAATGGATGAATTCATGCAGGCGGCGATTGACGAGGCGAGGTTGGGCCTCGCGGAAGGCGGGGTGCCGATCGGCTCGGTGTTGGTGCATCGCGGGCGCATCATCGGGCGTGGTCATAACCAGCGCCAGCAGCGTGGCAGCGTCGTGCTGCATGGTGAGATGGATGCCCTCGAGAATGCTGGGCGTCAGCCGGGGGCGGTGTACCGGGACTCAGTGCTCTATACCACCCTCTCGCCCTGTCCGATGTGTAGCGGCGCCATCCTGCTGTATGGCATACCCAAGGTGGTGATCGGCGAGCATCGTACCTTTGTTGGCGCCGAAGACACTCTGCGTCAGGCCGGCATCGAACTCGAAGTGCGCGACGATGTCCAGTGCCGTGAGCTGATGAATACCTTCATTCATCGCCACCCCGAAGTCTGGGCCGAAGATATCGGCGAGTGAGCCGGCGCCTTGCGTGCGCGGCAGCGCTTTGCTGGAATGACACCACACACGATGCGAGGAAATTCAAGATGATGAAGACGCCATACGGGGCCCTGCTGCTGGCTCTGGTTCTGAGCCTTGGGCTGGCCGGATGTGGCAATGGTGACGATCCGGCGGCCGGCGATCCGGCGGCCGGCGACCCGGCGACCAATGATCAGACGACCAGCGACCAAGCGGCCAGCGACACGGCGTCGAACGCCCCTGCGGCTGAAGGTGCGCCCGCAGCTGAAAGCTCTGATGGAGCAGCGGCGACAGAGGATGGTAGCGCAGCTTCGATCACCAATGCCCCCGAGGCCACAAGCGATGGTGCAGCCACAGCTGATGAGGGCGGTGATACTGGCGCGATGAGCCAGGGTTCCATGGCCGACGACTCCCAGCTCAGCGAGCCCCAGAATAGTTCCACCGCTGAACTGGCACCCAGCGAGCCGAGCGAGTCCGAGATTGACTCCATGATCAGCGATGGCGATAACCTGGAAGTGACGCCTGGCGAGACCAGCGAGTCCGAGATCGAAGCCTTCATGGCGGAGACCGAGCGCCGCTTCGAAGAAGCCCAGCAGGAAATTGATCAGCAGTTCAAGGAAGCGGAGAGCAAGACGCCTGACGAGATGCTGAACGAGGTCGATCAAGAACTTGGTCAGCCCTGACGTTTCGTCCTAACGTCATCGGCGGCCGCGGATGAGCCGGCGTTTCCAGCGCCAGGCAACGTCGGATTCAACGAGGTGCGGCGGCAAAGAAAAAGGTCCACCTCGGTGGACCTTCGCTTAGGCATTGAGTGTCTTTGCATAGACTGCGCCAGCAGTCTATGTGAAAAGCCGATGTGAACACTCGGTGCTGTAACCCTCTGCTGCTGTCTGCCATCGCAGCGCTAGCAACTGGCGAGGGGCAGGCGCGCCATTTGGTCTGATCCTAGCTGATCAGCTAACGGCCTTGATATTGGCGGCCTGAAGGCCTTTCTTGCCCTGAGTGACGTCGAAGCTGACCTTCTGACCGTCCTGCAGAGACTTGAAGCCCTCGGCCTGGATCTCGGAGAAGTGGGCGAAGAGATCGTCGCCGCCATCATCCGGAGAAATGAAGCCGTAGCCCTTGGTGTCGTTGAACCACTTGACAGTGCCAGTTGCCATCTTTTTTTCCTTACCTTACGTAATGACCAAGCTGAGGACATCATGCCCGTTTCCGGTGCAAGTCCCCTCTGTATATGGGTTATGCCAATAAGAAAAACCACATTCGCTAACCCACTTGGCGGATAGATGCATCGGCAGCCGAGTTGGGTCAATATAACCCGCACTGGCATGCCTTAGTGCCCGCAAAATCACTTTAGATGGAAATATCATGGTCGTCCAGAACGTCGATTTCACTGCCGCCGATGCCCCTCAACGCTTCGTTGCCTCGCTGCGCGAGACGGGATTCGGCGTGCTGCGTAACCACCCGATTTCATCCGAATTGGTGGAGTCCATCTACCGCCAATGGCAGGCCTTCTTCGAAGGGCAGGACAAGCATGAGTTTCGCTTCGATCCTGAGCGCCAGGATGGTTACTTTCCGCCTTCGGTCTCCGAGACCGCCAAGGGCCAGTCGGTCAAGGACCTCAAGGAGTACTACCACGTCTATCCCTGGGGCCGGATCCCGGATGCGCTGGCCGATGACATCATGGAGTACTATCGCCGCGCCGAGGCACTGGCGGCGACGCTACTCGGCTGGATCGAGGCCGAAACGCCGCCGGAGGTGGCCGAGCGTTACCGGGAGCCACTGTCGCAGATGATCGCCGATAGCGGTCAGACACTGCTGCGTGTCCTGCACTATCCGCCGCTGTCCGGCGATGAGGTGCCCGGTGCAGTGCGTGCCGCTGCCCATGAAGACATCAATTTGATTACCGTGCTGCCGGCGGCCAATGAGCCCGGGCTCGAAGTCCAAGACCGTGAAGGAGAGTGGCTGGCGGTTCCCTGTGATCCGGGCCAGTTGATCATCAATGTCGGCGATATGCTTCAGGAGGCTTCGGGCGGGCACTTCCCTTCGACGTCTCATCGCGTGGTCAATCCCAGTGGGCCGGCGCGTTTTCACTCGCGGCTGTCGTTGCCGCTGTTTCTGCATCCGCGGCCGGAAGTGGTGCTGTCCGAGCGCCATACGGCTGACAGCTATTTGAAGGAGCGCCTGCGCGAGTTGGGCGTCATCTGAAGAACAGTATCGGCGGAGCGCTGACGGGGCTCTTCGCTACTCCACTTCGCTACACGTCTAGACGAGGTTTTTGATATGACAGCAATGAGCAGTGCGTCCAGTGACACCCACAGCAAGCTGATGGGCTACCTGCTGTGGATCTTCGGTTTCCTCGGCGCCCATCGCTTCTATTATGGCAAGCCGGTCACCGGCACCATCTGGTTCTTCACCCTGGGACTCTTGGGTGTTGGCTGGCTGATCGACCTGTTTCTGATTCCTGGCATGGACCGTGACGCGGACTTTCGCTACCAGGCTGGCCCGATCAATTACTCACTGGCCTGGGTGCTGTTGACCTTCCTTGGGGTGTTTGGCCTGCATCGCTTCTATATGGGCAAGTGGCTGACCGGTATTGTTTATTTGCTGACCGGCGGGTTCTTCTTGCTGGGCGTGCTCTATGACTTCTGGACCCTCAACGACCAGATCTCGATGAAACATGCCAAACGTGGCATCTTCAACTGATTCATGGCCGGGCAGGCCCGGCCTTCGTCCACTCGCTCTAACCGGGCGATACTGCACGGCAAGGAGGCCTGCCGCTGATGTTCTTCGATGCCCAGTTCTGGCCCTTTCTGGTGGCCATCACGCTGCTGACGCTGAGTCCCGGGGTGGATACCCTGTTGGTGATCCGCAACACCACGCGAGGGGGGCGGCGTGATGGGGTGCTGACCAGCCTGGCGATCTGCTCGGGGCTCTTCGTGCATGCCGCCGTCTCGGCGCTGGGCATCTCGGTCATCCTGCTGCAGTCGGCCTGGGCCTTTTCGGCGCTGAAGCTTGCCGGTGCGGCTTACCTGATATGGCTTGGCCTGCAGAGCCTGGCGAGCGCGCGGCGGGGCACGCCGCTGCCGGTTGCCGGCTGTGGCGTTGAGCGGCAGGCGGTATCGTGCTGGGTGCCGCTGCGCGAGGGCTTTCTCTCCAATGTGCTCAACCCCAAGACGGTCGTGTTCTACATGGCCTTTCTTCCGCAGTTCATCGCCCCGGGCGACCCGGCGTTGGCCAAGTCGCTGTGGTTGGCCGGGGTGCACTTCCTGATCGCCAATATATGGCAGATTGGCATCGTCCTGATGCTGGGCCGGGCCGGCCACTGGCTGGTGCGCCGGGCGGTGTCGCGCACCCTGGACGGCGCCACCGGGGTGGTGATGGTGGCCTTTGGCCTCAAGCTTGCGCTGTCACAGCGCCCCATCTGAATGCCGCCTTGTCGGCGGCGAGTCGATCGGTTGCGGGGCATGTGGGCAAGACCAGTCGCACCTAATGAACTCGGCGTTACACAAGCGCTCCACCTGAAAGCCCCCGCCTGAAAACACCACGGGCCCGCTAAACGGGCCCGTGGTATATCAGTCTCTGTGCCAGAGTTGGCTGTAGGAACGCGGCAAGCGCGCTATTGCTGGGCTAGCAGCGAGGTATCGTAACGCTCGCTGCGCTCCGCCTGTGTCAGCAGCGACACATCCTGGGTGTTGCCGCCCTTGGCGAGACTCTCGAAGATCACCCGATAGGCCATCACGGCCTGAACGTACTGGCGGGTCTCGTGGAAGGGAATGCTCTCCACGAACAGGTCGAACTCCCGCGGGGCATCCTTGAGCCAGCGATCGACCCGGTTAGGACCGGCGTTATAGGCAGCGGTAGCGGCCAGCCGATTGCCACGGTAGCGCTCGATCATGTCCTGGATATAGCGGCTTCCCAGGCGGATGTTGATTTCCGGCTGCAGAACGCCATACAGGCCAGGATCCTCGAGTCCCAGTTGGCGGCTGACATGGCGCGCGGTGGCCGGCATCAGTTGCATCAATCCACGGGCACCGGCCGGTGAGACCACCGTTGGGTTGTAGGCACTTTCCCGGCGGGCGATGGCCATCAAGAGATAGGGGTCGACGCCGCGGCGATTGCCCCATTGGAGGAAATCGTCGCGATAGGCCTCGGGGAAGCGCCAGTCCAGTGCATCCCAAAGGCCGGCGGCAATCGTGGTCTGCACGGCGCGGGCATGCCAGCCCCGGTAAGCGGCGTAGTCCGCCAGTGCCCTGGCCTTGTCAGCATCGGCACGGGCTGCAGCGGTGTACCACTCGCTGTTGGCAAGCCCGGGCTCATCGATGCGAATCAGGGCCTCGGTGCGCTGCACGACCGGCCATTCGGCAATGCGCTCGCGGTAGGCCGCGTTGTAGCTAACACGCTCCAGGTTCAAGGCATAGGGTACCTCGAGGCGGTCGGCGGCGGCGAAGCCGAAGAAGCTGCGGTCGCCGGCGGCAGCGCGGAAGGCGTCGGCGGCGCCGCTGGGATTGCCGAGCTGCTCGAGGGCGCGGCCTATCCAGTATTGCCAGCGGGCTTCGCGGCGTGGCTCGTCCGGCATGCGGTGCACCCAGTCGATCACGCCGCTCCAGTCACGTTGGTCAAGTGCCCGGCGTACTCTGAGCTTCAGCAGGTCGGTGTCGTGGAAATCGGGGAGGGTGGCATCGACCCAGCCGCGGTTATTGGCGACTTCGCGAACCATCGAATAGAACAGCAGGTCGTGCTCGATTGCCCGACGTGCACCGGCGCCGAGAGCGAGGTGCGGCGCGATCTTGCGCCAGGCTTCCAGCGCCGCCTCGGTATCGGCTCGGGTGAAGCCGTGCATGGCAGCCTCGAAGAGGGCGTCGGTGCCTTGCCCCTGGGGGCCGATGCGCGTGGGTACCTGGGTAATGGTCGAGAAGTCCTGCTGCAGGCGGTCCAGGGCGTCTAGCCCGGGCTGCCAGGCGCTGCCTAACTGACGGCCAAGATAGCTCACCATGCCTGTCTCACCGGCCTGCCAGGCCAGGGTGAGGCGCTCCCAGGTCTCGAGGTCGCCGATCTCGCCACGTTCGCGAAGGGTGCGAAACAGCGGGTCACAGGCGTCGGGCTGGGAGTGACCGACACGCCACAACGCGCGCCCGCCATCGGCGGCATCCTGCGGGCGGGTATCCAGCAGAGCGGTGTAGTAGTAACAGCGTCGCTGGGTGCCACGGGGCTCACCGTCGCTTATCTCGCGCAGGCTTTCAAAGCGACCGGCCTTGCCGTAACGGCTTATGGCTTCGCCGCGCATCCAGTCGGCCAGCGGCGAGTCGTCGTGGCGGGTCATGAAGTCTTGCACCTGCGATGCCGGCGCATCTGGCAGGCGTGACAGCAGGCGGTGGTAGTCCACATAGCCCTCGAGGACATGGCCATCGATGGCCGCCTGGTCGATACGCGAGAATTCCTGCGCCCTGGCGGCCTTCAGAGCATCACGCATGGCCATGTCCTGCGTTTCACCGGCCTTGGCCGCATCGACCGATAGACCCAGCGGCAGGCTGAGCGCCAGACTTGCCAGCAGGGCCGGCCAATGCCGAGAGGGGAGGAAGCGTCGCATTAGGGGGGTCTCCAGAGTCGCGCCGTGCATGTCACTTATCTTCGCCGATGCATGACTCGTTGAGTAGTGTCGCCAGCTTTCGACAGGTGATGAAGGTTCAGGTGTCTCGTGGCATCGTTGCCAGGAGCGAAAGCGCTTTGACAGTCCGCCTAACCCTGGCGTCAGTTTAAGCGGGTGACACTCGGGGAGGGCAAGGGGTCTAATGAGCTAGCATTCGCACCAAGTATGCCGCAAACAGCAACCGGGGCGGTCAGGGGAGAGCAACATGGCAGGATCATCGTCAGGAGGCAAGGGCTGGCTTGGCCGGCGCGGTCGATCACTGGCACGGATCGGTCGCGCGCTGCGCTCGTTCGTCCCCATGCTGGGCGATGTGCTGGCGGGGCGCTATCGGCCGGTGCCCTGGCGAGCCATCGGGTGCATGACGGCGGCGGTGGCCTATCTGCTGTCACCCTTGGACCTGATCCCGGATGTCTTTCTGGTCTTGGGGTTGGCTGATGACGCGCTGATCGTTGGCTGGCTGCTATCCCGGGTCGATCGGTACCTGGCGCCCTATCATGCCTGGCGGGCAGAGCGCGCTGACTAGCCATGGGTCTGGCTGCAGAAGACCTGTCGCCATTCGCCCGCATTCGCCACATCAATGCCATCCAGTTGATTCGGTAGGCTTGAAAAGCCCGTACAGGTCCCCATATTCCGATCACGTCACCCGATACCGGCGTGTTGCCTTGGCAGCCGCCCCCAATGCTGAGATCGATGAGGGACTCGTTACATGTCTACCGTCACCCATGAAGAAACCCTGGGCTTCCAGACCGAAGTCAAACAGCTGTTGAATCTGATGATTCACTCCCTGTATTCCAACCGGGAGATCTTCCTGCGTGAGATGATTTCCAACGCTGCCGATGCCTGCGACAAGCTGCGCTATCAGGCGCTGGATAACGATGCGCTCTACGAGGGCGACAGCGAACTGCGTATCGAGATCGAGCACGATGCCAAGGCCGGCACCGTCACCGTGCGCGACAACGGCATTGGCATGAGCCGTGAGGACGTGATCCAGAACCTCGGTACCATCGCCAAGAGTGGTACCGCCGACTTTCTCCAGCAGCTCTCCGGCGAGCAGCAGAAAGATGCACGCCTGATTGGTCAGTTTGGTGTCGGCTTCTATTCCGGCTTCATCGTGGCCGACGAGGTCACCGTGCGCACACGTCGCGCCGACCTGCCCAAGGATGCCGGCGTCGAGTGGCGCTCGAAAGGCGAGGGCGAGTTCACCATCGCCGACATCGACCGTGAGGTGCGCGGCACCGAGATCGTGCTGCACCTCAAGCAAGACGCTCAGGAATACGCCGACGACTTCCGTCTCAAGAACCTGGTACGCAAGTACTCCGACCATATCGAAGTGCCGGTGCGTATGCCCAAGGTCGAGACTGCCAAAGACGACGAGGGCAACGAGATCGAAGGCAGCGAGGTCGAGACCTGGGAAACCGTCAACGAAGCGACCGCGCTTTGGGTTCGCCCCAAGGCCGAGATCAGCGACGATGAGTACAAGGCGTTCTACAAGCACGTCTCCCACGACTTCAGCGATCCGCTGACCTGGAGCCACAACCGGGTCGAGGGCAAGCTCGATTACACCAGCCTTCTCTATGTACCAGGCCGCGCGCCCTTCGATCTCTACGAGCGTGACGGTGCCCGCGGCCTCAAGCTCTACGTGCAGCGCGTCTTCATCATGGACGACGCCGAGCAGTTCCTGCCGCTGTACCTGCGCTTCATCAAGGGGGTGGTCGACACCAAGGATCTGTCGCTGAACGTGTCCCGCGAGCTGTTGCAGCAGGACCCGCAGGTCGACAAGATGAAGGCGGCCCTGACCAAGCGCGGCCTGGACATGCTCAAGAAGCTGGCCAAGGACGACGAGCAGTATCAGACCTTCTGGAATACCTTCGGCACGGTGCTGAAGGAAGGCCCGGCCGAAGATCACGCCAATCGCGACAAGATCGCCGGTCTGCTGCGCTTCGCCTCGACCCACACCGACAGCACGACTCAGGATCAGTCACTGGCGGCTTACGTCGAGCGCATGAAGGAAGGCCAGCAGAAGATCTATTACATCGTCGCCGACAGCTTCAATGCGGCCAAGCACAGCCCGCATCTCGAGATCTTCCGCAAGAAGGGCATCGAGGTGCTGCTGCTTTCCGATCGTATCGATGAATGGCTGATGAGCCACCTCACCGAGTTCGACGGCAAGTCCATGGTTGACGTCGCCAAGGGCGACCTGGATCTGGGCGAGATCGAAGACGAGGACGAGAAGAAGGCCCAGGAAGAGACCGCCAAGTCCAAGGAAGACCTGGTCAAGCGCGTCAAGGAAGCGCTGGGTGAAGAGGTTCAGGAGGTGAAAGTGACTCATCGTCTGACCGATTCCCCGGCCTGCGTGGTGCTGCCGGAGCACGAGATGGGCTTCCAGATGCGCCGCATCATGGAGGCCGCTGGTCAGCCGATGCCGGAGGTCAAGCCGATCCTTGAACTCAACCCCGATCATGCGCTGGTCGGTCGTCTTGAGAGCGCCGATGGCGAGGCCTTCAGCGACCTGTCGCGTATCCTGCTCGATCAGGCAATCATCGCCGAGGGCGGACATCTCGACGACCCGGCTGCTTATGTCAAGCGTCTCAACACGCTGCTGATGGCATAAGCGTCACGCGCTGATATCGGCTAACCGCGCTTCCCGCGGTGAGTCGCTGCCAACCCCGTCAGGTTCGCCTGGCGGGGTTTTCTGTTTGTGCGATGCAAAATAGCTCGGTGATTCGGTGAATGCCTGATACTCTTGCCCGCCGGTTATCAATGGGCCCTGAGGCACACCTGCACACGGCCTTTTTTGCGCCTTGATAGTGGATGAGAGGCATCCTCGTTCGACCTTCATTGCAGGATGGCCCTCACCCCCGTTAGCGGAGTCCTGATGATGCGCTGTCTACCCCCCTGGTGTTTCCTGTCGTCGCCCTCGCGCGCTCGGCGCTTGCCGGCAGCGTTACTGGCAATGAGTCTTGTTGTTGCCCTGGTGGTCATGCCGCCGGTAGCCGTATCCCAGCCCGCTGAAGCTCGTTCCATTCCCGATACGGAACCGGCCGCGGCCGTGACCCTGCCTGATCTGCGCCAACTGCCGGCAGGCCCCCGGCGCAAGGATGCATTCCTGCAAGTGCTGGTGCCGATCGTCGAGGCCGAAAACTCGCGGCTCGCTGCCCGTCGTGAGTGGCTGCTGGCGCTCGCCGAGCGAGATACGTCCTGGACCTCCGCCGAGCGTGAGCGGGTAACGGCGCTATGCAAGGAATATGCGCTGGACTGCGCGCCCGGCGAGATCAATGCGCTGCTGCTCAAGCGGGTCGCCCCGCTGCCGCTGGAAATGGTCGCCGTGCAGGCGGTGGAAGAGTCCGGCTGGGGAACGTCGCGACTGGCACGCCAGAACAACAACCTGTTTGGCATGCGCACCAGCAGCGGCCGCTACCGCTCCTTCGATAGTCTTCAGGACGCCGTGCGGGCCTATCTCAAGAACCTGAATACCCATCGCGCCTATGCAGAACTGCGGGCGCGACGCGCCCAGTTGGCGGCTCATGGCGAGGTGCCCCCGGAGGCCTTGATCGCCACGCTCGATGACTACGCCACCCGTGCCGACTATCAGCATGTATTACTGTCGCTTCTGCGCACCAATGCGGAGCGAATTCGTCGCTATGCGGGCGATACACCGGCCTGATTGGACGCTTTGGCCATTGGCCAGATATTGCCGATGCCAGCATGACGAGCACCTCCATGACGCCTCCCCGGCTGATGCCGCGGGAGGCGTTGTCGTTTCAGCACCCAGTGCGGTAGAGCGTTGAGAGTCGCGTGCTTTGGTGCAGGGCAGCACGGCGCGCGAACGCCTATGCTTGCATGATACTTGCCGGGTACGTGCCCTTCGGCACATGTTCATTCGGAGCAGCTAAGCCTGTGGTTATTCGGTTCACGAGCGCTCATTCGTTGTGGGATGAGGTATTCGTTTCAAGTCGGCTGCTTCGGCGCAAGGTGGTTTATGCGCTTCAGGCGTATTTGTTCGGCTCAAGGCAGAGCATGTGGGTCGGGAGCGCTTCTTTCAGGACAGGCGACGGAGGTGGTGATGGTGCGCCAGTCAAGCAATGCACGGTTGCGTCTTTATGATGCCCGGGATGATGCGGCGGCTCTGCTGCTGATCGATCTCCAGAAGGCCGTCGATGATGTCGAGCTCAATGGCACCCATAGCAATCCAGTGCTCGACGACCGAGTGGATGAACTGTTGAGGTGCTGGCGGGGTGGCAACGGCCATATCGTTCATGTCAGGCATTTCTCCCATACGCCCGGGTCTCTGTACCGATCCGGGCATGCCGGGGCCGAATTCAAAACCTCAGCGATGCCTCTTGCCGGGGAGCGTATCGTTACCAAGCACGTCGAAAGTCCCTTCATCGGCACTGACCTGGACATCTGGTTGAGGCGTCATGGCATAGCGCGCCTGGTGGTGGCGGGCGTATCCACCGGCCATGCCGTGTCGACCGCCGCTCGCCATGCCCACTGCCTGGATTTTGGCGTGGTCGTGGTCGCGGATGCCTGCGCGAGCTATGCCATCGACGATCTCGACGGGCAACCCTTGACCGCAGAGGAGGTGCAGCGTTTCAGTTTGGCGTTGCTGGGCAGCCATTACGCGCGGATCAGCTCGACGCAGGAAGTCGTGCAGCAGTTTTGATGCGGCAGCGTATTGCGAGCGCAGGTGGGCGGTGACGAATCGTCGAGCGGTGAGGGGGAGTCCAGTAATAACGCTTTCATTATGACACCCATAACGATTATGTCAGGTATGAGGTCACAGGTTTTCTATTATTTATCAATCAGTTGAGTCATTCCGTTAATATAACAAGTACATTATGGATGCCATAACTGTATATTTATAAAGGATTTTTTATTGTAAACCCTTGCCTTTGCGTGATTTTCTCCAAACACTGCTGTATCGCAAAGGGGGGCCATGGGCTGACAAGGTTGGTGTGTTACCCCCGGATATGCATATAGATATCGACTCATTCCCGCCGTTTTGGAACGGCGGCCAGCTTCGCGGCGAGCGTCGCGACAGGGAGGCACAGAGTGAAGATCGGAGCACCAAAGGAGCGAGCCCCGGGCGAGGCGCGAGTGGCGCTGACGCCGGAGAGCGCGCAGCAGATTCAGAAACTTGGCCATGAGTGCCTGATAGAGGCCGGGGCTGGCGTGGCGGCAGGCTTTGCCGATGCGGCCTATCGTGATGTCGGCGTCAGCGTGGTCGACGACGCCGAAATGCTCTGGAAGCAGGCCGATACCGTCATCAAGGTACGCGAGCCCTCCGACGAGGAAGCTGGTCGGTTGCATGATGGCCAGACGCTGATTTCGTTCTTCTGGCCGGCCCAGAATGAAGCCCTGCTGGAGCGTTGCCGTGCTAGTGGCGCCACCGTCGTTGCCATGGATATGGTGCCGCGTATCTCCAGGGCACAGAAGATGGATGCCCTGTCGAGTACTGCCAATATCGCCGGCTACCGCGCGGTGATCGAGGCGGGTAATCAGTTCGGGCGCTTCTTCACCGGCCAGGTCACCGCTGCCGGCAAGGTGCCGCCGGCCAAGGTGCTGGTCGTCGGCGCCGGGGTGGCAGGACTTGCCGCCATCGGCACGGCCACCAGCCTCGGCGCTGTAGTGCGGGCCTTCGACGTGCGGCCCGAAGTGGCCGAGCAGATCGAGTCCATGGGCGCGGAGTTCCTGTTTCTCGATTTTGAGGATAGCCAGGACGGCTCCGAGAGCGGCGGCTATGCGGCTCCCTCCAGTCCGGAGTTTCGCGAAAAGCAGCTGGCCTGTTTCCGCGAGCAGGCGCCGGAGGTGGACATCGTCATCACCACCGCGCTGATTCCTGGCAAGCCGGCCCCCAAGCTATGGCTCGAGGATATGGTTCATGCCATGAAGCCGGGCTCGGTGGTCGTCGACCTGGCCGCCGAGAAGGGCGGCAACTGCGATCTGACCGTGCCGGATGAGCGCATCGTCACCGATAACGGCGTGATCGTGGTCGGCTATACCGACTTCCCGTCGCGCATGGCGACGCAGTCCTCGCTGCTTTATGCCACCAATATTCGCCATATGTTGACCGATCTGACCCCTGAGAAGGATGGCGTGGTCAATCACAACATGGAAGATGATGTCATCCGCGGTTCCACGGTGACTCACGCCGGAGAAATCACCTTCCCGCCGCCGCCGCCCAAGGTCAAAGCGATCGGCGCATCCAAGCCCAAGCCGAAGGAAAAGGAGCCCACTCACGAGGAGAAGAAGGCCGCCGAGCATGCTGCTTTCGTTTCCCAGACCAAGCGCCAGGTAGGCATGCTGGTGGTGGGCGGGGCCTTGATGTGGCTGCTTGGCCAGGTGGCGCCGGCTTCCTTCATGCAGCATTTTATTGTCTTCGCTCTGGCCTGCTTCGTCGGTTTCCAGGTGATCTGGAACGTCAGCCACTCGCTGCACACCCCGCTGATGGCGGTGACCAATGCGATCTCCGGCATCGTCATCCTCGGCGCTGTGTTACAGATCGGCTCGGGCAACTGGCTGGTAGGACTGCTCGCCAGTATTTCGGTGTTGATCGCCTCCATCAATATCGTGGGTGGCTTCCAGGTGACACGCCGGATGCTGGCCATGTTCCAGAAATCCTGAATCGCGGAGATACCAGATGCTGGGTCAAGAAGTCGTTTCTGCCGCGGCGATCGCGGCAAGTGTTTTGTTCATCCTCTCGCTTGGGGGCTTGAGCAACCAGGAAAAGGCCAAGCGAGCGGTGTGGTATGGCATCGTCGGCATGGCGTTGGGGGTCGGCGCTACCATGTTCGGTCCGGGCATCGGTGGCTATGGCTGGATGATTCCGATGATGCTGATCGGTGCCGCTATCGGCACGGTGGTGGCCAGAAAGGTCGACATGACCGAGATGCCGCAGTTGGTGGCAGCGCTGCATTCCTTTGTCGGCTTGGCAGCGGTGTTCGTCGGCTGGAACGCCGATCTTGAGCGGCGTCGCGTGCTGGCGGCACAGCTCGCCGAATCCGGCACCGATGGCTTCTCCGCCTTCGCTGCCACCCTGGCGTCGAAGACGCCGGCCGAGCTGACCTTTCTGCAGGTCGAGGTGGTGCTTGGGGTCTTCATCGGTGCGGTGACCTTTACCGGTTCGGTGATCGCCTTCGGCAAGCTCGCCGGCAAGGTCGACGGCAAGCCCCGTCAGTTTCCGGGGGGGCACTGGTTGAATGCCGGAGCGGCGATCCTGTCGCTGCTGCTGGCCATCGCCTACCTCAACGGGGCCGGTTTCTGGACCCTGCTGGTGCTGGCGCTGCTGGCCTTCTTCATCGGCTGGCACCTGATCATGGGCATCGGTGGCGCCGATATGCCGGTAGTGGTCTCGATGCTCAACAGCTATTCCGGCTGGGCGGCGGCGGCCATCGGCTTCACGCTTTCCAATGATCTGCTGATCGTCACCGGCGCCCTGGTGGGCTCGTCGGGGGCCATTCTGTCCTACATCATGTGCAAGGCGATGAACCGTAACTTCATCAATGTGATTCTGGGCGGTTTCGGGGGCAGCAAGGGTGAGGCGGCCGAGATCGAGGGCGAGCAGGTGGCCATCGATACCGGCGGCGTAGCCAGCGCGCTGAACGATGCCGACAGCGTCATCATCGTTCCGGGTTACGGCATGGCGGTGGCCCAGGCGCAGAACGCGGTCAGCGAACTGACTCGCAAGCTGCGCAGCGCCGGCAAGAATGTACGCTTCGGCATCCATCCGGTGGCGGGGCGACTGCCGGGGCACATGAATGTGTTGCTTGCGGAGGCGCGAGTGCCCTATGACATCGTCATGGAGATGGACGAGATCAATGATGATTTCGCCGAGACCGACGTGGTGATCGTCATCGGCTCCAACGACATCGTCAATCCCGCGGCGCAGGAAGATCCTGCCAGTCCCATCGCCGGCATGCCGGTGCTCAAGGTGTGGGAAGCCAAGCAGGTCTTTGTCTGCAAGCGCGGGCAGGGTACCGGCTACTCCGGCATCGAGAACCCACTGTTCTTCAAGGAAAACACGCGGATGCTGTTTGGCGACGCCCGTTCGAGCATCGACAGCCTGGTGCCGATGATCGACTGAGTTCCTTGATCGACGGGCCTCGTGCCCCGTCTCCGTAGCCCATAGCGGAGAGGCATTTCGGCCTCTCCGCTTTTCGTTACAATGAAGGGGTCTATCACTCGTCAATGGATCGAGAATGTCTGATGATCGCTTGAAGGTCGCGGTGCTGGGTGGCGGCAGTTTCGGTACCGCCCTTGCCAGTATTGCGGCCGACAATGGGGCCCGGGTGCACCAGTGGATGCGCGATGCCACTCTGGCGAATGAAATCAACCGGGACCATCGCAATCGCCATTATCTGCCGGATTACGCCATCAACCCGGCTGTGACGGCCACAACCGATATGCGCGAGGTGCTTGCCGGCGCGGAGTTGGTGCTGGTGGCGATTCCTTCCCAGGCTTTCCGCAGCGTGGTGCGCCAGGCGCGGCCCTGGCTGTCCTCCGAGCAGATACTGGTCAGCACCACCAAGGGCATTCAGGCAGAAGCCTTCAAGCTGATGAGCGAGATCCTCGAGGAGGAGACTGGCTTTCCTCACATCGGTGTGATCTCCGGCCCCAATCTTGCCTCCGAGGTCGCCGACAAGCAGCTCACGGCCACCGTGATCGCCAGTGACGACCCCTTGACTCGCACCCGCGTACAGAGCCTGCTGGGCTGCGATTATTTCCGGGTCTATGCCAGCAATGATCGCTTCGGCGTTGAGCTTGGCGGTGCACTGAAGAACATCTATGCCATTGCCGCCGGCATGGCGGCGGCCCTCGGCATGGGCGAGAACACCCGCAGCATGCTGATGACCCGGGCGCTGGCGGAGATGAGCCGTTTTGCCGTGCATCTGGGGGCCAACCCCATGACCTTTCTAGGCCTTTCCGGTGTCGGTGACCTGATCGTCACCTGTTCATCGAAGCTCTCGCGCAATTACCGCGTCGGCTATGCCCTTGGCGAAGGGCGCACGCTTGAAGAGGCTGTTGAGGCCTTGGGGCAGGTCGCCGAAGGCGTCAACACCGTGCATCTGGTGCATGACAAGGCGACAGAGGAGGGCGTTTATATGCCCCTCGCCGAGGGGCTCTATCAGGTCCTCTTCAATCAGGTGCCGGCCCGCGACATGGCCAAGCTGCTCATGCAGGGCGAGCAGAGCAGCGATGTGGAATTCACTCTGTCCCGCGAGGACGTCAAGGCCGCCCGGCGCCTGGAGGATTGAACAAGATGCACGAGACTCTTTGGATCATGCGCCACGGCCAGGCCGCTCCCGGCCGCCCGGATGCCGAGCGCTCGCTCACCGATGAAGGTAAATGCGAGGCCAGCGACATGGCCGACTGGCTGGCGCAACGCCTCGCCGATGAGAGGCTACCTACCCCGCGGGTACTGGCAAGCCCTTATCGTCGTGCCCAGCAGACCGCAGCCCTGATGGCCGAGCGGCTGGACGTGCCGGTCGGGACGCTGCCGATCATCACCCCGGATGACCCGGTAGGTCCGGTCCTTGACTGGTTGATCGACGCCCAGGAACAGTCGCCGGGGCCGCTGTTGCTGGTTAGCCACATGCCCCTGGTGGGCCTGCTGACCACACAGTTGACCGATGGGCCTCGGGCGCTGGGGCTGGGATTTCCTACTGGCGCCATCGCCCGGCTGGAGAGCGATGTCTTCGCCGCTGGCTGTGCGCGCCTGATCGGCCTGGAAGCGCCCGGGTATCGCTGAAGGCCAAGCGCTGGCTTACCCAGCATGCCCCATCGTTCGCGACGCCTCATGGATTGCCGGGATATTTCCCTTACCGTGCTTTAGGAGTCCTCATGACGTATATGGTCAATAATCGCATCCACGTGACTTCGGGTTATGAAGAGGAGTTCGAGGCCCGCTTTCGCGCCCGGGCCGGCGAGATCGACAAGCAGCCGGGGTTCGTCGCCATGCGCGTGCTGCGTCCTCAGGGCAATCAGGCGCCCTATGTCGTGGAGACTGAATGGGACAGCCAGGAGGCCTTTCGCGCCTGGGTCGGCAGCGACGACTTCAAACGCGCCCACGCCAACCCCATGCCGAAGGAGGCCTTCGGCGAGGGCGGTGGCATCGAGCAGTTCGAGGTGGTGATTCGCGCGGATGCGCCCGCGGCAAGTTAAGGGCGCTGGATACGTTTAGCTAGATGAGTCCGGTGACGCGCAGGCCAAATACCCCACCGGTAATGGTCAGGCTGGCCAGCAGGGTACTGATCGCGATGATGTTGGCGGCGAGCTTGGCATTACCGTTCATCGCTTTGACCATCACGAAGCTGGCGGCCGCCGTAGGGCTTGCGAAGAACAGGAATAGCACGCCCAGCTCGCGTCCGCTGAAGCCCACCAGCCAGGCACCGGCTGTGGCCAGCGCCGGCAGGATGGCCATCTTCATCAGGCTGGCGCTGACGGCGGTGGTGCTGTCGTTGCGTAGAGCGCTGACCGAGAGTGTCGCTCCCACGCAGATCAGGGCCAGTGGCAGGGTCAGTGAAGCGAAGTAGTCGCCGGTCGTCAGTAGCCAGCCCGGCAACGTCAGGCCCGAGAGCGCGACTGGCAGGGCGGCCATCACGGCAAGAATCAGAGGGTTCTTGGCGATATGCCCGAGAATGCTGCGCCAGTCCGCCGCTTGACCGTCCTGAAAGGTGCTCAGCGCCACTACTGAAAGGGCGTTATAGCTAATGATCACCACCCCCAGCAGCAACCCGCCCGCCGAGAGGCCGTAGTCGCCGTACATGCTGGCCGCCAGCGCCAGGCCGACGATGCCGCAGTTGCCGCGAAAGGCGCCCTGGATATAGACCCCACGGTCTGCTCGCGCCACGCGCCAGTTGGCCCAGCCCCAGGCAAGTACGAAGCTTGCCAGGGTGGCGAGGGCGAAGAAAACCAGCATGCCTGGATTCAGGCTCGCTTCGAGATCGGCCTGGACGATGCTCAAGAAGACCAGGGTCGGCAATGTGGCCTTGAACACCAGCTTTGATGCGGTGGAAACGAAGGCTGAATCGATCCATCCCCAGCGCTTCAGACCAATGCCGATGAACACCATGGCAAAGACCGGCAGGGTGACGTTGAGGGTGTGCTGGAAGACGGCGAGAAGGTTCATACCTTTACGTACTCCCTAAATCGCCAGCCAGCGACCGACGACGATTGCCGCGACCACGGTGATAAAGAAAAGGGCATTGCGTAGGCGGGTGTCGCGAGGGGGACGCGGCTTTGACACGGTGGTCTCCAGAATGAGGTGGGCGGCGAGCACGCTTGGCTATCCAGTCATGACTAATGGATGGTTTGAAAGTCAAACAGTCGTTTTATACTGGCCCAGTGGCGGCTAAGCGGAGTATGGTAATCCCGTTAGCCTGCTAGTTTCCACTGACTAGGATGATTTCATGCCCCAGCGACATGCTTCCGACTGGGCTGGCAACGCCTCTCCCATCGCTTCAAACGAGCGCGCCCCCAAGCCGCCGCTGGTCTTCGCTCATGCCAACGGCTTCACCGGGCGCAGCTACCAGAGTCTCTTGGCACCGCTGGGCGAGCGGTTCGCCCTTCATCCTCTGGAGCAACTCGGTCATCACCCGCATTTTCCGGTAGGACATAACTGGCTTTCGCTGCGCGATGAGCTGCTGTCACGTCTGCCTGAGGGCGACACCCGGGTGATCGGCGTCGGGCACTCGCTGGGAGGAGTGCTGATGGCGATGGCGGCGGAGAAGGCGCCAGAGCGTTTTCGCTGCGTGGTCGCCATGGATCCCCCGTTGATGCTGGGTTTCGATGCGCTGGCCATCAAGGTCGCCAAGCGTACTGGCCTTGTCGATCGTGTCACGCCGGCGGGGCGCAGCTTGGGGCGTCGGGCACATTGGCCGGACCATCAGACGATGAGCGAAGACCTGCGGTGCAAGAGCCTTTTCCGAGACTTTACCCCAGAAGCCTTCAGCGACTATCTGGCAGGTGCCGCCCGCCAGCATGACGGTGGCGGCGTCGGGCTGGCCTTTTCCCCGGATACCGAAGTGGCGATCTTTCGCCATCTGCCCGACCACCTGCGGGGGCTTCCCAAGCGACTAAAGGTACCGCTGGCACTGTTGGCGGGCCGCGAGTCGGACCTGCTGACGGCACGCCGCCGACGGCGGTTTGCAACGCGTGGGGTGCCTGTGAAGTTGGTGCCGGGAGGCCATATGTTTCCCATGGAGCACCCCGAGGCCTGCCGTCGGGCCCTATGTGCCACTCTCGATCACCTCTTGGAGTCTTCCTGATGAGCCCGACCGAACTGCACTTGGCTGACGGCCGTCTCGCGGCGTTAGCCTGGGGAGCGCCCGGGGCGCCGACTTGGCTTGCCTTGCATGGCTGGCTCGACAATGCGGCGAGCTTTTCGCGGCTGGCGCCCTTGTTGGTCGAGCAACTCGGTATTCGAATCGTGGCGCTGGATTTCGCCGGCCATGGTTGCTCCCGGCGGCACCCGCCCGGCGTCGACTATGCGATCTGGGATTACTGCCACGACGTGCTGGATGCCATGGCGAGCCTGGAGCTCGAGTCAGCTCCGCTGCTGGCCCATTCGATGGGCGCAGGAGTGGCCTGCCTGCTGGCGGCGGCGCTTCCTGAACGGGTCGAGCGGCTGATGCTGATTGATGGTCTGGGCACGCTCAGTACGCCGGCAGACGACAGCGCACAGCAGCTGAGGCGTGGCCTGCTGGGGCATCGGCGGCGCAGCTCACCGTCACCGCGCTATGCTGATGTAGAGAGTGCTGTGGCGGCCAGGGTCGCGGGCGGCGTGACACCTATCGATGCCGACTCGGCCTGGCCGCTGGTCGAGCGTAACCTGGAGCGGTTGGAGGATGGCCATGTCCGGCTGCGAACCGATGGCCGCCTGCTGCGACCTTCGCTGGTGCGCTTCTGTCCTGAGCAGGTGGTGGGCATGCTGGCTGCGATAGAGGCGCCCACGCTATTGATCGAAGGTGAGCGGGGCATCCTGGGTGAGCGGAAGGGCGCCAAGCAGAGTCGGGCAGCGCTGAAGGGGCTCGAACGACGGGTGTTGAAAGGGGGGCATCATCTACACCTTGAACGCGAAGCGCTGGCCGCGGTGGCCGGCAGCATCGCACAATGGTGGCAGGTGGCTGCGTCCGGTGTGGTCGAGAAGTGAGACGTACCAGACCAACGCCTGGTGAGGAGGGAGAGTGATGAGCGGCAAGATGAAAGAAGGCAAGCGTGTCGCCCTGGTGCTTGGCAGCGGCGGTGCGAGAGGCTATGCGCATATCGGCGTAATCGAGGAACTCGAGGCGCGCGGCTACGAGATTGTCGCCATCTCGGGCTGCTCGATGGGCGCGTTGGTTGGCGGTATCTATGCCGCCGGTCAGCTATCGGCCTATCGTGATTGGGTGTGCCAGCTGGATTATTTCGATGTGCTCAAGCTGGTTGATGTCACCTGGAGCCCGATGGGCGCCATGCGCGCCAACAAGGTGATGAGCAAGCTGTCCAGCCTGATCGGCGATACCCTCATCGAAGACCTGCCGCTGCCGGTGACGACCGTGGCGACCGACCTGGTTCGGCAGCGCGAGGTGTGGTTCCAGAGCGGCTCATTGTTGCAGGCCATCCGCGCGTCGATTGCCGTGCCCGGCATCATCACGCCGGTCCATGTCGGCGATCAGGTGCTGGTCGATGGTGGTTTGATGAACCCCCTGCCGATCATTCCCACCGTCTCTGCCCAGGCCGACCTGGTCGTCGCGGTCAACGCCACCGCGCACAGCCCGAGGCCGGTAACCCTGGAAGAGTTATTGCCGGCCGAGGAGGTGGCTGAAGAGCTGGCTCGTGAAGAGGCCCTGGAGGCTGAGGGGCGTGGCTTTTCAGGTTGGGTGGCCGGGGTGCGCGGACGCGCTCAGCGGCTGTTCAATTCAGGCAGCGGAAACGACAGCGGCAATGGCGCCGACGAGGGTGAAGAGCCCCAGAGCCCTCAGGTGGCAAGCCAGCGGGCCTGGGGCAAGCTCGACATGATGCTGGCTTCCTTCGATATCACTCAGGCGGCATTGGCCAAGTACAAGGTGGCGGGCTATCCGCCGGACGTGCTGATTGAGATACCCAAGACGGTGTGTGGCGCCTATGAATTTCATCGCGCCGAGGCCCTGATCAAGCTGGGCCAGCACCTGGCGTCTCAGGCCATCGATCGGCTCGAGGGGCCCGCGGCAAGCCGAGCCGGGGCACGACGGGCGTCGCTGGTTGATACCCCCGTGGTTTCGCCTGTGATCGGGGCCTCGCCGGATCAAACTAGATCCGAGGCCAGCGAGCCTGCCGCGCCATAAGGGCCGGATAAGGGCCCGGATGTCGCCTGGTTCTCGTTTGGCGCTTCACTGAAAATCCAAGGGGCACATTCGACTAGAGGCTCTCGCCGCGGCGGCGCAGTAACACATAAACGGCGCCGCTGCCGCCATCCAGTTCCCGCGCCGAGCAGAAGGCCAGCACGCTTGGCCATTCCCGAAGCCAGGCGTTTACATGGCTCTTGATCACCGGGTAGGCGTCGGGTCCGCTGATGCTGCGTGCCTTGCCGTGGACCACCAGCACGCAGCGGGCGCGCTGAGCTCGGGCCTCGGCAATGAAGCTTTCGAGCTCTGCGCGGGCCTCGTCGACGGTGTAGCCGTGCAGGTCGAGCCCAGCCTCCCAGGCGATGCTGCCGCGCTTCAACTGGCTGCGGGTGCGCTGGGGCAGGTCGGGGACGGTGAAGTCGAGCCACTCGGAAGGTCTTACGGGCTCGACCCGTCCATCGCTGGTGCGGCTGCTCAGCTGATAGCTGTCGGCTTCGAGGGCGGCGGCACGACGTTCGGCCAGGGCCTCTCGGCGGCGCTGTTTCGGCTTGCCCGGGTCGGCCCGGTTCGAGCAAATCGGCTTGACGCCTGCGTCGGCCAGGGCCTGGCGAAACAGCGAAACCTCATCATCATCCGGGTGTCCGCGGCGCTGGCTCATGTTGCTCCCCGTGGATTGCGTTGAATGGGTAAATGCCGAGCTAGTATAGCGGCTTGGCAGCGGCTGTGAACCGGGCGTCGGGCCGGGTACAATCAAGGATTTGAATCTCAATCCGATAAACCACAGGACGACGCGTGGCCGCTTCCCGACCCGATGCCGATTCGACCCTGATTCTCGATGATACTAAGATCGCCGAGGATCTCCTCACCCTGCGTGACTGTCTGCGCTGGGCGACCAGTGAATTTTACACCCATGGCCTCCATTTCGGTCATGGCACCGCCTCTCCCTGGGACGAGGCGGTGGCGTTGACGCTGGGTGCCCTGCACTTACCCTGGGATGTGGACCCCTCAGTGCTGGAGGCACGGCTGCTTCCTATGGAGCGCCTTCGCATCGTGGGTCTGGTGCGCTCCCGCATCGAGACGCGACGGCCGTTGCCTTATCTGCTTGGAGAGGCCTTCTTTGCTGGCGTAGCGTTCAACGTCGACGAACGGGTGCTGATTCCCCGCTCGCCGATCGCCGAGTTGATCGAGGACGGTTTCGCCGCCTGGTTCCCCGAGGAGCCACCGGCGAGGGTTCTGGATCTTTGCTGCGGCTCGGGCTGCATCGGTATCGCCACCGCTCTGCATCTGCCTACCGCCGAGGTCGACCTGGCCGACATCAGTGCCGATGCGCTCGAGGTGGCCAAGGCCAATATCACGCGTCACGACGTTGGTGCGCGAGTGAGGGCTGTGGCGTCCGATGTGTTCGATGGCCTGGTGGGGCAGCGCTATGACCTGATCGTCTCCAATCCCCCTTATGTGGATGCGCGTGACTTGGCCACCATGCCGGCCGAATTCGGCCACGAGCCGACCCTGGCCCTGGGGGCCGGGAACGATGGCTTGGATATCGTGCGCCGCATCCTGCGCGAGGCAAGAAGCCTGCTCAGCGATGACGGCGTGTTGATCGTCGAAGTCGGGAACTCCGATCATCATCTGGAGGCGGCCTTCCCCGAGGTCCCCTTCCTGTGGCTGGAGTTCGAGCGCGGGGGGCAGGGTGTCTTCGTGCTGACCGCCCAGGAACTCGACGCCTACGCGGCAACCTTCGCCTGAACTGTTGATACCAGAGCCCTGAGGAACGTCAATGTCCGGTAATACCTTCGGCAAGCTGTTTACTGTCACTACCTTCGGCGAGAGCCACGGCCCGGCGCTGGGCGCCATCGTCGACGGCTGCCCGCCGGGTATTCCCCTCAGTGAGGCCGACCTGCAGCGCGATCTCGATCGTCGCCGCCCCGGTACCTCGCGGCACACCACGCAGCGTCGCGAGCCTGACCAGGTGCGGATCCTGTCAGGCGTCTTCGAGGGCGTCACCACCGGTACCGCCATCGGCCTGATGATCGAGAATACCGATCAGCGCTCCAAGGACTACTCCAAGATCAAGGACCAGTTTCGTCCGGCCCATGCCGATTACACCTACCATCACAAGTATGGTCGTCGGGACTATCGGGGCGGCGGGCGCTCCAGCGCGCGGGAAACCGCCATGCGCGTGGCGGCCGGCGCCATTGCCAAGGCCTACCTGGCGGCTCAGGGCATCAGTGTGCGTGGCTACATGAGCCAGCTCGGTCCGCTGACCATGGAGTTCAAGGACTGGGCGGCGGTCGAAGACAACGCTTTCTTCTGCCCCGATCCTGATCGGGTGCCGGAGCTCGAGGCCTACATGGATCAGCTGCGCCGCGATCAGGACTCGGTGGGCGCCAAGATCACCGTAGTGGCCGAGGGCGTGCCGGCCGGGCTAGGCGAGCCGGTCTTCGATCGCCTGGATGCTGAACTCGCCCATGGCCTGATGAGCATCAATGCCGTCAAAGGCGTGGAAATAGGTGATGGCTTTGCGGCCGTCGCTCAGCGGGGCAGCGAGCACCGGGACGAGATGACGCCTGAGGGCTTTCTTTCCAACCACGCCGGCGGCGTGCTGGGCGGTATTTCCTCGGGCCAGACGGTCATCGCACACCTGGCTCTCAAGCCGACCTCCAGCATCACCCTCGCTGGACGCTCCATCGATGTGCATGGCAACCCGGTGGAAGTCATCACCAAGGGTCGCCATGATCCCTGTGTGGGCATTCGTGCCACCCCGATTGCCGAGGCCATGATGGCGCTGACGCTGATGGATCACCTGCTGCGTCACCGAGCGCAGAATCTCGACGTCAGCGTCGCCACGCCTCACCTGCGTTGAGTTTACGGGGCCGCGTGTTGCCCCCCTGGCTGCTAGACTGAGGTGAAATACCTCAGTCTGGCTATGCCCATGAAGATAAACCTCGAATTTGACCTCACGCCTGCCGAATTTCGCCAGTCTCTTGGCCTGCCCGATGTTGAGGCATTCCATAACGAGCTGATGTCACGCATCCAGCAGCAGATGGACGCGGGCGTCGAGGGCTATGACCCCATGAGCCTGCTCCAGCCCTTCCTCAAGACTCCCTTTATGCCGACGGCTTTCCAGGATTCGCTCAAGGGCAATTTCCAGGACAACCTGTCCCAGAGCATGACCAGCTTCGGTAACTATCAGCAAATGATGCTCGACATGCTGCGTCAGGCCCAGGCTGCTGCCAGCAAGACGCAAAAAACCGACGACGGCGAAAAGGCCGGTAAGGGCAAGCCGGCCGATGAACCGGCCAGTGCCAGCTCACGGTCGCACCGCAAGTAGCGCGACCTATTGCATAGGCGTGCGTCCGAGACTACGCTTTGTGCAGTGCAGCAAGGGGCTCGTGCCCACATTCATGACCCTGGGAGGGTGATGCCATGCAGGACAAGATGTTTACCGAGTTCACAGAGCAAGCCGAAAGCTTCTTTGCGCCGATGCGCAAGCTCAATGGCCTAATGCTCGACAACATGGAGAAGCTGACCCAGTTTCAGCTCGAGTCCATGAAGCGCTACAGCCAGTTGGGTACCGAGCGGCTGCGGGATGCCACCGAAGCCAAGGACCCTGAGGCCATGCGCGATTTCGGCACTCGTCAGGCGGAGATGATGAATGAGCTCTCCACCCAGCTGCTCAAGGACGCCGAGGCCATGACCGAGCTCAGTCTCGAGTTCAAGCGCGAGATGGAAAAGGTCATGACCGAGGTCTCCGAGACCGCGGGCAAACAGGCAGCCTCTGCGACACAATCCGCCAGTGAACAGATGACCGCTGCCACAGAGCAGGCGGTTGCGTCCACTCAGCAGTTTGCCGAGAAGGCCTCCCAGCAGGCGACAGAGGCCACCCAGCAGGCGGCACAAGCGGCAAAGCAGGCGACAGAGTCCACGCCTCAGGCAGCAGCTACCAAGCCGTCTTCCAGCGCGACCAGCCGTCGTAGTGCCTCGAGTGCCTCCAAGAGTTCGGCAGCTGGCAAGTCGGGCGGCACTGGCGGCAGCAAGAGTTCTTGATTTGAGCCTGCGGTCAGCCCCTGCTGGCTAGCCATCGCCCATGGCCGGAAAACGCACGCGTTTTCCGGCCATGGGCGTATATGTAGGCCGTCATACATAGCGGGCGTGTTATATAGGTAGGTGTTATTTAAGTATGAGCCGCCCAAGGTAGACAAAATGACGGTCGCCGACCGTTCGGTTATCAGGACGTTGGCAGCAAGGTAGTTTGACCAGTGGTTTGGGGGCGCAAAGGGTTTTGATAATAGGGCTCCGGTAATAGGGCTTCGATCACAGGAGTGGGCAATGCAGTCAGGTTTTCATACGCCGTCGGCGTCCGAGCTTCAGGAATGGACCGAACAGCTGGAAGTGATGGGGCAGCAATATCAGGTGCTGATGCAGGATATGTTGGCGCGGATGTTGCCCGGTGAAGCCGGCAAGACCATTTACGATGACATGCGCGAAAGTTTTCGTGCCGGCGTCGAGGCTCTGATCAGCGATCCCGAAACGCTCGTCAACACTCAATTGCAGCTCGCTCAGGATCAGATGCAGCTCTGGCAGCAGGGCCTGCGTGACCTGAGCGGCGAAGAAACCGAGCTTTTGATCGAGCCTGCCCGCCATGATCGTCGCTTCAAGGACGAGGCCTGGCGGCATGAACCCTTCTATCGAGGGCTGCTGGAGCAGTACCTGTTATTCTCGCGCCTGGTCGAGGAAATGATCGATAGCCTCGACAATTTGCCGCCGGACCAGAAGCGCAACCTGGCGTTCTATGCCCGCCAGTACGTGAGTGCCATCTCGCCGTCGAACTTCGCCTCCACCAACCCGGAGGTGATGCGCCTGACCATGGAGACCAAGGGCCAGAACCTTATCGAGGGGCTGGCACAGCTGCGCGAGGACCTGGCCAACTCGGCGGAAGGCATCAACGTCAAGATGACCGATCGCAGCGCTTTCACCATCGGCGAAAACGTGGCGGTGACACCGGGCTCGGTGGTCTTCGAAAACGAGTTGATGCAGCTGATTCAGTACGCCCCGACCACCGAACAGACGTTCAAGACGCCGCTGCTGATGGTGCCGCCCTGGATCAATAAGTACTACATATTGGACCTGCGCCAGGACAACTCTCTGGTCAAGTGGCTGGTCGATCAGGGACACACCGTCTTCCTGATTTCCTGGCGTAACCCGGGGCCCGAGCAGCGTGACCTGACCTGGGCCGACTACATGCAATTGGGCCCTATCGAGGCCATGAGTGCCATCGAGCAGGCGTGCGGCGAGAAGTCGGTGAACCTGCTGAGTTACTGC
Organism: Onishia taeanensis; assembly: GCF_013349955.1. Lineage (GTDB taxonomy): Bacteria > Pseudomonadota > Gammaproteobacteria > Pseudomonadales > Halomonadaceae > Onishia > Onishia taeanensis_B. The sequence goes on along the minus strand of NZ_JABVXC010000009.1, from coordinate 29,658 downwards.
ATCGGAGGTACACTGGCTGCTTCGACGGTGGCCTACCTGACCAGCACACGCCGCGGGCGCAAGGTTCGCTCGGTGACCTACATGGCCACGCTGCAGGACTTCAGCGATCCCGGCGAGATCGGTGTCTTCCTCAACGAGCCGGTGCTACAGGGCATCGAGCGCCAGTTGGAAGCCGATGGCTACCTGGATGGCCGAGTCATGGCCTTCTCGTTCAATCTACTGCGAGAAAACGATCTGTTCTGGTCGTTCTATATCAGCAACTACCTGAAAGGCGAGCAGCCGGCGGCCTTCGATCTGTTGTACTGGAACACCGACGGCACCAACCTGCCGGCCGGTACGCATGGTTGGTACTTGCGTAACATGTATCTGGAGAATCGCCTGATAGAGCCCGGCGGTATCGAACTGGACGGTGTCAAGATCGACCTGCGCAAGATATCCACGCCCAGCTACTTCGTATCCACTCGTGAAGATCATATCGCCAAGTGGAACAGTACCTACGGCGGCACCCAGCTTCCCAAGGGGCCGGTGACCTTCGTGCTCGGCGGCTCAGGGCATATCGCCGGTATCGTCAACCCGCCGCACAAGAACAAGTACGGTTTCTGGACCAACCCGGAGCTGCCGGCCGACCCGGACGCCTGGTTCGAGGGTGCGACCTTCAATGAGGGTTCCTGGTGGCCGCATTGGCAAGCTTGGATGACCGACAACGGCTATGCGGATACCGCGAAGATGGTGCCGGCAAGACAGCCCGGCGAGGGCGAGTTATCGGTCATCGAGCCGGCGCCGGGACGCTACGTGTGTCAGACCATTCCCGAGGTGTTAGGCCAGAACCAGGGCTGAAGCTGAAAGAGCGCCCCCGCAGCGATTGAGCTGTGGGGGCGTTTGCGTTGGTGGCGGTTGGCTCATACTGCTTCGGGCTTCGGGCTTCGGGCTTCGGGCTTCGGGCTTCGGGCTTCGGGCTTCGGGCTTCGGGCTTACGCCTTGCGGCGTCGGCCCGATAAGCTCAGCCCCGGCAGCACCAGCAGGGTGGCGACGAGCCAGGCTGGCCAGCTGCCAGTGCGGGTGAAGGGGGTTGTGCCCTGCATGGCGCGCACTTCGCCGCTGAGGGCGGTGGCGGTGAACTGTGGGGCTCGTGCGGTGATGCGGCCCTGGTCATCGATGATGGCGGTAACGCCGTTGCTGGTGGCGCGCATCACGTAGCGGCCATTCTCCAGCGCCCTGAGCCGTGCCATCTGCAGGTGCTGAAGCGGTCCCAGTGAGTCGCCGAACCAGGTGTCATTGGAGACCGTCAGCAGTATCTCGGCATCCCGGGCACGAGAAGCCACCAGGTCGGCATAGACGATTTCATAGCAGATGGCGCTGCCGATGGAGAGTCCGGCGGCCTGGATAGGCGCCTGCGAGCCCTTGGCCGGCGTCATCGTCGGTGCTGGCAGATCGAAGAAGGCCACCACGCCTCTCAGCAGACTCTCCAGCGGCAGGTATTCACCGAAGGGCACCAGATGGGCCTTGCGGTAGTTGCCGCTGGCATTGCCAAGGCCAATCACGCTATTGAAATAGCCATCCGGATCGCGTTGCAGAATGCCGGTGAGGAGCGCCGTGTCGGGTGCAATACCGGCCTGGACGCGTTCGAGCAGCGGCATCGCCTGGTCTTCGAACATGGGCAGGGCGGCTTCGGGCCAGACGATCAGGTCGGTATCATCCGCGAGCCCTGAGGTCATGGTGCTATAGGTATTCCAGGCATCCCGCTGGCCCTCGGGGCTCCATTTGGTCAGCTGTGGCAGGTTACCCTGCAGCAGTGCCACTCGCGTGGAATCCTCAGCCGGGCGAGTCCACTGCCCGGGTAGCGCCAGGGGCACCAGCCACAGCACGGCAAGGATGGCTGCTGGCGCCAAGCGGCGGCGCAGCGCCTCGATACCCAGGGTGCCTGTCAGGGCGGTGATCAGCGACAGCAGGTAGACACCGCCCACCGGTGCCCAGGGGGCGAGGGGCGAGTCCACCAGGGACGTGCCGCTCAGCAGCCAGGGGAAGCCCGTAAACAGGTAGGTGCGCAGTACCTCGCCCAGCACCCAGGCCCCGGCGAAGCTGAGCGCCGCAAGCCTCGGCCCGGTGAGACGCCGGTAGAGCCACAGCGCGACGGCAGGAAAGAGGGCCAGGGCAGCAACGAAGAGGACGGTCAGCATTGCCGCCACCGGCATGCTGGTGTAGCCGTAGTCATGGATCGATATGTAGACCCAGGTCGTGCCGCTGCCGAACAGGCCAAGGCCGTAGCACCAGCCCTTTAGAGCCGCTTGCCTGGGGCTTAAGGACTGTATGCCCAGGTACATCAGGCCAATCGCGAGCGGGGCTAGCCACCAGAGGGAGAAGGGGGCGGCGGACAGGGTCGTCAGTCCGCCGGCAATCACCGCGAGCAGATAGCCGATCGCGGGGCTCAGGTGTCGTTCACTCATTATCAGTCTCTTATGGCGTCCATGCGGCGCACCTTCAGGCTCGGTTTCGACCTGCGTCAGGTGCGGCTCTCCTCGGCTTGTTGCGTCTCGGCCTGTTCGGCTTGCAGCAAGCGGATGCGACGATTGTCGGCGTTGAGCACCGTGAAGCGCCATTCGCCGAGCTCGGCGAACTCACCGCGCCTGGGGAGATGGCCGAAGCTCTGCATCACCAGGCCGCCTAGGGTATCGAATTCCTCATCGGAGAAATCGGTATCGAAGCGCTCGTTGAAATCCTCGATCGGGGTCAGGGCGCGGATCGCGTAGCAGCCGTCTCCCAGGTCGCGGATGTCCTCTTCCTCGTCGATATCATGCTCGTCTTCGATATCGCCGACGATCTGCTCGAGAATATCCTCGATGGTGACGATACCGGCGGTGCCGCCGTACTCGTCGACCACCACGGCCATATGGTTATGGGTCTCGCGGAATTCCTTGAGCAGGCTGTTCAGGCGCTTGGACTCGGGCACGAACATGGCCGTGCGCAGGATATTGGTGAGATCAAAGCTGTCGCGATTCTCCTGGCTCTTCATGAGTAGCGGCAGCAGATCCTTGGCCAGCAGGATGCCCTTCACCTCGTCCAGATTCTCGCCGATCACCGGATAGCGCGAGTGGCCGGTCTCGAGAATCACCGACAGGTAATCCTCCGGCGGCTGGTCGGCGGCGATGGCCGTGACCTGGGAGCGGGGAATCAGCACTTCTCGGACCTGCTGATCGCTGATTTGCAGGGCGCCTTCGATAATGGTCAGGGCGTCCTGATCGAGACGCAGGCGTGGGCCGGCCTCGCGAAGGAATTCCCTCAGCTCATCGCGTGAGCTGGGTTCTTCGGAGTCGGAGCTGAAAGCGGTGAACAGTTTTTCGAGCCAGGATTTGTTGCTCTGACTACTCGATCGATCTTCGCTCATGCGTAGGGTCTCTTTTCCTCGGAACCAAGGTCGAGATGGTCGGTGGCATACGGATCTTGGATAGCAAAGCCAGCGAGGATGACCCTCTCCAGGTCCTCCATGCGCTCGGCTTCATCATCCTCGATATGGTCATGCCCCAGCAGATGCAAGGTGCCATGCACCACCATGTGAGCGTAGTGAGCCGACAGCGACTTTTCCTGCTCTTGGGCTTCACGGACCACGACGGCATGGCAGATGACCAGGTCGCCGAGCAATGGCAAGGTCAGGCCCGGCGGTGATTCGAAGGGAAAGGAAAGTACATTGGTCGGGCGGTCGCGGTTGCGATAGTCGCGATTGAGGGTCTGACTCTCCTCGGCCTCGACGAAACGCACCGTCACTTCCTGGCGCGTTTCGCCCTCATGCTGGTCAAGCGTGGCGCTGATCCAGTGCTCCAGCTCGTCTTGGGAGGGCAGCGCCGCGATGTCGCTGTCGGCCTCGAGCGCGATCTGTCGGTCGACGATGACTGGCGGAGGTTCACTGATCATGATGATTCCCCGTAGTCGACTGGGCCCTGACTCTGACTCTTGCGCACCTGGCGCTCCTCGGCCTGGGCTTCGCGACGGGCGTCGCGCTGCTCACGACGCGCGCGCTCGGCGTCTTCTTGTTCGGCCTCGAAGTGATCGTAGGCCTCGATGATGCGTTGTACCAGCGGGTGGCGCACCACGTCCTTGGCGGCGAAGTGAGTGACGCCGATGCCCTGGGTGTCCTTGAGGACGTCGAGCACCTGGATGAGCCCCGAACTCTGCCCTCTGGGCAGGTCGACCTGGGTCACGTCGCCGGTAATGACGGCCGTCGAGCCGAAGCCGATACGGGTCAGGAACATCTTCATCTGTTCGCGAGTGGTGTTCTGGCTCTCGTCGAGAATAATGTAGGCATTATTCAGGGTACGGCCGCGCATATAGGCAAGCGGGGCGATCTCGATCACCTGGCGCTCGATCAGCTTGTTGACCTGCTCGAAACCGATCATCTCGTACAGGGCGTCGTAGAGCGGCCGCAGGTAGGGGTCGATCTTCTGGGCCAGGTCGCCGGGCAGGAAGCCGAGTTTCTCGCCGGCTTCGACGGCGGGACGCACCAGCAGAATGCGGCGCACTTCCTGGCGGTTGAGGGCTTCCACGGCGGCGGCGACGGCAAGATAGGTCTTGCCGGTACCGGCCGGCCCGATGCCAAAGTTGATGTCGTGAGCCCGGATGCTGGCGACATAGCTCTGCTGGTTCTGTCCCCGCGGCTTGATCAGCGCCTTGGGAGTGCGCATCAGCAGATCACTATCACCGATGGCATCCTCTTCTTCCTCGATGGCCTCGAGGCCGGATTCCTGCAGGAAAAGGTGGACCATGTCCGGCGTCAGGTCGCTGGCCTCGGTTTCCCGATACAGACGCTCGAGCACGTTGGCGGCCGCCTTGGACCTGGCGCCGGGGCCGGCCAGCTGGAAGGTGTTGCCGCGGTTGCGCAAGGTCACGCCCAGGCGCTCTTCGATCAGCTTGAAGTGTTCGTCACGCTGGCCGCTCAAGTTGGCGAGGCGCCGCGGATCATTGGGCTCGAGGGTCAGGGTGATGATGCGATTGGCCTGAGAGGTTGTCTGGCTCAAGTCGAGAGGGTCCCGTGCGTTGGAGATGGATGACGGCAGCTTACTGCCCGGGGCCTGCTGGGGGCAATGCCCATGACGACGCCTGTGTGAGGCAGGGCGTCGTCAGCGGGTAACATTAGGAACGGATGGGTGGCCCTAAACGGATTGTTGGCCCTAGTAGCAGGCGGGCGATGCCAGTTCGCCGCGCAGCGAGTTGGGCAGTGCCTCGGTGATTTCCACGTCGACGAAGTGACCGATCAGCTCGGCCGGGTTGGGGGCGCGGAAGTTGACCACCCGGTTGTTCTCGGTGCGCCCGGTCAGCTGTCCCGGGTCCCGGGGCGAGAAGCCGGTGACCAGGATGCGCTCGACGTTGCCGACCATGCGCCGGCTGATCTGCATCACATTCTGGTTGAGGCGCTCCTGAAGAATCGCCAGGCGCTCCTTCTTGACCGACTGCGGCGTCTCGTCTTCGAGCTCGGTGGCTGGGGTGCCGGGCCGCGCCGAATAAACGAAGCTGAAGGAGTGATCGAAGCCGATGCGATGGATCAGATCCATGGTGGCCTCGAAGTCGGCTTCGGTCTCACCCGGGAAGCCGATGATGAAGTCCGAGGAGAAGCTGATCTCCGGACGCAGCTCGCGGATACGCTCGAGCTTGTCGACGTATTCCTCGACCGTATGGCCACGCTTCATGGCCGCGAGGATACGATCCGAGCCTGCCTGGACGGGCAGATGAAGGTGGCTGACCAGCTCGGGAATCTCGCCGTAGGCTTCGATCAGCGAATCCGAGAACTCCACCGGATGCGAGGTGGTGAAGCGGATGCGGTCGATGCCTTCGACGGCGGCCACGCAGGCGATCAGCTCGGCCAGGTCGATTTCGTCGCCGAGCTGGTTCTCGCCTCGGTAGGCGTTGACGTTCTGCCCCAGCAGGTTGATCTCGCGCACGCCCTGGTCGGCGAGGTGAATGACCTCGTCCATGACCGACTCGAACGGTCGAGAGATTTCCTCGCCGCGGGTGTAGGGCACTACGCAGAAGGTGCAGTACTTGGAGCAGCCTTCCATGATCGAAACGAAGGCGGTGGCACCATCCGAACTCGGCTTGGGCAGGTGGTCGAACTTCTCGATTTCCGGGAAGGTCACGTCGACCACCGAGATCGGCTCGGCGCTCTTGTTGCGGGCATCGAGCATGGTCGGCAGGCGGTGCAGGGTCTGGGGGCCAAACACCATATCGACATAGGGCGCACGCTTGCGCAGCGCCTCGCCTTCTTGGCTGGCCACGCAGCCGCCGACGCCGATCACCAGGTCCGGGTTCTTTTCCTTGAGCTTCTTCCAGCGGCCAAGCTGGTGAAAGACCTTTTCCTGCGCCTTCTCACGGATGGAGCAGGTGTTGAGCAGGATGACGTCGGCGTCACGCTCGTCGTCGGTCATTTCCAGTTTGTGAGAATCGCCGAGCAGATCCGCCATGCGGGCAGAGTCATACTCGTTCATCTGGCAGCCGTGGGTCTTGATGAAGAGTTTCTTCGTCATAACAATGGGCCGAGACTGCAGGAGTCCCGGCGCGTCCGTCACCGAAATTGGGAATGAGGTCGGGCAAGGCCCGAGGCGGGCGGCCCTGGCCCGGGCGGCCCTTTCTGTAGATGGCTAGATTATACGTATCCAGTGGCGGCGCGGCCAGCGCACCAAGGCTGTGGTATTCTGGCCGCCGTTGGGAAATCGTGCAGGCATCCTTGCATGACAGCCAGGTTAAAAATTGAACAATCCGTGGCGATTCCAGGCCTTGCGCCGATTGCCACGTGATCGCGAGCGGTTTTCCCAAGACTTATCCACAGAAAGTGTGGATGGGATCAGGTCTCATCGCAGTGCCATCGACACAGGACGTGCGATGGCCTGAGCAACTCCGCGTGGGCAGGCATCGACGAGCCTCCATCGCCCTGAAAGACGGCAGACTTATGCGAACATTCAACTCTGTGATGCTGGGGATTTCCTTGGCCACTTTGACGCTTGGGGCCCAGGCCCAGGAGACTACCGACCCGGATCTCTGGGTATCGGACGATCTCACTACCTTCGTGCGCAGCGGCCCCACAGACGGCTACCGCATCGTGGGTACCCTGACGGCCGGTGAACCGGTCGAGCTGCTCGATACCAGCGGGGATTACTCGCTGGTCCAGGGGCCGGGGGGCGATCAAGTGTGGATTCTTTCTTCCAATCTTCAGGAGGAAAAAAGCGCCACCGCTCAGTTGCCGGCTCTTCAGGAGCGGGTCAAGACGCTGAGTAATGAGCTCGAAGGCATCAATGAGCAGTGGGAAGGGCGGCTTGCCGCGACGACGGAGGCACTTGAGCAGCGCGAGGCGCGAATCAGTGATCTCGAAAGTCGCAACCAGGCGCTGCAGGATCAGTACAGTGAGTCTGAGGAAAACCTGCGCGGCCTCCAGGCCCGGTTGGAGACCCAGGAAGAAGACCTGCTGTTGCGCTACTTCATGTACGGTGGCGGCGTGGCCGGGGGTGGCCTGCTGGTTGGTTTGATCATTCCCCACCTGCCCAGGCGTCGCAAGAAAAACGATCGCTGGTTCTAGGCTAAAGCGCTGATGGAAGGTAGTGGGATAGCAAGCGGTTAGCCCATGCCCGGACCGATGCAACAGGAGTGCACATGAGCAATGAATGGATCTCGCGCTGGCGCGAGGGAAGGATCGGCTTTCATCGCGACGTCGAACATCCGGCCTTGGTCCGCCATTGGCCAACGCTTGGCGTCGAGCCGGGCACCAAGGTGCTGGTGCCGCTGTGCGGCAAGAGTCTGGACATGCGCTGGCTGGCGGCACAGATGCATCCGGTGTTGGGTATCGAGCTTGCCTCGCTTGCCATCGAGCAGTTCGTGGCGGGAGGCGGAGAGGCGTCTCGCTATCGTCAGGGCGATTTCGAGATATGGCGACAGGGCAGCATTGAACTCTGGTGTGGTGACTTCTTCCACTTTCATACCCAGCAGGCCGCCGACCTGGGTGCCTTCTACGACCGGGCGGCCCTGATTGCACTGCCGCCCGCGACCCGGCAACGCTATGCCTTCCATCTCGCCCAGTTGATGCCACCCGGCGCCCGAGGGCTTTTGATCAGCTTGACTCGCGCTCCCGGTGACGATGCCGGGCCGCCTTATAGCGTGCCTGCCGATGAAGTGAGAGAGCTGTTTGGCGCCAACTTCGAAGTGAACCACCTCGAGGATGGCGAGCCGGAAGACAACGGCTGGCAGGAAAGCGTTTGGTCGCTTCAGCGTCGTGGCCCCAGGGCCGGTCGGGAACAGGCCCAGTGACGCTCCACTAGCCGCAGAGGTCTGAATGCCAAGGCAAGCTTGGCGAGGTTATCCAGTGGGTTCGCTGATGGACGCCAGATTGCGGCCATTTCCGGTCATTGCGGGCTGGCCGCATTTTCTCTCATCGATCCCTACAGGACCGTCCCCACAACAATGCCCGGCCATGGCCGGGCATTGTTGTTCTCGTTTGAAAGGGCGAGTGTCTAGCGGGCCAGCAGCTGTCCCATCGCCGGATCACCGAAGGCCCTATCGAGGCCATCGCTCAGCAGTTCGTTGATCATCTGGGTGTTGTCTTCCTGACTTGGACGCAATGCATAGGACTGGTTGCGCCTCGAGGTGTAACGGCCAACATAGCTTTCGCCCCCATTTTGGGCCTCGGCCTCGAATACCGCCTCGAGCTCTGCCTCGCCGAGCAGCGGCTGGCTGTTGCCGTGGGCATAGTCGAGGCGCTTGAGTGTCAGGGTTAGCCGTGGGCGCTGCGCATCAGTGTCGCCGGTGGGTGTGAAGCCCATCTGGCGCAGCGCATATTCGGCCTGGGAGGCGAGCTGGGGGAGTACGTCGGCAGTCTGCAGGGTGATGGTGTCGGTGCCCATGACGGCACCACTGCGGCTGCCCAATACATCGCTTTCGCGGCCGTCGATCACCGTCAGCGTGACCGCCTGCCCGCTGCCGCTTTCAGGCAGATCGCTGCTTACCTTCGGGTTGGCCTGGATGTATTGCGGGCTGCTGGCACAGCCGGCCATGGATAGCAGCAGAGCCATCAACATCAGGCCCAAGGCTGTCTGCCATGCAGTCGATTGGTGAGTCTTCATGAGGAAGCGTCGTGTCATGATCAAGGTCCTTATGCAGAGGCGGAAGCCGTGTCTTGCTGCCGAGTATATCCATGCAGGCACCAAAGGCCGAGCAGGGGGCCCGGTAACAGCAGCCAGGCAAGCCAGGCGCCGGTGTGCTGCCACAGCGGAATCAGGATCAGCAGCGATAGCATGGAGATCGCGAAACCGGTGGCGTTTTGAAGCGTGAGTGCGCTGCCCACGATATGGGCCGGGCAGGCCTTGGCCGAGAGCGCGGAAAACTGCGGGGAATCGACCACCGCCAGCGCGCTCCATAGCGCCAGGAAGCCCACCAGCACGCCCCCTGGTAACCCGCCCAGCAGCGGGTAGAGCGCACAGCACAGGCCTGAGCCTGCCAAGGCGAACTGTGCCACGCGGCGGCTGCCCAAGCGGATGCTGAAGGCCCCGCCAATCCAGCAGCAGGGGCCACCAATGGCGATTAGCGTGAAGGCGCCGAAGGCAAGCTCCACGGTGGTCAGTGAAGGCCAGCGTGCAGCGAGCATCAGGGGTAACAATGCCCAGAGGGTGTAGAGCTCCCACATGTGGCCGAAGTAGGCACCGGCAGCATGGCGGAAGTTGCGGATGCGAAAGGCCGCGAGGCCACCCAGGGGCAGGCCAGGCTTCGTGCCACCATTGGGGCTAGCCGCAGGCTCAGGACTGGCACCTGCCGGACGCGGTGCCTCGCCGAGTCGCCAGACCATGACGCCACCCAGCACCGCTAGCAGCGACGCGCTCCAGATGCCGCCTCGCCAGGATAGGGTGATCTCATCGAGAGCGGTAAGGGTGCGCAGGCCGTGGGGCAGGGCGGTGCCCAATACCAGCATGCCGACCAGCCAGGCCAGACCCACGCCGCTACGTCCCGGCGTCCAGCCCACCATCAGCTTCATGCCGACCGGATAGATGCCTGCTAGACACAGGCCGGTGATCACCCTGAGCGTTACCGCCATATCCAGGCCGCCGGCCATCGGCAGCAGTGCATTGGAGAGCGCGCCGAGCAGACAGCAGGCGGCGAAGAGTCGGCTGGCATCGAGGCGGTCGGCGAGACCGGTAAGGCCGATGGTCAGGGTGCCGAGCAGGAACCCGCCTTGAACGGCGCCGGTCAACCAGCCCAGGTCCGATGGGGCCAATGACCATAAGGTCATCAGCTCCGGAAGCACGGCGTTGGGCGTGAACCATAGCGCGGTGCCGAACAGCTCGGCGATGGCAAGAATCAGGGTGGGCATGAGCACCAGAGCGAGTGGGAAAATGAAACGGCCCGGCGGTGCCGGGCCGTCAATCTAAGGTAAAGCCTAGAGCAAGGTCTCGTGGAATATTAGAGCCCCATGGCCGAAGAGGTCGAGCGCCGCGGATCGGCACCGCCGAAATACTCCCCATCGAGGATCATGATCGACTGGGCAGCCCCCATGGCGTCCTGCAGGCTGATGGTATGGCCCTTGGCCTCGAGTAGCGCGATCGTATCCGGGCTGATGCCATCTTCGATGCGAATCTCGTCCGGCAGCCACTGGTGGTGGATGCGCGGGGCGCTGACCGCCGACTGGATGTTCATGCCGTGATCGATGACGTTCATCAGCACCTGCAGGGTGGTGGTGATGATCCGTGAGCCGCCGGGGCTGCCGGTAATCAGGAAGTTATCGCCATCTTTCTTGACGATGGTAGGCGTCATCGACGACAGCATGCGCTTGCCGGGCTCAACCTTGTTGGCCTCGCCGCCGATCAATCCATAGGCGTTGGGTACGCCTGGCTTGGCCGAGAAATCATCCATCTCGTTGTTGAGCAGGAAGCCGGCTCCGTCGACTACGATCCCCGAGCCGTAGCTGAAGTTGATGGTGTAGGTGTTGGACACCGCCAGGCCATTGTCGTCGACGATCGAGAAGTGGGTGGTCTCGTTGGACTCATAGGGCAGCGGGTTGCCGGGTGCCAGAGAGCTACTGGGCGTGGCTTCGTCCATGCTGATGCCCTGGCGCAGTTCGTCGGCGTAGGCCTTCGAGGTGATGCCCTTAAGCGGCACGTCGACGAAGTCGGTATCGCCCAGGTACTCGGAGCGGTCGGCATAGGCGCGTTTCATGGCTTCGGCCATCACATGAATGGTGGCGGCGGAGTTGAAGCCCATTGCACCGATATCATAGTCCTCGAGAATATTGAGCATCTGCACGATATGGGCACCACCGGAGGAGGGCGGGCTCATGGCGTAAATGTCATAGCCGCGATAGGTGCCATGGCTGGGTTCGCGAATGATCGGCTGGTAGGCGGCTAGGTCTTCCATGGTGATCAGGCCGTCGTGGGCCTGCATCTCGGCGACGATCAGTTGCGCCGTCTCGCCTTCATAGAATTCTCGGGCGCCCTTCTCGGCGATGCGCTTGAGGGTGGCGGCGAGGTCCGGCTGGCGGAAGATGTCGCCCACCTGATAGTCACTGCCATCTGCCTTGAAGAATTTTGCTCGCGATGCTTCCCAGGGCTCGAAGTTCATGCGTGCATCCCGGATGCCGTCGACAAAACGCTGGGGCAGCGGGAAGCCGTTTTCAGCTAGATCGATGGCCGGTGCCAAGGCCTCTGCCAGACTCATGGTGCCGTATTGCTCAAGGGCCATTGCCAGGCCGGCGACGGTGCCGGGCACCCCGGCCGCCAGGTGAGTGAAGCGTGAACGCTCGGTGACCGCGTTGCCGTCGGCATCCTGGAACATGGTCTCGGTGGCGGCGGATGGCGCCATCTCGCGGTAGTCGATAGCGATGACCTCACCGCTGGTTTCATCCGAAATCAGCATGAACCCCCCGCCACCGATATTGCCCGACCGGGGCTGGGTGACCGCCAGGGCGAAACCGGCGCTGACGGCTGCATCTACCGCATTGCCGCCCGCCGCCAGCACGTCATGCGACACCTGGGAGGCGAGAAAATGGCTGGTGGCGACCATGCCCTGAGTGCCGACTTCAGGGTGAAAGCGTTCACCCTCGAGAATCGCTTCCTGAGCGAAGAGGCCAGGTGCGAATGAGAGGGTGCCGGCCAGTAGGCCGAAGGCGAGTGAGTGTCGCAGGGGGAACAGGGGCATGACCGTCTCCTTGGTGATGTGTCGTTCTCCACTATTGTTGCTATGTGCGAAGGGCGCAAGGAGAGGGCAAGCAAGGCTGCATGAAACCTCGACCAGGCGAGGCAGCGGCACACGGCGCCGACAGTCCGAGTCTGTAAGGGACGCCGACACGCTGGCTTGCTGCTAGAATGGCGGCCTGTCACCTTGCCACTCTTTTGTTTTTCAGGAGCCTGCCCTGCCCATGAGCGACGCAACGCCAGACTTCAAGATCGCGCCCTCGATTCTTTCTGCCGACTTCGCCCGCCTCGGCGCAGAGGTCGATGACGTGCTCGCCTCCGGCGCCGACATCGTCCATTTCGACGTCATGGATAACCACTACGTGCCTAACCTGACCATCGGCCCAATGGTCTGCGAAGCGTTGCGCAAGCATGGTGTCACCGCGCCCATCGATGCCCATCTGATGGTCAAGCCGGTGGACGACCTGATTCGTCAGTTCATCGATGCCGGGGCGACCTATATCACTTTCCATCCTGAGGCCTCCGATCACATCGATCGCTCGCTGCAGCTGATCCGCGACGGCGGCTGCCAGGCGGGCCTGGTATTCAACCCAGCTACGCCACTGCACTATCTGGACTACGTGATGGACAGGCTCGACATGGTGCTGCTGATGAGCGTCAACCCAGGCTTCGGCGGCCAGTCGTTCATTCCCGGCACCCTCGACAAGCTGCGCGAGGCCCGCCAGCGAATCGATGCCAGCGGCCGCAATATCCGCCTGGAAATCGACGGCGGGGTGAAGGTCGACAACATCGCCGAGATCGCCCGTGCCGGGGCCGATACCTTCGTTGCCGGTTCCGCTGTATTCAAGGCGCGCAGCGACGACGACCCGCACCGCTATGACAGCGTGATGCAGGCCTTCCGCGACGAACTGGCAACGGTCTGATCGGCATGACGGCATCGCCGTGCTGGCATCTCTACATACTCAGAACCGCCGCCGGTCACCTCTACACCGGCATTACCACCGATGTGGCAAGGCGCTTCAAGGAACACCATGACGGCGTGCGTGGTGCCAAGGCGCTGCGTGGCAAGGGGCCGCTGACGCTTTTGCACCATGAGGCCGTCGGCGAGCAGGGCGATGCGCTGCGACTCGAGGCACAGGTGAAGCGTCTGTCGGCGACGGGCAAGCGCGCCTGGCTGGAGGCGCGCCGCTCGGGCCAGCCTGATACTGATAGAGTGCCGCAAAAGCTGCCATAACGGCTGCGATGCTCTATACAACAAGGATGAGCGGTGGGCAGCGGACGTATTGCCATGCCTGTTGGTGATGTCATGTCGCCGATGCCTGCTCATTGATCACTGACCAACCCCAGCGGCTTGCATGCCGCCTGATTCGTCGAGGAACCGCAATGGAAATGGATTCCCTTATGACCTACCTGCAGACCACCGGTACCAGCTTTGCTGTCGATCTGGTGGCGGCACTCGCCATCTTTGTGATCGGCCGTTGGGTGATTTCGCTGGTACACCGCCTAAGCACCAAGGCCATGGAGCGGGCCAAGGTCGAGCCACTGTTGGTCAAGTTTCTTGGCAACATCCTGAGAACCCTGTTGCTGATCGTGGTGGTCCTTGCCGCTATCAGTCAGCTTGGCATCCAGACCACCTCGCTGATCGCGGTGCTGGGCGCGGCCGGTCTGGCCGTCGGTCTGGCGCTGCAGGGCTCGCTTGCCAACTTCGCCGCCGGGGTACTGGTGATCATCTTCCGGCCTTATAAGATCGGCGATTACGTCGAGGCCGGCGGCGTGGCCGGCACCATCGATGACGTGCAGATCTTTACCACCGAGCTCAAGACCGGCGACAACCGCAAGATCATCGTGCCCAACGGTCAGATGATGAGTGGCGCGATTACCAATTACTCGTCTCACGACACGCGCCGGGTCGATCTGGTGGCAAGTGTCGGCTATGACGCCGATATCGATGTCGTGCGCCGGGTGCTGGAAGAGGTGGTGGCCAATGATGCCCGGGTACTGGCGTCGCCTGCGCCCAATATCCGCATGAGCGCGATGCTGGACTCCAGCGTCAACTGGATCGTGCGGCCCTGGGTCAAGGCCAGTGATTACTGGGACGTTTACTGGGAGATGACCGAGGAGATCAAGCGGCGATTCGATGCCGAGGGCATCAGCATTCCCTTCCCGCAGCGGGACGTGCACGTTTATCACCATGATGAGCAAAAGGATGAGCAGGGCGGTCTCTGAGGCCCGCGTTGTCGCTCCGTCTTTGGCGGGTTGACGACGATTGCCCTGATAACGGTAATAGCAACGGCAATGGCAAGCGTCTGACCATTCTTTTTACACTAAAAGGCCGCCGAGGGTGCTCGGCGGCCTTTTAGTGTTGGTGCTGCAACATGCGATGACCGTCAGGTGCTATGAACAGGTGCTATGAAGCGGCCAGCGCCTCGAAAACGCGTGCGACCGCTTCGGCGCCGGGGTCGACTACACCGCTTAGAGCGCTTTCCGGGACATAGGCCGAACGTCCGGCATTGGCCTGGGTCAGGGCTGCTGTGGCCTCTGCCCCATTCCGGGCCGCTTGCGCCGCCTGTTGGAGCGATTCGCCACGCTGCAGGGCCTCAATGGCCGGCACCAGTGCATCGATCATGGTGCGGTCACCGGGCTTGGCGCCGCCATAGGCCTGCATCTTCTCGACACCAGCGGCAAGGGCTGTGCCGAGATCGCCGCGCTGATCCAATGCGGCGCCGGCGGCGGTGAACAGGATCGACAGCAGCACGCCGCTGGAGCCGCCCATGTCGCGAGACAGAAGCTGTCCGATGCCGGCAAACAGTGACGGCAGCGCCCGCGTATTGAGTCGCCTTGCCTCGAGTGCCGCGGCAATGGCGTCGGCGCCACTGCGCATGCTGGCGCCAGCATCGCCATCACCACTCTTGGCATCCAGAGCGTCCAGATCCTCGCGTGCTTGGCGCAGGGTGTCGATCACGCGCTTAAGCGAGGCGATAACCCTGTCGTCCTGAGGGGCATTGTCGCTCAGCGAATCTCGCTCCTGACGGCTATCCGGCGTGAAATACTCGGGAGGGGCGACAGTCTTCAGCCCCGGCCAGGCAGGTGCCTGGGTCGGTGCGGTCAGCGCGGTCACGAAGGCCTCTTGTGCCGAGAGCAGGGTGACGGAAAAACCATGCATGTCCAGCGACGTCATCAGCGGTGCCGGTCCGATCAAGTGAGTGATCTGCTCGATACCCAACTGACGTAACAGGCTATCGGCCAACACCCCGAGTTCCTGAGTCGAGCAACTGCCCAGGTCGTTGAGCATGACGATCCACGGCCCGGATAGTTGGCGTCCTGTAAGCTGCTGGCGTAGGGGATCCAGCACCAGGCGCATGGCGTCGTCGGCGCTCTGAGGGGCGACTTCACGGGTGCCGGTCTCATTGTGGATGCCCAGGCCCAGTTCCGGAGAGCGCGCCGCCGGATCGTGGCCCGGCTGAGCCGCCGGTCGCAGCGCCATGCCCATCGAGCCCATGTGAGCGCACAGCGATTCGGCCTGGGCGCGAATCTCGTCGAGTGGGACCTTCCGGCTTGCCAGGTAGCCCGCTAGCTTGTGGACCAGCAGGGTGCCGGCAATGCCGCGCGGCTGGGGTGCCCCGTCGATCGCAACATCGTCGCCCACTATGACCATGGCGACATCCAGCCCCTCGCCACGGGCGCGTTCGGCGGCGAGGCCAAAGTTCAGGCGGTCGCCGGTGTAGTTCTTGACCACGAGTAGGCAGCCGGCATCACCGCAGACCTCACGGATCGCCGCGAGCACCGCCTCGACGCTGGGGGAAGCGAACAGGCTGCCGGAAATGACGCCGGTCAGCATGCCTTCGCCGACAAAGCCTGCGTGGGCGGGTTCGTGGCCGGCACCCCCTCCGGAGAGCACCGCGACCTGCGCTCGGCCCTGTTGCTGTCTGTCCCATTCCTTCCGGACCAGGATGCGCAGACCGCTTTCCGGCTCGGCCATGCGCAGTGGGGCCGTCGTTGCGACACCGCCGAGTATTTCATCGACGACGTTTTCCGGCGCATTGTAGAAACGATCCATGTCTTACCCCCCCGGCCTTGCTTTAAAGGCGTGATCGCATATTCAAGATGTCATCTCATGCTCAGGCTGTCTGTTCCCACCAGTGGCGTCAATGCAGCTTCATCTTGGGCTTGAGGAAGCGGTTGAGGCCGTCGACGACCACCGTCATGCCGGTCTTCACGGTGCCGTGGATGGCGAGTTGGTGCATGCGATACAGCGAGGCATAGAAGACCTTGGCCAGGCGCCCTTCGATAAACAGCGAGCGAGCTGAGGCACCACGCATCAGCGAACCCACGGCGTCGAAGTGGGCAAGCGAGATCAGCGAGCCGCGGTCATGGAAGGTGAAGTCCTTGAGCGGTTTGCCATTGAGAGTGGCGACCAGGTTATGGAAGAGCGTGCCTGCCTGCTGGTGAGCGGCCTGAGCCCTTGGTGGCACTGTCTTGCCATCTTCCTGAGGGCAGCTGGCGCAATCGCCAAAGGCGAAGATATGTGGATCATCGACGCTCTGCAGGGTTCGTTCGACCTTGAGCTGATGGTTGCGTTGAGTCGACAGTCCCAGCTCGGAGAGAAAAGCCGGCGCCTTGATGCCTGCTGCCCAGACGTTGAGATCGGTCTCTATGCGAGTGCCGTCGGCGGTCATGAAGCCTTCTTCATCGGCACAGGTCACCTTGGTATCCACGTGCAGATTGACGCCCAGGTTTTCGAGCTCCTTGTGCACCGCTTGGCTGATGCGCTCGGGCAGGGCCGGCAGAATGCGCGGGGCCGCCTCGATCAGGTGAACCTCTAGCTGCGTGCTCTCAAGGGAAGTAAAGCCATAGCTGTTGAGCATCTTCGAGGCGCCATACAGCTCGGCTGCCAGCTCCACGCCGGTGGCGCCGGCCCCGACGATACCCACCGCCAGTTTGGGATGAATGCGGCGTTCGGGGTCGCTATAGCGCAGGAAGGTATTGAGCATGTCATGGCGGAAGGCTTCCGCCTGATGCGGACTATCGAGGAAGTGGGCATGTTCGGCCACGCCAGGCGTGCCGAAATCGTTGGATACGCTACCCAGGGCCATGACCAGGTAATCGTAGTCAAGCTCACGGGAAGGCAGTACCACCGTCTCGCCGTCGTCATCGATAATCGGCGCCAGGGTCAGTTTCTTGGCGTCGCGATCCAGATCGCTCAGGGTGCCGCGTTGAAAGCGATAGCCGTGGGCCTTGGAATGGCCTTGGTAGGACACCTCGTCAAGGCCGGAGTCGAGGACCCCGGTGGCCACTTCATGAAGCAGCGGCTTCCAGATATGGGTAGGGTTTCGGTCGACCAGTACGATTTCGGCGCGTTGGCGTTTACCCAGCTTGCGGCCGAGCCGTGTCACGAGTTCGAGCCCGCCGGCGCCACCGCCGACCACCACAATGCGTGGTAGAGACATGAGACACTCCGTTGATGAATGTGAAGGTTGAGAAACGCGAGAATCGCCTGAGTCAGGCAGGGCGTCTCATGAGGGGCGCTGAACGCGGCAATGCGCTAACGTCGATCCCCGAGGGCTCTCCACCTGGTAGCGGCGACGGCTGGTGTCTAGGATATGCCTCTGTTCGACGGATGCCTATGGGCAAAGGTGAGTTTTGATCATGTTTTTTCGTAATATTACATGCATGAAATGGATGTTCATCGGCTATACGTGCAAAACGCATTGATTAGAAAGGACTTTGTTATGCATGACCTGGTTCGCGACATGCGTCTGGTGGCCTTCGATCTCGATGGTACCTTGATCGACTCGGTTCCCGATCTGGCTGCGGCGCTCGATGCCGCCTTGGGGGATCAGGACATGGCCCCGGTCGGCGAGGCGCGGGTGCGAGACTGGGTCGGTAACGGCTCTCGGCGTTTGGTTGAGAGCGCCCTTGGCGATGTGCTCAAGCGCCCGGTCGATGAGGACGAGCTAGAGGCCTGCCATGCACGCTTTCTCGCGCACTACCATGCCTCACCGGTGGCGCTCACTAAGCTGTATCCCGGTGCGCGGGAGGCCATCGATGGCCTAGTTGCCCGGGGCCTGTCACTGGCACTGATCACCAACAAGCCCAAGGCCTTCATCGCGCCGATCCTCGAGCACTTTGATCTGACAGGCTGCTTCGGCCTGTGTTTAGGGGGCGACTCTCTGGACGAAAAGAAGCCCGATCCCGCCCCCTTGCTGCACGCGGCGTCGCATTTTGGAGTATCGCCAGAGGTCTGCCTGATGGTGGGTGATTCGCGTCATGACATCGAAGCGGGCAAGCGCGCGGGCTTTCGAACACTGGCCGTGCCTTACGGCTATAATCACGGCGAATCGGTGACCGCCAGCTGCCCCGATGCCGTAGTTGAATCGCTTTCCGAACTCGTTTAGTGTGATTCGAGCATGGCGGTATAAAACCTGCCGAATCAATAAGATCCTGCTATAACGGATTCCCTCATGACGCTCTACACCCGTCATTTCCTTCAAGATGTTCGTTGCCAGGGCCTCGCGGGCCTGATGCGAGACGTCAAGCGTTGGCGATGGTGATGCCGGCCTAGCGCGTTAACACACTCGCATATCGATCTGTACCTGGCGCGTGAGAGGTGCGTATGCATGCTTCAGTGCAATGCGATAGCCACGCCCCTTGTTATTAGCATAAGCGCCCCCGCTCAAGTGATTCATTCTGAAGGAACTGCCGGGCATGATGACCCCTGAACACTTCGCAGAGCTGGCCGATGCCGGCTATAACCGTATTCCGGTAACCCGTGAGGTCCTCGCCGATCTCGATACCCCACTTTCCACTTATCTGAAGCTGGCCAACGCACCCTGGACCTTTCTGCTCGAGTCGGTGCAGGGCGGAGAGAAGTGGGGGCGCTATTCGATCATCGGACTGCCTAGCCGCGAACGTATCGAAGTACGCGGTTACGACGTGCGTCACCTAAAGGGTGACGAGGTACTGGGCGCAAGTCGGGTCGAGGATCCTCTGGAGTGGATCGAACAGTTCCAGGCGCGCTTCAAGGTGCCTCGACTCGACGATCAGCCGCGCTTCGATGGTGGCCTGGTTGGATATTTTGGCTATGACACCGTGCGCTATGCCGAACCACGTCTTGCCGGCGTCGACAAGCCCGATCCTCTGGGGGTGCCGGATATCCTGCTAATGGTCTGTGATGACCTGGTCGTGTTCGACAATCTCTCCGGCCGCCTGACCCTCTGGACCCATGCCGATCCGGCTGTCGAGGAGGCCTATGGCATGGCCCGTGAGCGCCTCGAACGCCTCGAGATTCAGCTGCGCAGCGCCACCATCACGACGCAGAGCCCTGGCACCGGCAGGCGCGCCGTAGAGGAAGGCCACTTCAACTCTGGCTTCACCGAAGAAGGCTTCAAGGCCGCCGTCGAGAAGATCAAGGAATACGTGCTGGCCGGCGATGTCATGCAATGTGTGCCATCGCAGCGCATGTCGATTCCCTACCAGGCACCGCCACTCGATCTGTATCGGGCGCTGCGTAGCCTTAACCCCTCGCCGTACATGTTTTTCTTCAATCTCGATGATCATCATGTAGTGGGCTCGTCGCCAGAGATTCTGACCCGCCTGGAAGACGGCGAGGTGACCGTGCGCCCGATCGCCGGTACCCGTGTGCGTGGTGCTACCGAGGCTGAGGACCAGGCGCTGGAAGCCGACCTGATGGCCGATCCCAAGGAGATCGCCGAACACCTGATGCTGATCGATCTGGGCCGCAACGACGTGGGTCGGATCAGCGAAACAGGCTCCGTCAAGGTCACGGATCAAATGGCGGTGGAGCGTTATTCCCACGTCATGCATATCGTCTCCAACGTTACCGGCAAGCTGAAGCCGGGGCTGTCGGCGATGGATGTGCTGCGCGCGACCTTCCCGGCGGGCACGCTGTCAGGGGCGCCCAAGATCCGTGCCATGGAGATCATCGACGAGCTGGAGCCGGTCAAGCGTGGCATCTATTCAGGCGCCGTGGGCTATCTCTCCTGGCACGGCAACATGGATACCGCCATCGCCATTCGCACCGCCGTCATCAAGGACGGCCAGCTGCATGTCCAGGCGGGGGCCGGGGTGGTCGCCGATTCGGTGCCCGAGCTCGAGTGGCAGGAGACCCTCAACAAGGGCCGTGCCCTGTTCCGTGCTGTGGCCATGGCCGAGCGGGGGCTGGACAACCTGGAGTAGGACGGAGTTTTCAGGCCGCCAGTTTTGGCGATTAGCGACGCATATCTCGTTTGTGAAACCCCGCCGGTGGCGGGGTTTTGGGTTCATGGAGACAGTCCGCATAAAGATTGCCGTGGCGCACCTTGTCGACCGTGAAACTGGCCAAGTTGCTTTCCCTAGTCGCTTGCGTATGGTTTAAGCTCTCACCGGGCAAAGGTTGGCTCCATGGCTGACATCACTTCGTCACGGCTTCAAGGGTCATATCAGCCTGAGTACATAAGGTGCCGCCGGTCCAGCAGCTTTTATCGAGGCGAAGAGATCACGCTAGGGAGAATCATGAAAAGCCATTCGTCGCCACGCATCACGACAGCTATTCCGGGACTGGAGAAAATCCTTTACGGAGGCTTCCTGCCCGGACGCTCCTACCTGGTGTCAGGTGGGCCCGGTACGGGTAAGACGACGCTGGGTCTGCATTTCCTTTCCGCCAAACCGGAGGGAGAGCAGGCCTTGCTGGTTAGTCTCGGCGAGGCAGACCGCAATATTCGCAATGATGCGGCGAGCATTGGCATGGCGCTCGAGGGAGTGGTCACCATCGATCTCTCGCCCACCGCGCAAACCGGTGGACAATCGGCTTATAGCCTTCTTGAACCCTGGGAAGCGGAACCACCCGACATCCGCTCTCGTATTGAAGAGGCGTTTCCGGAAGGCCCTCCGCGTCGCGTTTTCATCGATGCACTCAGTCAGTTTCGCCACCTGGTGCCGGATACCTTTCAGTTCCGCAAGCAGGTGATGGCGCTGCTGGAGTATCTGACGCATGCCGGCTCGACCCTGCTGTTCACCTCGGAGCGCGGCTCTCAGGCAGACGAAGACCTGCAGTATCTCGGTGATGGCATCTTGCAGCTTGACCGCACGGAGTCCGGTCGATCGCTTTCTGTCGTCAAGTTTCGCGGTTCCGGCTTCGCCGAGGGCCGGCATACCGTTCGCTTGAGCGATCATGGCATGAGTATCTTCGAGCGCCTGGTACCGGGGGAGCACGGCCAACCCTTCGTTGCCGAGTCGATTCCCTCTGGGGTGGCCGAACTGGATGCTCTCTCTGGAGGTGGCATCGGGCGAGGCACGGTCACGATCATTTCTGGCCCCACCGGCGTAGGCAAGACCTCGCTCGGTGTGCAGTTCATGCGCGAGGCGGCAAGCCGCGGAGAGCGTTCGGTCATCTTCAGCTTCGAGGAAAGCCTGGCGACGATTCGTCACCGCTGTGAGCATGTCGGCATACCGCTGGGAAAGATGATGCGCGACGACTCACTCGCGGTGGAGTCGGTCGAGCCGCTGCGCTATACACCGGATGAATTTGCCTGGCGTGTTCGCCGTGAAGTCGAGGAACGGGGAGCCACGATGGTCATGATCGACAGCCTCTCGGGATATCGGCAGTCGGTGCGAGGCGAAGACGTGGTCACCCATGCCCATGCTCTGTGCCGCTACTTGGCCAATATGGGCGTGACCGTGCTGCTCATCAACGAGGTCGGGTCGATTGCTGGCGGGGAAATGCGTGTAAGCGAACTCGGCATCAGCTACCTGGCCGATGCCGTGCTGATACTGCGCTATATCGAATTCGATGGCGAAATACGCAAGACCATTGGCATGTTGAAGAAACGCACGGGGGACTTCGAGAAGACGCTTCGTGAGTTCGATATTACCGCAGACGGGCTTAAGGTGGGTAAGCCCTTGGCCGGTCTGCGCGGTATCCTGCGGGGCGACCCAGAGATGAGCGCTAGCGGAGTTTTTCGAGGGCCGGCGGATAATGGAAGATAGCGCACTGCAAAGCCAGCCGTGGCGAGTCGAAATCGCCCTTCAGTCCAGCGCGGACCGCGATCTTCTGATTCAGACCCTCGGCGGAGATGAGGGTCTGGAGCCTGTCGGGCTCGAGCGTGGAAGATCATTCAGCGGCGATGCGGATCTTCTCATCCTTGACCCCTCGACACTGCAGCACCAGCGCAAGCATGTCGCCCAATTACGTGCCGATGCCCATCCGGTGATATTGCCAGTGCTCTTGCTGGCACCGGCGCAACGCGGATCGCCTGGCGCAATCAAGCAAGAGCTTGGACAAGCCGTAGAGGATGTGCTGCGCCTGCCGACGACAGGTCCGGAAATTCTCGCACGAATCCGCAATTTGTTGCGCCTGCGAGACTTGTCTCACCGCCAGTCCCGGGAACATGACCTTACACGCCAGGCCCTCGCTGGGGTGAGTCGTGCCTTGAAGACGCTGCATGCATGCAATGAGGTAATGCTGCGGGAATCGGATGAGCGCGGCTTAGTCAGTGCCGTTTGCCAGATGATCACCCAGTCGGAGGGGTATGACCTAGCTTGGGTCGGCTTCGTTCAAGAGGGGACCACGGCCATCGCTATTTCCGAGGTATCGGGCCCGGCGGCAGGCTATGCCGACAATCTTGAAGTGCGCTGGGAAGACAGCCCACGAGGTAGTGCCGCCGTCAGTGCGGCACTTTCCAGTGGCCACCCTCAGGTCATCCCTGACTTGATCATGGACCGGCGCATGGCGCCCTGGTGGCCTCAGATCGAGGCCTGGGGGTTGAGAAGTGCCATCTTGTTGCCGCTACGGACCCAGTCAGCGCCGACTGGCATTTTGGTCGTGTATTCCCGGAACTTGAGCGACTTTGAAGACGAGGTGCATGAGCTTCTTGAGCGCCTGTCAGACAACCTTGCCTTCGGGTTGGATAAGCTGCGGATGCGACGTGAGCGTGAGCGTCAAGGGCAGGAAATACGACGCCTCGCCTACAACGACACCCTGACCTCCTTGCCGAACCGGCGCTCTCTCATGCACTTGCTCAAACGGGTTGCCGCCGATGACGGGCGTGATCGCATTGCGGCGGTGCTGTTCATCGATCTCAATGATTTCAAACTGATCAACGACGCCCTCGGCCATGCGGCAGGCGATGAAGTGCTCAAGCATGTGGCACAACGCATTCAGCATACGCTGCGGCAGGGTGACTTGGTGGGCCGACAGGGAGGCGATGAATTCATCGTCGTCATGGTCGATGATCCGCATCAGCCATCGCTTGAGGAGAATGATGGTATCGAGCGCCTTTCTCGAGGCGCCGAGGCCTTGGCCGGCAGGATTCATGAGGCCCTGCAACGGCCGTTCGATATTCAGGGATACCGGCATCATCTTGGTGCTAGCATCGGCGTCAGCCTGTTTCCCTACTATGGCTCCGAGGTAGAGACCGTGGTCGAGCAGGCCGACATGGCGATGTACCAGGCCAAGTCGTCCGGGTTGCCGCTGGTGTTCTACTCCGACGACCTGGGAAGCGAACGTCAGAAACGCTTGACCCTGGAGGCTGAGCTCTATGATGCGTTAGAGGCCAACCAGTTCCTCCTCCATTACCAGCCGATCTGGGAGATCGCCGGTGGCAACATCGTGGGAGTCGAGGCGCTGATCCGGTGGAAAAAGCCCGACGGACAGATGGTCTCTCCGGGGACTTTTATTCCTTTGGCCGAAGAGATTGGGTTGATCGACTCCATTGGAGACTGGGTTCTGATCACAGCGGCGCGGCAGATAGCTGACTGGCGCCGGGACGGAGTCGATATCTGGATGGGGGTCAACTTATCGGTTAGCCAGTTGCAGGGCAAGAAGGCAGCGATGCATATTCGCGACATGGTGATGGCGGAAGGCACGGAACCAGGCTGGTGGTCGCTGGAGCTGACCGAGGATACCCTGATGCATGCGCCGAATGAGGTGTCCGAGGCGATGCACTGGCTAAGCGAGGCGGGATTTCGTCTGTCATTGGATGACTTTGGCCAGGGGTATTCATCATTGGCACGTTTACAGTCGATGCCGTTGGATACCCTCAAGATCGACAAGATGTTTATTGATCGCTTGGAAGAAGAGGGCGCTGGCGGGCGCATTGTCAGCGCGATCACGGAGCTTGGGCGGCACCTGTCGTTGAAAACGGTGGCGGAAGGGATCGAAACCGAGGCACAGAACAAGCAGCTTGGCGCTATCGGCTGTCATTTTGGCCAGGGGTTTCTGCTGAGCGCCGCACGTCCGGCCGAGGACATTCCCGGCCTGGTCCGGCAGGGCATGCCGGCTCCGTGCCTATCGTGAGGTGCTAGGCCGATGTTGCGCCTTGACAGGGGCGCCGCCTGCCCAGCACTATTGCCCTATGAAATCACCAGATCACACACATCCGAACCAGCAGTGGTGGCAGTCCTAAACAAGGGGCGGCACGCTGACGTTTTGGAGAAAATGCCGCCGTCAGGGCGGCATTTTTGTGTCTGCTGGTTCCCTGCACGGCGGATATGAGCACTTGCTTCAACCTGAGTAAGAATCTGGGTAACGCAGGCTGATAGCCACACTGATGACGAGTAGAAACAGGATCTTATAGCCATGTCCGTGCTGATGATCGATAACTACGACAGCTTCACCTACAACGTGGTGCAGTATCTTGCCGAGTTGGGGGCGAAGGTCGATACCCATCGTAACGACGCTATTACGATCGAAGAGATCGAAGCTATGGCGCCGAGCCATATCGTGATTTCACCGGGGCCCTGCACGCCCAGTGAAGCCGGTATTTCGCTTGAGGTGATTCGCCATTTCGCCGGGCGGGTACCCATCCTCGGCGTTTGCCTGGGTCACCAGGCCATCGGTCAAGTATTCGGCGGCCAGGTGGTGCGCGCCCCCCAGGTAATGCATGGCAAGACCTCCAGGGTGCGTCATCTGAATACCGGCGTGTTTACTGGCCTCGAGAACCCTCTGGAGGTGACGCGCTATCATTCGCTGGTAGTGGATGCGAACAGCGTGCCGGACTGCCTCGAGGTTACTGCCTGGGTCGATGACGGCGATGTCACCCCGGGGCTGATCATGGGGCTGCGGCACAAGGAACTGGATATCGAGGGCGTGCAGTTCCATCCCGAATCGATTCTCACCCGGCAGGGCCACGAGTTGCTGGCCACTTTTCTGCAACGTGGTTGAACGTTGATCGCCACACCACGACATGGATCGCAAGGAGAGACAAGATGCAGATGCGAGAGGCGATCGACGCCGTGATGCGCGGCCAGAGCCTGAGCTATGAACAGACCCACAGCGTGATGCATGCCATCATGACCGGCGAGGCAACCGACGCTCAGATCGGCGGTTTCCTGGTGGGGCTTGCCGTGAAGGGCGAGACCGTCGAAGAAATCAGCGCCGCTGCTCAGGTGATGCGTGAGCTGATGATTCCGGTGACGGTGCATGGCGAGAATATCGTCGATATCGTCGGTACCGGCGGAGACGGCGCCAATCTGTTCAACGTCTCGACGGCGTCGAGCTTCGTGGTCGCGGCGGCTGGAGCGCACGTCGCCAAGCACGGCAATCGCGGTGTGTCCTCCTCATCGGGCAGTGCCGACCTGTTCAGCGTCGCCGGGATCAATCTCGACCTGGCCGCCGATCAGGTGGCGCGCTGTATCGATCAGGTCGGGGTCGGCTTCATGTTTGCCCCCCATCACCACACGGCCATGCGCTATGCGGTGGGACCGCGTCGGGAGATGGGCGTGCGTACCCTGTTCAATATCCTGGGACCGCTGACTAACCCGGCCAGCGCGCCGAATCAGCTGCTGGGCGTCTATTCGGCGAAGCTGCTGCCGTTGATGGCCGAGGTGCTCAAGCGACTGGGCAGCGAACACGTGCTGGTGGTTCACGCCGAAGACGGTCTCGACGAGATTTCGCTTGCGGCCCCGACGCATGTGGCCGAGCTCAAGAATGGCGAAATCACCGAGTACACCATCACTCCCGAAGATTTCGGTATCCAGCGTCAGTCACTTAACTCGCTCAAGGTGTCGACCGCCGAAGAGAGCCTGGCGCTGGTCAAGCAGTCGCTGGTGGGCGAGGGGCCGGCGGCGGATATCGTCGCCCTGAATGCCGGGGCAGCGCTGTATGCCTCCGGTGTGGCCGATACGCTCAAGGAAGGTGTCCTGATGGCACAGGACTCACAGGCCTCGAAGCTGCCTGCGGAGAAACTCAAGGAGCTCGCCGATTTCACCCGAGTCTTTGCCGTCTGACTGCGGCCTTTGGGTACGGTTCTTGAATATGGCCTTTGGAAACCTAGGAACGTCTGCTATGACCCAAGCGCAAGATATGCATGCTCAAGGCTGTGCGTCTCAAGATGGCCTGCCGACTATCCTGGCCCGCATCTTGGCGCGTAAGGACGAGGAGGTCGCCGAGCGCCGGCGGGCCGTCAGCGAGGATGAACTTCACGATCTGGCCGCTCGCCAGGCGCCGCCGCGTGGCTTCGTTGCCGCCCTGGAAGCGCGTATCGCGGTCGGAGATCCGGCGGTGATCGCCGAGGTCAAGAAGGCTTCACCTTCAAAGGGCGTCATGCGTGAGGACTTTCGTCCCGCCGATATCGCCCGCTCTTATGAGCGTGGTGGCGCAGCCTGCCTGTCGGTACTCACCGATGCCGACTTCTTCCAGGGCCACGAGGATTACTTGGCCGAAGCGCAGGAGGCCTGTGGCTTGCCGGTGATCCGCAAGGACTTCATCACCCACGGCTACCAGGTCGTCGAGGCCCGGGCCATCGGTGCCGACTGCATTCTGCTGATTGTCGCGGCGCTGGATGACGCCCGCTTGAAGATGCTGCATGACCAGGCCGTGGCGCTGGGCATGGATGTGCTGGTGGAAGTGCACGATGCCGATGAACTGGAGCGAGCGCTGGCGCTGGATCTGACCCTGGTCGGCATCAACAACCGCGACCTGCACACCTTCGAGACCCGCCTTGAAACCACCTTCGAGTTGCTCGAGCGAATTCCCAAGGGCGTGACGGTCATCACCGAGTCCGGTATCCATGGTCGCGATGATGTCGCGCGGATGCGCGAGCGTGGCGTGCATGGCTTCCTGGTCGGTGAGGCCTTCATGCGCGTGGAGGACCCCGGCGCCGGGCTGCAGGCGATGTTCTACTGAGTGACCCAGTGGCACTTCTAGCTTCATGGCGCCTGTCCAGCGGGGATCAGGGGTTCAGGTAGACAGTGTCCGCACGAAACAAAAGGGCTGCCATTTGGCAGCCCTTTTGTTTCGTGCGGCGGGGAGTAACCGACGCTGCCTCAAGCGACGGGGCGGCGGCGTTCGGTACGCTGCGCTTCCATGACCTCGCTGCCGGTTTCGGCATAGGTCAGCCCGATCAGGGTTTCACCGCTGCGCGGCACGAAGCTTTCCTCGGCGGTGGCGATACGGATGCGTCCCCCGGGAGTGAAGGCAAACAGCGGCAGGAGTCGATCCCGGTGTCTGGTGCGGTAGTCCTCGATCTTCATGGTGGTGGAGATCGGCATGCACTGAATGGCCGCGCCGCGGGCGATCAGGCTCGACAGGCGAGCAAAGGTCACGTCTTCACCGAAGGCTACTGGCAAATGGCCCAGTGCCTGGTCGTGGCGGGGCTGCGGCTTCTTGCCGGCCTTGACGGCCAGCCGGTAGACCTTGCCTTCGCCGACCTGGGGTTCGAAGTGCAGGGCCGCCAGGTTGTTGAGTTCGCGATAGGGAGACAGCGGCAGCAAGTGGCCGATGCCGGTCAGCTCCAGGTGCTGGGCAGCATGCTCGGAAAGCGGGTCGCCATAGTAGACCGGCAGCCCCACGGCTCGAGCCTCCTGGACGGCATCCCAGCTGTTGTCGGTGAGCAATACCTTGAAGCCGTTCTCCTGCAGTGTGCTGGCCACTGCCCGGGCCACGGGGTTGGCGCCGATGATCAGGAAGCCACGCGGCGTGGGGCGGCTCAGGTTCAGCAGGCCGGCCAGTGGGCGAGCCATCAGGCTCTGCATGACCACTGTGCTGATGATCACCAGGAAGGTCACCGGCACCAGAAGTTCGGCGCCAGGCATGTTCATGCTCGTCAGGCGCAGTGAGAACAGCGAGGCGACGGCGGCGGCCACGATCCCGCGAGGCGAGATGAAGGCCAGTAGTGTCTTCTCGCGCCAGTCGAGTCCACTGCCCAGGGTGCATAGCCAGACCGTCAGTGGGCGTGCCACCGCCACCAGGACGGCCAGAAAGGCCCAGGCCGGCCAAGTCAGCAACGACAGCTGGTCGGTGGTGAGGCGTGCCGCGAGCAGGATGAATAGCCCCGAGATCAGCAGAATCGAGAGGGTCTCTTTGAACTCGATGATCGGCTGTGTCGGCACGCCACGCATGTTGGCCAGCCACACCCCCATCACGGTGACGGTCAGCAGCCCCGACTCGTGGAAGAGGGTGTTGGAAATCGAGTACAGCGTCAGCATCATCATCAGGGTGCCGAAGCTGTGAAGCTTGCGGGGCAGCCAGTTGTGACGAAGCACCAGGCCCCACAGATAGCCACCGGTGATGCCCAGGCCGAAGCCGATCAGCGCCGTCTTGCCGAACAGCAGAAGCGTATGCGCGGCGGCGTTGCCGGCATCGACCGAGCCCCCTAGTGCCACGAACTCGTAGACCAGGACCGCCCCGATGGCGCCCACCGGATCAATCAGGATGCCTTCCCAGCGTAGAATCTGGGTCAGGTTCTCCTTGGCGCGAAGCGTCTGCA
Source organism: Onishia taeanensis (assembly GCF_013349955.1). Lineage (GTDB taxonomy): Bacteria > Pseudomonadota > Gammaproteobacteria > Pseudomonadales > Halomonadaceae > Onishia > Onishia taeanensis_B. Next base: position 806 of record NZ_JABVXC010000009.1, on the reverse strand, counting down.
GCAGCGGTAGCACCACGGTGGGCCCGGTGACCACCAGCAGCGCGCCGAGCACGCTCGCCATCTGCCAGGACAGGTCCAGCAGCAGGTAGGCGGCCCCGGTGCCGATCAGCCCGGTTATCAGCACGCCCCAGGTCACCAGCCGTCGTACGGTGCGGCCATGGCCGCCCAGTTCGCGAAAGCTAAGGGTCAGCGCACCCTCGAAGAGGATCACCGCCACTGCCAGTGAGACCAGCGGAAAGAGTAGCTCGCCGAGCAGGGCGTCCGGGGCGAGTACGCCGGTGACGGGGCCCGCGGCAATGCCGGCGACCAGCAGCGTGAGGATGGCCGGTAACCGTAGCTGCCAGGCGATCCATTGGCAGATCAGGGCCAGCAGGCCGATTCCCGCCAGTTGGAGGGCTGCATGCTCCATGAGGATGCTCCGGTGAGTGTCAGAAAGCCGCGAAGCCTATCTTCGCAGCAAGTCACATGCAAACACTAAACGGTGTCGATGTGTTCCCGATGACACCGAAGCTGTCGGCGCGCTTAGTGGCCGGCCATGATGCCCGGCATGACGCGGCTCCTGCGTCGATGTATGCAGCGACCAAGGATAGGACGAAAAAGGATAAGTGTCGGAGAATGCCTATCCTGCCGCCCGGCCTTGTGCGACCGGGCGTATTGCAGGGCAGCACCATCCGGTCAGGCGCCGCGCAGCGTCTCCAGCAGCCCCTGCAGGGGGTGAGGCAATGACGCGTCGGAGAGTCGCTTGGCCTGGCTGCGGCAGGAATAGCCGGTGGCCAACAGGCGGCCGGTGTTGGCGGGGTCTTCCA
>NZ_JABVXC010000092.1 GCF_013349955.1 Onishia taeanensis | reverse complement strand
TCCCCGATAGCTCAGTTGGTAGAGCAAATGACTGTTAATCATTGGGTCACAGGTTCGAGTCCTGTTCGGGGAGCCATCCATGCCCTGATCGATCAAGTAAGTGTGTAGTAGGTAGTAAGTGCATAGCAGTAAGCCTATAGCTGTTCCCCGATAGCTCAGTTGGTAGAGCAAATGACTGTTAATCATTGGGTCACAGGTTCGAGTCCTGTTCGGGGAGCCA
>NZ_JABVXC010000091.1 GCF_013349955.1 Onishia taeanensis | reverse complement strand
AGCTGGAAGAGAAACCAGCTGTAAGCCATAAGCTTGAAGCTGGAAGAAACCCCAGGGAGGCGTTGGCATGGACTTCGAGAAGCTTCAGGTGTGGAAGCGGTCGGCCAGGCTATCGGCAGAGCTCTACAAGGCGATGCGGGATCTCAAGGACTTCGGCTTCAAGGACCAAATCACTCGCTCAGGGCTTTCGGTACCCAGCAACATTGCAGAAGGCATGACGCGTG
>NZ_JABVXC010000090.1 GCF_013349955.1 Onishia taeanensis | reverse complement strand
CCATTCGTCTAGTGGTCCAGGACACTGCCCTTTCACGGCAGTGACAGGGGTTCGAACCCCCTATGGGACGCCACTTCGGTCATTCAACAAGCAGCACAGCGTTTGTGAGATAAGCGGAAATAGCTCAGTGGTAGAGCATCGCCTTGCCAAGGCGAGGGTCGGGAGTTCGAATCTCCTTTTCCGCTCCATGCGTCCCATTCGTCTAGTGGTCCAGGACACTGCCCTTTCACGGCAGTGACAGGGGTTCGAACCCCCTATGGGACG
>NZ_JABVXC010000008.1 GCF_013349955.1 Onishia taeanensis | reverse complement strand
CGAACTCGGAAGTGAAACCGCTTAGCGCCGATGGTAGTGTGGAGTTTCTCCATGCGAGAGTAGGTCATTGTCAGGCACTTATTGAGAGAAAACCCCGGTCCTTTACAGGCCGGGGTTTTTTCGTGTCTGGGCATGTCTGGGCGATAAATCCGTCGAGGGCATGGCGCGATAGCGTCGCAAGACGGCATGCCAGATAACTTTGCAAGACAAGGCCCGTTGGTCGTGATCGTTTCCCGTCGTTGCAGGCCTCTTCTGGTCGCCAGCCTTAAAAAATTCGCCCCGGTTGCCATACGGCTGCCGGGGCGATGTCGTTTATGCCTGCACCATTCGTTGAGTGGCTGGCCTAGCGGATCATGGCTTCCATGGCTTCGATCAGGCTGTTCATTTCATCTTCGGTGCCAATGGAAATGCGCATGAAGTCGCGCAGTGCCTCGGTATTGAAGTGGCGTACCAGGATGCTGCGCTCGCGGAGGCCGACGAACAGCTGGGCGGCCTCATGGTCGGGGTGGTGGACCAGCAGGAAGTTGGTCTGGGAGGGCAGAACCTCGAAGCCGAGCTCGCCAAGGCGATGATGGGTGCGCTCGCGGGTAGTGATCACCTGTTCGCGACAGGCCTCGAAGTAGGCCTTGTCCTCGAGGGCTGCAACGCCGATGGCACTGGCCAGGCTGTCGACTGGATAGGAGTTGAAGGAGTTCTTGATACGCTCCAGGCCTTCGACCAATTCTCGTGAGCCGATGGCATAGCCCAGGCGCAGGCCGGCGAGACTTCTGGATTTCGAAAAGGTGCCGGTCACCAGCAGGTTGGGATAGCGCTCGACCAGTGGCACGGCACTTTCGCCACCGAAGTCCACGTAGGCTTCGTCGACCAGCACCACGCACTCGGTGACGCGCTCGAGCAGCGCGGCGATGGTGTCGCGTCCATGGCCGTGGCCGGTCGGTGCATTGGGGTTGGCGAAGATGATGCCGCCGCTCTGGGGATCGAAGGCCTCCAGCGGCACCTGCCACTCATCTCCCAGTGCCACGGTGCGATAGTCGACGCCATACAGGCGGCAATATACCGGATAGAAGCTGTAGCTGATGGCGGGCATCGTCAACGGCAGGGGTTGGCGGAAGAAGGCCTGAAAGGCCAGAGCGAGTACTTCATCGGAGCCATTGCCGACGAATACCTGTTCGACCTCGACGCCGTGCTCCTTGGCCAGTGCCTCGCGTAGCGCTCGAGAGTCCGGGTCCGGGTAGAGACGCAGATGGTCGATCGGGTAATCGCGCAGCACCTGCTCGACGCCCGGCGCCGGCGGATAGGGGTTCTCGTTGGTGTTCAGCTTGATCAGGCGCTCGCGCGGCTGCTCACCCGGGGTATAGGGCGTCAGTTCGCTGACGCCGGGGCTCCAGAACTTGCTCATGGGCACTCGCATTTCAAGGTGGGGATGGGACTTTGGTCATGGTGACGCGCCTGACGGCCCTTCGCAAGCGGCGGCCATGCTAGTGTTGCAAGGCTAATTCAGGAGTTCACGATGATTGCGCAGATTCTAGCCACCCTGCTGCCGGTCTTTCTGATCGCCGGCTGCGGCACTCTCTATGGACGTTATCGTAGCCCCGACATCCGCGGCCTCAATACCCTCAACATGGAGCTGTTCGTGCCCATGCTGGTGTTCGCCGTGCTGGCCGACCAGCAGGCGCCGCTTCAGGACTATGCGTCCCTGGCCTTGGCTGCTGCAGTGGTGGTGCTGGGTTCCGGCCTGGTGCTGTGGCCACTGACCCGCTGGCTAAGGCTCGACCTGAAGACCTTCCTGCCGCCGATGATGTTCAACAACTCGGGCAACATGGGCATTCCGCTGATCGTGCTGGCCTTCGGCGACCAGGCCCTACCCGCCGCCGTGGTGCTGTTCATCGTCGAGATGCTGCTGCACTTCTCGGTGGGGCTCTATATGCTCAGCCCGCACACCCCGCTGTGGCGGCTGCTGCGCATGCCCATCGTGCTGGCGAGCCTTGCCGGTCTGGCCTTCAATCTCGGCGGTATCCCCCTGCCGAGCTGGCTGCTTGAAGCCCTTGATATGCTCGGCGGCGTCTGCATTCCGCTGATGCTGTTCGCTCTTGGCGTGCGGATGCTCGATATCGACTTTAGCGACTGGAAAACCGGCGTACTTGGCGCCGTGCTGTGCCCGCTCAGCGGCCTGGTGCTGGCAGCACCGATGATCATCTGGCTCGACCTGTCCGGCCTGCAGGCGGCTAGCCTGTGGGTATTCGCCGCGTTGCCCCCGGCGGTGCTCAACTACCTGGTCGCCGAGCAATATCGCCAGGAGCCCCACAAGGTCGCTTCTCTGGTGCTGATCGGCAACTTGGGTAGCCTGATCGTGATGCCGCTCGTGCTTGGGCTGGTGTTCAGCTATCAGCTGGTCACTCCGGCAGCAGCCGGCTAGGTCGGGTCAGCGCTCCAGGCGAGTGAGCTGCCGCTCCAGCTTGCTCATGGTGTTCAGCAGGTCGCGATACTCTCCTGAAGAAAGCGTTGCCAATAGCTCGGCCTCCCAGGCTCGTGCCTGGGGAATCAGCTCACTGAGCAACGCCTCGCCCTCTTGAGTCAGATGCAGATAGTGCACCCGCTGGTCCTGCGCCGACTGGGTGCGTCGGATCAAGGCCCGGCCTTCCAGTGCCTGAATGGCCCGCGACACCTTGGCCTTGTCCATCCGGGTATGCTCACCTATCTGCTTGGCGGTGAGCTCCTCGCGATGGCTGAGCCAGGCCAGCACCCGCCACTCGGCAATGGTGATGCCGAACCGCTCGCCGTAGATCCTCGACAGTGCCTGACTGATGCGATCCGCCAGGCTGTTCAGCCGGTAGGGCAGGAACTGGCCGAGGTCGAGCTCGGGCCGTTGCTCACATGGTGCACTATCGGGGGCAGCAGCGCCGTCGATAGCAAAGTCGTTGCTAGCAGAGTCCTCAGGTGCAGAGTCGGGGAGTTTAGGGTTATGTGAGCGGGTGGACATGGCTTGTCTCCTGATGTTCGCCGACAAGTGGTGTGCGCTGACGAATGCGTGTGAAAGCGGGGCGTGTGTGAGTGGAAAACTGCCTGACGGCCCCGGTTCAGCCATTATGCGTCAGCCGGCGGTCAGGCAGAACGGATCATCTGCAACGATCTCGTTGTACCTGAGCGAACGTTGGGCATCCTGAACCTATAAGACCTTGGTGGATATTGAGTAGACGGTTGAGCTGTGCTTTCATTTGAGCATATAGTTTCATATGAAACCAGTTGTTCCGGTTGTCGGGCCCAAGAGGCCCCGCACTGTGACAGCCATCACACGATCACCACGAGGCCAGGAGTATGTCTGCGTCATCGAATGAGCTTTCCTATCAAAGCGGTTTCCGTAACCACTTCGCAAGCGAAGCACTGCCGGGTGCGCTGCCGCAGGGGCAGAACTCGCCTCAGCGCTGCCCCTATGGGCTCTATGCCGAGCAGCTGACCGGCTCGGCTTTTACCTCACCGCGCCATCAAAACCTGAGAAGCTGGCTGTATCGCATCCGTCCCTCGGTGGCGCAGAGTGCCTATCGTCGGTTACCGCAAGGGCGGGTTGTCACCGCGCCAGTGGCCGGTCAGGCCGACCCCAACCAGATGCGTTGGGACCCGATGCCGCTGCCCGATGCGCCCACCGACTTCATCGATAGCCTCGAGACCATCGCTGCCAACGGCGATGCAGCGGCCCAGGTTGGTTGCGGCGTGCACCTTTATGCCTGCAACCGTGACATGACCGAGCGCTTCTTCTACGACGCCGACGGCGAGCTTCTGATCGTGCCGCAACTGGGCGCTCTGGAGCTGCGCACCGAGCTTGGCGTGCTGGCGATCTCGCCCGGCGAAATCGCGGTCATCCCCCGCGGCATCAAGTTCCAGGTGCGGCTGGCAGACGGCTGTGACGCGGCCAGGGGCTATGTCGCCGAGAATTACGGAAGCCCAATGGAGCTGCCAGGTCTTGGGCCGATTGGCGCCAACGGTCTAGCTAATCCGCGAGACTTCCTGAGCCCGGTTGCCGCCTATGAAGATATGACGGGCGATAGCGAGCTGGTGGCCAAGTTCGGCGGTGGCCTCTGGGCGACCCAGCTCGATCATTCGCCGCTGGACGTGGTGGCCTGGCACGGCAATTACGCTCCCTACAAGTACGACTTGGCGCGCTTCAATACCGTTAATTCGGTGAGTTTCGACCACCCGGACCCCTCGATCTTCACCGTGCTGACATCCATTTCCGATACCCCGGGCATGGCCAATCTCGATTTCGTGATCTTCCCGCCGCGCTGGATGGTCGCCGAACAGACCTTCCGTCCGCCGTACTTCCATCGCAACCTGATGAGCGAGTTCATGGGGCTGATCGAGGGTGTCTACGATGCCAAGGCGGAGGGCTTCTCCCCCGGCGGTGCCAGCCTGCACAACTGCATGTCGCCCCATGGCCCCGACGCCGCGACCTTTGAGGCCGCCAGTGTCGCTGAACTGTCCCCGCAGTATCAGGGCGAGACCCTGGCCTTCATGTTCGAGAGTCGCTACGTCTTCCAGCCGACCGAGACGGCGCTTGCCGCCGATTTTCGTCAGCGAGACTACGTCGACGTCTGGAAGGGCCTTGCCTCTCATTTCGACCCGACAGCTCCCTGAGCTGCGAGAGGCAGCTACGGCGATACCCGAGCTCCTATTCAACGCATCACCCTCACCAAAGGATCTTTGCCATGAAACTTGCCACCCTGAACAGCGGCCGCGACGGCGAACTGGTCGTGGTTTCCCGTGACCTGACCCGCGCCGTGCGGGCTACCGACATCGCGGCGACCCTGCAGCAGGCCATCGAGGACTGGGATACGCTGGCCCCGCGCCTCGAGGCACGCTATGCCGAGCTCAACGCCGGCACTGCCGAGGGCGATTTCGCCCTCGAGATGGCCGCCCTGCATTCGCCGCTACCGCGGACCTATCAATGGGCCGATGGTTCTGCCTATCTCAATCACGTGCAGTTGGTACGCCAGGCGCGCGGTGCCGAAATGCCCGAGACCTTCTGGACCGATCCGCTGATGTATCAGGGCGGTGGCGACCATTTCCTGGCGCCGACCGAGGACATCGAGGCGATCAGCGAGGAACACGGCATCGACTTCGAGGGCGAGATCGCGGTGATCACCGATGACGTGCCCATGACGGTGACCCCGGAGACCGCCTCAGGCCACATCAAGCTGATCATGCTGGTCAATGACGTCAGCCTGCGCGGCCTGATTCCCGGCGAGCTTGCCAAGGGGTTCGGCTTCTTCCAGGCCAAGCCGGCCTCCAGCTTCTCGCCGGTTGCCGTGACCCCGGACGAGCTGGGGGAGGCCTGGCAGAGTGGTCGCGTGCACCTGCCGCTTAGCGTCCACCTCAACGACGACGCCTTCGGCGTACCCGAGGCTGGCCCTGACATGATCTTCGGCTTCCACGAACTCGTCGCCCACGCTGCCCGCACGCGCCACCTCGGCGCCGGAACGGTGATCGGCTCCGGCACCGTCTCCAACCCGGATGCCGACGGCGGGCCGGGCAAGCCGATGCGTGACGGCGGCGTTGGCTACAGCTGCCTAGCCGAGGTGCGCATGGTCGAGAAGATCCTGTACGACGAGGTGAAGACGCCCTTCATGCGCTTCGGCGATCGAGTGCGCATCGAGATGTTCGACCGCGACGGTCAGAGCATCTTCGGCGCCATTGACCAGCAGGTAGTCGAGTACCGGCCGCGGTGAGCGGGTGACCGAGAGGAAAAAGACCATGACGCTTTATGGCTATTACCGCTCCTCGGCGGCCTATCGGGTGCGTATTGCCCTGAACCTAAAGGGGCTCGAGGTCGCCCAGGTGCCGGTCAATCTGGCCGGCGGTGCCCAGCGCGAGGGGAGCTTCCGGGCGATCAACCCGCAAGGGTTGGTGCCGGTGCTCGAGACCGACGACGGCGAGTGGCTGACCCAGTCGCTGGCTATCTGTGAGTATCTTGATGAGCGCTACCCCTCGTCGCCGGCCCTGCTACCGGAGGGTGCCACCGGTCGTGCGCGGGTGCGCGGACTTGCCCAACTGATCGCAAGCGACATCCATCCGCTCAACAACCTGCGGGTGCTCAGATATCTGATCGGCGATCTCGAACTGGATGAAGATGCCAAGCTTGGTTGGTATCGCCACTGGGTGGCAGAGGGCTTCACGGCGCTCGAAGCCCTGCTCGAAAGCGAGCAGACTGGCCTTTGTTGTCACGGCGATACGCCAACCCTTGCCGATATTTGTCTGGTACCCCAGGTCTATAACGCTGAGCGCTTCGACTGTGATCTCTCCGCCTATCCGCGCTTGCGCGCCATCGCCGAGCACTGTCGTGGGCTGCCTGCCTTCGAGCAGGCGAGCCCGTCCCGCCAGCCGGGTGCCGGCTGATCCGAGGCGAGCAAGCAAGAGTGGTGAGCGTATCGCGGGACGCGCATCGCACGCCTAGGATGCTGCATCGGTAAGCGGCACCTGCAAAGAGTTGCTTTTGGGGGGCTACGGGAGAGTCGCGTGACTGTCCGTCGGCGCCACTTGACGTTATGCTGTGAGACAACCGTCGCCGTCGCGGCGCGTGTCTCACAGCTAGGAGAAATACATGCAGATTAGGACGCTGCTGGCCGGGACCTTCATGCTTGCCTCTCTGGCAGGCTGTGCCACCGGTCAGATGGATCAGACCGATGGGGAAGTCATTGATCAAATGGCGCATTACGAGGGCACACTGCCTTGTCGTAACTGTGCCGGCATCGATATCGATGTCGAGCTCGATGGCACCGAAGATGGTGCGGCCGCTGACCGCACCTTCAACCTGAATGCTAGCTATCGTGAGCATCCGCAGAATCCGCCGGACGAGACCTATACCGGCCAGTGGAGCGTGCTCACCGGTACCCCGGTCGACCCCGAGGCTACCGTCTACGAGCTTACGCCCCAAGGCGAGGGACAGATCTACTACTTCCTCAAGATTGATCCGAATACCCTTGAGCTGATCGATCCCCAGCGTCGGCGCTTCCAGAACCGCGACATGCTGCAGCTCAAGCGCCAGAGTGCCAGCCAGTAAGTCAGGCAGCGTCAGTAGCATGTGAAGAGGCGGCCCGCGTGGGCCGCCTCTTTTCGTATGGTGTTTCTTTCGGCCGCCCCTGTTTTGCCCAACGCCTCGGGCGCATACGTCGCATCGCGTGCCCCGGCTGGTAGAATAGGGCCTTTTATTCGGTGGAGCCTGGCATGGCCAAAGCGAAGAGCGCGTTCGTCTGCACCGAGTGCGGTGCCGAATATCGCAAGTGGCAGGGCCAGTGCACCAGCTGTCGCGAGTGGAACTCGCTGAGCGAGGTGCGCTTGGCACCGGCTCGTCCCGGCGCTGCGCCCAGCGCCAGTGGCGGGCGCAGCGGCTATGCCGGCGGCGTTTCCCGGGATGTCACCGATCTGGCGTCGGTAGACCTGACCGAGGTGCCCCGGCTTTCCTCTACCTTCGGTGAGTTCGACCGAGTGCTGGGCGGTGGCCTGGTGCCGGGCTCGGCGGTGTTGCTGGGCGGCCATCCCGGCGCCGGCAAATCTACCCTGTTGCTGCAGACCGCCTGCAAGCTGGCTCAGGAACGCTCTTCGCTTTACGTCACCGGCGAGGAATCGCTGTCTCAGGTGGCGATGCGCGCCCACCGGCTGCAATTGCCGACTCAAGGCCTCAAGATGCTCGCCGAGACCAGCGTCGAGACGATTCTCGGCGTTGCCGAGCGTGAGCGCCCAGAGGTGCTGATCATCGACTCCATCCAGACCATGCACCTCGAGGACATCGCCTCGGCCCCGGGCGGTGTGGCCCAGGTGCGAGAGTCCGCCGCGGCGCTGACCCGCTTCGCCAAGCAGTCCAACACCGTGCTGTTGCTGGTAGGGCACGTCACCAAGGACGGCAGCCTGGCTGGCCCCAAGGTGCTCGAGCATATGATCGATGCCTCATTACTGCTCGAGGGCGGTGCCGACTCACGCTTTCGCACCCTGCGCGGCCAGAAGAACCGCTTCGGCGCGGTCAACGAGCTCGGCGTCTTCGCCATGCTCGAACACGGCATGAAGGAAGTGAAGAATCCCAGCGCCATCTTCCTGTCGCGTAGCGAGGAGCAGGCCTCTGGCAGCCTGGTGATGGTGGTCTGGGAGGGTACGAGGCCGATCCTGGTCGAGGTGCAGGCGCTGCTCGACGACTCGCCGCTGGGGAACCCGCGCCGCATCGCCGTGGGCCTCGACGGCAACCGGCTGTCGATGCTGCTGGCGGTGCTGCACAAGCATGGCGGGCTCTTCACGGGGGATCAGGACGTCTTCCTCAACGTTGTCGGCGGGGTCAAGGTGCTGGAGACCAGCGCCGACCTTGCTGTGCTGCTAGCAGTGGTTTCGAGCCTGCAGAACCGCCCGCTGCCGCGTGAGCTGGTGGTATTCGGCGAGGTCGGGCTCTCCGGTGAAATCCGCCCGGTGCCGAGCGGCCAGGAGCGCATCGTCGAGGCCGCCAAGCACGGCTTCAAGCGCGCCATCGTGCCCCGCGGCAACGCTCCCAAAACCTCGCCGCCCGGCATGGAAGTGGTCGCCGTCGACAAGCTGGCCGACGCCCTAGAGGCGCTGTGATGCCGGCCCTTGATCGATAGCTCCTCTTGGTCGATAGGCCCTCTTGGTCGAGGCCCCCATGACGGCCGGCGCCCGATATTGAACACGCCTTCAGAAAGGAGATGGTGATGAGTGCGATTCGTCTGACCGAATACAGCCGCGGCGCGGGCTGTGGCTGCAAGATTGCCTCCGACGTCCTCGATGGCATCCTCGCCAAAGCGGGGCCCGCTACCAGTCACTCGCGGTTGATCGTCGGCAATCAAGGCCGCGAGGATGCCGCCGTCTACGATCTGGGCGACGGGCGAGGCATGATCGCCACCACCGACTTCTTCACGCCGATCGTCGATGATCCCTTCGACTTCGGCCGCATCGCCGCCATCAACGCCATCAGCGACGTCTATGCCATGGGTGGCGATCCAGTAATGGCGCTGGGCATCCTCGGCTGGCCGTTGGACAAGCTCGGCGCCCATGTCGCCGGCGATGTGGTAGCCGGTGCCCAGGCAGTCTGCCGCGAGCACGGCATGGCGCTGGCCGGCGGGCACTCGATCGATTCACCGGAGCCGATTTTCGGCCTGGCCGTCAATGGCCTGGTGGATCTCGAACACCTGATCCTCAACAAGGGCGCCGAGGTCGGCGATCTTCTGTACCTGACCAAGCCGCTCGGGGTCGGCCTTCTGACCACCGCCGAGAAGCAGGGACTGGTCAAACCCGGCCACCAGGGGCTGGCGCGTGAGGCCATGCTCGCCTCCAACCGCATCGGCGCCGACTTCGCACGGATCAAGGGCGTACATGCCATGACCGATGTGACCGGCTTCGGCCTCGCTGGCCATCTGAGCGAGATCTGCGAGGCCAGCGGCGTGGCGGCCAGGCTCGACTTCAAGCGCCTGCCGCGGCTCGCCGAGGCCGAGCATTACCGGCGTCTTGGCGCCGTGCCGGGGGGCACCCGGCGCAACCGTGAGGCGCTCGGCGAGCGGCTGCCGGTGATGGATGAAGCCCACTGGCAGTGGCTCTGCGACCCCCAGACCTCCGGCGGCCTGCTACTGGCCGTGCACCCCTCCTGGGCCGATGATATCGAGCGGGCCGGCCGTGCCCATGGCCTGAGCCTTGCCCCCTGCGGCGAGATCGTCGCCGCCCACGGCACCACCCGCCTAGAGGTGACAGGATGAACCTGCCTCAGGTAGACCCCAGCCTTGACATGCTGCGTCAGCGCCGCCGCTTGATCGACGTGCGTGCACCTGTCGAGTTCGCCCAGGGTGGGCTGCCCGGGGCCGTCAATCTGCCGCTGATGGATAACGAAGAGCGCCACCGGGTCGGCATCGCCTACGCCGAGCAGGGCCAGCAGGCGGCCATTGAGCTTGGTCAACGGCTGGTCGCAGGAGGCATCAAGCGCGCCCGGGTGGCCGCCTGGCAGCAGGAGCTCCGGCAGCATCCCGATGCGCTGCTCTATTGTTTTCGCGGCGGGCTGCGCTCGCAGACCGCCCAGCAGTGGCTTTGGGATGCCGGCATTGAGCGCCCTCGCATGCGCGGTGGTTGGAAGGCCATGCGCAGGTTGATTTGCGATCATGTCGATGCCGCCAGCGAGCGTCCGATACTGGTCGTCAGTGGGTTGACTGGCTCGGCCAAGACGCCGCTGATCAATGGTCTTGGTCAGGGGCTCGACCTCGAGGGGTGTGCTCGCCACAAGGGGTCGGCTTTCGGTCGCCACCCGATGCCGGCGCCCAGCCAGATCGACTTCGAGCACGCCATCGGCATGGGGTTGTTGAATCTACAGCAGCCACAGGGCTCGATCGTGCTCGAGGACGAGTCGCGCCACATCGGCATAGCCAATGTGCCGCTGATCTTCTGGCGTGGCATGGAAAAGGCACCGCGTATCCGCGTCGAGATGCCCCTGGACTGGCGGCTGGCGCAGATTCGCAAGGACTACATCGACGATCTCTGGGCGCTGTATCAGGGCCAATATGGCGACTGGCTCGGCTGGGCGCTGATGCGCAAGCAGCTTTCCACCGCCTTGGGTCGGCTACGCAAGCGCCTGGGGCTGGCGCGTCTGCAACGCCTGCAGCGCCTGCAGGAGCTGGCCTTTCGCGAGCACGAGCGTGGCAACCGCCAAGCGCATGAGGCCTGGCTGGGGCCGCTGCTCACCGAATACTACGATCCGCTGTATCGCCATCAGCTCGAGAAGCACCCGCATACCTTCCTGCATGTGGGGGACTGGGAGAGTTGCCTGGAGTTCGCCAAGGACTGGTCAGCGCGACACGCTGCGTAGCCACTGCACCATCAGCCGGTCGAGTAGCGCCGCCTGATGGTCGACGCGCCGCGTGTCGGCAAGAATGGTCTCGGCGGCCTGCACGTAGCGACCTTCCAGAGGGCTGGCGCCTGCCTGCGTACGCGCCGCGAGATGTTCGAAGAGCGCCGAGATGCTGGTGTCGGTGGCTTCCAGATGACACTGCAAGGCCACCACCCGGCCCCGGTCACAGGCGAAGCCCTGCAGCGGGCTCGCCTCGCTGCCGCCCAGCGGTAGGGCACCGTCGGGCAGGCCGAAGATATCGCGCTGCCAGCTGAAGGCCTCGAAGGTCTCGGGCAGGTCGAAGGGGCTCTCCGGGGCGAGTTCGATCCGCTGCCAGCCAAGGGCCGGGTAGGTGCCGCGGGAAACGATGGCCCCCAGCCCCTCGGCGATCAGCCGTGCCCCCATGCCGACGCCCAGCACTGGCTTGCCGCTCTTCAGCGCGCGGGCCAACAGCTTCTTCTCGCGAGCGAGCCAGGGATGAGTCGCGGTATCATCGATGGCAAGATCGCCGTCGAGCAGTACCAGCGCGTCGCAGTCGGCGAGACGCGGCGGCGCCTCGCCAGCGTAGAGGTGGCAGCGATTGTGGCTGTGTCCCATGCTGTCCAGCCAGTCGGCGAAGCGGGCCGGGCCCAGGCCCGCAGCATGCTGAAGAAAGTAGATATGCATGGCGTTATGATGACCGGCTCAGGGCCGAGGCGTCCAGCGCCCGTTAGGCAACGGCAATAAGATGCGGTTAGCCAGTTACGCTAATTCCGGCATGCTCAACACGTGACGGGCATTACGCTAACAGGCACACGACCAGGGGAGGGAGCATGGCCAGCAGCGCCGTACTCGAGCAGATCTATACCATCGTCGCCCAGATTCCGGAGGGCCGCGTTACCACCTATGGCAGCGTGGCCAAGATGACGGAGGGTGCCACGGCGCGCATGGTCGGTGGCGCCATGCGCCACCTGCCGGAGGGACACGGCTTGCCCTGGCATCGAGTGATCAATGCCAGCCGGCGCGTCACCGAGCATGGTGGCGCCGTTCGCCAGCGCGAGAAGCTACGCGCCGAGGGCGTGGTGTTCGATGCGCGGGGCAAGGTCCCGGCCGACCTGCTCTGGCCCTGAGAAAAGGCGGCGGCCTCTTTGCTTAACGACTCATAAAGATCCCATCACTGACGCTTGCTTGTCGTCTTTCCCACCTGTTTCCAGGAGACTCCATGACCCAACCTGCCGGCGGCTTCAATGCCCGCCTGACGAACCTCGACGCCCGCCGCCGCCTGGCCTTCATGGCCGCCCTGGGCGAGCGCCTGATGCCCAACTACGCCCTCTATGCCGACCATGCCGAAGTCGGCGATCCTGCGGCGCTGCGCAGCATCCTCGATCTGATCTGGGAGCACCTGACGGTGAAAGGCGCCAAGATCGACTTCGACCGTCAGGCGGAGAAGCTCGCCGAGCTCGAGCCGCCGGTCGATGACGACAGCTTCGGTGCCCGGCGCGCCCTGGAAGCGGTGATGGCGATCTCGGCGATGCTCGACACCCTGCGCGGCGAAGCGCCCGAGGCGGTGCTGGAAGTCAGCCGCGCGTCACTCAGCGGCGTGCGGGCCTTCATCGAGGTAAGCGAAGGCGAGGAAGACGCAACGCGGCTGGCGGCGCTGATCCGCGAGCACGAGCTGATGGCGGATGAGCGCGACTTTCAGGATGCGGTGCTGGAAGCGGTCGAGGAAGTCGACCTGGATCGCGACGCCCTCAAGGCGCTCAAGCGCCTGGGGCGTAACGGTGGGGTGAGCAACCTGGGGCTCACCCTCGACTAACGAGAAGAGTGCCGGGAGAGCGAAGGGAGAGGGCTGCCACGGCGAGCAGCCCCGAATTTAGAGGCGTGAGGCTACAAGCTAAAAGCTAGAAACGGACCCCGGCATTGAACATCGCGCCTGCGGTGCCGAACAGCAGCATATCGGCTTCGAATCGGCCCCAGCGCGCGCCTATGGTGGGGAGAATCGCCGGGGCGATGCCGAGGCTGTTATAGGAAATCTTGTCCTTTTTGTCGCCGTCATAGCCACGCAGCCCGCCGGCGGTGAGCTTGGCGCGCACTTCCAGGTCTTCGCTGGGCTGCCAGAGAGGAAACTCGCGACCGGCATAGAAGTACCAGATCGGCTGGTCGAAGGAGTTCTTCAACCAGGCCGCACCAGTGAACCAGCGCTCGGGGTTGTGGACCTCCAAGCCGATCAGGTTCTGCTGGTTGTTGTACTCCTCGTCATCGTCTTCATTAGTCGAGTAATGCGCGGTCCACAGGCTGGTCTGTACCAGGCCATGATCGTAGGTGAAGAACCCTTCGGCCTGAGCGAATGAAGGCGCGAGCAGGCCCGTTAGCAGCAGCGCCAGCGCATAGTGTCCGATGCGCGTCCGCCGGACTTGAGTCGCCAGGCCTTGGCGCTGAGCAGGCATCATGGCGTCCTCAAAGTCGCATCTCGATACCCTGGTCCGCCATGTAGCGCTTGGCATCGGGGATGCTGTATTCGCCAAAGTGGAAGATGCTGGCGGCCAGTACCGCATCGGCCCGGCCCTTGGTGACGCCCTCGACCAGGTGGTCCAGGGTGCCCACGCCGCCGGAGGCGATCACCGGCACGCACACCGCATCGGAAATGGCGCGGGTCAGCTCATTGTCGAAGCCGATCTTGGTGCCGTCGCGGTCCATGCTGGTCAGCAGCAGCTCCCCGGCGCCCAGTTCCACCATCTTCTGCGCCCACTCCACCGCGTCAAGGCCGGTCGGCTTGCGCCCGCCGTGGGTGAAGATCTCCCAGCGCGGCGTCTCGCCTTCGGCGGAGACCCGCTTGGCGTCGATGGCCACCACGATGCACTGGCTGCCGAAACGCTGGGTCGCTTCATAGACGAATTCCGGATTGCTTACCGCCGCGGTGTTGATCGACACCTTGTCGGCACCGGCATTGAGCATGGTGCGGATATCGTCGCAGGTACGAATGCCACCGCCCACGGTCAGCGGGATGAACACCTCGCCGGCAATGCGTTCGACCATCTCGACGGTGGTGCCGCGGTCTTCATGGCTTGCCGTGATGTCGAGAAAGGTAATCTCGTCGGCACCCTGTTGATTGTAGCGCTTGGCGATTTCCACCGGGTCGCCGGCATCGCGGATGCCAACGAAGTTGACGCCTTTGACAACGCGCCCGGCGTCGACATCTAGGCAGGGGATGATGCGTTTAGCGAGTCCCATGAGTCAGCCCTCCGCTTATGATTGAGTGGCAGCAGCGCCGGCGAGTTCGTCGCACAGACGCTGGGCCTCGGCGAGGTCCAGGCTGCCCTCGTAGATGGCGCGGCCGGTGATGGCGCCGAGGATACCGTCGTCGGCGACCTTGGCCAGGGCCCGCAGATCCTCGAGGTTGGTGACTCCGCCGGAAGCGATGACCGGCAGGCCGCCGTGGCGGGCTAGCTCGGCGGTGGCCTCGACGTTGACGCCCTGCATCATGCCGTCGCGGGCGATGTCGGTGTAGACGATCGAGGACACGCCATCATCGGCGAAGCGCTTGGCCAGGTCGGTCGCCTTGATGGCGGAGACCTCGGCCCATCCGTCGGTGGCCACGAAGCCGTCGCGGGCGTCCAGGCCGACGATCACATGGCCCGGGAAGGCGCGGCACATCTCGGTGACGAAGGCCGGTTCCTTGACTGCCTTGGTGCCGATGATCACGTGCGACACTCCGGCTTCCAGATAGTGCTCGATGGTGTCGGCGCTGCGAATGCCGCCGCCGATCTGGATCGGCAGGTCCGGGTAGGCGCGGGCGATGGCGGTGACCGCCTCGCCGTTGACCGGGGCACCCTCGAAGGCGCCATTGAGGTCGACCAGGTGCAGGCGGCGAGCGCCGGCCTCGACCCACCGGGCCGCCATGGCCACCGGGTCATCGCCATAGGTAGTGGAGTCATCCATCCGGCCCTGCTTCAGGCGAACGCACTTGCCGTCCTTGAGATCGATGGCGGGAATTACCAGCATGTCGTGTCCTCGTGGGCGCCTTGCGGGGCGCGAATGAAGGTGATGCGTAAACGGGGGGCGGTCAGGGCGTCCACTGCACGAAGTTCTCGAGCAGGCGCAGGCCCGCCGCCGAGCTCTTTTCCGGGTGGAACTGGGTGGCGAAGACCGGTCCGCGACCCACCGCTACATGCGCAGTGACGCCGCCGTATTCGGTGGTGCCGAAGACATCGGCATCCTTGGCGGCATCGACGTAGTAGCTGTGCACGAAATAGAAGCGATCGCCATCCTCGATGCCTTCCCACAGGGGATGGTCGTGGCGTTGGGTCACGCGGTTCCAGCCCATGTGCGGCACCTTGAGGCGCTCGCCTTGTGCATCGCGCAGGTCGATGGGGAAGCGACGCACGCGGCCCGGCAGAAAGCCCAGGCAGGTCACGCCGCCATTCTCTTCGCTCTCATCGAGCAGCATCTGCTGGCCGACGCAGATTCCCAGCAGCGGCTTGTCGCCGTCAGTCAGCAGCTCCTGCACCAGGCCCTTGACCTCGCTGCGCTCCAGCTCGCCCATGCAGTCGCGGATCGCTCCCTGGCCGGGCAGCACTAGCCGGGTGGCGCCACGGATACGGCGGGCATCGCGGGTCACCACCACGTTTTCATGGGTGACGTGCTCCAGGGCCTTGGCGACGCTGTGCAAATTGCCCATTCCATAATCGATGACGGCAATGGTCATGCTGCGCTCCTTGTCGAGTAAGTGGCCGAGTGAGTTGCCTGGCGGCCTGAGAGGCGAAGAGGCATCATCATGCCATCATGACAGCTTACAGGCTGCCTTTGGTGGACGGCATCTGGCCGGCCATGCGTGGATCCTCGGCGGTAGCCATGCGCAGCGCGCGGCCGAAGGCCTTGAAGATGGTCTCTGCCTGATGGTGAGCGTTGAAGCCCTTCAGGTTGTCGATGTGCAGGGTCACCTGGGCGTGATTGACGAAGCCCTGGAAAAACTCCCAGAACAGCTGGGTGTCCAGCGTGCCGAGGCTGCCGCGAGTGAATTCGACATTCATGAACAGGCCCGGGCGGCCGGAGAAATCCACGACCACGCGGGAAAGCGCTTCGTCCAGCGGCACATAGGCGTGGCCATAGCGGTAGATGCCACGCTTGTCGCCGATGGCCTTGGCGAAGGCCTGGCCCAGTGTGATGCCGAGATCCTCGACGGTGTGGTGAGCGTCGATATGCAGATCGCCCACTGCCTTGATGTCGAGGTCGATCAGCCCGTGGCGCGCCACCTGGTCGAGCATATGGTCGAGAAAGGGCACGCCGGTCTCGCAGTTGAGCTCGCCCTTGCCATCGAGGTTCACGCTTACCGTGATCTGCGTTTCCTTGGTATCGCGGGAAACCGTGGCGGTACGCTGGGTCATGATGGCTGTACTCCTGCGCTGAGCGCATTGCGGTGAAACGCCGTCGCACGCCAGAGCGACGGAGGTCGAGCCAGCCATTATAGTGAATCGCGCCCCCCATCCGCTACAATGCGGGATATTGTCGGGTTGCCCCGTTAGCCAAGGAGAAACGTCAATGCCGGTTACCCTGCTAAAGGTTACCAAGGCCGAATGGGAACGGGACCCGCAGCTCGCCCTCGATCTTGCCCGTATCTACGCCGACGTGCCCGCCGAGCGGCTGCCGCTGCCGCCGGATGACTACATTCGCGATCAGTTTGCACGACAGGGTACCTTCTGCTGTGGACGCTTCAATGATCGCCTGCTCGGCGCCGTGGCGATGAATGTCGTCGACGATGCCTGGTGGCTTTCTAACCTGTGTATTCGCAAGACCACCAGACGCCGTGGCGTGGCTTCTCGGCTGGTGACGCTGATCTGCCAGCAGGCCCTGCGCGATGGCTGCCTGCTGCGGGTTGCGACCTCGACGCTGCTGTTGGGTGATGAGTTGCTGCTCAAGAAAATGGGCTTCAGGCTGGTCGCAGGCGGTGAGCACTACGAAATGGACCCCAAGGCTTCACTAGGAGGTAAAGGATGAGAGCACTGTTACGTACGCTGCTAGCAGTGGTAGGGATACTGGGCTTGGTAGTGGTGGGTGCAGTGGTCTATATCACGACCTTCTTCGACCCCGAAGACCTGAAGCCACACTTGGTGCAGGTGGTACGCGATCAGAGCGGCCTGGAGCTTGAGCTGGATGGGCCGCTGGCCTGGTCCTTCTATCCGCGCCTGGGGCTCAGCGTGGCCGATGCCGAAGCCCGTCTCCCGGACCAGCCCGAAAACGAGCAGGCCTTCCTGGCCTTCGATCAGGCCGAGGTCAGCCTGGCCTTCGCGCCGTTGTTATCCGGCCATGTGGCCATCGACGGCTTGAACCTTGACGGCATGCGTCTGAATCTCAAGCGCGACGCCGCAGGCCGCGGCAACTGGCAGACCCTGGTTGACCGGCTCGCACGTCAGCAGGAGCAGGCGGCCAGCGACGGCGCGACTTCCTCAGTCGTCGCCGAAGCACAGACACAGACAAACAGCGAAAGCGCCAGTGAGACGACCAGCGATTCCTCTTCTGCGCTGCCCGGTGGTCTGAGTGGCGAGAACGGCGTGGCGGTGGCGCTCGACATTGCCCGCGTGGACCTCACCAATGGCAGCATTCGCTATACCGACCGCCAGGGCGGCCATGCCTGGCACATTGATTCCCTGAATATCAGCGGCAGCAACGTCAATCCTGCCAAGGCCTTCCCGCTCGGTGCCGACTTCACCCTGGCGTCGTTCTTGGTGCCCGAGGGACAGTCGCGGGAAGCCGAGGCCCAATGGGTCAGCCAGATGAAACTGGACAGCCGGGTGAAGCTTGGTCTCGACGACGGTCAATACGTGCTGAGCGACCTGAAATTGAATACCAACACCCAGTTGGCCGGCACCGATGGTAAGCAGCAGAAGGCCAACCTCAGCTTTCCTAGCCTCGAGGCCAACATCAACAGCGGCCGCTATGTGCTGGAAGGCGGCACCCTGGAGGCCAGCCTGTCGCACCCGTCGCTTGGCGAAAAGGTGCTGCCGCTGTCGCTTACTTTTGCCGCCGATGCCGATCTCGAAGCGCAGACCCTGCGCATCAGCGAATGGCAGCTCAGCGGAGAAGACAGCCTGAAGCTTGGCGGCAACCTGCGCGTCGAACAGCTGCTCGGCGCCCCGCAGTACCGCGGCCAGCTGGCGCTGGAACCGCTGTCGCTGCGCACCTGGCTCAAGCGCCTGGGCAGTCTGCCAGAGACCGCCGATGACGCCGCACTCGACAGCCTGGCGATATCTAGCCCTGTGGAAGGCAATCTCGAGCGGTTCAGCCTGCCGAGCCTGACCCTGACGCTGGACGACACCACCCTCAGCGGCTCGCTGTCCGCTGGCCTCGACGGCCGTTCGCTGGCGCTTGATTTGCAGGGCGATGTGCTGAACCTCGATCGCTACCTGCCGCCGGCCACAGAAGGCAGCGACAGTGCCCAGGCAAGCGCCGATAGTGAGTCCAACGCTCAGGCTTCCGGTGAGGCTAGCCAGGCCGGTGCCGCGGCTGTTAGCCAGGCCGGTGGCGAGCTGGTACCGGTGGCGAGCCTCAAGGCCCTGGACCTCAACGCGGATCTCGCCCTCGAGCGGCTCACCGTGAAGGGAATGGACCTTGAACAGGTGGTGCTCAAGGCCCGCGGCAATAACGGCCAGCAGCGTCTGGAGCGCTTTGACGCGCGATTCTTCGACGGCACCCTTGCCGCCACCGCCGGGCTCGACCTACGCGAGTCGCCGCTGCGCTGGCGCTTTGCCCCAACGGTCAAAGATGTCGCCGCCGAGCCCTTCCTTGCCGCCCTAACCGGCGCAGAGTCGCCGCTGCGCGGCAAGCTCAATCTTAGCGGCGAGCTGACCACCCGCGGCAATAGCGCGGCCGCACTGCCGGCGAAGCTCAACGGCCAGCTGAAGGCGAATATCGACGACGGCGCGGTGTTCGATGTCAACGTCTCGGAGGAGCTTTGCACCGCCGTGGCGCTGCTCGAAGGCAAGCAGACCAGCCGCGAATGGAGCCCCGATACCCGCTTTGACAGCGCTAGCGCGACGCTCAACATCCGCGACGGGGAAGTGCGCAACGATGACCTGGATATCAGCATCCCCGGCATCCAGGTTACCGGCGAAGGCAAGGTCGGCCTGGTCGACAAACGCCTGGACTATCGCGCCGCGGCCCGCTTCGTCGATACCGCCGACGCCGCCTGCGAGGTCAATCCGCGCCTCACCAAGGTGCCGCTGCCGGTGCGCTGCGAAGGCGACCTGTCCGGCACGCCTGCCGACTGGTGTCGCTTCGATCGCGGCGCCTTCCGCGACGCCGTGGCCAACCTCGCCCGTCAGGAAGTCGAGGCCAAAGCCAGCGAAGAAGTCCAGAAACGTCTCGACGATGCACTGGAAGGTATCGATGAACGTATCGGCGAAGGTGCCTCCGGGGAACTTCGTGACGCCCTAAAGGGTCTATTCCAGTAGTCATGAGCGGCCGGTGATGAGTCGGCCCTGATGACGAGACGTTTCATGCAAGCCTGTCCTGCGCCGACCCCATCGTCGGCGCTTTTTTTTGTCGCTTTTTTACCCCCAAGCCCGTTCGCCGGTTACCCTTCACGCCCACTGCTGTAAGCGGCACCATCCATGACTCAACTGTCCACGACCGAAGCGCCCATGACCGATATCCCCGAGGCCGTCGAGCCGATCGATCTCTCGCCCGAGGAGTTCCAGCGCCGCCTGATGGCCTGGTTCGACGAATACGGCCGCAAGACCTTGCCCTGGCAGCACAACACCACGCCCTATCGGGTCTGGGTTTCCGAGATCATGCTGCAGCAGACGCAGGTGGCCACGGTGATTCCCTACTATGAGCGCTTCATGGAACGCTTTCCCGACGTGCACGCCCTGGCTGGCGCTTCGCAGGACGAGGTTCTGCACCTGTGGACCGGGCTTGGCTATTACGCTCGCGGGCGCAACCTGCACAAGGCCGCTCAGGTCGTCGTGAACGAGCATGGCGGCGAGTTTCCCGTGCACAGCGTCGACGCCTTGGCCGCACTGCCCGGCATCGGCCGCTCAACTGCTGGGGCCATCATCAGCATCAGCACTGGCGAGCGGGCGGTGATTCTCGATGGCAACGTCAAGCGCGTGCTGACGCGCCTGCATGCCGTGGAAGGCTGGCCGGGGCGGCCCAGGGTCGAACGCCCGCTGTGGGCGCTTGCCGAGCGCTACACGCCGCATGAACGCCTGCCCGACCATACCCAGGCGATGATGGACCTGGGCGCCACCCTGTGCCGGCGCGGCAGCCCCAGCTGCTTGCTGTGCCCCTTCGAGGACGTGTGCCTGGCGCACGCCCGCGGCCAGGAAAAGCGCTTCCCCGAATCCAAGCCCAAGAAGGCGCTGCCCGAACGCTCGACCATCATGCTGCTGCTGCACGACGAAACAGGCCGCGTGCTGCTTCAGCAGCGCCCCGCCGTGGGCCTGTGGGGCGGCCTGTGGTGTTTTCCCCAGTTCGATGACCGCGAGGCCCTGATGGACTGGCTGGACGCTCACGCACCCGCTGCCGAGCTGGCACCGGCCTGGAATGCCTTCAACCACACCTTCAGCCACTTCCGCTTGGCCATTACCCCGCAGCCCGCACGCGGCCGACAGGCTGCCGTGACCGAAGGCGGCGGGCTCTGGTATAACCCCAGCGAGCCGGCCAGCATTGGCTTGGCCGCGCCGGTCAAGGCACTGTTAGAGTCGTTGGCGCGACTCGCCAGCCCATCCAACCCGCAAGACCCGGAGTGATCCCATGAGCCAGACCGTGTTCTGCCGCAAGTACCAGCAGGAGCTTGAAGCCCTGCCGTTTCCGCCGCTGCCTGGCCAGAAAGGCCAGGAGATCCAGGCCAGCGTATCCAAGAAGGCCTGGGAGGAGTGGCAGGCGCTGCAGACTCGCCTGATCAACGAGAAGCATCTCAGCATGCTCGACCCCAAGACCCGCGAGTACCTGATGGAGCAGATGGAACGCTTCCTGGATAACCGCGATACTGACCAGGCTGAAGGCTACGTACCGCCAAGCCAGTGATTTTTCTTCATTCCATCTCTTTGAAAGAAAAAGGGTTGACGCGCGGAAAGCTTTCTAGTTAAATACGTCCTCGTTGGCACGGGCCAGATAGCTCAGTCGGTAGAGCAGGGGATTGAAAATCCCCGTGTCGGGGGTTCGATTCCCTCTCTGGCCACCAATCTGCTGGGGTATAGCCAAGTGGTAAGGCACCGGTTTTTGGTATCGGCATTCGCAGGTTCGAGTCCTGCTACCCCAGCCACTGCCAACCCAAATTAAGTAGCATCATCTGGTACTTGTAGTTAGTGAGTTGCCCCCGCCGGCATAGCTCAGTTGGTAGAGCAACTGACTTGTAATCAGTAGGTCCCGGGTTCGACTCCTGGTGCCGGCACCATTAAAATGCAGCGCACACAAGTAGTTAGATATAAAGAGGTCGCCCATTGAGGCGGCTTTTTTGTGTGCGTGGAAAAAATTTTCCTCCCGAAGCGCCTTCCATGTGACCCGAGGCGCAGCGCATCGTCATCCACTGGCGGCCCAGGATGCGTTGCAAGACCAGGATATTTCCCCAGTTCATAATGAAAAGACTGGCACGATGCCCGGGGCCTGGATCGCGTTGCTTGTTTCCATGTCGTACCTGCTCGCCCAAGACGGTGCGGCAGGTAACTGTAAGTCGGCTCGCCAAGCATGGAGTAGGCCTGCCCTTTCGCCATACCGGGAATGAGCTCTCCACGAGTTTTAGCCTGAACACGCCGATTACGGTTCGTCAGGCTTGATTTGAAGCCGGGAGCTGCGCTGCTGCGCCTGTGATCTTGCTTCCGGGGCTGCACTTGGCGTAGGGGTGAAGGTCCGGAGCTTCATAGGTTAGGGCATTACCGCGCGTCATGGAAACCTCGACACCAGGGCGGGCTTCCTGGTACAGCGTGTCGCCACCGATCTGGCACTTATGGATATCGGAGTGGTCGGGTAACGGCAGCAGCGAACCGCACAGCAGCAAGGCGGGAGCGATCATCTCTGATCTCCAAGCAGGCTCTCTAGATCTAAGGAAATCTAGCACAAGCCAAATAAGGCGCCAGGGGCATCGGCTACGTTGTGTGGCTAAAAGCATTGCAGCCAAGCGGAGTATATAGCACCCACGTAGTCCATTTTTAAAACCTTAAAAAACAGTATCTTAACATTGTGTTGGACTGGTTTTTGGGTGGTGTGCTAGGATTAGTCCACCTGTGGCCACAAGGCCCGATGATATTGCATACGAAGGTGGTCTTTCGAAATGGACATCTACTCCGAGTACGTCCAGCTGGCTAGGCTTGCTGTCTCAGGACGGCAAGACGATGCCAAGATGTTTCTACAGCGGACTCTCAGAAGGGCAAAAAAAGACCGTCCCGACTTCGAAGAGCAGCTCAAGAGCTTACTGAGCAAGCTTGAAAAAGAGGGAGCACCTTCGACTAAAAGAGCCACAACACCCGCTATTAGCTCCCAATCAAGAATTAGTGCTCAACATGTCTTTACGCCTGATAAGTTTGAGGGTGTTCGCCCGATTTGGGATGAAAAAATAGAAAATGAACTAAGCGGAGTCGTTTTAGAAAGAGAGAAAGTTGATGAGCTGGCAAAGCTTGGTGTAGGGCCCACTCGCACCATCCTTTTCACAGGCCCACCGGGGGTCGGAAAAACCATGGCAGCTAATTGGCTTGCCCATAGAATTAAAAAAGAAATTGTTGTGCTAGATTTGGCCGCTGTCATGAGTAGCTACTTAGGCCAGACTGGCAACAACTTAAAGAAAGTCGTTGAGGAAGCCGGAGAGTCTGGGGCGATACTGTTTCTAGATGAGTTCGATGCTATCGCTAAAAAGAGAGGCGATGATGGTGATATTGGAGAGCTAAAGCGCCTTGTGAATGTTCTTCTTCAGTCTTTAGACGCATGGTCTAAAGATGGCCTTCTCATAGCTGCTACGAATCATCCGGAAATGCTTGATAGAGCAGTTTGGAGAAGATTTGACAGAGTGGTTGAGTTTGATACACCAGATGCAGAGCACGTTTTTAAGTTAATGAATGAGCGTGTGTCGGCTTCAGGTGCAAAGATCAACGAGAGCCTGATGAAGGCGGCCTCAAAATCGCTTGAGGGGCAGTCATATTCTGATGTGAATAACTGGCTGTCCTCAGTGTTTAGAGCTAGTGTTGTCAGCGGGACAAAGGTTGAAGAAAAATTTGCAGAAAGAGTGTCAGAGAGGTTGGGGGCGCTTACAGCTGAGGAAAGGCTAAAGCTAGCATGTGACTTAACTTCTTCTGGACTCTCACAGCGTAAGGCTGCAGTGATTTCAGGGGTGTCCCGAGATACCATCAGAAAACACCTTTAAGGCACTAATTACGCAGGGAAGGGTGAAATAATGTCTAAGCAGAACTTCTTGTTAGGTAAAGGCGAACGTCTGGCTAATCCTATCGCCAAAAAAAATTCGGGTGGGTCCAAGGGGCTTCCATACAGCTTTAGCTTTATCTCCAATTTCATGAAAGATAGGGTGAACGAGGTGGAAAGCTACTTGGATGGTCTTCGAGAGGGAGCGTGCCCTGGTGGAAATTTGGTAGCAAGTATCACTGTGCACCCCAGGTTTATCTCCAAGAGTGATTATCCCTACGAGTTTTTGAGGTCGGCAGGCTTTGAAACCGTTGGTGGTAAGTCGCAATGGGTAGAGCCTAAAGCCTGGGGTATTGAGGCGCCGCCAAATAATGAGGCCGTTACCGATACGCTTTATGTGAAGACAAATAGAAAAGGTCTACTTGGACTGATTAGGGAGATTCCCAGCTGGGACCCTGAGAGTACGTTATCTCGACAGCTTAGAACAATCGAAGACTTTTCAATTCCTAGCCCCGGAGAAAAGTTCAAGTCCGCTTTGCATCAGGTGGAGGGTGAGAGCGAGGTTTATGAGCTTGTCTTGCATGGCAGTGGCGATGATTTTATTCTGAATAGCTTTTTCGATTATTGCGAATCTCTAGGGGCAGAGCCTGTTAGAGAAAAGCTCCGGGCGGGCAATGGTGTAACCTTTGTTCCTGTACGGTGTTCTGCCGGCATTGTTGAGGCCCTTTCAGCTTTCACGTTTGTGAGAGTGACAAGAAAAATGCCTGGTTTGCGGACTTTTCGCCCAGCAATGTACAGGGCGGGTGTAGCTCGAAAGCCAAGCTTTCCTGATGAGGGAGTCTTGAATAGAAATTCAAGAGTTGCTGTCTTTGATGGAGGGATGCCAACAGATTCTCCATTGCTACCATGGGTGAATTATATCGAGCCACATGGCATAGGGCCGATGCATCCGGATGCCATCGATCATGGCGAAGCTGTTACATCGACAGTGCTTTTTGGTCCCCTTACTCCTCAAAGTAAGCTGGAGAGGCCTTTTTGCCAGGTAGACCACATAAGAGTTATAGATCAGCGTACAGGTACTGATGCTGACTTTGAGTTCTATGACTGTTTAGACCGTATTCTAGAGCACTTAGATAGCTCCGAAAACACATACGATTTTGTGAATCTTAGTCTAGGTCCTGACTTGCCGGTAGAAGATGATGAAGTCAATAGGTGGACTTCAGAGCTGGATCAGCGTTTTGCGAGCAACAAGTCATTGGCTGCGGTAGCGGTTGGTAATTCTGGAGAGCTAGATGAATCGTTTGGGTTGAATCGTATTCAGCCGCCTTCCGACGGCGTGAATGTGCTTTCTGTTGGGGCTTGTGATAGCTCGCTAGATGACTGGTCGAAGGCATCTTATAGCTCGGTTGGCCCAGGGCGCACTCCCGGTGTCGCAAAACCCGATGGACTTGCCTTTGGTGGATGCTTTGAACGTCCTTTTGGCGTCTACTCAAGCTCGCAGGGTGGACTGGTAGGCACCAGTGGTACTAGCTTTGCAGCGCCCTTCACTCTTAGAAGCTGCATTGGGTGCAAAACCCTAATTGGTGATGACATCTCTCCGCTAGCCATAAGAGCCCTTATGGTGCACCGTGCAGAGCCTGGAGAACACCAGCGGGAAAACGTTGGGTGGGGAAGGTTCATCACAGATACAAACAACCTTCTGACCTGCGATGATGACGAAATAACGGTCATCTATCAGGGAGAACTCCCGGTAGGTAAGTATCTTAGAGCACCAATTCCACTGCCAGAAGAAAAGCTTGAAGGTAATGTGGATATCAAAGCGACGTTGGTGATAGCTCCCGAAGTCGATCCGGCATTCGTTCATGCTTATACACGGGGTGGGCTTGAAGCTGTTTTTAGGCCCAATGAAGATAAACCATCGCAAGGTGGTGATCCTAATTACCCGGCGACTGATACCTTTTTCTCTAAAAGTAATTTGAGCAAAGCCGCAGAATTTAAGCTGCGAGGGGATGGGCACAAGTGGGAGCCCTGCTGGAAAGCCTCAAGGACCAAAAGAGGTAGCTCCCTGGTTAATCCCGGTTTCGATATCTATTATCACAATCGGGATGAAGGAAGAAAAGATGATGAAGCTAAACCTATACCGTATGCATTCATCGTCAGTCTTAAAGCGCCAAGGGTGAAAAATCTGTATGACCAGGTACTGAATGCATATTCCAGCATCCTAGTACCCTTAGAAACCCGTGTCGATGTGCCTGTCAGGACCTAACGCGATACTGCCCCTTAAGTGCCTTGATGCCTGAGGGGCGTGTCCACATCGTGTGAGCAGCAGCGATAGGAATTGATAGAATTCTGCAATTCAGTAGGCCCCGGGTTCGTCTCCTGGTGCCGGCACCATTAAAAAGCAGCACACACGCAGCTAGAGATAAAGAGGTCGCCCATCGAGGCGGCTTTTTTGTGTGCGTGAAAGAAGCCATCCCACCAAGAGCCCCACCTATCCACATCCGCCTAGCGCCAAACCTCCCTGTGGATGGTTTTCCCCGCAGCGCCTTATGTCGCCTATGAGCGGCGTCTATAGCTAGGCTCAAGCGCATGAGGCCCACCCGCTGCCACGCTTTGGTGATGCAACGCCCCTTGAAATATGCGATCTCGTTCGCACATCACATGCAGGCTGCCCCATGGCATAACCGGGGCGGCGAGCAATCACGGATCCTCATCACAAGAAGAACTGACCCAAGGCCAAGTGCCGGGCTGGATCTGCACTTATTTCACAGACGCTTTTTCGGAAGCCATGGAGGTGATCTAGTGTCAGTACAGACCGCTACCCGCCAAGCGACACAAGCCACTAACGCGCCGCGTGATCCCTATCCCACGCGCTTAGCGCAGCCGTTGGACATGCCCTGGCTGAAGCGTCAGGAGCCGGTGGTGAAGGGCCGCGCCGAGGATGGCCCACTGGACCCGGGCCAGCTCGAGCGCTTCGAGCGCGAAGGCTTTCTGTTCGAGCCGAACTTTCTTTCCGGGCGCGAGCTCGAGGAACTGCGCGACGAGTTGAAGGCGCTGTTGGAAAACGAAGACTATGCCGGGCGTGATTTCAGCATCACCGAGCCTGGCAGCCAGGTGATCCGCTCGCTGTTCGCGGTGCACTTTCTCTCCGAGCGTTTCTCAAGGCTCGCCGAAGACGAGCGACTGGTGGGCCGCGCCCGCCAGATTCTCGGCGGTGAGCCCTACGTGCATCAGTCGCGCATCAATTACAAGCCTGGCTTCCAGGGTAAGGGCTTCAATTGGCACTCCGATTTCGAGACCTGGCACGCCGAGGACGGCATGCCGGCGATGAACGCCGTCAGTGCTTCGATCGTGCTCACCGACAATCACACCTTCAACGGCCCGCTGATGCTGATTCCCGGCTCGCATCGTGTCTTCGTGCCCTGCCTTGGCGAGACGCCGGACGATCATCACAAGCAGTCGCTGAAGACGCAGGAATTCGGTGTGCCGAGCCGCGAGGCGCTGACCCGGCTGATCGAGCGCCACGGCATCGAGGCGCCGACCGGTGCTGCGGGTGGGCTCTTGCTGTTTGACTGCAACACCTTGCACGGCTCCAATGCCAATATGTCGCCGGACCCGCGCAGCAACGCTTTCTTCGTTTATAACCGCCGCGACAACGCCTGTGGCGAACCCTATGCGGCGAAGCGCAAGCGCCCGGACTTCCTGGCGCATCGGCCAGAAGACGATTGGGGCGCGCAGCAGCACTGAGGCCAGCGCATCCAAGGATCGCATGACGCCTAGTTCTTTGGTGGCGGGCCGCCTAACCAGGGCATGGGTGACGTAGACTGACCCTCAATCATGGCGATGGGTGCACGTTGCGTGGCACCGCTCGCTGCTCTCACGTCGTCATCTACGTCCCATGACTGCGCGCCATTCCATTACTACGCGCCATGCGCTGGACCTGGTCAGGAGAACCGCTCCCATGCATTTCGTGCCCCGTTTTACCGACGGTCAGGATTTTCCCCATGCACTTGGCAAGATCGTCTGCGTGGGGCGTAACTACGCCGAGCATGCCAAGGAACTGGATAATCCGGTGCCGAGTTCGCCGCTGTTGTTTATCAAGCCGGCCACGGCGGCGGTGCCCTTGAAGGAGCCGATCGATATTGCCCCGTCGCGGGGCGAGGTGCATTTCGAGACCGAACTGGCGCTGCTGATCGGCGATACGCTTACCGATGCGAGCCCCCAGCAAGCCGAGCAGGCGGTGGCCGGCATCGGCCTGGCACTGGACCTGACCCTGCGCGAGGTGCAGAGCCGCTTGAAGGAGAAGGGGCACCCCTGGGAAATCGCCAAGTCCTTCGATGGCGCCTGCCCGCTGTCGCCTTTCCTGCGCCTTAACGGCCCGCTGGACTGGTCGAGCCTCAATTTCTCGCTGGATATCGACGACGAGCGTCGCCAGACCGGCGACACCGCGGATCTGCTGTTCCCGGTTCCCGAACTGCTGGCCGAGATGAGCCGTCACTTTACGCTGTTGCCCGGCGACGTGGTGCTGACCGGCACCCCGGCAGGCGTCGGGCGGCTGCCACGCGGTGCCCGGCTGCATTTCGACCTCAACGGCTGGTTGCAGGTCGAGACGCGGGTGGAGGCGTAGCAGCCGCCCCCCTCACCGAAATGAGAGGATCGTCAATAAGCGCGTGAACGTTCGCATTGGGCCCTGGGATGCCGTCAGGGCCCGACCGATAAGACATCGCCTCGTCAAGCTCTTGGCGAGGCGATGTATTTTGTGGCGATGTATTTTGTGGCGATGTAGCTTGTGGCGGTGTGAATTGGCGCGCCGTGGCCAGTGGTTGGCCAGGCGGCATCGCCATCAGCCCAAATAGGTGTAGCTCTTGAGCCCGGCATGCAGGTCGTCGAGGAAGGCGCGGCGTTGGGCTTCGGGCAGGCCGCTGGATTCGAGCTGACGGCTCAGGCGTGCGCGCAGCACCTCGGCATCGAAGTTGACGTAGCCAAGCACCGAGGCCACGTCGTCGCCGCGAATCGCCTCGGAGAGTGCCCAGCGGCCGTTGGCATCGAGCGCGGCATCCACCGAATCGGTGTCGCCGAACAGGTTGTGCAGGTCGCCGAGGATCTCCTGATAGGCGCCGACCAGGAAGAAGCCGAGCAGCTTTTCGTCGTCGTGCTGCCAGTCCGGCAGCGGCAGGGTGGCCTCGACGCCCTGGCCGTCGACGTAGCTGTCGATGCGCCCGTCGCTGTCGCAGGTGATGTCCTGCACCACGGCGCGGCGGGTCGGCTCCCGGTCGAGTCCCGATAGCGGCAGCACCGGGAATATCTGCTGAATGCCCCACACATCGGGCACCGACTGGAACAGCGAGAAGTTCACGAACAGCTTGTCGGCGAGCTTCTCGGCCAATTCGTCGAGGATCTCCCGGTGGGCGCGGTTGCGGGCATCGAGCTGGCCGCGCAGCCGGCCGCAGGCGGCGAAGTAGACGGCCTCGCCCTCGGCGCGGGCGGAGATGTCGGCAAGGCCCAGCACGAAACGGTCCTGTAGCTCGGCCATCGCCTGCACCAGATCGTGGTAGGCCTCGACCAGGCCGCGAGGCTCCTGGCTGGCCGCCAGTTGGTCGTGCACCCGCCACAGTTCCTGCACCTCGCCATCCTGAGCGGTACGCGACGCCGGCGGCGCCTCGCCGATGCGTTCCTCGCCGATTACGTTGGTGATCAGTACCGCGTGATGGGCGGTCAGGGCGCGGCCGGATTCGCTGATCAGGTGCGGGTGGGGCAGGCCTTCGGCATCGCAGGCCTGGCGGAAGGCGGCCACCACGTTGCCGGCGTATTCGCGCATCGAGTAGTTGATCGAGCATTCGCTGCGCGAGCGGGTGCCCTCATAGTCGATGCCAAGCCCGCCGCCGACATCGACGGTATCCACCGGCGCGCCGAGTTCCCGCAGGCTCTGGTAGAAGCGGGCGCATTCGCGCAGGCCACGCTGAATGTCGCGGATATTGGCGATCTGTGAACCCAGATGGA
Organism: Onishia taeanensis; assembly: GCF_013349955.1. Lineage (GTDB taxonomy): Bacteria > Pseudomonadota > Gammaproteobacteria > Pseudomonadales > Halomonadaceae > Onishia > Onishia taeanensis_B. The sequence continues at coordinate 138,886 of NZ_JABVXC010000008.1, read as the reverse complement.
AGTGCACCAGCTGCAGGCTCTCGAGGGAGTCGGCCTCGCGCAGGCGCTCGACCACCTCGAGGATCTGGCTGGCGGTGAGGCCGAACTTGGACTTCTCGCCGCCGGTGTTCTGCCACTTGCCCTTGCCCACCGAGGCTAGCCGGGCGCGCAGGCCGATGCGCGGCGTGACCTCGAGGCGGCGCGCCTCTTCAAGAATCAGTTCCAGCTCCGAGAACTTCTCGACGACCAGGTAGACCTTGTGGCCCAGCTTTTCGCCCATCAGCGCCAGACGCACGTACTCGCGATCCTTGTAGCCGTTGCAGACGATCAGCGAGGGGGCGTCGCCGGAGAGGGCGAGCACGGCCAGAAGCTCCGGCTTGCTGCCGGCTTCCAGGCCGACGCGGCCGCGGCCGCGCTCCTGAGTGGCGAGAATTTCCTCGACCACCCGGCGCTGCTGGTTGACCTTGATCGGATAGACGGCGGTGTAGCCGCCGTCGTAGTGCTCATCCTGCATCACGTAGTCGAAAGCCGCGCAGAGCTGCTCGACCCGGTCGTGCAGGATATCGGTGAAGCGCACCAGCACCGGCAGGCGCAGGCCTGCCGCGCGCAGTTCGTCGACCAGGCCGTCCAGCGGCAGGCTGGGGCCCTCTACCTCGCTGCCCAGCGGGCGCACCAGGGCATGGCCCTGGTCATCGACGTCGAAATAGCCGCTGCCCCACTGGTCGATGTTATAGGTGCGTCTTGCCTTGGCGGCGGGTGAGGTCATGTCGCTCTCCTGAGCTGGCCTGAGCCGGCGCGATGACGGAAACGGAGCCGCATTATGACGCGGGGCAGCGCGACTGTCAGTGGCCTGCGGTATCTGTGAGCAACGGGCCGGCAGGAGGTAAGCCCTCATAATAACGCCCGCCGAGGTGGCGGGCGCATGGGCCAAACGCTGATTATGCCATCGTGGAGCGATCAGGCCGGCAGCGGTAGGGCACCCTCGAGGCGTTGGCCGAGAATGGTGCGGAAACGCTCGGGGTCATGGGGCGTGAGGTCGTGAGCCGGTGGGTCCACGTAGACCACCAGCAGCCGCGAGAGCCAGTAGCGCAGCGCGGTCATGCGCAGCATCATCGGCCAGGCATCACGCTCGTTGCTGGTCAGTGTCCTGCGGGCCTGGTACGCCGAGAGGATGGCGTCGTGGCGCTCCTTGTCCAGGTGCCCGTCGTCGTCGGTGGCCCAGTCGTTGATGACGATCGCCAGATCGAAGAGCAGGTCGCCGGTGCAGCCGTTGTAGAAGTCGATGATGCCGCCCAGCCGCTCGCCGTCGAACAGGGTGTTGTCGCGGAACAGGTCGCCGTGAATGGCGCCCTGGGGCAGGTCGGGAGCATCGCCGAAGAACACCTGGTAGGCGTCGATCTCATCGCTCATCAGCGCTTGGTCGTCAGGCGAGAGATAGGCCAACACCCGGTGGTGCATGGGGACCAGCCAGTGCAGGTCGCGGGGGTTGGGGCGCTGCCCCTCGAAGTGGCGCGACACGGAATGCATATGGCCGAGGGCGTCGCCGAGGGCACTGCACTGCGCAATGCTGGGCGCGCTGGGGTGCTTGCCGGGCATGCGCGGAAACAGCAGCGCGGGCTTGCCGGCCAGGCTCTGCAGGGCGACGCCATCGCGGTCGTGCAACGGGCCGGGTACCGGCAGCCGATGCTCGGCCAGATAATCGAGCAGGTCGACGAAGAACGGCAGCTCTTCGTGTTCGCCCTGCTCGAACAGCGTCAGCACCAACTCGCGGGAGTCGGTGGTCACGAAATAGGTGGTGTTCTCGGTACCGCTGGCCACGCCCTTCAGCCCCGTCAGGGAGCCTGCCTCGAAGCGTGTCAGGAAGTCCGCGACCTGCGCGTCGTCAAGCGGGGTGAATACGGCCATGTCTCTCTCGCCCGGAATGCCAAACGGAACATTGTACCGGCTTGCCGGCGCGATGCACGGCCCACGTCGTCAGTCCTTCGGCTGAGCGAAGCCCTGTCACTGAAACAGGCCCTCAAGCCAGCGGGTTCCAACCAACAGACGCTAAGCGAACAGGTGCTCAAGCGACAGGTCTCGTGCCGAGTGCTGATCTACCACTCGACCAGCACCCAGCTGGGAATCGCGACCTGGTCGCCGGATTGGCGAGCGAAGTTACCATCGCCGTCTTCATCGATCAGGAAATAGGATGGCCCTGCCTTGGGCGTGATCTTGATCGCGTAGAGCTGGCCGTTGACCCGGTATTCCTCGATGGTGCGGTCTTCCTGCTGGCGGATGGTGACATCCGGTTCGACATCGGTGGACTGGGCCAATGCCGGGGCCGTCGTGGCAAGGCAAGCGCCAATGACCAGGAACAGGCCGAAGACTGCCGTGAGGAAAAGGCGACGCGGTATGGCGAACATGGTGAGCTCCTGATATCAGCGAAACAGTGTTCACGCTTATATCGCTAGTGTAGGTCAGCTCGCTAACGCCAGGCGAGCCTGACGTGATGCAGGGAGCTGCGTATCATGGGTGGTAGTGATCTTGCTCAAGGAATCGGTATCTATGGCCACCCCGCCCATCGTCCTCGTCGACGGCTCCTCCTACCTGTACCGCGCCTTTCATGCCCTGCCGCCGCTGACCACCTCCAAGGGCCAGCCGACCGGGGCCGTGAAGGGCGTGCTCAACATGCTCAAGAGCCTGATCAAGCAGTACCCGGATAGCCCGATGGCGGTGGTCTTCGACGCCAAGGGCAAGACCTTCCGCGACGAGATGTTCGAGGCGTACAAGGCGCAGCGCCCGCCGATGCCGGACGACCTGCGCAGCCAGGTGCAGCCGCTGCACGATTGCGTCAAGGCGCTGGGTCTACCGCTGTTGTGCATCGAGGGCGTCGAGGCCGATGACGTCATCGGCACCCTGGCCCGCCACGCCACCGAGGCCGGGCGCGACGCGGTGATCTCCACCGGCGACAAGGATATGGCCCAGCTGGTGAATGCGCATATCACCCTGGTCAACACCATGAAGGGCGAGACCCTGGACGTGGACGGGGTGAAGGACAAGTTTGGCTTGCCGCCGGAACTGATCATCGACTTCCTGGCGCTGATGGGTGACAAGGTCGACAACATTCCCGGCGTGCCGGGCGTGGGCGAGAAGACGGCACTTGGCCTGCTGCAGGGCATGCAGGGCGGCCTCGACACCATCTACGGCGACCTGGAACGGATCAAGACGCTGAGCTTTCGTGGCGCCAAGACGCTCGGCAAGAAGCTCGATGCTCACCGCGACGAGGCCTTCCTCTCGCACAAACTCGCCACCATCAAGACCGACTGCGAGCTGCCGGTGGGGCTCGATGATCTCGACATCGCTCACCCGGATCGCGAGGCGCTGACCGAGCTGTACCGGGAGATGGAATTCAAGGCCTGGCTCTCCGACCTGCTCGAAGGCAAGGACGAAGGCGTCAATGCGGCTCCCGCCGGCGAGAGCGATGCGGCCGACGAGCCGGAAGAGGAAAGTCAGGACGCGCCGGCCAGCCCCCGTGAGGATCACGTCATCCTGGAGCAGGCCGACTTCGACGCCTGGCTCGAGCGCCTCGAGGCCAGCGAGGCGTTCTGCTTCGACCTCGAGACGACGAGCCTCAACTACATGGAAGCCGAGATCGTCGGCGTCGGGCTGGCGCTAAAGGAAGGCGAAGCCGCCTATGTGCCGCTGGCGCACGATTATCTCGACGCCCCCGCCCAGCTCGATCGCCAGGCGGTGCTCAAGGCGCTGACGCCGCTGCTCGAGGATGCCAGCAAGGCCAAGATCGGCCAGAACCTCAAGTACGATATCTCGGTATTGGCGAGCTATGGCATCCGCGTCGCCGGGCCGCTGCACGACACCATGCTCGAGTCCTACGTGCTCAATTCCACCGCCACTCGTCACGATATGGACTCGCTGGCGCTGAAGTACCTGGGCGAGAAGACGGTGAGCTTCGAGGAAATCGCCGGCAAGGGTGCCAAGCAGCTGACCTTCAATCAGATCGCCCTCGAGCAGGCTGCCCCCTACGCCTGCGAGGACGTCGACATTACCCTGCGCCTGCACCACGAGCTGCGCCCGCGCCTCGAGCAGGAAGGCCGCGTCAGTGAAGTACTGGACGCCCTCGAGCGGCCGCTGATTCCGGTGCTGTCGCACATCGAGCGTACCGGCGTGGCCCTGGACGCCGAGCGCCTGCACACCCAGAGCCGCGAGCTCGAGACGCGCATCCGCGAGCTAGAGGCCCGCGCCCACGAGCTAGCTGGCCGCGAGTTCAACCTGGGCTCGCCCAAGCAGCTCGCCGAGATCCTCTTCGAGGAGCAGAAGCTGCCGGTCAAGAAGAAGACCCCCAAGGGCGCGCCTTCCACCGCCGAAGCGGTGCTCGAGGAATTGGCGCTGGACTTCCCGCTGCCCAAGGTGATCATCGAGCATCGCGGGCTTTCCAAGCTCAAGTCGACCTACACCGACAAGCTGCCGCTGCTGGTCAACAAGGCCACCGGCCGGGTGCACACCAGCTACCACCAGGCGGTCACCGCCACCGGGCGGCTGTCATCAAGCGATCCCAACCTGCAGAACATCCCGATCCGCACCGAGGAGGGTCGCAAGATCCGCCAGGCCTTCATCGCCCGGCCCGGCTACAAGATCGTCGCCGCCGACTACTCCCAGATCGAGCTGCGCATCATGGCGCACCTCTCCGAGGACGCCGGCCTGCTCGAGGCCTTCGCCGAGGATCGTGACATTCACGCCGCCACCGCCGCGGAGGTATTCGGCGTCGAGCTCGATAAGGTCTCCAGCGACCAGCGGCGTAGTGCCAAGGCGATCAACTTCGGGCTGATCTACGGCATGAGCGCCTGGGGGCTTGGCAAGCAGCTCAACATCGAGCGCAATCAGGCCCAGACCTACATCGACCGCTACTTCGACCGTTACCCGGGCGTGGCCCGCTACATGGAGGGCATCCGCGCCCAGGCGGCGGAAGATGGCTTTGTCGAGACCGTCGCCGGCCGCCGGCTCTACCTGCCCGAGATCAAGGCGCAGAACCAGGGACGCCGCCAAGCCGCCGAACGCACCGCCATCAACGCACCCATGCAGGGCACCGCCGCCGACATCATCAAGCGCGCCATGATCGACGTGCACGCCTGGCTGATGGACGGCGAAATGGATGCCTGGATGGTCATGCAGGTGCACGACGAACTGGTCTTCGAGGTGAAGGACGAGCAGGTCGATGACTTCATCGATGCCGTTAAGGCCCGTATGCGCGACGCTGCGGATTTGAAGGTGCCGCTGATCGTTGAGGCAGAGAGCGGCATCAACTGGGACGAAGCCCACTGAGGCGCTAGCACGTATTAGCCCGCAAGCATCAGCCTGGCCAGGGCCGGGCTGATGTGGGCTGATGTGGGCTGATGTGGGCTGATGTGGGCAGGGTAAGCGTTGGCTGAATAAGCCGTTCTTGAACGCGCTACATGCTCGCCGCGCGCTCGGTAAGGCACTCATCGGAGGCCACCTCAAATTCCCGACAAATCAGCGGCCGGTTTTCATAGATGGAGCACATCAAGGTGTCGCGATCGAGTGCCGAGCACCAGCCATCCTCCAGGCGGTGCATCGTCTCCCCGCCCCACTCGTCTACCTCGATGTAGCGTTCCGGCACCCCGGTGTCGGTCAAGATGACCACCTCTAGCCGACAGCAGCAGGCCTGGCAGTTCGAGCAGGCGACCTCGGAGGCCGGCAGGTTCTTCGCTTCGATGGGCGTCATGGATATCCGAGGTTGGAGACGTTTGGCGTCATCATACGCTAGCTTTGCGGTATTTTCTGGGCTTGCTTGGTGTAAACCCACTTCCATGTCACCAGTCCGGCTCCTCCTCGCATTCGTCTACGGAGGTGTCCATCCCCTCACGAATAGACTCACGCATTCCCGGCACGGATAGCAGGCAAAGTGTTTCCTGAATGGCCGACCAATCTTCCTCGGATACCAAAACCGCTTTGTTACGCTTACCTATAATGATGATTGGTTGGTGGGACTCGGCGGTCTCGTCAATCAATCGATAAAGGTTGCTGCGCCCCTCAGTCGCTGTCATTCCGGTCATGACGCACCTCGTACACGTTAAAATTTTAATAGGTGTACGCCTATTCGTACGTACGTCAAGGCGAACGCTATGCATGCTGCGATGCAGCATGCGCGGAGCCCGCAATTTAGTAAGTGTTGCCGTGCCTAGTCTGGTTATACTTCCCTCGGTAGATCCAGAGCCTTCTTGATTCTGTCTTCAAGGCTATGAGCATCATCATAGTCATAGGTATTCGAGTACCCGATTAGATGCCTTACGGCCTCTTCAGGCCGGAGCCCCCTCCATCTGAGATAGCGCCTGTACCAACCAGGAAGCTCTATGTATGCTGCGGAAAGTTCAGCTGACGACTTGCGATTTGACCTTATGCGCTCCCTATGCAACTCTTTAATCTCGTCATTCAGATTGTCAGCTTTTATAACCTGAGCATAGAAGATGAACTCAGAATGCACCCGCGCCCGAATCTCACGAAACCTTAGTATTGGTTGTACCGAAAAGGTGGAAAACCAATAGCCCACGGCACCAGCAAGAATACCTATAAGGGCCGTTATGAGGTTAATGTTCAATTTTCAACCTCCAGAAATAAAGTGCCTAATCGCAGTTAATCGCCCAAAACGTGGCAGCGCTTTGGGCGGTCAACTGCAGCTGACTATTGGACACGTCCTTGGTTCCGTAATTGAATCCGTGGTCTGGCCCGATTCTCCCTAAAGCCAGCATCTCGATGGTTGAACTCGACGCTCAAGAGGGTATCTTAGCTCTTCTTTTATTTTTACTTCGGAGGCTAGGATAACCGCAGCTGTGCCTGCTCTTTGACGAAAGTAATTGCGTCTCGAATGACGAAATAGAGATTGTGATGATCCACCGCGAGCGAGTCTGGGATCGCTGCGTCATCGTTGAACACCAGGGACGTCAGCGGGATCGTGTTCGGTGGTGGCTCTTTGCATCGCTCATGATTGGACTGAACGTGCTTGAAATGATGCGCAATCATGTCGACCATCAGGAACATAATCGACTCCTCTCCCCATTTTTTCCTCAAGTTTCCCGGTTTCCGCTGAAAGCGATCGATCGAGTGATACACGGCCACGCACGCGAGGAAGGCGAGCCTAGTTGAACCAGGTTGCGCATGGTAGTCCATGAACGTCGGTTCGACGATATTGGACATGTAGTCGTTGAAAGCCTTGAGCTCGCTCATTCCGCTGTCCTCGCATGTGACGCTAGCATAAAAGTGGATCTCGCTAATCGAACACGCCGTCTGTTGAGTCATTGCTGAAACGCTTCCGAGCCTCCCAACGCCGAAGCTCAGTTGCCGACCGAAGCGCGGCAGCACTTTGGGCGGTCAACTGCAGCGCCTCGTTTCGTATTTGAACTCACGGCTGGGCACCGCCGCGCCTCGGAAGTATGGACGTCAACGCATGAGTCGTCCGCTTTTCACTCAACGCACTCTTAGCGCGTTCCGCCAAAAGTAGCGTAAGTGACGCCGCCGTTATCTGAAATATCGAACGGGATTTAGCTAATTTATCGGCAAGCTCTGGATATTCCCGCTTTACTAGCAAAGGCATTTTCAGAGAGTCGCATCTGTTACTAATACTTGGCGTGACAAAGCTCCAGCCATGTTCTTCATGCGCGAATAAATTCCTGATTTTCCTTATGAGCTGGAGGTCGTGAGCCTCGTCTTCAGCAAGAAGACCACAAGCGTAGGAAACGCTTATTCTGGATGAGAACGTTGACAGTGGCCCAGTTCCCTCGAACAGTGCCTTCTGTTGTTTGCAGGGCATTGAAACGAAGTGGGCGATCAGCAATTCTCGAAGCCGGTTATCAAGGTTTGCAGCGAGGATAAGCGCGCAGCCTCTGTCGCCTTCACCTTTTGTTTCAGCGAGCATTTCCTGAAATTTTCGATTTTCGTACATAACGGGGTCGATACCTAAAACGCCAGCAGCAGGGGCGCGACGTCCGGAGCGTCCCCTGCCTGCACTGGTTATGGATTTTCAGCTTCCAGCCGGGAAGCCATGGATAAAGCGATATCGATATAAGCCTCAACTGGCATCCCCTTCACACCGAATTCCTCTGTGTGTGCGGCTTCATTCCTGAGCCTTCGAAGCTGATCGAACTGGTGGAATTCGTTTTTGGTTAGGACCTCACCTTTGAGTAGCTTCTGCAAATGAAGAGGACTCTTTGCATACCGGCTCTCAAGATCCGGGTATATTCGTGCCGCCTTTTTCGCGGCGGCCACTTCAACTATACGAAAAGCCTCAAGAACAGCGGATCTTGGCGATATCTCTGCTAGCCGCGACAAGAAGCTAAATTGATCTTGATACTCGGCTGTCTGTTCGACTTCATTGTTTTGAATCCCTTGAGCTTGTCGTTCTTGCACCAGTTCACTGACACCCTCGGTAAACTCAATCTCGGTTTCTTTGTGCCTAAACTTCTTTAAACGAGGGAGCAGGTCCGTAATTTTGTCTCGCAACAGAAAGACGACAAAGACAGCAACTGCTGGCCAAGCTAGGGAATCGATTGTCTGTGCGAAAAACGTCTTCCAATCCATGCTCACTTATCCATAACGCCTGGGCTCAGCGGCCGATTTGGAGGCGCATCGCGCCGGAAAAGCGGTGGACTTCCCCCAAAAAAATGGACACGCCCCATCAACTGACTCCCTCGAACTCTAGCGGAGTCCGGTAACCAAGGCCACTGTGCAGCCGGCAGCTGTTATAGAAGCCTTCAATATAGTGCTTGATGTGTTTCCGCAATTGTCTCAACGTCACGAAGCTGGTGGCGTGCAGCAATTCCCCCTTCAGCGTTTTGAAGAAGGACTCCACTTCGGCATTGTCGGTACACTGCCCCGGCCGGTTCATGCTGTGGCGTACCCGGTGCTGTTTCAGTAGCGCCTGGGTTTTGTGCGCCCGATATTCGATACCACGGTCCGTATGGAACAGCAGATCTGAAGCCGGTTGCCGGCTTGTAAAAGCCTCCCTCAGTGTCGCTCTGGCGAAGTCTGCGCTCAGGCTCTCTCCCAGCCGCCAACTGATGATCCGTCGTGAGAACAGGTCCAGAACGACCGCCAGGAAAACGTATCTCTTGCCTAGCTTGATGTAGGTGACATCGCTGCTCCAATGCTGGTTAACGGCATCCGGCTTCTCGGCGTCGAGCCGGTAATTTGGCAGAGCCTTCAAGTCATCACACCGTTTCGTCATGCGGCGATAGACTCGCGCCACACGGGCTTTCATACCCCATTCCCGCATCAGTCTGGCCACCCGGTTCTCTCCCACAACCAGACCGTCACGGCGCAGGGTCTGATAAACCCTGGGGCTGCCATAACGACCCTTGCTGTCGTTGTAGACCTTACGGACTTTCGACAGTAACTCGGCATTCTCTGAGGCTCTCTGACTAGGCTTCCGGTTTGCCCAGGCATAGTAACCAGACCGCGAGATGTTCAGGTGGCGACACAGCGCTTTTACTCCGTGTTCCCCTCGGTGTTTCCAGACGAACCGGAACGCTTCCGTCGTTCCTCGGCCTGAAAACGTTGAAACTTTTTTAGGATGTCGTTTTCCTCCTGAAGCTCCGATATCCGGCGTTTCAGGCGAGTAACCTCATCCTGCTCCTGGATCTTCTGTTTGGCCTCAGCTGGGGCTTTCTTGACACGTTTCATGGCGAACTTTCCCTCTCGATATTCCTTCCGCCAGCGTGACTGCATGAAAGGGGGAATATCCAGCGCTTCGGCCACAGCTTTGACGCTCCGGTGGGCCTGGTGGCTCCATTCCACCGCTTTCACTTTGAACTCAGTGCTATAGCGCTGAGTCTTCTTCCCTGTGATCATCTTTGGCATCGTTTTTCTCCTCGTGCGGAGTTATCGATGCGTGTCCACTGAAGTGGGGGAAGTCCACCGCGTACTACAGCGACTGGTTAGACGCTCATTAACTCCGATACCTAGCCCAAATATTGGAGTGTAGAAATTCCACCTCATCACCAGCCTCAAGGTCACCGAATGCATCGGAATCGTCGATGATGCGGCTTACAGTCCCTTCGTACGAATTCCCATTGATCGTGTCAACTGAGACATTGACCCTGTTTCCACCAACTTTGAGCGTCACCTCATCACGGGGTTCGATGGTTTGTGACAGGCTTGTTCCGGGTTCATAGTCTCCCATATACATGAGACCAGAATCGTCGTCTGCTCTGTAATCGAATTCCATGGCTGCCCATCCCCTTGATGATCAGTATTTTGAGCGTTTAACGCCCAATTAAGGTGTGAGCCACGCTACCACGACACCCAATTTGAACACCTTAAACACTAAACTTGACCCAAACCAAAAATGCCAAGCGTGGGGAATCACTCTTAAATTGTTTGTTAGCTTTTTTGGTTGATTGACTGTTCTGCTATTAACTGCCATGAATGTACATCAGGCTGACATTGCAATAATTTTAAATCTTTGCGCCCCCATGAGAGAAGGATCTCTTTAAGTTCACCATCGGAGAAATCATTCTTTTTAGTTACATTCTTGTATACATGCCGACCTAAATATATTTCCTCAATAGCATTTTCTGGTATATCCAAACAATACAACGGACGCCCTGCTACTGAGATTTTATTCCAAGCGTTACTGCGCCCCTTGCCAAAATGGTAGCTAAACGGCAGAGCTGATATGTCCTTAACAACTCGAACTTCTTCTTCGTAGCTCCATTCAATAGATTTGTACAAAAATGCTCTTTTGACTAGATTAAACGAGTCAGAGTTAAATTTGATGCTATTTCCTATACTCATCAATTCTTCACTACTTAAAGTAGGCAAATTTTTATGTGGCTTGGTTGCCGAATAGACGATTTCTCCGTGCTGACAGGGTATGACGCATGCATCTTCATCAGTAAATCCAGCTAATTTCGCATCAAAGCCAATTACTACACCTCGATGTTCGTCTCCATAGTGAACCCACATCAATGAATTCAATGGTTGCCTCGTAAGTGACAGCACGCCATAGTTTCTTGAAAAACGATTTTTACACGCATTAGTAGCCATTCTTGCAGTTACGAATGAGTCGCTACCCTCCTCGAATCCAAAAGCAGTGCATTCAAATGGGTCATTCAGATCTTCGAGACAAGAAAAGCCAAGTGATGAGTTTTCAATAACTGAAATAGCCGCTTTAAACGACATATATTTATACAGAATCAACGTTTATCCTCAAAAAGCTAACGCTGGGCTCAGCCGCCGGTTTGGAGCGGCAGCGGAAAGCGGTCGGATGAAGCCCTTGGTTATACAGGGTCAACCACCAAACTTGGAAACCGAAAGGTATGATTCGCCTGTCTGAGATGCGTGCCTCCGTACCCGCGATATGATTTCACCGAATGGCATAGCGCCTGACAAAAAAAGATATAGATGACTAGCATCTAAAATCAGAAGGGTCGTTTTACTTCCGGATGCTTCTGATATAGCAGTACTACTATACCCAGAGATCGACACCATTATACCCATGGTATTATCTGCCATCTTATCCACTTTGGCTTTTAGCGAGTCAATATCAGTTGCGCCCGACTGATCTTTCGTGAATTTTAGCTCAACAAGGTATGTTGTTCCGTCATGACTTAATGAACCGTCAATTTGCCGATCGTCAGCTTTATAGGGTTTCCGGTTCGTAATCTCCGAAAAATCGAGTAGTTTGTAAAACCACTCTTCAAACTCATAGCCACCCTTCTGAGTTCCTACTTTCTCGTGCATAGCATCAAGCTGCTTCTGCAACTTAGTCTTGTCTGTTAGTGACCTTTGGATTCTCGTGCGCTCCTCTCGGGCACGTTCTTGCGCTTCCTTTCTTTCCCTCTCACTCCTGATTTTTTCATCTTGTTGTTTCAGGTAGGCTTTCAGCTCCTGGACGGCTTTATGCGCCTCCGCTATTTTTTGATCTGAATCTTCCCAATTCCGTAGGTCTGGAAAAGTAGTTTTCTCCGAGAGGCTGCGAGCCATCTGGAAAATTAGAGACTTTCCACGGTCTGTACTTTGAAGCTTGGGAAAAAGTCGGTCTAACAAGTCCCGCTTAGACTCATCGCTAGACCACGAATTCAGGAAGCTCTCTTTAACATGAGAAGCAATCAAAAATTTACGGAGCGCGTTCCTACGCCAATAAGATTTGAGTAGAGCTTCGTACGTCAGCTCGATAAGTCTCGGTGTGATTTTTGCAGCCAAACTTCAGATACCTCATTTTTTTGTATTACAGTGACTAGACAGCGCGCTCGTTTCCCCATTTGAACGAGCGTGCGCGTTTAACATTCTTATGCTGAATCTTTAATCCACTGATTTTCATGCGCTTTTTCACTGAGTTGGCTATATAGTACCAATGAACGCGCCTGCTGCCTTTGCCACCAAAGTTGGTTTGGGATGAGTGCGCCCTGTGCCATGTGCTCGACCTCTAATGCTATGAACCAAAGTACCCGAATGGCGTCGGCGGGGGAAAGAGGGCCTGCCAACGTTTTGGCTTAACGCCCGTCATGTTAGCCGATGGTGCTGCGGGCGATGCCTGACTGGACTTGCCGCTGGTGGCGAGGGATAACGGGGGAGGTATCTTTGAGGAAACCAAAGCAGGAGAGAAATCATGGAGGGAGTGGATAGGGTCGAGGTGCTGGCTTTCGATGTGTTCGGTACGGTGGTCGATTGGCACGGCTCCGTCGCCCGCGAGGTCGATGCGCTGGGGCTCGGAGTGGATGGCGGGGAGTTTGCGCTGGCCTGGCGGGCGGGCTACAAGCCGGCGATGCAGCGGGTGCAGTCCGGGGAGCTGGGCTGGACGCGTCTCGATGACCTGCACCGTGGCATTCTCGATCAGTTGCTCGAGCGTTTTTCCATCACCTCACTTTCCGAAGCAGACAAGCGCCACCTCAACCGGGTCTGGCACCGGCTCGATCCCTGGCCCGGTGCGGTGGAAGGGCTCATGCGCCTCAAACGCCGCTTCACGCTCTGTACGCTTTCCAATGGCAACCTGGGGTTGCTCACCAACATGGCCAAGCGCGCGGGGCTTCCCTGGGACTGCATCCTCTCTGCCGAGGTGTTTCGCCAGTACAAGCCGTATCCCGACACCTATCTTGGCGTTGCCGATGTGTTCGATGTGCCGCCTGCGGCGGTGATGATGGTGGCAGCCCATCAAGAGGATCTCGACAGTGCTCGTCACCACGGGCTGCGAGCGGCGTACGTCGAGCGCCCGCATGAGTTCGGGATGGCAACCGCCAAGGACGTGTCGGGCGCGCTCGACAACGACCTGCATACTGCTTCCTTGGTGGGCTTGGCGGAGCATCTCGGCTGTTGAGCCTGCGTTATGGCCGACTAATTCATTAGCAAGGGCTGGATTAAAGAGGAAAAACTTGTTGTCTTTATGGCTACGGCTACTATGGGAACAATGCTATAAATCAGCCATGTGCCTCACCGTCAGTTCAATGTGCTGGTATGGCATTGAAAATGCAGGGTGCGAAGCCTGCTCCATACCAGAGTAGGCGTAACCGTCGTGGTCAGGGTTTTATCGTTTGGGTCAATCACAGTAGCGATAAGGGTTACAGCTTTGCCTAGTGGCCTTGCCCGGTGTCGGGATATGCCGCTGCAGGGGGGCGTAATGCTTTCACTGCTCGCCTCAAAGGTTTCACGCGCGTGGTGCTGAATCCATGCAGGTAAAGTCAGATAAGACGAGGAACGCATGGAGCGTGTTTTGCTAGGGGCTGGGCCTCATGAAAGTTATATCATCATGTGCTCATGCGGTGCGATCGAGGTCACCCGGGAACCCCGGAAGTGGCGTCGGTTCAAGCCTTACCGCAATTCAGTGCGCTGTTATTGCGAAGAGTGCGGTGAAATCAACAGCATGGAGGTTCTCGAGGATAACTTCGATGGATCAGGTCGCCAGGCAGTGCTTCAGGCCCTGGACGCTTCGCCTAGCACAGTAATGACGCCCCCTGAACTCATCAATCGCGACAATGTGATCCTGGCATTCCCCCTGGCTGGTTGCGATGCGGATATGCCTGACTGAGTGATTAGGCCGAGGCGAGGCTCATCGCATCGTGAAGCTGATCGCCTAGTGCGCACCGTTCGGTCTTGACCTGAGAATCCCGCCAAAACGAGACAGACACGAGAAGGCCCGTGGCAGCGCCACGGGCCTTCTCGTGTCTGTTGCCCGCCTAGATCGCCGCCTTTGAGCCACGCCGGCTGGATATCCGACGTGGCATAGTGGGTTATCTTGTTAGCCTGAAAACTATATACTCGCTATCTTTAGTGTCGGGCGGGCGTCCTCGCTCGCCTCACAGGGATCCGGTTTCAGCTAGCCGTTCGGTGCGTTGCTATCTCTTGTTCCGCACGGATGCCGGTCGTTTTTTATTTTCCACTACCGCCAGCACTGCGCCATGCGAGGCGCCGGAGTCCGTGGCTGGGGAGTTGGAGCGCCCATCTCGAGGCTGCCTAAGAATGGCAGCAGGCTGCTCGGTTGGCACAAAGGCGGCTATCGCGGCATCCGGTGCATCGTTTCTCACGCAGCGTATCCCGCCATTATTCACGCTCTTGATTACCCATAGGGGAAGAGGTTTGTTCACACGAGACACTGATACTGGCACACCGTGGCGGTGGCGTGGCGGGGCGGCATGAGCCAGGTCGAACTGCTATTCGAGCGCTATGGTCCTCGCTACAAGCTGTGGGTGACCCTCACCGTGATGCTCGGTCTGGTGGCGTTGGGGATGTCGATCACCATCGTCAATGTGGCGATTCCCTACATCAAGGGCGCCTTTGGCATGAGCAACTCCCAGGTGCAGTGGCTCTCCACCGGTTTTCTGGCCTCGACCACGGTGTCGCTTTTGATCGCGCCATGGCTGGTCTCTGCGGTTGGTCAGCGAGCCACCTTCATGGGGCTACTGGTGGTGTTCATTGCCGCCTCGATTCTGGGCGGCCTGGGGCAGGGCATGATGGCCTTGATCGCCGCCCGGGTCATCCAGGGGGCGATGACCGGGCTGATCCGGCCGGTGGCCATGCAGGCGCTGTTCGCCGCCTACCCGCCAGAGGGGCGCGGCATGGCCGTGGCCATGTACGGCATGTGTCTGGGTCTGCCACTGACGCTAGCGACGGTGATCGGCGGCTGGCTGGTGGAGAACTTCACCTGGCGCTATGTGTTCTTCATTACTCTGCCAATCTGTGTGGCAGCGGCTATTATGGGCTACTTTTTCTTGCCGAGCCGCGAGCAGAAGGGCCCGCGCCCGCCTTTCGACTGGGCCGGCGTGGTGCTGCTGTTCGCGGCCGTTTTTGCGCTGCTGGCGGCGCTGTCCAACGGCCAGCGCTGGGGCTGGGGCGACCCGCGCATTCCCGAGCTGATTGGCTTTGCGCTGATCTGTGGGAGCGTCTTCATGGCCTGGCAGCAGCGCACCGCGCACCCACTGCTCGATCTGGCGATCTTCCGCTACCGTATCTTCGTGGTCGGCACCTTGGCGATGCTGCTGTTCGGTGGTTCCTTCTACGGCATCATGTATCTGTTGCCGCAGTTCGTGCAGTCGGTCCTGCATTACAGTCCGGTTAGTGCCGGACAGATATTCTTGCCCTCGACCGCCGTGCTGGGTGTGCTGGTGCCGCTGGTCGGCTGGCTCAGCGATCGCTATCCGCCGCACTGGATCACTCTGCCGGGGTTGGCCTGCACGGTGTTTTCGGTGTGGCATATGGCGCAGGTGGACTGGAATACCTCATTCATGTACCTGGCCGGCGCCATGGCAGTGATGTCGGTCGGTATGGCGGCCTTCCCGCCGCCGACGCTGTCGAATGCCATCGCTGCCC
Source organism: Onishia taeanensis (assembly GCF_013349955.1). Lineage (GTDB taxonomy): Bacteria > Pseudomonadota > Gammaproteobacteria > Pseudomonadales > Halomonadaceae > Onishia > Onishia taeanensis_B. Next base: position 123,100 of record NZ_JABVXC010000008.1, on the reverse strand, counting down.
TGCCTCGCCACCTGACCGGCTATGGCTCGGGTGCCATCAACTTCGCCACCTGACCGGCTATGGCTCGGGTGCCATCAACTTCGCCATGCAACTGGGCGGTGCGTTGGGCACCGCCGGGCTGGTGATTCTGCTTGATCGGCGCACGGCGCTGCACGGTCAGCACCTCAACGCCGGGATCAACGCCGGCAACAGCCTAGCCCGCGAACAGCTCGGCGACTACGCCCGCATCGCCGGCCACCTGGGCGTGCCGGATACCCAACAGCAGGCCATGGCGGGCTATCTGCTAGGCCGCCTCGAGACGGTCTGGGCATCGATCCTCGCCTATCAGGACGGCTTCTGGCTGCTGGTGGGCAGCCTGCTGGTGGTGGCCATTCCTTCGATCCTGCTCAGCCGCTGGCAGCGCGTATGAGCCTTCCTTCATTTGTCAGTTCAAGGACTTACCGACCATGACATCGCTGACCTCGAATGCCGCACCCCGCCGCCCCGGCAAGGGCACCAAGCTGGCGCTTCTCGCGGTGGCATTGCTGGCTTGCGCCCTTTGGGCGGGTGTTGCCATCTACCACCGGATGAGCCATGTCAGCGCCCAGGACGCCAGGGTAATGGCCAATCAGGTCACCGTTAGCAGTCGCCTGGCGGGCTGGGTCACCGACTTCACGGTGATCGAGGGCGATCACCTGGACAAGGGGGCCATCGTCGCCAAGCTCTACAGCCAGCCCGATGAGCAGGAACTCGAAACCCGCCAGGCCGGTGTGGCCGTCATGCAGGCGCGGGTCGATTATCAGCAGCAACGCCTCGAGGTCGCCGAACGCCAGCTCGAGGGCGGCAAGAGCCTGACCCATCAGGAGCTCAGCGCCAGCCAGGCCGCCATGCAGGCCGCCCAGGCGCGGCTGGTTCAGGCGCGCAAGGACTTCCAGCGCTCCGATGCCCTGCTTGCCAAGCACTCGGTGTCGCAACAGCAGCGCGATGAGGACTATTACGCCTATCAGGCGGCGCAGGCGGAATATCATCATGCCCAGCAGGAGGTCGCGGTCAGTCAGGCCCTGGCCGACAACGCCGAGGTCGGCTTCATCAATGGCTCGCAGATGCCGCTACCCAACCCGAGTGTGCAACACTCCCAGCTCCGGGTCGCCCGGCAGGCGCTTTCCGAAGCCCGGGCCCGGCTGGAACAGACAAAGCAGCACATCGCCGATCTCCAGGTGCCGAGCCCTGTCAGCGGGGTGGTCAACAAGACGTTCATCGACCAGGGCGAGTATGTCAGCCCCGGCCAGCCGATCCTGATGATGCATGACCCGGCCAAGCTTTGGGTCGAGGCGAATATAAAGGAGACCGACATCAGCGAGCTGCGCGTCGATCAGCCGGTCGCGATTGCGGTGGATGCCTTCCCGGACCAGACATTCTCGGGCCATATCACCACTATCGGGCGTGCAGCCACCAGCCAGTTCGCCCTGCTGCCGGACCCCAACCCCTCGGGTAATTTCACCAAGATCACCCAGCGCTTGCCGGTGCGTATCGCCTTCGACGAGGGCCCCATCGACCTGATCGGGCCGGGCATGATGGTGAACGTGGAGATCGATGTGAGTGGCGCCGGCCCGCGTCACGGCTGAGCAGTAGCCCAGTGGTGATGGAAGCTTTAACCAACACAAAAAGGCCCGCAGTTCACATGCTGCGGGCCTTCTGTCATTGCTTTGTCGGTATCGGTAGCTGTCAGCCTATGGCGTCAGGCCAACCGGCCGGGGCTTAGCGCCAGCCGACGCGGTCGAAGATCCGTACCGCCTTGGGGTTGTTCTCGCCCAGCACGCTGACGTTCAGGTCATCGCGCTTGAAGTCGCCCCAGGAGGCCAGCACCTCGTCGGTCTCGACGCCGTCGACCACCGGGAACTCGTGGTTACCCTTGGAGAACATCTCCTGGGCCTGGTCGGAGGCCAGGAATTCCAGGAAGCGCTGGGCGTTTTCCGGGTGCGGGGCGCCCTTGATCATGCCGGCACCGCCGACGTTGATATGGGCGCCGCGGTCGTCCTGGTTGGGGAACAGGATCTCGATCGACTCGGCGGCCTCGCGCTCGGCGTCGTTGTCGGATTCGAGCATGCGTACGTAGTAATAGTGGTTGGCCACGGCCACGTCGCACTCGCCGCTGGCCACGCCCAGCAGCTGATCGGTGTCGCCGCCTTCCGGGTCGCGGGCCATGTTGTCGACCACGCCCTGTGCCCATTTCTCGGCGCCGTCCTCACCGTGGTGAGCGATCATCGAGGCCAGCAGCGACTGGTTGTAGATGTTGTTCGAGGAGCGGATGCAGACCCGGCCCTCGAGTTTGGGATCGGCGAGGTCTTCATAGGTCGAGACTTCGCTTGGGTCGATGGCGTCCGGGTTATAGAAGATGGCGCGCACGCGCTGGCTGAAGCCGAACCACTTGCCTTCAGGATGGTGCATGGAGGCGGGCAGTCGCTCGTCCAGCACCTCGGAGTCGACCGGGGCAAAGATGTCTTCCTTTTCGGCGCGCCACAGGCGGCCGGCGTCCACGGTCATCATGACGTCAGCGGGGCCGGCCTCGCTTTCCAGCAGGATGCGCTGAATCAACTGGTCGGAGTTGCCCTCGAGCACGTTGACGTCGATGCCGGTCTTTTCGGTGAAAGCGTCATAGAGCGCCTGATCCGAGTCGTAATGACGCGCCGAATAGATGTTCACGGAATCTGCCAGGGCCTGGCTGGCAAAAGCGGAACCGGCCACCAGGGCGGCGAGGGGCAGAACGTGACGGCGTTGCAGGGGCATCGGACACCTCATGGATAGCGAGAACCTGAAATTGAATGATAATACGTTGCATTAACTTACTGCCATTGAAGCGCTTGCGGGAAGCTTCGTCAACTGAGATTGCGGCCGTCTTGCGCTGTCCTTGAGCGAGATCCGCTAAAACCCGGCGCGCGGCTGATCCAGATCATGGGGCGGTGGCGTGCGTAGGGGCCCACAAACCGAGTAAACTGGAATGCATTTAGGACGCATTCCCGCTTTCACGCTGCGGCACAGGCCGCAGACGGACGAGATGAGACGACGAGCTTTCATGACCTCCCAAGCGATCCCGACCGACGTTGACCGCCAGGTTTCCCACGAGGCCCCCGTCCTCGCCATGCATCACATCCGCCATGCCTACGGCAAGCACCAGGCGGTCGAGGATGTCAGCCTCTACGTCGAGCAGGGCGAAGTCGTCTGCTTGCTGGGCCCCTCGGGTTGCGGCAAGACCACGCTGTTGCGCATTGTCGCCGGGCTAGAGGCCGTGCAGGAAGGTGGCGTCGATCTGGGCGGCCGACCCATTGGCCGGCCCGGCAAGGCCCATGTGCCGCCTGAGAAGCGCAATGTCGGGCTGGCCTTTCAGGACTCGGCGCTGTTTCCGCACCTTTCCGTGCTCGACAATGTTGCCTTTGGTCTCGAGTCGCTGCCCGGCAAGCAGCGCCGTGCGCGGGCCATGGAGCTGCTCGAGCAGCTGGGGATGGAAGGCTATGCCAAGAGCTACCCGCACACCCTGTCCGGCGGTCAGCAGCAGCGCGTGGCGCTGGCTCGGGCACTGGCACCGGCGCCGTCACTGATGCTGCTCGATGAACCCTTCTCGAGCCTGGATGCGCGGCTGCGCGATCGTATTCGTGACGATACCCTGCACGTGCTGAAGCGGGTCGGCGCAGGGGCTCTGCTGGTTACCCACGACCCGGAAGAGGCGATGTTCATGGCCGATCGCATCGCCTTGATGCGTGATGGTCATATCGTGCAGATGGGCACGCCGTTGGAGCTCTACTGCGCGCCGCGCGACCCCTTCGTGGTGACCTTCTTCGGCGAGGTCAACGAGATGGCCGGCGAGGTACAGGGTGGCCGGGTAACGACGCCGGTCGGTGAGGTGCCGGTGGACGATATGGCCGACGGCAGCCAGGTGCGGGTGCTGATCCGCCCCGAGGCGCTCAAGATCGTGACTCTCGACGAACCGCCGGTGGCCCCTTACGGCGTTGGGCACCAGGGTCATGGTGATAACAGCCATGGCCATCACAGCCATGTGGTGATGGCCAAACTGTTGGGGCGTTCGAGCCTGCTGCACATCTGTGCCCATGGCGCCGGTGGCTGGGAAGCTCACCTCCACGCCCGGGTGCCGGGCGTGTTCCTGCCCGAAGAGGGACAGCCGGTGCTTATCCAGCTCGACCCGTCACAGGTCTTTGTCTTTTCCGCCGACGCCACCGCTGCCGGGGCGTGAGCCTCGAATCGCCAGGCTCAACAGAATCACCGGAATGATCCCCACCGCCACGATGGTCAGCGAGGCGGTGGAGGCTTCGGCGAGGCGCTCGTCCGCTGCCAGATTGTGCGCTCGTACTGCCAGGGTGTCGAAGTTGAAGGGCCTCAGGATGATGGTCGCCGGCAGTTCCTTCATGACATCCACAAATACCAGAATTGCCGCGGCCAGCAGGCTGCCGCGGATGATCGGGGTGTGCACGCGGCGCAGGGTGCCGCCGGCGGTCTGGCCCAGGGTGCGGGCCGCGGCGTCCATGCTCGGCGTCACCTTGCCAAGGCTTGCCTCGATGGCGTTGAAGGAGACTGCCAGGAAGCGCACCACATAGGCATAGATCAGGATGAAGGCGGAGCCGCTGAACAAGAGCCCGACCATCATGCCGAACTGCTCGTCCATGAAGCCGTTGATGCGTTGATCGAGCCACGAAAAGGGAATCAGGATGCCGACCGCTACCACCGAGCCGGGCACCGCATAGCCGATAGCGCCGATGCGGGTGGCCAGGCGCGTGATCGGGCGTGGATTGAGGCGAGCGCCATAGCTCAGTACCAGCGCCAGGCCCACCGCCACCAGGGCGGCGATGGTCGCCAGCACCAGGCTATTGCCGGCGAACTCGAGGAACTGGGCCCCGAACAGGTCATCCCCACCCTGCACCGAGAGATAGCCCAGCAGACCGCTGGGAATCAAAAAGCCCACCATGATCGGCGACAGGCAGGCGAGGCAGGCCGCCACGCCACGCCAGCCGCGCAGGTGAAATTCGGGCAGCTGCTGATAGCGGCCTGAGGTGTGGAAGTAGCGCCTTTTGCCCCGCGACCAGCGCTCCAGCAACACAAAGATGATCACGAAGGCCAGCAGGCAAGCCGCCAGCTGGGCGGCGGCGACCTGCTCGCCCATGCCAAACCAGGTGCGGTAGATGCCGGTAGTGAAGGTGTCGACGCCGAAGTACTGCACCGCGCCGAATTCGTTGAGGGTCTCCATCAACGCCAGCGATACGCCGCCGACGATCGCAGGCCGGGCCAGCGGAATCGCCACGCTGGTGAACAGCCGCCAGGGGCCGCGTCCCAGGGTGCGGCCCACGTCCAGCACGCACACCGACTGCTCGAGGAAGGCCGCCCGGGTCAGCATGTAGACGTAGGGGTAGAGCACCAGGGTGATCAGCGTGGCGGCTCCGCCCAGCGAGCGAATGTCGGGAAAGAAGTAGTCGCCGCGGCCCCAGTCGAAGACCTCGCGCAGCCAGGTCTGCACCGGACCTGCGTATTGCAGGAAGTCGGTATAGGCGTAGGCGATCACATAGGTCGGCACGGCGAGTGGCAGCAGCAGCGCCCATTCGAACAGTCGGCGTCCAGGGAAGCGGCACATCACCACCAGCCAGGCCGTGCCGGTACCGATGATGAAGGTGCCAAGCCCAACCGTCACGACCAGAAACAGGGTGTTGGTGAGATAGCGCCCCAGCACGGTGCTGGCCAGGTGCTGCCAGATGCCGTCGGTGGGCACTAGGATATGCGCGAGCACCACGATCACCGGTAGCGCCACGATCAGCGCAATGCCGATGGTCAGTACGCTCCAGGCGCTGAAGTGCAGCGATAGGCGACTAGCCAGGCTGGCCGGTCGGGAACGGGGGGGTAGGAACAAGCGGTTGACTCCTTGCGGTGCTTAGGCCGGCAGTCAGAGCCTGCGAGAAGAGGCCCCGTCACCCGCCCAATGCAATGGGGTCACGAGTGAGGCCAGTAACGGGCGAAAATGGTAACGGCCGAGAATACTATCAGTTGGGGGTTATCGCTGCAGCCTGCCGCGCACGTATTGCCACGCGCGGCAGGCTGCCATCTGGCTGTCTCAGGCCTGCTCGGGGCGGCCTTTCTCTAGCCAGCGCAGAGCCACGGTCCTGGCGCGCTCCAGGCTCGCGCAGTGCGTCAGTTCGCCGGCGGTGGTGCGAATGCCGGCTCGGCGCAGCTTGACGATCTGGCGGGGCGACAGGCCGACCAGAATCAGGCCGACATTCTGACGACGCATCTCCTCGACCATGCGGCGCAAGGCGACGAGTGCCGTGCCGTCGATGCTCGGCACGCCATGCATATCCACCATCACGATGCGGATGTCGGGGTCAACCGTTTGCAGCGCCGACAGGGCCTTTTCGGCGACGCCGAAAAACATCGGGCCGTTGATGTCGTAGAGCGCGACTTGAGGTGGCAGGTCCTGCACTTCCGGATGACGCTCGAGCGGGCGGGCCGTTGTCTGCGTCACCTGCGTCATGCGACGAATGAACAGGGCGGCAGCCAGGCCCATGCCCACCGAGACCGCCAGCACCATGTCGAACAGCACCGTCAGCGCGAAGCAGATCGCCAAGATCGCCACATCGCCCGCAGGAGACGAGCGCAGGGTGTGCACGAACATCCGCGCTTCACTCATGTTCCAGGCGATGATGAACAGCAGCGCGGCCAGCGAGGTCATGGGCACCAGCCCCAGCAGCCCGGCAAGCGCAATCACCGCCAGCAGGACCACCAGCGCATGCACTACGGCGGCGATCGGCGAGCGCGCGCCGCTGCGGATGTTGGTGGCGGTACGCGCCAGTGCGCCAGTGGCGGTGATGCCGCCGAAGAAGGGCACGGCAATGTTGCCAAGCCCAAGGCCAATCAGTTCGGCATTGGGATCGTGCCGGGTGCGGGTCATGCCGTCGGCGACCACCGCGCAGAGCAGTGACTCGATGGCTGCCAGCATGGCAATGGCAAAGGCCGGGCCGAGCAGCGAGCGGATAAGCTCGAAGTTCACCGCCAGCGGTTCGCCGTCGGCGTTAGGCATATGCCAGGGCAGGGCGAAGCTCGGGGCGATCGGCGGAATGCCGACGCCGCTCTCGCCCTGGGCGCTCCACTCGAAGCGCGAGGCGATGGTGGCGATGTCGCCCCCCAACCAGTGATTGGCGACATAGGCGGCCAGTGCCCCGGCGACCAACCCCGCCAGCGGCGCGGGCACCGGCGTGCGCAGCCGCGGCCACAGCAGCAGCACCGCCAGGGTGATGACGCCGATGGCAAGCTCGGCCAAGCGAGTCTCGGGCAAGGCGGCGAGGATATTCATCAGGCTGTCAGTGAAATGCTCGCCTCGTGCCACCTCGAGGCCGAGGAAATCCGGCACCTGCAGGGTGGCGATGACCACCGCGATGCCGGCGGTGAAGCCAAGCACCACCGGGTAGGGCACGAACTGGATCAGGGCGCCCAGGCGGGCGAGCCCCAGGCCGACCAGGATCATCCCTGCCATCAGCGTGGCAATCAGCAGCCCGCCAAGCCCATAGTGCTGAACGATGGGCAGCAGGATCACCACGAAGGCGGCGGTAGGGCCCGACACGCTGAAGCGCGAACCGCCGGTGAGGGCGATCACGATGCCGGCGACGATGGCGGTATAGAGCCCGTGCTGGGGCGCCACTCCGGTGGCAATCGCCAACGCCATCGATAGCGGCACGGCCACGATGCCAATGGTCAGGCCGGCCAGGATGTCATGGCGTAGGTCTCCTATCCCATAGCCCGCCTTCCAGGCGTTGAGCAGGCCGGTGCCGAGGCGAGGGCGATGCGCGGGCGAAGAGGAGTGCGCCATGAGAGATCCTTCAATTAGATGTGTGAGGGTTACCCGATAGATTGTGCGCCTGAAGAGCGGGCGGCAAGACGATTTTCTTGTATATGATCCCGAAAATAGGCGATGGAAGAAAAGTGGTCTTTTGCCACAGTGCCGTCTCAGTTGCCGGGTTTCCAGCCCGGACACATCACCCCGGCTCTTGATACGCATGATTCGCGCAGCTTGGCGGCTGATGGCGCGGGAGCGTCTACGTCCAAGGTCCTCTTGTTGGGTGGTGCCTCAGCGTCAATGCTGGGTGGATATTCTTCGCAAGGGAATGACGTTCATGGGCTCTGACATCTTCCCCCAGGCACTGGCAGGGCCGCTCGTCTCGCCGCTTTTACTGCGTGGCCTCGATGCCATGGGCGAGTGGCTGGTGGTGGTGGATGCCGAGTCGCGCATCGCCTATCTGAATGCCCCCTATGCTGCCTTCCTGGAGATCGATCCACTGGCGGCGTACGGCAAGCCGGTGCGTGAGGTCATCGAGAACACCCGCATGCCGGAAGTGGTGACATCCGGCCAGGCTGAGCTTGCACAGCTGCAGATGGTGCGCGGTCATCACATGATTGCCCACCGCTATCCGGTGCGCGTCGACGGCAAAGTGGTAGGCGCGATCGGCACGGTGCTCTATCACGACACCTGGGAATGGCGGCAGATGAATGCGCAGGTAGAGGCGTTGGAAGCCGAAGTCGATTACTACCGATCGGCCGCCCTGGGCGCGACGCCGGGCACGCGCTGGCAGCTGGCGGATGTGATCGGCGACAGCGATGGCGTCCAGGCACTCAACGCGCGAGTCCGTAAGGTGGCTCCAGGGGATGCCTCGGTGCTGATTCGCGGTGAGTCAGGCACCGGCAAGGAGCTTTATGCCCATGCTCTGCACCGCCTCTCCGAGCGAGCCAAAGGCCCCTTCATCAAACTCAACTGCGCGGCGATTCCCGAGGCGCTGCTCGAGGCCGAGCTGTTCGGCTACGAGGAGGGCGCCTTTACCGGTGCCCGCAAGGGCGGCAAGCCCGGCAAGTTCCAGCTTGCCGATGGCGGCACGCTGTTTCTCGATGAGATCGGCGACATGCCGCCGGCCATGCAGGTGAAGCTGCTGCGGGTGCTGCAGGACCGTGAGGTCGAAGCGGTGGGGGCGACCAGTCTCGTGCCGGTGGATGTGCGAGTCATTGCCGCCACCCACCGGCCGTTGGAGAGTCTGATCGAGCGCGGCGAATTCCGCGAGGATCTGTTCTATCGTATCAATGTCGTGCCGCTGGTGATTCCGCCGCTGCGCGAGCGGCGTGACGATATCCCGCTGCTGGCCCGTCATCTGCTGGCGAGGCTCGCCGAGCGTCGAAAGCGGCGCTGTCCAAGTCTCAGTCAGGCGGCGCTGGACTGCCTTACCTGCCATAGCTGGCCCGGAAATGTGCGCGAACTGGAGAATGTCCTGGAGGCGGCCTTCTATTTGGGCGGCAATCATCTCGATGTGGCCGACCTGCCCGAAGCGTTGCGCCAGCGCCACGGCGAGCCACCCAGGCTCGGCGCCTCGCTCAAGGCGACCCTGGCTCAGGCCGAGCGCGAGGCCTTGCAGGCGGCACTAGCCGAATGCGACGGCAATCGCACCCGTGCTGCCAAGCGACTGGGCATCGCCAAGTCTTCCTTCTATGAAAAGCTGACCCGACACGGCCTGCTGGCAGGTTGAGGCATCCGGTTTTTCGGACATCGTCCGGTTTTTCGGACGCCTGTTAGCTGCCCTTTACGTGAGGTGGAACCTGGCGGCGTCCGAGATACCGGACGTCCTCAGGTCATCATGTGACGACTTCCGGCCACTCATGGCCATGCCAGGCGCCCGATGCATTATATAAAGCCATGAAGATAAAGAGGTTTTTTTTCAATGGCGCCGATCTTGCGCTTGGTTCCGACGCCAAGGTTCCATGCGACACCGCTGGAATAACAGTCTGTAATAAGAACAACGCAAGGAGTCATTCATGCCAAGCCCCAACTTCCCGCGTACGCTGCTCGCTGCCGGCATTGCCGCAGCCATGACCGCTGGGGTCGTCCTGCCGGCCATGGCTGACGGGCCCAAGCGCCTCGATGTCGCCAGTACCTTCTCGACGAAGAACTTCCTGGGTGCCGGTGCCGAGCACCTGTCCAAGGAACTGCAAACCGCCACCGGCGGCGCCGTCAGCCTGCGCGTTCACGAACCGGGCGACCTGGTACCCGCCTTCGAAGTCTTCAACTCCGTGTCCTCGGGCGCCATCCAAGCCGGCTGGGACTGGATGGGCTACTGGGCCGGCACCGTGCCGATCACCAACCTCTATGGTGCGCTGCCGTTTGGTCCATCGCCGGAAGCCTTCATGTCGTGGATGTGGTCTGGCGAAGGCACCGAACTTTTGCAGACCGAGTACGACAAGTACGGCGTGAAGGTCTTGCCCTGCTTCATCTCGCCCCAGGAAACCGGCGGCTGGTACAACAAGGAGATCAATAGCCCCGAAGATTTCGATGGCTTGTCGATGCGTATCTCCGGCCTCGGCGCCAAGGTGCTCAACCGGCTAGGTGCCTCTACCCAGCTGGTGCCGGGCGGCGAGATCTACCTGGCGCTCGAACGTGGCCGCGTCGACGCCACTGAGTTCTCGGTACCGCAGGTCGATGCCGCCATGGGCTTCGACGAAGTCGCCAAGTACTACTACTTCCCTGGCTGGCACCAGAGCGCCAGCTGGTTCTCGCTGCTGATCAACCAGGCGGTCTGGGATGAGTACAGCGATGAACGCAAGGCGCAGTTCGAAACCGCCTGTCGCTCGACCCTGCAGTGGGCCATGGCCGAAGCGCCGCCTGAGCAGGTGCGGACCATCCATGAGCTGGAAGAGAAGGGCGTGGAAGTGCGTCGCTTCCCGGACGAGGTGCTAGACGCCCTGCAGCAGTCTTGGGTCGAGGTGCGTCGGGAAGAGATGGAAAACAACCCGGCCTTCGCCAAGGCGTATCGCTCGCTGATGGAGCACGCCGGCCTGATCGACGAATGGTATGAGCTGCAGGCCATGCCGCCGATCATTCCGCTCGACGAAGGGGATAGCTGATGTCACGCGCCACTCTCGCGCCCTGGCGTGAGCGTGGCGCGGCCGTGTGCGCCGCCCTGGGCCGACCGCTGGTCGGCCTGGGGCTGGTGGTGGGTCGCATCTCCAGCTGGCTGCTCTTGCTGGTGATGCTGGCCGTGCTCACGACCGTGCTGCTCAACGCCCTGGGCGTCAATGAAATCGGCCGCTGGGATACCAAGATCCTGCTGTTCGGCGATGCCCTGACCATCAACAGCATCACCGAGCTGCAATGGCATCTCTTTGGCATCCTGACGCTGCTCGGCGGCACCTATGCCCTGCACCACGATACTCATGTGCGAGTCGACCTGGTTTATCACCGCCTGTCTCTACAGGGGCGCGCAATCGTCGATGTGATCGGGCATTTGCTGCTGCTGATTCCCTTCTGCCTGCTGATTGCCTGGCTCTCCAAGCATTTTGTGACCATGTCCTATATCTCTAACGAACAATCCAACTATGGCGGTCTCACTGACCGTTATCTGATCAAGGCCATGCTGCCGATCGGGCTCGTCTTTCTGGCGGTGGGCGCACTGGGTCAGGTCTTCGCCAAGCTTGCTGTGATCCTCGACCCGCGCAGCGGCGCCTCTGGTTCCAGCGTCGACGAAGGGGCGACCCATGGCTGAATTCCTGAGTGAATATGCCCTCGCTCTGCTGATGGTCGTGACCCTGCTGGCGGGTATCTTTAGCGGCTATCCGGTGGCCTTCCTGCTCGGCGGCCTGGGCATCGTTTTTGCCTTCATCGGTGACATTCCCGTGCCATTCCTGGGCACCGTCGGCTCACGGATCTTCGGCGGGGTGATCGAAAACTGGCTGATGATCGCTATTCCGCTGTTCGTGTTCATGGGCCTGATGCTCGAGCGATCCGGAGTGGCCAAGCGCCTGCTGCTGACCCTGCAGCGACTCTTCGGGCGCACCCACGGCGGACTCGCCGTGTCGGTGGCGATCCTTGGCGTGATCATGGCCGCCAGTACCGGCATCATCGGTGCCTCGGTGGTGATGCTGGGGCTGCTGGCGCTGCCGGTAATGATGAAGCAGGGCTATCGGGCCGAGATGGCCTGCGGGGTCATCGCCGCCTCGGGTACCCTGGGCATCCTGATCCCACCCTCGATCATGCTGGTGCTGATGGGTTCGATCCTGCAGATCTCGGTGGGTGCGCTGTTCAAGGCCGCTCTGCTGCCAGGGCTGCTGCTCGGTGGACTCTACATCGCCTATCTGCTGATCACCGCGCGGATTCGCCCGGATTGGGCACCGCTTGCCGATATGGCCGACGTCGACCCGACGCCGCTGCCGCTGGCGCTGCTGCGCGACCTGCTGGGCCCCTTCGTGCTGATCTTTGTGGTGCTGGGCTCGATCATGGCCGGCATCGCCACTCCCACCGAGGCCGCGGCCATCGGGGCACTGGGCAGCCTGTTGCTGGCGCTGGCCATGCGCAGCCTGGACTTCGCCACCCTGCGTGAGGCGGTGCGCGAGACCTCGCGTACCTCGGCGATGATCCTGTTCGTGGTCATTGGTGCCACCTGTTTCTCGGTGGTCTTCAAGCGCCTGGGCGGTGACTACATGATCGAAGAGCTGATCACCGGCACTGGCCTGGGGCCCTACGGCCTGATGCTGCTGATCATGGGGCTTATCTTCGTGCTCGGCTTCTTCCTCGAGTGGATCGAGATCAGCTTCGTGGTGCTGCCGCTGGTCGCCCCGGTAGTCGAGGTGCTGGACTTCGGTTATGGGCTCTCCGGTCAGGGGCTTTTGGTGTGGTTCGCGATTCTGGTGGCGATCAATTTGCAGACCAGTTTCCTGACGCCACCCTTCGGCTACGCGCTCTTCTATCTCAAGGGCATCACCGAGGGCCAGGTGAGCATCCTGACCATCTATCGCTCGATCATTCCCTTCGTGCTGCTGCAGGTGACCGGGCTGGTGCTGTGCATGGTCTTCCCGGCGCTGGTGTTGTGGTTGCCGGGGCTGATGCCCTGAGCTCACAGATGAGTGTGGGCGGGTATGGGCACGACCCGAAGGCGGTTGTGAGGAACAAGGCATGCGCAAGCGGGTACTGATCGCCGGCGCCGATGAGATGCTTGAGGCCCTGGCGCGGGTCTTCCTCGAAGAAGGCGCCACCGTGGCACTGCTAACGCCTGATGCGGCAAGCCTCGAGTCGGTACTGGACGGCCTGGGTGGCGAGCAGGCCGACCGCTTCGGTCTGGTGGCCGGGGAGGGGGCCCTCGATGAGCTGTTGGGGCGGCTGGGGAGACTCGATGTGCTGGTCTGTGCCCCGCGCATGCTGCCCCCCGGTGAGCCCCTGGCCCGCAAGCTCGACGAGCAGGTGGTCGGGCCCTCGGGGCTTTTGCAGGTCGCCAGGGCCTGGATGCAGAGCCGTGGGGGCGGGCGGCTGGTCGCCGTGGCCCCGGACGGCGACAGCCAGGCGGCCAGCATGGTGCGTGAGGCCCTAGGGGCACTGGTGCGGCGTCTCGCCGATGGCGGCGGCCCGGCGATCCGCGTCAACCTGCTTTGCCCGAGAGGCGCCTCGAGTGCCTCGGTGGCCGACTGTACTCGCTTCCTGGCGGGGGGCGCAGGGCGGGCCATTACCGGCCAGGTTCTGCGCCTGTCGGATACCTGAGCGCCGCTACTGCCAGTGTTGCGGCTTTAACCAATGCCTTGCCAATCGCATCTTGAAAACTAACGGCTGCCTCCAGGGTGCCGGCGAGTTCCGTGGCGTGAAGGTAGGTTACGTCGAGCGCATCCAGGGCTGGCCCCGCGATGACGCTTGTCGCATGCTGTGCGCCATGACCATCCCGCTCGACATCTCTGATTCCATGACGCCTATCGATCCGCCAAGCCGTGAGACGTTTTCGGCGCTGCTTGGCCACCTTGCGGCCCGGCGCCACCGGGGCCTGCTGTGGATAGCCGCCCCCCAGGCCCTCGCCATCTCCCGTGCCCTCTCGCTTTGGCAGGCCGCCGGTTGGGCCAAGCCCTTGTGGCTGGGCACGCCCCAGGCGAGCCTCGAGGCGGCAGGCATCGACCCACTGCCTGCTGCCAAGGCGCGCACTCGGCTGGGCGGCGAACACGACCTGGCGGTGGTCGATGCCGTCTCCGCCCAGACCGGCTTCGATCCCGAGGCCTTCGGCGCGGTATCCGGCACCCTGCGGGCGGGCGGCGTATTGGTGCTGCTGACGCCGCCTGACTGGGGCACCCGGCCGGATGGTGACTACACCCGCCTCGCCGAGCACCCCTATCGCGCCGAGAATCTGAGCTCGCGCTATTTGGCGCGTCTCGCTCGGCTGCTTTTGGCTTCACCGGAGGTCGCGATCTGGCCGTGTGATGGCAATCTGCAATTGGCTGAGCCGCTGGCTCAAGCGATAGCCGCACGGAAGGCGTCGGACGTGTCGAACGATGACGTCAGGCAGGTGCTACCCGAGGATGCCGACTGCGCCACTGCGGACCAGGCGAGAGCGGTTGAGCGTCTCGTGCGGTTGAAGCGCCGGCGTCCACTGGTGCTCACCGCTGACCGGGGCCGGGGCAAGAGCGCGGCGCTGGGCATTGCCTGTGCCCGGCTGCTCGCCGGTGGTGAAACGCAGGTGCTGGTCACCGCACCGCGCCCGGCGGCGGTGGAGGCGCTATTCGAGCGCTTGGCGGTGCTTTGCCCTAGTGGGCAGCGGCAGGCCAACGTCTTCGCCCTTGAAGCGGCACGTGAGGCCGGGGATTCGCCCTGTGTGCGCTTCATTGCCCCGGATGCCCTGGTGGAATCGACCCTGACCGGCGAGCAGGGCGGGGCCGGAGCCTTGCTGCTGGTCGACGAGGCGGCAGCGATTCCCGCGCCGCTGCTGTCGCGAATGCTGGTCGCCTTCCCACGTATCGCCTTCGCCACCACCGTTCACGGCTACGAGGGCTCGGGGCGTGGTTTCGCGCTGCGTTTTCGTGAGCATCTGGATCGTCAGACTCCCGGCTGGCAGGGCCTGCATCTGGCCACTCCGGTCCGCTGGTCCGCGGATGATCCCCTGGAGCGGATCACCGGCAGGCTGCTGATGCTCGACGCCGAGCCTGACGAGGCAGAACCAAGAGCCGAGCCTGACAAGGCAGACCCAAGAGCCGAGCCTGACGAGGTAGAGCCAAAAGCCGAGGCGGATCAACAGGCCGAGCCTGACGCCAGCTTGAGAGCAACAGCTGAAGCCTCGATCATCGAGTGCTCCCGGGACGCCCTGGCGGCCGACGAGTCGCGGCTCAGAGCGCTGTTCGGCCTGCTGGTCCAGGCCCATTACCGCACCCAGCCAAGCGATCTGCGCCGGCTGCTTGACGGTCCCGGCGGCCGGGTGGTGTGCCTGGGTGAGCTACACCCAAGGGCCGTGGCACTGACCGTGGATGAAGGCGGCTTTGCCCCTGATTTGGCTGAGCAAGTGGCCCGCGGCGAGCGGCGACCTCGCGGTCATCTGCTGGCGCAATCTCTGGCGGCCCACGCCGGCAGCCGCGAGGCGCTGACCTCGCGGGTCCGTCGCGTGATGCGCATCGCCGTCGCCCCAGGCGCGCGGCGTCTCGGTCATGGCCGAGCATTGCTGGCGGCAGAGCTTGCCAAGGCACACGAGGAGGGCATCGATCTGTTCGGTGCCAGCTTTGGTGCCGAGCCGGGGCTGATGGCCTTCTGGCAGCAAAGTGGTTTTCGTGCGTTGCGCCTGGGCCTGACGCGTGAGGCGTCCAGCGGCGAGCACGCGCTGATGGTCGCACGTGCGACCAGCGCCCATGGCGATAAGCTGCTCGCGGGTCTCGCCACGGGTTTCCAGGCGCTGCTGCCGAGCCTGTTGGCCTTCGAGCTCAAGGATTTCGACCCGACCCTGGCGGCAGGCTTGCTGGGTGAAGGGCCGGTGGACGAGCTGGATGGCGCCATGCTCAGAGACATCGACGACGTGGCGCAGGGTCACAGAGCGCCGGCGCTGGCTCGCCCGGCCCTTCAGGCCTTGGTGCGTCGCGGGCTGGCGCTGCGATATCAAGGCGGCGATGCGGTCGCGCGCCGACCGGCAGGCGTGCTCGATGAGAAAGGCGTTGCCGAGGCGTCTGATGAGGATGCCTGGATGCTGGTCGCCGTGCTCTTTCAGGGGCGAGATGCTGCCTGGCTGGCTCGACGCCTCGGTCTGCCCGGTCGGCGCCAGGTCGAAGCCCGCCTGCGCGAGACGCTGAGGCGTTGGCGCCTGCTGTTCGCGCCGCCCTGATATTCGTGCCATCCATAAGAGACGCGGAGCTCTCCGACGCCCAGGATTGAGGTGATCTGGCGGTGGCGACGTGAGTGGGAAGGGCTGTCAGCTGCTCAGTGACCGACCAACGGGGTCGGCGCTTCTTGGTATCCACAAATTCGTAGCCACAAAAAGCGGCACATAAAAAACGCCGCCCAATAAAGGACGGCGTTCATTTTATCGTGCAATCCGACTATCTGGTGGCAGGGATCAGCCAAGGTAGGCGTTGAGCATCCAGACGGTCTTTTCCTGCTCGCGGATGTAATCACCCACCTGAGCGGCGGTGCCTTCATCATCGGCGTCAGAGGCCAGGGAGAGGATCTCGCGCTGTAGGCCGATCAGCGACTGATAGCCTTGCAGGATGCCACGCACGCAAGACGGGCCATCGTGGATGTCCTTGTCTTCGGCGATGTCTGACATCTTAACGTAATCGCTGTAGGCGTGTACCGGCGTGTAGCCCAGGGTCAGGATACGCTCGGCAACTTCATCGACCTTGAGCAGCAGGTCGGTGTAGTACTCCTCGAACTTGGTGTGCAGCTCGAAGAATTGGTTACCCTTCACGTTCCAATGGTAGCCACGCACATTCATGTAGAAGATCTGATAGTTGGCCAGCAGGGCGTTGAGGCGCTCGGCAAGCTGGTTGGCGCTGCTCTCGTGTAGCCCGATGACATTGGTATCGGTCATGGATACCTCCTTGATCTCAAATGAGTTTGTCTGGCTTCATCGTATGATGTTGCGCTGTATCGTGATAACGAAATCTCGCCATCATCACCATAGTGCTGTCCTATGACATGCCGGCGACGGCGATCTTTTTCAAGGTCTTGCTGATGTAGTCGTCGGTGCGTCCTTTCTTGCATCTGTCACAGCACTGTCTGAAGTACCTTCTTATTTATTGCCGCCCAGAGAGCCGTTGGCCGGAGGCGTTGGCCAGGCCGCGAGCAGGCGCACCAGGCTGCCGGCGCGGTCGGCGAGTAGCGCCGGCGTGCGCTCGAGGGCTTCATCGAGGGACATCGGGCCGTCGGCCAGGGCGAAGGCGGCACTGATGCCCTCTTCATGGGCGGCTTGCCAGCCGTCGCCGAGTCGCCCTACCAGCGCGACGACCGGGACGCCCTTGGCGCGGGCGGCACGGGCGATGCCGACCGGTGTCTTGCCGGCGAGGCTCTGGCCGTCGAGCTGGCCTTCACCGGTGATCACCAGGTCGGCGCTGTCGAGCAGGGCGTCGAAGCCCACCTGCTCCATCACCAGCGTGATGCCCGGGCGCAGCTCGGCGCCGAGGAAGGCGCGGGCAGCGAAGCCCATGCCGCCGGCGGCGCCGGCGCCTGGCAACTGGCGATGATCATCGCCGAGCTGGTGGGCGGTGAGGTCGGCGAAGTGGCCAAGTGCCGCATCCAGCGTTTGTACGTCAGCGTCGCTGGCGCCCTTCTGTGGCCCGAATACGGCGCTGGCTCCCCGCGGGCCGAGCAGCGGGTTGTCGACGTCCACCGCAGTCTCGACCACGAGCCCGGCCAGTCGAGGATCCAGGCTGCTTAGGTCGAGAGTGGCGAGTTCGGCGAGTGCGGCACCGCCAGGAGGAAGGGGCTGGCCCTGCGCGTCCAGCGGGCGCGCGCCGAGCGCGGCCAGCATGCCGGCACCGGCGTCGTTGGTGGCGCTGCCACCGATGGTCAGCAGCAGCCGCTCGGCGCCGGCATCGAGGGACGCGAGAATCAGCTCGCCGACCCCGAAGGTGGTGCTGTGCAGGGCGGTGCGTTCCTGGGGTTCCAGATGCTGGAGGCCGCTGGCTTCGGCCAGTTCGATGAAGGCGGTACGGCGCTCGGCCTGGTAGCCCCAGGCCGCTTCTCGCGGCCGGCCAAGGGCATCCTGTACCCAGGTCAGGTGGCGCTCGGCGCCGGTGGCGACGAGCAGGGCATCCAGGGTGCCTTCGCCGCCATCGCCCATCGGGCAACAGTGGGTCTCGGCGTCAGGCAGGGCCTTGAGAATGCCCTGGGCCATGGCCTCGGCGGCGTCGCGGGCGGGCAGGGCATCCTTGTAGCTGTCGGGCGCGATCAGGATCTTCATCGAGGCTCTCGCAGTGGCGGAACGGTCTCCTGATCATCCTCGACGCTTGCGTAAAAGGCCAGCCTCCAGCCGTTGACGGCCAACCGCTTGCGCTGTCTCCGTGATCTCCATGGCGACATACACTGTAAGGAGAAAGACGATGTAGTGGACAAGGCGGAGCAGGCGCGGAGCATGGAACGACAAGATGTATTCAAACGGTGGCCGGATATATTCAAAAGACTGATAGGGACGCTCGGGGTAGCAGGAGTGTTGCTTGCCGGCTGCGCGAGCGGCCCGCCACGACTACCCGACCACTCTGACCCGGCCGCTGCGGCCTGTCAGTGGACAGCTCCCGAAGCAGGGTCGCTTCGCTATCTGCGTCGAGTGATTGCTGCCCTCGAGGCGGATGATTTCGTGATCGTCGAATCCGAGGTTCGGCTTGGGCTGGTCACCGCCCAGCGCAGCCGGATACTGGCCGGTTATGGAATGCCCGGTTACCAGCCGCTGTTCGGGCTGTCGGGCTTCTTCGGGCTGGGTGGGCATCGCAGCACGGGGATGGCGATCAGTCTGAATCGCAGTTTCGGCGACGACCCCACCCAGGTGGAGCGTGTCTCCGTGCTCGCCCGTGACACCCAGGTTAGCCTCACGCGAGATCTTCAGATCGTCGAGGCCGACGGGCGCTTGCGCAGTGGCCGGGTGGTCGCCAGCGAGGAGTTCTGCCGCACCCTGCATGAGGCCATCGACCGCCTGTCGGACCTTCAGCCGCTAGGCCTCCAGTCGCCAGGCCTCACACAGGAGGAGCGTGCGCTATGAGCCTTGACCAAAAGGCGAAAAATCGCGGCTCAAGGCATCGAGTAAGGTCCTGCTGGCTGCTGATTGCCATTATGGTAATGGCGGGGATCGCCGGTTGTGCCAGCTATCCCGGTCCACCCGAGGCCCGCGACGCGGTGGTGGACGCTTCTCCTCGACAGGTGATGGCCGAGGGACTGACGGTGCTGATCGAGCGAGGCTTCGTGATTCGCCATGCGGACCTGGATCTTGGCCGGCTGGATGCGATGCTGGCGACCTGGCCGGGCTACCGGCTGCGCCTGGATGCATTGGCCAATGGCGACGGCGCGACCCGGCTGTCGATCAGTGGCTATCGCGGCCGCCAGCCGCTGGCGCCCGAGAGCCTCGAGACCTTGCTGGCCGATCTGCTGAGAAGGCTGCAGGCGCAGCAGCCGGCAGAGCGCTGAGCGATTGCATGCCAACGCTGCATTGCCAGCACGCCTTACCTACCAGGAGGGCTCGCTGGGCCAGCTGATAGTTGCTTGGCGAAGCGCGATCCTTGATCCTTGCGCCACTACGTCGCGGAGATCTACCGGTGAACAGACCATCCCTTTTCGTGCTGCCACTGATAGCGCTGCTGCTGGGGCCGGCGCCAAATGCCTATGCTCACCCCCATGGCTGGATCGATCTTGGCATGACGGTGCAGTTCGACGACCAGGGCCGGGTCGTGTCACTCGAGCAGCGCTGGCGCATGGACCCCTTCTACAGTCTGGTCTTGATGGAGGAATTGGCCGCCGTGGAGAGTGCGGACAGTATGGAGGAGCGCCTCGACCAGTTGGGGCTCGAGATTCGCGATAACCTGGCCGCTCAGCAGTATTTCACCGAACTTTCCTACGACAGCCAGTCGGTCCCGGTCGCTGAGGTCAACGACTACAGCATTAGGCGCCAGGGGGGACGGTTGGTCTTCAGTTTCCTGTTACCGCTGGCCAAGCCGTTAGAGCTGGCCGGTGCTGCGCTGCGCTATCGGGTCTTCGATCCCAGCTATTACATTGAGGTGCTGCACGAGGCCAAGGACGAGGTGCCCAGTGCGGAAGCCCTGACGCTGCGTGGTGCGCCCGAGGGCTGCAGTGGGCATATCCTTCCGGCCGACCCGGATCCGGCCAAGGTGGCGATGGCCGCACAGTTGGATGTTGATGAGACCTCTGAGCCGGGATTGGGGCGCTTCTTTGCCGAGACCGGGGAGGTCGTATGCGAGACCTGATCAGGCGCGCCCCGGCCCGCTGGTTCGCTGTGGTCAGCATGCTGGCGCTGCTGGTTGGCGCCGTTTTTTGGAGCTGGCAGGGCGGTGTGCAGGGCATGCTGCTCGAAATCGTGGCCTGGCAGCGGGATCTGCACCGGCAGTTGACGCTTGCCATCACCGCACTTTCCGGGGCGCCGTCACCGGCCACCTGGGCCGCGTTGTTGAGCGTTAGCTTTGGCTATGGCGTCTTTCATGCCGCTGGCCCAGGTCATGGCAAGGCAGTGCTCAGTACCTATCTGCTCTCTCAGGGCGGCGCTTGGAAACGAGCGCTGGCACTTTCCGCCGCGGCCTCGCTTATGCAGGGGCTGGTCGCGATCCTGTTGGTCGCGGTGCTGGTGCATGGACTTGGCTGGCTGACTCGCCAAGCCATGGGTTCCGTTGCCTGGGTCGAGCAGCTCAGCTTTCTGATGGTCATCGGGCTGGGGGTATGGCTTTGCCTGAACGGTTTTCGGCAGTTGCGCCAGACCAGCAGAAGCCATGACCCGAGGCGTCCTCCAACCGGTGATCATCTTCATGATGGCGACGCCTGCGGCTGCGGACACGAGCATCATCTGGCGCCCGAGGGGGTCGGCGACTGGCGCATGGCGCTGGGCACTGTGGTGGCGATCGGCATTCGCCCCTGCAGCGGCGGCGTGTTGTTATTGGGCGCGGCGTCGCTGCTCGGGCAGTTCTGGGTCGGTGTGGCAGCGGTGCTGGTGATGGCGGCCGGCACGGCCCTGGCGGTGTCTTCACTGGCCTTGCTCAGCGTCATGGCACGCGGCTGGGCCGAGCGGCGTCTGTCCGGCCAGTCGCTGAACAGGCTGAGCCCCGGACTGGCTTGGGCATCGTTGGTTGGAGGGCTGGTGATCAGTATTCTTGGTGTGACGCTGGTGGTGGGCGGCGGCACTGCGCCAAATGGCGCGCCGCTGCTCGAGGGCACCAGCGCTAAAACGGCTTCGCCCTTCGGCGGCTGAGCCCAATGCGTCGGCGCAGCCTGAGGTGTCGGCTTAGCCTAGCCCGCTTTGCGTCAGGCACTCTTCCAAACACGCTCGCATTGCCGCTTCCTGATTGGCATCGTAGGCAAGGGCGCTGCCCTGTCCCCACACCGGCCCTGGCCAGGCAGCATCTCCTGCGTGGCGCACGATTACATGTAGATGCAGCTGGGGCACCATATTGCCGAGTGTCGCCAGGTTGAGCTTGTCGCCTTCCCGGGCGGCCATCAGCGCCTTGCCCAGCGCCGTCGCTTCCTTCCATAGCTGGGCCTGATCCGCCGCCGATAGCTCATAGACCTCGCGGATATCGTCGCGTCGCGGCACCAGTACCAGCCAGGCGTAGCGGGCGTCATTCATCAGCCGCACCTGGCAGAGTGGCAGGTCGGTGATGAGTAGGGTGTCGGCGGCAAGCCGCGGGTGCAGGGTGAAGTCGCTCATTGCTTTCTCGATGTGCTCTCTCGATTAGTGCTCTCGATTCGTGGCAGGGCGCAAGGTCGTAATTCGCGGTCAATGATGGGAAATGCGGCCAGGGGCGGCTGCCGCGCAACCGGCTGGAGATTGTCATGTATCCCGAGGTCGATCAAGTGAGCCAGGTGCTGCTTGTCACGCCGATGGGGAAGCTTTGGATCACGACGTCGCTCGACGCCAGCACGCGCTTTACATCAGCGCCTGCCCCTGCCTTGCCGTCACGGCTTATAAAGCAGCCAGCGGCCTCTTTAAGTGCCGATGACCCCTGACCATGGGCCTTGCTCGCTACCAAGTGAGCCGCTTCCGATGGCGGTGAGTGGAACAGACTTGACTGGCGTTCTGCCCGTATAAGGCCGTAACCTAATAAGAGCATGTCACGACTCTATG
Source organism: Onishia taeanensis (assembly GCF_013349955.1). Lineage (GTDB taxonomy): Bacteria > Pseudomonadota > Gammaproteobacteria > Pseudomonadales > Halomonadaceae > Onishia > Onishia taeanensis_B. Next base: position 101,039 of record NZ_JABVXC010000008.1, on the reverse strand, counting down.
GCGTAAACGGCGTGCGCAACCCGAGTCGGGGCGCCTAAGCTGATTAACGGTCTTTTGAGAAATGACAACAACAGAGCTGTCGTGTCGACGTTGCGCAGCGGCTGATATGGGAGAACGACGATGAATGAAGTGACAACGCCCCAAGACGGTAGTGTGAGCGAGTTGCGCTCGCGCATCCGTGCCCACTATGCGGCCGACGAGGCGGCCGTGCTGGGCGGGCTGGTCGAACGCATCAGGTTGTCGGAGGATGATCGCCGCAAGGTGGCCGCCGTTGGTGCCAACTATGTGGAGCGGGTCCGCAAGGAAACGTCGCCCTCGATGATGGAGGCGTTCCTCGCCGAATACGGCCTCTCGACAGAAGAAGGCGTCGGCCTGATGTGTCTGGCCGAGGCCTTGTTGCGCGTGCCCGATGCGGAGACGATCGATGACCTGATCCACGACAAGATCGAACCGTCCGATTGGGGCGCTCACCTGGGCAAGTCCTCTTCATCGATGGTCAACGCCTCTACCTGGGCGCTGATGCTGACCGGCAAGGTGCTGGAAAATGATCCCAAGGGGCCGGTTCGGGCGCTGCGCGGCCTGGTTCGCCGGATGGGGGAGCCGGTGGTCCGCACGGCGGTCGGCCAGTCGATGAAGATTCTTGGCCGTCAGTTCGTGCTCGGTCAGACTATCGAGGAGGGCATGAAGAATGCCCGCGAGCTCGAGAAGCAGGGCTACACCTATTCCTATGACATGCTGGGCGAGGCGGCGCGTACCGACGAGGACGCGGTACGCTATTACGATGCCTACGCCAATGCCATTGCGGCAATCGCCAAGCAGGCCAAGGGCGATGTGCGAGGGAGCCCCGGCATCTCGGTCAAGCTCTCGGCGCTGCATCCGCGCTATGAATACACCCACCGTGAAACGGTGATGACCGAGCTGCTGCCCCGCGCGCAGGAGCTAGTGAGGCAAGCCGCCAAGGCCAATATCGGCTTCAATATCGACGCCGAGGAACAGGATCGCCTGGACCTGTCGCTGGATGTGATCGAGGCGCTGTTGGCCGACCCGAGCCTTGAAGACTGGAACGGCTTCGGGGTCGTGATCCAGGCCTATGGGCGCCGCGCCGCGCCGGCGATCGAAGCCCTCTACGAAATGGCCGAGCGCTACGACCGCAAGATCATGGTGCGTCTGGTCAAGGGCGCCTACTGGGATACCGAGATCAAACTGGCGCAGGAGTTGGGCGTCGACACCTTCCCGGTCTTCACCCGCAAGGTCAACACCGACGTCAGCTACATGGCCTGCGCGCAGTTGCTGCTCGATTATCGTGACCGCATCTATCCGCAGTTTGCCACCCATAACGCCCATACCTGTGCCGCCATCGTCGCCATGGCGGGCGACGACAAGGACAGCTACGAGTTCCAGCGCCTGCATGGCATGGGTGAATCGCTGCACCACATCGTCAAGCAGTCGGAAGGCACGCACTGCCGGATCTATGCCCCGGTCGGTGCGCACCGTGACCTGCTGGCCTACCTGGTACGCCGCCTGCTCGAGAACGGGGCCAACTCTTCGTTCGTCAACCAGGTGGTCGATGAGTCGATTCCCGCCAGCGAGGTGTCGAATGACCCCGTGGCCGAGATGCAGGGCCTGGGCGAGTCCATCGCCAGCCCGTCGATTCGCCAACCCGGCGAACTCTTCGCGCCGGAGCGCAAGAACTCCAGGGGCTATCGCATCAATGAGCCGGCCTCGATCCAGTCGCTGATTGCGGGCCGTGAGGCGTTCGCCGATACCACCTGGACCGCCGCGCCGATGCTCGCCGGCAGTCCGGCGCCGCAGGGACCTGGCCGCGATGCGCTGTCTCCCGCCGACGGCTCTCGCGTGGTGGGCAAGGTGTATGAAGCCACGCCGGAAGAAGTGGCATCGGCGCTCGATGCCGCTGAAGACGGCTTCCGCGACTGGTCTGGCCGGCCGGCCTCTGAGCGCGCCGCCGTGCTGCGCCGTATCGCCGATCTCTACGAGGAAAACTTCGCCGAGCTGACCGTCATCACCACCCGCGAAGCCGGCAAGATGATGTTCGATGGCATCGCCGAGGTCCGCGAAGCGGTGGACTTCCTGCGCTACTATGCCAACGACTGCGAGCGGCTGGAGACGGAAGAGCCCGGCAAGGCGCGTGGCATCTTCGTTTGCATCAGCCCCTGGAACTTCCCGCTGGCGATCTTTACCGGCCAGATCGCCGCAGCGCTGGCGGCGGGCAATGCGGTGCTGGCCAAACCCGCCGAGCAGACGCCCCTGATTGCCGCCCGCGCTGTCGAGTTGATGCGCGAGGCCGGCCTGCCGGAGGCGGCGCTTCAGCTGCTGCCGGGCGATGGGCCGACCGTCGGCGGTCCGCTGACCAGCGATTCGCGGATCGCTGGCGTGTGCTTTACCGGCTCGACCGAAGTGGCGCAGATCATCCACAAGGCGCTGGTGGAAAATGCAGGACCGGATGCGGTACTGATCGCTGAGACCGGCGGCCTGAATGCGATGATCGTGGATTCGACGGCACTGACCGAGCAGGCGGTGCGCGACATCCTGATTTCGTCCTTCCAGTCTGCGGGCCAGCGGTGTTCGGCCCTCAGGATGCTCTATGTCCAGGAAGAGGCGCGCGAGCGGCTGCTGACGATGCTCGACGGCGCCATGGACGCGCTGGTGATCGGCGATCCGTGGAACACCGACACCGACGTCTCGCCGGTGATCGATGCCGATGCCCAGGCCGAGATTTCTGACTACCTGGCGGCGCAGGAAAAGGCCGGCAAGGTGCTCAAGAAGCTGCCGGTGCCGAGCGAAGGCACCTTCGTCAGTCCGGCGGTCGTCGAAGTCGGCGGCATCGAGGATCTCGAACGCGAAATCTTCGGCCCGATCCTGCACGTGGCCACCTTCAAGGCACGGGATATCGACAAGGTCGTCGATGATATCAACGACCGGGGATACGGGCTGACCTTCGGTCTGCATACCCGTATCGATGACCGCGTTCAGCAGATCGTCGGTCGCATCCGGGTCGGTAACGTCTACGTCAATCGCAACCAGATCGGCGCCATCGTCGGCTCCCAGCCCTTCGGGGGCGAAGGCCTCTCGGGAACCGGGCCCAAGGCCGGCGGCCCGCTCTACGTCAATCGCTTCCGCCGCACGGAGGCTGTCGAGCAGCTTGAGGCACCCAAGGGGGAGGCGGTCTCTCTCGAGGCGCTGCAGTCGGCCCTCGACGGCCTGGATGCCCGCAACTGGGCGGCGCGACCCGACCGGGTCGAAGTGCTGCGCAAGGTGCTCTCCGGCAAGGGCGGCGTGATTCGCAAGGCGCTTTCCGAGACCGCCGCCCTGGACATGACCCCGCAGACGCTGCCGGGGCCGACAGGCGAGAGCAACCGGCTGGCGATGTATCCGAAGGGTCCGGTGCTGTGTCTGGGACCGACCCTCGACATCGCCATCGCTCAGGCGGTGCAAGCACTCGGCGTCGGCTGCCCGGCAGTGATCGTGGTACCCGGTGCGACCCAGGCCGTGCAGGCGCTTAAACAGGCCGGCGCCCCCGTCGCTGAGCTCGACGGCAGCATCGCGGCCGAGACCCTGACCAAGGTCAAGGGCATCGCCGTCGTGGCCGCCACCGGTGCCGGCGACTGGAACCGCGAGCTGCGCCTCGCGCTTGCCCAGCGCGAAGGCGCCATCGTAACGCTCGAGACGCAGACCATTGCGCCGGAGCGTTATGCGGTGGAGCGCCATCTGTGCATCGATACTACCGCGGCGGGCGGTAACGCCAGCCTGCTGGCAACCGCCGAGTAACCACCTCAGGGGCGACCCACTGGGTCGCCCCGCAGGGTTATCCCACGCGGGTATCCCGGCTCCCTCCAACGCTTTTCTCCCTTCCAAACTCGCCCGTATGTCGCCAAGGCGCATACGGGCATTTTTGTGTTCCTACTGCGCTCGGTCCCGCCTGGAGGCGATACGCTCCTGTGTCGATTCGTGTCATGATTTGCCTACAGGTTTCCCCGACGCGGCATTTACCCAGGACACTCCCTAACCGCATTGCGTTCGTCACAGCGGAGGTGACATGACGGCATTCCCAAGTCTTTACGATGCCCTGGCCCTGATTGCTCTTGGCGGTTTAGCCGGTTTCATCAATGTGCTCTCGGCGGGCGGCTCGATGCTGACCCTGCCGCTGCTGATGTTCCTGGGGCTGCCTGCGCAGGTCGCCAACGGCACCAATCGGGTGTCGATCGTCTTCCAGAGTCTGTCGGCGGTAGGCAACTTTCGCCGTGCCGGGGCCAGCCAGATAGGGCTAAGCCTGCGCCTGGCGGTGCCGGCGGTGATAGGCTCGCTGCTCGGCGTCTGGCTGGCACTCCAGGTCAGCGATGCCCTCTTCGAGGCGGTGCTGGTCACGGTGATGGCGGCCAGTGCGCTGATGATGCTGCTGCCTCAGCCGCGGCTCGAAACTCGGCCCTTGACCCGCGAACGCCTGACGCCGCTGGTCTATCTGGCGATGTTCGCGATTGGCGTATATGGCGGCTTCATTCAGGTCGGCGTGGGAGTGTTGTTCATCGTCGTACTCTATCGGTTATTGAAGATCGACCTGGCCCAGGTCAACGTCTTCAAGGTCTTTATCATTCTGATTTACACCTTGCCGGCGCTGGCGCTGTTTCTCTATCACGACCAGGTGCGCTGGAGCTATGGTCTGCTGTTGGCGGTGGGAAGCATGAGCGGTGCCTGGCTAGCGGTGCGGGTCAACATGGGGCCTCGCGGGGCGCTATGGGTACGCTGGCTGACGCTTGTGATGATCGGGGCCATCATCGTGCGCCTGGTGGTTGGCTAGCGCTGTCTCTTGTCGAGAGCGCTCGCTCTAGCGTACTAGCACTGCCGGATGGGGGCGCTGTAAAATGGGGTGTGCGCTGTAAAGAGTGCTAATGTAGTAGTGATAGCTTGCGAATCTACCCATGCCACTCGATGAGGATATCACCATGACACGACTGATCGCCCTGACGTTCCTGACCCTGTTTTCCGTGTCGCTGCTGGCAGGCTGTAACACCATGCGCGGTGCCGGCGAGGACATCCAGCAGGGTGGCCAGGCGATCGAGGAAGCGGCCGAAAGCTAGGCCCTCTATCGATAGCGGACGCCATGACGCTGACGGTGAGCGAGGCCGTCATGGTGAGCGATAACCCAGCGGGGCAGGCCATTGGCCTGCCCCGCTGGGTTGCGGGGACCGGCAGCCTGGTTACGGAGAGGACGTGCGCGAGGCTTCCAGGGCCGCCTGACGCTCGGCGTAATAGCTTTCCTGGGTTTGGCGTGCCTCTTCTTCTGCCTGCTTGCGCAGCTTCTTGCGCAGTGCGGCCTTCTCGAAACGCAGCTGCTGGAGCGGCGTTTCCAGCGGTAGCGGCGGCACCTCGGCCGGCTTGCCGTCACCATCGACGGCCACCATGGTCAGGTAGCAGCTGTTGGTATGACGGATCAGCCGTTCCTTGATCGATTCGGCGACCACCTTGATGCCGACCTCCATCGAGGAACGGCCGACGTGGTTGACCGACGCCAGGAAGGTCACCAGTTCGCCGACGTGGATCGGCTGGGAAAACTTCACCTGATCTACCGACAGGGTCACCACATAGTGGCCGGAATAGCGGCTGGCGCAGGCGTAGGCGACCTCGTCGAGCTTCTTGAGGATGGCGCCGCCGTGCACCTTGCCGCTGAAGTTGGCCATGTCGGGGGTCATCAGCACGGTCATCGAGAGCTCGTGCTGGCGGGGTAGGTCGTTGTGACTCACGGTGGGCTCCAGGGGATGGGAGGCAGAATGCTTATTCTGCTTCCCATCATAGCGTGCTGACCGCGTTCACAGATAGATAACCCTGGCAGTGACTCCTGGCGACAGAGCCTGGCCCTTCGCAAGAGTGGGGAGGCCCTAGCGAGTGCGTAGGGCCTTGGCGAGAGTGTGCGGACGGCACCTACAGGTAGGTGAGGCCCAGCGCGATGATGGCACCGCTGATGAACAGCTGAATCAGGCAGTAGCCCATGATGTCCTTGGCCTTGAGGCCAGCGATGGCCAGCACCGGCAGCGCCCAGAAGGGTTGCAGCAGGTTGGTCCAGGCATCGCCCCAGGCGACCGCCATGGCGATGCGCGGTACATCGGCACCCAGCGCCGCCGCTGCTGGCAGCATCACCGGTGCTTGCACCGCCCACTGGCCGCCGCCGGAGGGCACGAACAGGTTGACCACGCCGGCGCTGATGAACGACCAGAAGGGCAGCGTTTCGGCGCTGGCGAAGGAGACGAAGGCCTCCGACAGCGTCTGGGCCAGGCCTGACTGCACCATGATCGCCATGATGCCCGCATAGAAGGGGAACTGGATGACGATACCGGCGCCACCCTTGATGGCTTCCTGAAGACTGGCGAGCAGCCGGCGCGGCGTGCGGTGTAGCACGATGGCCAGGAACAGGAACAGGAAGTTGATCACGTTGAGGTTGAGCCCGCCGCCGCGCAGCACGAAGTGATCGAGCAGGAACAGCAGGCCGGGTATGCCGACCAACCAAGCCAGGGCGCGGCTGTTCTCGAGGCGCTCGGCGGGGCGAGTGATGCGCACGCGGGTTTCCTGTTCTTCCTCCAACAGTGCCGGGTCGACGTAAACGCTCTCGTCTTCGCTTGGCAGCATCAGTCGGTTGACCAGCGGTACGCTGACCAGCAGCACGCCGACGATGATCAGGTTGAACCAGGAGAAGATGGTCTCGGAGGTGGGGACCACGCCGATCTGTTCGACGGTGAAGTGACCTTCGGTGGCGATGGTCAGCGGGATCGAGCCGGCGAGCCCGGCGTGCCAGATCAGAAAGCCCGAATAGGCACTGGCCACCAGCAGGCGGTAGTCGACGCGGACCTGGCGAGCCAGTTCCTTGGCGAACAGCGCCCCTACCACCAGGCCGAACCCCCAGTTGATCCAACTGGCCAGCAGCGACACCACGGTCACCAGCACGATGGCGCCACCGGCGTTCTTGGCCTTGCCGGCGAGTCCTGACAGTGCGCGCTTGACCGGCGGCGTGTTGGCGAGCATGAAGCCGGTAATCAGTACCAGCAGCATCTGCATCGAGAAGGTCAGCAGGTTCCAGAAGCCGTCGCCCCAGAAGCGCAGCACCTCCAGAGGTGTTTGTCGCTCGACCGCGATGGCCGCTACGGCGGCGACCAGTGTCAGCAGCAGCACGAAGATATACGGATCCGGCAGGTAGCGCTCGACCAGCTTGACGGCTGGCCGCGAGAGAAACTTGAGCATGATCGTGGTCTTCTCGTGTATGAGTGAAGTCAGCGAATGACGAATATCCGACCCACCACGTTAGCGGATTGTGCCGTGAAACGACTATCGACCATGGTCGCCCCCGGCGATCCATACATGGCGCCGGTAATGGAGGTAGTAGGCGCCCAGCGTGGCCGAGCGCACCAGCATGAAGGCACTGAAGGCGAGCCATAGCCCGTGATTGCCCATTGGCTGGGTGAGCCACCACAGCGGCAGGTAGACAGCGAGCCCGACGAAGATGCTGTTACGCATCTCGCGGGTGGCGGTGGCGCCGATGAAGACGCCATCCAGCAGATAGCTCCATACCGCGAGCAACGGCATCAGCACCATCCAGGGCAGGTAGGTGGCCGCCGTGGCGCGCACCTCGGGCAGGTCGGTGAGGAGTGCGACCAGAGCCTCGCCGCCCAGCGCGAAAGCCAGCATGGCCGCGGCGGCGATGGCCAGCGAGAAGCCCCCGGCGCTGCGTACCGCGGCGGCGAACTCGTCCCAACGCGCCCGGCCCACGGCACGGCCGGTCAGCGCCTCGGCGGCATGGGCGAAGCCATCCAGGCCGTAGGAGGTGAGCATGATGAACTGCAAGAGGACCGCATTGGCCGCCAGCACGGTATCTCCCTGGCTGGCGCCCTGGGCGGTAAAGAACGCCATCGCGAACAGCAGGCCCAGGGTGCGCAGGAACAGCTGAGCATTGACCGCGAACAGCGCTTGATAGGCATTGAGGGCGATCAGCCGCGCACGGTCGAGTTGCCCGCCCAAGACGCCAAGCTGGCGTCTCACCAGCCACAGGCCCGCGGTCAGCGCCGTGTAGTCGGCGATCACCGTGGCCCAGGCCACGCCGTCGCTGGTCATGCCTAGCCCCACCACGAACCATAGATCGAGGGCGATATTTACGCTGTTGGTCAGTACCATCAGGATCAGGGTGACCCGGGAATTCTGCTGGCCGAGAAACCAGCCGAGAATCGCGTAGTTGGCAAGCACCGCTGGCGCGGAGAGGATACGAATGCCGGCATATTCGTGGGCGAGGGCGGTGGCCTCATCGCTGCCGTCGAGCAGCATGAGGCCCAGCTCGATCAGCGGCGTCGAGAACAGAATCAGCCCGGCGCCGATCACGGCGGCCATCACCAGCGACTGGCCGAGCAGGGTGCGCACCTCGGTATCGTCTTCCCGGCCGACCGCCTGGGAGGTCATGCCGGTGGTGCCCATGCGCAGGAAACCAAAGCCCCAGTAAAGGAAGCTGAACAGGGTAGCGCCCAGCGTCACCGCCGCCAGATAGCGGGAGTCCGGCAGGTGGCCGACCACCGCGGTATCGACCAGCCCCAGCAACGGGACGGTGATATTGGAGAGGATGATCGGCCAGGCCAGGGGCCAGATGCGCGGCGCAGCGGTGCGTTGAGTGGACAAACCGTTTCCTCGATCGAGCCAGTGGGTCGGCAGGATACCCTAGGCGTTCCGGAGGCACAGCCCGGAAACGACACAGCCCCATGGCGCGGGGCTGTGTGCAGGATCGGTAGGCGCTTGCCTTAGAAGCGGTAGCCCAGGCTGACCGAGGCCAGGTCGATGGTGTAGTCCTCGCCATTATTGCTGAGGTCATAGCGCTCGTATTCGCCGCGAATCATGACACGATCGATCACGTACTCGGCGCCAACACCGTAGAAAGGATCGGTGCCGTCTTCGCCGGCAGAATCTTGGTACAGCTGACCATTGATGACAGCATTGCCGCTTAGATCGGCATCCCAGGCAATCATGCCCAGCTTGCCATGAATGCTGAGTCCCCCTTGGATCGGCAGACGACCGACCAAGGCGGCCCCGAAGCCATCGATTCCGAGCTTGAGGTTGGCACTGTCGCTGCCGCTTGAAGCACTCGCAGTCGAATCGCCAAAGTCCAGATAGCTGGCTTCCACGGCGAAATTGGGGTTGAAGCGGTAGCCAGCAAATAATTTAGTGGCTGTATCGCTATCGTCAGTATTGGCGCCAGCTTGTTCGAGCGAGTCGAGGGTATCGTTATCCACTTTGGCCTGACCGATGCCTGCCCCGAGATAAGGCCCTTCGGCCGGATTGTACTGGTTGCTCTGGGCAAAGACGGGGGAGGCGACCAGCGTGGCCAGCGCGGTAGTGGCGATGAAACGTTTCATACAGCTCTCCTTAGCGTGTAATGAGGAAGTGTTCTTAGGGGGATAGTTGTCGTGTAAATAGGCTTTACAAACTGAGTTTGCATTGCAACATAAGGAAGTGCTGACAGGCTATAGTGAGGCATGCAGTATCTAATGCAAAAGAAGCAAAGCGCATGAGCCAGGGAGCAAGAAAATGGTCAGGATGAGTTCGGTGGTAGTAAGCATGATGATGGCTCTGGCCATCATGTTCGGTAGCGGGCTGGCAAGCGGTCCGGCTTTAGCAGCAGAGTCTGGCCTGGAGGAAGGGCCTAGCGGCGGGGCAATGGTCGCGGATGCGCTGGTGGCTCGGCCGCTGCTGGCTGTGGCAACGGTAGGTGGTACGGCAATATTCCTAGTGACATTGCCGTTCTCGGCGCTGGGTGGCAACGTCGGCGAAGCGGCCGACACGCTGATCAAAACGCCTGCCGAGGCGACTTTCCGGCGTTGTCTGGGGTGCAGCGTCAGCAGGCGTGGCGACGAGTTTTAATTTCATCCCATGATTAGCCAGCCGAAGACATAAACGCCCCACGAGTGAATTCCCCCATGGTGGGGCGCTGATACTTGGCTAAGGAAACTTATGCCCGTTCAGGCGGCGGTGATGGCGTGGTACTTGTCCATCAGCTGCTCGCGGGTTTCCTTGCGCTGTGGGTCCAGTGGAATGCAGTCGACCGGACAGACCTGCTGGCACTGCGGTTCATCGAAGTGGCCAACGCACTCGGTGCACAGGCCTGGGTCGATGACATAAATTTCTTCCCCCGGCGAGATAGCGCCGTTGGGGCATTCGGGTTCGCAGACGTCGCAGTTGATGCACTCGTCGGTGATCATCAGGGACATATTAAGGTTACTCCAGGAAAGGGGCTGCTCGAGCGGGAGCCGGCTAATATCCGAGTAAAACGCTCAGCTATTATAACGAGCATTCAGGGCTTCGACGACCCTGGGGTGAACGAGTTTCGAGACATCGCCGCCGAGCTTGGCGATCTCGCGCACCATCGTCGAGGAGATGTAGGAGTTCTCGAGTGCCGGCGTCAGGAAGACGCTCTCCACATCCGGCGCCATGGCGCGGTTCATGTTGGCCAACTGCAGCTCGTATTCGAAATCCGAGACGGCACGCAGCCCGCGCAGGATGATTCGCGCCTGGTGGTGGGCCAGGAACTCGGTGAGCAGGCCTGAGAATCCGGTGACCTCGACGTTGGGCAGCTTTGACACCACCTCCTGGGTCAGCGCCACTCGGGTGTCCAGGTCCAGCGCCGGCTGTTTGCCGGGGCTGGCTGCGATGGCGATGATCACCTTGTCGAACATCCTGGCGCCACGTTCGATCAGGTCAAAGTGACCGTTGGTGATGGGGTCGAAGGTGCCGGGATAGACCACGATGTTCATAGCGCGCCTATTGTGGGTCGTTGGTGTGGTCACTGTCTCGATGGGCGTCGTCGAGAGAGCCGAAAGGGTTGTCGACGGAAAGCGACACCTTCTGAGCATAGCCGGGGATGCCGATCTGATCGGCATCGACCGAAAGCTCGGGGCCTTCCAGTACGCCTTGGCCGAAGCGGTACAGGGCCTGGAAGTGGCCTCGGTCGGCGCCCGCTTCGTAGTCTCGGGAGGCCTCGAGGATAGCCGCGCGGCGATCCTTCCAAGCATCTATCGCGGCCTGGCCGTGGCGCTTGACCAGCAGCCGTTCCGTTACCGCAGGCGACAGCACCAGGCCTGTCGCATTGTTGCCACCAAAGCCCTTGGCGTTGATGAAGGCGGCATCGGCCTCGAAGGCCTGCGGTTCGGCGAAGAAGTGCAGGCGCTCGGCATGCACGTCGTCGGCCACGGCATCGAGCGTGGGAATGCCCGGCAGCCAGCCGTAGGCGAAGCTGCCGAGGGCGCTGACCAACTGGTCGCCGGCGGCACTGCCTTGAGAATGGCCGACGAAGGCCTTGACCGCGACCACCGGCCAGGAGGTGATGCCGTGGGCCGAGGCCACCTGGTGAAAGACGTGGGACTCGGTGGTGCGGTTTTTTGGCGTGCTGGTGCCATGGGCATGCAGGAAGGTGCGCGTGCGCAGGGATTGTTCGCCGAGCATGTCGCGCGCCAGGCTGACGGCCTTGCCAAGGGTGATGTAGTTGCCGATGCCGGGGGCGGAAATCGAGCGCTTCCAACCGTCGGCATTGGTGAAGACGCCGGGCACGCTACCGAGTATCTGAGCACCGGTTTCCAGCGCCAGGCCGTCGTCCATCAGCAGCACGAACTGACTGGCCTCGGCGATGGTGAAGCCACAGTTGCGGGCAAAGGGGCGACAGGCGCGCTGGTAGTCGGCATCGGTGAGCAGGCTGAGGGCGTCCAGCGCCTTGAGGCTGTCATCGTCGGCAAGCGCGCCCATGGTACGAAAGCCCTCGATGATCTCGGGTGTAATCGGCGCATCGGCGGTGCCGACCATCACCACGCGACGGCGACCGCTTTTGATTTCCTCGATGCCCAGACGCAAGTTGTAAAGGAAGGTCGCGCAGGCGCCCTGGACGGCACCGGTGGCGCCGACGCTGCCCAGTACATAGGCATTGAGGAAGTCGGCCGGCATCTGGCCATAGCCCAGCGGCATCTGCTTGGAGGTGGCGCGATTGCCCGAGGCATAGCTTTTCAAAAGGCCGCCCCAGCCGGCATCGTCGAGCTGGCCGATGGAGTTGCCGGCGTAGACGGCGATCGCATCCGGGTCGAGGCGGTCGCGCAGTGCCTCCCAGTCGAGGCCACTCTGGCCGAGGCAGTCCGAGGCGCCGAAGATTGCCATCGATAGCCCGCGGGGGTGGTGGACGCTGCGATACAGGCTGCTGGGCTCGAAGCCGCTGGGCAGCTGGCCGGCGGCACGTACCTGAGCGCTGCGGCGTTCGGGCAGCATGACGTCGAACTGCCCCGGCGGCACCGTGACCTCGACATGACGGCGATCCAGCTCACGCACCTGCCAGGTCTCTGGTAGCTGCTCGGGAAGCTGGCGGCGACGCACGTGGAACACCAGCGGTGCCTCGATGGACAGCTGGGCCGGGCGATTGGCAGGGATCCCATCGGCACCGAACATCGGGTCCTCGATGCGGCGGATCAGGGTATGGTCGAGAACCTGCTGTTGGTAGCGGGTGACGATCTGATCGGCGTCCAGTGCCTGGCCGCTTGAATCCTGCCAGGGCGTGCTGCCGTCGGTATTCACCAGACGCATCATCGCCGCCAAGCCGGTCAGGGTGCTGGCCTGGGTGTCCGCGTCGAGGGCCGAAAGGACCGTGCGCCGAAACGCCTGATGGCCCGAGGTTCTGCCGGCAGCATTCACTCCCCCCATGCCGACGATCACCGGTAACTGTGACAAGCCGCTTACCTCATTGTGCTGATGGCGCCTGGGCGCTCATGTTTCCTTCATTTGCAGTCGATAATATCACTGTGGTCGCTACCCCGTCATGCGGGCCTTGGCCCCGCAGGCGGTGGTTTTCATCTTCTTGTCATGAACAGATGTTTGAATCTGCGCCTGGCCGACCGGCCCTGCTAGAATAGCGGGCTCCTTTCTTTACCCGGCCACCGGACGCCCATGCACGCCAATTCTCGAGCCATCGTTACCAATCAGCCTGGCCCTCATCAGGAACTTGCCCGACGCGTTTCCCGGGCGCTTGCCCATCCGCTCAAGAAGCCGATTGCCGAGCACACGCGCAGCGCTTTCGCCGAGGCCGACGCATGGCGCTCAGCGCGAGATCAACCGCTGATTCTCGATGCAGGCTGTGGCGTTGGACTCTCGACTCGTCAACTGGCCGAATATTTTCCTGGCCATGTAGTGATCGGTGTCGATCGCAGCGCCGACCGGCTGTCCCGGGATCATGGCGAACTCCCGGACAACGCACTGTTGGTGCGGGCCGACCTGGTGGACTTCTGGCGACTGGCGCTGGCATCGGGATGGCAGCCGGCCCGCCATTACTTGCTCTACCCGAACCCCTACCCGAAGGCCGCCCACCTCAAGATGCGCTGGCACGGTCATCCGGTGTTTCCGGCCATTCTCGCCCTCGGCGGACGGTTCGAGCTGCGCTCCAACTGGCGGCTATACGTCGAGGAGTTCGCGCTGGCCATCCAGCAGGCCACCGGTGAGGTCGTGCACGCCGAGATTTATCGGCCGGGCGGTGACTTTCTGACGCCGTTCGAGCGCAAGTATCACGCCAGTGGACAGTCGCTTTGGCGGCTTCAGGTCGACCTGCCGCCGGCTCCCGAACTGCTGCCCACACCCTGAAGTGCCACTGATTTAGCGCTCCTGGCGACCGCGAAACCCCTGGCCCAGCGATTGACGAAGCCAGCGCGCCACCGGTCCCTGAGCACTGTCGCGGCGGGCGATCATTTCCACCTCGATGCGTGGCGCTACCCCAAGCGCCTCACCAGTCAAGGTAGTCAGGTGATCGCGAAAGGGCGGGTAGCTGGCGATATGCTGCGGCACCAGCGCCCAGCCTAGGCCGCGCGTGGCCAGTTCCGCCATCGAGTAGAAGCTGTTCAGGCGCCAGAATCTCGCGCTGATGACCTGTCTCCCTGCGCTACCGGTACGCGAGGCGATCACCAGCTGACGATGGCTTGCCAAATCAGAGAGATCCGGCGCCGGCAGCTTGGCCAGCGGGTGGTCCTGGGCGACCACCAGTAGCTGCTTAAGGTGAGCGATGCGCTGTCCTTCCAATAGCGGGCCGCGGGCCTGCTGACTGAGCAGAATTCCGATGTCGGCGGTGCGGTCCTCGACCCAGCCGGCGATGTCGCCCTGGGCGCCGTAGAGCAACGTCAGCTGCAGTGCCGGGTAGCGATGGGCCAGCGCCTCGAGGGTGGAATCCACCGGCGGCATTTCGACCAGGGCTTCGTCGATGGCCATGACCAGGCTTGCTTCCTCACCCTCGGCGATGGCTCGGGCCCTGGCATCCAGTCGCTGGCACTGGTGCAGCACCGCCCGGGCCTCGTGCAGCACGGCCTCGCCGGCAGGGGTCAACTGCGGCAGGCGTCCCTGGCGGTCGAAGAGCATGCAGCCCAGGTCGTCCTCCAGGTGGCCGATGGCGGTGCTGATTGCCGACTGGGCGCGCCCCAGTCGGCGCGCCGCGGCAGAAAACGAGCCCTGCTCGGCGGCGGCGGTCAGGCATTCCAACTGATCCAGTGTCCAGCGCATAGAGGTCTCCTGCGAAACGGGGAGTGGCAGCAGATCGATTGGCTAATCTATCAGGATATCAGATGGAATCTAACTAGATGCTATCTCTCCTGTGGTTAGAATGGCCGGAAGTTTTTAGGTATTCGTCGTCGTGTTCACCGTTGCATCGGTCACAAGCTTCATGGCTCGGACATCTCGATGCGAGAAGGTCTCATTGGAGGGGGCATGCGTTCGGTAAAGGAAAGGCTCCTGCACAGCGCGCTGTTCGAGGCCGGTGGCCTTATGGTGGTGACTCCGCTTGCCAACGTTTTCAGCGGCCATGGCATGGGGCAGTTGGGGGCGCTGGGGGTCGCAATGGCCACCATGGCGATGCTCTGGAATCTGATCTGGAACCGCATCTTCGATCACTGGGTGCCAAGCCGGAAGCGCAGCTTTCTGCAGCGTCTCGCCCAGGCCCTGGGGCTCGAGATCGGACTTGTCGCGTTGACGCTACCCGGCGTGGCCTGGTGGCTCGCGATCGGATTTGTCGAGGCTCTGTGGCTCGATATCGGTTACGTGCTTTTTTTCCTGGCTTACGGCCTGATTTTCAATACCCTTTTTGATCGAGCGGTGCGCCGTCACCTGGCGCGGGGAGGTAGCTCATGACCTATGTATTCCTGGCGTTGGCCATCATTGCCGAAGTCGTTGGCACCACCGCTCTCAAAGCGTCCGAGGAGTTCTCGCGGTTTTGGCCGAGTGTACTGGTGGTCGTCTGCTATGGGCTCGCCTTCTATTTACTGTCGCTGGCGCTGCGCACCCTGCCGGTGGGGATCGCCTATGCCTTCTGGGCGGGGCTCGGCATCGTGCTGGTCACCTTGATCGGCATCTTGGTCTATGGTGAGCGCCCCGACCTGCCGGCGGTATTGGGGCTAGGGATGATCATTGGCGGCGTGGTGGTGATTCAGGTATTTTCCAGCGTGGCGTCTCACTGAGGCCGGTACACGTCTCTTTATCGAGGCCCGATGCCGCCTCTTTATCGAGGCCCGGTGCCGCCTCTTTATCGAGGCCCGATGCCGCCTCTTTATCGAGGCCCGATGCCGCCTCGCACGAAGCGGTCCAACGCTATTTCGCCATACGATCTCGCCCAATAAGGCGAGCCATGAAACCAGAGGCCTGCTCGGCTTCCTTTGCTGTCGGACTGTCCATGCCTCCTTTGTCGCTGCGTTTATTGCTGGTTGTGCTGCTGTGCTGTGCTTTGGGGGCGCCGATGGCATCGGCGGCGGGTTTCGAGCGCCTTTCCGCCTTGGAAGATCAGGGCTTTCTGATCGGTGCCGAGGCGCGTCTGCTCGACAGCGGCGAGGTGCTCGGCGAGATCACGCCCGATCTCGAGCTGTCGCCGGCCTCGGTCTCCAAGCTCTACATGGCCGCTGCGGCCCTCGATCGTTGGGGGCCCCAGCACCGCTTCACCACTCGGCTGGTGACAGCTGGCACGCTTTCCAACGATGGTGTGGTGTCAGGCGATCTGGTCTTCGAGGGCGGCGGTGATCCGGCGCTGGTCTCGGAGGATCTCTGGCGGCTGGTGCAGCAGCTGCGTCAGCAGGGGGTGACTCGAGTCGATGGGGCGCTCGAGATCAATCAGTGGCGCTATGGCCCGGTACAGTGCATCACCACCGATCGCTGCGAGGCGCGTCGTCGAGGTACCAACGCCTATAGCGCGCTTCTGTCGGCGGCGGGCGTCGATTACGGCAGCTGGTGCCTAGTGGTTCGCCCCGGGCCAGTTCTTGGCGAGCCGGCCCATGTTGCCAGCTGCTCGAGCGGCGCGCTGCTGACGCGTCTCGATAATCAGGTCCAGACCGTCCGGGCCGATGGCCGAACCCGCCTGGAAGCCGAGCGCCTGACCGACGCCCAAGGCGATCGCATGGTGCTAGAGGGTGCCATCGCCATGGGTGATGGGCCGCGCTACGTTTACCGCGCCAGCTCCGATCCTGCCGAGCAGACGGCCAGCACCCTGGCATCGCTTCTCGAGCAGGCCGGCATCGCCGTGACCGGTGGCGCACGGGTGGTCAGCTCGGCGCCCCCGGCTGCAGCCACTGAGTTGGCTTCCGTACAGGGCAAGCCACTGCAGGAGCTCTTGCAGCGCACCCTCAACTACTCGAACAACTTCATGGCCGATGTGCTGGCCCTCGATCTGGTCGGTTCGTCCCGAGCGACGCTCCCCCAAGCCGGCGATGCGGTGGAGGCCTTCGCCCTGGCGATCCCCGGCCATGGCCCGCTGACCCTAGAGAGCGGCAGCGGCCTGACCACCGGCAATCGCACCACGGCGCGCGGCGTTACGGTGCTGCTCGAACGCATGTACCAGCGCCCGGCGCTGTTCCCGAGCTTTATCGCCGGCCTGCAGTCGCCCACCAACGGCGCCATGCGCTTCCTGCGCCGAGGCAGCGACACCTTCCAGGAAAACGTGATGCTCAAGACGGGCACGCTCAACCAACCCTTCTCGGTGCGCTCTACCGGTGGCTACTTTCGCACCCAGAGCGGTCGCTGGGGGGTGTTCTCGGTGCTGGTCAATGGCACGGCCAGCACGCCCTACCTGGCCTGGCGGCAGGTGCTTGAACCGCTCGCCGATGACCTTGAGTCGATGATCCTGAGCCACTGAGGCATTTCCAGGGATTGTCATCGTCTGCTGCTAGGCTCTGTCCGAAAAAGTCGGCGATCACTCGCCATCACGGCCACCTCTGGCGATGGCCATCACTTATCCTCCGATACGCAGGAACGACTCGATGAAGCCTGGGCACACCGGCTGGCGCCACCTGATCCATTCTACCCGCTACTCCATCAAGGGCCTTAATGCCGCCTTTCACAACGAAGCCGCCTTCCGTCAGGAACTGGGGCTTTGCCTGGTGATGGTGCCGCTGGCGGTCTGGCTTGGGCACTCACCCGTTGAATGGATCTTGCTGATCGGCAGCTGCCTGCTGGTGTTGATCGTCGAACTGCTGAATACCGCCGTGGAGGCGGTGGTCGACCGCATCGGGCCTGAACGCCATGAGCTTTCCGGGCGGGCCAAGGATATCGGCTCGGCGGCCGTGATGCTGGCGCTGATGATCGCCGGGATGACTTGGGGATTGCTGGCCTGGCAGCGCTTCTTTGGCTAGGCCCTGTCCGAAAACTGGCTGCGCTCGACCATACGGCGTTAACAATCAGCTCGGGCGCGAGTCCGATCAAAATGCTCATTTTTTCGCTCAGAGCCTGGTCCTGCTCGGGTGGTTGGGCTGAGTTAGCCGCAGGGCGCAGACAGTAGGGCGGCGGCTTCGCTATGCTTGGGGAAATGACAAGGAGACGCCCATGGCGCTGCCCGACGGCTTCCTGCCGCTGACCGAGATTCCCCATTGCCTGCACGCCTCGCTTGGCGAGACCGCACGGCGTCTGGATGAGGCGCTGGCGCGCGCCGATGTTCGCGCGCGCCAGCAGCAAAGCGACCCGCTGAGCGAGACCTGGCGAGCGCTCGGCGAATCGCGTCGCGAGCAGTTGGCGAAGGTACTTGCGGTCTCGACGTTCGCCGCCGATACGCTGGTCCACTATCCCGACTGGCTGACGAGCCTGGACGCCAACGGCGAGCTCGAGAGTGCGCCTTCGACACGCCTGCTTGATCAGTGGCTGAGTGAGGCCCTTGGCGAGGCTACCGACGAGGCATCCATGCAGTCGGCGATTCGGCGTTTTCGCCGCGAGCGCATGCTGGGCATCGTCTGGCGCGACCTGACCCGCCCCAACGGCACCACCATGTGGCAAACCGCTAGCGCCGTCTCGCGCCTCGCCGAGGCTTGCCTTGAAGGTGCCCTTGGCTGGCTCGAAGCGCATTTCGAGGCACGCTGGGGCCGTCCGGCACCAAGGGGCGATGGCAGCCCCCAGCGCCTGGTGGTGCTGGGCATGGGCAAGCTCGGCGCCGGTGAGCTCAACCTGTCGTCGGATATCGATCTGATTTTCGCCTTCCCCGAGAAGGGCGTGACTCAAGGCGGCAAGCGCGAGTTCGAGCATCAGGAATACTTCACCAAGCTAGGCCAGAAACTGATCGCCGCCCTGGACGCAATCACCGCAGATGGCTTTGCCTTCCGCGTCGACATGCGCTTGCGCCCGTTGGGCGATGGTGGCCCGCTGGCCGGCAGCTTCTCTATGTTGTCGAGCTATTACCAGGACCAGGGCCGCGAGTGGGAACGCTACGCGATGCTCAAGGCGCGCCCTGTGGCCGGCGATATCGACGGCGGCCGCGAGTTGCTGGCGAGCCTCAGTCCCTTCGTCTATCGCAAGTACCTCGACTTTGGCGCCATCGAATCGCTGCGCGAGATGAAGGCCATGATCAATCGCGAGGTCAAGCGCCGCGGCATGGACGACAACATCAAGCTCGGCCGCGGCGGCATCCGAGAGGTCGAGTTCGTCGTTCAGGCCTTCCAGTTGATTCGCGGTGGCCGTGACACCGAGCTGCAGGTCACTTCGCTGAAGACGGCCCTCGAACGACTGCCCGAGCTTGGTCTGCTGCCGCAAGGCGTGGTCGATGAGCTGACGCCGGATTATGTCTTTCTGCGCGACCTGGAGCACGCCATTCAGGCCCTGGAGGATCGCCAGACCCAGGCGCTGCCCCACGATGAGGCTCAGCGCGAACGCATCGCCTTGGCGATGGACGTGGAAGACTGGCCGGCCCTGGTGGCGCGCCTCTCGGAGCTTCGCGAGCGGGTGCGCGGTCATTTCGATGCGGTGATCGCCGACCCCGAAGAAGAGGCCGAGGGCAGCGATGAGGATGACGGCACGGCCTACACAGAGCTGCGTGCCCTATGGCGCGGCGAGTTGTCCGAGCAGGAAGCGGCGACGCTGCTGGAAAATGCCGGCTTCGCGGACCCCGGCCGCGGTGACCGACGCCTCAAGGCGTTGCGTCAGTCCCGAGCGGTGCAGGGCATGCAGCGCATCGGTTTCGAGCGTCTCGACGCCCTGATGCCGCTGCTGCTCGAAGCGGTGATGGCAAGTGACGCCCCGGACACGGTGCTCGAGCGGGTACTCCCCCTGATCGAATCGGTGCTGCGACGTACCGCCTATCTGGCGCTGCTGCGTGAGAATCGCGATGCGCTCGGCCACCTGATGCGGCTGTGCGGGGCCAGCCCCTGGATCGCCGACCAGATCGCTCGCCATCCCATCCTGCTCGACGAGCTGCTGACCCCCTCGACGCTGTATACCCCCGCCGACAAATCGCGCTTGGCCGACGAACTGCGCCAGGCCCTGGGGCGGATTCCCGAGGATGACGAGGAAGCCCAGCTCGAGGCGCTGCGGGTGTTCAAGCATGCCCAGGTACTGCACGTGGCAGCGTCCGATATCGTCGGTACCCGGGCGCTGATGAAGGTCAGCGACTACCTGACCTTCATCGCCGAAGTGGTGCTGGAACAGGTGCTGGCGATGGCCTGGAAGCATCTGACCCGCAAGCATGGCTACCCCAAGCGCCGGGACGGTAGCCACGGCGAGACCGACTTCATCATCGTCGGCTATGGCAAGCTGGGTGGCATCGAGCTTGGCTACAGCTCCGACCTGGATCTGGTGTTCATCCACGACGCCGCCTCCCAGGGCAGCACCGACGGCGAACGCCCGATCGACAATCCGGTGTTCTTCACCCGTCTCGGTCAGCGCATCATCCACCTGCTGACCGCGATGACGCCCGCCGGTGCCCTGTATGAGGTCGACATGCGCCTGCGGCCTTCCGGTAACGCCGGGCTGTTGGTGACCACCCTCGAGGCCTTTGCCGACTACCAGCACCGCGAGGCCTGGACCTGGGAGCATCAGGCCCTGGTGCGGGCCCGGGCCGTGGCCGGCGATACCGAACTGGCGCAGCGCTTCGACGCGGTGCGCCGCGAGGTGCTCGGCCAGGCACGCGACCTCCCGGCGCTTCGCGAAGAGGTGATCAGGATGCGTCACAAGATGCGTGATCACCTGGGTAGCTCGGCGGTGGCCAGGCAGGCCGGCGCTTTCGACCTCAAGCAGGATGCCGGTGGCATGGTCGATATCGAGTTTCTGTGCCAGTTCGCGGTGCTGGCCATGGGACACGACTGTCCGACGCTGCTGGTTTACAGCGACAACATGCGCATCCTCGAGACCCTCGAGGAGGTCGAGCTGCTGCCCGCCGAGGATGCCAGCGCGTTGCGTGAGGCCTATCTGGCCTACCGCAACGCCTTCCATCGCTCAGCGCTGACCAAGCAGGAAGTAGATGCCGATTTCAGCGCCCAGCGCGAGCTGGTCAGCCGGCTGTGGCAGCGCCTGCTGGAGGACGGCGATGCGTCCACTACCCCCGACACTTCACATCAGGAGACGCCCAAGTGAGCCAAGGCAAGGTACTCGTGCTGCATGGTCCCAATCTCAACCTGCTCGGCACTCGCCAGCCGGAAATCTACGGGCGAGAGACCCTCGACGACATCAATAACGCTCTCTATGAGCGGGCCACGCTGAATGATTGGGATATCGCCTGTCACCAGAGCAACCATGAGGGCGCTCTGATCGATGCGATCCAGGGCGCGCGGCTCGATGGCACCACTGCGATCATCATCAATCCCGCGGCTTATACCCACACCTCGGTGGCCATTCTCGACGCCTTGAATGCCTTCGAAGGTAAGGTGATAGAAGTGCACCTGTCGAACGTCCATAAGCGCGAGTCCTTCCGGCACCACTCCTACATCTCGTTGCGTGCCGACGGCGTCATCGCCGGATTCGGCAGCCATGGCTATCGGGCGGCGCTGGACGTGCTGATCACGACCGGATGAGCGCCGTCGCCATTTCGCCGCTCGGGCCCGCCGTCAGGGGGCCCTCCGTTGGTGCCGACTCTCGCCCAGGTGCCCAGCGATCACACCGAGGGCGCGCTCGATTAGGCTTGATGCCATGGACATGTCCTCTGGGTGGCAGGGGCGCACCCCTTGGTCAGGATCGATGCTCAGCTGACATGGGTACGAATCAGTCGTAACTTTTCCTGCAGCAGTGGCAGGAAGGTGTGGGTCAGGATGTCGAAGTCGACACGGGCTGCGTTGGTGCTGACGTTGATGGCGCCGAGCAGCTTGCCGTTGGCATCATGGGCCGGCACCGCCAGGGAGCGCAACCCGGGGTCCAACTCCTGGTCGACGATGCTGTAGCCCAACTGGCGTACCTGCTCGAGGCAGTTGCGAAGCTGGGCCTTGTCGACGATGGAGCGCTCGGTATGGGCCCTGAGCGTCACCCGCTCGAGATAGTCCTCCAGTTCGTCGTCTGGCAGCTGGGCCAGCAGCACCCGCCCCATGGACGTGTAAGCTGCAGGCAGACGCGTGCCGACCGACAGGGTGATGGCCATCAGGCGGTGTCGGGCCGAGGAGCGGCACACGTAGATCACCTCGTCGCCGTTCAGCACGCCCAACGATGAGGATTCGCCGATCTCGGAGGTGATGTCCTCCAGGTACTGCTGGATCACTGAGCGATACTGGTTGGCCGACAGATACGAATAGCCGAGCTGCAACACCTTGGGCGTCAGCTCGAAGTGGCGCTGCTGCTTGCGCACGTAGCCCAGGGCATGGAGCGTCAGCAGGAAGCGGCGGGCGCGGGCGCGGTTCATGTCTGTCTTGGCCGCGACCTCGCTCAGCGTCATGCGCGGGGTCTCGGCATCGAAAGCCTGGATCACCTCCAGGCCGCTGGCCAGGGCGGTGACGAAGTCGCGGTCGTCCGGGGTTAGAGTGTCGTCTTGCATGGGCGCATCATCGTAGGTTATCCGTATCGAGTTGATGGGGAATCCGCCAACAATCTAGCATAATGTTCGAACTGCGAACACTTGTGCGACTTTAGTCGGGGTCGCTATAGCCGCTCTGATTGTCACTTCCTGATCACTGCGGAGATTCTGCCATGCCCGTCGATATGCTCCAGACCCCTTTCATGAGCCAGCCAGCCCTGATGGCCAGTCGCGACGAGGACTTTGTTAAGGCCATGCTGGCTGTCGAGCTAGCCCTGGCCGAGACTCAGGAGTCGCTGGGCATCATCCCCTCTGGTAGCGCCGGGCGCATGCGCGCGGCGTTGGAAAGCCATGTCTTCGATGTGTCCGCCATCACCACAGGCATCGCCACTGGCGGCAATGCCGCTATTCCATTCGTCAAGGCCGGCCGCGTCGCGCTGCCAAACGACCTCAGGCGCTACTGGCATCTTGGAGCGACCAGCCAGGATATCGTCGATAGCGCCCTGATGCTGCTGCTCACTCCCCGATTGGCACGTCTCGACGATCTGCTTGGGCGTTGCCGCACCGCCGCCATCGGCCTGATGGAAGATCACGCCGAGACGGTGATGGTGGGCCGCACGCTGATGCAGCAGGCGCTGCCGATCACCTTCGGCGTCAAGGTCGCCCACTGGGCACTGGGCTTCGAACAGGGTCGGCGGCGTCTGGCCGAGCTGGCATTGCCGGTGCAGTTCGGTGGTGCTGTAGGCGTGCACTCGGGTTGGGGCGAACAGGGCCTCGAGGTCATGGACGGCCTCGCCGAGCGACTCGGACTGGCGGTGCCTGTGCTTCCCTGGCACACCGATCGTCAGCCGATTCATGCCCTGGCCAGCGCCGTCGATGCACTCGCCGGTGCCGCCGAGAAGCTTGCGCTGGATGTCTCGCTGCTGACTCAGACCGAGCTCGGCGAGGTGGCCGAGCCAGCAGGCGAGGGCATGGGTGAATCGTCGTCGATGCCCCACAAGCGCAACCCGGTGCGCTCGGCGATGATCCGCGGTGCCTGCCGCCGCATCCACGGGCATGCCGCGGTGATCATCAACGCCACTGCGCAGCCGCTCGAGCGCGGGCTCGGCGAGTGGCACGCCGAATGGACGCCGCTGGTCGATGGCGTGCTGCTGCTGGAGGGCGCGCTCGAGCAGGCCACCGTGCTGCTCGAGGGGCTGGAGGTCAACAGCGAGGCCATGCGTCGCAACCTCGCGGTGACCGGTGGCGCGATCATGGCCGAGCCGGTGGCGCGGCGACTGACGCCACACCTGGGGCCGGATGCGGCCAAGGCGCTGGCGGCGGACGCGGCCGAGCGAGCCCGGCAGGCATCCTGCCCCTATGCCCAGGCCTTGGAGGCGCTGCTAGGCGAGCGGCACCCCGAGCTGGCGGGTGCGATCGCGCGCGATGAGCTCGATGCCGCCACGGATCCGGCCTTATACCTTGGTAGCAGTAAGGCCCAGGTCGCACGCGCGATCGCCTGGCTGGAAGGCTGAGTAACTAGCTGAAAGACATGAGGAAACGATCAATGACAGGAGCCGGCTATGCCGGCTCCTGGCGTTTCTGGGGTTTGACGCCGCCAGGCAAGCGGATTAATTTGTTCGCATTGCAAAACTATGTGCGTATAGCGAACTTGTGGCGCATATGGCAATCCGACCAGAAACCATGAACGCCGGCGATCCCTGCACACTCTTCGATCCGGGCGTTCCCATCAGAGGCGACTATCATGGCCGAGATCCTCAGCCTGCATGACGCGGTGACACGCTACGTCGAAGACGGCACCACCGTGGCCATGGAGGGCTTCACCCACCTGATTCCCTTTGCCGCCGGGCACGAAGTCATCCGCCAGGGCAAACGCGACCTGACGCTGGTCCGCATGACGCCCGACTTGATCTATGACCAGCTGATCGGTGCCGGCTGCGCGAAGAAGGTGATCTTCTCCTGGGGCGGCAATCCCGGGGTGGGCTCGCTGCATCGCCTGCGCGATGCGGTGGAGAAGGGCTGGCCGCACAGGGTCGAGATCCTCGAGCACAGCCACGCCGCCATGGCCTGCGCCTTCGAGGCGGGGGCCGCCGGCCTGCCGCTGGCCGTGCTGCGTGGCTATGTCGGCAGCGAGCTGCCCAACGTCAACGACCAGATCAAGTTCATCGAGTGCCCCTTCACCGGCGAGCGCCTGGCCGCGGTGCCATCCGTGCGCCCGGACGTGTCCATCGTCCACGCCCAGAAGGCGGATCGCGCCGGCAACGTGCTGGTCGAAGGCATCGTCGGCGTGCAGAAGGAGGCGGTACTGGCCGCCACGCACAGCATCGTCACGGTGGAGGAGATCGTCGACGATCTCGATACGCATCCCAACGCCTGCGTGATCCCGGGTTGGGCCATCGATGCCATCGCGGTGGCCGAGCAGGGCTCGTTGCCGTCCTATGCGCATGGTTATTACCCGCGCAACAACCGCTTCTACAAGGAGTGGGACGCCATCGCTCGCGACCGCGATACCTTCACTCAGTGGATCGAAGAGAACGTCATGAACGCCGGGGAGACCGCCTGATGAGCCACGTCGAGAAGAACCTGGACTATACCGCCGGCGAGATGATGACAGTGACCGCCGCGCGAGCGCTGGAGAACGGCACCACCTGCTTCGTCGGCATCGGCCTACCCAGCGAGGCCGCCAACCTGGCGCGCCTGACCCACGCCCCGGACGTGGTGCTGATCTATGAATCCGGCACTCTGCAGACCAAGCCCGAGGTGCTGCCGCTGTCGATCGGCGATGGCGAGCTCGCCGAGACCGCGCTGACCACCGTCTCGGTGCCGGAGATGTTTCGCTACTGGCTGCAGGGCGGCAAGATCAACCTGGGTTTCCTCGGCACCGCCCAGATCGACCGCTACTGCAACCTCAACACCACCCTGATCGGCGATTACACCGCGCCCAAGGTGCGCCTGCCGGGCGGTGGGGGCGCGCCCGAGATCGCCACCAATGCGGGTGAGGTGTTCATCACTCTCAAGCACTCCAAGCGGGCCTTCGTCGACCAGGTCGACTTCATCACCACCCTGGGCTTCGGCCGTGACGGCAAGGGCCGCGACGGCGTGCCCAACATCGGCAAGGGGCCGACCCGGGTGATCACCGACCTGTGCGTGATGAAACCGGATCCCGAGACCAAGGAGCTAGTCGTGGTGTCGCTGCATCCGGGCGTAAGCGCCGAACAGGTCCAGGAGGCCACTGGTTGGGAGATCCGCTTCACCGAGACCTTGGAGAGTACCCCGGAGCCCAGCGCCCGCGAACTCGAGGTGTTGCGCGGGCTGAAAGAGCGTACCGCTCAAGCCCATGCCGGCCAGTAAATTTGCCCTAGCGATCTATGTTGTCTCGTTCTAGAGGCGAATTTTAGGAGAGTATCGAACATGACCGACGTCTATCTCTGCCATCCTCGCCGCAGCGCCATTGGTCGCTTCGGCGGCACCCTGGCAAGCGTGCGCCCGGACGACCTGGCCGCCGACATCTTCAAGGCGGTGCTGGCCGAGGCGCCCAAGCTCGAGGCCGCGGCGATCGAGGAAGTCTTTATGGGCTGCGCCAACCAGGCCGGCGAAGACAACCGCAACGTGGCGCGCATGTCGTCGCTGCTGGCGGGCCTGCCGCCCTCGGTGCCCGGCACCACCATGAACCGCCTGTGCGGTTCGGGGATGGACGCCGTGGGCACCGCCTTCCGCGCCATCAAGGCCGGCGAGATGGACCTGGCGCTGGCCGGCGGCGTGGAGTCCATGTCCCGGGCGCCCTACGTGATGGGCAAGGCCGAGGGCGCCTATTCTCGCGGCCAGCGGATCGAAGACACCACCATCGGCTGGCGCTTCGTCAACCCGCTGATGAAGAAGGTCTATGAGACCCACTCGATGCCCGAGACCGCGGAGAATGTCGCCGAGCAGTTCGGCATCTCCCGCGAGGACCAGGACGCCTTCGCCGTACGCTCCCAGGCCAAGGTCGCCGAGGCCCAGCAGGCCGGGCGCTTTGCCGAGGAGATCGTCGCCATCGAGATTCCGCGCCGCAAGCAGGCGCCGCTGATCTTCGATACCGACGAGCACCCGCGTGCCGGTACCACCGTCGAGAAGCTCGCCAAGCTACCCACGCCCTTCAAGGCCGAAGGCGGCAGTGTCACCGCGGGTAACGCCTCCGGTGTCAACGACGGCGCCGCGGCGATGCTGGTGGCCAGCCAGGCGGCGGTCGAGCAGCATGGCCTGACGCCGATGGCGCGGATCGTCGGCATGGCCACCGCCGGTGTCGAGCCGCGCATCATGGGCTATGGCCCGGTGCCGGCCGTGCGCCGCCTGCTCGAGCGTACCGGCGTGTCGCTGGACGAGATCGATGTCATCGAACTCAATGAGGCCTTCGCCGCCCAGGCGCTGGCCTGCATGCGCGACCTGGGTCTTGAGGACGACGACCCGCGGGTCAACCCCAACGGCGGCGCCATCGCCCTGGGTCATCCGCTGGGCATGTCCGGTGCGCGGCTGCTGATGACCGCCGCCCATGAGCTCCAGAAAACCCGCAAGCGCTACGCGCTGTGCACCATGTGTGTCGGCGTGGGGCAGGGCATCGCGACGCTGATCGAAAGGGCGTAACACTATTTCCAATTGGGCGCCGGGCCGTGTTTCGACGCCTGGGAGCGGGAGAATTTTTCATGGCATTTCTGAACATCGACGGTCGCAGTGTGGCCTATCGCCTGCTGGGTGCCGAGGCCAATCCGCTGGTGGTCCTGGCTCATCCGCTGGGCATGACCCAGCTGGTCTGGGACGATGTGCTGGCGGCGCTGCTGCCGCGCTATCGGGTGCTGACCTGGGATCTGCCCGGTCACGGCGCCAGCGAGGCATGGCCGGCCGACGGCGGTGAGATCACCCCCGAGGCGCTGGCTGCCGAGGCGCTGGCCCTGGCCGAACAGGCCGGCGCGGCGCACTTCCACTTCATCGGCACCTCCATCGGCGGCGTGATCGGCCAGCAGCTGCTCAAGGCCCACGCCGAGCGCCTGCTGTCGGCGACCCTGACCAATACCGGCGCGGTGATCGGCAACGCCGAGCTGTGGGCCACCCGGGCCGGGCGCGTGCGCGAGGAAGGCCTGGCGGCGATGGCTGGCGAGATCGTGCCGCGCTGGTTCGCGCCCGATCTGGTGGCGCGCGTGCCGTCGCTGGACCGGGGCTGGCGCGTGCAGATGGGCCGCACCGACGACGAGAGCTACGCGCTGCTGTGCGAGATGCTCGGTCGCAGCGACTTCCGCGGCCAATTGAAGGGCCACGGAGTCGACGTGCACCTGCTGGGCGGCAGCGAGGACATGGCGACGCCGCCGGAGACGCTGCAGATCCTGGCCGCCGAGTGCGACGGCGCGCCGCTCGAAGTCATCGAGCGCATCGCCCATGTGCCCTCGGTGGAAGCCCCCGAGATGGTCGCCAAGCGGCTGCTCAAGTGGATGGCCCCGGATCGCTCGCGGGTCAGCGAGCAGGGCGTGGCTTATGCTGAGGGCCTCGAGACCCGCAAGCAGGTGCTGGGCGAGGCGCACGTGGCGCGCTCCACCGAGAACGCCAACAGCCTCGATGCGCCCTTCCAGCAGATGATCACCCGTCTGGCCTGGGGTGAGCTGTGGGGGAACGAGGATCTCACCCGTGCCGAGCGCAGCATGATCACCACCGGCATTCTGGCCGCCCTGGGGCGCGAGGAGCTGGAGCTACACCTCAAGACCGCCAAGCGCATCGGTCTCAGCGAGGCGCAGCTGCGCCAGGTGCTGATGCACGTGGCCGTCTACGGCGGCGTGCCGGCGGCCAATCATGCCTTTGCCCTGGCCAAGCAGTTGGGCTGGGGCGAGGCGCGGGATTGATCGCCGGAGGAGCCCGATGCTGAGCTCACGCATCAAGCTGCGCCATTTGCAGGCCTTTCTCGAGGTGGCGCGGCAGCGCAGCTTCGCCCGCGCCGCCGAGCGCCTGGCGATCAGCCAGCCAGGGGTGTCCAAGACCATCCGCGAGCTCGAGGAGATCCTCGGCGCCGAGCTGTTCGAGCGCGGCACCCAGGGCGTGGCGCTGACCCAGGCCGGCCTGACCTTCCTGCGCCACGCCGGGCCGGCGATCCGGGCGCTGGAGGAGGGCATCGACGCGGTCGGCGATGCCCATCAGGGCGCGCGCTGGCTGCACGTGGGAGCGCTGTCCACCGTGGAGAGCCGCCTGCTGCCCCGGGCCATTCGGCACTGGCAGGCCGCTCAGCCCTTGGAGTCGGTGGGTGTCGATGTGGTGACGGGGCGCAGCGCCTTCCTGCTCTCGCAGCTGCGCCTCGGCGAGCTCGACCTGGTGGTGGGGCGCATGACCGAGGCGCGCGAGATCCGCGACCTGACCTTTGAGCATCTCTACTACGAGCCGCTGGTGCTGGTGGTGCGCGCCGGCCATCCTCTGGCCAGCGTCGACCCCCTGGTGCCTGGCCGGCTGGTCGAGTTCCCCTGGGTGCTGCCGCCGCCGCAGACCACGCTGCGCCAGCAGGTCGACAGCTTCTTCGTGCGCCATGCGTTGGAGCTGCCCGGCCGGCTGCTGGAGACCCTGTCGCTGCCGGTCAGCGCGGGCTACACGCGGGACAGCGAGGCGATCTGGGTGGCGCCCCGGGAAGCGGTGCTCGAGGAGCTCGAGGCCGGCCGACTGGTTGAACTGTCGCTGCCGCTGGAGGGGCAGGGCGGTTCGGTGGGGCTGTGCATCAACGCCAGCATGCAGCCCTCGCTGGCGCTGGAGGCCTTCTGCGAGGCGCTGCGCGAGACGGCCTCCAAACGCTGCGCGTGATGAGGTCTTGGCCATAACCATAGGGTTATGAAGACCCGGCGAGACGTCAATT
Organism: Onishia taeanensis; assembly: GCF_013349955.1. GTDB lineage: Bacteria > Pseudomonadota > Gammaproteobacteria > Pseudomonadales > Halomonadaceae > Onishia > Onishia taeanensis_B. The sequence goes on along the minus strand of NZ_JABVXC010000008.1, from coordinate 71,964 downwards.
GGCAGCCCTGCGACAGGGCGGCACACTGCCGATATCGGTCCGGCGCGCCCGAGGTGCGTCGTCCTACTTCACGCCAGCAAGAGAACTCGAGATGCAGAACGCCAACAAGCGCTTCGTGGAGCGCGACCGTGACTGGCACCCTCCGGCCTATGCCCCCGGCTACAAGACCAGCGTCGCACGCTCGCCGAGTCAGGCCCTGGTCAGCCTGCAGGCGCCCAGCGCCTCCGAGCTGACCGGTCCGGACTTCCGCCAGCTGCGCATGGGGCGCCATGACAACGACCTGCTGATGAACTTCCGCGAGGATCCCGCCCTGGCGGGCAGCGCCGGCCTGCCGGTGGGCGAGCGGATCATCATGTTCGGCCGCGTGGTCGACCAGTTCGGCAAGCCGGTGCCGCATACCCTGGTGGAAATGTGGCAGGCCAACGCCGGCGGCCGTTACCGCCACAAGAAGGACGGCTACCTGGCGCCGCTCGACCCCAACTTCGGCGGGGTGGGGCGCTGCCTCACCGACGAGCAGGGCTGGTATCGCTTCCGCACCATCAAGCCCGGCCCCTATCCCTGGGGCAACGGCATCAATACCTGGCGCCCGGCCCATATCCACGTCTCGGTGATGGGACCTTCGATCTCCACGCGCCTGGTCACCCAGATGTATTTCGAGGGCGACCCGCTGATTCCGATCTGCCCCATCGTGCAGACCCTCAAGGACCCCGAGGCCGTCGAGACCATGATCGGTCGGCTCGATATGGCACGCAGCCGTCCCATGGACTGCCTGGCCTACCGCTTCGACCTGGTGGTGCGCGGCGAGCTGCAGACCTACTTCGAAAATCAATGAGCGGGTTCGGGAATCAGTGACACAGGATCAGGTGACCAACATGAGACAGCCCAATTCGACCCCTACCGCCGAGCTGATGCTGCGCGAGACCGCGTCCCAGACCGCCGGCCCGTATGTGCATATCGGCCTGGCCCTGGACGTGGCCGGCCTGCCCGAGCGCGACGAGGAAATCTGGAACCGTATGGCCTGGCCCGAGGCCGAGGGCGAGCATATCGAGGTGGTCGGCACCGTCATCGACGGCAATGGCGACCCGGTGCGCGATGCCCTGCTCGAGGCCTGGCAGGCCGACGCCCGGGGCGAGTACCGGCCCGAGTTCGACCTCGAGCAGCCGTTCAACGGCTTCGGCCGCACCGCCACCACCGCCGAGGGCGCCAGCGAGTGGCGCCTCGAGACCATCAAGCCAGGCGCCGTCACCCGCGGCGACGGGCGGGTGATGGCGCCGCACATCAACCTGGCGATCTTCGCCCGCGGCGTGAATATCCATCTGCAGACGCGGCTCTACTTCGAGGACGAGACCGAGGCCAATGCCGCCTGCCCGGTGCTGAACGCCGTCGAGTCTCCGGCCCGCCGCCAGACGCTGATTGCCAGGCGCGAGGAGGCCGACGGCAAGGTGCGTTATCGCCTCGACATCCGCCTGCAGGGCGACAACGAGACGGTGTTCTTCGACTTCTGACCGCCCCGTGGCTCGCGCGTATGGCCCCGCCCTCTCTTGGCAAGAGGGTGGGGCTTTACGTTGGCCGGGCGGCAGTGCCTCGGCGGGTATTGAGACCTTGTGGTTAGACTAAGGTCTAAATTCTGGGTATCATGGGGTTATTATCCTTTAGTCGTATAGGACGCTATCCCATGAATACTTCTACCTCAACTACTGCTCGTTCTACCCAACAGCTTCCGCTGATCAAGCGCATCGGCCAACTGGCTTACCGCGCGCTGGAAGCCATGACCGAGAGCTCCTACCAGGGCTTCATCGCTCGCCAGGGCTATCGTTACGCCTACATCTGATCGGTTGGTGGCAGGGCATGGTGCGCTTACCCGCCCCAGCCCTGCAGACTTTGTTCGCTCTTCGCTCTTCGCTCTTCGCTCTTCTTTAACGTACGTCCCTCTCGTCCACCGAGAAGCCTCCGTTCCCCGTCTCTCCGCTGTTCTATAAGTTGTTGCGCCCAGTGGAATCGATGCTGACCGCTGCGCAGGTCCATTCGCGTCGCCTGGCCGCGTGTCGTAGCATGCGCTGATATTCAATGCGTCGGTGTCCCATGCCCGCGCATCGTCATGCTGACTGACAGGGAGCTCTCGCCGCTGGGGAGAATCGTGATGCGACTGATTCATATGCTGCGCCGGCGCTCGACCTGCCGGCAGCTAACGCAGCAGCTCAACATCGACATGCGTGCGCGGCTGAAGCGTGCCTTCCTGTGGCTGTTGCTGCTCACCGGCTTGCATACCCTGGCGATGGTTGTCTTCGAGTCAATGGGCGGGGGCGATGCCCTGTGGCTGACGCTGACCACCATGACCACGGTGGGCTATGGCGATCTCTCGGCGGTGACGCCGCTGGGGCGGGGCGCGACGGTGCTGCTGCTTTACGTCGCTGGCATTACCCTGCTTGCGCAGCTGGCAAGCGACTACATCGACTACCGCCTCAAGCGGAAAGAATCCATGATCAAGGGCCGCTGGAGGTGGCAGATGAACGACCACGTGCTGATCATCAACAGCCCTGCCAATAACGTCGCGGTCTACTTCGACCGGCTGGTACAACAGCTGCGGGCAACCCGGGAGCTTCACGACACACCGGTGCAGATTCTCACCGAGGCCTTTCCGGATGGGCTGCCCGACCATCTTCGCGAGCAGGGCGTGGTGCATCACCACGGCGAGCCTTCCGATCCTCAGGCGTTGGCCGCCGTGACGCCGGAAAGCGCCCGGGTGATCATTGTGCTGGCAAGCGACGAATACAGCCGCGTCTCCGACAGCATCACGCTGGATGTGTTGACTCAGCTGCGAGACCTGTGCGGAGACTCGCTGCCCTATACCGTCGCCGAGTGCGTGCACGAGGACAGCCGGCGACGCCTGGTGCTGGCCGGTGCCAGCACGAGTCTGCGGCCGATTCGCGCCTATCCGGAGATGCTGGTGCGCTCGCTGGTGGCGCCCGGGGCCGAGAAGATTCTCGAAAACCTCTTTACCCATCACGACGACCACGCCATGCGCTATCCGGTCTCGCTGGAGGGCGCCGTCTGGTCCGACGTGACCTGCCGTCTGATGGTCGCCGGCATGGGCACCCTGATGGCCTATGTGGGCGAGGACGGTGAAATCGTCTGCCATCCGGCGCACGATCACCGCTTCAATGCCACCGCCCTGATTCTTATGGTGCGGGAAGAGTTCGTGCCAAGCACGGCAGACATCAAGGCATGTCTGGAGAAAGGATAGCGGGCCACCGCTCTCGATGGCATCCGCTTGTCGGTGCTATTTTTTCTCCCGATACTCGCCTTCCAGCACCTCGTGCTCTTCGAGGTGGCCGCTGGAGCGGGACTGGCGAGATTGGGTGCCATGCTGGTAATAGCCGCCGCCGATATCCTGGGCCTGCTGGGCACGCATTTGCTCCATGCGCTTTTTCATACGATGGCGCAGAAAGGGCAGCATGGCCCAGCCGACCAGCAGGAAGAAAAGCCCGAGGATGGTGCCGACGATCATCAGCACGCCGAACATCAGCCAGGTCAGCACGAGGCGGGGTCCGCTCATGCCTTGGCGCGGATGCGCCTGGCGAGCGCGTTCCTTCCATTGCTGGGCAGCCTCCCAGGCGGCATTGCGTTGGCGATCTTGATCATTCATGAACTGCTCCCGAGGGGAGGTGGGTGGTGATTGCGTGGACGCTAGTGACTTCGATGGTAAATGGAAGGTCTGGTTCCGTGATCTTGGCGATCATGATGCGGCGTGGGATTACAGGCAAGCTTGGCACGCTGCGGCACTGTCGTCACCCAGGCGAGCATGCCGGTCGCGAAGGGGGCGTTGTGCATTGCCGACAGGCTTGCGATGATCCTTGGCAAAGATGACAGACGGGAACGATGCGATTACGTGGACAAGTTTGAGCAACGATTGGACCAGGCCGCGCGCGCAGCCTGGCTTTCCTATGTAGGCGGTCGCACTCAGGATGAAATCGCCAGCCAGCTCGGTGTCTCGCGCCCCGGGGTGCAACGCCTGTTAGCCTTGGCGCGCCAGGAGGGACTGGTCAAGGTGCGTATCGATCATCCCATTGCCACCTGCATGATGTTGTCCCAGCAGATTTCCGAGCGTTTTGATCTGGATTTTTGCGACGTGGTGCCCATGGATACCGGTGCCGCCGACAGCAGCTACCAGTACTTGGCCGTTGCCGGTGCCGAGCGACTGGAGCGCTATATCGAGCGCATGGCGCCGCTGACTCTCTCGCTGGGGTCGGGTCGAACGGTGAGGGCCATGGTCGAGGCCCTGAGCCGTCTCGATCGCCCCCAGCATCGCTTCGTCTCGCTGGTCGGCAATGTCGCCCGTGACGGCTCCTCGAACCGCTACGATGGGATCATGGTGCTGGCCGACAAGACCGGCGGCGAACGCTTCCTGCTCCCCGCGCCGGTAGTGGCCGGCTCGGTGGAAGAGAAGGAAGCCATGCTCGGCCAGCGCCTCTTTCATGCGGTGACCGATGTGGCCTTGAAAGCCGAGGCGGCCTTCATTGGAGTAGGGCGCATCGATCGCCAAGCTCCGCTGTTCCAGGATCACTTCATCAACGAGGGCGAGCTCGATGAACTGCTCGCCATGCAGGCGGTGGGCGAGTTGCTGGGTTGGCCGATGAATCAGGATGGCGACGTCATCGACTGTTCGATTACCCGTCGCGTCACCAGCCTCCCGCTCGAGTTGCTGCGTGATCAACAGCTGGTCGCGCTTGCCGGTGGCCGTGAGAAGGCGCCGGCGATTCTCGCGGCGTTGCGCGGGGGTTGGCTGAAGGGCCTGGTCACCGATGAAACCGCGGCGCGCTTCATTCTCGACGCCGGTAGGTGATCCGAACTCGGCTTTTATTGCCTTTCCTTCCCGGGGCTTTCGCCTCTCTCGCGACGATACAGACGGCCGTGCCGCCCTACCCGGTGGTTCGCCGTTGACGAGCTGGTCAGGTCAAACGTCAGTATCATGGCGCGATCATCGGTCTGAAAAAGCCACGCTGCATCTTGCGCCGTGGCTTTGGACCTCGCTGCGCCCCGCTTGCCCCGCCAACCCTTGCTCACTCTCTCTTACCCACTCTCTCTTGCCCACTACCCCTAAAGTATAGGCCCTGCGGCTTTGCTTTTTTTAGGGTGCTGTCCGATCATTTGATCGTCAAGTGAGTGAATGATCAAAACACAACAACAGATAACTCCCTTACGAAGGAGCAAGCCATGAAGCTGTCACGTGTGCTTCCGATCGCCGGCCTGGCGGCCGTCGGTGCGACGGTTGCCAATGCAGAAACCATCACCGTGGCCACCGTCAACAACAATGACATGGTGGTCATGCAGAGTCTGACCGATGCCTTCGAACAGTCGCATCCGGATATCAAGCTGGACTGGGTGGTACTCGAAGAGAACGTGCTGCGCCAGCGCCTGACCACCGATATCGCCACCGGAGGTGGGCAGTTCGACGTGATGACCATCGGCACCTACGAGGTGCCGATCTGGGCCGAACGCGGCTGGCTGACGCCTCTGGATAATCTTCCCGAGGACTACCAGGTCGACGATCTGCTGAAGTCGGTCCGCGACGGCCTGAGCCATGACGATACCCTGCAAGCGCTGCCGTTCTATGCCGAAAGCTCGATGATGTACTACCGCCAGGACCTGTTCGACGATGCCGGCATCACCATGCCCGACCAGCCGACCTGGCAGCAGGTGCGCGAATGGGCCGGCAAGCTGCATGACGCCGATCAGGAGCAATATGGCATCTGCCTGCGTGGCAAGCCGGGCTGGGGCGAGAACATGGCGCTGGTCTCCACCATGGTCAACAGCTTCGGTGGCCGCTGGTTTGATATGGACTGGCAGCCGCAGATCGATTCGCCGGCCTGGCAGGAAGCGGTCAGTTTCTATGTCGACCTACTCAGCGATTTCGGTCCTCCCGGCGCCAGCTCCAACGGCTTCAACGAGAACCTGGCGCTGTTCTCCCGTGGCAACTGTGCCATGTGGGTCGATGCTACCTCGGCGGCGGGCAAGCTCTTCGATGCCGACCAGTCCAGCGTCGCCGACAAGCTCGGCTTTGCCCCGGCGCCTGTCGCCAAGACCCCCAAGGGTTCCCACTGGCTGTGGTCCTGGGCCCTGGCAGTTCCGGCCTCGTCTGATTCCAAGGACGCGGCGCGTCAGTTCATTACCTGGGCAACCTCCAAGGACTACATCTCACTGGTAGGCGAGCGTGAGGGCTGGACCAGCGTGCCCCCGGGCACCCGCACCTCCACCTACGAGAACCCCAGCTACCAGCAGTCCGCGCCCTTCGCCGGTTTCGTGCTGGACGCCATCCAGGGCGCCGATCCCACCGATTCGACCCTGGAACCGAGCCCCTACACCGGTGTGCAGTTCGTGGGTATTCCCGAGTTCCAGTCGATCGGTACCCAGGTCGGGCAGATGGTGGCCGCCGCCCTGACCGGCGAGACCTCCGTCGAGCAGGCACTGCAAGCGTCGCAGCGTGCCACCGAGCGCACCATGCAGCGCGCCGGTTACCTGGACTGAGCCGTGTCCGCCGGCCGGATGATCCCGGCCGGCTTATTCCCTGCGACCTTCATGGTTACCGACATGAACAAGACCAGAACTTCCGGGCGCACCATCGGAGGGCTGCGCACCCTCTCGCTACAGGCGCCCGCCGTCACCCTGCTTTTTCTGTGGATGATCGTGCCGCTGGCGATGACCGTCTGGTTTTCCCTGCAGCGCTACAACCTGCTGATGCCCGGCATGACCGGCTTTGCCGGTCTCGAGAATTACGAATACCTGTTCACCGACCCGGCCCTGTGGTCGGCCATGGGCACGACCCTGCTGATGGTCGGCTGGGTGCTGGTGATTACCGTGGTCGGCGGTACGCTGCTGGCCGTGCTGTTTCAGCAGGATTTCATGGGCCGAGGCATCGCCCGAGTGCTGGCGATCTCACCTTTTTTCGTCATGCCCACCGTCAGCGCCCTGGTGTGGAAGAACATGATGATGCACCCGGCCAACGGGGTACTTTCCTGGGTAGCGGAGTCCCTGGGCCTGCCGGCGGTGGACTGGTTCTCGTCGCTACCGCTGACCTCGGTCATCATCATCGTGGCCTGGCAGTGGCTACCGTTCGCTCTGCTGATTCTGCTCACCGCCATGCAGTCGCTGGATGAGGACCAGGTCGAAGCCGCCCGCATGGATGGCGCCGGCCCGATTGCGATCTTCTTCTTCATCACCCTGCCACACCTCAAGCGGGCGATCAGCGTGGTGATCATGATCGAGATGATCTTCCTGCTGACCATCTTCGCCGAGATCTTCGTCACCACCTCTGGTGGCCCGGGGCTTGCCACCACCAACCTGGCCTATCTGATCTACATCCGCGCCCTGCTCGATTTCGATGTCGGCATGGCCTCCGCCGGCGGGGTGGTCGCCATCATCCTTGCCAATATCGTTGCCATCTTCCTGGTCCGCATGGTGGCCAAGAACCTGGAAAGCTGACGTGGGAGCGCGACACATGACAACTGCAAAACACTCATCCGTGCCCAGCACCTCAGCCGCGCCGCTCGAGCGCTCAGCGCTGACCAGTGCGCTGCTCAACCGACGCCTGTGGCTCGGCGTGCTGGGCTGGATCTTGGCCCTGGTGATCTTTTTCCCGATCTTCTGGATGATCGTGACCGGCTTCAAGACCGAGGCCGAGGCCATCGCCGACCCGAGCCTGATCTTCTCGCCGACGCTTGAGAACTACGCCGAGGTGCAGAGCCGCGCGGGCTATGCCAAGTTCGCCCTCAACAGCGTGGTGGTGGCCTTCGGCTCGACGCTGCTGGCGCTGCTGATCGCCATTCCGGCGGCCTATTCGATGGCTTTCCTGCCGACCAAGCGCACCAAGGGCACCCTGTTGTGGATGCTGTCCACCAAGATGCTGCCGCCGGTTGGCGTGCTGGTGCCGATTTATCTGTTGTTCCGCGATACCGGGCTCTTGGATACCCGCACCGGTCTGGTCATCGTCTACACCCTGATGAACCTGCCGATCGTGGTCTGGATGCTTTACACCTTCTTCAAGGACATGCCCAAGGACATCCTCGAGGCGGGTCGCATGGACGGTGCCGGCACCCTGCAGGAGGTGATCTATCTGCTGCTGCCGCTGACCCTGCCGGGCATTGCCTCCACTGGCCTGCTGGCGGTGATCCTGAGCTGGAACGAGGCCTTCTGGAGTCTCAACCTCACCTCGTCCCAGGCGGCGCCGCTGACCGCTTATATCGCCTCCTTCTCGAGTCCCGAAGGGCTGTTCTGGGCCAAGCTCTCCGCCGCCTCGACGATGGCCATCGCGCCCATCGTTATATTCGGTTGGTTGACCCAGAAACAGATGGTCCGCGGCCTGACCTTCGGCGCAGTGAAATAGATGACGACGATACCGAGCCGCCGATCTTCGGTTGGCACTCTCGCACAGCCCGCGAAGCAAATGGTTCGCGGCCTGACCTTCGGCGCCGTCAAGTAAAGGAATTCTGATATGGCAACGCTAGAACTCAAACAGATCACCAAGAGCTTCGACGACACCCACGTCATCAAGGGGGTCGATCTCGAGGTCAACGACCGTGAATTCGTGGTCTTCGTCGGTCCTTCCGGCTGTGGCAAGTCGACCCTGATGCGCATGATCGCCGGGCTCGAGAGCGCCACTAGCGGTGACATCCTCATCGATGGCCAACGTATGAACGAAGTGGGCCCGGCCGATCGCGGCCTGGCGATGGTCTTCCAGAGCTACGCGCTCTATCCGCACATGACTGTCGAAGACAACATGGGCTTCAGCATGCGCCTGGCCGGGATCTCGAAGGATAAACGCCGCGAGAAGGTGCTCGAAGCAGCCAAGATCCTGCAGCTCGAGCCGCTGCTGGACCGCAAGCCCAAGGCGCTGTCCGGTGGCCAGCGTCAGCGTGTGGCGATCGGCCGAGCCATCGTGCGCAACCCCAGCATCTTCCTGTTCGATGAGCCGCTCTCCAACCTCGATGCCGCCCTGCGCGTGCAGATGCGCATCGAACTGGCCAGGCTCCACGAGGAGCTCGATGCCACCATGATTTACGTCACCCATGACCAGATCGAGGCCATGACCATGGCCGACAAGATCGTGGTGCTGCAGGGCGGCGAGGTCGAGCAGGTCGGCTCGCCGATGGAGCTCTACCATCACCCCCGCAACCGCTTCGTGGCCGGCTTCATCGGCTCGCCGAAGATGAACTTCATCGCTGTCGAACGGGTGTCCAGTGATGGCGAAGGCGTCACCATCAAGCTGCCGGGGGGCGAGACCCGCCAGGTGCCGATCGATGGGGCGGGCCTTTCCAGCGGCGCCGCCCTCGAGCTGGGCGTGCGCCCGGAACACCTCGTACTCGACGAGCAGGGCCCGATGGAGGGGTGTATCCAGGTGCTCGAGCGCCTCGGCGGTCAGACCTCGCTGTATGTGCAGATGGGCGACAGCCTGTTGACCATCATGGCCGACGGCGACGTGGCCTACCGGGTCAACGACAGCGTGCGCTTCGGCTTTTCGTCGGATCGAGCCCATCTGTTTGACGCCGATGGGCTGTCACTTGCCAAGTTGCATCGTCATCCCTTGGCCGGCCTGCGTCGCCAGGATAATCGCGCGCCTTCCGATGCCGTCGATCAATGAGGAGAAGGTCATGGACAGCCTGATCTTCGACTGCGACGGCGTGCTGGTGGACAGCGAGGCCATCGCCGAGGCCACCCTGATCGAGCTGCTGGCGGCCTGGCTGCCGGATCTTGCCACCGAAGAGGAACTGTCGGCGGCGCTGGGCATGACCACGGCGAATATCCTTGGCCATCTCGAAGCGCGCAGCGCCCATCGTCTGCCGGTAGATGCCACGGCAAGGGTCGATGCCACCATCGAGGCGCGCCTGGCCGATGAGCTCGATGCCATCGATGGTGTCGCCGAAGCCATCAAGGCCGTCGGTTCGCGAGCGCTGCCTCTGGCGGTGGTGTCCAACAGCCGTCGCCAGCGGGTGTTGGCATCCCTTGCGACCACCGGGCTCGATGCCCTTTTGGGCGAGGTGCCGATCTTCACCGCCGACCAGGTGACGCAACCCAAGCCGGACCCGGCGCTCTATCGTCTGGCCGCCGCACAGCTGGGCTATGAGCCTGGCGATTGCCTGGTGGTGGAAGACAGCGTCGCCGGTGTGACGGCGGCCCATGGCGCCGGCATGACGGTGATTGGTTTTACCGGTGCCAGCCATGTGCCGGCTGGGCAGGACACGCGGCTGCGTGACGCCGGGGCCTGGCAAATCCTGCCTCACATGCGCGGTCTCGAGGCGCTGGTTCAGCAGTGGCTCGACTCGCGCCGGCTGGAGGCCGATGCCTAGGCCGGCCTGCCACTCAAGGTCGACCCACTCAACTTCCCACCCTTCAACGCCATGCCGTTCACAGGAGGAATACATGAAGCTCAATGACAAGGTCGCGGTGGTGACCGGCGGCGCACGGGGCATTGGCCTGGCCATCGTCGAGCGCTATCTGTCCGAGGGGGCCAAGGTGGTGGTGGCCGACATCGATCGCGATGCCGTCGACTCGGCGGTGGCCCATTTGCAGCAGTCCAACGTTGAGACCGGCGACCGTGTGCTGGGGATTCGTCTGGACGTCTGTGACCCGGCGTCGGTCGCGGCGCTGATCGAGGAAACCCAGCGTCATCTCGGCGGTATCGACATCCTCGTCAACAACGCCGCGGTGTTCGATATGGCGCCGGTGCTCGAGGTAACCGAAGCAAGCTATGACAAGCAGTTCAACGTCAACGTCAAGGGCGCCTTCTTCACCCTGCAAGCCGTGGCGCGCTCCATGGTCGAGCGGGGGCAGGGCGGCAAGGTCATCAACATGGCCTCTCAGGCCGGTCGCCGGGGTGAGCCGCTGGTCAGCATGTATTGCGCCAGCAAGGCGGCGGTGATCAGCCTGACCCAGTCCTGTGGCCTGGCACTGATCGAGCACGGCATCAACGTCAACGGCATCGCCCCGGGCGTGGTCGATACGCCGATGTGGGAGGAAGTCGATGCGCTGTTCGCCCGTTACGAAGGCCGGCCCCTGGGCGAGAAGAAGCGCCTGGTCGGCGAAGCGGTGCCCTACGGGCGCATGGGCCGGCCAGAGGATCACGCCGGTGCGGCCGTCTTCCTGGCCAGTGACGACAGCAACTATGTGGTGGCCCAGACCCTGAACGTCGATGGCGGCAACTGGATGAGCTGAAAAATGCCTGCGCGGGCGAATCGCTGCGTTGCGCGGTGCTGGCGCGCCAGCCCGGTCGGAGTCCTTCACATATCCCCCATATGCTCGGGCTCCTGCGCGCCTTGCGCCTAGCGCTTCATCCCGATCGGCTATTTTTTGACCATGCGGGAACAACGATGAATCCGAATATTCATGACATGGCCGCACGGCTGCTCGAGGCCTCGATGCATCGCCAGCGTTTCATCGTGGCCCTCGCCGGCCCGCCTGCTGCCGGCAAGTCGTTTCTCTCGGAGTGGCTGTGTCGCGAGATCAACCTGCGACAGCCCGGCATTGCCGCGGTGGTGCCCATGGATGGCTACCACTTCGACAACGCGGTGCTCGAACCCGAAGGGCTGGTGCCGGTGAAAGGTGCGCCGGAAACCTTCGATATCGATGGTCTCCGCCAGGACCTGACCCGCATTCGGCGTGCCGATCGCCGCGTGGCGGTGCCGGTCTTCGACAGGCCGCTGGATCTGGCCCGGGCGGGTGGACGGATCATCACCCTCGAACATCGGCTGATCATCGTCGAGGGCAACTATCTGCTGCTCGACCAGGGAGACTGGTCGGCGCTGCGGCCGCTATATGACCTGACGCTGTTTCTCGATGTCCCGGATGAAGTGCTCGAGGCCCGGCTGATCCAGCGCTGGCTGGGCATGGGGCAGGACCAGGCCGGCGCCCTAGAACGGACCCATAACAAGGACTTGCTCAACGCGCGGCTGATCAAAGCCGCGTCGGTGCCCGCCGATGTCAATTGGGCCGCGACCGTCTGAATGTCAGCACCGCACGAATCACGTCCGCCCGAGGCAGTGCGCTGACCTCGGTACGGTTTTCTATCTTTTGCGCGATCTCTCGCCAGATCGACGCGTCGACAGGAGCAGTGACATGATCCATCTCGATAACGCCCATCTGGAGAGTCTTGGAGCCGATATCGCCACGCCGGACTACGACCGAGGATCCGTCACCGCGGGTATCGTTCATGTTGGCGTTGGGGGCTTTCACCGCGCCCATCAGGCCATGTACCTGGATGCGCTGATGAATCGCGGCGAGGCACTGGACTGGGGCATCGTCGGGGTCGGCGTAATGCCCGGCGATCGCCGCATGAAAGAGGCGCTGGCCGCCCAGGACCATCTCTATACCCTGGTGGTGAAACATCCCGATGGCCGTCGCGAGGCGCGGGTGATCGGCGCCATGCTCGACTATCTGTTCGCCCCGGAGGACCCGGAAGCCGTCGTCGAACGGATGGCCGACCCGGCGATCCGCATCGTCTCGCTGACCGTCACCGAGGGCGGCTACAACTTCCATCCGGTCAGCGGCGAGTTCGATATCGACAACCCTGACGTCCAGCACGATCTGGCACCAGAGGCCGCCCCGAAGACCTCGTTTGGCCTGGTCGTTGAGGCCCTGCGTCGCCGCCGTGAGCGGGGGATTACGCCTTTCACCGTGATGTCCTGCGATAACATTCAGGGCAACGGCGACGTCGCCCGCCAGATGTTCACGGCCTTCGCCCATGCGAGGGACGGCGAGCTCGGTGCCTGGGTCGAGGCCGAGGTGCCTTTTCCCAATTCGATGGTCGATCGCATCACGCCGGTCACCACCCCCGAGGATATCGCCGAGCTGGGCAGCCGGTTCGGCGTCGAGGATGCCTGGCCGGTGGTCTGCGAACCCTTCACCCAGTGGGTACTCGAGGATCGCTTCGTGGCCGGGCGTCCCGCCCTCGAGCATGTCGGCGTACAGGTGGTCGACGACGTCGAACCCTATGAGTTGATGAAGCTGCGCCTGCTCAACGCCAGCCATCAGGCGTTGGCCTACTTCGGTTATCTGGCCGGCTACCGCTATGCCCACGAGGCCAGCGCCGACCCGCTGTTCGAGACCTTCCTGCTCGATTACATGACCCAAGAGGCGACCCCGACCCTGGCGCCGCTGCCGGGCGTCGACCTGGACGACTATCGCCGCACCCTGATCGCCCGTTTCGCCAACCCCGAGGTCAAGGACACCCTGGCGAGGCTCTGCGCCGAGAGTTCGGATCGTATTCCCAAGTGGATGCTGCCGGTGGTCCGCGCCCAGCTCGACCAGGGGGGCGATATCCATCGTTGCGCCGCGGTGGTGGCAAGCTGGGCGCGCTATGCCGAGGGCGTCGATGAGCAGGGCGAGGCGATCACCGTGGTCGACCGCCTTAAGGACGAGCTGATGGCGATCGCGGCCAAAAACCGCGACCATCCCACTGTCTTTATCGAGAACCGTGAGCTGTTCGGTGACCTCGCCGAGAACGCGCGCTTCCGCGAGGCCTATCTCGCCGCGCTCGACAGTCTGCATCGCCTGGGTTCCCGGGCTACGCTGGAAGCGCTGGTCAAGGACTGAACGGGGATGAATGAGGAGTTAGCCATGTATCTCGGCGTGGATTGCGGCACCCAGAGTACCAAGGTGGTGGTGGTCGATATCGACGCCGCCGCCATTCTCGGCGAGGCGAGCCGGCCGCATCGCCTGATCGAGGGGGCCAATGGCCGGCGCGAACAGCATCCTGGCGATTGGCTCGAGGCGTTTCGCGGCGCCTTTCAGGACGCCGTGGCCAAGGCGAATATCGACCCCCGTGCGATTCGCGCCATCGGTATTTCGGGGCAACAGCACGGCATGGTAGCGCTGGATCGCGACGGTGAACCCGTCTATCCGGCCAAGCTGTGGTGTGATACCGAAACCGCCGATCATAATGCCGCACTGGTTGAGCGCCTGGGCGGTGAGGCCGGCTGTCTCGAGCGGCTGGGCCTGGTCCTGCAGACCGGTTACACCGCCTCGAAGCTCGCTTGGCTGCGTGACAGCCATCCCGAGGCCTATCGGCGTATCGACAGCCTGCTGTTGCCTCACGACTATCTCAACTTCTGGTTGACCGGCGAGCAGGTCAGCGAGGCCGGTGATGCCTCCGGCACCGGCTATTTCGATACGCGGCGCCGCGAATGGCGCCTCGATGTCTTCGCCGAGATCGCCCCCGAGCTCGAGGCACGGTCGGTGCTGCCAAGGCTGATCGATGCCCACCAGCCGGCGGGGGTCGTGCGCCCGGCGCTGGCGCGGGAGTTGGGGCTTGCCGAGGGTGTGGTGGTCTCGAGCGGCGGTGGCGACAACATGCTCGGCGCCATCGGCACCGGCAACATCCGCCCGGGCGAAATCACCATGAGCCTTGGCACCTCCGGCACGATCTGTGCGCATTCCAGCGAGCCTGTGCAGGCCGAAAGCGACATGGTCGCCAACTTCTGTTCAAGCGACGGCGGCTGGCTGCCGCTGATCTGCACCATGAACGTCACCTCGGCGACGACGCGGATTCGCGAGCTGTTCGGACTGGAACTCGATGACTTTGGCGAGCACATCGCCTCTGCCCCGATTGGTGCCGAGGGCGTGCTGATGCTGCCGTTCTTCGATGGTGAGCGGGTGCCCGCGCTGCCGCACGCCTCTGCCAGCCTGCTAGGGCTGACTGGCACCAACCTCAAGCGGGCCAACCTGTGTCGGGCGGTGATGGAGGGGGCGACCTTCGGGATGCGCTACGGCCTGGAGCAGCTCGGCTCACTGGCTGCCTACGCACGGCAGATTCGTCTTATCGGTGGTGGGGCGAAGAGCCCGGTGTGGCGCCAGATGGTGGCCGATATCACCGGCATACCGGTGATCAGCCTGCGGGTCACCGATGCCGCGGCGCTGGGGGCGGCGCTGCAGGCGGCCTGGTGTGAACGTCGGGGCGACATCTCGTTGGATGCGCTTTGCGAACGGCTGGTGGTACTCGATGAGGCGACGCGTGCCGAGCCGGCGCCGGCACGCGTCATGGCCTATGAGGCGGTTTACGCCCGCTATCGTCAGGCCCTGGCCGAGCGGCACGCTATCCCGGCCTGAGTGCAATAACCTGGCTTTAGCTGAGTGCTTGAGCCAGCCGCGCGGGCTGCCCCGCGTGTCCTGGCTCAGTCCCGCCAAATGCCGGCGACGATATCATAGCTTTGCAGCCGGTCCTGCTGGGCGAAGACATCCGTATGCAGCATCAGCTCATCGGCGCCGGTGACCTCGATGACCCTTTCGAGCTGTTGTTTGACCGACTCGGGCCCACCGATCACCGCTGCCCCCAGGAATTGCTCGACCTGCGCCCGTTCACGGGCATTCCAGTCCAGCGCCTCGACCGGCGGCAGCGAGCGGGTCGGCCGACCGCGGATCAGATTAAGAAACTTCTGTTGGGCGGTGGTCGCCAGATATTGTGCGTGCAGATCGCTCTCGGCGGCGATCACCGGCAGGCCGACCATCGCGTAGGGGGCGTCCAGCACCGCCGAGGGCTGGAAGTTGTCGCGATAGAGCCTGAGCGCCTCGAGCAATTGGGCGGGCGCGAACTGGGCGGCGAAGGCGAAGGGCAGGCCGAGCTTGGCGGCGAGCCTAGCGCTGTAGTCGCTGGAGCCGAGCAGCCAGGTGGGGACATGGGTGCCCTGGCCGGGAACCGCCTTGACCCGCTGGCCGGGCCGGGCCTCATCGAGATAGCCGCGTAGCTCCTCGAGCCGTTCGGGGAAGTCGTTGACGCCGGCCTGGGGATTGCGACGCATGGCGGCCATGGTCGCGCCGTCGGAGCCCGGCGCGCGGCCCAGGCCCAGGTCGATGCGGTTCGGATAGAGGGTCGCCAGGGTGCCGAACTGCTCGGCGATCACCAGCGGCGGATGGTTGGGCAGCATGATGCCCCCGCTGCCCACGCGAATGCGCTCGGTCTGGCCTGCCACATGGCCGATCAATACCGAGGTGGCGGCGCTGGCGATGCCCTCGATGTTGTGGTGCTCGGCGAGCCAGTAGCGGCTGAATCCCAGCCGCTCCGCTTGCTGGGCGAGGGCGACGGTTTCCTTGAAGGTATCGGCGGCGCTGCCGCCTTGGCGAATCGGTGCCAGGTCGAGCACCGATAGGGCCGTGTTCGAGAGACGAGAATCGGCAAGATGTGACATGGGGACTCCTGACTGGAATCAGACAAAGGGAGGATTGTTAGCATCCTCATGATTGCAGCATGGAGGTCTGGCTCGACAATAACAAGGGGGACGGTCCCCTGCATGATTGATTCGCGATTGCGCACCCTGTCACGGCGGCTTCACTGGCGCCCGGCAGGCTAGGCGATCAGTTCCCAGGCCAGCCAAAAACCGGCCATCGCGGTCAGACCGGCACCCAGCGGGCGAGCATGGCGCTTCCACAGGCCCAGCGCCGCCTCGCCGGTCAGCGCCACTAGCAGCGCCAGGCCAAAGTAGCGCAACCCGCGGCCGATCAGCGCCGCCAGCAAAAATAGCGGCAGTGGGTAGTCGCTGGCGCCAGCCACCAGCATGGCGGTCTGGAAGGGAATGGGAATGACACCGACGGCCAAGATGGCGACGAAGCCGTTGTCCAGGAAGCGCGCCTGAAAGGTCTGGTAGGCCGCCTCGCCGCCAAAGAGTGGCAGCAAGACATCGCCCCACTGGGCCATGGCCAGGTTTCCGAGGCCATAGCCGATCAGGGCAGCGAGCAGATTGCCGGCGAGCGCCACCCCGGCGAGGCGCCAGCGGCGCTGCGGCTCGGCGATCATCCAGGGAATCAGGATCACTTCGATGGGGACCGGCACCAGCAGCGTTTCCAGCACCGAGGCAAGGCCCAGCAGCCACAGGGCATGGCGTGAGGCGCTCAAGTGGGAAAGCCAGAGACGGGCAGAGGTCAGGGAACGGAGCATGGCATCTCGGCAACGGCGTGTCGGGAGACCAGTATACCAGCGACGGCGAGCCGGCTATGATAAAAGGTCGGCAGCCCGGTCTGGGCAGGAGGCGCCGATGACTACCCAAAAGCATCGTCACCAAAAGCTCCGACATGGCGCCACTCGCCGTTCGTCATCATCTGTTTCGCCACGTCGTTGGCGAGCTCGCCTCAATGGCTGGCTGACCGAACCCCGCCTCAACCTGCTGGTGGATATCGCCATGATGGCCGCCTTGTTCATGGTCGGCCTAGCCCTGGCAGCGAAACTGTTCGTGCCGTGAATCTTGCCTTGAAGAGCTGTTAGTCGTCCCGTTTCGAGGACTACACGCTAATAGCGCCATTACCGATAAGGACTGCCTGGCCACCGATGCGCACGCGCTGCTGGCCGTCTGTTCGAGCGTCGGTTTCTGAAAGGATGCGGCTCGCCCGCCCCATCTCAACCCCTTGCTCGACTCGCCACCGACGGACGTTCGGCGCTTGGCCTTCCAGCATATCCGCCAGCATGCCGGTAAGCGCGGCGGCTGCGCTTCCGGTTGCCGGGTCTTCGCGGATGTCGCTTTCCATCGAGAACATGCGTGAGCGTATTCCGCCCTCGTCGTTCATCGCCACATACAGATACAGCTGTTCGACACCGCTTGACGAGACATGCCGCGCCCAGGCTGCTGCCGAGGGTATCGCCTGTTGCAGGGCGTTCAGTGAATCGAGCTCGATCAGGTGGAAAGGTAAGCCACGCGACGCGATGACCGGTTCGTTGACGACTTGCGAAGGCGACAGGCCGAGCAGCTCGGCTGCTTTGGCTCGGTCTAGCGAGCTTTGCCGTCTTTCCGGTGAGCCCGCCGTGGTAAACCAGGCCAGGTCACCGTCGAAGCTGACCTCGAGGTTGCCGACAGCGGCGGAAAGGGTCAGCGGGCGGCCACGCTCGGCCATTGCCGTGGCGGCCAGCAGGTGCGCGGTCCCCACGGTCGGGTGGCCGGCAAAGGGCAGCTCCAGCGTCGGCGTGAAGATGCGGATCGGGAAGTGATTAGGCGCTAACGGCGCTCCGATGAAGACCGTCTCCGACAGGTTCAGCTCGTTGGCGATGGCCTGCATCTGCTGAGAGCGCAGACCCTCAGATGCGGGAAACACCGCCAGTGGATTGCCGGTAAAGGGACGGTCGGTAAAGACATCGAGTAGATGGTAGGGATGGGACATGCTTGAGCTCCTTGGGCCAGTCGCTTGGGTCACTTTTTTGTCGGTCATGGCGGCGGGCTCAGTCCTGCCAGAAGTGCTTGTGGCCTTCCCGTTCGGCCTGGCGACGGGACTTGCCGATATCGTCGAGCTGGTGAGCATCCAGCCCGAGCAGCGCGCGCCGCGAGGCCTGGCGCTGGCGGAGATAGCAAAGCCGCTGGCGCAACCGGTCATACCCTTCGGCGAGCCGCGTCAGCGATAAAAGCGGAAGCCTTTCCAGAAGCCTGGGGCGGTGGGCGAGACGCATGGCAAATCTCCGAAGTCGCTTGTCGATGTTGACCACCACCAGCTTATGATCGGCGCGACTTGCCATACAGATATAGAGGGTTTAAAAGTTAACCATACAGATGCCGAGAGTAAGCCCTCTGTATGGCCCGGGATGGGTCTATCTGTATCGATGGCCTGGGGGTGCGACAAGTCAGCGAGCGCAGATAGTTTGCGTACAGAGCCTGGTGATATGGAGGTAACTGTCATGACCCGCTATGCGCAGCTGGCCGACGAGCTTCGTCGACGCATCGACGGCGGCATCTATCGCGGGGGAGATCGGCTGCCGTCGATCCGCGCCCTGTGTCGCGAATTCGCGGTCAGCATCTCCACGGCGCAAACCGCCTACGCCCGGCTAGAGGATGCCGGGCTGGTCGAGGCAAGGCCCAAATCGGGGTTTTTCGTTCGCTTGCAGCCGGCCCCAACGGACCTGCCGGCGGTGACGCGCCCTGCGCAGCGGCCGCTGGATGTCTCGCGCTGGGACCAGGTCCTGGAACTGGTGGAGCGCCATCCGCCCGACGACGCAGTGCTGCTGTTGGGGCGCGGTATCCCCGATCTCGCCTGCCCGACCTTGAAGCCGCTGCAGCGCCTGTTGGCCGACCGCTACCGGCATGCCAGTGGCCAGGACCTGAACTACGATGCCCTGGCCGGCAGTCTCGCCCTGCGACGGCAGATCGTGCGGCTGATGGCGGGCGCGGGTAGCCTGCTGCACCCCGATGATGTCCTGGTCACCACTGGCTGCCAGGAGGCGCTGTCGATCGCCATTCGGACACTGACCGCACCCGGAGATGTGGTGGCGGTGGATTCGCCGAGCTTCTACGGCACCATGCAGATTCTGCAGGCCAATGGCCTCAAGGCGCTGGAAATTCCCACCGATCCTCGCACCGGCATCAGCCTCGAGGCCCTGGAGCTAGCGCTTGAACAATGGCCGATTCGTGCCATCCAGCTAACCCCGACCTGCAACAACCCGCTCGGCTATACCATGCCCGAGGAGCGCAAGCGGGCCCTGCTGGCGCTGGCGCAACGCTTCGATGTGGCGATCATCGAGGACGATATCTATGGCGACCTGGCCTTCGAAACGCCGCGCCCAAGGACGCTCAAGGCCTTCGACGACGATGGTCGGGTGCTGCTGTGCAGCGGCTTTTCGAAGACCCTGATGCCTGGGCTGCGGGTGGGCTGGATCGCGCCGGGGCGCTATCGCGACCGCGTCCAGCACATGAAGTACGTCTCTACCGGTGCCTCGGCGACCCTGCCGCAACTTGCCATTGCCGACTTCGTTGCCAAGGGGTACTACGAGCGCCACCTGCGTGCGGTGGTGGCTCAATATCGCCGCCAACGGGACCTGATGATTGCTTGGGTGAGGCGCTATTTTCCCGCCGATACCGGCATCAGCTATCCTCAAGGCGGCTTCCTTTTGTGGCTCGAACTGCCTGGCGGGATCGACTCGCTGCGCCTGAACGAGCGTCTAGTGCCGGCCCGGCTGCGTATCGCCCCCGGGGCGCTTTTTTCGGCGTCGGGGAAGTATCGCGATTGCTTGCGCCTCAATTATGCCACGGCCCTGACGCCGACCATCGAGGCGGCTATGCGCCGCGTCGGTGACGAGGTGGCCAAGCTCTATGTCGGTGCCCAAGACAGAGAGCGGGTCTGACCAACCGCACCGGCAGGTGGCGGCCGGTTGCGTGGGGCTTATGCTGGTCGGAACCTTCCTCTACACTCATCTCTCATATACGCATACCGTTTTTCTTTAACGCGGAGTAGTGTGGCCAATGCTGGGTTTCCTGCAGGGGTTTTCCTATGGGCTCTTTCTCACCAGCCTGGTATGGCTGATGCTGGGGGTGATCCGGCCTGAACTCGGTGATCCTGCCACACCGCCGCGGCGCTGGACGGTGGTAGTGCGCTATGCATTCGTCGCGCCGAGCCTTGCGGTGTTTCTGTGGCTGACGTCGCTATGGGGCGGTTTCTCACCAAGCCTGGGTGGCTGGCTTGCCGGCCTCGTAGCGATTGCCGCCGAGGTGCCCATGGAGCGACGCTGGCGCGGCTGGTTGGCCCGTCGTCGCCAGGACCGGGAAGCACAGCAGC
The DNA here is from genome assembly GCF_013349955.1 of Onishia taeanensis. Lineage (GTDB taxonomy): Bacteria > Pseudomonadota > Gammaproteobacteria > Pseudomonadales > Halomonadaceae > Onishia > Onishia taeanensis_B. The sequence continues at coordinate 51,459 of NZ_JABVXC010000008.1, read as the reverse complement.
GAAGCGCCGAGACCGCCCGACGTCAGGCCAGCGAGCGCCAGGAAACCGGCGTTCAGGCCCTCGACCCCGAGCACCCTCCGGCGGATGCCGACGACCTGGTGCTGTCCCTGTGTCGTGCCAAGCAGGCGCTGCTCGAGGTGGATCGCGGCGATCATGCCCCCCAGGCCGACCGCCTCTACAGCCGCTATCGCCATGTGCTCGGCGTGCTGGGTAGCCGCTTCGAGGTCGGCGAGCTGGCCTATGAGCGCGCCCGTGGCCTGGTCACGCAGGTCTGCTTGGGGGCCATCGATAACCTGACGGCCATGGCCCATCAGGCCAGCGGCGTATCGGGGGTGGATGCCGCCTACGTCAAGCGGCGGCTGACTCGTGACGGCGCCAACCTGACCGTCGAGGAGCGCATCGCGCTCAAGCGGCGCCTAGCGCTGGTCGAAGACACCGAGCGCCAGCTGCGCCAGCTGGCCGCGCGCAATGAGGCGGCTCTGACGGCGCTGGATGACGCCGCCGTGGCGGTGGCCCGGCTGCGGACCGACAAGCCGCAGGCGAGCCTGGCCGCCGAGCAGGCTTGCGCTGAGCTCAAGCGCTTCGTAGAGGGCGCCGAGCGTTATGACCGCAGCCGTTGAACAAGATACGTCAGGCCCAGCGCGACCGCGGCTTCCCCAGTGGGCCGCGGTCACGAACTGGGCTAGGGTGAAGAGCATCCCAACCCGAGGAACGCAACGATGAGCGACGAACCTGAGGTCGGCTTCTCGCGTCTGTCGCTGCCGCCGGTCGAAGTGATCGAAGCCGAGCTTCGCCATCCCCGCACCGGCCAGCACCAAGGTGAAACGGATAAAGAAGCTGAGCGAGCATCTGACAGAAGGCCCGCAGGCACATTCAGTGAAGCGTCTGGCGACGAGTCCAGCGGTGAATTCGATGCTGATGCCGGTGTCGACCCGGAGCTCGCCTCGCTGGCGGCTGATTTCGTGGAAGAGGTGCTCGCCGATGAGGGCGCAGCTAGCCGTCAGCGCCGAGCCGTCGACGAGATGGGCCTCTCGCTGCAGCGGCAGGCGGCCCATTACAGCAGTATGCTCAATGCGCCGCTGCGCCAGCTCGCTGAGCAAGGCGAGGACGGCGGACCGGTGGCGCGGGCGCTGAGCGACCTGCGGGACCGCATGGGCCGCCTCGACCCGCACCAGCACCGGCTGAGCCCTGGCCGCTTCGATCGCCTGCTCGGGGCCCTGCCCGGGGTCGGCAATCGCCTGCAGCGTTACTTTCACAAGTTCGAGACCGCCCAGCAGGCCATCGACGCCATCATCGGCGAGCTCGAGGCGGGCCGCGATCGGCTACAGCGCGATAACCTGACCCTTGGCGATGATCAGGCCAGCCTGCGCCAGATCCATCACCAACTGGCTCGCCAGGTGACGCTCGGGCGGCTGATCGATCAGCGCCTTCAGAATGCCTTGCCCAATGCCAGCGACGATCAACAGCGCCGCTTTATCGAGGAAGAGCTGCTGTTTCCGCTGCGTCAGCGCATTCTCGACCTGCAGCAGCAGTTGGCGGTCAGCCAGCAGGGCGTGCTGGCCCTCGAGGTGATCATCCGCAACAACCGCGAGCTGATGCGCGGCGTCGACCGGGCCATCAATGTCACCGTCTCGGCGCTCAGCGTAGCCGCCACGGTGGCGCTGGCGCTGGCCAATCAGCGGCTGGTGCTGGATCGCATCGAGTCCCTCAATGCCACTACCTCTGAAACCATCGCCGGCACCGCCCGGGCGCTGCGCCAGCAGGGTGTCGACGTCCAGAAGCGGGCCGCCTCGGCGACACTGGACATGGGCTCGCTCGAACAGGCCTTCGGCGATGTGATGGCCGCGCTCGATGATCTTGCCCGCTACCGGCAGGAAGCCTTGCCCGAACTTTCAGCCCAGATCGAACGTCTGGATGGCCTGGCCCGCGACGGCGAGGCGGCCATCGAGCGCCTGGAGCGAGGCGAGCCGGATTTGTTCGCCGCCGACTCAGGCGATGGGGCGCGTGATATGGGCGGTAGCGAGCAAGATCGCCAGCAGCGCTGATGGTTGCCGCCGCAGAATGAGTCGTCAAGAGGAGGTAGAGGAGGGCAGAGCAGGATAGGGTGAGCGGCACAGTAGGTGGAGTCGTGCGCGGAAAACACAGCACCGCCATGAACAGGCCCACCATCTGCTGCGGGGTGGGCTATGCTGCTCTGTGACGGACTGTATGGGTCATGGCCGGCGCCATTGCGGCGCGGCGCCCAGGACGTCCCGGGCCTAGTGCCCAAGAGAGGCGCACGCCATGCTCACCCACAAGCAGATCTTCGTGGTAGGGCTCAACGACTTCAATCGTGCCCGGCTCGAGCAGTTGCCGGGAGCAGAGGGCTGCGAGTTCCACGGCATCATCCCACCAGCGGACGTGTATGACACCGAAGTCTTCGATATAGCCGACATGCTGTCGCGGGCCGGTGACGAGTTGGACGCCTTCGATGGGCCTATCGACGCCATCATTGGCTACATGGATTTTCCGGTATCGACCATGCTGCCGATTCTGTGTCGGCGCTTCGGCACCCGCACCACCAGCCTCGAGAGCCTGCTCAAGTGCGAACACAAGTTCTGGAGTCGGCTGGTGCAACGCCAGGTGATTCCCGATGCCATTCCCGCCTTCACTGCCATTGATCCGTTCGATGATCAGGCACTGGATGTCATCCGCGCGGCAGGGCTCTACTTCCCTTTCTTTCTCAAACCGATCAAGTCCTCCGGGTCACGGCTCGGCTTTCGCATCGACAGCCCCGAAGACTTCGCTCACGCCATCGAGCGGCTACGCGAGGACATCGGCCTGATCGCCACGCCCTTCAATACCGTGCTCGACCACGCTCTGCTGCCCCCGGAGATCGCCGCGGTAGAAGGCCACTTCTGCATGGCCGAGGAGATCATTGGCGGTTGGCAGTGCACCGTAGAGGGCTATGTCTTCGAGGGCGAGGTCGTCAGTTACGGCATCGTCGATTCGTTGCGCTATCCCCAGGTGCTGAGCTTCTTCCATTACCGCTACCCGTCTCTGCTGCCCTCGGATGTACAGGCACAGATGAAGGACCTGACTGAGCGGGTGATGACCCACATCGGCTACGACAATGCCGCCTTCAACATCGAGTATTTCTGGGACGAGGTGCAGAACCGGGTGTGGCTCCTGGAGATCAATACGCGCATCTCACAGTCCCATTGCGATCTGTTCGAGAAAGTCGATGGCATCAGTAACCAGCAGGTGAGTTTGGACCTGGGGCTAGGCCGGCGCCCGGCAATGCCGTATCGCCAGGGGGAATTCCCGATCGCGGCGCTGTTTTTCTATCGCGTCTTCTTCGTCGATGCGCGGGTGACGCAGGTGCCCAGCGAGGAAGAGCTAGCCGCGCTAGAAGCCGAGTTCCCCGGCACCTTGATTACCCTGCAGGTAGCACCCGGCCAGCAGCTCTCGAGCATGCCCGAGCAGGATGCCTACAGCTTTGCGCTGGCCTGTATCTGGATGGGCGGCCAGAACGCCGAAGCGCTGCTGGCGAACTATGAGAGCCTGTCATCACGGCTTAACTTCGCCTTCGATGATGTCGTCGGCTGAGCCGTTGCGACCCACCGGGGCTGGGTCAGTATCCATTTCTCGGCAACGCCTCTTGGGGGCACGCCAGGCCCGAGCCGGGCGCATTCCTCAATGGCGAGCACAGAGAAGGCAGCAACAGCAGTAGCAACAACAGAAATAGCAACAACAAGGTGGCAACAACAAGGTGGCAACAATCTAGGTGGGCAAAATAATAGAAAAATAGAGAGGGGCGTTTATGCACATCGTGACCCAGTACGCGCGGGAGGTCTTCGAAGAGGAGACCTGGATTGGTCTTGCCGATGGCACCCGGCTGGCAGCCCGGATCTGGCGGCCGGTGGATGCCGATAGCGACCCGGTGCCGGCGATTCTCGAGTACTTGCCGTACCGCAAGCGCGATCTCACCGCGGCTCGCGATGTGCAGACGCATCCCTACTGGGCGGGGCATGGCTATGCCGGCGTGCGGGTGGATATTCGCGGCAGCGGCGAGTCTGACGGCGTGCTGACCGACGAGTATCTTCAGCAGGAGTTGGACGACGGCCTCGAGATTCTCGACTGGCTCGAGCGCCAGCCCTGGTGCACCGGCAAGGTTGGCATGGTGGGCATCTCCTGGGGCGGCTTCAACGGCTTGCAGATCGCCGCCCTGCGCCCGCCCCAGCTCAAGGCGGTGATTACGCTATGTTCCACCGATGACCGCTTCGCCGATGACGTTCATCACATGGGCGGCTGTTTGCTCGGTGATAACCTGTCCTGGGCCTCGACCATGTTCGACGGCAATGCCTGCCCGCCGGACCCGGCCCTGGTCGGTGAACGCTGGCGCGAGATGTGGCATCAGCGCCTCGATGGCAGCGGGCTGTGGCTTGCCACCTGGCTTGAGCATCAACGCCGCGATGACTACTGGCGTCACGGCTCGGTGTGCGAGGACTTTTCCGCCATCCAGTGCCCGGTCTATGCCATCAGTGGCTGGGCCGACGGCTACTGCAATGCGGTGTTTCGTCTCTTGGCCGGGCTGACGGTGCCCCGTAAAGGCCTGGTTGGGCCTTGGGCGCACAAGTATCCCCATCTCGGCATTCCCGGGCCTGCGATTGGATTTCTTCAGGACGGCCTGCGTTGGTGGGACCACTGGCTCAAGGGCAAAGATACCGGGATCATGGACGAGCCGATGCTGCGAGTCTGGATGCAGGAGTCGACGCCGCCTTCGGCTCGCTACCAGCAGCGCCCGGGGTGCTGGATCGCCGAGCCCGTTTGGCCGTCGCCGAATATCGTCGAGACGCCCTTCCGGCTAACCTCGGGCCACGATCTCTTGCCTGCAGAAGTACCGGCAGAAGTACCGGCAGAAGTACCGGCAGAAGTACCGGCAGAGGTGCCGGCTGAGCAAGGCCCGGCCTTACAAGAGCGTTCCGCACAGGGGCTAGACCAGGGACAGGGCGTCGACGATACGCCGCTGACGATTCGCTCGCCACTGTCGGTGGGCCTCTATGCTGGCAAGTGGTGCTCCTACAATGCGCCCCCCGATCTGCCCCATGATCAGCGCGATGAGGATGGCGGAGCCTTGATCTTCCAGACCGAGCGGCTCGCGGCGCCGCTTGAGATCTGCGGCCAGCCGGTGGTCGAGCTGGAGATCTCGGCCGACCAGCCGGTGGCCATGCTGGCGCTGCGCCTGATCGATGTGGCCGACGATGACAAGGCCACACGGGTCTCCTACGGGCTGCTCAACCTGACCCACCGGGACAGCAATGAGTCTCCCGAGCCGCTTACCCCTGGGCGGCGCTATCGGGTGCGCGTGTTGCTCAAGCACATCGCCCAGCAGTTTCCAGTCGGGCATGCCATCCGCCTGTCGCTGTCGACCAGCTACTGGCCGCTGGCCTGGCCGTCACCGCAGCCGGTGCGGGTGACCGTCTATCCTGCGGCGAGCCGCCTGCTGCTGCCCATGCGGGTACCACGCCCGGCCGAAGAAGCGGCTCTTCCGGCGTTTGCCGAACCAGAAGGCGCGCCGGCCATTGCCAAGACGTTGATCCAGCCGACCCAGGAGCACTGGCGGGTGATCCGTGACCTGGCCAACGACACGACGACGCTTGAGGTCATCAACGACGAGGGGACCTATCGTCTCGATGATATCGACATGGAAATTTCGGCACGGGTCACCGAGCGCTACCGTTACGCCTATGGCAGTTACGACAGCGTCAGCGGCTGGACGGAATGGGAGCGCAGCTTTCGTCGCGGTGACTGGCAGGTGCGTACCCTGACGCGCACCCTGATGACCAGTGACGCCGACAATTTCCGCTTGCGGGCCACTCTCGATGCCTACGAGGGCGATACGCGCGTCTTTGCCAAGAGTTGGGACGAGACGATACCCCGGGATTTGGTCTAGTCTTTTTGTCGACCTTGCACCTGACGTCGCCCTGGGGTGTCGCCAAAAATAACCTATCGTAACATTTTGCCCATGCAGTTCCGGGGGCAGCTGATCGTCGAGGGGCTCACCCGCATGGCTGGAGCGACTAAGTTGTTGGAATATCGTAGTGGCGTGAACGTCATAGTGGTGCCATCTTGTTCTGACACCATGCAGGGTTGTTGCTCACAAAAGTTAACATTAAGAGCTTGGTGCCCAAGAGTGAGAAGATAATAAACAAGGCAGGATGGACATGAGCGAGATCGATTACGCCGCGCTGCTGGCGCAGTCGACTGACCTGACATGTGCGCTGGGCGCCGAGGGGCAAGTACTCGAGGCAAACGCTGCGTTCATGGCGGCACTCGGCAGTGATGATGGCACCCTGGTGGGGGCTCCATTCGCAGACTTGCTTCATCCAGATGATGCAGTGCAATGCCGTGAGGCGCTGGCGACCCCAGGGGCTTGCTCATTCTTGGCCAGGTTGCAAGCTGGCGCGACGGTCCGCCTTGCCTGGCGCCTGACCCCTTGGGTTGATGGTTGTCGACTGTGCGTTTCACCGTCGGTGCTCGAATCGTCACAGGCCACTAGCGTGCTGCTCGCACAACTGGCGCGCCATGTGCCTGGGGTCATCTATCAATATCGTATCCGTGCTGATGGCAGCTCGCATTTTCCCTATGTCAGCAAGCGCTTCGAAGAACTCTTCGGCTTGCCTCCCTCCATGGTCAAGGATGATGCATCGCCGGTGTTCGCTCGCGCTCATCCCGATGACCTGCCGCATATCATGGACAGCATCGAGCGGGCTTCTCACAGTCAGCAGCCCTGGCACTGCCAGTATCGCTATTACCTGCCTGATGGCCGGCTGCGCTGGCATGAAGGCAACGCCACCCTCACTCATCAAATCGATGGCAGTAGGCTGTATTACGGCTACATCAGTGACATCACCGAACGGCATGTACTGGAACGGGCCCTCGAAGAAGAGCGTCTGCGACTCTCTAATATCCTTGAGGGCACCCACGCCGGGTCCTGGGAATGGAACGTTCAGACTGGCGAGCTGGTGATTAACGCACGGTGGGCGGAGATCGTCGGCTATTCTCTCGCTGAACTAGAGCCGATCAGCTTTGCTAGCTGGGAACGGCTAGTACATCCCGATGATCTGGCCAGAGCGTTCGAGTGCTTGAATGCCCATTTTAATGGCAAGCACGAGTTCTATTCTCTTGAGTTTCGCATGCGGCATCGAGACGGACAGTGGGTGTGGGTGCTGGCACATGGCAAGGTATTTCGCTGGACCTCGGATCGTCGGCCGCTGATGATGGCCGGCATCCACCAGGAGATAGGTGACCGCAAGGATGCCGAGGCCGCTTTGCGGCGACTGGCGACCACGGATTGTCTCACCGGGCTGTGGAACCGGCGTTATTTCATGCAGCAGCTGGAGCAGGCCTTCGAACGCTATCAACGCTATGGCCAGTCCGCCGCAGTGATCCTGCTCGATATCGATCACTTCAAGAAAGTCAATGACATCCACGGTCATGCGGCCGGCGATTGTGTCATCCAATATACTGCCGATGTGTTGACGGATTGGTGTCGCAACCTGGATATTCCGGCACGCATTGGCGGCGAGGAGTTTGCCTTGTTGCTCACCGATACTGGCGAAGATGGCGGGTGCGCCCTCGCCGAACGTATTCGTCACGCCTTGGAGGTTCTGGAAGTGCCCTTTGACGATATCTCGCTGCGCATGACGGCCAGTTTCGGCATTTCTGCCATGGCAAAGGGAGACGTGTCCCACGAACAGTGCATGCGTCGCGCCGATCGGGCGTTATATGCGGCCAAGCACGGTGGCCGCAACCAAGTTAAGGTCGCCAGGGAACCGGCGTCCGGCAAGGAGGACGCATGACCTTGGCCGCCGTGGCCACGCGTCCGATGGCGACGACGGCCTATGCATCCCGGAAGGAGGTATTCGGCTGGGCGATGTTCGACTTCGCCAATCAGGCCTATACGCTTCTGATCATCACGGTGGTGTTTGGCGAGCTATTCACTACCGTTATTGTCGGCGATCATGGCGATGATTATCGCTTTGCCAACCTGCTGTGGAGTGCAGCGCTGGCGCTGAGCTATCTGATGGTAGTGGCCAGCGGGCCTATCTGCGGTGCCGCCATGGACGTCTCGGCGGCCAAGAAGCGCTTCCTTTTCGTCAGCTACCTGGTCACCGTCGTCACCACTGCACTGCTTTACTTTGTGGCGCCGGGGTTTGTATGGCTCGGCGTCGTGTTGATCGTGCTCTCCAATTACGCCTACTCGATGGGCGAATCCTTTATTGCGGCCTTTTTGCCGGAGCTCGGCCCGCCGGAAGCGCTGGGCCGGATTTCCGGCTTTGGCTGGGCGCTGGGCTATGTCGGCGGTCTGTTCGCTGCCGGTTTTACGCTGGTCGTGCTGGGCGAGGCCACTGCCGAGAATTTCGATCGCATCCGTTGGGTCGGGCCCTTCGCTGCCGGCTTCTTTCTGATCACCGCCATTCCAACCTTCCTGTGGCTTCGGGAACGTGGCACGCCCCAGCGCCTGCCACCGGGGCGCGGCTATGCCGGCATCGCCTGGGCGAGGGTCGGTACCACCTTTCATGAACTCAGGCGCTTTCGTGACCTGGGTACCTTCCTGGTCTCGCTGGTGTTCTCGATGGCGGGTGTCTACATCATCATTGCCTTCGCCTTCATCTACGGTGCTCAAGTAATCGGTTGGGACACCACCACGCGCAATCTGATGTTCATCATCGTGCAGATCACTGCCGCCGTCGGGGCTCTGGGATTCGGGGTGGTTCAGGACCGGCTCGGCGCTAAGCGCACCTATCTGCTGACGCTTTGTCTCTGGGTGCTGGCGATTCTCGCCATCTGGGCCACGCCGGAGCTGACCGCCTGGTCAAATACCTATCTGGGCCTTGGCTGGCAGCCTCAGCAGCTGTTCCTGGTGGTGGGCTGTCTGGCAGGGCTCAGCCTGGGGTCGAGTCAGTCGGCAAGCCGCGCCCTGGTAGGGCTCTTGTCACCGTCGCACAAGGCCGCCGAGTTCTTTGGGTTCTGGGGCTTGGCCAACAAGCTGGCCGGGGTAATCGGCATCATTGGCTTGGGCCTGCTGCAGTCGGTAGTGGGACTGAAGGCCTCGATCTTGCTCTGCGCGGCGCTATTCGTGATGGCCATTCTGATATGTCTGGCCGTCGATCAGGCTCGCGGGTGTCGCGCCGCTCAGCAATGGGAGGCCTGCGAGCTTGCGGTTCTTGCTTCGACTAAAGAATCTTGACTGCCGGCCGATACTTCTTAACTCACGCCTTACCTACTCCATCGGATCAGGGCTTCTGGCCCTCAACCGATGCGGTCAGCTGGTGCTGGTGAGTGTCTCGCAAGGAGGCGGTAGAGACTGCACCGGCAATCGAATGATTTTCTGGAGCAAGCCCTTTGTCCGATTCCACCCTAGGCGTCACCACGACCAGCATTGAGCAAGCGCGCCTGCGCGAGCTCGAGGCCCTCAAGCTGTTGGGTACCCAGGCTGAGCAGCGGTTCGACCGCCTAACCCGGTTGATCGCCGACGTACTGGAAGTGCCTATCTGCCTGGTTAGCCTGCTGGATGCCGAACAGGTGTGGGTCAAGTCGGCGTTCGGCATGCCGGCGGGTACCAGCCATCGACGCGACACCTTCCTGTGTCACGTGACGCTCTACCAGGGGCAAGGGCAGCTACTGATGGTGGAGGATGCCACTCAGGAGGTCGAACTGGCTGACAACCCCTTGGTATCCGGGGCTGAGGGCATTCGCTTCTATGCCGGTTTGGCGTTGTTTGGTCCGGGCGGCCTGCCTGTCGGCACCCTGTGCGTGATGGATACCGTGCCACGAACGCTTTGCGAAGCAGGGATACGGCGCCTGCGAGCCTTCGGCCAGCAGGTCGAGCATGAGATCACCATCACCGAGCGGCTTCGCGGGGCCAGCGACGATCTTCTTGATCAGGCATTCTACGACCCTGACTCTTCACTGCCCAAGAAACTGCTGGGTCAGGAACAACTCCAGCGACTGGTCGACGCGGCGCAGGCTGAAGGCCGCAAGGGGGCGCTGGCGGCCGTGCATTTCCTGCACTTCGATGAATTTCACACTACCTACGGCCGCGAGGCCTTGAGCGAGGCGATATGGCTCTTCGCGGAGCGCCTGCGCCGCCTGGCGGGACCGGGTGGCCTAGTGTCACGGCCAGAGAGAGATCGCATGATGGTGGCTCGCGCCGACTTCCTTACGATGGAAGAAGCCGGGCAATGGGCGCAACGGGTGCATGAAGACGTCACCGTTCCGTATTCCGTCGGCGAGGGCCATCGCTCGGCGTTGGTGGCCATCGGCGTCTGCGAGTTCGCAGGCGATGTCGCCAGTGCCCATGAGTTGATACGACGTGCCAACCTCGCCAAGGAGGGATCACTGGGTCCGGGGCTGCGCCGTTACGATACGAGTCTTGAACAGCAGGTGAGGCGACGCGATCAGGTGAGTCGGGCACTGCTCAAGGCTCTGGAGAACAACGATCTGATGTTGCATTATCAGCCGATCCTCAGCGGCCGCAGTGGCCGGGTTGTGGCCTGTGAGGCTTTGGCGCGCTGGCATAGCGAGGAATTTGGTTTTGTCAGTCCCGGTGAGTTCATTCCCCTCACCGAAGAGAGTCCCCAGCTTTGCCGCACCTTTACACGCTGGGTGCTGAGCCAGGCTTGCCGTGCTGCGCTGGAATGGAACCTTGGTATGCCGAGCCCGGTGGCGGTCACCATCAATATCGCCGGCAGCGAGTTCTATCGCCAGGGTTTCGTCGCCGACGTGGAAGAGGCGCTGATGGCAACTGGGCTAGCACGGGACCTGCTGATCATCGAGGTCACCGAGCAGACCCTGATTCAGCAAATCGATGATGCCGTGGGGACTCTCCACCAGCTGCGTTGGCGTGGTATTCGCTGTGCTTTGGATGACTTCGGCACTGGCTATTCGTCGCTGAGCTACCTGCGCCAGATGCCGCTGGACATCCTCAAGATCGACCGCAGTTTCCTCGACAACCTGGCCGTCGACCAGACCGCTCAAGAGGTGACTCGTGGTATCGCCAACATCGGCAAAGTCCTGAAGATGGACGTGGTGGCTGAGGGCATAGAAACCCTGGAGCAGCAGTCGGTGCTGTGTGGTCTTGGCATCGAGCATATGCAGGGCTTCCTATGGCATCGCCCTATGCCGCTGGACGTCCTGCAGCAAGCCCTGAAGGCCGCGATGAGTGATAAAGGTCAGGGGGCGATCCGTTGCCCCGATAGCTCGGTCACGGATGGAAGTCCGTAAAAACTGCCTGGTCGCGGCCAAGCTTGCCTTGCTAGCATGGATGAATGAACAGTTCCCCGCCGGCGGCGCCGGTCACCGCCTCTCTGGATGACCCGCGCTATTACCTGACCAATTTTCGTTTCGTGCTCGACTGGGTCGTCGCGCGCTACGGCGACCTGCTGAGCGACGAGGAACACGCAACGCTTACGCATCTTGGCCGCCTGCCGTCGACCTCGCTTTCGCTACTCACGCGCATGGTCATGCGCAAGGGCCACCGCTTTCGCCTCGATAAGCTGCGCTATGCCGAGATCGGCGATACCCGCCTGGCCCTGGCGCCCCTGATACAGGCGGGGCTCGTCGACGATGCCCCTCGGCTCGAGCTTGCCGAGTTGTTCGGTCTGGCAACGCTTGGCGAGCTGCGCCAATGGCTTTGCGATGATATCCGCGCTACGGGCCTGCCGGCAGGCGCCAGCAAGGCGCGGCTTCTGGAGGCGCTGGCCCCGGCGTTGAGCGGCCCTCGCTTGTTCACCGATTGGGGCGCGCCGGCGGGAGAGCTCGTGGTCGAGCTGACCTGTATGGCGCTCTGCGAGCGGCTGCGGCTGATGTTCTTTGGCAATCTGCGCCAGGGCTTCTCGGAATTCGTGCTGGCGGAGCTTGGTCACCAGCGCTTCGAGCAGGTCTCCTTCAGCGACGATTCCCGGGCCTTCCAGGCGCGTCACGAGGTCGATACCTACCTGGCCCTGGAAGCGCTGCGTGAGCGGCTGGAGGCCGGCGAGTCACCGGCTGCGCTGTGGCCGCAGTTGCCCGGAGGCGCTTCCGGCGCTTCCCTCGATCGCGCGCCCAATGCCTGGCTAGAGGCGCGCCGTGGCCGGCTGGTGTTCCGGCTCGCCCGTGAGGCCGAGCGCCAGGGCGACAGTACGCTGGCCGCCGAGCTTTACCCGCATTCCAATCACCCCGAGGCCCGCGTGCGGGCACTGCGTTTGGCCGAGCGTCGCGCGGGAAGTGATAGCGACCGCGAAGCGATCCTCGCTGCCGTCCGGCAAGCGCTGACGGCGCCGCGAGATGCCGCCGAGGCGCAGGCGCTGGTGCGGCTCGAAACCCGGTTGGCTCGCCGCCTTGGACGGCCCACTGCGCCTCGCCGTGGCCATGCGCCCGAGCGCTTCTCCCTGGTCCTGCCGGCTTCAATAGGCAGAGTGGAGTACGCCGTGCGCGATCACCTGACCACTGAGACGGCGCCGGTGCACTATGTGGAAAACACCCTGGTCACCGGGCTCTTTGGTCTGCTGTGCTGGCCGGCGATTTTTGCACCGCTGCCCGGTGCCTTCTTCCACCCCTTCCATACAGGGCCCGCCGACCTTAACCGGGAAGACTTCGTCGCCCGACGGCGGAGGCACTTCGATGACTGTCTCGCCACGCTCGAGGACGGCCGCTATCTCGACATCCTGCGCGCGCGCTTTGAGGAGAAGCAGGGCCTGGCTTCGCCCTTCGTTCACTGGGGCGTACTCGATGCGCCGATGCTCGAGCAGGCCCTGGCCTGCATCCCGGCGCGGCACCTTCGCGTGTTGTTCGAGCGCCTGCTCGAGGGCCCGCGCGCCAATCGCGCGGGACTGCCGGACCTGATTCAGTTCTCGCCGGAAGAGAAGACTGAGCCCCGCTACCGGCTGATCGAGGTCAAGGGCCCCGGCGACCGGCTGCAGGACAACCAGCGCCGCTGGCTTGCCTTCTTCGCCGAGCAGGGCGTCCCGGCGGCGGTCTGCGAGGTGCGCTGGGACGCCTCCGTTGAAGCAAGCGAGAGCGCTCTTGGCTGAACCCTACGAAAAAGCCCAGGAAAGCGCCCTCGAGCCCCCATGTGGGAGCACCGGCACCGTGAGGCTCAAGGTGGCGGTACGCGCCCTGTGCGACTTCACCGCCCGCCGCGGCGATCTCGATCATCGCTTCACCCCGTCGCCTACTGCCAGCGAGGGCATCGCCGGCCATGAGCTGATCGCCGAGCGGCGCCGAGCGGCGGACGCGGCCTTTGAAACCGAGGTGGCTCTTGAAGGCGAGTATGTCGACGCGACGGGCCAGGTGCTGTGCGTCAGCGGTCGCGCCGACGGCGTTGCTTCGACCCAGGGCCGCGTCGAGGAGGTCAAGACGCACCGTGGCGACCTGGCGCGGATGGCGGACAATCAGCGCGCCCTGCACTGGGCCCAGCTGTTCGTCTATGGCGCCTTGCTGTGCAGGGCAAGAGGCCTCGAGCGCCTGACCCTGTCGCTCGTCTATCTGGAGCTCGGCAGCGGCCGGGAGACCCGGCTCGACGAGACCCGTACGGCAGTGGAGCTGGAGGCGATATTCAAGGATCACTGCGCCCGCTACATGGCCTGGGCCAAGCAGGAAGGACAGCACCGTGAGGCCCGTGACGTCGCACTCAGGCAGCTTAGCTTTCCCTTCGCCGACTTTCGCACGGGGCAGCGGCCGCTGGCTGAGGCCGTCTACAAGGCGGCGAGTACCTCCCGGGCGCTGCTGCTCCAGGCGCCCACCGGCATCGGCAAGACCCTGGGCACGCTGTTTCCGATGCTCACCGCCATGCCCCGCCAGGGGCTGGATCGACTCTTCTTCTTGACCATGAAGACCCCCGGGCGGCGCCTGGCCCTGGAAGCCTTGGCGCGCTTGGACGCCACCCTCGAGCCGCCAGGCGGCGCCCCGGCGCTACGGGTGCTGGAGCTGATCGCCCGTGATAAAGCCTGCGAGTACCCAGGCACTGCCTGCCATGGCGATGCCTGTCCGCTGGCCAGAGGCTTCTACGACCGCCTGCCCGCCGCGCGCCAGGCCGCCGTCGAACGCGGGCGGCTCGACCGAGCGGCACTGCGCGAGGTGGCGCTGGCCCACCAGGTCTGCCCCTATTACCTAGGCCAAGAACTGGCCCGCTGGTCTGATGTGGTGGTGGGCGACGTCAATCACTACTTCGACGTTCACGCCCTGCTTCATGCGCTGACCCAGGCCCATGACTGGCGGGTCGGGGTGCTGGTCGACGAGGCCCACAACCTGATCGACAGGGCGCGCGGTATGTACAGCGCCGAGCTCGACCAGCGGCGCCTGGCGGGGCTGCGCCGCCAGGCGCCGCCGGCCCTTGCCAAGCCGTTGGCGCGGCTCGGCCGCCAGTGGGCGTCGCTGGGTGACCAGGAGGGCGATAAGAAGGGCGATAACCAGGGCAATAAGGAGCGCGGCCAGTCAGGACGAGATGCCGAGTATCAGGTACTGTCCGCACCGCCCGGCGGGATGCTCCGGGCGCTTGGCCAGGCGGCGACGGCGATCACCGACTACCTGGCCGAGCACCCCGGTGAGGTCGATCCAGCCCTGCAGGAATTTCTCTTCGAGGCGCTGGCCTTCACCCGGCTCGCCGAGTCCTTCGATGATCACTCCCTATATGAACTGACCCGAACCGGCCGTGGGCGAGCTCGCCTGGCGCTGCGCAACCTGATTCCGGCGCCCTTTCTGGCACCGCGCTTCGCCGCGAGCCATAGTGCGGTGCTGTTCTCGGCGACCCTATCGCCGGGCGACTATTTTCGTGACCTGTTAGGCCTTCCCGCGCAGACGCCCTGCCTCGAGGTGGCCTCGCCCTTCGCCGGCGAGCAGCTCGAGGTGCGTATTCGCCGCGATATCTCGACCCGCTACGCCCATCGCCAAGCCTCCATCGAGCCGATCGTGGCGACACTCGCCGAGCAGTTTCAGCGTGCGCCGGGCAACTATCTGGCCTTCTTCAGCAGCTTCGCCTATCTGGAGGCGGTCGTGGCACGCTTTGGCGAGGCCCACGGCGAGATTCCCGTCTGGCGGCAGGCGAGGGGGATGGATGAAACGGCCCGGGATGCCTTTCTCGCTCGCTTCGTATCGGGCGGGCAGGGCATCGGTTTTGCGGTACTGGGCGGTGCCTTCGCCGAGGGCATCGATTTGCCTGGCGACCGACTGATCGGCGCCTTCATTGCCACCTTGGGGTTGCCACCGCTGAGCGCACGGCAGGAGACCCTGCGCGAACGGCTCGAGGCGCGCTTCGGACGCGGTTTCGACTACGCCTATCAGTACCCTGGCCTCAACAAGGTGATTCAGGCTGCCGGGCGGGTGATTCGCACGCCCGAGGACCGCGGCGTGGTCGTACTGTTGGATGACCGCTTCGCCCGACCCGAGGTCAGGGCCCTGTTGCCGGGCTGGTGGCAACTGCCCTGACCCTAACCAACGCTGCTGGCAGCGCACTGTGCGAAAGGCAACCAAGGCAGCCTCCTGAGAGGCGCGTCGGTAACACCTGCCTGTGAACCTTTTCCATGTACCGCGCCGGCGCTTAGTCAAGACCACCGCGCAGGGTGGCGATGTCCGATCAGCGTCAGTAGGCTCGCGCCGGCCATGGCGTCATCCTTGTGGTGGGCGTGAGAGCGGCGTTAGCGAGGTGTCGATGTCTTCGTCGGCCTCGTAGAGTGCCTCGAGTTCGCGGGCGGCTTCCTGCACGGTCTGAATCTGCTTCTTCTCGTTACCAAAGACCTCGAGCTGACGGCGCAGCGCCTGCTCGTCGTGGGGACGGAAGGTGTCGATGGTGTGTTGGGCCTGGTCGCGGCTGACGCCCAGCTCGATCAGTACTTCGCGGGTCAATTCCAGGCTCGCTGGTAACAGTTCGCGCACCAGATGCTCGACGCCTGCACGCATCAGCAGGTGCGCATGATAGCGATTGCGGGCCCGAGCGTAGAGGCGCAGATGCGGGAACTGGCGCTGCACCTGGGTGACGATGCGCATCGAAGCCTCGGTATCGCCTACCGCCACTACCATCACCCTTGCCTTGTCGGCGCCGGCGGCCTCCAGCAGGTCGATGCGCGAGGCGTCGCCATAGTAGACCTTGTTGCCATAGCGACGCACGAACTCGACCTGTTCGGCGTTGATGTCGAGGACCGTATAGGGAATCTTCAGCCCCTGTAGAGCGCGGCCCATGATCTGCCCAAAGCGGCCGAAGCCGGCGATGATGATCTGTGGCGAGTCATCCACCGGCTGATCGAAACTGGGCTTCTTGCGCTTGCCCTTGAACAGCGGACGAATGCCGCGCACGTGGACCAGATACAGCAGTGGTGTGGTCGCCATCGACAGCGAGACCACCAGCACCAGCAGATTGACCAGCTCGCGATCCAGCAGCGCGGCACTGCCGGCCGCCGTGAGCAGCACGAAGCCGAATTCACCGCCCTGTGAGAGCAGCACGGCGAGTGTCGTGGCCTCTTTCCAGCCAGTGCCGTAGAGCCTCGAAGCCGCCAGTAACGAGAGCCCTTTGGTCAGCAGCAGGGTCGCGGTCAGGCCAGCGATGATCAGCGGCATGTCGGCGAGCAGGCCGATCTGAGCGGTCATGCCCACGGCCATGAAAAACAGCCCCAGCAGCAGGCCGCGGAAAGGCTCGATATCGGCTTCGATATTGTGGCGGAATTCGGAGTCGGCCAGCAGCACTCCGGCGATAAAAGCCCCCAGTGCCATCGACAGGCCGGCCAGTTCCATCAGCAATGCCGCGCCGATCACCACCAGCAGCACGGTGCCGGAGAAGACTTCGCGGCTCTCGGTGCCGGCGGCAAAGCGAAATAATGGGCGCAGCAGCAGCCGACCGCCAATGATCAGCCCGGCGAAGGCGCCGAAGGCGACGGCCACCTCGGTAAGCAGCGGCGTGACGCCGTCGGAAAGCAGTGAGCCGGCGGCAAGAATGGGAATCGCCGCCAGCACCGGAATCGCCGCCAGATCCTGAAACAGCAGCAGCGAGAAGGCATTGCGACCGTGGCGAGTCTGCAACTCGTGACGCTCCCCCAGCAGTTGCAGCACCAGCGGGGTCGAGCACAGCCCCAGGCTGAAACCCACCACCAGGGCCGACACCGGGGGCAGGCCCAGCCCCCAGGCCGCCGCCGATAGCCCCAACGTGGTGATGGCCACCTGCAGGCTACCGAAGCGAAAGATCGCCCGGTGCATCAGCTTGAGCCGGGAAGGCTTGAGTTCCAGGCCAATCACGAACAGCAGGAAAACGATGCCCACCTGAGAAAACTGCAACACGGCATCGGCGTCGGGCACCAGCGCCAACGCCGAAGGGCCGATCACGACCCCGGCGGCCAGGTAGCCGAGCACTTCGCCGAGCCCGAGACGCTTGAACAGCGGCACGATGAGCACCGCCGCGGCGAGAAAGATCAGCACGTTGATCAATAGCGCAATGGCCACCTTCGTCTCCCTGTCATAGGTGTGGAGGCACGTTCTAGACGCCTTGAGATGTTGATTCTACACGACGCGGCAACAGGAGCCCGGCGCGTCTTGCGCCAGATCACATTGGGGAGGTGAGGAGATTTTGTGATCGAGGGCTGCCTGCTGCGCATCCCGTTGCCGCTAAGGTTGACTTCAGTCACGGAGCGGAGAATGAGTGAGGCCACCCGAGTGGCATTCATTCCGAGACTGAACGAGGAGGATAATCGTCTTGCTGTCGTCTCTCGCGGTGCTGACCTGCTCCGGCTGGCTATCGACCCTCGACCGTTTCTGGGGCGTTGGCTGAGTGCAGGAGGTTCACGCGGTGGCGGGCAATCTGGTGGTGGCCTGCAGCTGGTCGGGGGGATCGCCTCCAGCTGTCTGCCCGACACAACCTGGTGTGCGCCATGATCACTGGCAGGAAGCGTGCCCCGACGGGCAACGATCAGCGCTGAGGGCGCGAGAGGGGGACGGTTCTGCATGCAAGCCAGTGGCCTGCCTTGTTCATGTCTGTTTTTGTCTTTTTAGTGGTCGTGCTTGGCCAACAACGGAGCCTAGTCTATCAGCGGGCGAGTGCCGCTTAGTACCGTTGTTGGAAGCCGACTCATTTTTATGGGAAGCGGCTAATATTTCGATGCACAGATAGGTACTATATCATTACGTTTCATTAACAATAATTAACCACCCACCTCGGCTTTTGGCTATGCCGACACGCCCCTCATTCAATTGCGCTCCAGATTCGATTGCTGGATTCGCTTTAAAAGACTCGATAGCAACAGCAGTCCGCTGGATTGCCTAGGTTACATTCAAATGGATTTGAATAATCGAGCGTTGATGCGCCAAGCGAGCCTGTTGGTCCTGCTGATTACCAGTCTGGTTCTCGCTCTGATCAACATCCTCGTGGTGTTTCTCCCTCAAGCAGCGCTACCTCACATGCTTCTGCCTTATACGCCAATACCGCCTTGGCGGATGGCTGCGCCATTAGTCAGCGTCCTGTTGCTACTGCTGACACTTGGGCTGATGTGGATCGTTTATCATCAGCGGCACTGGCGTGCGGGGCTACACTCGCGCCTATCGCGCAGAGGCGGCTGGCTTGCGGTCATGCTGGGTAGCCTGTCGTTGACGCTGTGGTTGTGGCCCGCCGAGGGCGCCGCCACCGCGGCCCTCTTTACGCCCATGACCCTGGCCTCGAGTCTTGACGTGATGCTGCTGGGGGCAGCGCTGCTGCTGAGTAGCCCGGCTCAAGACGAGTCGCTGCCTCCGCTCTCACGCACAATGCTTATCACCGGGGCTCTGGGTACTACACTGAGCGTTACGGCCTGGTGGCTGATCAGTGGAGTGCTGCCTCAGGGGCTGACAGGGCGGGCCGGCATGCTGGTCGCTAGCTTGGGGCTGGGCGTCGGGCTGTTGGGCATCGGCCTTACGCATCAACTGATCGTCAGCTTGTCGCTGATGTCCATTCGCTCGTCCCAGACGCGGGAGCTCCATATCAGCGAGCAGCGATTTCGTTCGCTGTTCACTCAAAATCCGGATGCCGTGATCTCGATAGATCTTGATGGCGTACATCGCAGTATTAATCCGGCGGCAGAGGCCGTCATCGGTATCGATGCCGCCGCGCTTCTGGGACGCTCCCTCCAGCAGGTGCTAACGCCAGAGGTCGTGAGCCATCAGGCTCTCGAACGAGTGGTGGCGGCCTTCGAGGCCGTGAAGAGCGGTCAGATTCAGCAGTATGAGCTTTATTTCACGCCGCCAAGCCAGGCGCCTAAGACCCTCGATGTGAGGCTGCTGCCGATCCTGATAGATGATCGGGTGCAGGGCGTGTATGGCATCGTCGAAGACATTACACAGCTCCAGCGCGACCTGGAGCGCCTTAATGTGCTCGAACGCAGCATTGAGGCCAGCAGCAATGCCGTGATCATCACCGATGCCACCCAACCCGAGCATCCGGTCATCTACGTCAACCCTGCCTTTACTCGCATCACGGGCTATCGCGCGGATCAGGTCCTGGGGTATAGCGGTAGCTTCCTTGAGGGCCCGGAGACCGATCCCAAGCAGGCCGCACGGATACAGGCTTCCCTCGATCAGGGGCAGGAACTGGCACTCACCTTGCGGAACTATCGCTTCGATGGCACGCCGTTCTGGAATCAGCTGTTCATTTCTCCGGTACGCGATGTTAAAGGCCGAGCTACGCACTTCGTCGGCATCATGAATGACATCACCGAACGCAAGGATCAGGAAGCGAGGCTGGCCTACCATGCTAGCCACGATGTCCTGACTGGGCTCCCCAATCGAGCATTGCTCAACGACCGGCTGCAACAAGGCCTGGCACTGGCTCGACGACACGGCCATGTGCTGGCAGTGCTGTTCATCGATCTTGATGAATTCAAGCCGATCAACGACACCCTAGGGCACGAGATCGGCGATCAACTCCTGATCAGCGTGACGCGCTGCCTGAGCCGCGGGCTAAGGCCCAGCGACACGCTGGCTCGACTAGGGGGCGATGAATTCGTGCTGGTGTTGCCGGATCTGCATGAGAGCAGCGAAGCCAGCGAGGTGGCCAGTCGGGTATTGCATGAGCTCGTGGCTCCACATCGAGTGGGCGGTCACGAGTTGTACCTCTCAGCGAGCATCGGTATCGCCATCAGTCATGCGAGTGGTACCACGAGTGATGAACAGAACGGCAAGCTTATTCAACAGGCCGACATGGCCATGTATGAGGCCAAACAGGAGGGGCGCAATACCTATCATCAGTTCAGTGCCGACCTCGACAGCCGTCATTCTCAGCGGTTAACCCTGCGCAATGAGCTTCAGGAAGCGATCACTCAGGAGCGTCTGGCGCTGCATTATCAGCCGCTGCTGGACGCTGATGGCCGACTGGATGGGCTCGAAGCGCTGGTGCGTTGGCAACACCCCACCAAGGGTGCCATTCCGCCCTGTGACTTCATTCCCCTTGCCGAAGAGACCGGACAGATCGTTGCCCTGAACCAGTGGGTAATGGCACGCGCCTGCCGAGATGTTAAGGATCTGCTGGCGCAAGGGTTATTCAATGGGCGGGTGTCCATCAACCTGTCGCCGATGGCGTTTCACCGCGCCGACTTTCTGGCTGGCCTCAAACAGACGCTGGAGACGGCCGAATTCTGTCACGAGCATCTGGAGCTTGAACTCACCGAGGGCATCCTGATGCGAAACACCGACAGTGCTATCGAACGAATACATGAGCTGGAAAACCTCGGTGTAAGCACCGCCATCGATGACTTCGGAACTGGTTTCTCGAGCCTGAGCTATCTTCGCTACCTGCCCATCAAGAAGATCAAGGTCGATCGAAGTTTCGTCAGTAACCTGGGCCACAACACCAAGGATGCTGCCATCTGCAAAGGGATCATCACTCTGGCCAAGGAGCTGGAACTTCAGGTGGTCGCCGAAGGGGTGGAAACCCAGGCCCAGCTCGATTATCTGAAAGCGCAATGCTGCGATCTCTACCAGGGCTATCTACTGGCCAGGCCCATGTCACTTGAGCGCCTGATGCCTTGGCTGAGCGCGCGCACGGGCTCGGCCTGAGTCGCTGTGTTGCCTACCACATGCGCGCAAGAGCCTGGTATCCCGGCACAAAAACACCCGCCGAGTGGCGGGTGTTGGTGACAGCAGGCGTTACGCCATCCTTGTGGTGAGCTCAGTCCCAGCTCAGCGCGCCGCCGACCTGGTACTCGGTCACGCGGGTCTCGAAGAAGTTCTTCTCCTTGCGCAGGTCGATGATCTCGCTCATCCACGGGAAGGGGTTCTTGGCGCCCGGGAACTGCTCCTTCAAGCCGATCTGCGCCAGGCGACGGTTGCAGATGAAGTGCAGGTATTCCTCCATGATCGCCGCGTTCATGCCCAGCACGCCGCGGGGCATGGTGTCACGGGCATAGGCGATCTCGAGTTCGGTGCCCTCGAGGATCATCTGGGTGACCTCGTCCTGGAATTCCGGCGTCCACAGGTGCGGGTTCTCGATCTTGATCTGGTTGATCATGTCGACGCCGAAGTTCAGGTGCATGGACTCGTCGCGCAGGATGTACTGGAACTGCTCGGCAACGCCGGTCATCTTGTTGCGACGGCCCATGGACAGGATCTGGCTGAAGCCGCAGTAGAAGAAGATGCCTTCGGTCACGCAGTAGAAGGCGATCAGGTTGCGCAGCAGTTCCTGGTCGGTTTCCGGGGTACCGGTGTTGAAGTCAGGGCGCGACAGCGACTGGGTGTGCTTGAGGCTCCAGGCTGACTTGGCGGCAACAGAAGGCACCTCGCGGTACATGTTGAAGACTTCGCCTTCGTCCATGCCCAGCGACTCCACGCAATACTGGTAGGCGTGGGTGTGGATCGCTTCCTCGAAGGCCTGGCGCAGCAGGTACTGGCGGCATTCGGGGTTGGTGATCAGGCGATACACGGCCAGCACCAGGTTATTGGCGACCAGGGAGTCGGCGGTGGAGAAGTAGCCCAGTGAACGCTCGACGATGCGGCGCTCGTCGGCGGTGAGACCGTCCGCGCTCTTCCACAGCGCGATGTCGGCGTTCATGTTCACTTCCTGGGGCATCCAGTGGTTGGCGCTGCCGTCCAGGTACTTCTGCCAGGCCCACTCGTACTTGAAGGGCACCAGCTGGTTGAGGTCGGCGCGGGCGTTGATCATGCGCTTCTGATCGACCTCGATGCGCTTGGCGCCCATCTCGAGTTCTTCGAGGCCGGCGGCCACGTCGAGCTCTTCGAGAGACTGCTTGGCGCGAGTCTGGCGGTCCTGATCGGCGACCTTGTAGGCGCCGGCACTTTCCGCGACTGCCTCAGGAGCGGGCTCGGGGGCGGCGGCCGGCGCAGGTTTGGCCTCGGCCGGCTTGTCGGCGACCGCGCTATTGTCGTCAATCGTGTCTTCGTGAAATTCGTCCCAGTTCAGCATGTGTCTGTCCTGTTCTCTCGCTGGCGGCGTCAGCGTGTGACGCCGGTGACTAGACTCTGTGAGCTTCGAGCTTCGAGCTTCGAGCTTCGAGCTTCGAGCTTCGAGCTTCGAGCTTCGAGCTTCGAGCGGCTCGCTGCCCGAAGCTCGTGGCCCTTGACCGGATTACTGGCAGGCTTCGCAGCCCAGCTCATCGATCTCGCCGGCCGAGGGGGCGCGCGAACCGCTGCCGCTCTTGCCGCTCAGGAAGTCCTCGATACCGCGGGGCTCGCTGGGCGTTGGCGCCGGGGCTGCCTCCGGCTTGGGCGCCGGCTCGCTGCCGTTACCGACGGCGTTGAGATTGCCGCGATCGACGGTGGATTTCTCGACCGAGGTGGCACCCAGCGCACGCAGGTAGTAGGTGGTCTTGAGACCGCGGAACCAGGCCATGCGATAGGTCACGTCGAGCTTCTTGCCGGATACGCCCTGAATGTAGAGGTTCAGCGACTGTGCCTGGTCGATCCACTTCTGGCGACGCGAGGCGGCTTCCACCAGCCACTTGGGTTCGACCTCGAAGGCGGTGGCGTACTTGGCCTTGAGATCGTCCGGTACGCGGTCGATCGGCTGCACGCTGCCGTCGTAGTACTTGAGGTCGTTGATCATCACCTCGTCCCACAGGCCGCGCTCCTTGAGGTCGTTGACCATGTAGGAGTTGACCACCGTGAACTCGCCGGACAGGTTCGATTTCACGAACAGGTTCTGATAGGTCGGCTCGATCGACTGCGACACGCCGCAGATGTTGGAGATGGTCGCGGTCGGAGCGATGGCCATGACGTTGGAGTTGCGCATGCCCTGTTCGGCCAGCTTCTCGCGGATGCGGTCCCAGTCCTGGGTGGTGGAGGTGTCGACCTCGATGTACTTCTCGCCGCGCTCGGCCTTGAGCTTCTCGATGGAATCGATCGGCAGAATGCCCTGGCTCCACAGCGAGCCTTCATAGCTTTGATACTGGCCACGCTCGGCGGCGAGATCAGAGGAGGCTTCGATGGCGTGGTAGCTGACCAGCTCCATGGAACGGTCGGCGAACTCGACGGCTTCGTCGCTGGCATAGGCGATGCCGTGGGCGTACAGCGCATCCTGGAAGCCCATGATGCCAAGGCCCACCGGGCGATGCTTGAAGTTCGAATTCTTGGCCTGCGGCACCGCGTAGTAGTTGATGTCGATGACGTTATCGAGCATCCGCACGGCGGTGCGCACGGTCTTCTTGAGCTTCTCGTTATCGAGCTCGCCGTCGGTCATGTGCTGCGCGAGGTTGACCGAGCCCAGGTTGCATACCGCGATCTCGTCGACCGAGGTGTTCAGGGTGATCTCGGTGCACAGGTTGGAGCTATGCACCACGCCGGCATGCTGCTGCGGGCTGCGCAGGTTGCAGGGATCCTTGAAGGTGATCCACGGGTGGCCTGTCTCGAACAGCATCGAGAGCATCTTGCGCCACAGGTCCTTGGCCTTGACCCGCTTGAAGAGCTTGAGTTGACCGTTGCGGGTCATCTCTTCGTATTCCTGGTAGCGCTTCTCGAAGGCCGCGCCGTACAGGTCGTGCAGGTCCGGGCAGGTGGCCGGTGAGAACAGTGTCCACTCCTGGTCGTCGAAGACCCGCTTCATGAACAGGTCCGGCACCCAGTTGGCGGTGTTCATGTCGTGGGTACGGCGACGGTCGTCACCGGTGTTCTTGCGCAGTTCGAGGAATTCCTCGACGTCCAGGTGCCAGGACTCGAGGTAGGCACAGACCGCGCCCTTGCGCTTGCCGCCCTGGTTGACGGCCACGGCGGTGTCGTTGACTACCTTGAGGAAGGGCACGACGCCCTGGGACTTGCCGTTGGTGCCCTTGATGTAGGAGCCCAGGGCGCGCACCGGCGTCCAGTCGTTGCCGAGACCGCCGGCCCACTTGGAGAGCATGGCGTTGTCGCGGATCGCGCTGTAGATGCCGTCCAGGTTGTCGGGCACGGTGGTCAGGTAACAGCTGGAGAGCTGGCTGCGCTGAGTGCCGGAGTTGAACAGGGTCGGCGTGGAAGCCATGTAGTCGAAGCTAGAGAGCAGCTCGTAGAACTCGATGGCGCGCGCTTCGCGGTCGTCCTCGTTGAGCGACAGGCCCATGGCGACGCGCATGAACATCACCTGAGGCAGCTCGTAGCGCACCTCGTCACGGTGAATGAAGTAGCGGTCGTAGAGGGTCTGCAGACCCAGATAGGTAAACGCATTGTCGCGGGTATGGTCGAGCGCCGCAGCCAGGCGCTCCAGGTCGAACTCGGCCAGCGCCTCGTCGAGCTGTTCGAATTCGATGCCTTTCTCGATGTAGGCCTTGAAGGCCGGCGCATAGAGCTCGGCCATGTCGCTGTAGGTGGCTTCCTCGGCCACGCCCAGGAAGGACAGCGCCTCGCGGCGGATATTGTCCTGCAACAGGCGCGCGGTGACGTAGGTGTAGCTTGGGTCCTTTTCGACCAGAGTGCGCGCGGTCATAGTCAGCGCCTGGGAGACACCGTCGGCGCTCACGCCGTCATAGAGGTTGCGCACCGAGTCATCGACGATCTTCTGCGGCTCGGTGTTGGGCAGGTCCGAGCAGGCCTCATAGACCAGGGTCTCGATGCGGCCCAGATCCAGCGGACGCAGGCTGCCATCGGGCAGGGTGACGTTGAGGCTGGGGTGGGGCTTCTGGATTTCATCGCCGGCAGCGGCGCGTGCCCGGGCGTGCTCCTCGCGATAAAGCACGTAGGCGCGGGCGACCTTTTGCTCGCCGGCGCGCATCAGCGCCAGTTCGACCTGGTCCTGGATATCTTCGATGTGCAGGGTGCCGCCATCGGGCATGCGACGCAGGAAGGCCTCGCAGATGGCGTCGGAGGCCTGAGTGACGAAGTCGCGGATGCGCGAGGAGGCCTCGGCGTTGTCGCCTTCCACGGCGATGAACGCCTTGGACATGGCGACGGCGATCTTGCTGGCATCGAAGGGTGCAACATCGCCGTTGCGCTTGATCACCCGCAGTTGCTGTGGGGCGGTCACGTTGACGGACGAGTTGCCGGGGGAAAGCGTAGTATCCATGGCGCCGTGTCTTCCTAGCGGTGATTGATGGATGAGAGGAGCCCAGGACGTTGAACGGGGGCCTGGACAACGATCACATCTGGGCGAAACCGGGGGCCACGCTGGTTGGACAGCGTGGTTTGACAGTAGTGCTCTGAATTGCTAGGAGCACACTATCTTGTGTCGTTTCTGATATGCAGCACAAGATAGTGTGCTCGGGAGCTTTCATCAAGTGGATAACCTGTGGGTATCTTGTGCCTGACTTGGGGGCGAGGGAGCGGCTGCGTGGAGTCCGCATCCTAGAGCGGTTGAGGACTTTTGTATCAGGTGCTGCTCATAGTCTAATGAGTCTCAATAACAGCCAAAACAGCTCTGCTGGGGTATCATGCAGACTGGTATATGCTATCCAATGACAATTGCAGTAACTGGACGTCAACGAGGAGCGAGCGAGAGCGTGCTAAGCAATGACCACGATCATGTCCTGATCATCGAGGACGACGAGCGACTCGCGGAGCTCACGCGAGACTATCTCGAGGCCAATGGCTTCACCGTGACGGTAGAGGCCGATGGAGCCAAGGGGGTCGAAAAGATCGTCGAATTGCAGCCGGATCTGGTGATCCTCGATCTGATGCTGCCAGGTGAAGATGGTTTGTCGATCTGTCGCCGAGCACGGCCAGACTATGATGGCCCGATATTGATGCTGACCGCCCGCACCGATGACATGGATCAGGTGCTGGGGCTGGAGATGGGTGCCGATGACTACGTGCCCAAGCCCGTGCAACCCAGGGTGCTGTTGGCGCGTATGCGGGCATTGATGCGCCGCGCCGATGTCAGCATGCCGGCTGGTGAAGGGCGATTGACCTTTAGCAACCTGGAAATCGATAGCGCCACTCGCGAGGCCTGGCTCGAAGGCGAGCGCATCGATTTGACCAGCGCCGAGTTCGATTTGCTGTGGCTGTTGGCGAGCAATGCCGGCCGGGTGCTGACCCGGGAGGAGATCTTCTCGCAGCTGCGCGGCATCAAGTATGACGGCCAGGATCGTTCCATTGACGTGAGAGTGTCGCGCATTCGGCCCAAGGTCGGGGACGACCCCAACCAGCCACACCGCATCAAGACCGTCCGCAGCAAGGGTTACCTGTTCGTCAAGGATAGTTGATGGTGCTTTCTCGCCTGTTGCCACGGCCACTGGCCGACAGCGCCTTCCTGCGGGTCTATGTATGGTTGGCGCTGGCACTGGTGCTGACTTTTGTTCTCGCCCTGTCGACCTTTGCTCTGGTTGACAAGGTCCGCCATGATCACTACCGAGAGCAACTGGCAGAAGCTCCGATGACGCTGCTTTCGCTCCAGTTGGCGGCCCTGCCGTTGTCTCGCCGTGATGCCTGGCTGGCCCGCAAGAGCGAACAGCTGTCGATGGCGTTGAGCCTGCACGATACCCGCAATTATCCGCTCAACTTCTTTCAGCGCACCAGCCTCGAGAATGACCGTACCCTGGTTGATGAGGTCGGTGAAGCCGATGGCCAAGGCTGGACACTGTATCGCCAATTGCCTGGCGAGACATGGATGCTGCGTGCCGAGCTCGAGAGTCTCTCTGAGCAGCAGTTGCTGGGTCTGGCCCGCCAGCTTGGGGAGTGGCTGGCCGAGGTCAATGGCGAGGCGCGTCTCGAGCGTCTCGAACGCCTACAGAGCTCGGTGATACAGGCGCAACTCACCGATACGCCTCCCGAAGATCTCCCCCCCGCCCAGATTGCCCGGCTGCGCGATACCGAGGTGGTCATTCAACTGCTGCCCCAGCGCTGGGCGATGACGCTGTATCTGCGCCTTCCCACGGCAGGCGGTGGTATCCAGTGGGTCGAGGTGGGGCCGTTGGCGGCTTTCGAACCGATGTCGCTGTCGCTATCGCTTTCGCTGCTGGTCGCCATGCTGGGCGTGCTGGCCGGTATCATCTACATGATCGTGAGGGGTGTGGAATCGCGAATGGCGCGTCTCGAGCAGGCCGCCACGCGGATCGCCTGTGGCCACCTGAACACCCGGGTCAAGGTCGAGAGCGGCGACTTTCTGGGGCGGGTCGGCATGGCGTTCAACGGCATGGCGTCCCAGGTGCAGGCGCTTTTGAGGGCGCAGCAGGAAATGATTCGAGCGGTGTCCCATGAACTGCGGACCCCGGTGGCGAGGATTCGTTTTGCCGTGCAGATGGTCGAGGACATGACCGACAGCGGGCCCGTGCGGCGACAGCTCTCCGGCATCGACGGCGATATCGAGGAGCTAGACGGCCTGATTGACGAGATCCTGACCTATGCCAAGCTGGGCAATGACCACGCCCAGGGTGTGCTGCAGGAGGCCGAGCTGGTCGACTGCCGGGATCTTGCCGATAACGTGGTCGAGGCACTCGCGCCGCTGCATGCCAAACTCACGCTGCAGGTGATGCCGGGGCCGCCTGTCGAGGTGGTGGCAGACCCTCGCTATCTGCAGCGGGCGCTGCAGAACCTGGTCGCCAACGCCTGTCGGCATGCTTCTAGCCAAGTCAGGTTGGCCCTGAGTGACGATGGTCAGGTGGCGCGGCTGGACGTCGAGGATGACGGGCCCGGCGTACCGGTCGCCGAGCGCGAGGAGATCTTCAAGCCCTTCGCCCGGCTCGACGACAGCCGCACCCGGCGCTCCGGGGGCTATGGCCTGGGCCTGTCGATCGTGCACAAGGTGATGCTCTGGCACGGTGGCAGCGTGATGGTCGACGATAGCCCTTCTCTCGGCGGCGCGCGCTTCAGCCTGCTGCTGCCCCTCAAACAAGCCGGCGTCACGCCGGCTTGATGCCCTCCAGCACCGCGAACGAGGTCTCGCGAGCGGTGCGCAGAAAGTCCTCCATCCAGGGGGCATCGCGGCTGTCCTCGCGGATGGCCGCGAACAGCGTACTCCACATGCCCTGTTCGCCCAGCGCCACGCCGCGCACATAGTCCCGCTCCAGGTATTCCGTCAGCGCCCAGCTCGGCAGCGCACAGACGCCGCGCCCGCTGGCCACCAGCTGCATCATCATGATGGTCAGCTCGGCGGTGCGAATCTCCTGGGGCCGCACTCCAGCCGGGTCGAGGAACTGAGTGAAGATATCCAGCCGCGCGTGCTCCACCGGATAGGTGATCAGGGTCTCGTCGGCCAGCTCAGCGGGCCCGATCCAGGCCTTGCCGGCCAGGTGATGCTGCTTGGCGACCGCCAGCAGTCCCTGGTAGCGAAACAGTGGCTCATAGTGCACACCGGGCAATGGCTGAGGGTCGGCGGTGATCACCAGGTCGAGCTGCTCCCGGGCCAGCGCCGGCAGCGGGTCGAAGTTGTGGCCGCTGGGAATATCGACTTCGACCTCGGGCCAGTGGTCGCGGAAGTAGTCGATGGTGGGCATCAACCACTGGAAGCAGCTGTGGCACTCGATGGCCATGTGCAGCCGGCCTCGTTCGTCGCCGGCGAGTCTCGCCAGGTCCCGTTCGGCCATGCGCACCTCGGGCAGGATCTGTTCGGCCAGCGCCAGCAGGCGCTGGCCGGCACGGGTGAACTCCACCGGTCGGGTCTTGCGCAGGAACAGCGGGTTGCCCAGGCGCTCCTCGAGATCCTTGAGCTGGTGAGATAGAGCGGACTGGGTCAAGTGGACGCGCTCGGCGGCTTCCACCAGCGAGCCGGCATCACGCAGGGCAATAAGGGTACGGAGGTGACGGAGTTCCAGCATGTGGTTGAGCGCTTTTCATGTTGTAGATTAAATAATTTAGTTTGATTCACTCTGGTCGGCCAGCGAAACTGCCTCCATCGCTTATGGCGAATTCATTGCCAAGTGTATCTCTTAATTACGCAAAGGAATAACCATGACGCTGGCTCACATTCTCGGCTATCCGCGCATCGGTGCCGATCGCGAACTGAAGAAAGCCACCGAAGCCTACTGGAAGGGCGACATCGACCAGGCGGCGCTGGAAGCCGAGGGCCGCGCGCTGCGCGCTCGCCATTGGCAGGATCAGCAGGCCGCCGGTCTCGACCTCATCACCGTTGGCGACTTCGCCTTCTACGATCAAGTGCTCAATGTCTCGGCGTTGCTCGGTGCGGTACCCAAGCGCTTCAACGAGCAAGATGCTCCGGCTGCTGCCGACCTGGACACCTATTTTCGCATGGCCCGCGGTCGCGCTCCCAGCGGCACGCCGGCCGCCGCCTGCGAGATGACCAAATACTTCGATACCAATTATCACTATCTGGTCCCGGAGCTGCACGAGGGCCAGACCTTTCGGCTGTCGAGCGAACGCCTCTTCGACGAGGTCGAGGAGGCCAAGGCCGCCGGGCACCGGGTCAAGGTCACCCTGACCGGTCCGCTGACCTGGCTATGGCTCGGCAAGGAGAAGAGCGGTCGCGAAGGCTTCTCGCGTCTCGAGCTGCTGGAGGCCATTCTGCCGGTCTATGGCCAGGTGCTGTCGCGTCTCGCCGACCAGGGGGTGGAATGGGTGCAGTTGGATGAGCCCGCGCTGGTTCAGGATCTTCCCCAAGAGTGGAAAGAAGCCTATGAAACTGCCTATAACCAGCTCGGCAGTGCTCCGGTCAAACTGCTGCTGGCGACCTACTTCGGCGCCCTGGGGGACAATCTTCGCCTGGCGGTGGGGCTGCCGGTAGAAGGCCTGCATATCGATGTGGTGCGCGCGCCCGAGCAGCTCACCACGGTGCTCGACAATCTGCCGAGCTACAAGGTGCTGTCGGTCGGCGCCATCGACGGTCGCAACATCTGGCGTGCTGATCTCGCCCTGCTGCGTGAGCGACTCGGCGAGGCACGGCTTCGCCTCGGCGAACGGCTGTGGCTGGCGCCGAGCTGCTCCTTGCTGCATGTGCCGGTGGATCTTGCCCGGGAGGCCGGCGAGGGCGCGACTCTGGACCCGGAGCTGCGCGGCTGGCTGGCCTTTGCCCGCCAGAAGCTCGACGAGGTGGTGAGTCTTTCGCGGCTGTTGGACCAGCGCGCGACGCCAGAAGATCGGGTGCGGCTGGCAGAGGCCAGCGAGGCTCTGGAGGCCCGGCGCGCCTCGACGCGCATCCATCGCCCGGACGTTGCCGCGCGTCTCGCCGCCACCACGGCTGCCGATGCCGAACGGGCCAGCGCCTATCCGGAACGCGCACCTCAACAGGCGCGGCGACTGCAGCTACCGCTGTTTCCTACCACCACCATCGGGTCCTTCCCGCAGACCGGCGATATTCGTGCTACACGGCGTGCCTTCAAGGCCGGTGAGATCACTCGAGAGGACTATGAAGCCCGTATGCGCGAGGAAATCGCTCATGTCGTCGCTCGTCAGGAGGCGCTGGGCCTGGATGTGCCGGTGCACGGCGAGGCCGAGCGCAACGACATGGTCGAGTACTTCGGCGAGCAGCTCGATGGCGTGGCCTTCTCCCGTTTCGGTTGGGTGCAGAGCTACGGGTCGCGCTGCGTCAAGCCGCCGGTGATCTTTGGCGATATCACCCGCCCGGCAGCGATGACGGTGCGCTGGAGCGAATATGCCCAGTCGCTCACCGACAAGCCGATGAAGGGCATGCTCACCGGGCCGGTGACCATCCTGCAGTGGTCCTTCGTGCGCGACGATCAGCCCAGGGCCACTACCTGTCGCCAGATCGCACTGGCGCTGCGCGACGAGGTCACGGATCTGGAGGCCGCCGGCATTGCGGTGATCCAGATCGACGAACCGGCGCTGCGCGAAGGGCTGCCGCTGCGCCAGGGCGACTGGCAGGGCTATCTCGACTGGGCGGTGAATGCTTTCAAGCTTTCGGCGGCCGGGGTGGGTGACGAGACCCAGATCCACACCCATATGTGCTACTCGGAGTTCAACGACATCATCGGCGCGATCGCCGCCCTGGATGCCGATGTCATCACCATCGAAACCTCCCGGTCTGACATGGAGCTGCTGGATGCCTTCCAGGAGTTCGCCTATCCCAACGAGATCGGCCCGGGGGTCTATGATATCCACACCCCGAACATTCCCGAGGTCGACTGGATGGTGGCGCTGATGGAGAAAGCGCTCGACAGGATTCCTGCCGAGCGGCTGTGGGTGAACCCGGACTGCGGCCTCAAGACCCGTGGCTGGGCCGAAGTCGAGCCGGCACTCACCCACATGGTCGAGGCGGCTCGGGTGCTGCGAGGTCGCCACGGCTGAGACGCGGTGGCAGGGAAACCCATTCAGGGGGCGGCGCCAAGGGCGCCGCCCCCTGTTATGCTTGGGCACATCAGGCACTCTTGCCGACCAAGATTCTTCAATCGGCCAGGATATTTCCACCGACAAGGAGGTTGCATGTCCCTGTTGTCTTGCACGGCGTCTTGCGGCGCCGCCATCTCTGCCCAGACGTCATCCGATGGCGTGCCGTCCTCCCTGCGGGTGGCCGCGCTCGGCCTGAGCGTGTTGCTTGCAGGCTGTGCCGGGGCTCCCCAGTCCGACAGTTCGGCCCCCATCGTCAGCGATGTCACTACGTCCTCGGACGTTGAAAAAGGCGATGCAACCGAGCCGAGCGATGCGACCCAGGCACCGCTGATGCCGTCGGCTTTCTTCGCCGGCGATGCTGAGCGCTTCGAGGCCTGGCGCTGCACGCCCGCTCAGGATCTGGTCGCGGCGTTTTCGCAAGGCGAGCTGCGGCTGTGGTCGGCCTACGATGCCTATCGGCTGACGCCCGCAGTGGTGGCCTCCGGCAGCCGTTACGTGAAGAACGACCTGAGCTTTTGGGAGAAGGGTGGCGAGGCGATGGTGGAAAGCGATCGCGGGCGGCTCAAATGCCAGCGGGACCAGACTCGGTCGGCACTGACCCGTGCCCAGCGTCCTGGGGTGATGTTCCATGGCCGCGGCAACGAGCCTGGCTGGACGGTGCGTCTGGATCACGATGCGCCGCACCTGTCGCTGCTGCTCGACAACGGCGAGCGCGAGATCGAGTCGCCATACCGGGTGACCTCACTGGACAACGAGCGGGGGCGGGTGACGCTGGCCAGCGGACGCGCCGACACGCCCTTTAGCCTGGAGCTCGAGGCTCGCGCCTGCTTCGACAGCATGAGCGGCGAGCCCTTCCCGGTGCGGGTGACCCTCGATGTCGATGGCAAGACCTATCGGGGTTGTGGTCAGGGGATCGCGCCCTGATACGACCTTTAGGCAATGTCTGAAAAGTACTGCGCTCGCCCATACGGCGTTAAAAATCGGCTCAAGATGCTCATTTACACCCCGTAAACTCCGCTCTTTCGCCAATTTTTGCCTTGTCTGGCCTTCGCTCGTCGACTTTTCAGGCAAAGCCTAGTCCCGGTCTGCTGGTGTTTCTTTCTATTTTGTCGCATGGAAGGCGCGGATTTTTGCGCTTTTCATATCACGGCATGCACCTAAAATGGATACCATTGCTTGATACCCCGCTTTCAAAGGAGATGTTCATGACTGCTTCGTCCACCAAGGTACTTGTCGTTTCGTCTTCCATCCTCGGCGAGAACAGCCAGTCCCGTGCTCTGACCGCTCATCTCATGAAGGGCCTAGAAGGGCGCGACGACGTCACGATCACCGAGCGTGACCTGATCAAGCACGAGCTTCCGCACCTGGGCATCAATGAACTGTCCAGTTGGGGCGTGGATCCTGCCGAGCGCAGCGACGAGCAGTCCAAACTTGCCGAGCGCTCCGACTCGCTGATCCAGGAAATGCTCGATCACGACGTGCTGGTGCTGGCGGCACCGCTCTACAACCTGGCCATACCGTCACAGCTCAAGGCATGGTTCGACCGCATCCTGCGTGCCGGCCAGACCTTCCGCTATACCGAAAACGGCCCGCAGGGGCTGGTCGAGGGCAAGCGTGCCCTGGTGCTGACCACCCGTGGCGGTCAGTATGCCGGCACTGAAATGGACTCGCAGACGCCGCACCTCAAGTCGATGCTGGGTCTGATGGGCATCACTGATGTGGACATGGTGTTCGCCGAGGGTCTGGCGATGGGCGACAAGCAGGCCGCCGAGACCATGGAAGAGGCGCGCAAGGCCATCGATGGTTACCTCGAACGCCTGTAACGGCTCGCCCAGCAGCGCACTGCGTTGCCGCGACGCCTAAGCGATATAGGGTTGATAGAGCAGCACGGCCTCGGTTACCGGGGCCGTGCTGTTTTTATTCGGGGGCGTAGCGGTGAGCTCTCGTTGCCAATAGCAAGCTCAACAGCGTACTCAACAGCGTTGCGCCTCAACTGCCAAGCGCTGGGACACGAAGTCCCCTAGGCACAGCGGCGCCTGGTTGAGGGCGCGGCGCGCCAACTGACCGAGCGCCTTTCCGGTGTCGCGAGCGCCGGGGGCGAGCTGTTGGCTCGCCACGGGCTGCCAGTCGTTGCCCGCCCGCTTGGCCAGGGTGAAGCTGAAGGGGTGGTAGCCGGGGAAGCCGAGGCGCAGGTCGGTGGCGATCAGCAGGGTCTCGCCATCCAGCTCGCGGCTGGTATAGCGCAGAAAGGGGCCCGCGAACCAGGTCAGCCGCGCCCCATCGGCAGTCGCTAGGGCCGCGTCCTCGAGCGCCTCGCCGCGCCTGAAGGTCTCGAGGCCGGGCGGTGCGTCGTCGAGCAGGCTGACAAGCGTCTCGTGATAGACATCGTCGTCGATGATGGTGGCCCGCCACAGCAGGGTGTTGAAGGGCGTGGGCTGGATCAGTCGTGGGGCTGACTCGAGGCCGCGTTCGGCCAGCACCGGGGCCAGCCGATCATCAATCACTGCCTTGGCGCCGAGGCCGAAGGCCAGGTAGGCACAGGACAGCGCCAGGCCGACCTGGCTCGCCCTTACCACCCGGCCGCTGATCAGACCCACCAGCGCTGCTGCCAGCAGGGGCAGTGAGTACAGGGGATCGATGATGAAGATCGAGGCCCAACTGACCGGCGGGGTGGCAAGCGGCCACCAGAGCTGGGTGCCGTAAGTGGTGAAGGCATCCAGCAGTGGATGCGTCAGCAGGCAAAGGGTGAAATACAGCCACCAGTGGCCGGGCGTGATCGTGTCGATGACGCCGCTGGATTCATGACGTGTCGGGTTGCTGCGGCGACGCCAGCGCGTCAGCCGCACGGTAAGGGTTGCCAGCAGCGTGGAAAGCCCCGCCAGTACCCAGAGTGAATGGCTGAAACCGCGATGATAGGTGTAGTCGGCCACGGCATCGCCGTAGTCGATCATCACATCGAGGTCGGGCAGGGTGCCGAGAATCGCGCCACCGACAACGGCTTTGCGGCCGAGTCGGCGCCCCAGCACCGCCCCGCCGACCACACCGCCGAGCAGTACCTGAGTAATGGAGTCCATTCAAGACACCTCGCGAGGGCTCACCAAGAGCCTGTGGATAAGCTGTGAGGGGGCTGTGCGTTCTGTGTTGAGGAAAGAGACCGCTCAGCGTGCCCAGGGAGGCGCCGCCGCCAGCACGCGGGCCTGTACTGGGCAGTCGTCTCGGTGGGCGCCGGGCAGGTAGCCGGTGCTCATCAGAAACTCATTGACGATCTCCGGGCCGGTGAAGCGGAAGGTGCGCTTGAAGAGCTTCACCCAGTCGCCGTGAGGCAGGGGATGGTGAGCCTCGAGCCAGCCACGAAAGCTTGCGTGTTCCTGCCTGAGCTGCTGAATCACCTGGGCGTTGTGAATGGCGGCCTCGACCTTCAGGCGATTGCGGATGATCCGGGCATCGCCCAAGAGCCGCGTTTTGTCATCGTCATCGAAAGCGGCAACAACATCGACATCGAAGCCTCGGAAGGCCTCGCAGAAGGCCTCGCGTTTCTTGAGCACGGTCAACCATGAAAGCCCGGCCTGGTTGATCTCGAGCACCAGTCGCTCGAACAGGGTGGCGTCGTCTTCGACCGGAAAGCCGTAATCGTGGTCATGATAGGGGCCGTGGAACGGATGTCCAGGCGCCAGGTCGCAGTAGTCAGCCAAGGGGGCTCCTCATCGTATTCACACTCGTGGTCCTGCGGCTCGCTGTCATCAGCCTGCCGTCGCGTCAGGGGGCGCGCCGTCTTATGATACGCACCTTAATGATCCTCGCGATCCGTGTTCGTTCCACGCATCATGGCACGGTGCGCGGCATTCCTTAACGCACGGGTTCATTCACGTGTCCATTCATTCGTGCATGCATTATCAGGAGAGACACCGATGCAATATCTTCACACCATGGTGCGGGTCAGCGACCTTGATGCCTCGCTGCATTTCTACTGCGACTTGCTCGGCCTTACCGAGATCAGCCGCAAGGACAGCGAGAAGGGACGCTTCACGCTGGTATTCCTGGCCGCTCCGGGCGACGAGGCTCGGGCTCGGGAGGACCGAGCGCCGATGATCGAGCTGACCCATAACTGGGACCCGGAAGAATACACTGGCGGTCGCAACTTCGGTCATCTGGCCTATCGCGTCGACGACATCTATGCCCTGTGCGAGCACCTGCAGGCCAACGGGGTGACCATCAATCGTCCGCCCCGCGACGGCCATATGGCGTTCGTGAAGAGCCCGGACGGCATCTCCGTCGAGCTCCTGCAGGCGGGCGATGCGCTGGCGCCCAAGGAGCCCTGGGCGTCGATGGAAAACACCGGCAGTTGGTAAGAACGCGACCGGTCTAGTCGTCCTCAGTCAGGGCGCATGGCCATGCGCCCGCTGCCCAGGAAGACCAGCGCCAGGCTGCCGGCCAGGAAGAGCCCCTGCAGCTCCAGCGCCCAGCCACCGCTACCGCCGAGTTCGAACAGCTCGCCGGTGTGTACCAGTACGAAAGCCACCAGCATGTTGCCGGTCATCAACAGGCCAGCCAAGCGGGTCTGCCAGCCAACAATGGCCATGACCGGGGCGACGATCTCCCCGATCAGTACGCCATAGGCGAAGAAGCGCGGTAGTCCGTAGCCATCGAGCAGGCCGCTGATCCAACTCATGGTTTCCGGGTGAGTCAGCTTGGCGAAGCCGTGCAGCAGCATCAGGCCGCCAACGGCGATGCGCAGGATCAGCTTGCCAAGGGCGTCGTTATGCAGAGCTTGCAGCATGATGTCTCTCCTTGTGGTGCATCGGTCGTTCCTTGGGAATCGTGCCTTGGCATTGCGCGTTCGACGCGTGCTGATGGCAGCTTGCGAGGCAGCAGTGGCCAGTATACAAGAGTCCCTGTGACGCGACCGCGACGCTCGCACAACTTAATGAACGACGCGTAACAAAACGACTCGGCGAACGACCAAAAGGAACCAAGATGCATAAGGGATGGTTGACGGGGATCCTGCTAGCAGGCCTGTTGGCGGGCTGCAGCAGTGCTCCAACACCGACGCATGATCAAAGCAGTGCGACGACAACCGCCTCGCCTGTAGTGGGGCCGCGCTGGAACCTACTGCTGCTGGGAACCAGTGAGCGCTGGACGCATCCCGACACTCCCTATTTCGAAGTGGAGCGTCAGGGCGGCCAGCTACGCCTGGTGGGCAGCAACGGCTGCAACCGCATAAGCGGCGCACTGCGTCTCGAGAGCGGCAACCGCTTCAGCGTCGAGGATCTGGCCTCGACGCGGATGGCGTGCGCCAACGGTAATGATGCACAGCGAGTCGAGGCGATGCTCAACGGCGCCTATCGTTACCTGATCGACCATGATCGACTGGTGCTGTTTGGCCGCGATAGTCGGGTATTGGGCGGCTTCAGGCGCGCCGATTGAGACTTGGCGCTGCCATGATGACGAGGCCGGCTGAACAGCCGGCCTCGTCGATTTCAGCTGCCGTTCTTTAAAGCTGCCGTTCAATTGCCTCGGAAAAAGAGCCGCATCGCCTTTTCGGCGAGCTGCGTCATACCCGAGACGACAGACGTGCAGAGTATCCAGGGGAGTACCAGCAGGGCAATGCTCAGTGCGCCGACGTAAACGTCGCTGAACCAGTGGGCACCTACCAGGATGCGTGGTGCGCTGAGGAGTACCACGGAGGCGATGCTCCAAAGAGCTAAGCGGCGTTTGGCGAAACGCATCATGAAGGCGGCGAAGATCATCACCATCAGCCCGTGATCGCCGGGAAAACTGTTACCGGCCTCATCCTTGGTGGGGATGGTAACGAGATCGGTCAGGCGAGTGGCCTGCTCGAAATAAAGCGTCGGGCTGGGATGGCCGTAAGTGATCGCCTCGTTGATGGCTACTGACACAAGGCCCGCAACCACTAGCATGACGACGCCGATGGCGACCCAGTGGAATAAACGGTTGGTGCGTCGGTCGGCGCGTATCGCCATGGTGAACAACAGGCCCAGCACGCCCAGCGATACCACGTCGAAGTAGCGGGTGTTGATGAGAGCCAGTATCTGGTTCCAGCGCATGTTCTCGGGGGTTAGCCAGCCATTGAACAGCCAGAAAAGCCGCGCGTCGAGCGCACTCCACAGGGTGCTGAGAGGCCAAATGGCCCAGCTGGCAAGAAGCAAGACGCCGGCCAAGTTGAAGGCCAGGATGCGTTTCAGGTTAATGCTGTCGGGTGACACGTTAACTCCCTCAAGAGTAATGGCGATGCCGTGGTGGGTAGGCGTCGGTGAGCTATGCAGCCAAGCGCCCTTGTTCGAGAGGCGGTTCGAGAGGCCGGTATTGCATAGCGTCTCTTGGGCCGAGGCGATGCTGAGTGACCCGAGATGGATACCGTTGACCGCGTGGGCGCCAACCATCAGACATGGCGCAGGCGGTTGGCACGGCAATCAGTCCGCGTTAAGGAGATGGTGGGTATAGTGGCACAATTTGTTAGCCGAATAATTGTTAGCCCGAGATTATAGGGCAAGGCAGGAATAGGTAACAGTGTTCGTAATCGCTCGGGCTGACGATTCACGCCATGTCCCTGTCGTTGCATCCGAGTCATTGCACGTGGTGGAGAAACGCAAACGACTCAGCCCCATCGAGGTGACGGGGCTGAGTGATCAAGGGTGAGATGACGCCTTAGCTAGGTGAAGCGGGCGCCTTTCGCGCTGCTCAAAGAGCGGCGATCTTGTCGCGTTGCTCGGTGAGTAGGGCGCGGGCGGCCTTGAAGTCAGCCAGCTTGTCGCGCTCCTTCTGCACCACGGCCTCCGGCGCCTTGGCGGTGAAGCTCTCGTTGCCGAGCTTCTTCTCGGTGCCGGTGATCAGCTTGTCCTGCTTTTCGATCTCCTTGCTGAGCCGCGCGAGTTCCACGTCCTTGTCGATCAAATCGGCCATCGGCACCAGCACTTCCATCTCGCCGACCAGTTGGGTGGCGCACAGCGGGGCGGTAGCCGGATCGTCGAGCCAGGTCACGCTCTCGAGCTTGGCGAGCTTCGCCAGGAAGCGGCGGTTGGCCTCCAGGCGCTCCCGGTCGCCGGCCTCGCCCTTGGTCAGCAGCACCTCGAGAGCCTTGCCCGGTGCGATGTTCATCTCGGCTCGGATATTACGCACGGCGACGATCACGCCCTTCAGCCACTCGATATCGCGGGTCGCCTGCTCGTCGATCTTGTCCTGCTCGGCCTGGGGCCAGGGCTGGGTCATGATCGAGGGCGAGGCGGAGGTGTCTATGCCCGCCAGCGGTGCCACCCTCTGCCAGATCTCCTCGGAGATGTAGGGCATCATCGGGTGCGCCAGGCGCAGGATGGCTTCCAGCACCCGCACCAGGGTGCGGCGGGTGCCGCGCTTGGCGGCATCGCTGGCCGCTTCGTCCCACAGCACCGGCTTGGAGAGCTCCAGGTACCAGTCGCAGTACTCGTTCCAGACGAAGTCATAAAGCGCCTGGGAGGCGTGGTCGAAGCGGAATTCTTCCAGCGCCTTGGTGACCTGGGACTCGGTCTGCTGCAGACGCGAGATGATGAAACGGTCGGCCAGCGACAGTTCTATCTCTGCCTGAGAATCGAGCCCCGTGTCCTGGCCCTCGGCGTTCATCAGCACGTAGCGCGAGGCGTTCCACAGCTTGTTGCAGAAGTTGCGGTAGCCGTCCAGGCGACCCATGTCGAACTTGATGTCGCGCCCGGTGGTGGCCTGGGACAGGAAGGTGAAGCGCAGCGCGTCGGTGCCGTGGGGCTCGATGCCCTCGCTGAACTCGCCTCGGGTGGCCTTGGCGATCGCCTTGGCCTTCTGCGGCTGCATCATGTTGCCGGTGCGCTTCTCGACCAGGTCGTCGAGGCTGATGCCGTCGATCAGGTCGATGGGATCCAGCACGTTGCCCTTCGACTTGGACATCTTCTGGCCCTGAGCGTCGCGTACCAGGCCGTGGACGTAGACCTGCTTGAAGGGCACCTCGCCGGTGAACTTCAGCGTCATCATGATCATCCGGGCGACCCAGAAGAAGATGATGTCGAAGCCGGTGACCAGCACGCTCGACGGGTGGAAGGTGGCCAGTTCCGGCGTCTGTTCGGGCCAGCCCAGGGTGCCGAAGGTCCACAGTCCGGAGCTGAACCAGGTGTCCAGCACGTCTTCGTCCTGAGTGAGCGCGATGTCGGCATCGAGGCCGTGCTTGTCGCGCACTTCCGCCTCGGTGCGGCCGACGTAGACCTTGCCCTCGGCGTCGTACCAGGCCGGGATGCGGTGGCCCCACCACAGCTGGCGGGAGATACACCAGTCCTGCAGGTCGCGCATCCAGGCGAAGTACATGTTTTCGTAGTTCTTGGGCACGAACTCGATGTCGCCGTTCTCGACCGCGGCGATGGCCGGCTTGGCCAGTTCCTCGACGGCGACGAACCACTGATCGGTGAGCAGCGGCTCGATGACATCACCGGAACGGTCGCCGTAGGGCAGGGTGTTGGTAACGGCCTCGACTTTCTCGAGCAGGCCCGCGGCTTCCATGTCGGCGACCAGCGCCTCGCGGGCAGCGAAGCGGTCGAGCCCTGAGTAGGCGGCCGGTAGGCTGGCGTCTTCGTCAGGCTGTGGACGGCCCTGCAGGTCGAAGATCTCGGCGCGCTCGCGGATCTTGGCGTCCTGAGTCATCACGTTGATCAGCAGGTGTCCCTGGCGCTTGCCGACCTCATAGTCATTGAAGTCGTGGGCCGGGGTGATCTTCACACAGCCCGAGCCCTTGTCCATGTCGGCATGCTCGTCGGCGACGATAGGGATGCGCCGGCCTACCAGCGGCAGCGTGATGAACTTGCCGATCAGCGAGGCGAAGCGCGGATCCTTGGGGTTGACCGCCACGCCGGTGTCGCCGAGCAGGGTCTCGGGACGGGTGGTGGCGACGATCAGGTGATCGCGGCCGTCATCGGTGGTCACGCCGTCGGCCAGCGGGTAGCGGAAATGCCAGAACTGGCCCTGCTGCTCGCGGTTTTCGACCTCGAGATCGGAAATAGCGGTGTGTAGGGTCGGGTCCCAGTTGACCAGGCGCTTGCCGCGATAGATCAGGTTTTCTTCATAGAGACGCACGAAGACTTCCTGCACCGCCTTGTAGAAGCCATCGTCCATGGTGAAGCGCTCGCGGCTCCAGTCGACGCTGGCGCCCATGCGGCGTAGTTGGCGGGTGATGTGCCCGCCGGATTCCTGCTTCCATTCCCAAATCTTGTCGGTGAAGGCTTCGCGCCCGAGGTCGTGGCGGCTCTTGCCTTCCTCGGCGGCGACCTTGCGCTCCACCAGCATCTGGGTGGCGATACCGGCGTGGTCGGTGCCTACCTGCCACAGGGTGTTGTTGCCCTGCATCCGCTTCCAGCGCGTCAGGGTGTCCATGATGGTGTCCTGGAAGGCATGGCCCATGTGCAGGCTACCGGTCACGTTGGGCGGCGGAATCATGATCGAGAAGGGCTTGCCCTCGCCGGACGGCGCGAAGCGGTTGTCGGCTTCCCAGCGCTGGTACCAGCGGGTTTCGATCTGTTCGGGTTGGTAGGTCTTGTCCATTGCAAACTCTGCCTGAAGAAGTGCTGCCTGAAAGGAGGAGCGACGCCGGACCGTGTTCGATCGGCGTGGAAAGCGCGAAAAATGGGCCCGATTATAGCTTGCCGGGGCGCGCGCGTCATGACCGCTGGGCGCACCGCGGGCGGAGAAGGGGGCGAGCGACATGATGACGCCTGGTGTGTTTCAGTCCGGGGCGCGCTCAGTCCGGGGCACGTTAGCCTTGGGCTGGCAGGTGGTGAGGCGTCACCGGATAGCCGCGCTGCTTGTAGATGCGCCAGCACTCGCGCTTGGCGGTGAGCACGTCCTGATGCTGGTTGATGATCTCGGCGACCCGAGAGAAGCGCGAGAACCACTCGGGGATCTCCGGGTGCAGGTTGAGCATCGCCATGTCGGGGTCCATCTCCCGAGCCGGATCCGGCGGGCCCTGCCAGCCGATGGTCACCGGTACCGTGGCCGCCATCTCGCTGCCGATCACCGCATGGGGCAGGTAGCTCTCGGGCTTGAAGGTCCACAGCCGCTCATCGATGAGCTTGGCCATGGCCTCGTCCTCGGCGTGCAGGTGCAGCCGGAAGCCCTTGCGATGGATGGTCTCGGCGAGCCGGCAGGCGAAGCCGAGCCGGGCGTCGAGGGTGGTATCGGGGAGAATGTAGAAATCGATCTGGGTCATGAGACTCCGTCTAAAACGGACTGCGCTTGGCCATACGGCGTTAAAAATCGGCTCGCACGCGAGCCCGGTCAAGATACTCATTTAACAAGCTGTAAACTGGTGCGCCAGCCCGGTCCGCTCTTTCGCCGATTTTTGCCTTTTCTGGCCTTCGCTCGTCGGCGTTTTATCTCGGAGTCTTGGGAGGTAAAGGAGCAGCCTGGGCGGCGAGGCGGGCTCGGGGGAGGGCGATGTGAGGGTCTTTTGCCATGGATGGCAAAAGTAGCGCCCAGGGACGGGTTCACCGCGCCCTCACGGAGCTCTCACCGAGCCCTGCCGTCGGGCAGGTCACCACCCTCATCGGGCCTCGAGGGGGTGGTGAGGTGTGGCTCAGGCCAGGCGGGTCATCCAGCCGCGGGTATCCTCGCGACGACCGTACTGCAGGTCGAGCAGCTGGCTGCGCAGGCGCTTGGCGATCGGGTTGCCGTTATCACCGGCCAGACGGATGCTGCCGTCCTCGGTGACCAGCTCGCCCACCGGCGTAATGACAGCGGCGGTACCGCAGGCGAACACCTCGGTGATCTCGCCGGACGCCGCGCCCTCGCGCCATTCGTCGATGCTGATGGCGCGCTCTTCCGGGGTCAGACCCTCGTCGGCGGCCATCTCGAGAATGGAGCCGCGGGTCACGCCCTCGAGGATAGTATCGGTGAGGCGCGGCGTGACGAT
The DNA here is from genome assembly GCF_013349955.1 of Onishia taeanensis. Lineage (GTDB taxonomy): Bacteria > Pseudomonadota > Gammaproteobacteria > Pseudomonadales > Halomonadaceae > Onishia > Onishia taeanensis_B. The sequence continues at coordinate 8,918 of NZ_JABVXC010000008.1, read as the reverse complement.
GCGACCGTCCTTGTAAACGAAGAACAGGTTCATGCCGCCGAGCTCTTCGATCCACTTGTTCTCGACGGCATCCAGGAAGGCCACCTGGCTGCACTCATGGCTGGCGGCTTCCTTCTGGGCGGCCAACGAGGCGGCGTAGTTGCCACCGCACTTGGCGAAGCCGGTGCCGCCGGGGGCGGCGCGCTTGTAGTGCGAGGACAGCCAGATCGACACCGGCGCCACGCCGCCCTTGAAATAGGCGGCGGCCGGAGAGGCGATCACGTAGTAGTCGACTTCCTTGGACGGGCGCACGCCGAGGAAGCTCTCGCTGGCGATCATGAAGGGGCGCAGGTAGAGGCTTGATTCTTCACCCTCATGGGCCGGTGTCGGCACCCAGTCGCTGTCCTGCTCGAGCAGGGCCTTCAGCGAGCCGATGAAGGTCTCGTCGTCGAGTTCCGGCAGGGCCAGGCGGCGCGCGCTGCGACGGAAGCGCTCGGCGTTCTTCTCCGGTCGGAAGGTCCACACCGAGCCGTCGGCATGACGATAGGCCTTGATGCCTTCGAAAATTTCCTGGGCGTAATGCAGCACGGCGGCGGCTGGGTCCAGGGTCAGAGGGCCGTAGGGGCGCACTTCATTGCCGTGCCAGCCGGCGCTTTCTGTCCAGCGCACGTGGGCCATGTGGTCGGAGAAGTACTGACCGAACCCGGGGCTCTCGAGGATGGTGTCGCGGATTTGAGGGGCCGTCGGGTGGGCAGTCGGCCGAACGTCGAAGCCTGAAGGGGTCACAGGAGGTTCTCCATAGCAGCAGTAGGCATGCGGGGCCTGATCGTGTTCGAGGAACGGGGTTCTATCGTATAAGGCAGCGGGCCGGGAGATCCCGGCCCGCCATACCTAAACGCTAGCACGCCGCTAGGGCGATGCGAAGCCTCAGTCGTTGCTGGCCATGGCCTCGACGAGTTCGGTCTCGCGGTCGAGCAGATACTGAGTCAGCAGGCCCACCGGGCGGCCGCTGGCGCCTTTCTGCTTGCCGGAGTCCCAGGCGGTGCCGGCGATGTCCAGGTGCGCCCAGGGATACTTGTCCGTGAAGCGTGACAGGAAGCAGCCCGCGGTGATGGTGCCTGCCGGGCGGCCGCCGATATTGGCCAGGTCGGCGAAGTTGGAATCGAGCTGTTCCTGATACTCGTCCCACAGCGGCAGGTGCCAGGCGCGGTCCCAGGCGGTCTCGCCAGCATCCAGTATATCGAGCGCCAGATCGTCGTCATTGGACAGCAGGCCGGTGGCATGGTGGCCAAGCCCGATGATGACGGCGCCGGTCAGGGTGGCGATGTCGAGCACGCTGGCCGGTTCGAAGCGCTCGGCGTAGGTCAGAGCATCGCACAGCACCAGACGGCCCTCGGCGTCGGTGTTGAGCACCTCGACCGTCAGCCCCTTGAGGGTCTTGATGATGTCGCCGGGCTTGGTGGCGCGGCCATCGGGCATGTTCTCGGCGGAGGCGACGATCGCCACCAGGTTGATCTTGGGCTTGATGGCAAGCGTCGACTTGACGGTGCCGAACACGCTGGCCGCACCGCACATGTCGAACTTCATCTCGTCCATGCCGGCGCCGGGCTTCAGCGAGATGCCGCCGGAATCGAAGGTGATGCCCTTGCCGACCAGCACATGGGGGGCCTCATCCGGGTCGTCGGCGCCCTGGTACTTCATCACGATCAGTCGCGAGGGCTCTTCGCTGCCGTGGCCGACTGAGAGCAGCGAATGAGCGCCGAGTGCTTCCAGGGCCTCTTCGTCGAGAATCTCGGCGGTAAGCGCGCCTTTGGAGTCCGCTGCCAGCTGCTCGGCCTGGCCAGCGAGGTAGCGCGGCGTGCAGATATTGCCCGGCAGGTTGCCCAGGGTGCGGGTATAGTTCATGCCTTCGCCGATGGCGGCACCGACACGGGCGCCTTCCTTGGCCTTGGCTGAGTCGTCGCTCTCGCTGACCAGCAGGGTCACTTGCTCGAGGCGCGGGGCCGGGGCGGGGGAAGACTTGAACTCGGTGAAGCGATAGATGCTGCGGGTGGCGGCCTCACTGATCATGCGCGCCTTCCACTGGGTATCGCGATGCGGCACCGGCACGTCGGTCAGGGCGACACTAGCCTCACTGGCCGGCAACTCCGACAGGGCCGCAAAGGTGGCGTCCAGTGCCTTGCGAAAGCTGCCTTCGTTGCACTTGTCGCGCTCACCGAGGCCTACCAGCAGCAGCCGGTCGGCATTGAGGCCGGGAGCGAAGGGAATCATCTGCACCTTGCCAAGATCGGCGCTGAAGTCGCCGCGCTCGATCAGCTGGCCGATCAGGCGCTCGCTGGCATCGTTTAGCTTGGCGGCCGCCGGCAGCAGGTCGCCGTCCTTGAACACCGGAAGGGCGAGGCAGGCCGTTTCGACCTTGGCCGGGTTGGCCGTCTGAACAGGGAATTCCATGGCGTCTCCACAAGACAAGCGAAGGGGGATTCTGGATAATGCCGGCACGACAGGGTGCGCCGTGACCGATATCCCAGTGTACGCAATGCAGTGGCGCATTGCATGGGGGCGACACCAGGACATCCCGCCACGCTGAACGGGAAGCCGGCACCAGCACAGGGCATGTGTCGCCAGTCGATGCGGCCTGCCGGGAGACACGGGAGACCGTCTTGATCATTTTTCGTTACCTGACCCGCGAGATCCTGCAGACCATGGCCGCAGTGGCCGGGGTGCTGCTGCTAGTGATCATGGGCAGTCGCTTCATTCGCTACTTTACCAGTGCCGCCGACGGCGAGATCCCGGCCAGCATTCTCGGCACCTTGATGATATATCATCTGCCGGGTTTCCTGGAGCTGATCCTGCCGCTGGCCTTCTTCCTGGGCATATTGCTGGCCTATGGACAGCTCTATCTCAACAGCGAGATCACCGTGCTGGTGGCCTGTGGCATGAGTCCCAACCGGCTGCTCAAGATCAGCTTGCTGCCGGCCACTCTGGTGGCGGTGATGGTGGGCGTGTGCAGCCTTTGGCTGACGCCGGCCGGTGCGGACCACAACGAGACGCTGATCGAAGAGCAGAAGAGCCGGCTCGATTTCGGTGCCCTGGCACCGGGGCGTTTTCAGGACTTCGGCAATGGCCGCACTGCCTATACCGAGTCCTTCAATCAGGACCAGACTCGCATGCAGGAAGTGTTTATCAGCGAGCGTCAGCGGCGCAGTGACGGCACGCCCAGCAACGTGGTGACGCGAGCGGCCGAGGGCTACCAGGCCCGCGACGAGGAAACCGACAGTCGCTTTCTGGTACTCAGTGATGGCCTGCGCTATAGCGTCGACCCCGGTAACCCGGTGGCCGAACGGCTGGCTTTTGAGACCTACGCAGTGCGCCTGTCGTCGAATCAGGCCCCACGCGCCGATGACGACCCCGAACTCGCCAGCACGCCCGAGCTACTCGAGCGCGGCACGCCACCGGCCGCGGCGCAGTTGCAGTGGCGGCTGTCGATGCCGCTGATGGTGCTGGTACTGACCCTGATCGCCCAGCCGCTGTCGAAGGTCAATCCGCGTCAGGGCCGCTTCGGCAAGCTGTTGCCGGCTATTTTTCTGCACATCGCCTACCTGAGCCTGTTGCTGACCGCCAAGGACGCCATCGCTCAAGGTAGTCTGCCGATGGCCGTGGGCATGTGGCCGATTCATCTGACATTTCTGGTGCTTGGGCTGTGGTTGCTGCGTCGCTCGCGGCGGGCGGGAGTGAACTGATGCTGCTCGATCGTCTCGACCGTTACATTGCCCGCAATGTGTTGGCGGCAATTTTTGTGGTGCAGGTGGTGCTGCTGGGCCTCGACCTGGTCATCACCTACATCAATGATTTGGGTGACGTCGAAGGCGGCTATGGCGCTTTCGACGTGCTGATCTACCTGATCATGCGGCTGCCTCATCGCTTCTATCAGTATGCTCCGGTGGGGGTACTGATCGGCTCGCTGATCGGTCTTGGCAGCATGGCGACCAGCAATGAGCTGACCGTGATGCGTGCCGCGGGGCGCTCGCTGACTCGCATTCTGTGGGGAGTGATGAAGCCGGTAATCCTTATCGTGCTGATTCTGTTGGTGATCGCCGAGTTCGTCAGCCCACGCACCGAGCAATTCGCCTCGGCCTGGCGTCTTGAGCAGGCGCAGGGCGAGGGAGCCCTGGTGACCGAGCGAGGAGGCTGGCAGCGAGAGGGCGACAGCGTCTATCGCTTTGGCGCCATCCGCTCCGATGACACCGTCCTTGACCTGACGCGCTACCGCTTCGACAACCGCGAACTCATCTCGGCGACCCATGCCTCCCAGGCTGCCTGGGAAGAAGATCACTGGGTGCTCAATAATGTCGATATCACCCGCTTCTTCGAGGATCGTACCGAGGTCGAGCGTCACGCGCGTCTGCAATGGCAGACCGACCTGACCCCCGATCAGCTCAACCGTCTGTTGCGGGATGTTGATAGTCAGGCGCCCAGCGAGCTATGGGCCTACGCGCGCTATCTCGAGAGCCAGGGCCAGGAGGCCACCCAGCCGCTGCTGTACTTCTGGCAGAAACTGTTGCTGCCGTTGACGCTGGGCTCGCTGGTACTGATCGCCGCCTCGTTCGTGTTCGGCCCACTGCGTAGCGTGGCTGCGGGAACGCGAGTTTTTTACGGTGTCATCACCGGGCTCTCCTTCAAGTATCTGCAGGACCTACTGGCGCCGGCCTCCACGGTGTTCGGCTTCTCGCCGGTCTGGGCGGTGCTGGGGCCGACGCTGGTGTGTGCCGTGCTGGGGCTCTATATGCTGCGACGTAGTGGCTAGGCAAACAGTCCCGGCGTCTCGGCCGTCGCTTTTTCTGTTGTCCTCGTGCCAGGAGTGCCCATGCGCAAACGCTTTGCCGACCTGGATCAGACCTGGCCTGCGGGCCTGGGCCGCCGACTCGGTGCCATGATCTATGATGCGCTGATTCTGATGGCGGTCTGGATGCTGCTGGGCTTCGTGGCGGTGGCCATCAACGACGGCGAAGCCAACACCTCGCCGCTGTTCCACAGCCTGCTGTTCGTGGCCACCTTCGCCTTCTTTGCCTTCTTCTGGATGCGCGGCGGCATGACGCTTGGCATGCAGGCCTGGCGGCTGCGCGTCGAGACGCCGGAAGGCCTCTCGCTGACGCTGCCTCAGTGCCTGATGCGCTTCCTCGTTGCGGGCATCTCCTTTGCGGCGCTTGGTTTGGGGTACTGGTGGGTGCTCATCGACGGCGAGCGCCGTGGTTGGTCGGATATCGCCTCGGGTTCGCGGGTAGTGGTGGTGCCCCAGTCCGGCAAGAATAAGCCCAATAAGAACGAGCCCGGCAAGCAGGGCTAGCGGCCTGACCGGCAGTCGCTCAGACGGCGTTCTGGAAGGCCTCTAAGCAGGTTGTCGATTTTGTGGCTGGCAACGTCTTGCAATTCCCCATGCGAATCATTTACATTCACCTCAATGCCGATAGCGAGGTGGTGTGATGTACGTGTGTCTTTGCAAGGGCGTGTCTGACCGGATGATCCGCAATGCCGTCAGCGACGGTGCCCGCAGCTGGAGTGAGGTGCGCGAGCGTACCGAGTGCGCTACCCAATGCGGCAAGTGCGCCTGCATGGCCAAGACGATTACGCGTGAAGCTATCACCGAAGAAATGCTGTCGCCTGATCTGGCCTACGCGGTCTAGCAAAGTCTGGCGTTGCCCGGTAACTCCTCGCTGTTAAACGCTTTCGTCCGCGTTCGCATCGCCTTCTCAGTTGTCAGCCATTCCCCTTTAACATCCTGTCCTGATTCGACTTTTTCCATTTTCTAATGGATACTTCCCTCTTTGCGGGCCAGCCAAGGCTGTCCCAATGTTTCAGCGTTCGCCGGCCCCTGGCGAACCCGACTTCGGGAGAGTGGCAATGAAAGGTGATGCTAAGGTCATCCAGTATCTCAACACCGTGCTCGGCAACGAGCTGGTAGCCATCAACCAGTACTACCTGCATGCCAAGATGTATCAGGACTGGGGCTTGGCCGCGCTGGGCAAGTGGGAGTACGAGGAATCCATCGAAGAGATGAAGCACGCCGATACCCTGATCGAGCGTATCCTCTTCCTCGAGGGCCTGCCCAACCTGCAGGACTACGGCAAGCTGATGATCGGCGAGAACACTCGCGAAATGCTCGAGTGCGATCTCAAGCTCGAGCACAAGGCCCACACTGATCTCAAGGACGCCATCGCGCATTGCGAGCAGGTGCGTGATTACACCAGCCGTGACCTGTTCCAGAAGATCCTCGACGACGAGGAGGAGCACATCGATCACCTCGAGACCGAGCTTGGCCTGATCGATGCGGTAGGCATCCAGAACTACCTGCAGAAGCAGATGCACAAGGCGGATTGATTCGCCCTAAAACACGAAAGGCGCCCCGCGGGGCGCCTTTCGTGTTTTAGGGGAGAGCTCTTCGGGGATAGAGTCGGTGAGAGCCCCAGGAGCGAGGCCGAGCGCCGACTCAGTCGAAGGCCTTCTCCAGCGCGAAGCGTGGCACCGGCTCGCCCTGCACCTCGACGCTCTCGCAGAACATCCCGAGCGGGCGGACCCACAGGCCGTAATCTCCGTAGAGCGCCCGATAGACCACCAGCGCTTCCTCGCTCTCGCTGTGCTGGGCCACGCCCATCACCTCGTAGCGGGCGCCCTTGTAGTGGACATAGATGCCCGGTACCGGGCGCGGGGATTCATTAGCGATCATCGGAAGACTCCTCGAGGGTTGTGGCCGTGGCTGGATCTGGGCTGGTGGTGCCTGCCGAGGGGCTTGCCGCGTCACGCTTGGCCTGGCGCGCCAGACGCTCCATCACCCGGGCGGCGGCGGCAAAGCCGAAGGCGCCGGTCACGAAGGTGGCAGCGCCGAACCCGCTGGCGCAATCCAGGCGGGTGCTCTCGCCGTCGGATGGCTTGGTGTGGCAGACCTCGCCGTCGGCGCCGGGATAGACCAGTTGTTCGTCGGAATACACACACTCGACGCTGAAGCGACGCTTGGGGTTGCGCGAGAAGCCGTAGTCGCGGCGCAGCCGGGCGCGCACCTTGGCGAGCAGCGGGTCATGCTCGGTGCGAGTCAGGTCGGCGATGCGGATGCGGGTCGGGTCGAGCTGGCCGCCGGCGGCGCCGGTCACGGTCAGGCCCAGCTTGCGTCGCTTGCACCAGGCGATCAGCGCCGCCTTGGCGATCACGCTGTCGATGGCATCGACCACATGATCGGCGTCGGCGGGAATGCGCTCGGCCAGGTTGGTCGGGGTGACAAAGGCCGTGTCGGCGACCACCTCGATGCCCGGTGAGATCGCCCGGCAGCGCTCGGCCAGCACCTCGACCTTGGGTCGTCCGATGGTGCCGTCCAGCGCATGTAGCTGGCGGTTGACGTTGGACACGCAGACATCGTCGAGGTCGATCAGCGTCAGCTTTCCGATGCCGGAGCGGGCCAGGGCTTCCACCGTCCAGCTACCCACGCCACCGACGCCGACCACCACCACATGGGCGTGGCGGAAGTGGGCGGCGGCGCGCTGGCCATAGAGGCGCCGAATGCCGCCGAAGCGGAAGTCGTAGTCGGCATCAGCAAGAGTCGGGTCGGTGTCGGTCATGGCGTCGGCATCGCTGCTTGAGTCGTTGACGGTACGGTATCGGCCTTGTCGAAGCGGTGGCCATGGCGGGGCAGGTGGGCGCTCCAGCCGAAGCGTTCGAATAGCTGCGTCATGTCGTCCTCCAGGCCGGCGCTCACGGTCAGGCGTTCGCCGAGCACGGGATGCTCGAAGCTCAGCTCCACCGCCGCCAACAAGAGCCGGTGGGTGTCCAGGTTCTCGCTGAAGAAGCGGTTATGGTTGCCCTTGCCGTGCCTGGCATCGCCGATGATCGGATAGCCGCGCCGCGACAGGTGGCGACGGATCTGGTGGCGGCGCCCGGTCAGTGGCCGCGCCTCCATCAGCGAATAGCGCGCGCTGGGGTAACGGTCGACCCGCACCGGCAGTTCGACGCTGTCCAGGCGCCGCACCTCGGTGGCCGCCTCCATTGCCGGCATTTCCGCCTTGGGCCGGCGGCCGTCTTCCTCACGCAGCGCATAGTCGATGCACTCGGCCTCCGGCCCCTGGCCGCGGACCACCGCCAGGTAGCGCTTGCTGATCCGCTGTTCGGCGAAGGCCTCGCCGAGGGGGCGCGCGATCTCCGAAGAAAGCGCAAACACCAGCACCCCGGAGGTCGGTCGGTCGAGGCGGTGCACCGGGTAAACGTGGCGGCCGAGCTGGTCGCGCAGCATCTGCAGCGCGAAGCGCGTTTCGCCGCGAGCAAGCGCCGTGCGATGCACCAAGAGCCCCGAAGGCTTGGCGATGACGACCAGGGCATCGTCCTGATACAGAATGGGAAGCGGTGTAGACATGAAACGACTGCGGCCGAAAAAGGGCGCCCATTGTCGCCGCTTGGCGTGGGGATGTCATCCGCCGGGTGGGTTCTGACCGGGGAGTAAGGCCCGACGTCTTGTCTGCCTCCATATGCCTTTATTCATGGCCTATCCACGACCAAGGAATCATGCCTAGCGTTGATCCAGCGCAGGAGAAAATCATGCCTCGGTGTTAGGCTGAACATTAGAAAACCAAGAACAGCCTAATGACACCCCCCATACGCAGGGAGCCTCACATGGCAACGGCTTGCTCCGCGCATTGCATCACCTTGCTCGCTGACATTAGCCGTGCCGCGTGCGTCTCGATTGGTGGTATGGCCGAAGCGGAGTGGTGTTATATAGCCACGCCAACGAAAATTCATATAAAAAGCAATAATTTGTTGTGGCGGTATAAGAATATTGAACGCGCGTATTCGTTCAAGTCAATAAACGAGCGCGCTGTCTAATACCTGTTGAACTAAACCGCTTCGCGGTAGCTGTCGTCGAATCCTGTCTTTCGCCTCATCGAACCACACTGTTCCTTGAC
>NZ_JABVXC010000089.1 GCF_013349955.1 Onishia taeanensis | reverse complement strand
GCCACTAAACCTGAACCTGAAAAGGGTGGTCGTTACGCTGATCCTGATTGGACTCGCCTAACCAAATGCTCTTACGACAGGGATACAGGTAATTTCTATATCCTTGACATGAAATCTATGAGAGATAGGGCAGCATTGGTCGATAACTTAATCATGAAAACAGCCCGTGAAGATGGTTCAGACGTGTATCAGATCATTGCCCAAGACGCTGGGGCAGCGGGTAAAGAGGTAGCTGAAGCAAAACGTTCAAAGCTCCTTGCTCAAGGCAATAAACCCATCATTGTTAAGGCACGAAAATCAAAGCTTCAGAGTGCAGAGAACTTTCTAATTGCTTGC
>NZ_JABVXC010000088.1 GCF_013349955.1 Onishia taeanensis | reverse complement strand
GCCACTAAACCTGAACCTGAAAAGGGTGGTCGTTACGCTGATCCTGATTGGACTCGCCTAACCAAATGCTCTTACGAAAGGGATACAGGGAATTTCTATATCCTTGACATGAAATCTATGCGGGATCGTGCTGCACTCGTTGATAACCTTGTTATGAAGACCGCTAGGGAAGATGGTAGTGACGTTTATACAGTGCTTGCTCAAGACGCTGGGGCAGCGGGTAAAGAGGTTGCTGAAGCAAAGCGTTCAAAGCTCCTTTCTCAAGGCAATAAACCCATCATTGTTAAGGCACGAAAATCAAAGCTTCAGAGTGCAGAGAACTTTCTAATTGCTTGC
>NZ_JABVXC010000087.1 GCF_013349955.1 Onishia taeanensis | reverse complement strand
TTAGAAACACCTCTACAGATTCCTTGTCGTCAGACACGATACTGTAGGCGACTCTTCTAAAGGGTTAAGACAGGCTTTCAAAGGGGAAGGGGATCTATGATCTATCATCCCTTCCGTCTTGGAGAATTCGTGTTAACCCTTGGTGCCATCGTGTTGAATATCTGGCTGTCGCCAAGCCCCTCAACAGACCTTCACCAAAGCCTAACAAGACAGCGTGCATAGGCGTGTAGATACAGAAACGCATAAAATGGTTGCAGGGGTTATGAGGAAAATGCGACAGTATTATTAAATCGACAGGAAAGAGATAACCGGGGCCTACCAAGGCTTACCGGGGATTTCTAGGTT
>NZ_JABVXC010000086.1 GCF_013349955.1 Onishia taeanensis | reverse complement strand
TTAGAAACACCTCTACAGATTCCTTGTCGTCAGACACGATACTGTAGGCGACTCTTCTAAAGGGTTAAGACAGGCTTCCAAAGGGGAAGGGGATATATGATCCATCATCCCTTCCGTTCTGGAGAATCCGTGTTAACCCTTGGTGTCATCGTGTTGAGGGTCTTGGCAACAGCCAGATATTCAACAGACCTTCACCAAAGCCTAACAAGACAGCGTGTATAGTCGTGTAGATACAGAAACGCATAAGATAGTTGCAGACCCTATGAGAAAAATGCGACAGTATTATTAAATCGACAGGAAAGAGATAACCGGGGCCTACCAAGGCTTACCGGGGATTTCTAGGTT
>NZ_JABVXC010000085.1 GCF_013349955.1 Onishia taeanensis | reverse complement strand
AAGCCTGTCTTAACCCTTTAGAAGAGTCGCCTACAGTATCGTGTCTGACGACAAGGAATCTGTAGAGGTGTTTCTAAGGTACTTAAGAAGGACGCTAGAAAGAAGGGGACATGATGGCATAATGCCGTCCCCCAATTCTCAAGATACTTAAAGGTATGGAATAAAGGAACCTGAACTATCGTGTCAGAATCGGCTGATAAGCCATTTTTCTTGGGAAATTTGACCCTAAAAACGTTTCTAGGTGCTTCCTAGGGTCAATGGTGGGTAGGGTTCTAAGGTAGGAACTTGATGGGATAAAAACCAATAAAAAAGCCCCACAATGAAAATTGCAGGGCTTAGGAGGTAATC
>NZ_JABVXC010000084.1 GCF_013349955.1 Onishia taeanensis | reverse complement strand
AAGCCCACCGCCTTGATGCGGGCATCGCGGACCAGGGCCTGACCGATATCATTGCCGGAGCCGTAGATCAGCGAGAAGACGCCCTCGGGCAGCTCGCACTTGGCCACCGCCCGCTGTATGGCCCGGCCGACCAGCTCAGAGGTGCCGGGGTGGGCCGAGTGGGCCTTGACCACCACCGGGCAGCCCGCCGCCAGGGCCGAGGCGGTGTCGCCGCCGGCCACCGAGAAGGCCAGCGGGAAGTTGGAGGCGCCGAACACGGCGACCGGGCCCAGGGCGATATGGCGCTGGCGCAGGTCGACCCGCGGCATCGGTTCGCGTTCGGGCAATGCCGGATCGATGCGTACATCCAGCCA
>NZ_JABVXC010000083.1 GCF_013349955.1 Onishia taeanensis | reverse complement strand
AAGCCGACCGCCTTGATGCGGGCATCGCGCACCAGCGCCTGACCGATATCATTGCCGGAGCCGTAGATCAGCGAGAACACGCCTTCGGGCAGCTCGCACTTGGCCACCGCCCGCTGAATGGCCCGGCCGACCAGCTCAGAGGTGCCGGGGTGCGCCGAGTGAGCCTTGACCACCACCGGGCAGCCCGCCGCCAGGGCCGAGGCGGTGTCGCCGCCGGCTACCGAGAAGGCCAGCGGGAAGTTGGAGGCGCCGAAGACCGCGACCGGGCCCAGGGCAATATGGCGCTGGCGCAGGTCGACCCGCGGCATCGGTTCGCGTTCGGGCAATGCCGGATCGATGCGCACATCCAGCCA
>NZ_JABVXC010000082.1 GCF_013349955.1 Onishia taeanensis | reverse complement strand
AGCATTCCCCGCAGCAGATACACCGTCTCTAGGCCCTGTACAGGGTCGGGGTAGACGAAGTCATTGTCCCAATCGAACAGCCAGACCCGGGTGAAGGCCTCTAGCTCAGCTAAGGGCCACTCCGAGCGCAGGTAGGCCGGATCGACTAGCAGCATGCCCTGATAGAGCGCTGCGACCAATAGTGCCGGCGAGACGAAAACCGAGTAGAAAATCAGCCCGGGCATCGGCCCGGGGTACAGGTATCGCTGGTCGATGCGCGGATAGGGCACCGACGGCAGATAGCGCTTGAAGATAAGGCACAGCACCCAGGTGATCGTGAATACGACTAGCGACCACTTTAAGTTCCAGAAGAACCC
>NZ_JABVXC010000081.1 GCF_013349955.1 Onishia taeanensis | reverse complement strand
GTCGGCGGTGATCGGCGTCGCGACCATCATGCTGCGCTATCCGATGGTGTTCTCGGCCTTCAAGCTGGCGGGTGGTGCTTACCTGGCCTGGCTGGGGATCCAGATGTGGCGCTCGCGTGGCCGCCTGGCCCTGGGGGTAGCTGGGGAGGGTGCGGAGGCACCGCGCGCCTCGCGCCGCGCGCTGGCGGCACAGGGCTTCGTCACCGCGATCGCCAATCCCAAGGGATGGGCGTTCTTCATTGCGCTGTTGCCGCCGTTTCTGGATGCCAGCCTGCCGCTGGCGCCGCAGCTGATCGCGCTGGTCGGCATCATCCTGACGCTGGAATTCACCTGCCTGCTGCTCTATGCCGGCGGTGGCAGCAGCCTGGCGCGTTGGCTGGGG
>NZ_JABVXC010000080.1 GCF_013349955.1 Onishia taeanensis | reverse complement strand
GCCGTTCAATCGCCTGACCTATCGTGCGGCCGCCTGCCGGGTGGCGATTTCGTCGGTGATCGAATCTCACCTGCGGGAGCGCCAATGGGGTGAGACGGCGTTGATCCCCAGCACTCTCGCCCACCTGCCCAGCGACAAGCAAGCCGTGGCCAAGCTACGCCAGCGCTTCGGTAATACGTCCGCGGGGGGGCGCATCGTCATCGGGCATGTCGGCGCACTGGTGGACCGCCACAAGGGCCAGCGAGTGCTGATCGAGGCGGCCCGCAGGCTGCGCGACAGCCACCCGCAGCTGCTCTTCGTCTGCCTGGGTGCCGGCGAGGACGAAGCGGCCTTCAAGGCGGAAAGTGCCGATCTCGACAATCTGGTCTGGGAAGGCTTCCACAC
>NZ_JABVXC010000007.1 GCF_013349955.1 Onishia taeanensis | reverse complement strand
CCAACAAGGGAAGGCCATGCGGGTCGGGGGGACAATCTGTTTTGATGATTTACGGACTTATAGCTCCGGCGTCGACAGCCTAAACCTTGCCACCTGGCATCTTCATCTAAGCTTAGCCGCCTAGTTGCAGATGAGCATTCTATCAATGGCCCCCTGAACAGGTCTCGTGATCGCTGATAAACCGATTTCCGGGAGATCGGTGCATGCAGCTGTCGCATGAGACGATCTATCACAGTCGCTTCATTCAGGCGCCTTGCGTACTAATGAAGGAGCCGATGCGACACTTGAGGACCCGCCGAATGATACGCCGGTCCAGGTTGGCGAGTAGCCAGTCACGTGGCCAGATCAGAGAAGCCGTCTCCATACGAGCGAATACCAGAAGTGAAGGATCGAGCCATTCCGGGGCATGGGAAGGGCGACTTGATCACGGGCTCCAAGAACTCGCATATCGCCACATTGGTCGCGCGTCACTCCCGCATTACATTATTGGTCCAGATGGCCGGTAAGGACACGGGCAGCGTAATTGACTGTCTTGTGAGATAGGTCTCAAAGCTTCCCGATTCTCTAAAAAAGTCGCTGACATGGGATCATCGCGGTGCCCAGCTTGCTGATGACAAAACATTTACAGTGACGACCAGTATACAAATTTATTCTTGTGATGTTCAAAACCCATGGCAACGCGTGACCAGTGAAAATACGAACCGGATCTTGAGGCAGTATTACCCGAAAAGGACTGGGCCGCTCTGCCTTAACACAACAAGTCCTCAATTGGGTTGCAAGCAAGCAGAATGAGCGACCCAGGAAAGCTCTGGCTTAAGGACACCCGCAGAGGCCTTATCACTACCATTGCATTGATCGGCTGAGCGTAAGAGCTACAATCTACAGAAACAGACCCATGGCGACCTCAAGTTTAAAGGGCAAAGCTTTTGTAGAGTCCGCGGGCCGACCTAATATTGGGAAAGCGCAGGAAGATTGCTCAGAAACCCTGCAAGCAGATACTGAGCGCATCTCTTTAACATAAAGCGAGAGCCTGCAATAAAATACTTATATAATATAATATGCCGAGTTAAGAATATGCAGATTCACGCCTCCCCAAAGCCCCCTGGAGCATAAATAACAAAAGGACAAAAGGAACAAACCTCACATAAGTAAACACATAATAACCAACAGAAAAGGACAATAATGCCAAAATTATTAAAGAGCTTAAAAAATACCTAGAATCAATGTTTTTATACAAAAAATCAATGCATAGGAAATAAAAAACAACCGCCCCAAGAAAACCATACTTTAACAAAGAAAGAATATAGTCTGAGTCAGAGTAAAGAAACAAAGGGCTATAAGAAAAACCGATCCCTGACATTGGGCTTTCTAGGATATATTTTATATTATTTTCCAATGCCGAGGACGAATACCTGGAAATAACACCAGAGGTACTGCTCCCCACAACCTTTTCGAAGACAAAGTTAAACCAGCCAAAGAAAACCCCCAAAAAAACAAATGTAGATAGGCAAAAAAATACAAACAAATAAAGAAAAGATTTTGATTTAAAACGACTCGACAACCACACGTAAGAATAACTAACAAAGGATAGCATCAGAAAAAATGCAGAGGAAGCTGATTGTAAATTAGTCAAAAATACAATAACCGAAAACACAATAAAAATATTAATCAAGCGAGACCCTTGCATTTTAGCTTGGATATATACAGCCAACAAGCCAATTAAATAGAAATACATTGCCGCAATGGAATGAGAGCCGAATATTGAGACCGGCTTACCAAGCTCTATCATTCTCGGGACTAAATCCGCATAGCCGTAACTGTAAAAACCTACAACAAATTCAGTTAAAGGTTTTATTTTCAGCAAAATAGAGTATCCCAAGAAAATTACAAAAAAGGAAGCAATATAATAAACCCTCAAAACTCCAGACATCTTCAAGCTTATTTTCGAGCTAGTAGAAACCAGAAAAATTAGCGGAAGCAGATAGAATATCTGGCCCCATGCATAAGAATCAAATTCAGAAATAAGCGTATAAAACACTATCAACGAAAGAAGTAAAATAGAAAGAGACAATCTTGAGAGCAAGAACACCAGCTTACCCTTAGTAACTAGCATTAGCAGCAAAATAAGATTGACTAATGCAGCACCGGCCGGTAACAAAGGGTTAATATCACCCATGAGGGATGTTGGAAATAAAAAAGAAACCACCAGCAATAGATTAGTAAAGCAGCAAGAGGCCGGACATGCCAAAATTTTACTCATTCTCCAAAACCTTGTCCATCATTGATAACGGGGAGTAGCGTTCTAGCACGTGCTCTTCTACTGGCGGATATTCTTTTTCAACGAAGTTCCTCATCGCTTCTTTATCAAAAACATCATTTTCTATAACAAACACCCTTGCAGGATCATAAAAATCATAATTAATAACTTCCTTATTATTAGTAACCAACTTCTTGCTTAAAAAAATTGACTCCAAAGCTCTCATAGTCAACCCAGACTGACCCTCTTGGTTTATTTCCAAGATGATAGCACTATTGGTCACAGCTTTTACCACCTCTTCATATGGCATAGGTTTATTTACGTATAGCTTCGAATGCCGTACTGAAGTTTTATCCGGAACAACGAAAAATTTGGACTCAATTCCTAGAGACTCAAAAGACCGAGAAAGCTCTTCAACCAAGCTAATCCTACCCTTGTCTTTCCCAATAAAAAAACACCCCTCCCCTTGAACATCAGTGCCCAGCCCCTCCCCATAAACAAAAACCTGATCAAGCATCCCTATATTATATTTTTTACTTTGCATATGGTCAAAAGTATAAACTCTATCAAAAACGCATTTGGCTTCAGAGACAAAATCTTCACCTACAGTATTCCTAACAATCAATATCTTTTTTTGATCTCTTTTTTCTATAGACTCTATATAAGAAAAAAAGTTTGAATCTTTGCATATAATAACATCACCACTCGCACTCCCCCTCAACTTGATGCGAACATAAGTCTTAACCACCTCTCTCTTTAACCTGTGAAAAGAAAAATAATTTGCGACAAGGTAGACAATCTTAAGCCAAGAAGGAAGCACAATGTTATCCGCAAAATACTTTTCCCTAACCCCGTCTATCATTACTTTATCGTAATCACTACTCCATCCAACAAAAAAAACCTTCATCACCTCACACCTCTTCTCTTAAACCTTTTCACCACTATATATAGATTAGCGGCCTGACTTATCAAAACCGCAATTGGTAGCAAAAAAAGACGGGTAACTATTTTTTTAATGATTTTTTTTCTAGACTTTTTGTGGAATCTATAAGAATAATAACCACTTCCGGAGCGTGCCATAGACGGACTCAAGACATTATAAGAAACCGAAAACTTCCAAAGGGAATACATCAATGACAGCTGATCTCTTCTTATTCCGTTGCTATACTCTGATAGCCAAAACTCCATTGCTTTAGCGACATTAGAAACATTGTGATTTCGATAAATTATATTAGCCTCGACAAACGACTGATCAATATAGCCATCTTCTTCATACTTGATCTGCTGTTTGTAAAACTTGATCGCATCTGTAACACCAATTTTCGAATACTTAACCATCGGTGCAAATTCATCATAGACGGACGCTGCACGATGATGAGCATGAAGTGCCATATCCGACGATAACAATATATCAGAAACAAAACCACTAATCGGAAGTTTTATATCAATATTCCCATCTATATACACACTCATCTTATATTTAGAAAAAAACTCATGCGGAAGCATCTTGTAATATCTGTTTTCAGCCGAATCAGTAAGAAACTTTTTTTCAACTACCACAACCTCCCAACCCTCAGCTTCAATTGGTCGATCGGAGAAGAGAATATAATCGACATATTCATCCGATGCGACTTTAGGAGGCAAATCATAACCACCAAATATTGCTGTATATACCACAATATTATTCATTAAAAACAAAACCCAGGAAGTTGAAAACTAAAAAAACCCAATCAATGCCAAAAAAGCCTAGGTGTCGGCTCCAATGTGATTGACCACATGCTTGGTAAATAACTAGGTGTCGGGTCCCCGATGATCGAATCGCCTATAGAAGTTATCCTCTGCTAGCCGCCAGAAAGCTTCTTGAGCAATTCATTCGGGAGCAGGTTCATGGACATCAAGCTGCATAAACAAGCTACTACTACACCGAAGATCCGTGCCGAGATCTAGGAAGCCCCTCCAGCATCACAGATAGCGAGTTGGCCCGCCAATATGGCGTCGCCACCGCACCATCCGGCGCTGGCGGTACCGTGACGATGTCCAAGGCCGATCTCACACGCGGCACAACCTGCTGGCCACGCTTACGCCCGAGCAAGAGGAGTGGTCTTACCCAGCAAACGTGGACACCGATCTAAGCGATCATACAGGCCTCGAAGGCCTCTGGGCTGATCATCCCAATCGCACTATGCCGGCGCTGCCGATTGTAGTCTATCTCGATATACTCGAACACTTGCCGCCGCATGGCATTCCGGGTTTCGAAACGCTCACCATGGGTCGCCTCAACCTTCAGGCTATGGAAGAAAATCTCGGCACAGGCGTTATCGTAGCAATTGCCTTTGGCGCTCATGCTGCACGTGAGTTCATATTTCATGAGCAGTGTCTGGTACAGAGTCGAGCAATATTGGCTGCCACGATCGAAATGGGTGATCACTCCCTGGGGCGACTTTCGCCGAGACAATGCCATTTTGAGGGCGTCACCCGCCAGGTCCGCCGTCATCCGTTCACTCATGGCCCACCCGATCACTTTGCGCGAGTAAAGGTCGATCAGCACCGCCAAGTAGAGCCACCCCTCAGAGGTCGCTAGGTACGTGATGTCGCCGACCCATTTCTGGTTGGGCCCCTTGGCGGTAAAGTCTTGTTCCAGCAGGTTGGGTGCCACTGGAAGAGAGTGCCTCGAGTTCGTCGTCGCCTTGAACTTGCGTGCCTCCTTGGCACGAAGTCCCTGACGTTGCAGGCTAGCGGCGACCGTCTTGCGGTTCACGGACAGACCATCGTCAATGTGATCCAGTACCAACCTGGGAGCACCTGAGCGTCCTCTCCGCCGCTGGAAAACCTCCGCCACTCGCTGGTCGAGAACAGCCTGCTGACGGCGTCTTAGGGAGGGTGTGCCACCCCGTTTACACCAGCCATAGCAGCCACTGCGCGCGACGCCAAGCGCCTTGCAGATTAGCTGGATGTGGAGCGCATGACGATGGCCGTGGATGAAGGTGTACTTCACTTCAGGTTTTTCGCGAAGTACACCGCCGCTTTTTTATGATGGACATTTCCTCCGATATTTCAGCGAGTTGCCGGTTCATCCGGGCGTTTTCATCCGCTAGTGATTGCTCACGCTCAAACGAACTCTTTTTCTGCTGAACCTTGGCGCGCCACTGGTAAAGCTGGCTTTGTAAACCCAGCTCACGAGCAGCGGCGGTGACGCCTACGCGATCAGCGAGGGAAAGTGCCTCCTCGCGATAGGCATCGGAGTAATGGGTACGTTGTTTCTTCATCGGAGTAGCTTGCCTAGCCATAGGACACCTCGTTCAGTGTACTTCCTTAACGGGATGTCCACTGTTGCTGGGCAAGATCACTTCATCACCGCCATGGAACACTTTCATCTGCCTGGAAGCCGTGGCAGACCACGTAAACGCTGTCGCTACATTGTGGCGGACAAGGGCTATGTCAGCGATCCGCTTCGCCGCTACTGCGACCGGCACCGTATGAAGCCGGTCATTGCCCGGCGCAAGATGAAGCGAAAACCGCGTCCTGGCGCCTCTCGGGGCTTCGACAAGCCCCGTTATCGAGAGCGAAACATCATCGAGCGCTGTTTCGGGTGGATCAAGGAACTGCGCCGCGTCTGCACCCGCTACGACAAGTTGGCCAGCAGCTTCAGAGCGATGGTATGTCTGGCCTGCATAGATCGCTGCTTACGTGCCGACTTTCCAGACAGAACCTAGATGTCGGGTCCCGTGTGATTGACCACTCGCTTGGTAAATAACTCAGGGTGCTTGGTCTGCCATTCTTTCATCACCTCAATCGGCGATTGATGGTGCAGCGCCTTCTGCGGAATATGGTGACTGTACAGCCACGTATAGCGCTTCAGCGTCTGCTCCAGGTCCTCGCCTGAGGTATAGCGCCGAGTCGCCAGCACATCGCTGATACGGCCGTTGAAGCGCTCCACCATACCGTTTGTCTGCGGCCTTCCCGGCTTGATCAGACGGTGCTCGATGCCAAGGGCATGGCACTCCTGGTCAAACGGGTGGTTCCCGCTGGGCTTGCGCTCACCCGCTCGTGTGAAGCGATCGGTGAATGACTTGCCGTTGTCGGTTAGTACCGTCTGGACCTTGAAGGGAGCCTTCGCCTCCACCCGCTTCATGAACGCCCGCGCATCCTTCGCGGACTGGCTGCGTCTCACCTCCAGGTGGACCCAGCGCGTGGCGCGATCGATGGCGACGTACAGGTAGCGTTTTTGCTCCTCGTCGGGCATCTGGGGCAGGTGCTTGATGTCGATGTGCACGTAGCCCGGCTCATAGTCTTTGAAGGGCTTGTGCCGGGGCTTCTCATCATCGCCCGCGTCCCGTCGAGCCAGCTCTGCCAGTGTCGGCACCTCGCGCCGCTGGAGCATGCGATGCAGACCAGAACGCGACAATCCAGGATTGAGGAACTCGCGCGCCACGACGAGCAGATCATCCAGGCCGAGGCGCAGGAATTCGCGCGCGGCGATCAGAACCTCTTCCTGTTCGGAAGTGAGCGTGGCCAGCAAGTTGTGACGCGTGTGCGGTCGGTTTTTGACATCGTCACGGTACCGCCAGCGCCGGATGGTCGCGACGGCGACGCCGTACTGGCGTGCCAGCTCGCTGTCGCTGATGCTGGAAGGCGCTGCCTAGATCTCGGCTCGGATCTTCGGTGTGGTGGTCGCCTGTTTATGTAGCTTAATGTCCATATCCTTGCTCCCGGATGAACTGTTGAAGAAGCTCCTTGGCGGCCAGCAAAGGATAACTTCTATAGCTCACCTGATCATCCGGGACCCTACACCTAGATATCTTTATAAGGCTTCACCTGACCGTACTATTGACCTGAGTATACAGCGCAATATCTTTCGCGTAGTAGTCCCTAATAAAATCCTGCACGTAGCTCGAATCAAACAAGACATTCATTCGATGGTCTCTGTGCATGTATACTTGCTTACGGACCTGCTGCTTTACACCTTCAGGCAGCAACCGGCTGACCTGTTTGGACAACGGCCTTGACGTTTCGATCATCCAACGAAGAAAGTCGTTGCGAAAGACAAATGACTGGTTAGCCCGTCGCTGCACTCCTCGCGAGTGACGGTCCTTCCCCATTGAGTGGCCCACATGCTGGCCAACAGCTTCAAGCAGAAGATCAACATTATCAACCGTATATAGCGAGTCAATGATCTTTTCGCCGTCCAACTCAATGTAATCTATCTGCTTCTGAAAGTGGATATACTCCGGCGGTAAAAGGTGGTTACTCCTTGGCACTTGGGACAAATAGGCGATGCTCTCATCGACGGCCTTCCTAATATCATCGACACTACAACGGTGAATGGGCTGATCGCTGTACCTCTTCAAGCGCTGCGACACCGACGAGGAAAACCGAGCGAAGGGATCACGCACCACGGCGAAGGACCAGTAGTTTGTAACGGCTTTGAACTCTTCTTCGAAGTGCTCCCTGAGCGTAAACAACGGTATGTGAACATAATCCAGGTTACCCAATAACGGGTGGACGGCAACACGACCGGTATGTGCACCATTGCAGTCATCAAATTCCAGCAGAGGATTGCGAATTGTCGTTCCTGCGCACTTCGGGATATGGATAAAAGCGAAGCGATGTGTATTACTGATAATCATACTGTTCCTTTACAAAGCCGAGGGCCGGAACCCCATCCGCTGAATGAAGCGGATGGCGAGCACGGCATTCCACGTCACAAGGCCGATCGTCACCGCCAGCGCCGCGCCCACCGCACCAAAGGGGGGAGTCAGGGTAACGGCCGCCAACACAGTGGCTACCAGGGCGGTAACATGCCCGAGCAGGGTATCGCGCTCATATCCAGTCATGGTTAGGAACAAGCCCACCGACCCAAATGCCACGTTTACAAGCTGCCCCACTGCCAGGATCGCCAAAGGCCAGACCGCTACGTCGGTGTAGTCTTCACCAAAAATCAGATTGATAATCGGTTCCCCAAAGAAGATAAGCGGAATAGCAACCGGCAGCGCAGCGACCAACGCGGCCCGTGCTGACTGTCGTGAGAGATGCTGCAAGCGTGATATATCTTTGTCCCGGTTGGCTCGGGTGATGTGGGGTCCGAGCACCATGTTGACGATGGTCAGAGATAATGACACAAACATTGCGCCGTTCTGAGCAACCCTAAACGCCCCCACTTCGGTATCTGATCCAAGCCATCCCAACACCAGAATGCCAATCTGTGCATTGAAGGTACTGACTATTGCCAGAAAGGTGAAAGGCAATAGTGCCCCACCCCATTCACCATTCAAATACACTGGCTTCGCATCCGCAATCTGCCTTGGGCGGCATCTAAAGAATAACCACAACCCCAGAGCGAGCGACAAGGTAGTTACCACCACCTGGCTGGCCAGTGCGGTAGCGGGGTTAAGTAGTCCCGTTAATAAAAGCCCGCTCACTATGACCAGGTGCAAGCTAGGGCGTACAAGGAGTTCAGGAATCTGAGCGAAGATGATCTTACGCAATCCTCTCAGAATACTAGTCCTCAACGCATTAAGTCCCAGCAGTGGCAATAGCGGGCTAGCGAGGAACAGTAGTGTCCAGTGATCATTCACTACCCAGCTCGCATTTCGAGCGGCCAACATAGCGATGATCACCATCAACAGAATTGATCCAAGGATCACCCACTGGTGGGCACGCTTAAGCAGGCCCCGAAACAGCCCCCACTCTTCACCGTGATGAAACTTCGCCACTTCACGAGTCACCAGTTGACCGAGACCGGGGCCTACCGGCAGTACCAGTAGAGAGAGCACTGCCATGACAAATGAGTACTGGCCGTAGCTTTCCGGCCCCAGTCCACGAGCCAGCAAGACGGAAGCGACCAGCGTCAGCGGCAGCGAGAGCAACTTGAGCCCACCCACCCCCAAGGCACCGCGTACGAGTTGTGCCTTGAGAGCATTACCGCGGCCAAGGGCATACAGCCGCTGTAATGCGGCGGTCACTCGAAGCACTCCGCTTGGACAAAAGCGACACCTTGGCGATCCTTCTCCGAGACCAGAGGTTCAACGTTATCCGAAAGCGGCCAGGTAATGGCCAAGCCTCGGTCGTCCCAACGAATACAACGCTCAAACTCGGGAGCGTAGAAATCCGTGCACTTGTACTGGAAATCCGCAGTGTCACTAATTACGTAAAAGCCGTGGGCGAATCCGGGCGGCACCCAAAGCTGGTGTTGATTTTCTTCCGAGAGCACCTCCCCAACCCACTCGCCGAAGGTGGGCGAGCTCTTGCGCAGGTCCACCGCCACGTCGAACACCTCGCCGCGGGTGACGCGCACCAATTTGCCTTGGGGCTGTTTCATCTGGTAGTGCAAGCCGCGCAGGGTATGCTGCACCGAGCGGCTGTGGTTGTCTTGCACGAAGTTATCTTCGATGCCGGCCTCGGCAAATACTTGGGCGTTCCATGTTTCCATGAAAAAGCCGCGTTCATCACCGAACACCTTGGGTTTGATCAGTTTAACGTCGGGGATGCGAGTCTCGATCACGTCCATTCGACTCAGGCCTCCTGCTCGGCGATTTGCGTGAGATAGGCGCCGTAGCTGTTCTTCTTCAACTCATCGGCTTGGGCTAGCAACTGGTCGCGGTTGATGTATCCCATGCGGTAAGCCACTTCCTCCAGGCAGGCCACCTTCAAGCCCTGGCGCTTCTCCAGAGTCTCGATGAAGCTAGAAGCCTCGTGCAGGGAGTCGAAGGTGCCGGTATCCAGCCAGGCGTAGCCACGCCCCAGCAGCTCGACTCTAAGATCGCCGCGCTCCAGGTAGGCCTGGTTGACGCTGGTGATCTCAAGTTCGCCGCGGTGCGAGGGCTTGACCGCCTTGGCGATCTCGACGACCTCGTTGTCGTAGAAGTACAGGCCGGTCACCGCGTAACGCGATCTCGGCTTCTCCGGTTTCTCCTCGATGGAGACTGCACGCTTATCCTCATCGAATTCCACCACGCCGAAGCGCTCAGGGTCGGTGACCTGGTAACCAAACACCGTAGCGCCGCTAACCCGGGCGCTGGCCGCCTGCAACTGCTTGGAGAGGCCGGGGCCGTGGTAGATGTTGTCGCCGAGCACCAGACATACCGGATCGTCGCCGATGAACTCCTCACCAATTATAAAGGCCTGAGCCAGTCCGTCGGGGCTCGGCTGCACGGCGTAGCTGAGCGTGATGCCGAACTGGCTACCATCCCCCAGCAGCCGCTGGAAACCTTCCTGATCCTCAGGAGTGGTAATAATCAGGACCTCCTGTATACCAGCCAGCATCAGCACCGAAAGCGGGTAATAGACCATCGGCTTGTCGTACACCGGAAGCAGTTGTTTGGAGATGGCCTTGGTGATGGGATAGAGACGCGTGCCGGAGCCGCCGGCGAGGATAATGCCTTTGCGAGCCATATCGGGTCCTTACTTAACGCTGAGTTTCGAGAAGTACGCGGGCGGCGCCTTGCTGCCAAGTGGGCAGGGTGAGGCCGAAGGCGTTTTCCAACTTGCTAGTGTCGAGCCGAGAGTTGAGCGGACGCGTCGCGGGCGTGACCCATTCGCTGGTAGTGATAGGAGTAATTCGACCAGGGGTAGCCTGGATTTCGGCTCCCTGCCCTTGCAGCCACTCAGCGATGAAAGTGGCGAAACCGTGCCAGCTGGTCTCGCCGCCTGCCGCCAGATGATAAAGTCCCTGCTTTGAAGCATCACCAAGGGTCTGGTGTATGGCGTGGGCCGTCACATCAGCGATCAGCTCAGCGCCGGTGGGCGCCCCAACCTGGTCGTTGATCACCTTGAGGGCGTCGCGCTCGCGAATCAGCTTGCCCATGGTGGCCAGAAAGTTACTGCCAAGGGCGGCATAGACCCAGCTGGTGCGAAAGATCAGCTGCTGACAGCCGCAGGCCTGAATAGCCTTTTCACCGGCTAGCTTGCTGGCGCCGTAGTGATTTACAGGCCCCGTAGTGTCAGTTTCCCGCCAGGGGACATCGCCGCTGCCATCGAACACATAGTCGGTTGAGTAGTGCACAAGCAATGCATCCAGCGCCCACGCCTCCTCCGCTAGCACGCCGGGAGCCTCGCCATTGATACGACTAGCCAGTTCGTGCTCATTCTCGGCACGGTCTACGGTAGTATAGGCTGCGGCATTGATGATGACTTTAGGCTTAAATTCGCGCACAGTGCGGCGCAAGCCATCAATATCTGCCAGATCACCGGTTAGACCGTCGCGACCATAGCGATCTAAGGCAATGAACTCGCCCAGGGGCGCCAGGGATCGCTGGAGTTCCCAGCCCACCTGTCCGTGCTTGCCGAACAGCAACATCTTCATACTGAAATACCTGTTCCCAGCCTTTCGCGTTGATAGCTGCCGTCTTGGACACGCCGGCACCACGCGAGGTTATTTAGGTACCATTGCACCGTCTTGCGAATACCGCTCTCAAACGTTTCCTCGGGCCGCCAGCCAAGCTCACGCTCAATCTTGTCTGCGTCGATGGCATAGCGCAGGTCGTGGCCAGGCCTGTCAGCAACATAGGTAATCAGATCATGATAATGCGTGAGGCTAGGCACTTGCTGGGCAAGCGTACTACCCACCGGAGCCAGTTCGTCGAGAAGGCTGCAAATAGTATGCACAACCTCGATGTTCTGCTTCTCGTTGTGGCCGCCGATATTGTAAGTCTCCCCAACTCTTCCTTCCGTCACTACCTTGTAAAGTGCCCGAGCGTGGTCGTCTACGTATAACCAGTCGCGGATCTGCTCGCCCTTGCCATAGACAGGCAGTGCCTTGCCTTCCAACGCATTGAGGATCACCAGCGGGATCAGCTTCTCGGGGAAGTGATAGGGCCCGTAGTTGTTGGAACAGTTAGTGATCAGCGTGGGCATGCCATAGGTGCGCTGCCAGGCACGTACCAAGTGATCCGAACTAGCCTTACTGGCGGAATATGGCGAGCTGGGGGCATAGGAGGTTTCTTCGGTAAACAGTCCCTCCGGCCCCTCCAGGTCGCCATACACCTCATCGGTGGAGATATGGTGGAAGCGGAATGCTTGCTGACGTTCACTATCCAAGCCATTCCAGTAAGACCGCGTCACTTCCAGCAAGGTGTAGGTGCCGATGATATTGGTTTCGATGAACGCTGCTGGACCATCGATGGAACGGTCGACATGGCTCTCAGCGGCCAGGTGCATCACTGCATCTGGCTGGTGCTCACTGAATAGCCGCTCGAGCTCATCTCGGTCGCAGATATCCACCTGTTCAAATGCGTAGCGCTCACTGTCGCTGACCTCGGCCAGCGATTCCAAATTTCCGGCGTAGGTCAGCTTATCGACATTGACCACGCTGTCGGCAGTGTTAGTGATGATATGGCGAATCACAGCTGAGCCGATGAAGCCCGCGCCGCCGGTAACCAATAACTTCATAGCTTTCCTATTCATTAAAAACACTGGCTGAACAATCAAAAAATCACAAAAAAGTGAGCAGCCACCTGAGACACATCACATTTTTATCAATTTTTTATTTCGCCAAAACCGTCACATCTTTATAAAAAAGCCTCATATTTCTATGAGGCGATTCCCGTAACCTGCTGATTTTATTGACCACCACCGATAAGGGCGGTTATCAGTGGCATTAGAGTTCCTGTTGTTTAAGGCTGCTGCAGACAAGACCCGCAAACTGCATAAGGAAGACACCCATTACAGACAGCATTCCGCCCAGTACCAAGGCGAGTGCCATTATAAGCGTACGGCTTGTACCTGTTTTTTCTAGGCTCTGCTGTGCCGTCTGCGCGATTCGGCCATCCTTGAGTAAGCCAAGGCGATCCTTGGTCATCGCAATCTGCTCGGAATAGCTGGCCAGGAGATCTGCTGCACTAGGCGATGCAGATTGCTCGGCGGCTTCAAGTGAATCTTGCAGGCTTTCCAGGCGGCTCTCGAGGCTAGCACGCTGTCGGTCGACCAAGGCCTGCTGGTTGCTTGCGATGTTATCCAACAGAGCACTGTGCATCTTTTCTACCAAGGCCGAGTTGGCTTCTGAAGCCTGTGAGGTAATTTTCACTAGCTGAGTATCCTCAGGCGTCGACAGGTCCACAGCAAAAGGGAGCGATTCTAGCCCTGACTGCTGGAGGAGCTCACGCGTCACGGGAGCTACGGCGAGACTCTGTGCCTTGGCGATGACGGTGTTCGCCGACTCCAGCGCCCGTTCGGTACTCCCCTCCCCTACTGGGGCTTGCTCAGCCACATCGTAAACCGATACATAGCTATAGGTCGGTGTCATGGTCAGCACGTAGGCGAACGCTGCCAGCACTACCACCGCGAAGATAATGGCCATTGCCTTCCAGCGGCGCACCAGAATGGCCGCTAGGTCGACCAGGGATATTTCGTCATCGTAGGAAGAGCGCTGCTCTGTCATTGATCGGTTACTCGTTAATTAGCTATTTATTCATGCGGCGAGCAGGCACGCTACCGCCCGGGGATTACCTGGGCGTGTTCCCTAACCCTATGATTCATATTGGCTTGCGCAGACCTGCCGCAGTTTGCGCATTGTATGCTGATTGTCGATCAAGCTCTAGACGACAATGGTGAGAAAAGGTAGCGAATGGGGTTGCTAATCGGCGACATATGGCCGAAACATCAATCAGTTATGATTGTTATGTTACCTCTTGCCCTTCTACCACGGTTCTTGGCTAGAGCTTTTCGGCCCACGCTTGAGCGGCATGCCACAGCTGTCGGTGAACGTGCTGGAAGGCTTGCTCGCTCTTACGATAGGGGTCGGGGATCTCCGCTGCTTTGCTTTCCAACCAGTGCCCGAACAGCATCGTCTTGCCGAGCGCTGCCGGTGACAACTCGCCTACGGCTAGGCGCTGGCCATGGCTCATCACCAGCACTAGGTCGGCCTGTTGCAGCATTTCATGGGTTAGCTGGCAAGCCACATGGCCAGTCACGTCTAGCCCTACGGCCTCCGCCAGCTGCCTTGCCGTGGGATCTACGCCCTTGCCGACCATGGCCCCCAACCCCGCCGACTCAATACGCTTGCTTGGGCATAGCTGCTTGAGCATGGCGGCCGCCACCGGGCTACGGCAGATATTGCCGGTACATACCACCAGAATATGCTCGATCATGACCTGAACTCCCAGGCACTGTTAGATGAAGATACCGACACTCCCGGCACTTCCGTCAGTAATACTCCTGCAGACGGCCATGTCATGTCTGGATTATAGCGAGCCCGATGGGCCACTGTGTCGGCTTGAAGGCGGGCGAAAATCGAGACACCTGGAGAACGAAACCCAACTTGTGCTTTGCCCTGAACATGATGCATAAACCCCGGCTCTTGGGTCGGGGTTTATGCTTGAGCTCAGGTAGGGGTCTCGGTAATCGGCCTCGGTCAAAACAGGCGATTGAGACCGTTCTGCGCCGCTACCCGATAGGCCTCGGCCATAGTCGGGTAGTTGAAGGTGGTATTGATGAAGTACTTGAGGGTGTTGGCCTCGCCCTCCTGCTGCATGATCGCCTGGCCGATGTGTACGATCTCGGAGGCCTGGTCGCCGAAGCAGTGAATACCGAGAATCTCGAGGCTCTCGCGGTGGAAGAGGATCTTGAGCATGCCCACGGTGTCGCCGGTGATCTGCGCGCGGGCGGTGTCCTTGAAGAAGGCCTGCGCGACTTCGTAGGGCACCTTGGCGGCAGTCAGCTCGCGCTCGGTCTTGCCCACCGAGCTGATCTCGGGAATGGTGTAGATGCCGGTCGGCACGTCATCGACGAAGCGGAAGTCCTCATCCAGCAGGTCGTCGCTTGCGTTGCGGCCTTGGTCGTAGGCGGCACTGGCGAGGCTCGGCCAGCCGATCACGTCGCCCACCGCATAGATATGCGGAATGGCGGTACGGTAGTGGTTATCGACCTGCAACTGGCCGCGGCCGTTGGCTTCCAGGCCGATGTTCTCGAGCCCGAGTTGATCGGTGTTACCGGTGCGGCCGTTGGCCCACAGGAAGGCATCGGCACGCAGCTTCTTGCCGGACTTCAGATGCACGACGACGCCGGACTCATCGCCCTCTACCCGCTCATAGTCTTCGTTATGACGGATCAGCGCGCCGTGGTGGCGCAGATGGTAGGACAGCGCGTCGCTGATTTCGTCGTCGAGGAACGACAGCAGCCGGTCGCGGGAGTCGAGCAGGTCGACTTTGACGCCGAGGCCGGAGAAGATCGAGGCGTACTCGCTGCCGATCACGCCGGCACCGAAAATAATCAGGGTGCGTGGCGTGTGCGACAGCCCGAGCACGGTGTCCGAGCAGTAGATGCGCGGATGACGGAAGTCGATGTCTGCCGGGCGATAAGGTCGCGAGCCGGTCGCGATGACGATTTTCTGGGCGTTGATTTCCTCGACGCCTTCGTGGTTATCGCGCACCAGCAGGGTGTGCTCATCCTTGAAGCGAGCCAGGCCAAAGAACACATCGATGCGATTACGGGCATAGAAGGTAGTACGCATTTCGACCTGCTGGTCGATGGTCACCTGGGAACGCTGCAGCACCTTGGGAAACGAGAACCAACGCGGCTCACCGATATCGCGAAACATGCGGTTGGTGTTGAAGGCCATGATCTGCTTGACCTGATGGCGCAGCGCCTTGGAGGGGATGGTCCCCCAGTGGGTGCAGTTGCCACCCACGGACTGCTGCTTTTCGATGATCGCCACGCGTTTGCCATGCTTCGCGGCGTTGATCGCGGCGCTTTCGCCCGAGGGACCGGTACCGATCACCACCACGTCGTAATTATGAACTGCCATCGTTTCTCCTAACGCTGAGGGTCCCGTCTATATCTATCTTGTGCGACTGAATGCGGCCAGTGGCTCAGCGCCGGGTGGCGTCATAGCCAAGATCGGCGCCACGGCTCTCGTCGCTGGCACGGCGGGCACTGGTGGTCTTTTGGTTTTCTTCTTCGCAGACCTTGTCGTTGCCGCCGCAAATATCGCAGCCATTCTTGAGGCCCAGGTTATTGAGCCCGCCGCAGGAACCGGCAATCGGCT
Source organism: Onishia taeanensis (assembly GCF_013349955.1). GTDB lineage: Bacteria > Pseudomonadota > Gammaproteobacteria > Pseudomonadales > Halomonadaceae > Onishia > Onishia taeanensis_B. The sequence continues at coordinate 153,970 of NZ_JABVXC010000007.1, read as the reverse complement.
TGCGGCCGAGGATAACGCCGATCGCCATGGCGGCCATCAGTAGCAGCATGAAACCGAATACTAGAAGCCAGATCGTCATGAGAGTCTCCTTGGCTGCCTCTGGAGGTATCTGTCCAAAGCGAGGCAGGCGATGGGGAGTGAATGAATGTCACGAATGAAAGGACTGTCCCTACTGCTATCCCTATTACTATCCCTATTACTATCCCTGTATCACTGTGACCTCGGCTGGCGGCACATCATTCCTGTTGTCGTCAGGCGAGGTAACAGTCGGGCAAAGGGCGATAGGTGAAAAGAAGCAGGGCCGGCCCAGTGGGCCAGCCCTGTATCGCAATGGCCTATTTCATTGGCGTGGCGTTTACCGGCGGCAACGCTGCGCGAGGGCGCTGTTAACCCCTCCTTGGGCGCTACCTAGGCCATCCATGGCCAAGGACCCTCGCTGCGCCTTGCCCCCGGTACCCAGCCACCGAGTTTGGCGATGAATGCTTAGCCGCCGAAATCGTCCAATGCGATGTTCTCGGGTTCGACGCCCATATCCAGCAGCATCTTGATCACCGAGGCGTTCATCATGGGCGGCCCACACATGTAGTACTCGCAGTCCTCGGGAGCCGGATGGTCCTTGAGGTACTTTTCATAGAGCACGTTGTGGATGAAGCCGGTCGGGCCTTCCCAGTTGTCTTCGGGCAGCGGATCCGACAGCGCCAGGTGCCACTCGAAGTTGTCGTTCTCTTCGGCCAGTTGGTCGAACTCTTCGTTGTAGAAGGTCTCGCGCCAGGAGCGCGCACCGTACCAGAACGAGATCTTGCGCTTGGAGTTCAGGCGCTTGAGCTGGTCGAAGATGTGGCTGCGCATCGGTGCCATGCCGGCACCACCGCCAACGAAAACCATTTCGGCATCGGTGTCCTTGGCGAAGAACTCACCGAAGGGCCCCATCACCTGTACCTTGTCGCCCGGCTTCAGGTTGAAGACGTAGGTCGACATCAGGCCCGGCGGATGATCGGTGCCGGGCGGTGGCGTGGCGATACGGATGTTGAACTTGAGCAGGCCGTACTCTTCCGGGTAGTTGGCCATCGAGTAGGCGCGGATGACCTCTTCGTCGCTCTTGTGGGAGACCTTGAACAGCTCGAACTTCTCCCAATCGCCCCGGTACTCTTCTTCGATATCGAAGTCGGAGAACTTGATGTCATAGGGCGGCGCCACCAGCTGCACGTAACCACCGGCACGGAAGTCGACTTCCTCGCCTTCGGGCAGCTTGAGGTTGAGCTCCTTGATGAAGGTCGCGACGTTGGGGTTGGAGGTGACCTCGCACTCCCACTGCTTGACGCCGAAGACCTCTTCGGGGACCTCGATCTTCATGTCCTGCTTCACCGGCACCTGGCAAGAAAGGCGCCAGCCTTCCTTCTTTTCACGCATGGTAAACGCGGATTCTTCGGTTGGCAGGATCGCCCCGCCGCCGTCGGGCACACGGCACTTGCACTGGGCACAGGAGCCGCCACCGCCGCAGGCCGAAGACAGGAAAATGCCGTTGGCCGCCAGGGTTTGCAGCAGCTTGCCGCCCGCCTGGGTGCTCAGGGTGTACTCGGGATCGCCATTGATCTCGATGGTCACATCGCCGCTGCTGACGAGTCGGCTGCGCGCGGCGAGGATGATCCCCACCAGGCCGATAACGACCACGGTGAACATGACCACGCCGAGCAAGATGACAGTTGTATCAACCATGTCGGGTTCCTATTGGTGTTCGTTGCCTGAGGCGGGCCTCAGAGCTGGATACCGGAGAAGGACATGAAGCCTAGCGACATCAGACCCACGGTGATGAAGGTGATGCCCAGGCCCTGCAGACCCGCCGGCACATCGCTGTACTTGAGCTTCTCACGAATCCCGGCCAGGGCGGCGATGGCCAGCGCCCAGCCCATGCCTGCGCCGGCACCATAGATGACGGATTCGCCGAAGTTGTAGTTACGCTCGACCATGAACAGCGTGCCACCCAGGATGGCGCAGTTCACGGTGATCAGCGGCAGAAAGACGCCGAGAGCGTTGTAGAGCGACGGTACGAATTTATCGAGGAACATCTCGAGAATCTGCACCAGTGCGGCGATGACGCCGATATAGCTCAGCAGACCGAGGAACGACAGGTCGATGTTTTCGGCGCCGCTGATTCCGGTCCAGGACAGCGCCCCTTCCTCGAGCAGATAGGTAAGGATCAGGTTGTTGACCGGCACGGTGATCGCCAGTACCACGATCACCGCGATGCCCAGGCCAATCGCCGACGAGACCTTCTTGGACACGGCGAGGAAGGTACACATGCCCAGGAAGAAGGCTAGGGCCATGTTCTCGACGAAGACCGCCGAGATGAACAGGCTGAGATAATGTTCGAGCATTTACACGGCCTCCTTCGGTTGGGTGTTTTCCTTCATCTTGAACTCGTTTTCTTCAACCTGCTCCGGCTGTACGCTGCGCAGCACCCAGATGAACAGGCCAATGACGAAGAACGCGGAAGGCGGCAGCAACATCAGGCCGTTGGGCACGTACCAGCCACCGTCCTGGACGGGGGTCAGGATGGTAATGCCAAACAGGCTGCCCGAGCCCAGCAGTTCACGGAAGAAACCGACGATCAGCAGAATCACACCATAGCCCAGGCCGTTACCCACACCATCGAGGAACGACAGCACCGGGCCATTCTGCATGGCAAAGGCCTCGGCGCGGCCCATCACGATGCAGTTGGTGATGATCAGACCGACAAACACCGACAGCTGCTTGGACATCTCATAGGCATAAGCCTTGAGCACCTGATCGACCACGATCACCAGTGAGGCAATGATGGTCATCTGCACGATGATGCGGATCGAGGACGGAATATGGTTGCGGATCAGTGAGACGAACAGATTCGAGAACGCCGTGACCGCGATAACCGCCAGCGCCATGACCAGCGATACACTCATGCTGCTGGTCACCGCCAGCGCCGAGCAGATCCCGAGGATCTGCAGTGCGATCGGGTTATTCTTGAAGATCGGCGTGATCAGCACGCCTTTAGGGGTTGCGGCTGACATATCTTAGGCTCCTTCCGCTGAGTCACGGATCTTGGCGAGGTAGTTGCCGAAGCCGGCATCACTTAGCCAGAACTGCACCAGGTTGGTCACGCCCTTACTGGTGAGCGTAGCACCCGACAGGGCATCGACTTCTGTCGCGCCGCTGGCACCGCCCTTGACCAGGGCGATCTCTGGGGCACCCTCGCCCACATCACCATCGGCGTACACCTGCTTGCCTTCCCACTGAGCCTTCCACTTCGGGTTATCCACTTCACCGCCCAGCCCCGGTGTCTCGGAGTGGGAGTAGAAGGTAATGCCTTCAATGGTATTGGCATCGCCATGCAGCGCCAAGTAGCCACGCATCAGACCCCATAGGCCCTGACCACGTACCGGTATAATGATCTGCTCGGGATTTTGCGGATCCCCGACCAGATAAACCACCGAATAGTTTTCCTGACGCGACAGGCCGGCGATATCTTTCTCGCCAGACAGTGTGCGCGATTGGGCCGGGTCACGCGAAGCGGAGAACTGATCATAGGTCTCCGGATCCACCGCATCCGTGTATTCACCGGTGCGCAGGTCGACGGCACGCGCGGTCACCTGTTCGAACTGCTTGGTAACCGACTCGCCTGCCTCATAGAGGCCCGCTACCTGGAGGATGTTCGACTTGCGGTCGGCCTCCTGGTTGAACGCTTGCTGCGGGCGCAATGCGACCGCGGCAGTGGACACGATCACCGAGCAGACGATGCACAGCGCGAAGGCGACGATCAGCGTCTTCTTGATGGAGTTGTTACTCGCCATCAGGCACTCTCCTCAGCCATGGCACCAGTACGCTGCTGGCGGCGCTTGATGTTGGCCTGGACAAAGAAATGGTCAATCAGCGGGGCAAACAGGTTGGCGAACAGAATCGCCAGCATGATGCCCTCGGGGAAGGCCGGGTTCACGACACGGATCAGCACCGTCATCACGCCGATCAGTGCGCCAAAGGCCAAACGCCCCTTGTTGGTCATGGAGGCGGAGACCGGGTCGGTCGCCATGAACACCATGCCGAAGGCGAAGCCACCCACTACCAGGTGCCAGTACCAGGGCATGGCGAACATGGCATTGGTATCGGAGCCGATGGCATTGAACAGCGAGCTGGTCGCCACCATGCCGAGGAAAACGCCCAGCATGATGCGCCAGGAGGCGATGCGGGTCCAAAGCAGCACGGCGGCACCAATCAGGATCGCCAGCGTCGACGTTTCACCGATGGAACCCGGGATGTAACCCAGGAAGGCATCCATCCAGCTGAACTGAGTGGACAGCGCCGACATACCGCTCTGGTAAGCGGTGGACAGTGCCGTGGCACCGGTATAGCCATCGGCCGCGACCCAGACGCTGTCGCCCGAGATCTGCGCCGGATAGGCGAAATACAGGAAGGCACGACCGGTCAGTGCCGGGTTGAGGAAGTTCTTGCCGGTACCGCCGAAGATTTCCTTGCCGATCACGATGCCGAAGGTGATACCCAACGCCACCTGCCACAGCGGAATGGTCGCCGGCAGGATCAGCGCGAACAGCACCGAGGAGACGAAGAAGCCTTCGTTGACCTCATGGCCGCGCTTGATGGCGAACAGCACTTCCCAGAAGCCGCCCACCACGAAGGTCACCAGGTAGATCGGCAGGAAGTAGGTCGCACCCAGCACGAAGTTGGACCAGACGCTGCTTACATCATGGCCACCAGCCAGCAGCATCAGGATGGCTTCGCGCCAGCCGCCCATGGAAGCATAACCGTCGGCAATGGCGGCATTGGCCTGCCAGCCGGCATTCCACATGCCAAAGAACATCGCCGGGAAGGTGCACATCCAGACGGTGATCATGATGCGCTTCAGATCGACACCATCACGGACGTGAGCCGTGGTCTTGGTGACGCTGGGCGGCGCATAGAAAATCGTATCGACGGCTTCGAAGAGCGGATAGAACTGCTCGTACTTACCACCCTTGTGAAAGTGCGGCTCGAGATTATCGAGTGTCTGTCGGATTCCCATCATCAGGCCTCTTTCTCGATGGTAGTGAGGTTGTCACGCAGGATGGGACCGTACTCATATTTGCCCGGGCACACGTAGGTGCACAGCGCCAGGTCCTCTTCATCCAACTCCAGACACCCCAACTGCATGGCAGTTTCAATGTCGCCGACGATCAGCGAACGCAGCAGTTGGGTGGGCAGGATATCCAGCGGCATGACGGTCTCGTAATTGCCAACCGGCACCATGGCACGCTCGGAGCCATTGGTGGAGGTGTCGGGGGCATACTTCTTGAGGCCGAGAATCTTCGACAGATAGATACCCATGACCGAGTGCCGGTTGGCACCGGGCGACAGCCAGCCCATGAAGGCCCGCTTGTTGCCCTCTTCCAAAAGGCTCAGCTGGTTGTGGAAACGCCCCACATAGCGCAGGGCGCCCTCGGCGATAGAGCCGGCGAATACCGAGCCAGAGATCACGCGTGTATCGTCAGGCGACTTGACCTCGCCGGCCAGCAGCTCTTCGGTGCTGGCACCGATGCGAGTGCGCAGCAGGCGCGGGTTTTCGGCACGCGGACCGCCAATCGCGATCACGCGGCTGACGTCCAGCTTGCCCTCTGCGAACATCTTGCCGAAGGCGATCACGTCCTGATAGCCGATGTGCCAGACCTTCTTGTTCAGGGCCACCGGTGACAGGTAATGAATGTGGGTGCCCACCAAGCCGGCCGGGTGCGGACCGCCGAAACTCTCGACCTGCACCTGCTCGACGTTGCTGCCGGGCAGGTTGGCGTCAGGTGCCTGACAAAGAAAGACCTTGCCTTCGGTGAGCCTCGACAACACCTTGAGACCGTTCTCGAATGCCTCGGGCGCCTCATTGATGATGACGGCAGGATCCGGGCTTAGCGGATGGGTATCGACCGCAGTCACGAAGATGCTTTCCGGCACCCCATCGAGTGTCGGCGTACGTGAGAACGGGCGCGTGCGCAGTGCCGTCCAGAGACCCGACTCGACGAGCTGGTCCACCACCACCTGACGGTCGAGGCTGTCGAGCTTACCGGCGCCATGGGCGGTGAACTCGACGGCCTCTTCCTCATTTTCATCAACCTTGATCACCACGGACAGCAGCTTGCGCTTCTCCCCGCGATTGATCGCTACGACTTCACCCGCCGCCGGCGCGGTGAACCGCACGCCGTCGATCTTCTTATCGGTGAAGAGCAGCTGGCCTAGTTTGACGCTATCCCCCTCCCGGACCTCCATGGTCGGCTTCATGCCAACGTAGTCGGTGCCCAGGATGGCCACGTGACGAACCGGGCGCGCATCCTCGATGCGCTGCTCGGGCGCCCCCGCGATGGGGAGATCCAGGCCTCGTTTGACTTCGATCATAGACTCGCCCAGTTATCGGCTCTGATGTGTCAGGAAAGAGGTTCGAAACACGCGTTAGCCCAGGGCCAGTGGATTGGCGCCAAGGATTACGGTCACGGCGTTCGAATTCTTTTCTTATCAGAAGGTTGTCAGTTCGGCCCGCGACGCGCGGACCGCCCCTAAAATCTCGGTCATTATAATGACATGCGAAACGAAAGGCCACACGGCCTAAGGTAGCAGGCAGCCAGGGGGCAACAACGCAGACGCTCTTCAGGGAAGGAAAGAGAGCATTTTTATCAGATGGTTAGGAGAAATCGCCAGGGGAGAAAAATCTGCCGAGTATAGCCAGTCCAGTCACACAGACGAGCGAAACAGGCAAGCGAGGCGGGAAGAATAGCGAGCGTTAGTTGCCACGCGACGCAGGAATCACAAATGAGCACCGAGGAGGAAAGCGCCCGAGCCTTGGGCTCGGACGCACGATGCTGTCAGTAAATGCGGTCTCGGTGCGTTTAATCCCGGTTCATCGGGAAAGCCAGAAAGCTGACGTTGGACATGTGCTGCAGAATGCGTACCACCTGGCAGCTGTAGCCGAACTCGTTGTCGTACCACACATAGACAACGGCATTCTTGCCATCGGCGATGGTGGCTTTGGCATCGACGATCCCGGCATGACGATTGCCCACGAAGTCGGACGAGACCACTTCCGTGGAATCCACGAAGTCGATCTGCTTCTGCATCGGCGAGTGAATCGCCATGCGGCGCAGGTAATCGTTGAGCGCCTGAGCGTCGGTTGCCTGATGAAGATTCAGGTTCAGGATCGCCATCGAGACATTGGGGGTCGGCACACGAATGGCATTGCCGGTCAGCTTGCCAGACAGCTCCGGCAGTGCCTTGGCCACCGCTTTGGCGGCGCCGGTCTCGGTCAGCACCATATTGAGCGGCGCACTGCGGCCGCGACGATCACCCTTGTGATAATTGTCGATCAGGTTCTGATCGTTGGTGTAGGAGTGCACGGTCTCGACATGGCCATGCTCGATGCCAAACTTGTCGTTGAGCGCCTTGAGCACCGGCACGATGGCGTTAGTGGTACAGGACGCCGCGGACACGATGCGATCTTCACGCGCGATATCGGTGTGGTTGATGCCATATACCACGTTCTTGACATCGCCCTTGCCCGGCGCGGTCAGCAGCGCCTTGGACACGCCTTGGCAGGCCAGGTGCTGCCCCAACCCTTCTTCATCGCGCCACATGCCGGTGTTATCGACCACGATGGCATTGTCGATGCCATAGGCGGTGTAATCGATTTCGCTGGGCTGGTTGGCGTAAATCACCTTGATGTAGTTGCCATTGACGATCAGGGCGCTGCTGTCGTGATCGACGCTGATGGTACCGGAGAAGGGCCCGTGAACGGAGTCGCGACGCAAAAGGCTGGCCCGCTTCTCGAGATCCTTGGCCAGGTCGCCCCGCCCCCGCACCACAATGGCCCGCAGGCGCAGCAGATTACCGCCGCCGGCCTTCTCGACCAGGATGCGCGCCAGGATACGGCCGATGCGACCGAAGCCGTACAGCACCACGTCCTTGGGCTCGCCATTGCCCTTCACCTTGCAGTGAGCGCCGACGATCTCGGCAAGCTCCTGCTCGAGGAAGGCGCTGACATCATCGGTCTCGCTATGCTTGAAGGCCACGGCCAACTTGCCGATATCGACGTGAGCCGGCCCCAGGTTCAGCTCGGTCATCGCCTTGACCAGCGGGAAGGTATCCTGCACGGAAAGCTCGGTGCCCTCGACCTTCTTGACGAAGCGATGATCCTTGAGGATGCGAATTACCGACTGGTTGATCAGCGAACGGCCGAACAGCGAGGTAACGATGTTGTACTGACGATACAGCCGGCCCAGCAGCGGAATCATTTCCTCGGCCAGGGCTTCGTTGTTCTGCCATTCCTCAAAGACGGTATCGAGCATCTGCTGAGTCACGTAGGGCCTCTCTTGATGAGCATCGCGGTGAGATGGCGTTTTGCATGCCTCTCATCGCCGGTAGCCGTAGCTGTTTGTCGCGACGGTTGGGCTGCTTGTCGCTACTGATGGATAGCTGCCCATTGACGACGGCTATACAGCTACTGATGAATAGGTGGGCGAAGTGCCGATACGAAAGACGTATCGACATAAAAGTTGGAGGCATTATCCGAGTCGGTGGTAATGACCGCAATTACTGGATGGTCGCAGGCGCTGTAAGGTAATTACAGAAACGGCGACTTGACTACAAACCCGAAATCGGCGGGTCAACGGCTCCCCTTCCGAAGTCGCGCCTGGCCCGCTAGAGTGGAGCGCCTATGGACGCGTTCCACGCGCCCTCACCCATTCCGCTTCCCGGTTGCCATCAAGACGACACCATGCCGCATTTTTCACCGCTCGACCCGCCTCGCCCTCAAGGAGTGCGCGATACGCTCTATTGGCAGGCCCCGCAAGGCAGCGCCTCACCGCTTGCCCTGGCGCGGCTGGCCGATGATGCGCCCTTGATGATCATCACCGCCGACACCGCCAGTGCCCAGCGCCTGGAAGACGATCTGCGCTTCTTCGCCAAGGTGCCGGTCATGCCTTTCCCGGACTGGGAGACTTTGCCCTACGACAGCTTCTCCCCTCATCAGGACATCGTCTCGTCACGTCTTCGCACGCTGAGGAGCCTGCAGCAGGCCAGCGAAGGCATCGTGATCGTGCCGATCAACACCCTGATGCAGCGCCTGCCGCCCACCGAGTACATCGCCGGGCAGGTGCTGACGCTCAAGGTCGGCATGACGATCGATCGCGAGGCCTTTCGTGACACCCTGTCTCGGGCCGGTTATCGAGCGGTGGAAACCGTCTACGAGCCTGGCGAATATGCCCTGCGCGGCGCGCTGATCGACCTCTTCCCGATGGGCAGCGATGCACCGCTGCGCCTGGACCTGTTCGACAACGAACTCGATACCCTGCGTCACTTCAACCCGGACACTCAGCGTAGCGAGGATAAGGTCGGGGCCGTCGAGCTGCTGCCGGCCCACGAGTACCCGTTGACCCGCTCGGCCATTGCCTGCTTCCGCGAAGGCTTCGAGACGCTGTTCGACGTCGACCCGCGTCAGTGCCCGCTCTACAACGATGCCCTCAAGGCGATTCCGTCTCCCGGCCTCGAGCAATACCTGCCGCTGTTCTTCGAAGAGACCGCCACCCTCTTCGACCATATGGTAGAAGGCACGCGGGTTGCCCTGCTGCCCGACGTCTTCGAAGCCGCCGAGCATCACTGGGCGTCGATCGAGAGCCGCTACGAGAACCTAGGGGTCGACCCAACGCGGCCGCTGCTTCCACCGCACCGGGCGTTCGTCCCGGTGGCCGAGGTCTTCGCGGCCATCAAGCAGTCGCCGCGTGTGCAACTGGTCAGCGCAGAGCATCCGCATGCGCGGCTCAGCAACACCTCGCCTCCCCCCGCGGTGACCGTCAATGCGCGCACCCAGCAGCCGCTGGCCGCCCTGTCACGCTACCTGGAGGCTGAACCGCTGACACGGGTGCTGTTCGTTGCCGAGTCCCGTGGCCGTCGCGAAGCACTGGAGGAGACCCTTGCCCCCCTGGGGCTACACCTGCCTCATGTCGATGGCTGGCAAGACTTCCTGGCCAGCGATCATCAGCGAGCGATTACTGAAGGCGCCCTGGATGCAGGCCTCGCCATCAATGAGCCGGGCATTGCGGTCATCACCGAAACCGAACTCTATGGCGAGGTGGTACGCCAGAGTCGTCGCCGCGAAAAGGCCACCGACGACAGCGAACTGGCCATACGTCATCTCTCCGAACTGCACCCCGGCTCCCCGGTGGTTCACCGTGCGCATGGCGTCGGTCGCTACCTGGGGCTGGAGACGATCGAGGCCGGCGGCCAGGCCGCGGAGTTCGTGGCGCTCGAGTACGCCGATGGTGCCCGCCTCTATGTGCCGGTCGACAGTCTGCATCTGATCTCCCGCTATGCCGGCGCCAGCGATGAGCTGGCCCCGCTGCACAAGCTGGGTTCCGACCAGTGGGAAAAGGCCCGAAAGAAGGCCGCCGAGAAGGTCCGCGACACTGCCGCAGAGCTGCTCGACGTCTATGCGCGTCGCGAAGCGCGGGAAGGGTTCGCCTGCGATCTGCCGGAAGCCGAATATGCCCGCTTTGCCGCCAGCTTCCCTTTCGAGGAAACCCCGGATCAGCGGGCCGCCATCGAGGCGGTGATCGGCGACATGACAGCCCCACGCCCGATGGATCGCGTGGTCTGCGGCGATGTTGGCTTTGGCAAGACCGAAGTCGCCATGCGCGCCGCCTTCCTGGCCGTCAATGCGGGGCGCCAGGTGGTGGTACTGGTGCCCACCACCCTGCTCGCCCAGCAGCACTACGACAACTTCCGCGACCGCTTCGCCGATACGGCAGTGCAGATCGAACTGATCTCTCGCTTTACCGGCGGCAAGAGCCAGGACAAGACCCTGGAGCGCATTCAGGAAGGACGCGCCGATATCGTGATCGGAACCCACAAACTGCTGTCCAAGAGCATGAAGCTTCCCAAGATGGGGCTGCTGGTCATCGACGAGGAGCATCGTTTCGGGGTATCCCAAAAGGAGCGCCTCAAGAGCCTGCGCGCCGAGGTCGATATCCTGACGCTCACCGCCACCCCCATTCCACGGACACTCAACATGGCCATGAGCGGCATGCGCGACCTGTCGATCATCGCCACACCGCCGGCCAAGCGCCTGTCGGTGAAGACCTTCGTCCAGCAGCGTAACGAGCCGGTGATCAAGGAAGCCATCCTGCGCGAGATCCTGCGCGGCGGTCAGGTTTATGTCCTGCACAATGAGGTCAAGACCATCGAGACCACCGCCGAGCAGGTCCGCGAACTGGTGCCCGAGGCGCGGGTCGGCGTTGCGCACGGCCAGCTGCCCGAGCGCAGCCTGGAGCGGGTCATGTCGGATTTCTACCACAAGCGCTTCAATGTGCTGGTCTGCTCGACCATCATCGAGACCGGCATCGATGTGCCCAGCGCCAATACCATCGTCATCGAACGGGCCGACAAGTTCGGCCTGGCGCAGCTGCACCAGCTGCGCGGCCGCGTCGGACGCAGCCACCACCAAGCCTACGCCTACCTGCTGACGCCGCCTCCGCGCAACATGACCAAGGATGCGATCAAGCGACTGGAAGCGATCAGCGAAGCGGAGGATCTGGGAGCAGGCTTTACGCTGGCCAGTCACGACATGGAGATTCGCGGTGCGGGCGAACTGCTCGGCGATGAGCAGAGCGGCCAGATCGAGACCATCGGCTACAGCCTCTATATGCAGATGCTGGACCGAGCAGTGAAGGCCATTCGCGCCGGCAAGACCCCCAACATCGAGGCGCCACTGGACGAAGGCGTGGAGATCAAGCTCAATCTGCCGGCACTGATTCCCGATGACTACCTGCATGATGTGCAGCAGCGCCTGGTGATGTATAAACGCATCGCCAGCGCCGAAAGCGCCGCCGAACTCAAGGAACTTCAGGTAGAACTGATCGACCGCTTCGGCTTGCTGCCGGCACCGCTCAAGACCCTGCTACGCCAGACGCGTTTGCGTCATCGAGCGGAACAGCTTGGCATCACCCGGCTTGAGGCCGGAGAACAACGTGGGCGAGTCGTCTTTGGCTCGGGTACCGCGGTCGACCCGATGACCCTGGTCTCGCTGATCCAGAAGGATCCCGTCCACTATCGCCTCGATGGCGCCGACACCCTGCGCTTCGAGGCCGACATGGCCAATGAGGAGGCCCGCTTCCAGGCGGTGGAAGGCCTTCTCGAACGACTCAACCGCAAGACTGAGGCGGCCTAGGCACTCCTGCCCGGCCGAAATCATGATGAGCAACGTAACGATGGCAAGATCACACCCCCCCGGCGCCGCAGGATCCGAGCGCACCTCCCGCTGGCGATTGACCATGGCAGGCTTGTTGCTGGCGCTACCGCTGTCGCTGCTGGCATTTGACGCCCAGGGCGCGGACGAGCCCGCCGCGAGCGAAGAGGCAGCCACCGAGGCCGAATGGCCCCAGGGCCACTATCCGCTGCCCGAAGAGGGCGACATTATCGGTGAGACCACCACTGTCATCACCAAGGCGTCCGACACCCTGCTCGACATTGGGCGGCAACACGGCATCGGCTATGAAGAAATGCGCCGCGCCAATCCGGACGTCAACGTCTGGTACCCCGGAGAAGGCACCGAGCTGGTGATCCCCTCACGCTTCATCCTGCCCCCCGGTCCCCGGGAAGGTGTCGTGGTGAACGTGGCCGAAATGCGCATCTACTTCTTCCCGGAGCCCAAGGATGGCGAAACGCCTCATGTCGAAACCTATCCGGTTAGCGTAGGCCGCATGGACTGGAAGACGCCGCTGGGCACCACCTCGATCACCCAGATGGTCAAGAACCCGGCCTGGTATCCCCCCCAGTCCATCATCAAGGAACATGCCGAGGACGGCCGCGGCAAACTGCCCAGCGTGGTACCTGCAGGCCCTGACAATCCCTTGGGGTCGCGCAAGATGCGTCTCAATATCCCGGGCTATCTGATCCACGGCACCAACCGTCCAGACGGTATTGGCATGCGCGTCACCCATGGTTGCATTCGCATGCTGCCGGAAGATGTGGAAGCGCTCTTCGAAAAGGTCGGCGTCGGCACCAAGGTCCGCCTGATCAACGAACCCTTCAAGCTGGGCTGGTCCGATGGCACGCTTTACGTTCAGGCCTACCCGTATCTGGATGAAGAGGATGGCACCACCGTCGAACGCATCACCAATGCGCTGGCTCAGGTAGACGAAGCCGTGGAAGGGCTCGACTACCCGGTTGACTATGCCCGCCTGCGCGACGTGGTCGAAGTACCCGGCGGCCTGCCGGTGGCGCTTGAATACACGGCTCCTCCCGAGCATGAGCGCAGCCCGAAGACGCTCTACGACCGCCTGGAGCTGATTGCGACCGAGACGACCGTCAATGTGCAAGCGGCACACGCCCTGATCGATCAGAGCTGAACGTCATACTAACGCCATACTAACGTCATACTAAGGCCGCCAGAAGGCGGCCGACTGCCGACGGATGCTGAGGGCGTTGCTCGCCCATAAACGACAAAGGCCCTGCCAGATGGCAGGGCCTTTGCGTTGCGACCCGAGCTGCCTAAGCGACTCGGGTCTGCGACTGCATGCTTATTTGCGCATGTTGCGCTCGAACATGCGGTCCATAGCCTGACGGTTTTCCTGGGCCATTTGCATGGCTGCCTGGGCGTCGCGCTGGGCTTGGTTGGCAGTGTTCAGGGCACGGTTAGCAGTGCTGTTGGCCTGAGCGGCATCTGCCTTGGCTTCCTGCGCAGTCGTGCGGACTTCTTCCAGAGCACCGGTAGAGGCACAACCGGCCAGCACGGCCAGAGAGGCAGCAGCGGCAGTCAGCTTCAGGGTGTTAGTGATGGACTTCGACATGGTGTTCTCCTTGAGGGTCTTCCTTGGTTCGATCGGGCATACCTGATGTGACTCAGGCCCCTGCTCGTTTCTGTTTCGATGCAGGGCGCTGCCGCGACAGGTCGACTTTGGCAAGCCAGAGCCGCTAGGTCAATCGCCATTTCATTATAGACACAACTTGTTGTCTATACAGAAGAACAGCGACATCCGACCTGAAGATTAGCGGATCACTACGCGCGTGCCAATCGTCACCATGTCGGCAAGGTGATCAATTTGCGAATTGGTGACCGCCACACAGCCCTGCGTCCAGTTGAAGCGGCGATGAATCTCGGGATCCGCCTCCCCAAGGCCATGGATACCGATATAGCCGCCCAACACCGTATCCTGCGGCGGCGCTCCCGTTCGACGAAGATCGCTCATGAAGTCACCATATTCACGCGCCGTCATCATACCGGCCTCCCATGCTTCACGGGCATGCTCTGCGGTGGGAAAGTCAATCCCCAGGAAAATGTGAAAATCACTGTCAAACTTGACGCGGTTGATGCGGAACACACCTGACGGGGTCGAGCTGTCGCCCTGGCGACGAAGCCGCTTCACGCCGCCACGCCCCACCGACACCGGCGCGAAGCGCTCGAGCATCCGCTCGCCGCGATAGATGCGTAGACTCGACGAAGATTGATCGATCAGCAGCCAAAGTTCATGTGGCCCGGGGTTAAGAAATGCCGGGCTCTGCACGGCCCCCAAGGCGGTACCGAGCGGCAGCAGCATCAGAACGAGGAGCAAAATCAATCGGGGCATAAGGAGGCTCGTGATACGAATGGCTGAAGAACCGGAATCAGAGGGTTCTACCGGATTCTACCGCCGATGACAACGCCCACCGCTGGCTATGCATGAAATCGCCACACCAGCTCTCATAATCGCCAATGGCCAGTGCCGGCGAATACAGGAACCCCTGAGCCTGATCGCAACCCAGCTGGACAAGAATGTCGTGCTGCCCACGGGTTTCCACGCCTTCCGCCGTTACCACCAACCCCAGGGCATGGCCCATATCGATCATGCAGCCCAACAACTTTCGCGCATGGACGTCATTTTCCAGGTCCATCACAAAAACACGATCGAGCTTTAAACCGCTCAGTGGCAGGTGACGCAGATACTGGAAAGAAGAAAAGCCAGTTCCGAAGTCATCGATACTAACGCCCACGCCCAAGTCACGGATGGCGCGGATCGCCCTGCTACCATCCTTTATGTCGGCCATGAGGGCACTCTCGGTGATCTCGACTTCCAATCGCGAGGCCGGCGCCGCTTCTTGATTGATCAGCACCCTCAGCATTTCGATCAAGTCGTTATCGAGCAGGTTTCGCGCTGACACATTGATGCTGACCCCGCCTGGTACCTGAGTCGCCATGGTCAGCGCCTGCTCGGTGACAAAGCGTGTTACCGGCGTGATCAAGGTGGTTTTCTCGACCTTGGGCATGAAATGTCCAGGATAGATCAGTTGTCCATCCTCTTGCCTCCAGCGAATCAGCCCCTCGCAGCCACAGACGCTATTATCCGCCAGCGATATCTTGGGCTGAAAGTGAAGCTCGAACTGGTTGTTTTCCAGACCCTGACGCACCCGAGAGATCAGCCATATCGCCTGCATCGTCCGCTTGCGGTAGGCCGGCACATAGGCGCTGTAACTGCGCTGCTGATTGGAGGCCTCAAACATGGCCACCCGCGCTTCATGAATCAACTGACGCGCATCCTGGGTGTCCGGCACCGACAGTGTATATCCGAGTATTAACTGCGCTCGCATTGGCATCTGCTGAATGACCAGGTTCTCCTCTCCCGCACTCAGCACGTCTTGCGCCACTTTCTCGAGCGCTTCGTGGCCTACATTGGTGAGAAGCAGCATCAGCTCAGGCCCGTTGAACCGATAGATTCGAGCCTGGGCATTCAACACAAGATCCAGTCGCTGCCCGATCGCCGACACCAGTTCATCGGAAGCATCGGCACCGAGCGTCTCCAGCAGATCGACGATGTCGGTGATCCTTACCACCATCAAGCCGAGGGGCTCGCCCGCACTATCCTCCAGCTCTTTGCTCAAGTCCTCTTCAAGGGCCAGATAGTTGGGCAGTCCGGAGCGCGAATCGATGTAAGACGCTTGCAGGGAATGTCGCTTGACCGCATGCAGCCGCTCGAACAAACCGCCCGCCACCCCACCCAACAACAGGTAGAGCCCCAGACGAACCAGCCAGTTCGTGGCCGGCTGGAGCTCACCGGTGGCGACATTCAATGGCATCAACGCCATCAGTAAACCGACTAAACAGGCACTCAACAGAGCGCCAGCCAGCTGATACCAGGCCGCCGCCAGGATCACCGGGATTAGCATCAGATAAGGGTAAGCGTAGGCCGTGCCACCGGTGAAATAGACAATCAGCCACCCCACAGCGACCAATACCGCCAAGGCCGTCAGCCGAAGAGTATGCTGTGCTGTGGCCGACAATTTGAGCCATTGCTTATGGATACTGGCTGGACGAATCATCTGACGGGGCAGTATTGATTGAGACATTCCTTGTCGCTCTTTTGGCCCGGAACGGCCCCCCACCCGGCAACGACTGGCCACCAAACATGAGAGGGTAATATTGGATATCGACAACTTCCAATCTGAACTTTAATCACGGCACGCCTCGTGATCCGACATTGGCCACAGATCGTGCCTGAAGCATCCAGGGTGTAGGCTATAGCCTTTTCCAAGCACCTGGCCCGGAGAAGGGATGGAGTTCACCTTGCTGGATGCCTTACTTGCCCCTGGACACCTGATGGTGGTGCTGGCGACCCTGCTGACCGTCGTGCTTTGCGTGCTGCTGCACTATGAGGTATCGATGGCCCTGAGCCGGCGGATGGAGCGCTCCACCCGCTCGCAGCGCCAGCGTTTCCTGACGCTGATCTTTGGCCTTATGTTGACGCACATTGCCGAGATATGGACCTTCGCCGCCACCATGAGCCTACTGCTGGAGGTTCCCGGCAGCGGCGACGTGATCGGCATCAAGGCCCCACGGTTCCTGGATTTCGTCTACCTTTCGGCGACCAATTTCACCACCCTGGGCTATGGCGACATGGTCCCTACCGGCCCCATCCGCTTCGTAATGGGCACAGAGGCGCTCACCGGCTTCGTACTGATCACCTGGTCGGCCTCACTGACGTTTTTGGAAATGCAGAAGCACTGGCGCACCAACCGTAACGACTAGGGCGCTACGGCCAACTGGCTCTCGGCCCGCCGCTTACAGCAGCCTGCAAGGGCGCCGCATGTGCAGTATAGCCACTGATAAGGAGTCATTAGCGGATGACGTCTTAGGGGGCGGGTTCTTGCTGGGTGGGTTCTTGCTGGGTGGGTTCTTGCTGGGCGGGTTCTTGATAGGCGAGCTCTTGCACAAGAGACCTTGCAGATCTGCTCAATTCGATCCCGGGGCGCCCAGCAGCAGATCGCTATCGATAGCCACGAAGGTTGTGGCGGCCTGGATCAGTGTATCCGCCGTCAAGGCTGGCACGCCGTAGACATCGACGCTCACGCCGTGACGCTCGCGCATGCGGCTGACCAGCAGATCGAAGTCGCCGTCACCGGACACCAGCACGACATGATCGACGTCGGCGGCCGCTTCGATGGCGTCGAGCGCCATGCCCACGTCCCAATCACCCTTGGCAGAACCATCTCGACGCTGAATGAAGGGCTTGAGTTTCACCTCGAAACCGATGTTGCGCAGGATGTCCTGAAACTGGCGCTGTCGGGGATCGCCACGATCCACCGCATAGGCGTTGGCCACTACCACCTCGCCAAGCGCGGTGAGCCGCGCCCAGAAGGCGTGATAGTCGAAGTGGCGCCCGAAGGCTTGGCGAGTGGTGTAATAGACGTTTTGCACGTCGACGAACACGGCGACGCGGGGTGCGTCGCCTGGCGATGTGGCCATTGGCGGCCCTCATTGTGCAGTGCTCAGTGCATGGTGGCGGGGACTTCCGGCTCGTCGCTCTCTTCCTGCCACAGCTTGCTACGGGTAATGGCATGGTCGATCATCTCCCGCGCCACTTCGAAACGGCTCTGGCGCAAGAGCTCGCCGGCTTCCTCGGAGAAGTTGATGCGCAGCAGCGGCTCGCCTTCGCCCTCGGCGTGGCGTAGTACGATCTCACCGTCGTTAAGTTCGACGATTTCCAGAACAGCGGTCTCTGACATTCTGGATGAACCCTCCAGCTGATGGGGCAATAAAAAACGACCACGGCGATCATCCATGGTCGTTGTCGATAGTGCTAGACTACCATTATAGGGGCCGAGACGTCATCTGAGATTCCGCCTGGCGCGCTGATGTACTGAGCCAAGAAGCGACGTATAAGAAGCGACGTATAAGCAGCGCCGCTTATCCAGCGGATGAGCGCCACGGCGAGGCCGCTACCACTCGACGCTGGTTTCCCGCAGCCGCGCCAAGGTGGCCTTGAACTCGGCGAGACAGCCAGCGAGCGCCTCCCCCAGGGGGCGCTGCCCGGCCACGGCGATGGTCATCGGACCTGCTTCCTCGCGCCGGGCCGCGCCATCCACGCCGTGCAGCGCCTCGAAGCGACCCAGCAGCCAGGCAAGCCAGCTATCCGGCTGGGCCGCAAGCTCGGCAAGCTGGGTAAGCTCCGCCACTGGCCGGGCATCGCCAACCAATAGCGTCTGCCAGTCATGACGGGCCAGCCGTGCATGTTCGGTCAACTCACGCAGCGCCGAGTTCAGGGCCAGTTCCAGCAGGGCTAGCGCCCCCTCTTCACTGGCCAAGCGACGCGACAGGGCGTGCTCGTCATCTCCCGCCGGCACTGCCAATAGCAGTTCGGCCTGGTATAACAGTTGATTCGTGCGTCCGCTCGGGGTCATTTGCGCTTGTCCTCGACCTGCCACTTGCCTGCATCGAAGGTTGCCTTCCAACCGGTAGCCTTGCCCTCCTCGTCGGTCATCACGAACTGCGACTTGGTCTTGCGCGAGAAGCGAATCTGGGTCGGGCGACCGTCCGGGTCCTCGCTCGGCGCCTTGAGCAGGAAGTGATACTTCTCGGGCAGCTCCTCGGCATGGGCTTTGAGTTCGCGCACCAGCGGTGGGCGTGTCTCGCGATTCTTGGGAAACTGGCTGGCGGCCAGGAAGAGCCCGCTGGCCCCGTCGCGCAGCACATAATGGTCCTCGACCTTTTGACAAGCCAGCTCCGGCATGGGGATCGGGTCCATCTTGGGCGGCGCCACTTCACCGCTGCGCAACAGCTTGCGGGTATTCTTGCAGGTATCGCTGGTACAGCCGAAGTACTTGCCGAACCGCCCGCTCTTGAGCTGCATCTCGGCGCCGCACTTGTCGCACTCGATGACCGGACCTTCGTAGCCCTTGATCTTGAAGTGGCCCTGCTCGATCTCATAGCCGCCACAGTCGGGGCTGTTGCCGCAGATGTGCAGCTTGCGCGTCTCGTCGATCAGGTAGCTGTCCATGGCCGTGCCACAGATATCGCAGCGATGCTTGGCACGCAGGGCATCGGTTTCGGCCTCTTCGCCGGCATCGGCGGCCACGGCCTCATCGCCAGGAATCAGGTCGATGGTGGTCTTGCAGCGCTCCTTGGGCGGCAGATTGTAGCCTGAGCAACCCAGGAAGACGCCGGTCGAGGCGGTGCGAATCTGCATCTTGCGTCCGCAGGTCGGGCAGTCGATATCGGTGGGCACCGGCTGGTTGGGCCGCATACCCTCTTCGCTCTCGGCCACCTCGAGTTCTTTACGAAACTCGCGGTAGAAGGCATCGAGCAACTCGCGCCAGTTGCGTTCGCCTTCGGCCACCTCATCGAGGTTGTCTTCCATGCGCGCCGTGAAGGAAAAGTCCATCAGATCCGGGAAGGACTCGCTGAGCCGCTCGGTGACGATGTCGCCAAGCTTCTCGGCGTAGAAGCGCCGGCTTTCGAGCTTGACGTAGCCGCGATCCTGAATGGTCGAGATGATGGCAGCATAGGTCGAGGGGCGGCCGATGCCGCGCTTCTCGAGCTCCTTGACCAGGCTTGCCTCGGTGAAACGAGCGGGCGGCTTGGTGAAGTGCTGCTGGGGATCGAGCGCCTCGAGGTGCATCGGCGTGCCTTCGGCCAGATCGGGAAGCGACTGATCCTCTTCCTTCTTGCCGGCAGGCTTCATGACCCGGGTATAGCCGTCGAACTTGAGCACTCGGCCCTTGGCCCTGAGCTCATAGCCATCGACTTCAACCGTCAAGGTGCTCGACAGGTATTCCGCCGGGGTCATCTGACAGGCCACGAACTGGCGCCAAATCAGCTCATAGAGGCGCTCCGCGTCGCGTTCCATGCCCACCAGATCGGTCGCCTTGTAGGCCACGTTGGAGGGACGAATGGCCTCGTGCGCTTCCTGGGCCCCCTCCTTGCTCGAATAGCGATTGGGCGACTCGGGCAGATAGCGCGCGCCGAACTCCTCATCGATATGGCCACGCACCGCCTCGATGGCATCCTTCGACAGGTTGGTCGAGTCGGTACGCATGTAGGTGATGTAGCCCGCCTCATAAAGGCGCTGGGCCATGGTCATGGTCTTCTTCACCGAGAAGCCCAGGCGGCCGCTGGCGGCCTGCTGCAGGGTCGAGGTGATGAAGGGCGCATTGGGCTTGGAGCGCGTCGGCTTGTCTTCGCGACCCGTAATGGCAAGGGAGGACTTCCTGAGCGCCGCAATGCGATCCATGGTCTCGGCTTCGCTGGTAGGACGAAATGCCTTGCCATCCTGACGCACCAGCTCGAAGCGAATCGGCTCTCCGCCTTCCTTCACACCACTGGCCGTGAGATCGGCATGCACGTCCCAGAACTCTTCTGGGACGAAGGCGCGAATTTCACGCTCGCGCTCGACGATCAGGCGAACCGCCACCGACTGGACACGACCGGCGGACAGGCCGCGAGCGACCTTGCTCCATAGAAGTGGCGAGAGCATGAAGCCCACCACCCGATCGAGGAAACGCCGCGCCTGCTGCGCCTCGACCCGTGGAATGTTGAGCTGGCCCGGGTCCTGGAAGGCTTCCTGGATGGCGTTCTTGGTGATCTCGTTGAAGACCACACGCTTATAGCGCCCGGCATCGCCACCGATGGTTTCCTGCAGGTGCCAGGCAATGGCTTCCCCTTCGCGGTCCAAGTCGGTCGCGAGATAGACGGCATCGGCTTTTTCGGCATGCTTCTTGAGCTCGGCGACCACCTTTTCCTTGCCGGGAAGGATGTCGTAGTTCGCTTCCCAATCATTCTCGGGGTCGATACCCATCCGTCGGATCAGCTGATCCCAGGCCTTGCGCTTCTTATAGACTGCCTTTTCGTCCGGGGACATCTTGCGGGTCGCGGCCGCCTGGCGAGCGCGCTCCTTGGGATCGCTGGATGCCTTACCCGAGCCGCTGGTCGGCAGGTCGCGAATATGACCCACGCTCGACTTCACGATGAAATCGTTGCCGAGATACTTGTTGATCGTCTTCGCCTTGGCTGGCGACTCGACGATGACCAGTGACTTGCCCATAGTACTCCAAAGTAGTGTCAGCCCGGGCCCGGAGCCCCGAGGCAATATCCGTATGCCAACATCTATTAGCGGCTTAAAAATGCGCCTACCCTACCCCAGCGCTTGGTGCGGCGCCAGTCATCTGGCCGACTCGTCATTTGACCCTAGACCGCGCTTCAGGGCCTCGGCAAGGTTTCGCTCGTCTTTATCAAGGCTACTCGAGCTGTCATCTTGACGAGGTAGGCTGTAGAAAACCTGTTTGGACAGCGAAGAAATGTCAACGCATCCACCAGGCTTTTCAGCCGGCCGGGAGCATGGTGTACTATGATGTAGTAAAATCACTACATGGCAATTCGCCACTAGTATCCAGCCCCGCTTCACGGTCGCCATCGAGCACCGTAAGCCAAGCTAACTCGTCAGGAGAGACGCATGTCGAATGCCCTTAACGGCCCTATCCGCCGCACCAAGATCGTCGCCACGCTGGGCCCCGCCAGCGACCGCGAAGGCGTGCTCGAGGAGATGATCGCTGCCGGTGTCGACGTCGTACGACTGAACTTCTCCCACGGTTCGGCCGATGATCATCGCCAGCGCCTGAGCCGTGTCCGCGAGATTGCCAATCGACTCGGCAAGAGCGTTGCAGCCCTTGGCGACCTGCAAGGTCCGAAGATTCGCATTGCCCGATTCGCCGACGGCGCCGTCAACCTGGAAGAAGGCCAGCCCTTCGTGCTGGACGTTTCCATGGACAGCAACGCTGGCGATGCCCAGCGAGTCGGTTGCGACTACAAGTCGCTTGCTGAGGATGTGGCCGCCGGCGACATGCTGCTGCTGGATGACGGCCGCCTGGTGCTTGAAGTGGAAAAGGTCAGCGCTCCCGAGGTGCACACCAAGGTGGTGGTGGGCGGCAAGCTTTCCAACAACAAGGGCATCAACAAGCAGGGGGGCGGCCTCTCTGCCGCGGCCCTGACCGACAAGGACAAGGCCGACCTCAAGACCGCCATCGATATCGGCGTTGACTACTTGGCGGTTTCCTTCCCCCGCTCTGCCGCCGACATGCTCGAAGCCCGCGAGCTGTTGGGCGACGCCGGCAAGGAAATCGGCCTGGTCGCCAAGGTAGAGCGCGCCGAAGCCGTCGCCGATGACGAAACCCTGGACGGCATCATCCTGGCCTCCGAGGCGGTCATGGTGGCGCGTGGTGACCTGGGCGTCGAGATCGGCGATGCCCAGTTGATCGGCGTGCAGAAGCGCATGATCAAGCGCGCGCGCAGCCTCAACCGCGCCGTGATCACCGCTACTCAGATGATGGAGTCGATGATCTCTGCCCCACTGCCGACCCGCGCCGAAGTCTTCGACGTGGCCAACGCCGTGCTCGACGGCACCGACGCAGTGATGCTCTCGGCAGAAACCGCCGCTGGCGACTACCCGGTCGAGACCATCGAGGCGATGAATCGCCTGTGCCTCGGCGCAGAGCGCGAGCGTAGCGCCCAGGAATCTGGGCACCGCATCCACGAAGGCTTCAGCAAGACCGACGAGACCGTGGCGCTGTCGGCGATGTATGCCGCCAACCATCTCAAGGGCGTCGCCGCTATCGCCTGCATGACCGCCACCGGCTATACCCCGCTGATCGCGTCGCGCATCCGCTCGGGGCTGCCGATCATCGGCTTTGCGCACAGCCCCATCGCTCAGCGCCGCATGGCGCTATATCGCGGTGTGGTCTCGCTCTATTTCAACTCGGACGGCATGAATCCCAGCGAGCTGAACGCGGCGGCGATCAAGGAGCTGACCGATCGCGGCATCGCCCAGAGTGGTGATTACGCTATCCTGACCCGCGGCGAGCATATGAATGCTCACGGCGGCACCAACACCATGCAGATCCTGGAAGTTCAGTAACGGTCGCCAGCCGTCGATAGCCCAACAAGAGCGACCGGCTAGAACTGGCAGCGGAACGGTCAAGAGAACGGCCAAGAAAGCGTGGCCAACAGAGGAAAGGACCCATGAGCGAGCAACGCCCTGGACAGCAGACGACCCGCACCCTGCCGCGACGCAAGCGTATCGCCCTGATCGCCCACGATGGCAAGAAGGATGAGCTGCTCGTCTGGGCGAGGCGCTGGCAGGACACCCTGGCTGACCACCAACTGGTGGGCACGGGCACCACCGCCAAACGGGTGTCGAAAGAGCTGGGGCTCGAGGTCGAAGGCCTGATGAGCGGCCCGCTGGGGGGCGACCAACAGATCGGCGCCCGCATCACCGAACAGGGCCTGGATCTGCTGATCTTCTTCTGGGACCCCTTCGCGCCGATGCCCCATGACCCGGACGTCAAGGCACTGCTTCGCTTGGCGGCACTCTGGAACATCCCGGTGGCCTGCAACGCTGCCAGCGCGGACTTCCTGATCAGCTCGCCCTACGTGGGGGAAGCGTTCGACATCGGCATCCCGGATGCTGGAGGCTGGGTATCGGCCCGTGTCGACAGCTAGCCCAGCTGATATTCCGGCTCCATTCGACCCGAATCGCCCTCAACGCAAAAGCGCCGCCACATGGGGCGGCGCTTTTGTCTAGCGGGTGTTCAATCTGTTCCCTGGGGCTTCTCTGCATCCTTGGCGGCTTTCGACGCTGTCGAGCCCTGCGACTTGGCGCCGGTCTGCTGTTCGGCTTTGGCAGACGACGCTGAGCTGGCCTGCGGCTCGCGCTTCTCCTGCTCGGGCGCCGGCCGCTCGCCGGTGACAGACTCGGAGCCGACAGGCTCTGCCTTTGCCACTGGTGATGAAACCGGGCGCGCCTGGTCAAAGCACTCACGGATGGTCTCCAGGCGCTTCGCCGCTCGCTCGCCCGGTGTGCCGCTGGCCGTCAACACATGCTCGATATGCGCCAGATGCGCGTCGATTTCCTGGTTCGTGGCGCCTGCCAACATGTCAGGCAGCACCTTCAACGCCTGGTGACGGTCGAGCTTGAGAATGAAGAACTGCTCACGCACTAGGGCCTTGAATTCGGCGATCTTGAGATTCGGCTCGAGCTCTTCGCGACTTGCCCGCAGGCGCTTGAAATTTCGTTCGTCGGTGGCGGGAGCGCCGCCCAGGACATAAATCATCGAGCGCATCACCGCGGCATGGGGACCACCCTGATCGACACGCCCCTGCAGCTCTGCCTTGCGGCTGGCAACGAAACGCTGGTGCTCGGGTTCGATGCCCGGACGCCGCCGCACCGGCTCAACGTCCACGCCCAGTCCTACCATGGTTTGCAGCCAGCGCTGGCCATAGAGCTCTTGAAACAAGCGCTCAGTGGACTGGTCGCGCACCTGCTGATAGGCCTGCAGAGACGCCTCGACCTGATCGGACAGCGTAAATTCCATCTGCCGCCAGGTGTTATCGCTTCCTACCTGATGACGATCGGCCCTGATGCGTTCAGCCAGTACCGGGACCGGCACCATCAAGGGGTTGCGGTCGGAAAACAGCTTGTAGCCCAGGCGTATCGGGTGCATGCGACGAATCCAACGAGCGGCAGAGGGAGTCATCACCGCCCGCAGCCAGGGCTGCACCAGCATCTGGTAGATGCCAAGGTTGATCTCAGATACCCGCGCCACGGTAGCGAAACGGCGCTCGTCCTCGGCATGCGGCTTCACGATGGCATTGATGTCATCGATGCCGCGCTGGCTGAACTCGAGCAGGTAATCGCCGTCGACATGCACCGCCTCGGCGGCACCGCGCGACGCGGTCTCCGTCACCGTGGTCTCGTAGAGCCCCGGGGGCAGCACATCGATATAGTCCATGTTGGCGGTGAATTCGGCATGCTCCTTGCGCGACACGCTGCCCGACACGAAGATCCCCAGATGACCGGTGGTGTCATGCTGGCAATAGACGATGGTCTGACCGTTGGCAACGATATCGTCGGCATCGCCATAGAGGTCGCTGATCCAACCCAGTGCCTGAGGCGGCGGCGTGATGTCATCCCCCTTAGAGCAGAACACCACGATCGGTGAGCGTACATTGCGCAGATCGATACGCCGGCCATCCCTAGTGGTCAGGCGCGCATTGCTCAGCCGGTTGCCGACGAACAGGTTATCGACGATGTACTGGATCTCCTCGGATCCCAGCACCACATGCCCACCCCACCAGCGCTCGAACTGCAGGTAGCGCTCGGCTTCACTATCGATATTGGCATAAAGGCGGTACTGCTTGGTCCAGAGAGTGTTGGCCGGATTGAGCTTCTCGAAATTCTGGACCAGCAGCGCTCCATCGAAGAGTCCGGCGCCCAGATCACCAGCCAGCGCCGTCGTCCAGCTGCCACCGTTCATGCCGCCGGCATAGCGCATGGGGGCCTTGCCCCGCTCACCGGCCCAGTAGGACAGCGGAGCGCCAGCGATCAGAATCGGGCCGAAGCAATCGGGCTCCAGGGCGGCAGCCATCATGATCTGCCAGCCGGCCTGACAATTGCCGACCACCATCGGTTTCTCGGTCAGGTGGTCATGGCGCGCGATCACTTCCCACAGGAAGGCGATCTCGGCATCCACCACGTCCTCGACCGTCTGCCCGGGTACCGGAAATGGCAAGAAACCGATGAAGTAGCAAGGATGCCCGGCACGCAGCGCGACACCCAGCTCGCTGTCAGGCTTGAAGCCACCGATGCCCGGGCCATGGCCGGCGCGGGGATCGACGACCACGAAGGGCCGCATATCCGGATCGATATCGACTCCTGCCGGCGGCAGGATGCGCATCAGTTCGTAGTTCACCGGCCGCGGTAGATCGCGACCGTCCATGATCAACTCTGACTCGAAACCCAACACATTGGGTTTGGTCTGCTCCATGTGCTCGAGATACTGGTTGCCTCGCTCACGCATGACATCCAGGAACAGCACCTGTCGCTCGACGGTGTCGCGCCAATAATCCATGGCGCTCCGCCCGAACCCCAGCGGATCGAAAAAAGATAAAGCCGTGTTAGTCATGGCGTTATAGGCAGCAAGCATACGGTTCTCCCGATAGTCGTTGGGATGCAGGCCGTTCAAGGCCATGCTGCGATGCAAAATAGACTAGCGCGAATGCCTGCCACCTGTCACTGACTGGCGGCAGGCATACTGCAGCAGCAAGACTCTCATCTTCGATGACGCCACCACGCTTGCTATCGACAACGGCTACCGACTGGTCAAGTACGAGCTGGCCAAGTGCTTATTCCTACTGACCTTTGCCGCCGCCATCCCGGCCAACGTCTCCGCTGGCTCGGCTTGCGACTATTGGCCCTCTATTGTCCGGCTCTTTACTGCACGGCCCTCTGCTACACGCCCCCCTGCGACGGGGGTCGGCATCACTCGATCTCGATCAGCACCTCGCCCGGCGTCACTCGGTCACCCTTGGCTACGTGAATCGCCACCACGCTGCCGGCCTGGCGGGCGTGTACCTCGGTCTCCATTTTCATGGCTTCACTGATCAGCACCGGCTGGCCGGCCTCGACGCTATCGCCAACGGCCACCAGCACCTCGACGATATTGCCCGGCATGGCGGTGGTCACGTGCCCCTTGCCGGTAGCGCGAGCACGACCGCCTTTCCCACCGGCGCCAGCGTCATAGCTGTCGCGGGCTTCGAAAACCACCGACTCCGGCATGCCGTCCAGTGTCAGGTAGACCTGACGCTTGCCGCCAGCATCGCTGCCCACGCCGGTGATCTGCACCTCGTAGGACTCGCCGTGCACATCGATCACGAACTCGGTCGGCGTGGCCTCGGTGACCGGGCGCTGGGCATCGCTCGCCACCGGTGCCGGCATCGGCTCGGGCACCAGGCTGCCATCGCGACGTCCCTTCAGAAAATCGCGCCCCAGGTCCGGGAACATGGCATAGGTCAGCACGTCCTCTTCACCTTCGGCGAGCTCGCCGATATCGGCGGTGAGTCGCGCCATTTCCGGCCCCAGCTGGTCGGCCGGACGCCCTTCCTCGACCTGTTGGTTGCCGACGGCACGCTTGCGCAGTGCCTCATCCACCGCTGCCGGCGGCTGGCCATAGCCGCCCAGCAGGTAGCGTTTGACCTCGTTGGTGATCGACTTGTAGCGACTGCCAGTGAGCACGTTCATCACCGCCTGAGTGCCGACGATCTGCGACGTCGGGGTGACCAGCGGTGGATAGCCCAGGTCGGCGCGCACCCGCGGAATCTCGGCGAACACCTCGCGGATCTGCGACAGGGCGTTCTGCTCCTTCAACTGGTTGGCCAGGTTGGACATCATGCCGCCGGGCACCTGATTGATCTGCACCGCCACATCCTCGCGGGTGAACTCGCTCTCGTAGCCCGCATACTTCTTGCGCACTTCGCGGAAGTAGTCGCCGATATCCTTGAGTGCTTCCAGATCCAGCCCCGTGTCGTAGGGGGTGTCCTTGAACGCTGCCACCATGGCCTCGGTGGACGGATGACTGGTGCCGCCGGCAAAGGCCGAGTTACAGGTATCGATATGCCGACAGCCGGCCTCGACCGCCTTGAGGTGACACTGGGCCGACAGCCCCGAGGTGGCATGGGCATGCAGATGCACCGGCACCTCGACGGCCTCGACCAGCGCTGCCACCAGGTCATAGGTGGCATAGGGCGTGAGCACCCCCGCCATGTCCTTGATGGCGATGGAGTCGGCCCCCATTTCGACCAGCCGACGTGCATCCGCCACATAGCGCTCCAGGGTATGGACCGGACTGACCGTGTAGCACAGCGTACCCTGGGCATGCTTGCCACTGGCCTTGACGGCGCGCATCGCGGTCTCGAGATTGCGCAGATCGTTCAAGGCGTCGAAGACGCGGAAGATATCGACGCCGTTGTCGGCAGACTTGGCGACGAAGCGTTCCACTACGTCGTCGGCATAATGGCGGTAGCCAAGCAGGTTCTGACCGCGCAACAGCATCTGCAGCGGGGTGTTGGGCATCAAATCCTTGAAGGCACTCAGCCGTTGCCAGGGGTCTTCCTTGAGAAACCGCACGCAGGCATCGAAGGTCGCCCCGCCCCAGACTTCCAGGGAATGGAAGCCGATAGCATCGAGAGACGCGCAGATCGGCAACATATCCTCGGTGCGCAGGCGTGTGGCGATCAGCGATTGATGGCCATCGCGCAGCACCACATCGGTGAGGTTGACGGCATCGGCGGCGGCAGAGGAAGCAGTTGTCGTCGTCATGAGATTCTCCTTAGAGGCCGGCGTGGGCGGCGATGGCGGCGGCAATCACCAGGGCCGCCTCTTCGGGGTTGCGCTTGACCGAGTACTGCAAGAGCTCGGGATGGGCCGGCACGAAACCGGTATCGAAATGTCCGCTACGAAAGTCCGCGTGGCGCAGGATTTCCTCGTAGTAAGGCGCCGTGGTCTTGACGCCCTGCAGACGCATGTCATTGAGCGCGCGGATGCCTCGGTCGAGGGTCTCTTCCCAGCTCAACCCCCAGACCACCAGCTTCAGGCACAGCGAGTCGAAATAAGGGGGGATCTGGTAGCCGGTATAGATGGCAGTATCGGTGCGCACCCCGGGACCACCGGGCGCGTAGTAGCGCGTGATGCGCCCGAAAGAGGGCAGAAAATCGTTCTTGGGGTCTTCGGCGTTGATACGAAACTGGATCGCATAGCCGTGGTAACGAATGTCTTCCTGGCGAAACGACAACTTGTGGCCACTGGCGATACGCAGCTGCTCACGGACGATATCCACCCCGGTGATGGCTTCGGTAATGGTGTGCTCGACCTGGACCCGAGTATTCATCTCCATGAAGTAGATTTCATTGCCCTTGACCAGGAACTCCACGGTACCGGCGTTTTCATAGCCCACGGCCTTGGCCGCGCGCACGCCCAGCTCGCCGACATAGGCGCGCTGCTCTGGCGTCAACTGAGGACTTGGCGCGATCTCGATCAGCTTCTGGTTACGCCGCTGAATGGAGCAGTCGCGCTCGAAGAGATGGATCACGCTGCCATGCTTGTCGGCAAGGATCTGCACCTCGATGTGATGCGGGTCGACCACGCACTTCTCGAGAAACACATCGGCAGAGCCGAAGGCCTTGGTGGCCTCGGATACCACTCGCTCCCAGGCCTGCTCGAGCTGTTCCGCGCTGTCGCAGCGGCGAATGCCTCGGCCACCGCCGCCGGAGGTCGCCTTGAGCATGACGGGATAGCCGATGCGATCGGCCTCCTTGAGAGCAGCGGCACAGTCTGCCAGGTTGCCCTCTGAGCCAGGAGTAACCGGCACTCCCGCATCGCGCATGGCCCGCCGGGCGGCGGTCTTGTCGCCCATGCGGGCAATGACTTCGGAGCTCGGACCGACAAAGGCGATGCCGGCTTGCTCACAGATGCGGGCAAACTCGTCGTTTTCGGATAGAAATCCATAGCCGGGATGGATGGCATCACAACCGGTCTCGCGGGCAAGGTCGACTAGACGCCGTGGGTCAAGGTAGCCCTCTAGGGGATCATCGCCGACCTGATAAGCCTCGTCGGCCCGCTTGACGTGCAGGGCAAAGCGGTCGGGTTCAGTGTAAATAGCCACCGAACGAATGCCCAGCTCAGCACAGGCCCGCTCGATGCGCACGGCAATCTCGCCGCGGTTAGCAATCAATAGTTTCTGGAACACGGGTCGAACCTCCAGGGTTACGGGTTGCGTCCTGAGCGGGCCTGCGAAACACTCGAAAGCCCCCGGAAGGTCGACATTCTCCCTCCCATGTCGCTTCCAGCGGCTCACGGGTGTCCAGCCACCCCCGTTGCAGGACGTTTTTTCACGCTACCGGGTGTCGAACCAATAGAAAAATTGATATTTTTTTGCCAACCTATAAGCTATACCTTATAGCTAGACCTTTGCGGGAATGCCGATGACTCGACCCAGTCTGCTCAATCGCCTGACGTTTCGTCAGTTGCAGGTCTTTCAGGCCGTGCATCGCCAGCAGTCTTACTCCCGGGCCGCCGAGCAGCTAGGCCTCACCCAGCCCGCGGTGAGCGCCCAGATCCGACAGCTCGAGCAGGCGCTGGAGCAGCCGCTGTTCAAGTATGCCGGCAAGACCCTGCACGTACTGCCAGCCGCCGATGCGCTGGCCGCCTCAGTGACCTCGATCTTCGGCCAGGTGTCGAGCCTCCAGATGGAGCTCTCCGAGATCGCCGGCACCATTCGCGGCGAGCTCAACCTGGCCGCGGTATCCACCGCCCAGTACGCGGTGCCTCATATTCTGGCCCGGTTTCGCGCCCGCTACCCGGAAGTCACCATTCGACTGCGCGTCTGCAACCGCAGCCAGGCCCTCGAGCGTCTGGCCGAACGGCGCGACGACCTGGTGATCATGGGCATGGTGCCCCAAGATGCCCAACTGGCCTTCATGCCGATACTGGACAACGAGATGATCCCGGTCGTCTGGCCAGGCCATCCGCTGCTGACGGCCGACAAGCCGAGCCTCGAGGACTTTGCGCGCCACTATGTGCTAATGCGCGAACCCGGTTCCGGGACGCGGACCGCCTTCGAGGAGTTCGCCGCCAGGGAGCGGGTGTCGCTGCCGCATACCATCGAGCTGGGTACCAACGAGGCGATCAAGCAGGGCATCATGGCGCACCTGGGCGTCGCGGTATTGCCGCGATTGGCCGTGCAGCTGGAAATCGCTTCCGGACTGCTGGCATCGCCCAAGCTGCCCGGCTTTCCGCTCAAGCGCTCCTGGTGCACCGTCTACCCCAAGGACCGGCCGCCCTCGCCGGTCACTGAGCTTTTCCTGCGCTGCGTGCGAGAGCTGCTGCCCGAGCTCAATCGCCACTTTAGCGGGCCTCTCGAACCCATGCCGGGCCACGGTGTGGTCTGTCTACCGGCGGTGGATAGCCAGCAGTTCTAATCTGCCCCTTGCAGACATCAAAAAGCCGGGCTTCAAAAGCCCGGCCTTGCTGTGTCGTCATGCAGTCCGTGTTGGCGTATCAGGTCCGCGGCAGGGTGACACCGCGCTGCCCCATGTATTTGCCGCCCCGATCCTTGTAGGAGGTCTCGCAGACCTCATCGGATTCCAGGAACAGCATCTGCGCGACACCCTCGTTGGCGTAGATCTTGGCCGGCAGATTGGTGGTGTTGGAGAATTCGAGCGTCACGTGCCCTTCCCATTCCGGCTCCAGGGGTGTGACGTTGACGATGATGCCACAGCGGGCGTAAGTGGACTTGCCGAGGCAAATGGTCAGCACATTGCGCGGTATGCGGAAGTACTCCACGGTGCGAGCCAGGGCAAAGGAGTTGGGCGGGATCACGCAGACATCCCCTTTGACGTCGACGAAGCTCTTCTCGTCGAAGGCTTTCGGGTCGACGACCGCCGAATGGATGTTGGTGAAGACCTTGAATTCATCGGAGCAGCGCACGTCGTAGCCGTAGCTGGACGTGCCGTAGGAGATCACCCGCTGCTCGTTGACGTAGCGCACCTGATCCTCCATGAACGGTTCGATCATGGCGTCACTGGCGGCCATGCGACGGATCCAGTTATCGGACTTGATGCTCATCGGGGATTCCTTGAGGTGCGTCGAGGGTGAAGGGCAAAAAACAGGGCCGTAATCATAACGGCCCTGACGGCGTTCCAAAAGACTTGGCTGCAGCAAGCCCTTATGACCAGGTAACGCTAAAGCGTTTCTGGCCTGAGCAGACCTAGTCGCCGAAGGAGATGTTCGGCCCCTCGGCTTGCTGGGCGGTAACGCCCTCGACCACGGCTCGCGCCACCTTGCGGAAGGTTTGCGCCACCTCGCCCTCGGGCTCGGCGACCACGGTAGGACGGCCGCCATCCGCCTGCTCGCGGATGCCAAGGCTCAACGGCAACTGACCCAGCAGCGTTGTCTCGTACTGTGAGGCAATGCGCTCGCCACCGCCAGCGCCAAAGATCGGCTCCTGGTGGCCACACTCCGAGCAGACATGCAGGCTCATGTTTTCGACGATTCCCAGCACCGGCACATTGACCTTGCGGAACATCTCGATGCCCTTGCGCGCGTCCAACAGTGCGATGTCCTGCGGAGTCGTGACGATCACCGCTCCATCGACCTCGACCTTCTGGGCCAGCGTCAGCTGGATGTCACCGGTACCCGGCGGCATGTCGATGAACAGATAGTCGAGATCGTCCCAGGCGGTCTGGTTGAGCATCTGCTGGAAGGCACCGGCAACCATGGGCCCGCGCCATACCATCGGCTCTGTGATATCGACCAGGAAGGCCATCGACATCGCCTGGATGCCATGAGCCTCGAGAGGGGCGAATTGGTTATCCCCTACCTGGTGCGGCCTCACGCCCTCACCGATGCCCAGCATCTGCGCCTGGCTGGGACCATAGATATCGGCATCCAGCAGGCCGACTCGATAGCCTTCGGCCGCCATAGCCAACGCCAGGTTGGCGGTCACAGTGGACTTGCCAACGCCGCCCTTGCCCGACGCCACGGCGACGATATGCTTTACACCCTCCATTACGATCTTCTCCTGTGTCATTGATCGTCGGCATCGCATGCCGCCATGGGGCGAGTATAACCCGCGTGCCCCGGCCAATCCCAAGCAGACTAGTCAACTTTTCGCCTGCGGATTTCTACGCAAGGCACGGCACGTAAACGAGCCCGCTTGATCGCCAGTTTCGGATCCAAGCCCTTATCCAAGACCTTATCCAAGACCTTGGCAAAACCCTGGCTTGGCCTCTGCCCCAACCCGCTGATCGAAACGTTGGCCTAAACGCTGACCTAAACCCTGTCCTAAACCCTGACCTGCGCTTTGTTCTATGCCATTTGTCCTATGCTGATGGGGACACCCAGCGAGACGGCTATGACATGCTCTTCCGGGACCGCCAAGATGCCGGTTGGCAGCTCGCCAACGCTCTACATGACTATCACCAACCACTGGTGCTTGGCCTGCCTCGCGGCGGTGTGCCGGTGGCATTCGAGGTGGCGCAGGCATTGGGCGGCGAACTCGATGTACTGGTAGTGCGCAAGCTGGGCGTGCCCTGGCACCCGGAGCTTGCCATGGGCGCCATTGCCGGCAACGGCATCTGCATCCTGAATCACGAGCTGATCGCGCGTCTCGGCATCGGCAAGGAGCGGCTCAACGCCATCATTGCCGATGAAACCCGCGAGCTGCAACGACGCGAGCTGGCCTATAGAGGTCACCGACCGCCACCTCGCATCACCGGGCGCAGCGTCATCGTGGTCGATGACGGCCTGGCCACCGGGGCGACCATGCAGGCTGCCGTGGAAGCCGTGCGAAAAGATGCACCTGGAGAGCTGGTGGTGGCGGTGCCGGTGGCGGCTGCCGACAGCCTGGCCGCGATCGACAGATTCGCCGATCGAGTCGTCTGCCTGCATGCGCCACGGGATTTCATGGCGGTTGGCCAGTGGTACCAGACCTTCGGGCAAACCAGTGATGAAGAGGTGATTGCGCTGCTGGCCCGGGCGGCCTTGCCTCGGTCATCACCGCCTCCCTAGCCCCGGCTGCGACCATCGCGAGGCTCAGCCGCTTGCCGGATGCCCGGGGGCGACCTACACCTTGTAGATGAACACCTCCTCTGCCGGCCGCCCCAGCCGCCCCAGCCGCCCCGTGCGGCTGGTGCACTTCCTGGGCCTGGTACTGCTCGGCGGGCTGATCGGAGCCACCGCCGCTCTGTTGGCCATGGCCTTCGTTGCCGGCGTGCTGTGGCTAAACGATCTGCTGTGGATCTCAGCGGACAGTCGGCGTCATGCCGCCTCTTCGGCAGTGCTCGTCATCGCCACCCTCACCGTCCCCACCCTTGGCGGCCTGCTCGTCGGCCAGTTTCACCGTCTGCTGGCCGAGCGCCGCGCCCAGGGGCCGAGTGACGTGATTGCCGCCGTTCAGACCCGCCGCGGCCGGCTGCCGATCCGCGCCAGCATTCTCTCGACCCTCAGCGCCCTGTTGGCATTGGGCAGCGGCGCGTCCGTTGGGCAGTACGGGCCACTGGTGCACCTGGGGGGCACGCTGGGCTCTCTGGCGGCGCGGCTGCTGCGACTCTCCCGGGTCGGGGACAACATCGGTATCGCCTGCGGGGTCGCCGCCGCCATAGCCGCGACCTTCAATGCCCCGCTGGCCGGCATCGTCTTCGCCCATGAGGTGGTGCTGCGCCACTATGCCCTGCGCGCCTTCGCTCCCATCGCCGCCGCCGCCATCGTCGCCCATGTCCTGGCCAACAGCCTGCAGGCCAGCGGCCCATTGCTACGGATCGGCGAAACGGCCATTCCCCATGCCTGGGAATATGCGGCCTTCCTGGTGCTCGGCGGCCTCGGTGCACTGGTCGCCGGCGCCTATATGGGCGCCATCCTTGCCGTGGAACGCCAGGCCAGCCGTCTGCCGGTGCCTGTTTCGCTGCGCCCGGCGCTTGCCGGCGCGATGCTCGGCGTGACCGCCCTCTGGGTACCGCAGATCCTCGGCATCGGCCAGGAAACCCTGCGGCTGGCCACCGTCGCAGGCGCCTACGCCCTCGACGATCTCGCGCTCCTGCTCATCCTCAAGCTCGCCGCCACGGCGCTGTGCCTGGGGCTGGGGTTCAGCGGCGGCGTGTTCAGCCCCGCCCTGCTGATCGGCACCCTGTTCGGTGCCCTTTATGGCCATGTGACACTGATGGTGGTGGGCGCCAGCCAGGAGACCTTCGTGTTCTATGCCGTCTGCGGCATGCTGGCGGTCACCGCCCCGGTGATCGGTGCACCATTGGCGAGCCTGCTGATCGTCTTCGAGCTCACCGGCAACTACGCACTGACTACCGCGGCGCTGGCCAGCGTGACCCTGGCCAGCCCGATCAGCGCCCAGTTGTTTGGCCGCTCGCTGTTCGACATCCAGCTCGCCAGGCGCGGGCTGGACCTGTCGGCCGGACGCAGCCGAGCCATGCTCAAACAGGCCAGGGTCGATGTTCATCTGACCCGTGACTGCGTGACCCTGTCGCCACAGACATCGGTGGTCGTGGCGGTGAGACATATCTGCCATGCCGACCACGCCGAGGCCCAACTAGCCGATGCCGACGGCCGCCATTGCGGCAGCGTGACGCTCGCCAGCCTGGAAGCTGCCCGGGAGGATGGCCATGGCGATGTACCGGTGGCCGACTTCATCAGCCCAGCCCGCCCCACGCTGGCCCCCGACGATTCGCTTTGGGATGCCATGGCCGCCCTGGAACACTTCAGTGGTGAAGCGCTGGCCATGGTCGATCATGAGGCCGACGGCATCTTTCTCGGCGTGGTCTACGAGGACTCCATCGCCCGCGCCTTCATGCGCTCCAGCAACGAGCTCCGCGACGAGGAGAACAGCCATGGCTGACCATCAGCAACGACCGTCAGTGCCCATCGCCTAGGCGTGCCGCCCGTCGGGCGAGACAAGCCCAGGCACCAGACACGACACGGCCCCCTGGAACAGGAGGCCGTGTGTCTTTCGATGAGTGCTTCAAGCACAGATACTTCGATCACTTGTGCTCAAAGCTCGCTCGGTGCACGTTCGAGTGCTGGATGCATCGGCGTTAAAGGCGAGAGGGCGTTAAAGGCGAGAGAGCACCAAATGCGGTGCTGCCCAGCTCACTGTTCGGCCTCAGGCTCCTGCTCGATTTCCGTCTGATTGCTCTTCGTTTCCGCTTCTTCCGCCTGAGCCGCCTCCTGCTTCGTGGCACCCTCTGCACCCTCTGCGGAGGACGTCTCAGCGGAGGATGTCTCTGTGGAGGACGCCTCTGTGGAGGACGCCTCTGTGGAGGACGCCTCTGCGGAAGATGTCTCTGAGGAAGGCGTCGCTTCCTGCGCAGCAGCCTCGTCCGAGGCCTCGCGCTTCTGGGCGTCCTGTGCCGAGGAACCCACAGAGACCTGGCTTAGCTCATCACGCCATTCGGCGAGCTGCGCCTCGAGACGATCCAGCTGATTCCGTCGCGCATCTGCCTGATCGCTCAGCTCGGCAATCTGCGTTTGCAGGCTGTCGCGCTTCTGCTGAGTAGCGTCGAGCTCATTGAGGGCCTGGGTCAGGTTTTCATCGACATGGGCAAAGGACTGCTCGGCAGCCGCGATCTTGCCCTCTAGCGCGGCGGACTGCTCTTCGCGGCTGGCAATTTCTTGCTCGAGAGCGTCGCGACGTTCTTGCAGAGACGCAATGTTGCTTTCGAGCTCTGCCTGGCGCCCTTCAGCATCGGCAATGGCACTGCGGCTCTCTTCGAGGGTCGCCTGGGCCTGATCGCGTTCCTTGACGGCCTGCTCTACCTGATCGGAAAGGGTTTCGTACTCGGCCTGACGCGAGGCGATCGTGGCGTCCAGTTCATCGATCTGCGCCTGGCGTTCCTCGAGGGTCGACGTCATGGCATCCTGACGGGACTGCGCTTCGCTGACGCTTTCCTCGAGGTTTGCCAGACGCGTCTTGGCGGCTTCAACCTGGCTATTCAGGTCCGAAAGGGCCGCCTCTGCAGCGTCAATGGAATCATAGGTCTCGCTGAAGGAGGCGACACGGTCGCTCAGTGTCTGCCGTTCGCTTTCAAGCTCTGCCACTCTGGCCTCGAGCCGCTCACGCTCGCTGCTGGCACTGGAGCTGGCATAGAAGGCATAGAGCACCACCAGCACCAGCAGCACGACCAGCGCCTTGACCCGGTTGTCTTTCAGTAGATCACCTACCGATTGATCCGCCATCTTATCGTCTCCTGTCAGCCCCACTGATTATTGATCAGCAAGGCAAATGAAACATCGCAGTCCCGTGGGCCACGGGCCGAGCCTACAAGATAGGGGATACCAGCGTTGACTGCCATGCGGCGGAATCAGTCGATGGCCTGGCGGCTCACTTTGCCACGCAGGGCCTTGTGCTTGCCACGCTGCTTTTTTTGCTCGATGCGTCGCTTCTTGGCCCCCTTGCTGGGCCGAGTGGGCACACGTTTCTTGGGGGCGTAGAGCACGCGTTTGATCAGTGACTTGAGACGCGCCAGCGCCTCCTGGCGGTTACGTTCCTGGGTACGGTGCTCCTGAGCCTTGATGATCACCACGCCGTCGCGGCTGATGCGCTTGTCCCGAAGTGCCAGCAGCTGCTCCTTGACGCCTTCCGGCAGTTGAGAGGCACGAATATCGAAACGCAGATGAATCGCCGAAGCGACCTTGTTGACGTTCTGCCCGCCGGCGCCCTGGGCGCGAACGGCCTGCAGCTCCAGCTCATCGTCGTTGATCACAATCTGTCGCGATACTTCCAGCATTAACATGAGTCCTTATAGCCGGCGTGTTTATCCAGACGCGTACGCCCAGCGTGGTTATCCGCCGCTGATGTATTGATGCTCCCGTCGACCTAGAGCCAACCTGCCCGACGAAATCGCCAGTGCAGGCCCCCGCAGGCAAGCCCCATGATCGACAGAGCGAGGGGGTAGCCGAGTCGCCAGTCCAGCTCTGGCATATGCTGGAAGTTCATTCCCCATATACCGGCCAGAATGGTTGCCACGGCGAATATTGCCGCCCAGGCGGCAAGCCGCTTGTGCACCTCGCTTTCATCGATGGCCACCATCGACAGGTTGACCTGGATGGCCGTGATGATGGTTTCGCGGATGGTGTCGACCCCGACCTCGATACGGTGCAGGTGATCATACACGTCGCGGAAGTATTCGCGGGTATTGAGGCACAGTGCAGGCACACGACCGCCGGTCAGATGAGCCGTGGCCTCGGCTAGGGGCGTTACGGCGTGCTTCAACAGCATGGTGCGACGCTTGAGTTGGTAAAGACGCTCGAGGCTCATGCGCGCCGTTCCCCGGGTGAATATCTGATCCTCGATATTCTCGAGTTCATTTTCCAGCGACTCGACCACCGGGAAGTAGCGATCCACCACGGCATCAAGCAGCGCGTAGAGCACGAAGGCAGGCCCCTGCTTGAGCAGGTGGGGCTCCCTTTCGCAGCGTTCTCGCACACCAAGGAAACCTTGGGAGGCATGCTGTCGAACCGACAGCACAAAACGCTCGCCGAGGAACACCGCCACCTCACCCTCATCGAATTCACCATCGACCAGGGTAATCGGCCGCATGATGCAAAAAAGTGCCCTGCCATATTCCTCGATCTTGGGGCGCTGCTGGCCATGCAGGGCATCTTCGACGGCCAGCTCATGCAAGTCGAAGATCTGCTCGAATCGCCGGAACTCCTCGGGGTCCGGATCATGCAAGGCGACCCACACGAAGCAGTTGGAGTGCTGCATGGCCTCGGCGATATCATCGGTATGGATATCCCGCTGGCGATGCCCGTGTTCATAGGCGACACAGTTGACGATCATCGGCTAGCTCCTGGCTGGATCCTGAATAGACCACGGCATAGACACCAATAAGGCAATGGCCCCACGCTTACCCATCATCTTCTCCGCCCCGACAGGGGCTCGAGACGCGTTGCGAACGTCGCAGCGATGGGCGTCGCAGCAGCCAAAGAGCAAGTCGACGCAAGCCGCGCAGCAATGGATACCAGCCCCTGGCACGCCACCGGCCGCTAAAAAGGTGACGATTCAGTCGATTGAAGGCGCCCACCGGGCTGCTCAACATGGCCAGCACCCGCAGCGCCTCGGCGCCGTGATACCACTGACTCTCAAGGCGCAGCACCATGCCCTGATCGAGGTCGAAGCCGAGGGCTCGCACCTCGTCGATCACCGGGTCATCGCCACGGGCATCGACCAGGCGCATTTCGCCCACGGTGTCTTTCAACCGCATCCAGCAAACATAGCGGGTGCAAAAGGGGCACTGGCCATCGTAGACCAGCAGGTTGGGGGTATCGGCTGCCACGTATTTTCCTCCTGACACAGCTGGCAGCGGTCGCTCGGATGGCCGTCGGCGTGCCGCTGCGCTTATGATGGCATTGATCGCTCCACTCGCCGACCTCACAAGGACGTTGTGCATGCCGAGTCACCTCGCCGCCCTGCCCCGCCTGATTTCTCGCTTGGCGCATTTCGCCCGGCGAGTGCTGATGGCTTTCTTTCGTAACCGGGGCATCCTGCTGGCCGGCGGCGTGGGCTACAATATCCTGCTGTCGATCGTGCCACTCTTTGCGCTTCTCTGCGTGCTGCTGACTCATGTGGCCGACGAGCAGCATCTGCTCGAAGTGCTGTCGATCCAGGCGCGTCACCTGACACCGGCGCATGCCAGCGTCCTGCTCGATGCAGTGCAGGCGCTGCTGGAATCGCGGGATGCCATCGGGCTATTCGGCATTCCGGTGCTGCTGATTTTCAGCTCCTTCGCCTTTCGCATGCTGGAGGACTGCATGGCGATCATCTTCCATCACCCGGACTATCAGGAGAAACGCAGCGTCTGGGTGTCCGTGCTGCTGCCCTATGCCTTTATTCTGGTGCTAGGCACCGGGCTTCTGGCCCTTACCCTGCTGGTATCGATGATCGGCGCCCTCAACAATGCCATGCTGGCGATCTTCGGCGTCAGCCTGCCGCTAGCAAGCCTTTCGGAGCCGGCCCTCAACCTGATCAGCTTCCTGGGCCTGTTTGCCATGTTCAGCGCCATCTACAAGGTGCTGCCGGTGGTGCATATCGCACTGCGCAGGGCTCTGGTCGGCGGCTTTGTGGCGGCGTTGCTCTGGGAGGGAGTCCGCCAGCTGCTGGTGGTCTATTTCGCCAGCCTGTCGCTGGTCAATGCGGTTTATGGCTCGCTTGCCACCATCGTCATCGTGCTGCTGAGCCTCGAGGTCGGCGCCATTATCCTGCTGCTGGGTGGGCAGGTGATCGCCGAGCTCGAGCGCAATGACCGCGCCGACTTGCCTTGGTACCAGGACCCGCCCCGAGACGCCGTCAGTGCGTCCCGCTGAGGGCCTCCTGCACACTGAGTTTGGCGCGGATGAAATCGCTGTGCCTGACGTACAGCAGATCGGCCAGGCGCCGAATACGGTGCTCCTCTAGCGGGCTCAGCTCACCATCAGCATAGGCCAGCTGCCACATCAAACGGATCAACTCCGCCCGCTGTTCATAGCCATAGCGATCCTTGATCAGGCTGACGAACTGATAGTGATCGACCGCATGCTCGACTTCCTGCCGAGCCAGTGTCATCAACTCGTCCACGGCAGCTTCGTCGAGCGAGAAATGACGCAGCAGCATACCGCGAAGGGCATCGAGCTCACGGCGATCATGGTGGTAGTCGGCACGGACCACTTCGCACAGCAGTGCGGCGGTTGCGAGCTCCAGGGTCGGCCCTTCCTGCTCAGCTGAGCTAGCCAAGGTGCGGTTAAAGAACTGCTGAATGGCCTCAAGCATGGGCTAGTCTCCTAGGATTGATAAGAGGGCTTCATCGCGCCCTTCACGATTGCGACCGGCAGCCCGGCGGGGAAGTTCAGAAACCGGCCAGCCGCCTAGGGCTTGAGCCGGTAACCACTGCGAAACATCCAGCTGACCACCGCGAGACTGACGGCGAGGAAGGCCACCACCACCGCGAGGCTCGCCGCCAGGCTGACATCGCCGACGCCATAAAAGCTCCAGCGAAAGCCGCTGACCAGATAAACGACCGGATTGAGTAGCGTTACGCCTTGCCAGAACGGCGGCAGCATGTCGATGGAATAGAAAGTGCCGCCAAGGAAGGTCAGCGGCGTGATCACCAAGAGCGGCACCAGTTGCAGCCGGTCAAAGCCTTCGGCCCAGATGCCGATGATGAAACCGAGCAGACTGAAGGTAAACGCCGTCAGCACCAGAAACAGCAGCATCCAGAATGGGTGAGCGATCTGGAGCGGGACGAAGAGCCCCGCCGTGCCCAGAATGATCAGCCCCAGGAGAATCGACTTGCTGGCTGCGGCTCCTACGTAGCCCATCACGATTTCCATATAGGACACCGGCGCCGAGAGCAGCTCGTAGATGCTGCCCGAGAAGCGCGGAAAAAA
The DNA here is from genome assembly GCF_013349955.1 of Onishia taeanensis. Lineage (GTDB taxonomy): Bacteria > Pseudomonadota > Gammaproteobacteria > Pseudomonadales > Halomonadaceae > Onishia > Onishia taeanensis_B. Next base: position 112,922 of record NZ_JABVXC010000007.1, on the reverse strand, counting down.
GATCCCGAAGGAGGCATTCGAGACGCTCTGGGTCAGCAGCATCAGCATGATCAGGCCCGGCACGATGAAGGCGCCGTAACTGATCCCTGCCACTTCGGTGATCCGCGAGCCGATCGCCGAGCCGAACACCACGAAATAAAGAGACGTCGAGAGCACCGGCGAGACGATACTCTGCAGCAGCGTGCGCCGGGTGCGGGCCATTTCCGAGCGGTAAATGGCCGCCATGCCGCGAAGATTCATGGGTTCTCCCTTACCAGGCTGACGAAGATGTCCTCGAGCGAGCTCTGCTCGGTATGCAGGTCCTTGAACTGAATGCCGGCCTTCCTGAGTTCCTCGAGCATGCCAGCGATGCCGGTATGCTCCTGCTGAGTGTCATAGCGGTAGACCAGCTCATGGCCGTCGTCGGAAAGCGTCAGCGGATAGTCAGACAATGCATTGGGCAGCGAGACCAGCGGCTCGAGCAGTTCCAGGGTCAGTTGCTTGCGTCCAAGGCTGCGCATCAGGGTCTGCTTGTCCTCGACCAGGATGATCTCACCGCGTTGGATCACGCCGATGCGATCAGCCATCTCCTCGGCTTCTTCGATGTAATGGGTGGTGAGGATAATGGTCACCCCGCTCTCGCGCAGGCCACGCACCACCTCCCACATTTCGCGTCGTAGCTCGACATCGACACCCGCAGTGGGTTCGTCGAGGAACAGGATCTTCGGCTCATGCGACAGTGCCTTGGCGATCAACACTCGCCGCTTCATGCCCCCGGAAAGCGTGATCAAGCGGTTGTTGCGCTTTTCCCACAGCGCCAGCGAGCGCAGCACCCGCTCGATATGAGCGGGATCGGGCGCCTTGCCAAAGAGCCCACGGCTGAAACTTACCGAATTCCACACCGTCTCGAAGGCCTCGTTGGTCAGTTCCTGAGGCACCAGGCCGATCCTCGCCCGGGCCGCCCGATAGTCGCGGATATTGTCATGGCCATCGACCAGCACCGCCCCCGACGTGGGGTTGACCAGGCCGCAGATAACGCTGATCAGCGTGGTCTTGCCGGCACCATTGGGGCCTAACAGGGCAAATATCTCCCCGGCCTTTACGTCGAGGTTGACACCGGTAAGCGCCTGGAACCCTGAGGCATAGGTCTTGGACAGGCCGGTGACGCTGATCGCCGACGGCATGGCAGCATTCTGCTCTGAAGGTAAGGACGAGGATGCAGGTCGGGGTGAAGTCAATGGGTGCGGCTCTCCTTGGCGGCTGGTTGAATCCATGTTGAGGCGTTATCTCCACTCAGTCAGGGTCCGTCGACAGCTCGGCGGCTGTCGCATCGCCGGTGCTGGGCGGTGCGGCCTCTGTGGGGGCATCGAGCCCCAGAAAACCACCTGACTGGCGTTGCCAGAGGCCGGCATAGGTACCGCCATGGGCGAGTAGCTCGTGATGAGTACCAGACTCGACGATACGCCCCTGTTCCATGACCACCAGCCGATCGAGCATGGCGATGGTCGAGAGTCGATGGGCGATGGCGATCACCGTCTTGCCCTCCATCAGTGCATAGAGCTGTTCTTGAATCGCCGCCTCGACCTCTGAGTCGAGCGCCGAGGTGGCCTCGTCGAGCACCAGAATCGGCGCATCCTTGAGCAGTACTCGAGCGATGGCGATGCGCTGACGCTGACCGCCGGACAGCTTGACACCGCGCTCGCCGACATGGGCGTCGTAGCCGGTGCGGCCCTGAGGATCGGAGGCCTGACGGATGAAGGTATCCGCATGGGCGCGCCTGGCCGCGTCGATGATCTCTTCCTCGCTGGCATCCGGACGACCGTAGCGAATGTTGTCGCGAATCGAGCGATGCAATAGCGAGGTGTCCTGGGTCACCATGCCGATCTGACGGCGCAGCGAGGCCTGGGTTATCCCGGCGATATTCTGACCGTCTATCAGAATGCGCCCTGCATCAATGTCGAAGAAGCGCAGCAACAGGTTGACCAGAGTCGACTTGCCCGCACCGGATGATCCCACCAGCCCCACTCGTTCTCCCGGGCGAAGCGTCAACGATAGCTCGTCGAAGACGGCGGCTTCCCGGGCGGCGCCCTGGGTCGCGTTGACACTGGCGACCTGAGGGCCATGACCATAGGCGAAGGTCACCTTGTCGAAGCGGACCTCGCCCCGCTCAACGCTCAGCTCCGGCGCACCGGGAGCGTCGCTGACGGCCTGGGCCTGGGCAATGGTGTTGATGCCGTCCTGCACGGTGCCGAGATTCTCGAACAAGCCGGCGACTTCCCATAGAATCCAGTCGGACATCATGCGCAGGCGCATCACCAGGCCGATGGCAACGGCGATGGCCCCCAGCGAGATCAGCGACTGGTGCCACGCCAGAATGGCGACCCCTGCCATGGACACCAGCAGCAACGAATTCAGGGTCTGCAGGGTGACCGTCAACTGGGTGACCAGCCGCATCTGGCGATGAACCGTGGCCATGAAGCCGTCCATGGCACCGCGCGCATAGGCCTGCTCAGCCTGGGTATGGGCGAACAGCTTGAGGGTCTGGATGTTGGTATAGCTGTCAACGATGCGGCCGGTCATCTGGGCCCGGGCATCGGCCTGAGCCATTGAGATATGCTTGAGACGTGGCACGAAAACGCGCATCAGTACCAGATAGCCGCAAAGCCAGATGACCAGCGGGGCCATCAGCCAGGCTTCGCTGCGCCCTACCAGTATCAGGGCGCCGGTGAAATAGACCACCACATAGACGAAGACGTCCATCAGCTTGACCACCGTCTCGCGGATGGCGAGTGCGGTCTGCATGACCTTTTGCGAGACCCGTCCGGCGAATTCGTCCTGAAAGAACGGCAGGCTCTGCTCAAGCAGGTAGCGATGGGCCAGCCATCGCACCCGCATCGGGTAATTGCCGAACAGGCTCTGGTGGGTGACCAGCGACTTGCCGAGCACCAATAGCGGGAAGGCCACCAGCGCCAGTGCCGCCATGCCCAGCAGGCGCCCGCCATGGTCGGCGAAGAAGCTCGCCCGGTCCGCCTGAGCCAGCCAGTCGACGAGCTCGCCCATGAAAGCGAAGAACACCACCTCGACGACGGACACCAGCGCGGCGAGCAGCGTCATCGCCAGCAGCAGCGGCAACAGTGGTCGCGAATAGTGAAACAGAAAGGCCAACAGTCGCCGGGGTGGCGTCTCCGGCACGGCCCCGGGATAGGGGTCGATCAGCGACTCGAAAAAACGAAACATGGCTCCCCTCGACGGTTGGCCGTGATTGGCGCGTTAGCGCACGTCACTCCAGCGTGATCTGGCCGTCCACATCGACCTTCAGCTTGAGGCCGGCGATCTCGAGCGTCGCCTTGGCCGCGAAGGTCTCGTTGCCCTGGATGCGCCCCTCGGCAATGGCCTGATCCACGGCCTGCTCGATCTCGCGCTGAGAGTTGATGCCGACCTGCTTGAGAAACTTGCGAACACTGAGATTGAAGGTTTCTTCGTTCATGATGCGCTTCCTGAGTGATGGACCACAAGGCAAGGCGAGACCATCGCTGGTCAATGCGCTTCGCCAGCTCGACTGACGCTGTTGCATGGCGCTGATCCAGAAATGCCACGCTGGCCAGATAAGCCACTGCCGTTATAGCACGCCCCATGGTGTCGCGCCTGGCCAACCAGGTTGGGCTACTATCCACGCTCATCGTCGCTATTCATCACCAACGGTCATCACCAACGATTCATCACCACCATCGATCATCGCCGAGACGTAGCGTCAGCGCTTCGGCGTCGGACAAGCGCCTAGCAGGTCGACAGCCCGGCCGCCTCCACCAGCCGGTGCTACCAGTAGCGGGCAGTTGTTGCCATCACCCTCTTCATTGCGACCCTTGGCTGAGTCATTGTCAGTACGGCTCCCTCTGGTCGATTGCCCTATCGTCATTCACTCATGGCATTCGAGAGACCAGACACAAAGAAGCCGTGCGTGGATAGGCTCCGCGCACGGCTTCTTGTCACTTATCCCGCGCCAATCAACTGCGGCTGGTGACTTCCAGCAGGTGATACCCGAACTGGGTCTTGACCGGGCCGTGCACCTTGTTCAATTCGCCGCTGAACACCACCTTGTCGAACTCAGGCACCATCTGGCCGGGGCCGAAGGACCCCAGGTCACCGCCCTGGCGGCTCGACGGACAGCTGGAATTTTCCTTGGCGACTTCGGCGAAATCGCGACCGCCTTCGATCTCAGCCTTCAGAGCCTCACACTTCTCTTCACTGTCGACCAGAATATGCCGCGCCGTGGCTTTTGCCATCTTCGTTTCTCCTGTTTTTGCCGCTTGGCAGTGGTTGGTATCCCGACAAGAATACCATCATGACACCACTTAGGCGCCTCCCGAGTCAGCACACCGGCTCATCGCCCGCTTCGCGCTTCATCGAATGAATCACCACCGATCCAGACACCACCGGTCCAGACGCCATATGTCCGGGCCACAGATGGCTAGGCGCGATAAAAAAGCGCCGCCGTGGCTCCGGCCTGTCGCGCTATCTCCATTGTTGCCAGGAAACATTGTTTTGGTATCAAAATGTAGTCTGCTCACTCCACGCCAACTACGCTTATAGCAGTAGCTACTCAGGAATGCGATGAAAGACAAGGACGCCGCCTCGCCAGGAGTTGGCCAATGGGAGACCGTCATGCACCATCCCACCCGCATCGTGATATTTTCCTGCACGAGGCGTCACTGATTCCCTTGCCGACATCCCCTGAGCCCAGAATCCACTGGTTTCGCTGGCTATGGCTGCTGACCACGCTAGTCGCCTTGACGATCATGACCCTGATGCTGGTCAACGAGGCACGCTCATCGCGTTGGCAGGCCCGGGAGATTTCCGAATACGCTCAGCGGCTTGGCTACACCCTGGCGGATGGTTCCAGCGACCGCCTTGTTTTTCCCCGTCATGGTCCCTTCGACGAGCGCCTGGGCTACACCCGTCTGCCGCACTGGCAGCAACGCCTGGAAGAACGCGGCTTCGAGGTCAGTCAGCAAGTGCGCATGTCGCCGGCATTGCTCGACTATGCCAACCGCGGCTTCTTCGTGCCCTACCGCGAGAAAACCCAGGCAGGGCTCGCGCTCACGGAGTGTCGTGGCGAGACGATGCACCACTTTGCCAATCCGCAGCGCCACTTCGCCCATTTCGAAGAGGTGCCTGAACTGGTGCTCAAGAGCCTCTTGTTCATCGAAAACCGGGATCTACTCGACAACGAATATCGCTACGCCAATCCGGCCGTGGACTGGCCACGCTTTGTCCGCGCCGCCGTTTCTCAGGTCGGTGAAGCGATCAATTTGCCGGGCCAGTCGTCGGGTGGCAGCACCCTCGCCACCCAGCTCGAGAAGTACCGCCACTCCCCAGGCGGCCTGACGATGTCAGCCCAGGAGAAGCTGAGACAGATGGTATCCGCCAGCGTGCGTGCCTACCGTCAAGGCCCCGAGACACTGACCGCCCGTCAGGACGTGGCGCTGGACTACCTCAACTCGGTGCCGCTATCCGCCGCACCGGGCTATGGAGAAGTGCTTGGCCTGGGCGATGGTCTCTGGGTATGGTTCGGCGCCGAGCTCGATGACGTCATCCTGGCACTGGCATCGAATGAGACTGGCGCCGCGGCTCTGGCCGCCCGCGGCCAGGCCCTTCGGCAAGTGGTGGCCCTGATGATCGCCCAGCGGCGCCCATCACACTACTTGCGGGCAGGCCATGACGACCTGGCCGAACTGAGCGCTTCCTACCTGCGCCTGATGGCCGAGCAAGGGCTCATCGACCCCGAGCTGCGCGATGCAGCCCTTGCCCAGTCGCTCGATTTCCGCGACTTCCAGTCAGCCCCCGTCTCGCTGCGGGTCGATACCGATAAGGGGCTGCGCCTGGCTCGCGGGCGGCTGGCTTCCTTGCTCGATGTCTCACTGTACGAGCTTGATCGGCTTGACCTGAGAGCCTCCACGACCCTCAACGCCGACCTTCAGCACAGGGTCAGCGCATACCTACAGCGGCTCGAAGATCCCTCGGCTGCGGCCGAGGCGGGTCTTTTCGGCCATCATCTACTCGATCGACCCGAGACCGCCGCCGGGGTGCGCTACAGCTTCACGCTCTTCGAGCGCAGCGATGAGGGCTTTCAGGTGCGCGTGCAGACCGACACCAACGGCACCGCCTTTGACATCAATCAGGACAGCAAGCTGGAATTGGGCTCAACGGCGAAGCTGAGAGTACTGGCGAGCTATCTCGAGATCATTGCCGAGCTGCATGAACGCTATAGCGGGCAGCCTCGAGAGGCGCTTCTCCGCGTCGACGTCGATCGCCGTGATGCTCTGCTGCGCTGGGTGGTGGACCAACTGATCCGCGACCCGGATCTGCCGCTGAAGACACTGCTCGAGGCGGCCATGCAGCGTCGTTACTCGGCGAGCCCTTACGAGCGTTTCATCACCGGCGGGGGAATTCATACCTTCACGAATTTCCGCCGCGAGGACAATGGCCGACGCCCCACCCTCGAGCATGCGCTGCACCAGTCCATCAACCTGCCCTTCGTGCGACTGCTGCGTGACCTGGTCAACCATCACGTCTATGCCAATCCGGACAACCGACGCCTGCTGGAAGATGATAGCGACCCACGTCGTGACCTCTATATCTCGCGCTTCGCCGACCAGGAGGGACGGATATTCCTCGACCGCTTCTGGCAGCGCTATCACACGCTTGATGCCAAGGCCCGCTTGGTGCGGTTGTTTCGTCACATTCATACCACCCCGGTGCGGCTGGCCGCAGCGTATCGCTACCTGATGCCCGAGCAAACTGCCGATGAATTTCGCCGTTTGCTGCGCGAGACATTATCGGCCGACAGTGCGGATAATCAGGTCTTGGATGACAAGAAGCTGGACGCGCTCTACTGGCAGTACGCCCCCGACCGTTACTCCCTTAACGACCGCGCCTATTTAAGCCGTGTCCATCCGCTGGAGCTATGGCTGCTAGCTTATTTAGGCACTCACCCCGATGCCAGCCGCGAAGAGGTGATGCTGGCCAGCATCGAGGAGCGCCAGCAGAGCTATGCCTGGCTGGTCCGCACCCGACACCGCCAGGCACGGGACAGCCGCATCCGGCGCATGCTGGAAGTGGAAGCCTTCGATGACCTGCACCGGCGCTGGGCCCTGCTCGGCTATCCCTTCGAACAGCTGGTACCTTCGCTTGCTACCGCCATCGGCAGCTCAGGGGACCGCCCGGCGGCGCTCGCCGAACTGATGGGGATCATCCTCAATGAAGGAGTGCGCAAACCCACGATACGCATCGACGGCCTGCACTTCGCCACCGACACCCCTTTCGAGACGCGCTTCTCCCGCTCGACACCCGGCGTCAGGGTGATGGCACCGGAAGTGGCTGCCGTGCTGCGTGACGGCATCATCGGCGTGGTCGAGGCGGGTACCGCCCGGCGACTGGCCGGCACCTTCCTCCTGCCGGATGGCAGCCCCATGACGGTAGGTGGCAAGACCGGCACCGGCGACAACCGTATAGAAACGGTGACTCGAACCGGTCAGGTGACCGACTCCCGAGCACGCAACCGCACCGCGACCTTCGTGTTCTTTCTGGGCGACCGCCACTTCGGCACCCTCACCGCCTATGTATTGGGCGGCCAGGCAGAGGACTACCGCTTCACCTCATCGCTACCGGTTCAGGTGCTCAAGAGCATGCAGCCAATGCTGGCTGCTTATCTGATGCCCGCGGGTTCTCAGGGCTGTCGCCCAACGCCTGCACCGCTGATGATGGCGGGGGAGCTTAGCCGGAAAGATGCCTGAACGAGGAATCGAACCAGGCGCTGCGTTTTGGCCGCAAAGGTTAGTGAAGGCCTTGTTACTTTCGGTCGTGGCCGACCTGGAGCTGCTTCTTGCCCTGCGGTCTAGCGTCCTGCCAGGAGATGCGGATATCCAAGCGGTGATGACTGTCTTCCTTGCGCACCGTCACCTTGAGATTGAGCAGTCCCTTGGGCATCAGATGAATCTCACCTTCTTCGTCGGAAAATGACAGGACGCCCTTGGCCAGCCCCTTGGTGATCGACTTCAGGATCTCCTGAAGTCCCTTGATGCTCTGCAGGGATTCATGTCTGAACGTAGTCTTCTCAGTGTCCATGGAGTGAATCGATTCCTTGCGATGAATGAGGCGGGGTCCAAGATACCGAGGCCAAGTAAAGCTCGTCAGGCATCCAGCATCGCTGCTGGTGAGAGGTGGCGAGCCGGCTCAAACACCTTGGCGTGGGGATGGTCGTTGCTGATGCCGATAATCTTGCCATCGGGATGAATGATGGTGACGCCCATGCCGTGACCCTCGAGGCCTTCCTTGCGTCGCGAATTCCGATCCAGGGTGATGTCACCCTGGATATGCATCATGCCCTGCCTGAGCATGATCTGCTGCCCGGTGGTGCGATTGATATGACCATGCACGATGGCATGTACTCCCAGCCGGAAGGCGCGGTCTACGCCCTGGCGGGTCAGCGGCAAGTCGACCTTACGGTACTTGGTGCGCATGGTGTTAGCCAACGTGCCGTAGTAGAACTCGAAAAGGTCATGCTTGATCTGATCATCGTACATCCGGTTCAGGTACTCGACGCTTTCGTTCTCGATCACTTCAGTGATGCCATCGTCGAGGCCGGCGTGGATGAACAGAAAGGAGCCTTCGCGATGGGCCAACTGCATGGCCCGGAAGAACCAGGCGAAATCCCCCTTGGGGTGCATGAACTGGGCCTTTGCCTCCAGGGCCGTGGCATAGACCTCACGCATGGAAAGCCCCGCCTTTTGGCAGGCCTCTTCGAAGGAGTCGACCTTCTTGCGCATCCGCGAGAGCTCACGTTCGATGTTTCGCTCGAGCATCAGCCGGCCGGCCTGAGGGGGAAACGTCTCGAACCAGTTATCCGAGGGAAACAGCCGCCGCCGACATTCCTCAGCGCTCGGGATGCCTTTCAACGGCTTCTTGCGATCCTTGAGGTAGGTATCGTGTATCTCGCGCAATAACGGTACCACCTTGCTGCCCATGCGCACGAAGAGGTGTTCGGTCTGGGGTGAGCGAGGCTCCTCGAGGGCACGCAAGCCCATCAGCAGGCGCACGTCGTGATTGCCGGCCAGCAGTTTGACCCGCGCCCCACTGTCGAAGAGCGCCTTGACGCTACGCAGCAGTTCGAGGTTGCTTGGCCCCTTGTCGAGACAGTCGCCGCCAATCACGAACAGGCCCTTGCGGCCGCGCTTGGTCAGCTTGAAATCATTATCCTCGGGGCCGGTCTTCTTCACCCCGCCGGACGCCACCAGAGAGGCGGTAAAGGCAGCGGCATCCGCATGGGGGTCCGAGACAAAGTAGACGGGACGCTTCGGCCACTTCAAGGGGCTCATTGAAGCCGCATGGGCCATCACTTGCGAGAAATCGTGCCGATGGCGGTGCACATCGCTTGCCGCACGTTCGCCGCCAAGCAGCCAGGGTTCAGCCGTGCTGGGCAACCCCTCGGGAATCCAGCGCTTGCCCTTATAGCGTGGAAGCACTGCGTCAGCGTATTGATTCGCCATGATCCGGCTCCCATTTGAAAATGCCATCAAGGGTATGACGCGCTTATGACATAGGCATGACGCCAGCCATCAGCCAGCACGGCCATGCTCACGATCTGCCAGAAGCCCAGAACAGCCAGGCTCAATCACGGAACTGCGCGTGCTGTCGACGCACCTTCCACTCGCCTGCGATATGACGCCAGCCCTGTTCCTGACGATATTCCAGCAGGACCGGCCGGCCATGGTGCATGCTCAATCGGGCAATATCATCGAAGGCAAGCACCCCCAAATGATGGGCCGCATGGCGAAACGCCGCGCCGTGACCCACGAATATCTTCAGCACATCAGCTTCTCCGTGACCTTCTCTGTGACCTTCGCCGTGTCGTAGCAACGCCTGTATCTGCGCCGTCAAGTGGCTTGCGACCCGCTCCCCGGCGTCCATCAGCGATTCCGCCCCCTGCAGGGGCAAGCGAAAATGGCTGTCCGACTTCCAGTTGGCCGGCAAGCATGAAAAGCGTGGGTCCTCGGCGATGACCGCTTCGATCCGCGCGGCACTTAGATTGGCGGCACTGCCCAAACCACGTTCGGCCAGAGCATCGAAGCCGTGAACCGATACGCCGTGCCGCCCCTCTGCCAGGACCGATTGAATCAGGCTGGCCGTCTGCCAGGCTCGCAGCAGATTCGAGCTGTCGATCTGTGGCGCCAGGTCACAGCCGAAGGTATCCAGCATGTCACGCAGCTCGCCCCCTGCTCGCGTGGCCTGCTCACGCCCGTCCGACGTCAGGGGGAAAGGCTGGTGAGCGCTGGGGGTGTCGGGAAGCTGATGGTAGTCACCGTGGCGTACCAAGGCGGCCAACAGTCGGGGTGGCCGGTGACTGGATCGGCGCTGAGTCATGATGAGGGCCTCTTGGCCGGGGATGCTTCAGCAGCGGCTGAAGCAAGACGGCTCGACAGCTCGTGCACCATGGCACCGAGGCTTGGCTGGCGAAGGCATTCGGCCGCCTGCTCGGCCGGCATCCATTGCCGCGCCCGTTGCGGTTCTTGAAGTGCCTGGTCGGCCAATTCCCGAGTGACGCGCATGGGAAAGACGGTAACCTCGCAGCACCCGCCCCATTTCCGGTAATGATAGTAACCCAGCGCCGCAGCATCGATGTCTCCCTCGATGCCGGCCTCTTCCAGGGCCTCCTTGCGGGCAGAGGCTTCCAGGCTCAGCCCCGGCTCGGCAATGCCCTTGGGAAGACTCCAATGGCGGTTGCTGCTCGAGCCAATCACCAGCACCTCGAGCCGTCCCTGGTGCACCCGATAGGGCACGACCGCCGACTGGACATAGTAATAGGCTGGACGCTCACGACGCTCGGGGCCATCGGGAAATGGAAAGGGAAAGTGCCTGGGAAGCTCCCGCGCCCGACGTATATCCAACAATCGAGCGGCACCCGGGGCGAGCTGCGACCAGGAACCATCGATCGCGAGACGGACGAGACTGGCGGTAGGCAATAGCTTGCCGTCACTTGCCAGCGCCGGTGGCTCGGGCAACAGATAGTGCAGCAAATCTTCAAGATCCGGCTTATGTCCCACCAGCATGAGGCGCTGGATGGTGTCCGGCGTGCGGGCGATGCGCGCCACCAGCGTTTCTGGCGCTCCATGGTAGAGGGCCGGATCCATTTCCAGGCCATCGGTCGTCTCGCCCATGGCCTTGAGGCATTTCTCGGCACTGACCCTGGCCCGCAGCGCCGGGGAGGCCAGCACCGCCTCGGGCACTTGCGCCTGCTGGGCCAGCCAGGCGCCCATGCGCTGGACACCGAGCTTGCCACGCTTCTTCAAGGGCCGCTGCTCATCCGCTACCGGCTGCGACCAGTCCGACTTGCCGTGCCGCAGCAGCATGAGCTCTCGATGTATCGGTTGCCGGCTCATGGCGCTCTGCCTTCTTCTCGCTCTGCCCTCTCTGGCGACTCGTCCCCCTTCAGGCCCAGCAAGGCCGGCAGGTGGTGGTCGGCCAACAGATCGAAGTCGACCGTGCCACTGACTTCGTAGACGGGCACTTCACCCAGCGCCGCCAGATAGGGCTCAGGGTCAAGCGGCACCTGGTCACTCAGGAATCGTCCATGAGCATCCTGATAGAAGGGCCCTGGGGATTTCATCAGTGCGTCCAGCAGTTCAGGTCGCTGGTTGAGGTCCACCCGCTCACAGCGCAACGGCTGTTGGCCGTCGCGCCGCCAGTTGAGAATCACCACCGCCGCCAACCGGGCCTCGCGTCGCATACGCTCGGCTCCATACAGCTCGTCGATCATCACATCGTACTTTTCCTCAAGATCCCACAGCGCCTGCCTCGGCATGGCAAGCCAATGCTCGCGCTGCGCCGCAGAAACCAGCGGTGACAGGCGCTCACTATGCACGATGGTGCCAGGATTGATGCGCGGCAGCTTGGGAATACCCGCGGCCTGCACGCCCTGCTCGTCTTGGCGAATAAACAGCCGGTCGTTGGTCAAATAATCGAGCGAAGGATGCTCCATGGCACGCAGCATGACCGTCGACTTGCCGCCGCCGGAAAAGCCGGCAACGGCCACCGCGCGCTCGCCACGCACCAGCCCCGCAGCATGGCAGATCAGCCAGTCATGCCGCTGCAGGTCATTCATGTACTGGGCATTGATGAAGTTGATGACCTGATTGTCGTTGGCCTCACAAGGGCCAGCGGCAATGCGCCAGGTATCACTCTGCAGGAACACCATGCCGGTGCGCACCTTGCGTAACAGTCGCCCGCCCAACAGGTCGACATAGCTGTCCTTACGGCCCGTCTTGCCGGGCTCGCGAGCCCAGTCGATGAAGTTCAGCGACATGGCCGGCGGTGTGCCCTCGATGGCCAGCACCTCGATATCAGGCACGCCGTCCGGTGCGAGGTAGGCGGCAAAGTAGCGGCGCAGGGAGTCGAGCAAGGTGCGCGAATTGGAGCGAATGGCTAGAATGCGGCGCCCAACATCCATCATCAGGGGCGTCTCGAGCAGGCTGACATCGCCGCAAAGCGCCTGGGCGGCCTCCTCCACGCTGATTAGACGGCCATTGTTGATCGTATCGTTCATAGTGAGGCCAACACATGGTCGGTGTAGGCTGCCGCCGCATCGATGCCAGCTCCTTCGAGGGCTCCGCGAAAACCACCGAATGCCGATACCTCGAAAACGACCGGCCCTTCCGCTGTCTCGGCCACATCGACGGTGGTGAAATCCATGCCAAACGGTGCCTGGGCTCGCCGAGCCAACTCGATCATCGACTCGGGTGGCTCATAGGCAGCATAGCGGCCACCACTGTGAATGGTGGTATTCCAGGTATCGCTCTGGGAAACCCGTGCGTAGGTCCCCAGATAGCGCCCGGCGAGGAACACCATCCCCAGGTCGCGGCCCGGCAGTGCAACCTTGCGTTGCAGATACATCATCGGATTGTGGCGACGAAATGCCTCAATATCCCGGCGCAGCTCGCGCTTGGGCTGATCGGCCTTGATCACGCACATGCCGCGGGCCTTGGTGGAAAACAGCGGCTTGAACACTGCCTCCCCATACTCGCGAACCGCCGCCGCGGCCTGGTCGACATCTTCGGTGACCAGCGTTTCCGGCATCGGAATGCCGGCCTTGCGCAAGCTGATGGTGCAGCTCAGCCGATTGATCAGGCGCAGGATATTCTCAGCACCACTGAAGACCTTGACCCCTCTAGCTTCGGCCATGCGCAGTAACTCCAGCCGGTCGAGCGTATTGGGACTGTACTCGCCGCCGATCTTCTTGACGATCAGGGCATCCAGCTCAGCGAGGTCTTGACCCTGGAAGTGCAAGGCGCCACTACTCAGGTCCAGGGCGACCTTGGCCATGTCGATCACCAGGCGGTTACCGGTTCGCGCTTCCACGGCATCGGCCAGCACCTCGGTGGACCACTTGCCCGGAATACCGACCACACCAATGTTGGGGTTAGTCAACGAAGATCTCCTTCAGAGGGATTCTAAACTTGTCGGCCTTGCCGATGTCCGCCGCCAGCACCATCTCGATCAGAAAACGCGCTCGCAGGAACATGCTGCGGGCCAGTGACTTATCCAGGATGAAGCGGGTAGAGGTCGCAAATGAACGCGCCAACCCCAGCGCAAGGCGCAGTTCAAAGGTCGTGTCCTGCTGTCGGTTGGCGTGGCGGCGCGCCACCCGATAAATCTCCATGGCCACCCGCATGATGCGCTGACGCAGCGGGGCATCCATGATCTGCAGCCGGTAGTTGGAGACCATGAATACCGAGATGTCCTGTACATAATCCATGTAGCTGGAGCGGTGCAGATCGATAAAGTTGATTCGCTTCTCCAGCGGATCATAGATGATATTGTCGACGTTGAAGTCGCCATGGATATACACCGCAAAAGGCGCCACCAGCGATGCTTCGCGCGCCTTGGCCTGCTCGACCAGAGTGTCAAAAGCGGGCAGGTCGACGCCGCACAGGCGCAAGTCGCCGCGGTGAAACTCAGGATGAATCTTGTAAACGTCGTCCAGGCGCTTTTGAAGCTGTTGCATATGGCGTGCGGCCACGCTCTTGGGGGTAAAGGTCTCCTGCCATACCGAGCGCAGCGTGCGAGTCAAATAGGTCACTGCCTCATCGACCAGGTCGGACGACTCATTGAGCAGCAAGTGCTCGAACGTCAGGCCGGGTAGATGCTCGATCAGCAGGGCCGCGGACTGCCCCCGCTTCTGATAGGACAGAATCTTCGGCGCCAGGCCCGGATAGATCTCGTGCCAGCTTTCGACGCCCTGACGCTCTTCCTTCACCTTGCGCTTGACGCCGTCCTTGAAGATAGCGACATAGCCGTTGTTCTGGTCATTCGGCGAGCGAATACCGGAGATCCCACTGCCCGAGCGCGTCTCAGCCAGCGGCTCGATGCGCAGCGCCTCATCCGGGGTATCAATGTCATCAATCAGCGACTGCAGGGAGTGATAGCGCTCGAAGTTGACCGGCTGGCCGAGGTTGGCCGAGATAATCACTTCGCTGATGTGCATAAGCGTCGCCGCCATCTGGCGAATGGCATGAGCGACGAAGAGGCCCCGCGTCAGCTCCTCGGTATTGTCCTTCTTCTTCAGGGCAGCAACATAGCTGGCTAGACGCTGGCGATAGGCTTCCTCGAGGCCGTTCTGCAACTGCCCAAGCCGCAGGGCCAAGGGCGTATCGTTCTCGCCGATCGCCGGCTCGACGAGCTGAATGCCGCTGCGAATGCTTTGCACCATGGCGCGCAGCGCCTGCGGTTCGAGCCCTGCCAGATCGTCTATCTCCTGCAACTGCCTGATGCAGTCCCGCGTAAGCTCGGTGAGGCGTTCGAGATCGGTGGCAATGAGTTCGATACTGCGAAGCATCTGCGGCAGACTGCTCCGCCGGTGCTTCTTGGCCGACAACCGCTTCATGCAGTCGTTATGGATGCGCATCTTGAGGTTATAGGCATAGCCACGGCGATCGAGAAGCCGGTGAACAATGGCTGTGGTGGGCGTCTGCAGAAACTGTTCGAAACTGGCCAACTGCGAGTCCACTTCAACACACAGGAAGCGCAGGTTGTCCTGGATACTTTTAGGCGGTCGGGTCGTCATGAAAAGCGCCAGCATAAGCCACAGTGGTTGAGCCCTGTTCGGCGGCGCAAACCAGCGACGGCAACCAGGTGGAGAGATATTCAGGGGTAAACGTAAGCTCGGGGAGCGCTGCTACATCGACCCAGCGCACGTCCAACTGACGCTTGTCCGGCTGAGGCCCGTTGCCGGCGATATAGTCGGCGGGCAGCAGACAGAGAAAAATGAAATCCACCAAGTGGCGCCGGCTGGGCGGCACGGTGTCTTTGCGCTTGAACACATCGCATACCGTCACCAGTCTCGGTGCATCGACATGGGTACCAATTTCTTCAAGGCACTCTCGCTGCAAGGCATCTTCAAGCGTTTCCCCCGTGTCCTGTGCGCCTCCAGGCAGGGCATAGCGCTCGTCCTGTTTGAGCAGTAGCAACACCTGATGATCACGCAGAATCAGGGCGCGCGCCGTGTTGCGCACCTCAGGTAGCAAGTCGGTTTGTCGGTAGGGCATAGGATCCTTGCTGCGCACGATTCAGATATGTGCAAAATCATACCATCAACTCCATGAACCGCTGGTTACAGTCATTGACTTGACAGATATGGCGTGGATGATCGTTGAAACTCAGCGAAGCGCCACTCTTCAGGACGCCAAGATGATCAATGTCAGGGTCACACGCAGTGCCCAGGTGCCGGACCCGTTGCGGATCCGACGCTGCCAAAAGACGCCCGAACTCGGTCCACGCTTGCTCTTCTTCAGCGGGGGGTCAGCACTCAACGGCCTGTCTAAGAATCTGCAGCACTACACCCACAACTCGATTCACCTGGTCACACCATTCGACTCCGGCGGCAGCTCCGCCAAGCTGCGCGATGCGTTTCGCATGCCGGCCATCGGTGACCTGCGCAGTCGCCTGATGGCACTGGCCGATGACTCGATACTTGGGCATCCCGAGGTATACCGCCTATTTCAATATCGCCTGCCCAAGGACCAGTCACCTACAGAGCTGGAGCGGATGCTGTCGGCACTGGCCGATGGCAGCGACCCGCTGATGCGCGACATCGCCAACCCCATGCGCAAGCTGATTCGCCACCAGCTAGGCTATTTCTGCGCCGCCAAGCCGGACGACTTCGACCTGCGCGGGGCCAGTATCGGCAACCTGATCCTGGCCGGCGGTTACCTCAACAATCATCAGCACCTGGACCCGATCATCTTCCTATTTTCCAAGCTGGTGCATGTGCGCGGCACGGTTCGGGCCATCGTCAACCGGGATTATCACTTGGCGGCCAAACTGGAAAACGGCGAGACCCTGCTTGGACAACACCGCCTCACCGGCAAGGAGGTGGTACCGCTCAGCTCGCCGATCGTCGGCCTCGGGCTATCCCGACAGCCGGAGGCTCATGTGCCCGTCACCGCCAAACTGCGCGAGAAGAACCGCCGACTGATCGCGTCGGCAGAGCTGATCTGCTTTCCACCCGGCAGTTTCTACTCGAGCCTGATCGCCAACCTGCTGCCGGCAGGCGTGGGTCAGGCAATCCGCGACAATGCCAGCCCCAAGGTATTCATTCCCAATACCGGGGTCGATCCCGAGCAGCTCGGCATGAGTCTCGAGCGCCAGCTCGATACGTTGCTGGACCAGTTGCGCCTGGATGCCGGCGAAACCGCCACGACCGACGAGCTGCTGAACTTCGTGCTCCTCGATAGCCGGCGCGGCGACTATGCATTGGAGCTCACAATCGAGGAACTGGCCGCCCGCTGGGCCGAGCGGGGCATCACGATGATCGATACTCGGCTGATCAGCGAAGACAGTGCGCCCTATTACGATAATGACCTGCTGACCTGCGCCCTGCTGTCACTGGTTTGACTAGCCTAGCGGGACATGTGATAGCCCATAGCACGGAAGGCATTGCAACGTGCCGGAACGGCAAACGCTCAGGCAAGACACCTGAAAAGGAGCTCTACTACCGGGCACCTACAAAAAACCCGCGGCGCATTGCGCCGCGGGTCCTCGATCATGATAGCGGATTGATGGATAGCGACCCGACGGGGCTCAGTTACAGGGCACCACGTTACGCTGGGTGTCCAGCGCCCACAGCGTCTTACCGTCCGGCGTCTTGCCCTGCTCGCTCCAGGTCTCGGTGACCTTGACGCAGTAGGAGCCGAGGTTTTCGGTCTTGACCTGTGGATCCGCCGGGCGCTCGTTGCCGATGCGCATGATATCGGGGTTCTGGCTGGTGTAGTTGGGCGCGATGGCGCCGCCGGCACAGCCGGCGACCAGAGTAGTCAGCGCCAGCAGGGCAAGGATAGGAGTGAAACGCATACGAATTTACCTCATGTGAAGGATCACTGAGCCATGCGTGACGTTAGCGCGATGAGTTTGCCGGGCACGACCTGAATCCATGGGCGCCGCCTCAGGCAACGTGGAAGGACTCTACCCCCTTGCATGAGGCAGGCCAAACGTCGCCCTTCACCGACACCGGCGGCGGATGCAGGCAGCGGCGAAAATGCTACAATCTTTTGCTGATTTCATGGTCATCACGTCAGGGACGATGCCCGGCAGCGGCGGTTGCTGCCTAGACGAGGCCTCTTCGTCCCTCACGCACTACGTTACGGGAACCCCGCGCCACTATGTCGAACTCCGCGTCGAACTCCGCAAGCCATTCACGCAAGATCCTGGTCACCAGCGCCCTGCCCTACGCCAACGGTGCGATCCACCTCGGCCATCTGCTGGAATACATTCAGACCGATATCTGGGTGCGCTTTCAGAAAAGTCGCGGGCACCAGTGCCACTATGTCTGCGCCGACGATGCCCATGGCACCGCCATCATGCTGCGCGCCGAACAGGAAGGCATCACGTCTGAGGCCCTGATCGAGCGCGTTTCCCGCGACCACCAGGACGACTTCGCCCGCTTCGGCGTGGGGTTCGACAACTATCACTCGACTCACTCAGCGGAGAACCGCCATTTCAGCGAGCTGATCTATACCCGGCTTCGCGACAAGGGACATATCGCGACCCGTGACATCGAGCAGATGTATGACCCGGTCAAGGGCCTGTTTCTTGCTGACCGATTCATCAAGGGCACCTGCCCAAAGTGCAAGACCGATGATCAATACGGCGATAACTGTGAAGCTTGCGGCGCGACCTACACGCCAGCAGAGCTGATCGACCCGGTCTCGGCCATCTCCGGCGCCACCCCCGAGGTGAGGAGCTCCACCCACTATTTCTTCAAGCTGCCTGACTTCGCCGATTTCATGCAGGGGTGGATCAATGACGGCCATGTGCAGCCGCAGATCCGCAACAAGCTGCTGGAATGGTTCGAATCCGGCTTCAACGAGTGGGATATCTCCCGCGATGCCCCCTATTTCGGCTTCGAGATCCCCGGTGCACCGGGCAAGTACTTCTACGTATGGCTCGATGCGCCGATCGGCTACCTGGCCAGCTTCCAGAATCTCTGCGAGCGCGAAGGTCTGGATTTCGACAGCTACTGGCAGCCGGATTCCGACGCCGAGATCTATCACTTCATCGGCAAGGACATCGTCTACTTCCACGCCCTGTTCTGGCCGGCCATGCTGCACGGCGCCGACTTCCGCACGCCGACGGCGGTCAACTGCCACGGTTTCGTCACCGTCAACGGCGCCAAGATGTCCAAGTCCCGTGGCACCTTCATCAAGGCCGCCACCTATGCCGACTACCTGAACCCTGAGTATCTGCGTTACTACTTCGCCGCCAAGCTGACCGCCGGGGTCGATGACCTGGATCTCAACCTCGAAGACTTCGCCGCTCGGGTCAACGCCGACCTGGTGGGCAAGGTGGTCAATATCGCCAGCCGCTGTGCCGGCTTCGTCAAGAAGCTCGGCGGCGGGCAGCTAAGCGCCCACTGCGCGGAGCCCCAGCTAGTGGCTCGTTTCATCGCCGCCGGCGATGCCATCGCCGAGGAGTTCGAGGCCCGCGAATTCGGCCGCGCCATGCGCCGCATCATGGAGCTCGCCGACGAGGCCAACACCTATATCGCCGAGGCCGAGCCCTGGGTGCTTGCCAAGCAGGAAGGCCGCGAACAAGAAGTGCTCGACATCTGCTCGGTGGGCATCAATCTGTTCCGTCAGCTGATGGTCTATCTCGCCCCGGTGGTGCCCGGTATGGCCGATGATGCCAAGGCCTTCCTGCAGCTCGAGTTGCTTAACTGGGAAAGCCGCCGCGAGGTATTGCTGGATCACCAGATTGCCAAGTTCAAGCCGCTGATGACGCGCATCGAACGCGACAAGATCGATGGCATGATCGAGGCCTCCAAGGAAGACCTCGCCGAGGAGAAAAAAATGAAAGAGACCGCCAAGGGGCCGCTGGCCGATGACCCCATTGCCGAAGAAATCGGCTTCGCGGACTTCAGCAAGGTCGACCTGCGCATCGCCCGCATCGCCAAGGCCGAGTATGTCGAAGGCGCCGACAAGCTACTCAAGCTGACCCTGGATCTGGGCGGCGAGACCCGCACCGTCTTTTCCGGCATACGCAGCGCCTATGCACCGGAAGCTCTCGAGGGGCACCTGACCGTCATGGTCGCCAACCTGGCGCCGCGCAAGATGCGCTTCGGCATCTCGGAAGGCATGGTGCTGGCGGCCGGCACGCCCTCTGACAAGAACGCGGGCATCTACCTGCTAGAACCCCATGCCGGGGCCGAGCCAGGACAGCGTGTGACCTGAAGCACGACCTATACTTTATAGCCTGTACTTTATGACCTGTTCCATATGGTGACCTGTACAACATGACCGAGACGACATGACCGGGACGACGGACGCGTCCTATCCATGAATCAATGCGCGCAGCCAAGGCTGCGCGTTTTTCATTCCCACCATCAGGCATTCAAGCAAAGGCCTCGTCAGCCGATACACGGATATCTACCCAAGCATCCATTGATCACTCAGGCGACATGACAGGCTCCCAGCGCCTGGACGCCAACCTGGTGGAATACTCATGCTCTCAGCACTGCATTCTCTGCGTTACCGTTTTGTCTTCGCCTTGCTTGGGTTGTTGATCATGGCGCTGGTGGTCCTGGTCGCTTTCACCCGCTTCACCCTCATGCCGGAGTTACTCGAGGATGAGTCCACTCAGGCCCATGAGGCCCTCGATAGAGCACAGCGCGCCATCGACAATGAAATGCTCCACCTGGAATTGCTCAGCATGGACTGGGCCAGCTGGGATGACAGCTACCAGTTCATGCGCGACGGCAACCAGCACTTTCTGGCCTCCAATCTAGGCGATACCTCCATCTTCCAAGATGCCGACCTCAGCATGATCGCTTTCATGAAGCCATCGGGACAGCTCTACTGGTTGAGCGGCATTGATCCGATGAGTGGGGAAGCGCAGGGGTGCGCCGCCCTCGATACGCAATGCCAGTGGGCCCGCCCCTTCCTCGAAACCCTGAGGACACGCATTGCGAGCAGTGCAGCACAAGAGGGCCTTACCTGGCTGCAGGCATCTCCTCAGAAGGCCTTGGTCAGCGTTCAGCCCATCCTGCACAGTGACGGCAGCGGCCCCCTCAGGGGGTGGCTCGCCATGGTGCGCCCGATGAGCGAAGAATGGCTAACCAAGCTACGCAACAGCACGGGGCTGGCAATCAAGGTGCAACACTCGACCGATGGAGCGCAGCCGCACAAGCTGGAACGCCTCGACGACGAGACCATGCGTGCCAGCCGGCTCATTTCGGCGGCCCCAAGAGGCGAGCAACTCTCCATTGATGTCGACTTGCCGCGCCAGCGCCTCAACAGTCGCATCGAAGCGATGAACCTCGGGCTCTCCTGGACCCTGAGCCTGGTGGTACTACTGCTGCTTTTGGTGCTGTGGATGCTCGAGCGCATGGTGCTGAACCCGCTTCGACTGTTCGCGATCTTTACCCGTCAAGTTCGGCGCCCGGAGCGTACCGATGTCCCCGCGTCACTCCTGAAGCGGCGCGACGAAATAGGCATTCTGGCTCGTCAATTCCAGCAACTGCTCGAGTTTCAACGTCAGCAGAGGGCTGAACTGGTCGAGCTCTCCGAGCGCGACCCGCTTACCGGCCTGGCCAACCGGCGTCGCTTCGATGACCACCTGACAACGTCGATGAAGATGAATAAGCGACGCAAGCAGCCGACAGCCCTGATGGTCATTGACATCGATCACTACAAGGCTTTCAACGATCAGTATGGCCACCCGGCTGGCGATGCCTGTCTGCAGGCGCTAGCCAAGGTGATGAGCGCACATTTCCATCATCCCAAACAACTGATAGCACGCACCGGCGGCGAGGAATTCATGGCGGTGCTGCCCAACACCTCTCTGCAAGCCGCCGTCGAGTCGGCCAATCGTCTGCGGGCTGACATCGAGGCACTGGGGATTCCACACTCGGGAAAAGTAGTGACCATCAGCGCCGGCGTTGCCTGCAGTACTCCTGCCGAGACTCTGAGCGCCGAGCAGCTGATCGAGGCCGGCGACCAAGCGCTCTACGCCGCCAAGGATTCAGGACGCAACCAGGTCATAGCGTCCAAGGATCTTGACTGGGCATAAGGCTGACGGGCGGCCCGGTATGACGCGTCCTCCCGCCGCGCTATAATTCTCGCTTTGACGTCGTCGTTGCTCGACGGCGCCCATCATGGTTATCCACTTCTCGCTGCATGGGCGGGCTATGACCCACTATTTCCTGATCCTGGTCAGCACGGCGCTGGTCAACAATTTCGTGCTGGTGCAGTTTCTCGGTCTCTGTCCCTTCATGGGCGTCTCCAACAAGCTGGAGTCCGCGATGGGCATGTCGCTGGCCACCACCTTCGTGCTGACGCTGTCCTCGGTGGCAAGCTATCTGACCTTTCATTATCTGCTGGCACCGCTGGGGCTCGAGTACCTGCGCACCATTGCCTTCATCATGGTGATCGCCGTGATCGTGCAGTTCACCGAACTGATGGTGAAGAAGGTAAGCCCGCTGCTTTATCAGGTGCTGGGCATTTTCCTGCCGCTGATCACCACCAACTGCGCGGTGCTCGGCGTGGCGCTGCTGTCACTCAACCGTCAGTCGAGCTTCATGGAAGCCGCTCTCTACGGCTTCGGCGCGGCATTGGGCTTCTCATTGGTGTTGGTGCTGTTCGCCGCCATGCGCGAACGCCTGGCGGTGGCCGATGTCCCCCGCCCCTTCCACGGCGCCGCTATCGCCATGATCACGGCGAGCTTGATGTCGCTGGCCTTCATGGGTTTCTCGGGGCTCGTGCAGGTAGGGCAGGGCTGAATGATGCTGGAATGGATCAATGACCACGGCATGCTTGCCGCCATCTTCGCGCTCGCCGGCCTGTCGGTGGCCTTCGGCGCTCTGCTGGGCTACGCAGGCGAGCGCTTTCGCGTCGAAGATGACCCGGTGGTTGAGCGCATCGACGCTCTGCTGCCCCAGACTCAGTGTGGCCAGTGTGGCTACCCCGGCTGCAAGCCTTACGCCGAGGCCATCAGCCAAGGCGATGTAATTAACAAATGCCCACCCGGCGGCGACGCCACCATCGCCGCTCTGGCCGATCTGCTGGGCCGTGAGGCCACACCGCTGGACGGTGAGGCGCAGGATGCGCCGCGGGTCGCCTATATTCGCGAAGACGAGTGCATTGGCTGCACCAAGTGCATTCAGGCCTGTCCGGTCGATGCGATTCTCGGCGCCGCCAAGCACATGCACACCGTGATCGCCGACGAGTGCACCGGCTGCGACCTCTGCCTTGACCCCTGCCCGGTGGACTGCATCGACATGATTCCTCGCGACGACGACGTCGACGCCTGGCGGCCACCGTTGCCGGCGGGTCCCGGCCATCGCCCGACTGCCTTGCTGATTGCCAGTGACCGGGCTCAGCCATCGCACACAACCCGCCAGGAGGCCTCCCATGGTTAAGGCCTTCGACTTCCCCGGTGGGATTCATCCTCCGGCGCGCAAGGCAGCCTCCACCCAGCACCCCATCGCGACGGCCGCCCTGCCCCGTCGGGTGATGCTGCCGCTGGGCCAGCACGTCGGCCAGCCTGCCGAGCCCTGCGTGGCAGTGGGCCAGCGGGTCGCCACCGGGACCCGGGTGGCCCGAGCACAGGGCCTGATCAGCGCCGATGTGCATGCCAGCATCACCGGCGAAGTCATCGCCATAGAGCCTTACCCGGTACCTCACCCCGCCGGCCTCAATGAGCTCTGCATCGTGATCGAGGGCGACGGCATCCGCGACGACTGGGCGCTGCTGCCATCACTCGACTGGCACAGCGCCGCTGACGACACCCTGTACGCCCGCCTCAACGCCTCCGGCGTGGTGGGCCTGGGTGGCGCGGGCTTCCCCACCCAGGTGAAGGCTCGGGTGCGCGAGCGTCACGCCATCGACACCCTGATCGTCAATGCCGCCGAGTGTGAGCCCTATATCAGCGCCGATGACATGACCCTGCGCGAGCATGCCGCCGACGTGCTGGAAGGCGCCCGGCTGATAGCAAGGCTGAGCGGCGCTCAGCGCATCATCATCGGCATCGAAAATGACAAGCCCGAGGCGATCTCAGCCTTGAACAGGGCCATCGCGGCCGCCAACACGGAAACCGTCGAGGTCACCCTCAAGGATTTCCCTGCCCGCTATCCTAGCGGCGGCGAAAAACAGCTGATCAAGCGGCTGCTCGGTCGCGAGGTGCCGAGTCGCGGCCTGCCGGCTGATGTCGGCGTGCTGTGCCACAACCCCGGTACCCTGCGTGCCGCTCTGCAGGCAGTACGCGACGGGCGCCCGCTGGTGTCGCGCATTGTCACCCTGACCGGTGAGGCCCTGACACGCCCCGGCAACGTCGAGGCGCGTCTGGGTACGCCCATGATTGAGCTACTTGCCGCCGCCGGTCTCGATGAGGCCCGCCTCGCCCGGCTGGTGATGGGCGGGCCGATGATGGGCATCGAGCTCTCGCGCCTCGAGCTACCCTTGGTCAAATCCAGCAACTGCCTGATCGCCGCCACTCTCGATGAGCTGCCACCGCCACCCGTCGAGCAGCCCTGCATCCGCTGCGGCGCTTGCGAGGACGCCTGCCCCGCCGGCCTGCTACCTCAGCAGCTCTATTGGTTCGCCAAGTCCCGGGAACACGACAAGGCAGAACTGTTCAATCTCTTCGACTGCATCGAATGCGGCGCCTGCAGCTTCGTCTGCCCGAGCCACATTCCGCTGGTGGATTACTATCGTGCCGCCAAGAGCGAGATTCGCGCCCAGGCCTTCGAGGCTCGCAAGGCCGAGCATGCCAAGCATCGCTTCGAGTTTCGCCAAGCCCGCATCGAGCGTGAAGCAGCCGAAAAGGAAGCGAGGCGCCAGGCGCGAGCCCAGGCCGCTAAACGCCCCAGTGGCATCGCCGCCAATTCCACCACACCCGTTCCCGGCTCAACGGGGCGCGGCCATGACCAGCCGGCGGCAGCGGATACCGACCTCAAGTCCCTGCGCATCGCCCAGGCCGCGGCCAAGGCCGCCGTACGCAAGGCCGAAAAGGTCCTCGCCCGGGTCAGCCAGTCGACGGGCAGCAAGGGGCAGCAGCAAGGACAGAGTGATGGCGAAATCGAAGATCTCGAGGTGCAGCTTGCCACCGCCCGGGAGAATCTCGCCGCCATCGAAGCGCGTCTGGCCGCGGCCAAGGATGCTGCGGCAGACGCCACCCAAGAGCCGGCCCCACAAAGGCGATCACCGGACACCGATCAGGAGCGCACCCCATGAGCCTGATGCACCAGAGCCAGGTGAGCCGACAGCCCACCGACACCGGCCGGGTCATGACCTGGCTGCTGCTGGCCACCCTGCCCGGCATCGCGACCCTCACCTGGCACTTTGGCCTGGGCGTGCTTTCCAACGTGCTGCTGGCCGGTGCCTTTGCTGCCGGCCTGGAGGCACTGGTACTGCGCCTGCGCCGCCGCACGGTTCGCCCGGTGCTCGCCGACAATAGCGCCCTGGTGACCGGCGTCTTACTCGGCGCTTCACTGCCACCGGGCACCAGCCTATGGCTGATCCTGGTCGGCATGGTGGCGGCCATCGTCGTCGCCAAGCAGCTCTACGGCGGCCTTGGCCAGAACCCCTTCAACCCGGCGATGGTGGGCTACGCGCTACTGCTGATCAGCTTTCCGGCGGCCATGACACAGTGGGCCGCCCCCCATGGGCTGCTAAGCCCGGACGGTCTGTCATTGGGCGAGCTGCTGGCCCGCGTCACTGGCACGAGCTCTGGCATGAACAGCGGCACCGGCGTTGATGCCTGGAGTGGCGCCACACCACTGGACGCCTTCAAGCACAAGCCCGATGCCCTGCTCGCCAGCGAGTTCTGGGCCTCGAATCCCTTGCCCGACGGCACCCAGGCGGCCTGGCGAAACGTGGCCCTGGCCTGGCTCGCCGGCGGTGCGCTGCTGCTCTACAAGCGCCTGATCGGTTGGCAGATCCCGCTGTCGATGCTCGCTGCCATGGGCGTGCTGGCCAGTTTCCTGTATGCCGTCGACCCCAGTCACCATGGCTCGCCGGCCTTTCACTGGCTGAACGGCGCCGCCGTGTTCGGCGCCTTCTTTATCGCCACCGATCCGGTCAGTGCGGCAACCAGCCGCAAGGGCAAGCTCTACTACGGCGCCGGCATTGGCGTGCTGGTGATGCTGATCCGTGAAACCGGCGCCTACCCGGATGCGGTGGCCTTCGCCGTGCTGCTGATGAACTTCACCGTGCCCTTCATCGACTACTACACCCAGCCCCGCACTCAGGGCCATGCCCGGCCCAATCGCGGCATCAAGGTCACCAGGCTCGACGACGAGGAGGCTTCATGAGCACGCCCTCTCATCGCCAGGATGCGCCGCAAGACGATGCCTCCCGTTCCCAGACTCGCCCCAGTGCGCCAATGCGTCGCGCCATTCTCAGAGCCGCCGTGGGCCTGGGGCTCTTTGCCATGCTCACCGCAGGCATCGTCGCCGGTACACGCGCCTTGACCGCCGAACGCATCGCGGATAATCGCCAGGCAAGCCAACACGACCAGCTTATAGAGGTATTGCCTGAGGCCCTGGCCGGCCTCGAGATCCAGCGCCTTGTCGACTCCGCCTTCACGCTGCCGGCGAGTCCTGTGCTAGGCCAGACGGCTCCCTTCACCGCATGGCGAGCACCCGGGAAAGCCCGCCAAGAGCAAAGCAGCCAGGACGCCGCCGTGGTGCTGCCGGTGATCGCCCCCAACGGCTACAGCGGTGACATCGCCCTGCTGGTAGGCATCACCGCGTCGGGTACCATCAGCGGGGTGCGGGTGACTCGCCACCAGGAAACGCCTGGACTGGGCGATGCCATCGAGTCACGCAAGAGCGACTGGATCGAAGACTTCACCGGTCGCAGCCTCAGCGACCCCGGGCCCGGCGGTTGGGCGGTGACCAAGGACGGCGGCGATTTCGACGCCTTTACCGGCGCCACCATCACCCCTCGCGCCGTCATAGAAGCCGTGCATCGCAGCCTTGGCTATGTGCGCGACCACCATGAGCGCCTGTTTGGCGACATGCCCGACACACCAGCCCCCGACGCCGAACAGCAGGAAGCAACCCCATGAGCCAGTTCAATGAACTCGCCCGCAACGGCCTATGGTCCAACAACCCGGCGTTGGTGCAGCTGCTGGGCCTGTGTCCGCTGCTCGCGGTCAGCGGCAGCGTCGTCAATGCCCTGGGCCTGGGGCTCGCCACTCTGCTGGTACTGGTCGGCTCCAATGTCTCGGTGTCGCTGATCCGCCATCATGTGCCCGAGACGGTGCGTCTGCCGGCGTTCGTGATGATCATCGCCGCCTTCGTCACCTGCGCCGACCTGCTGATGCAGGCCTACACCTATCAGCTGCATCAGATACTCGGCATCTTCATTCCACTGATCGTCACCAACTGCGCAATCCTTGGCCGTGCCGACGGCTTTGCGGCCAAGAACCCGGTACTGCCGGCGGCCACCGACGGCCTGATGATGGGGCTCGGCTTCGCCGCCGTACTGGTCGTACTGGGCGCGGTGCGCGAGCTTTTTGGCCAGGGCACCCTCTTCACCCAGATGGACCTGCTGCTAGGGCCTATTGCCGCCGATTGGGGCATCACCGTTTTCCCCCATTACGACTTCCTGTTCCTGGTGCTGCCGCCGGGGGCCTTTTTCGCCACGGGACTGCTGATCGCCCTGAAAAATCTGGTCGATGATCGCAAGGCGCGCCTTCGTGCGACGCACCAGCCACAGAGCCCCTCCGAGAGTCGGCGAGTCAGAGTCACCGGCACCATCCGCTGAGCCTCACCCGACATCACAACGACAGACGCCGCGACGACAGCCACTACCCTCGGGAATAGCAAAACGGAACCCTCATGAACGCCCATAAACGCCACGAGATATTCACCCGCCTGCGCAAGCACATGCCCGAACCGACCACCGAGCTGAACTGGAGTACGCCCTTCGAGCTGCTCGCCGCGGTGCTGCTGTCGGCTCAGGCCACGGATGTCGGCGTCAACAAGGCCACTGCGCGACTTTTCCCGGAGGCCAACACTCCCGAGGCGATCCTCGCGCTGGGACTTGATGGCCTCAAGGAACACATCAAGACCATCGGGCTATACAACACCAAGGCCGAGAATCTGATGAAGACCTGCCAACTGCTGGTCGAGCGTCACGGCGGCGAGGTACCGACCACCCGCAAGGCCCTGGAAGCCTTGCCGGGTGTCGGGCGCAAGACCGCCAACGTCATCCTCAATACCGCCTTTGGTCAGCCCACTATTGCCGTCGACACCCATATCTTCCGGGTCTCGAACCGAACCGGCATCGCGCCCGGCAAGGACGTGCTCGAAGTCGAGAAGAAACTGCTGCGCCATGTGCCACGGGAGTTTCGCCAGGATGCCCACCACTGGCTGATCCTGCACGGTCGCTATACCTGCGTGGCACGCAAACCGCGCTGTGGCAGCTGCGTGATCGAGGACTTATGCGAGTTTGCTGATAAAGTAGATATCGGTTGAGTCGTCGTACTTCCTGGCGGCGCGTCATTCACCAACATGATCCCTAGGGACGCCCATGACCTGGCTCAAGTACCTGCTCTTGCCCCCCGTCATCAACGTACTGCTGGGCGTTTTGGGGCTGATCTTCTGGCGCCGCCTGCCCTGGCTGGGGGGCATCCTGCTACTTCTCGGCGTGGGCGGCCTGTTGTGGCTTGCCACCCCCACCGCCAGCCATTGGCTGCGGGCCAGCCTGGAACCCTACCCGGTAGTGACGCAGGAGGAGCTGGAGTCGACCCAGGCCATTGTGGTGCTGGGCGGTGGCCGTGACTACCAGAGCCCCGAGTTCGGCTGGGGCGATACGCCCAACAACGCTACCTGGCGACGCCTCGCCTATGCCGCACGCCTGCACCGGCTCAGTGGCCTGCCCCTGATGGTCAGTGGTGGGCGGGTACATGGCGAGGCACGTGCCGAGGCCACACTGATGAAACGGGCATTAAGGGACAGTTTTGGGATCGAGACCACCTGGGTGGAAACCCAGAGCCGAAATACGGCGGAAAATGCTCGCTTCAGCGCGGCAATGCTGCAACAGGAAGGGATTCATCGGGTGGCGCTGGTGTCCCAGGCCTGGCATTTGCCACGGGCCGTGCGCGAATTCGAGGCCGCGGGGCTAAGCGTCCTGCCCGCCCCTACCGAATTTGCCAGCCCGCCGCCAGACAGCCTCTGGGCCTGGCTGCCCCGCGCCTACCATCTACGCCAGAGCACCCAGGCGCTTCATGAGTGGCTTGGCCGGGGCGTGTTCGAGATTCGCGACTGGCTGGCAAATGATGTCGCAGGACTACGCGACGAGATCATCAGCGGCTGGACCGAGACAGCGTCAACCGACGCCTAGGCGCCCCGGCTGAGCGAGTGGTTGCGACCGAACAGGGCGCTAAGGTCGATGGCGCCGCTGGGGGCATGAAGATCGAGCAGCGCCTCGAGGCAGCTCAGGTGCGTCTGCACCCTGGCGCGGGCGGCATCGGGCTGCCCTGCGACCAGCGTTGCCAACAGGTCGTCATGATCGCCTTCTAGGTAGCAGGACGCCAGGTCCGACGGCTTGTAAAGCGCGATGACGATAGAGGTTCTCAAGATCAGCTCGCGAAGCATGGCACCCAGGGTGCGGTTGGGGGAGTGCTCAGCCAGGCAATGATGGAAGGCCAGCGACTCCTCGATGCGCCGCTCTTCGTCTCCTTGGATGAAGGCGGCCTTCTCCGCCTCGACCAAAGCCGCGAGACGCTGCCGCACCGTCGGGGGCAAGGACCCGGTCAGTAGCGCCACCACCTCACCCTCGATCAGGCGACGCGCGGCGAATATCTCGCGAGTCTCGTCGACATCGGGAGACGCCACCCGCGCCACCTGATTGGGCCGCTGTACCACGACATGGTTGGCGACCAGTCGGGTCAGCGCCTTGCGCACCACCGATCGACTGACACCGAAGGCCTCGCCCAACGCCACCTCGGGCAACCGAGTGCCCGGCGGCAGGCGCTGCATCAACACCGCCCGACGGATCTGTTCGACGATTTGTTCATCGCTGACGCGACTGCCTACCCAGGTATTGCTGCCATAAACTTCGCGTTGCCAACTACCGCTCATACTCGCCGTCCGTCTGGGTCACGCCCCGCTAAAAGCGCGCCACTGTCTCATACTGTCTAATGTGAAAACCTAAACGTAACAACGTCCAAGTGAACTGAAGTGGCCTGGGCGGCCACCTGACCGGGCGGCCATTGTATACCGACGCTGTATAACGAGTCAGCTTAGCGACAAATCCCGCAACCCTTGAGAATCAGCCGGCACAGGAAGTCGGTGATTTCTTGGTAGTCCTGTTCGCCCAAGGCATCGCGCCCGGTGATACCCAGCACCTGGGGTTCGAAATCGGCATAGTGCTGTGTCGCCGACCAGATCAAAAAAATCAGCCATACCGGGTCCACCGGGTCCATCAGCCCACGCTCGGCCCATTGATCGAAGACCCTGGCCCGCGCCTGCACCCAGTCGCGCAACTCGCCGCGCAGGTAATCCTGCAGGAAGGGCGCACCGCCGAGCACCTCGGCGGCGAACAGTCGCGAGCCACGAGGATGCGCCCGGGTCAGCGCCATCTTGCTGCGGATGAAGGCTTCCAGCACCTCGGCCGGATCGTCATCGACGCTGATATCGTCAAGCATGGCATTCCAGCGCGCCATCATGCGCTCGAGCAACGCCACATAGAGGCGCCGCTTGCTACCCACGTAGTAAAGCACATTGGACTTGGGCAGCCCCGCCGCCTCGGCAATCGCCTGCACGCTTCCGCCCCGATAGCCATGCTGGGCAAAGACCGCCTCGGCGGCCTCGAGAATCGTCTCCTCGTTGCGTTGGCGAATCGCCGAGGCCTCGCTGTCCCCGGCGCTGGATCTTGAACTGGCACTGGAGCTGATCGGCGCACTGCCGACCTCGGAAATCACCGTCATCGCAGGTCTCACGGTAGTGATCAGGAAACTATCGGCCAAGCAAGCATCAGCCAGGACCGGGCGCTCAGCTTGCCGCAGCCAGTGAAAGCCGGCAACGGCCACATCTGAGCCCTTGCACTGTCGGACGCTTTGCGCCAACCTTTTATTATCTTGACCATTTGGTCAAGAGCGTTCCAACAATAACAACCGGGAACCGCGTGATGATCGATTTCCATCTCAATGGCGAACCCCAGTCGCTTGACGGCCTCCCCCCGGACACCAGCGTGCTGGAGTTGCTTCGCACGCGCCTTGACGCAACCGGCACCAAGGAAGGCTGCGCCTCCGGCGATTGCGGTGCCTGCACCGTGGCGATCGGCGAGCCAGACGGACATGGCAACCTTCGCTATCACAGTGCCAATGCCTGCATTCTGCCGGCCCATCAGCTCAAGGGCTGTCACCTGGTCACCGTCGAGGGCCTGGCCAAGGGCGATGTCCTGCATCCCGCCCAGGCCGCGATGGTCGACTGTCATGCCAGCCAATGCGGCTTCTGCACCCCAGGCATCGTGATGTCGCTGTTTACCCTGTATGAGGCCAGCTCCCATGAGTCCGGTAGCCAACCAGCCACGCTTGCCCCCTATTCTCAAGCACGCCTCGAGGCCGCCCTGGGCGGCAACCTGTGTCGTTGCACCGGTTACCGGCCCATCCGCGACGCCGCTCAAGCCATGCTGGCTTACCCGGCCGATCAGCGCTGCGTTACTTGGGACGCAAGTGAACATCTGGCCGCCCGGGTGGCGGAAAGCGCTCAGGACAGCCCGGTCGACGGCAGCCTCTATCATCGCCCCAAAAGCCTTGCCGAGCTGTTCGCCCTGCGCCGAGACCACCCCAGTGCACGTCTGGTGGCCGGTGCCACCGACCTGTGGCTCGAGCGCACCCAGCAGCTCAAGGTACTGCCGGAGCTAATCGACCTGCGCAACCTAGCCGAGCTTCAGGTGCTCGAAGAACACGACCAGGGGCTGCATATCGGCGCCGCCGTGACCTACGCCCGGTTCGAGCCGGTGTTCGAGGCGCACTTCCCGGCCTTCTCCCGGCTGCTGCACCGCTTCGCTTCCTCGCAGATTCGTCATCGCGCCACCCTGGGTGGCAACGTCGCCAACGCTTCCCCCATTGGTGACGGCCCCCCGGTACTCTTGGCCCTGGATGCCAGCTTGGTGCTCGAGGGGCCCGAGGGCGCCCGCGAGCTGCCGGCTCAGGAATTTTTCCTCGACTACCGGCAGACGGCGCTGGGAGCTCAGGAAGTCCTGGGTGAGATCCGGCTGCCCTGGCTGCCCGAAGGGCGCCAGCTCAAGGTATGGAAGCTCTCCAAACGCCGCGAGGACGACATTTCCGCCGTTCTCGGCGCCTTCAGTTGGCAGCTAGAGGAGGGTCGACTGCGCAACGTCCGGCTGGCCTTCGGCGGTATGGCAGCGATTCCGGCCCGTGCCCGAGGCGCCGAGGCCGCGTTGGAAGATCAGCCACCCTCCCCGGCAGCCTTCGCCGCCGCCAGGCAAGCCCTCGATAACGACTTCAAGCCCTTGAGCGACGTACGCGGCTCGAGCGCGTATCGCCGCCTCGCCGCCGCCAATCTGCTCGAGCGATTGCGGCTCAAGATCGTCACCTCCACCTCACAAGGCGCGAACACGCCAAACACTCCGGCCATGGAGGTGACGCTCGATGCGTACGCTGACTAAGCTATCTGTTGCTGCTTCTTCGCCCGACATGGCTAGCGAGGCGTCATCTGTCGATGCCAATAGCGCCGATAGCAAAAGCGCCGATGGCAAGCGCGTCGATGGCAAGCGCGTAGATAACAAGGCGGCGCAGCAACATGAGAGCGCCATCAAGCACGTTACCGGGCGCGCCACCTATATCGACGACCTGCCGGCACCGGCCAAGGCACTGCATATTGCGCTTGGCCTGTCGCCGGTGGCCCATGGCCGTCTTGAGCGGCTCGATCTCGATCCAGTTCGGGCCATGCCGGGCGTGGTCGATGTCATCACCTTCCATGACGTACCGGGCCACACCGACATCGGCCCGGTCTTTCCCGGCGACCCGCTCTTCGTCGAAAATGAGATCAGCTACGCCGGCCAGTGCCTGTTCGCCGTAGCCGCCGAAAGCCACGACGCCGCCCGCCGCGCCGCCAAGGCCGCGATCATCGAGATCGACGAGCAGCCGGCGAGCCTGGACCCGGTAGCCGCTGCCGAAAAGAATGACCTGGTGCGCCCCACCCACGTTCAGCAGTCCGGTGACTGGCAGCAGTCGCTGGATAACGCCCGGCATATCGTCTCGGGAGAGCAGTTCATCGGCGGCCAGGAGCATTTCTACCTGGAAGGTCAGGCCTGTCTGGTCACCCCCAGCGAGGACGAAGGTGTGGTGGTGCATACTTCGAACCAGCACCCCAGCGAGACCCAGAAGCTGGTCGCCGAGGTGCTGGGCATTGCCTTCCATGCGGTGACCGTGGAAGTACGTCGGATGGGTGGTGGCTTTGGTGGCAAGGAGACCCAGGCCTCTCCCTGGGCCTGCATCGCCGCGCTGATTGCCCGTCGCACCCAACGCCCGGCTCGGCTGCGGCTGTCCCGGGGCGACGACATGCGCCTTACCGGCAAGCGCCACCCCTTCCATAGCCGCTACCGGCTGGGAGTCGATGACAACGGCGTCATTCAGGGCGGCGACATGACCCTGATCGGGGACTGCGGCTACTCGCCGGATCTTTCCGAGGCGATCGTCGACCGCGCCATGTTCCACGCCGACAACGCCTATTTCCTGGGCGCGGCGCGCGTCACCGGACACCGGGCGCGCACCCATACCGCCTCCAATACCGCCTTCCGCGGCTTCGGGGGTCCCCAGGGCATGATGCTGATCGAGCAGGCAATGGACGATATCGCCCACCGCCTGGGCGAAGACCCGCTGACCATTCGCAAGCGCAACCTCTACCGCCCGGGGCGTGCAACGACCCACTACGGCCAAGAGGTGGAACAGCTCGACCTGCTGCATACCCTGATCGGCCAACTCGAATCGAGCAGCGACTACTGGGTGCGCCGCGACGAGATCAGCGCCTACAATGCCCGAAGCCCGATCATCCGGCGCGGCCTGGCGCTGACGCCGGTGAAGTTCGGCATTTCCTTCACCGCCAAGCACCTCAACCAGGCCGGCGCCCTGCTGCACGTCTATACCGACGGTAGCGTGATGATCAATCACGGCGGTACCGAGATGGGCCAGGGACTACACACCAAGGTCTGCCAGGTAGTGGCCCGCGAACTGGGGCTCGCTCTGTCATCTGTGCGCATCAGCGCCACCCGCACCGACAAGGTGCCCAACACCTCGCCCACCGCCGCCTCCAGCGGCGCCGACCTCAACGGCCAGGCGGCCCGGGACGCGGCGCTCACGCTACGCGAGCGGCTGTTCGCCTTTGCCCTGGAGAACCTGTGGCCACAGGCCGGGCTGAAGCTTGACGACCTGCAGCTGAAAGACGGCATGCTGATGGCGGGCAGCGGCGAAGAAAGCTACCGCATCACCTGGGGCGAGCTGGTCCAGGCGGCCTACATCGGCCGCGTCTCGCTCTCGGCCCAGGGCTTCTATTCGACGCCGCTCATCCACTACGACCGGGAGGCCGCCAAGGGCCGGCCCTTCTACTACTTCGCCTATGGCGCGGCGGTCAGTGAGGTTGCCGTGGACAGCCTGTCCGGCGAGTACCAGGTAACGCGGGTGGATATCCTGCACGACGTCGGCGACTCCCTGAACCCGGCGATCGATATCGGCCAGATCGAGGGCGGTTTCATTCAAGGCATGGGCTGGCTGACCAGCGAGGAGCTCAAGTGGAATGACGCCGGGCGCCTGCTCAGCGACGGCCCCGCCACCTACAAGATTCCCGCCTTCGGTGACCTGCCGGCGACCTTCAACGTCGAGTTGCTCAAGGGACACCCTAACTCTCAGGCGAGTATCTATCGTTCCAAGGCCGTGGGCGAGCCGCCCTTCATGCTGGCGATTTCGGTCTGGTCGGCGCTGCGCGATGCGCTTGCGAGCCTTGCCCCCGGCGGGCAATGTCCGCGGCTGGATACGCCGGCCACCCCGGAACGGGTGTTGATGGCCATAGCGGCAATGCAAGACCATGGTGACAAGCACCCTGCGGGCAACTCCCGGGAGGACGATGCCCATGTCCAGGCCTGAGGCCGACGCCGGTCGCTTCCAGATGGCCAGCCACTGGCATGCCGCCCTGCACCGGCTTCAGGAAGACGCCCAGCCCCATGTGCTGGCGACCCTGGTCGGTGCTGCGGGTTCAACGCCCCGTGAGCCCGGCACCAAGATGGTCATCACGCCAGAGGCCAGCTTCGACACCCTGGGCGGCGGCACCTTCGAGTTCCAGGTGATCGCCGCCGCTCGGCAAGCCCTGACCCGAGGCGACACGGCACCAAGCCTCGAGGCCTTTCCGTTAGGCGGCCGCTCCGGCCAATGCTGCGGTGGCTATGTGCATGTGCTGATCGAACCCTTCGCCGGTGCCGAGCGACGTATCGCCCTGTTCGGCGCCGGCCATGTCGGCCAGGCCCTGGCGAGTCTGATCGCCCCACTGCCCTGGCGCCTGGACTGGTTCGACAGCCGCCCGGATGCCTTCCCGCCATGGGCCGCGTGCGAGCCGGGACCAGCACGCCTGCGGCTTCATTCAAGTGGGGCCGAGCCGGCGGCGATCTCAGCCGCCGCGCACTCGCTGTCGCCGGGCAGCGATATTCTGGTGATGACCCATGACCACGGCCAGGACCTGGCGCTCATCGAGGCCTTGCTGGAGCGTCACGACCTGGCCTCGATCGGCCTGATCGGCTCCGCCAGCAAGTGGGCAAGCTTCAAGCGCCGGCTCACCGAGGCCGGCCATGATGCTGACGCCATCGCGCGCGTGCGTTGCCCGATCGGCATTGCCGGCGCCGACGGCAAGCGCCCCTACGAGATCGCCCTTGCCGTGGTAGCCGAGTTGATGACGCTGGCCTCTGCCCGACCAGATGCGCCGGATAGACGCGGCATTGCCCCCGATACACTGCGCCAGGCCTTCGGCCCGGACCGCTAAGTGCTCAGATCGCCAGGCACTGACTTTAACTCTCGATAACCCCCTGGCCCGCTACATCTTTGACTACCGCTGGAGATGATTCCTCATGACCGACCCCCGCCCCACCATGCGCGTGCTGCGAGGCCCCCTGGTGCGCTTTCTCGACGACCCTGGCGAAGACGACCAGCCGGCGCCGGGCAGCCTGTCCTATCTTCAGGACGGCGCCCTCTGGCTCGAGGATGGCCGGGTGCGGGCCGTGGCAAGCTATCACGAGCTGGCACCCCAGCTGCCGACCGGCATCGAGGTGGTGGACTACGCCGGCAAGCTGATGATGCCGGGCTTCATCGATACTCACGTCCATTATGTGCAGCTCGACATCCTGGCCTCCTACGGCCGCCAGCTGCTCGACTGGCTCAACGATTACACCTTCCCGGAGGAGTGCCGTTTCGCCCAGCGCACCCACGGTGAAGCCGTGGCCGAGGTCTTCCTCGATGAGCAGTTGCGAGCCGGCACCACCACCGCACAGGTATTCTGCAGCTCGCACCCCCAGTCGGTGGAGGCCTTCTTCACCGCCGCTCAGCGCCGTGGGCTGCGCATGCTGGCCGGCAAGGTGCTGATGGATCGCAACGCCCCGGCGGCACTCACTGACACCGTCGCCAGCGGTGTGGCCGACAGCGAACGGCTGATCGCTGACTGGCACGGCAATGACCGGCTCGGCTATTCACTGACCCCGCGTTTCGCACCCACCTCAACGGCCGCCCAGCTAGAGGCAACCGGCGCTATTCTCAGGGCCGCTCCGGACCTGCACCTGCAGACGCATCTGGCCGAGAATGCCGGTGAAGTTGCCTGGGTGGCCGAGCTGTTCCCCGAACAAAAAGACTATCTCGGGGTCTATGAGCGCTATGGTCTGGTCGGCCCCACCAGTACCTTCGCCCATGGCATTCACCTGGATCAGGCGATGCGCGAACGACTGGCCGGAGCCGGTGCCAATATCGCCTTCTGCCCCACCTCGAACCTCTTCCTCGGTAGCGGCCTCTTCGACCGGCTGGCATGCCGAGAGGCGGGGCTTGCCACCAGCCTTGCCAGTGACGTCGGCGGTGGCACGGACCTTTGCGGTTTCGCCACTCTCAAGGCCGCCTATCAGGTCGGCCAACTGCTCGGCCAGCCGCTGACCGCCTGGCAGGGCTTCTACCGCCTGACGCTTGGCAATGCCCGGGCGCTGCATCTCGACCGCCACATCGGCGCCCTGCAAGCCGGCCAGGAAGCCGATATCGTGGTGCTCGACCCGGCGGCCACGCCGTTGCTGGAACGCCGCACGGCACGTATCGGCAATACAGCAAGCCTGGAGCCATCGAGCCTCGGGGAGCTTCTTTTCGCCCTGATGATGCTCGGCGATGATCGCAGCGTCTTCGCCACCTGGAGCGGCGGCGAGTGCGTGCATAGGCGCTAGGCAAATAGCCAGGGGCTAGGATCTAGGGCTACAGCTGCTGCATCCACTGCCTGATGCGGTGACGTTGGCGCCGGCTGGAAAGCCGCTGCGTGTCCAGGCCATTGGGGGTGAGCTGAGGATCATCGCCCTCTAGGTCGAGGCGAAAGCTCCTCCTCGCGCCGACAGGATTGTCCTCGGAACCATAGATGGCGACGACCCTGATTTCGAGGGTTTGATAGCTGCTAGGTGGTAGGTCACCTCGACCATCGGCATCGAGACCATGCTGGGCAGTGAGATGCTCGAGAATATTCCTGAAGCTGCCAACGTGCAGGTAGTCGCCCGAATCGAGTGGCCCCTGGTGGCTGCGATAGTGTTGCTGCTCGCGCTCGGACTGCTGATAGTCAACGAGGTCGAGCTGCCTTTCCCCCTCATCGGTCTTAAGCACCGCAATGATATGCTGAACGAAAATCGCTTCCGCGCTCATGTTGCTGATCAGGCAAAGGGAAGACAGCTTCTTGCCGCTGCCACGGTTGATGATGATCCGCGGGCGCCGCTGGCGAACATAGCCGTTGTAGAGCAG
Organism: Onishia taeanensis; assembly: GCF_013349955.1. GTDB lineage: Bacteria > Pseudomonadota > Gammaproteobacteria > Pseudomonadales > Halomonadaceae > Onishia > Onishia taeanensis_B. The sequence goes on along the minus strand of NZ_JABVXC010000007.1, from coordinate 75,410 downwards.
TTGCGCATAGAAGACCCAGATCAGTAATGTCAGGATGCCGGTAACGGCACTGATCGCGCCGGAATTCTGGGTGAGCCACTCCATTTAACCCCCATCTCCCTGGCAAGTTTCCGCTGCGCTTGCGACAGCGCACGCTAGGTAACGACTCTGGCCTGCGCTGGCCGAGCCCTCGGACAGCTCTCCTTGCCCCGCTAACAACCTTCGCCTGATTTCTTGCCTGGCCATCGCTCGCCAAATGGCACAGCCGTTCAACCGCTGGCCAGCAACTTGACCCCAAGTCCCGACAGGCAGATGCCGACGACTCTCTCGATCCACCGCCGGGTCCTGCGTATACGTGCCTGGATGACAGGTAATGTGAGGAAGACGGCCACCACGGAGAACCAAGCCATGTGACAAACAATGACATAGAGACCATAACCAAGCTCGGCACCCAACGTCGTTTGTGGCGAGACGACCTGACTGAACAAGGAAACGATAAACAACATGGTCTTGGGATTGAGGGCATTACAAGCAAAGCCCATCCAGAATGCGGAGCCACCATCGGGCTGCTCCGCCAACACGGCTTCACCGCCGCCACCCGTGCTCTGATTGGCATGCCCCGACAGGCGGGCCTTGATATCGGGCCAGAACGCCGAAAAGCCCAACCAGATCAAGTAACCGGCCCCCAGGTAGCGCAGTGTCGTCAGCAGCCAAGCCTCCCCAGCGAATACCACGCCCAACCCGAACAGGGTATAAGTCAGGTGGACCGAAACACCGCAGCCAATGCCGATCGCGCACCATACGCCAGCACGCCGCCCACGTATCACCGCGATGCGCGTAACCATAGCAAAATCGGGGCCTGGACTGAGAACAGCCAAACAGGTGATCACTGCAACAGCAAGAATCTCGGTCTGGGCAAAGTTGAACATGTCTCTTCCCTTGTGTGGCCTTCGGGACGAGTATGAAATAGACCCGGTATGCGAAAAATCGAAAATAACTCGGACACGTTGTGAGCGATCTTCACAGAAAGAGACACCTGCCTCCCTTGGCACCATTACCCGCCTTCGAAGCGGCCGCCCGTCATCAGAGCTTCTCGCGCGCCGCCGAAGAGTTGCACCTGACCCATGGAGCGATTAGCCGAGCCGTTGCCCAACTCGAGCAGCGCTTGGGAGTTCAGCTCTTCGTCCGCCGCCACCGCAGGGTATACCTAACCCTCGCGGGAGAACGGTTCCAGCGGGTTGCAAGTGAGGTGCTCGATCGCCTCGACGAGACGGCCGAAGCACTACGCCGGCATGAGGGCAGCTCACCCATTCTGACCATCTCCTGTGAACCCAGCCTGGGAATGCGTTGGCTAATGCCCCGACTGGGAGCATTTCGCACACTGAACCCCGATCTCAATATCGACCTACGGCTGGCGGGCGGCCCTATCGACTTGCTCGCAGACGGATGTGACGCCGCGATTCGCCACACCAACTTCGTCTTGCCTGAAGAGAATACCGTCACCCGACTATGGGCCGAGTACGCCGGACCGGTTTGCGCCCCCGACTGCTGGGAAACGGTCATTGGCCGCGACCTTTCTCGGGCGAGATGGCTGCACAGCCGCACTCGGCCAGAGGCGTGGCGAGAGTGGCAACGGGAAAGCGGTTATTGCGGTTCGCCATCCAGCGAGCAGTTCTTCGATCACTTCTTCTTCGCCTTGCAGGCGGCAGTGGACCGCTTAGGGACCGCGATCGGCCCGCTACCACTGGTCAACGATGACCTGCAGGCAGAAAGACTCATCGCGCCTCTGGGCATGGTGGCGACGGGGTATGACTACGTGCTGCTCACCAAGGACTCGCCCGACACGGATCCCCGCATCGTGCGCTTCTCCAACTGGTTGATACAGCAGGCAAAGGATCTCTCGACTGGGACAGGTCGACTCCCTTCCGCCCCTCCTTGACGGAGCCTTCTAGACCACTGCCACACCCCGAGCCGACTTTCGGTGTGCCCGCCGTCGAGGCACCAAACGCTTAGGCAGGAGATCCGCAGCAATGAAGGCCTATCATACCTGCGTCAGCGCAGGTGGTTGCCGCGGTGCCTGAGTGATGCCAGCGGCAAGGTAGCGTGCGCCACGATAGCTGAGATAGAGAAAGCCCAGCGGCAGAAGCATGGTCTGGACGAGAAACAGCATGGTCAGCTCGACGAGACTCTGGGTCATGGCATCGAAACGATCCATGGCGGCCTGAACCCGGTCTTTGACACCACTGCCCAGTCGCTCCTTGAGGCCCTGCCACCAGCCCAGATCCTCGTCTTGCGCATCATCGGCGGCGACCACCTCATCGTCGGGTGCCGTTTGATCGGCGATTCGCTCGAGCACCGCTTTATCCTGCTCGAGCTCGCTGTATAGGGCCTCACGAGTGTCGGTGATATACAGCGTTTCGACGCCGGCACTGGCCAGGGCCACGGCAATCACCGCGAAGCGCAGGAAGGCGGCGATAATCAAGAGCCGCCCGGCAACCCCTTGCCAACGAGGCTTGCCCAGCTGCAGCACCGTCAACATGGCCACACAGCAAAGCGATAGCGCCGCCTTGACCGGCACGCTGCCGGCGATACCCAACAGCAGCTTCTGAAAGGCCAGCGACACGGTGGAGGCAAACATCACCCAGGAGAAACGCTCGACCATGTCATTGGCCGGGTCGAGCACCTCGCCAAACTGAATCTGCACCAGCAGGGCATCCCCGGTGACCGACTGCAGCACCGAAATCACCGCATTCAACGCCTTGGCCAGGGCAAAGCTCTGGAAGGCGCTGGCCAGGGTGGCATCGAGAGTGCTGGCTGCCAGCGCTTCGGGTAGCGGCAGCCAAGCCAGCGCCGCCAGCACCAGGAGCCCCAGGCTCGCCAGAGTCCGGCGCGGCGATAGAGCGACCTGCCGGGATGACACCGTCATGGTGCAAGGCCCATTAGCCGGCCATCGCCGCAAGACGCTTGAGCAGCTCGGCACGACGCGTCTCGCTCATGAAGGCGGCCTCGATGGCGTTTCTGGCCAAGCCAACGAAGGTCTCCTCCGACCAGCCGAAGGCACGCTGGCAGGCCTGGAAGTTCTCGAGCATGCCGCCACCGAAGTAGGCCGGGTCATCCGAGTTCAGGGTCAGCGTCAGGCCCGCCTCGAGCAACGCCGGCAGCGGATGCTGGTCCAGCCGTTCGACGACCTTGAGGCGCACATTCGATAGCGGGCATATGGTCAACGGCAAGCGACGCTCGACTAGCTCGGCCACCAGCGCCGGGTCCTCGAGGCAGCGCACACCGTGGTCGATACGGCAGACATCGAGCTGCTCCATGGCCTCGCGAATATAGCTCGCCGGCCCCTCTTCACCCGCATGGGCTACCCGGGGCAACCCGAGCGCCTTGGCGCGTTCGAAGACGGCGGCAAACTTGGACGGTGGATGGCCGAGCTCGGCGCTGTCGAGCCCTACTGCGTCGATCATCTCCCAGTAAGGGGCGGCTTGATCGAGCACCTCCATGGCTTCGGCGGCGGAACGGTCGCGCAGGAAGCTCATGATCAACGCCGAGGTCAGGCCCAGTTCACGCTCGGCCAGGCGCATGGCTTTGGTCAGCCCCTCTATCTGCGCGTCCAATCGAATGCCGCGGCTAAGGTGCGCCTGGGGGTCGAAGGATAGCTCGACGTGTACCACCCCCTCGTCATGGGCGCGGCGAAAGTAATCCATGGCCAGGTCAAAGAAGTCTTCAGCGTTACGCAGCACCGCCATGCCCTGATAATAGAGGTTCAGGAAAGATTGCAGGTCGTCGAAGTCGTAGGCGGCCCGCACCTCTTCCACTGAGGCATAGGGCAACGCCACGCCGTTGCGCTGAGCCAGGGAGAACATCAGTTCAGGTTCTAGGGAACCCTCTATATGCAGATGCAGCTCGGCTTTCGGCAGGCGGGTAAGGAAGTCTTGCATGGCGCTCTCCATTCAGTCTTGCCCTATCGTGGGGCATGTCTGGCATCCACGCAAAGTCTTTGCACATGGCTGACCGCGCAGGCGCTACAGGCCGAGTTTGCTCGCATCAGCCAAGCCGACCGTCGCGCAGGGTCAAAGAACGATTGATGCCTGGCGGGTCGCTGCCATCGTGACGCAGCTGATGCACCAGATAGAGCACGGTGCGACCGCAAAGCCAGATATCCAGACGCTTGGCGATGCGTGCCGCCATGGGACGGTCCAGCCCGGAGAAAGGCTCATCGAGGATCACCAGCGGTGCGTCCAGCAGCAGCACGCGCGCCAGCACCAGGCGACGCGCCTGACCGCCGGAAAGCTGCCGCCCGCCTTCGCCAACCCGGGTCTCGAGCCCTTGAGACAGTTCGCGGGCCCAATCGGCCAGCTCAACGACGTCGAGAGCATGCCACAGCGCGACCTCACTGGCCTCGGGGTCTGCCAGACGCAGATTGGCGGCGATGCTGTCATCGAATAACTCACTGTGCTGGGTGAGGTAAGCCGTGCGGGTGCGCAATTGATCGAGCGCCAAAGTGTGGAGCGCGACGCCATCACGCTCTACCTCGCCCTGATCCGGATCGAGCAGGCGCACCAGCAGCGCCGCCACGCTGGACTTGCCGGCACCCGACGCCCCCAGCAGCGCCAGCCGCTGGCCAGGCTCGAGGCTGAGATCGAGCCCATCCAGCGCCGGTGTCAAAGCACCGGGGTAGGTAAGGGTGACATTCTGTAGCCGCAGCGCTGGCGCACCTGCGACCGGCACTCCCGGCGTCTCGGATTCGCTGAGCACGCTGCGTGAGCGACCCAGGGCATTGAGGCGCCGCGCCGCGGCGCGGGTCGCCCCCAGCGCGGTGAATGAGGCCGGCAGCGCCCCCAAGGCCTCGCCCATGGCCAGCACCGCCAGCGGCATCATCACCATCAGTGGCCCTGACAGCGCCTCGGCACGATAGGCCTCGGCAGCGAGCCACAGCGCCAGCACGGCTGCCAGGCTGACGCCCAGGCCCACCAAGGCGTTACCCAGGGAAGCTATCCGTCCCAAGTGCCACTGATCGGCATAGAGCGCGGCCTGATCCGCGTCGATACATGCCCGATGATGATTCAGCGTGTTGTAACTCTTAAGCTCGGCAAGGCCCTGCAGGGTTTCGAGGATGCGCCCCCGCAGTTGATCGAGGGTGGCCACGCGACGAGTGCTGGCCGCCATGCCCAAGGACGCCTGGCCCACTACCAGCCAGGCCCAGAGCGCGAGCAGCACACCGCCGACCGCCAGGCCCGCCGGCAACAAGAAGATCCCCAACAGGACGCTCACCAGGGCGATAGCGATCAAGGCCACCAGGGGCGGCGCCAATAAGCGCAGATAGAGGCTATCCAGGGTATCGATATCAGCGGTCAAGCGATTGAGCCATTCGCTGGCCCGCCGCTGGCCCAGCGCTCGGGCATCGAGCCGGGCCAGGACCGCGAACATGCCGCTACGTAGCTCGGCGAGCAGCCGCAGCACGCTGTCATGGTTATAGATTCGTTCCAGATAGCGGGCCACCGTGCGCAACACGGCGAAGAACCGGATGCCGGCGCCCGGCGCATAGACATCGAGACTTGCCGTTACGCCAGCGGCCAGCAGCGCGCCGGTCAGCGCGGTGGCGGTGATAAACCAGCCGGATAGCGCCAGCAGACCGATCGCCGCCCCTACCGTCAGCGCCAGCAGTAACGCCCCCAGCGCCATGCGCGAGCGACGCCGCGCCAGCAGCTTGAGCCAGGGGCGCAGTTCGCTTATCAAAGTGCTCATATCAGGAGTCTCATATCCGGGCTATCGGTGTCAGCACTCTCATACTGTCGTCTCCTCGACTCGCTGACCTGCCACTATATGCACGACCCGATGGGCCATCGCTATCAACGCCGGGTGATGGGTCGCAATGACCAGGGTCCGTCCCTCCTCGACCAGCCGTACAAGCGACGCGGCGACTTCAGCCTCGCTGGCTTCATCGAGGCTGGCGGTGGGCTCATCGAGCAACACCAGCGACGCATCGCTCAAGAACACCCGGGCCAGCGCCAGTCGCTGAGTCTGGCCACCGGACAGCCCAGCCCCTCGTTCGCCGACCGACGTGTCGAGACCTTCTGGCAGGCGTGACAGCAAGCCGGCCAGCCCGGCCTGCTCGAGCGCCGCGCGCATGGCGACATCACTCGCCTGCGTATCGGCGAGGTGCAGGTTGTCGGCGATTGTGCCCTGGATCACCAGCGGACGCTGATCCATCCAGGCCGGCCGACGGTCGCTCATCACCTCGACGCTGCCGTCACTTGGCGCCACGAAGCCGGCGATCAGTTGCAGTAACGTCGATTTACCGGCCCCCGAGGGTCCCGTCAGGGCAATGACCTCGCCGCGCGATACCTCGAGGGACACAGGCCCCAACACTTGGCCGCGTCCGGCATGTTCGACGCAGACATCGGTCAGTCGCACCACCGGGGCGCCACCATTGGTGCGGCCCTCGAACGTCGCCTTAGCCGCCGCTGGCGGTGTCTCGTTGAGGATGCCCACCAGCGCCTCGGCCGCCCCAAGAGCTGCGGCACGGTCGTGGTAGTGCTGCGAAAGGCTACGCAGTGGCTGGAAGAACTCCGGTGCCAGCAGCAGAATGGTCAGGCCGCTGAACAGGGTCAGCGACGACGAGGGGCCATAGGTGATATAGCCCAACAGGCCGAAGCCCACGTAGATGGCAATCACCGCGATGGCCACCGAAGCGAAGAACTCGAGTACCGCCGAGGACAGAAAGGCGATGCGCAGGGTCTTCATGCTGCGCGCGCGATAATCGTCGGCGGCACTGAATACTTCAGCGGCAGCAGTGGCCGTTCGCCCGAACAGTTGCAGGGTGGTAATGCCACGTACCCGATCGAGGAAATGGCCGGACAGGCGAGTCACGGCGGCAAATTGCGCCTGATTGAGGCGCTGTGCCCCCATGCCCACCAGAGCCATGAACAGCGGAATCAGCGGTGCGGCGAGCAGCAGAAAGGCCGCCGCCAGCCAGTCGAGGCCCAGCACGATGGCAAAGATCACCAGCGGCAGCGCCGTGGCTAGCCGCAGCTGCGGCAAGAAACGCGCGAAATAGCCGTCCAGCGCTTCGACCTGCTCGACCAGCTGACTGCCGAGGCCTGCCGAGTGGCGGGAAGACAGCTGCACCGGGCCCAGGGCTGTCAGTTGATCGAGCAGCGCCGCTCGCGCACGGGCACGGATCGCAAGGCTGGCCGCTTGCGCAGTGGTTTCTTGAGCCCACTGCGCCAGAGCACGAACCCCAAGCACACCGATCAAGGCCGCAAAGAAAACGCCAACCGGCGCCTCGGGGGCGCCGGTCAGCAGGCGGTCAATGATGATGGCCAGCAGTAACATCTGCACGATGGTGCAAAGCCCTACTCCCAGGCCGGCAATGGTGGCGAGCGTCAGTCGGCGGCGCTCGCCGTCGGCCAGATCCTGGAGCCAGCGCTTGGAGGTGAGAGGCTCCTGGTTCTGCGCATCACGGGACGCCATGGTGTCAGTGATAGCCTTCACCGGTGCGCACCTTGCCGCGGAACACCCAGTAGGTCCAGGCGGTGTAGGTCAGCACGATCGGGATCACGAACAGCATGCCAAGCAGCAGGAAGAGCTGGGATTCCGGCGCCGAGGCGGCGTCCCAGATGGTGTGATCCGGCGGTACGATCACCGGCCACTTGCTCGCCACCAGCCCCAGATAGGTGAAGATGAACATGCCGAGCGTCGCCAGGAAGGGCATGCCTTCACGGCGGTGACTCACCCAGCGATAGATGCCGTAGGCACAGATCATCGCCAGCAGAGGCAGCAGCCAGATAAAGGAGACTTCGCTGAACCAGCGCTCACGAACCCCACCGTCGACGAAGGGCGTCCAGGCGCTGATGATGGCAAACACCACGAGTACCGCGGCCAGAAGCTTCGGCGTGATGCGATAGGCCCACTCCTGCACGTGACCTTCCGACTTCAAGATCAACCAGGTGGCACCCAGCAACGAGTAGCCCGCCATCATGCCAAGGCCGGTGAGCACGGTGAACGGCGTCAGCCAGTCCAGTGCACCACCGACGTAGACGAAGCCTTCGGTCTCGAAGCCCTGAATGTAGGTACCGACCACCGCCCCTTGGGCGAAGGTGGCGACTGCAGAGCCCCAGCAGAAGGCACGATTCCACCAATGGCGATTACGCTTGGACTTGAAGCGAAACTCGAAGGCCACGCCACGGAAGATCAACCCGGCAAGCATCAGGAAGACGCCTATATAGAGCGCCGGCAGAAATACCGAGTAGACCAGCGGGAAGGCTCCCAGCAGCCCCGCCCCCCCCAGCACCAGCCAGGTTTCATTGCCGTCCCAGATCGGCGCCACGGAGTTCATCATCACATCTCGCGCGTCTTCGTCCGGAGCGAAGGGAAAGAGGATGCCGAGGCCCAGATCGAAGCCGTCCATCAGCACGTACATGATGACCCCGAAACCGATGATCGCGGCCCAGATCAATGACAAGTCGAAGGTTTGCATGGCTTAGCTCCTGACCGGATGACCGGCGTCATCGTCGAAGGGAATGTGAGTGGCGGACAGCGGGCGCTTGGCACGCTCGATGTCATCGACCACCATTTCCTGATCGTGGGGCAGCATGCCCTGGCGAATGACGCGCAGCAGATAGTAGATGCCGGACCAGAAGACCACGGCATAGACCGCGATATAACCGATCAAGGTAAATAGCGCCATGCCGCCGGTCAGCGAGGGTGTGAGTGCCTCAGCCTGCGTCATCAAACCGTAGACCAGCCAGGGTGAGCGCCCCGCCTCGGTCACGATCCAGCCGGCCAGGACGGCGATGAAGGGCGTCACCCCCATGGCGACCAGCACCTTGAGGTAGCGCTCGTTGTGATATACCCGGCCGCCGCGACGCAGCACCAGGCCGGTCACCGCCACCGCGATCATCGCAAGGCCCAGCGCCACCATCACGCGGAACGACCAGAACACCAGGCCCACCACCGGCTGCTCGTCAACCGGCGCCTCCTTGAGTCCCGGTACCACGCCATCGGTGCTGTGAGTCAGAATCAGGCTGGCAAGGCTCGGAATACCGATCTCGACCAGGTTCTCCTGGGCCTCCTTGTCGGGAATCGCGAACAGCAGCAGCGGCGTATGGGACTGGGTTTCCCAGTTACCCTCCATGGCCGCCACCTTGGTCGGCTGGTGCTCCAACGTGTTGAGGCCGTGGAAATCCCCGACCACCGCCTGTGCCGGTGCCAGCACCAGCAGCAGCCACAGACACATGGAAAGCGCCTTCTTGTTGGCAGCCACATCGCGCCCCCGCAGCAGGAACCAGGCGCTGACGGCCGCGACGACGAAGCCGCCAGTCAGGAAGGAGGCCATGCCCATGTGCACGAAGCGGTACCCGAAGGACGGATTGAACAGCGCCTCGCTCCAGGACGTCACGTGGAAGGCACCATCGATCAGCTCGACCCCAGCCGGGGTCTGCATCCAGCTATTGGCGGCGAGGATCCAAAACGAGGAGATGAAGGTGCCCACGGCGACCATGATGGCTGCAAAAAGATGAACCCCCTGAGGGACCTTGCCGCGACCGAACAGCAGCACACCGAGGAAGCCCGCCTCGAGGAAGAATGCCGTTACCACCTCATAGCTGAGCACCGGCCCGAGGAAGTTGGCGGTGGCCTGGGCGAAATTGCTCCAGTTGGTGCCGAACTGGAAGGACATCACGATGCCTGACACCACCCCCATGCCAAACACCACCGCGAACACCTTGGTCCAAAAGACCGCCAGGCGTTCCCAGGCAGGATTGCCGTTGGCAAAGAAAAGACCGTTCAGCAAGGCGATGTAGGACGCCAGGCCGATCGTGAAGACCGGAAAGATGGCGTGAAAGCACACCACGAACGCGAACTGAAAACGCGATAAGATGAGTGGATCAAGCTCCATAAGAGCCTCCCTAGACCTTGGATGATGGCAAGACCGCTAGTGGCATTCCTTGCCAAGCGTTGAGGTTACGACCAACGTCGCCAATGCTACGCTGCACCCCGCATATAAGTCGCTACTTAACGTGTGTCGCGATGCCGCACTCAACCCCGTAAAGGGCGTGGTCTTTTGCCGCACACCCGATTCACAGGCTAGCTAGGGGCTATTCCAGTAAATCAAGCGTCGGCCAGCAAGACGACGCGGATCAGATAGAAGCTATAGCCGACGAACAGGGCCAGTAACAGCCCGCCCTCGAGGCGATTGATGCGGCCGCCGCGCCCCTTGAGTCCGATGGCAAATACCGTCATCGCCAGGGTCATCACCGCCATCACCGGCCAGTCCCGCATCATGACCTCGCCGCCTACCTGAATAGGCGTAATCACGCCGGCAAGTCCCACCACCCCCAGGGTGTTGAAGAGGTTCGAGCCGACCACATTGCCCAGCACCAGATCGTGCTCACCACGCCTCAGTGCGCTTAATGAAGAGGCCAGCTCCGGCAACGAGGTACCGATCGCCACGACCGTCAGACCGATGATCAGGTCACTGACACCAAACGTCTGCGCAATGGCCACCGCGCCCCAGACCAGCAGACGAGAGCTCGCCACCAGCAGCGCCAACCCCACCAGCGTCCAGAGCACGCTGACTTTAAGCGACATAGGATGGCTATCGAGACTGTGGTCGGTCTCGCTTGCCAAAGTGTCGCTGGCGGCCTCCTTCTGGCGGCCCTGCCAAATACTCGCGCCGATAAAAATCGCCAGGGCCAACAGCAGCACGACCGCCTCCAAGGTGCTGATCACTCCATCGCGCAGCTGCCAGGCGCCCAAAAGCGTAGCACCGCAGAGAATGGGTAACTCCCGCCGCAGCACGCCGGACTGCACCGCCAAGGGTGCGATCAGCGCCACCAGTCCGAGAATCAACCCAATATTGGTGATGTTGGAGCCATAGGCATTGCCCAACGCCAGACCAGGATTGTCCTGAGCCGCCGCCAGTGCCGAGACCATCAGTTCCGGGGCCGAGGTGCCAAAGCCAATCACCAGCATGCCAATCAGCAGAGGAGATAGCCCCAGATAGCGGGAGGTCGCTGCCGCCCCGTCGACAAATCGCTCGGCGCTCCATACCAGAAGCGCCAGTCCTGCGACGACCGCCAATATTGGCAAGCCCATATCTTCTTTTCCTTTTGAGTCATTGAGTGGTCATGACTATCGGCGTTTTGCCGCCGCACTGTAGCATCGTCAACCATCATGATTGTATGTATTCGACCAGCCGTCATAATGGGGGAAAGAAGGAACTTGGCCTTGATCGATACGCTGACCCCAGATCCCCGCCTTCCCGCGCAGGAAGGCCCTCCCGAGGCGCACATGTCTCGGCGCCGACTGCGCGCCTGTCATGAATGCGACTGGTTGGTACGCCTGCCCCCCCTCCACCATGGCCAGAGCGCCGACTGCCCGCGCTGTGGCCATACGCTATCGACGCGTCATTATCGTCCAGCTGAGCGCAGCCTGGCGCTGGCCATTGCTGCCCTGATCGCCCTGATCATGGCCGTCAGCCTGCCCTTCGTCAGCTTCCAGATCAGTGGCATTGGCAATCGCATCGTTTTGACCCAAACCGCCACCAGCCTGATTGGCATGCATCAACCCCTGGTGGCGATCGGCGTGGTACTGACCACTATCGTCTTGCCGATGGTCTACCTGCTCAGCGTTATCTGGCTGCAGATCGGCCTGCTAAGACGCACCTTGCTGCCGGCCAGTCGCGATATTGCCAGGGCCCTGTCTCACCTGCACCCATGGATGATGGCGGATGTCTTCATCATTGGCGCCCTGGTCAGCCTGATAAAGATTGCCGGCATGGCCGAGGTATCGCTTGGCCTGGCCTTCTGGGCCTTCTGTTGCTTTGCCCTGCTGTTACTGCTGACGACCCAATCGCTGGATGCCGACTGGATGTGGTTCTCGCTGGTCGGCGAGCCTGCCGCTCCTGAGGGTGTCGTGACGGGAGCCCGGGCCTCGCCACAGGGCCTGACCGGGTGCCCTACCTGTGGTCTGGTCAATCGCCTGGACGCGGACGGCCACGGACGCTGTCAGCGCTGCGGCGAGCGTTTGCATGCGCGACTGCCTCATAGCCTGCAGCGCACCTGGGCCCTGCTGGCGGCAGCAACCCTGCTTTACCTGCCCGCCAACCTATATCCGATCATGATCACCACCTCCCTGGGCCACACGGACCCCTCGACAATCATCGGCGGAGTCATCACGCTATGGCAGCATGGCTCCTATCCGATTGCCGCCATCATCTTCATCGCCAGCATCCTGGTGCCGGTGAGCAAACTTATCGCCATGGCGTGGCTGTGTCTGAGGGTGCCTCATAGCGATGACCTGCAGGGCGTATCACGTACGCGCCTGTACCGCATTACCGAGTTTATCGGTCGATGGTCGATGGTCGATGTGTTCGTGGTGGCCATCCTGGTGGCGCTGATTCGCGCCGGCAACCTGATGTCCATTGCCCCGGGGCCCGCCGCTCTGGCCTTCGGCGCTGTGGTGGTACTGACCATGCTTTCGGCCATGGCCTTCGACCCGCGGCTGATATGGGATCCTCCCCTGCCCCGATCCGGCCAGCGCGATACCGGGCATAGCGACGACCTGCCGCTCCCTTCTTCTGACCACAAGGCTTCTGACCACAAGGACGTTGCCCATGACCAATGAGCCACATGGCCAGGACACGCCGTCTAACCGCGCCAAGATCAGCCGGCATTCTCGGCTATCACCGATCTGGATCGTCCCGCTGGTCGCGATGCTGATCGGCGCATGGCTGCTATATGACGATTACGTCAGCCGCGGGCCACAGATCACGCTGATCATGAGCAACGCCGAGGGCATCGAGGCCGGTAGCACCCTGATCAAGACCCGTAACGTCGAGATCGGCCGAGTCGAGCAGGTACGGCTGTCCAGCGACTTGAGTCACATCCGCGTGATTGCGCGCATGAGTCCTGATGTGGAGCCCATGCTGGTCGAAGACACCCGATTCTGGGTCGTCAAGCCACGCATTGGCCGGGAAGGCATCAGCGGTCTCAACACCGTGCTGTCAGGCGCCTACATCCAGCTGCAACCCGGCAGCAGCGACGAGACGAGTAACCGTTTCGAGGTACTCGACCAACCTCCGGTGGCGCCCGCCGATGCCAAGGGCATCCGCGTCAATTTAGTGGGCCAACTCGGCAATTCGCTGAGCGTCGGCGACCCCGTCACCTACCAGGGCTTCACCGTCGGCCGGGTCGAGGAGGCTCGCTTCGACCCCGACACTCGCCAGATGCGCCACCGCGCCTTCATCGAAACGCCCTATGACGTGCTGGTCACCGACAGCACTCGGTTCTGGCCCGCCAGCGGCATCGACCTCAAGCTCGACTCCGAAGGCGTAAGCGTCAACGTCGAATCCCTGGAAGCCCTGCTTGGCGGCGGCGTGACCTTCGGCGTGCCCGAGGATGTGCCCCTTGGCCAACCGGTATCAGAGGACACGGCCTTTACGCTCTATGAGGATGCCGAAAGTGCTCGCCAGGGGACGTTCAACCACTACCTGGAATATGTCCTGCTGGTCGATGACACCGTGCGCGGCCTATCCAAGGGGGCCCCGGTGGAATTCCGCGGGGTGCGTGTCGGCACCGTGGCAAGCGTTCCCTGGGAGTTCAGCATCGATCAACGCTCGCGTCGCTCGGGTTTCGCGATTCCCGTGCTGATTCGCATTGAGCCACAGCGGCTCGGCGAGGATCTGGAAAGCCTGGATATCGAGACCTGGCGAAAGCGCTTCGAGGGCTGGTTCGAGAACGGCCTGCGAGCCTCGCTGAAGGCCGGCAACCTGCTCACTGGCGCCCTCTATGTCGACCTCAACTTCCAGCGCCCTGCCGCCACCGAATATCTGGCCGACAGCTACCAGGATCGCCCAGTGTTCCCCACTACACCGGCAGGGCTTGCGCAGATCGAACAGAAGGTCTCGAGCCTGCTCGACAAACTCAATGGTCTCGAGGTAGAGCCCGTGCTCGATGGCCTGAACCGCAACCTGGCTACCTCTCAGACCATGCTCGAGGAAGTGCGCGCGCTGACCGAAAGCGTCAGAAGCCTGACCGACAACCCCGATACCCAGAACCTTCCGGGCACCCTCAACACGACCCTGGAAGAGCTCAGGACCACCCTGGAGGGACTGTCACCGGGCTCCACGGCCTACGACGAGCTTACCGGCAGCCTTGAGCGTTTCGACGCCCTGATGCGTGATCTGGAGCCGGTCGCCAGGACTCTGAGCGAGCAGCCCAATGCCTTGATCTTCGATCGCCCTCGCGGCGAGGATCCTCAACCGCGAGCCCCCCGATGAACGGCAAGGAGAGCCCGATGACCGTGATCCGTACACTGGCCCTGCTGGGCCTGTTGAGTTGGCTCGGCGGCTGTGCCACCAACGCCGCGCCGACCCGCCATTATGGCCTGCCGCCCGATCAGATGGCCGCCTCTGGAATCGGCACCAGCGAGACGGACGGCCAGCGAAGTGCCCCCCGGGTGCTGGTCGTTCGCCCCCTGGCCATGGCGAGTTTTCTCGAGCAGCAAGGCATCGTGCTGCAGCTCGACGACATCACCTTGAACCCGGCCCGAGACCATCTCTGGGCCGAGGAGCTGGGCCCGATGCTCGAGCGCGGCCTGCGTCGCCGCCTGGCCCATCGCCTACCCAGCACTCGCATACTGGCAGAAGCCAACCCGGCGGCACCGCCCAGGGCCATGACCCTGCGTCTGGAAATCGAGCGTTTCCAGGGCCGTTACGATGGCCGGGCAGTGGCGGCCGGGCAGTGGCAATTGCGTGATGCCGAGGGCGAACTGCTGACCCTTGATACCTTCGAGGTCGAAACGCCGCTGGATGCCGATGGCTACCCGGCCCTGGTGCGCGCCCTCGGTCAGAGCTGGGATACGCTTGCCGACCGACTCGCCGAACGTATCCGTGGATTACGCTGAGCGGTGAGGCGCCATAAAGCTGCGCCCAGCAGATTTTTCTGTCATCATGCACATCCGCGGCACTTTATGGTCCCTTCTGCCGCGTCTGTCACCGATTTTTTCCTCACGGCACCGCCCGGGACTCGCGCCACCTCACCGGCGAGCGGCGGTGGCGTGTTATCCGGAGTTTGCATGAGCTTTTCCGACCTTGGCCTGCGTAGCGAATTGCTGCGCGCGGTCGAAGAACAAGGCTATACCGTTCCCACCCCCATCCAGCGCAAGGCCATTCCGGCCGTGCTCGAGGGTGGTGACCTCCTCGCCAGTGCCCAGACCGGCACCGGCAAGACCGCCGGCTTTACCCTGCCGCTGCTGCAGCGCCTCGCCGACGGCCCGCGCCCCAAGGCCCGACAGATTCGCGCCCTGGTGCTGACCCCGACCCGTGAGCTTGCCGCCCAGATCGGCGACAACGTGACCGGCTATGGCCGTCACCTGAACCTGACCTCCAAGGTGATCTTCGGTGGTGTCGGCCAGCAGCCCCAGGTGGATGCCATCCGTCCGGGCCTCGATATCCTCATCGCCACCCCGGGTCGCCTCTTGGATCTGCATCAGCAGCGCCACATCGACCTTTCCCAGGTCGAGACCCTGGTGCTCGATGAAGCCGACCGCATGCTCGACATGGGCTTCATCCACGACATCAAGAAACTCCTGCGCCTGCTCCCGGCGAAACGTCAGAACCTGCTGTTCTCGGCGACCTTCTCCAACGAGATCCAGACGCTGGCCAATCAGTTGCTCGACAACCCGACGATGATCGAAGTGGCGCGGCGCAACACCACCGCCGAGACCGTCGATCAGGCCATCTACAAGGTCGACCGGGAGAAGAAGCGCGAGCTGTTGGCCCACCTGATCACCGAGCACCAGTGGTATCAGGTGCTGGTCTTCACCCGGACCAAGCACGGCGCCAACCGTCTGGCCGAGCAGCTCTCGAAGCAGAACATTCCGTCGATGGCGATCCACGGCAACAAGAGCCAGTCTGCACGTACCAAGGCGCTGGCGGCCTTCAAGTCGGGCGACCTGCAAGTGCTGGTGGCCACCGACATCGCCGCCCGTGGCCTGGATATCAGCGAGCTGCCCCATGTGGTGAACTTCGAGCTGCCCAATGTGGCAGAAGACTACGTTCACCGTATCGGCCGCACCGGTCGCGCCGGCAGCGAAGGCCAGGCGGTCTCGCTGGTCTGCGTCGACGAACATGGTCTGCTCAAGGGCATCGAGCGGCTGATCAAACGCGACCTCGAGAAGCGCATCGAGCCGGGCTTCGAACCTGACCCCAACGCCAAGCCGGAGCCCATCGAGAACGGTCGCGGCAAGGGCGGCGGTCGCGGACGTGCTGGCAACGGCCGCGGTGGCAACGGCCGTGGTGGAGACAGTCGCAATGCGAACGGCAATGGCCGCAGCGGCAATGCCGGCAACGGCCAGCGCCGACAGGATGAGGCTCGTGCCCCCCGCCGCCGCGCTAGACGCCCCCAACAGGCCTGATGACGCCGGGTGCCCGAGACGCTTTCACCCGCAGGAACCCTTTCGATGCCGCCGCCGGCGGCATCGTCTCATCAGGGTGACGCAAGGATGCGCCGCATCATGACCCGCGACTCTCGATACTGAGCGCGCTTTTCCTTCTAGACATTGCTGCCATGACCAACACCACCACGCCTCGCACACCGCTGTTGGGTTTTCTGCTGCTGATGATCCTGGTCGGTATCAACCTGCGACCGGCGCTATCGTCGCTGGCTCCGGTTCTGTCCCGTATTCAGGCCGATACGGGGCTTTCCCCGACCAGCATCGGCGCGCTGACCACCCTGCCCGTCGTCTGCCTGGGGCTCTTCGCGCCGCTAGCGCCCTGGCTTGCCAAACGAGTCGGACCGGAGCGCGCCCTATCTCTGGCACTGGTGCTGCTGGCACTGGCGTTGGCGCTGCGGGCATCTGCCCTTACCTGGCTCCTGTTCCTCGGCACCTTGCTGGCGGGCGGCGCCATCGGCATTGCCGGCAGCCTGCTGCCTGCCCTGGTCAAGCGCGAGCTGCCCCAGGGCGCCGACCTGATGACCGGCGTCTACACCATGGCTCTGTGCCTGGGAGGAGCACTGGGAGCCGGCCTGAGCATTCCCTTGGCCGATGCTCTTGGCAGTTGGCGGCTGGCACTGGGCAGCTGGGCCTTGATCGCCGTGTTGGCCCTGGTGGGCTGGCGTTGGCGCATGCCACACCCCTGGCCGGATCGCCAAGCGGCTTCCTCGCCCGCCCCCAAGGCTCGACTACTGACCAGCCCACTGGCCTGGCAGGTCACGCTATTGATGGGTTCGATGTCGTCGCTTGCCTACATCGTCTTTGGCTGGCTGCCGGTGCTACTCCAGCGCCGTGGCCTCAGCGAACAGGAAGCCGGCTGGCTGCTGGCCATATCGGTCATGTTCCAACTGGTATCGGCCATCGGCGCCCCCTGGCTTGCCCGGCTCGGCCGCGACCAACGACCTGCCCTGCTGCTGATGCTTGCGGCCAACGGCGCCGGCATGATGCTACTGCTGCTCGGTCCGGTGGAGTATCGCTGGCCGGGCGTGGTGTTACTGGGCCTCGGCCAGGGTGGCTGCTTCAGCATGGCCCTGACCCTAGTAGTACTGCGCAGCGGCGACTCACGGCTTGCCGGCAAGCTGTCGGGCATGGCCCAGGGAATCGGCTACTGCCTGGCAGCCCTGGGGCCACTGGGCATCGGCATCCTGCTGGACCGCGGTGCCTCCTTGGATCAGGTCTGCATGATGCTGGGCGCCATCCTGACGCTTGCGGTGGTCTTCGCCCTATTCGCCGGTCGTAACCGTCGACTGGAGTTCGATGGGGCCGGGCAGTTGGTCACGGAGCATCGCCCTTGAGCCCTTCAGCCAAAGACGGTCTTTGGACTGCCTCCAAGCATCGTCTCTGACTACCAGCGAAACACCGCGCACCATGAAGAAGGCCGCCGAGCATGCTCGGCGGCCTTCTTGGTTTTATGTCGTACGCCCCATCGGCTCGGCAAGGTGTCACACAAAGCCTAGTCGCGAGAGGACGGACAGGGCGCCCCACAGGGAGCACAGGCGGTACTATCGCGTTGATTGAGCGTGGTTTCGACGTTGCCATTGCCCATATTGAAGGCGAATGTCGGGCTGTTCAGGTGATCGACCAGCACCAGCCCAAGAATCGCGGCCAGTACCAGAATCACCCGATAACGCTTGTAGGCGGCTTGCATGTCAGGCTCCTTGCATCAGTTGGGCAGGCGAAACCAGGGCCGCAGGCGAATACCGATCAGCGAGCCGAGGAAGGCCGAGACAAACCAGATCCAGGCATGCAGGCTGGCAGAACCAATCCCCGAGAACAGCGCGCCGATATTGCAGCCAAAGCCCAGGCGGGCACCGTAGCCCAGCAGCAGGCCACCAATGACCGCCGCCAGGAACGGCCGGCCTTCCGGCCGCTTGCGGCTGGCCTCGTTGAAACGATTGGCAAGCCCCGCGGCCAACATGGCACCCAACAACAGACCGAAGTTCATCACCGAGGTGATGTTGACCAGCACCGAATCCTTGAGCGCCATGGCCGGATAGTCCCAGGTCCAGAACTCGAACTGGCTCATGTCGACGCCGAGCGCCTGCAGCGCCTTGGCACCCCATAGATTGAAGGCGAAGGTGATGCCCCAGGGAGACCCGCCGACGACCAGCGTCATGACGTTGCCCAACGCCAGTGCCAGAATCGCCCAGGCGAAAGGCCAGCGACCGCTGATCAGGGTGCGCAATACCCCATGCTCGCCCCCCGTCACGAGCAGCTCGCTACGCTCGATACTGCCATGCGTGCGCCGCTCGCGGCGATCGATCCATACCCAGAGCCCCGCCAGTGCGACCAGCTGAATGCCGACGGCGCCAGCAATGCCGAAGCCATCGATCAGGCTCACCGGATCAAACCCCGGCAAATCGAGCCACCAGGGCAGGTGCAGGGAGCCAAGCACGGCCCCGATGATGAAGAACAACAGGGTCACGGCCATGCGCAGGTTGCCCGCTCCCACCGTAAACAGCGTGCCGGAGCCGCAGCCGCCTCCCAGCTGCATTCCCAGGCCGAACATGAAGGAGCCCACCACCAACGAGGTGCCGACCGGCGCCACGGCACCGATCAGCTCACCTTGGTCGCTGCCCAGGATCGGCACCATCAGCACGGCGGTCAGGCCAAACAGCAGCAGCTGGGCTCGCATGCCGCCACCGCGATGCTTGACCACCAAGTTGCGCCAACCGGCGGTGAAGCCGAAAGCACCGTGATAGAGCGCCACCCCGAGCAGGGCCCCGATGGCGAACAGCGCCAGCAGGAAAGGCGCGGTCTCGAGCCAGATCAACCCACCCAACATCAGCAGGCCGACGAGTGCCGCGCCAACCACGAAACGATCGACCCGCCAGCCATCGCTGGCGGTCGATGAAGAACTTGCTTGTTGCATGATGCATCCCGTCCAGTCAGAAAAACGGGCGACAGCCGCCGCCATCGCCCGCGTAACAGGGTGACTCGCGGCCCGTTATTCGAAGAACTCGATGAGCTTGCCAATGCCGCGTTTCGCGACGGCGACCGGGCGGCTATCGCCTTGGGTCCACTCGGACATGGAACCGTCGTATAGCGCCACCTTGTCAAAACCCGCGATTTCGCTGAGCACGAACCAGTCGGTGGCGGCCCAGTGGCCAGTGTTGCAGAAGGCGACAGTCTGCGTATCGCGCTCGAGTTCTGCGCCATTGATCCGCGATTGAAGGCCGCTGGTGTCCAGATAGTAGGCACTGTCGCGGCTGGTGAGCAACGAAGAGTGCGGCAGATTGCGAGCACCGGGAATAGTGCCTGGCGCGCTGGCCGCCGGCGACTGATTATCGCCGCTGAAATAGTCTTCCGGGCGGGCGTCGACCAACTGCGCCTGGCCCTCACGGGCGGACTCGACTTCCTCGGTGGTGGCGATCAGGTCTTCCTGCAGAGTGGCCTTGAAGTCGGTAATGGCACCGGGCTCGGACGGACCGCTGGCCACTTCGAAGCCCTGCTCTTGCCAGCCGGCAAAGCCGCCGTCGAGGATGCCGACCGCATCGTGGCCGAGCACCTTGAAGGTCCAATAGACGCGAGCCGCACTGCCGAAGTCGGTGGCGCCGGTGCCGGCCGGCACGATCACCACGCTATCGTCATTGTCGATGCCGAGCCCGCCGATCAGACGCTCCATGCGCGACGCCGGCGGCAGCAGGCCCGTTACGCCATCACGACTCTCCCGCCAGCCATCGCCGGTGTAGCTGCTGTAGATGCTGCCTGGAATATGCGCCGCTTCGAAACTCGAGCGATCGCCTCCGTTGTCGATGCTGGAGCGTACGTCGAGCACCACCAGGTCTTCATCGCCCAACCTATCGGCCAGCCAGTCGGCCTCAACCAGAGGCGTGATATCAGCTGCAGACGCCTGAGCCGCTACCAGGACCATCGAGGCCCCCATCAGCCATGACTTGATCATGAAAATCCGACCTCATTACTAGGGTATTTAGGCGCTATTATGCGACCAATCAACGCAAGATCAATATGCGTCACAAGAATGAATGCGAACCAACTCACAGCTGACAGGAATAAGCAGCAACACCACTACTCAGACATCGAACATTCCCCCTACTCGGACATCGAAAACTCACCCCCCTTTGCAACCGCACGCTGATAGGCTTGGCGCTCGCGCATTCGCGACAGCACATCCGTCAGCCGAGGGTAGTCGCCGAGCCTGCCCTGCCCCTCGAGGGCCAGCAGCGGGAAGCTCATCTGGATGTCGGCAGCGCTGAAGGCCTCGCCCGCAAGCCAGGCATGCTCGCCACACTCGCTTTCCCAGAACGCCAGCAGATCGCGAATCTGCGGATCGAGAAACTTGGCCTTGACCCCATTCGCCAGCAGCCGGGCGATGGGGCGAATCAACGCCGGCACCGGTGGCTTGTCCAGTCGCGAGAACACCAGCGACATCACCAGGGGCGGCATCGCCGAGCCCTCGGCATGGTGCAGCCAGAAACGGTAACGCCGCCGCTCAGGCGTGCCCGACGACGGCAGCAGCCGGTCGTCATCGAAGCGCTCCAGCAGGTACTCGATAATCGCGCCGGACTCGGCCACTACCTCACCATCGCGGTCGGTATCGACGATCACCGGCGACTTGCCCAGCGGGTGAACCTGCTTGAGCGACTCAGGCGCCAGCATCGTCTTGGGATCACGCTGATAAGTGATCACCTCATAGTCGGCGGCAAGCTCCTCCAGCAACCAGATAACACGCTGAGAGCGGGAGTTCTCCAGATGGTGCACTTCTATCATCGTCGTCTCCTGACAAGGAAATAGGCGTCATGGCGCTACGCCGTCGTTTGGGCGGGGGTGTCAAACGAGCGTTCCAGTAGCCTATCAGCTCCTGCCAAGGTCGTCTTTCGGTCTCTGTCGCGACCGCTAGACTCATAAGTGGCAGCACAACCTTGATCACAGGGAGGCATCACGATGGCCAAGGTGCTGGTAGTGGATGACGAGCCGAATATCGTCCTGTCACTTGAGTTCCTGATGCAGCAGGCAGGTTTCGAGGTGGTCACTGCCGAAGACGGCGAAAGCGCCTTGACCCGGGTCGCCGCGGCGACTCCGGACCTGGTATTGCTAGACATCAGCCTGCCGGACATCAGCGGCTTCGACGTGCTGGAACGGCTGCGCGCCATGCCGGCCTTAACGCGCCTGCCCATCATCATGCTCACCGCCCACGGTCGCGAAGTCGAACGCGAGAAAGGATTGGCGCTGGGCGCCGATGACTACATCACCAAGCCCTTCTCGACCCAGGCGCTAGTCGATAAGGTCAAGGCTTTGCTAGACGAGTCCGCCGCATGAGCCCGCCCCCTCGCCAGCACCTGATCGGCGCCTGGCTTTTGCTCAGCGGCCTGAGCCTGTTTGGCGGCGCCTTCCTGGCACTTTGGCTCGATAGCCGCTTGGCGCCGACCGGCGCCGAACGTATTGCCCTGTGGGGCGGGTGCTTGGTTGGTGCCGGCTTGGTGTTCCTGTTGGGTCTGTTACTGGAGCGTCGGCTGTTTGCGCCTCTGCGTCATCTGCAGGTTCAGGTAGCACGCATGGTGGCAAGTCCCGACGCTCGCGACGACTATCGCCCCGAGGGCTGGCTAAGCGGCCTGGGCCCAGACCTCCTGAGGCTACGCGAGCACTGGCGACAGGACCGCTCGCAGCTGGCCGGGGCCCATGCCGAAGGAGCCAGGAGCGCCGCCCGCATTCGCCAGGAGCTCGAGGCCCTGCTGCAAGTGCTGGACACCCCGCTGCTGCTCTGCGACCGTCACCGCCGCCTGCTGCTGTTCAACCAGGCCGCCGAGGCACTGTTCTCGGAGCATCCGGGGTTCGGGCTGGGCAAGCGCCTGGAAGGCCTCTTTGCCCTTGCCAGCCTGTCGGAGGCCCTCGACCATCTGCCCAGCGACGGTTCTCCCCGGGAGCTGTTGATTCCGCTAGAGGATCGCTGGCTTCACGGCTGCCTACGCCGGGTGCCCAATAGCGATCGCGAGACCTTGATCACCCTGACCGACAGCACCGCCGCCTGGCACTGCGAGATGGGCACCAGAGCGAGCCTCGCCGAAGCCCTCGTGGCCGTCCGCCGCCATGGCGCCGGGCTTTCAAGCGCCGCCGAGGCTCTCAGCCAGCTGCACTCGTCCAATCATCCGGCAAGCAACGCAACGGATGACGCCCATGATCAAGAAACGCTGATGCCCGACACTCCTTCGACACCTGCCCCCAAAAAACGGCCGGCAGCATCACTGGGCAGCCACGAGACTCCTCTGGCCAGGCGCCTCGCCGGCATCATCGGCCAAGAAAGCCAGGACCTGGGTCAGGCAATGGACCGGCTCGGCAAGACGCTGGAGGCCCTCCAGCGCCAGGGCGAACGGCTGGCACCGCTGTGGTCGAACGATCTCTGGCAGGCCCTCAACGACCGACTAGCCGGTTCGGCGCTGACGCTTACCCCGGTCGGCATGCCAGCCTGGTTCAAGGCCGATGCCCCGATCTTGCTGGTGATGCTAGAGGCTCTGACCAACCGTCTCGGTGACCTGGCCGACGTGCGCCATCTTGATGCTGAAGCTTGCCTGGGCAACAGGCGCGTCTACCTGGACCTGATCTGGCTGGGCACGCCGCTGACCCAACACCAGCTGGCCAGGTGGAAGACCCTACGGCTCGACGCCTTGCCGTTATCCCCCCGTATAGAGGACCTGCTGCGCCAGCATGACAGTGACCTTTGGAGCCTTCAGGACGCTGATGGCCGTCATGCCCGGCTGCGATTCCCGCTACCAGCAGTGGAGCGGGTGGGTGCCCCGCTGATTCGTCCGTCGCCCCGCCCCGAGTTCCACGACTTCGGCATTGCTGACCTGCCGCCCCCCGAGGCCGAGCTGGCCGCCTGTCCGCTGGCTCAGCTCGAGGTAGTGGCTTTCGATACCGAGACCACCGGGCTGGCCCTGCGCCAGAACGACCGGGTGATCAGCATCGGCGCCTGCCGCATCGTCAACGGGCGGTTGCTAGCCGATGACACCTTCGACGTGCGGATCGATCCTGGGCGCCCGATCCCCCCGGCCAGTACCGCCATTCACGGCCTGACAGATAGTGATGTGCTGGGCGCCCCGCCCCTGAGTCAGGTACTGCCACGCTTTCGCGACTACTTGGGAGATGCGGTGATTCTCGCCCATAACGCCGCTTTCGACCTCCTGGCGCTGCAGTTACCGGGAGCCGGAGTGAGCCTCAACATGCCGGTGCTCGATACCCTGCTGCTGTCTCGTGCCCTGGACCCATCGCTCGACGGCCACGACCTGGACAGTCTGGCCGATCGCTACGCGTTGAGCTTTGCCGCAGGCACCCGCCACACGGCGCTGGGCGATGCCCGGGTCACCGCCGAGCTGTGGTTGGCCATGCGCACACGCCTGGAGGCGCGCGGCATTCATACCCTGGCCGATGCCCTGGCACTGCAGTCAAGCGCCTTCGACCGGCAGGATGCCAGCGCATGATGGCGCCGCGACGTACAGAACGCTTGGTGGTGCTGGTCATACTGGCCGCGCTGCTGTTCACGCCACCACTGATCCTGCTCGCCGACCGTCCGGCCGGCGGCCTATCCTGGCTCGCCGCCTACCTGTTCGTGGCCTGGGCCCTGGTGATTGGCCTGGCGGCCTGGCTACTGGAGAGGGGCCCCAGGGAATGAGCATCGCATGCGAAAGCCGCTGGTATGGACAGTGAACTGAGCGTCATCGTGGCGGCGTTTGGTTACCTGGCGCTGCTGTTCGTGATTGCGGCCTGGGCCGACCGTCGCGCCAGACAGGGACGTTCGGTCATTGCCTCCCCCTTCGTCTATACACTATCGATCGCTGTCTACTGCACTGCCTGGACCTTCTACGGCAGCGTGGGGCGCGCTGCCGACGCCGGCCCCAGCTTCCTGCTGATCTACCTGGGGCCGACGCTTGCCATGCTCTCCGGCCCGCTGATCATCCGCAAGATGGTGCGCATCGCCAGGGCTCAGCGCATTACCTCCATCGCCGACTTCATCAGCGCTCGCTATGGCAAGAGCAGCCGCCTTGGCGCGCTGGTGGCCCTGGTCGCCTTGATCGGCATTACGCCCTACATCGCCCTGCAGCTCAAGGCCATCACGCTTAGCCACGCGGTGCTGATGCACCACCCGGTGGCTCCCTCCGGTGTCACGTCGGCAGCGAGCTTTCTGAGCGACAAGTCCTTCTGGGTGGCGCTGGTACTGGCGGTGTTCATCATGCTTTTCGGCACTCGACACCTGGATGCCAGCGAGCGCCATGAAGGCATGGTCGCCGCCATCGCCGTGGAGTCACTGGTCAAGCTGGTGGCCTTCCTAGTGGTAGGCCTCTTCACCGTTTTCATGCTCTTCGACGGCCCTGCCGATCTATTCGCCAGGGCCGCCGCCCAGCCACAGCTACAGCATGCACTGGGCCTGTCGGCGGTGCCGGGCGGTGCGCTAGGGTGGATCGGCACGCTGCTGCTGGCCTTTCTGGCCTTTCTCACCCTGCCCCGCCAGTTTCAGGTGCTGGTGGTGGAAAACGTGGACGAGCGCCACCTGCTAAGGGCCAGTTGGCTATTCCCTCTCTATCTGCTGATCATCAACCTGATGGTCATTCCCATCGCCCTGGCCGGCCTGCTGCTGAGCGGCACCGGCAGCGATCCGGACAGCTTCGTGCTGACCCTGCCACTCTCCGCCGGCCAAGAGGGCCTGTCGCTGTTCGTGTTTATCGGCGGGCTATCCGCGGCCACCGGCATGGTGATCGTTGAGACCATCGCCCTCTCGACCATGGTCAGCAACCAGCTGGTGATGCCTGTGCTGCTGCGGGCAACATCGCTATCTCGACGCCTGCGTGGCGATCTCTCGGGTTGGCTGCTGGGCATCCGCCGGATCGCCATCGCGCTGATCCTGCTGCTGGGTTACCTCTACCATGCCCTGATTGGCGACGCCTACAGCCTGGTGACCATCGGCCTGGTGTCCTTCGCCGCCGTCAGCCAGTTTGCCCCGGCCCTGCTGCTGGGCCTCTACTGGCGGGGGGCCTGCGGCCTCGGTGCCGGGCTCGGCATACTGGTTGGCATCGCCGTCTGGAGTTACACCCTGCTGTTACCGGGATTCGCCCAGTCGGGCTGGTTGCCCATGAGCTTTGTCGAGCAAGGCCTTTACCACCTGTCCTGGCTGCGCCCCTATGCCCTGTTCGGGCTCGATGACTTGGACATCTACAGCCATTCGCTGCTGTGGAGTCTTATGGCCAACATTGGCGTACTGGTGGGCGTCTCGCTGTTCACCCACCAGAATCGACTCGAACAGACACAGGCGGCGCTCTTCACCGGGGCTCTGACCGAAGGCATCGATACCGCTCCGCTATGGCAGGGACAGACGACCCGCGGCGCCCTTCGCGACCTGCTCAAGCGCTATCTGGGCAGCACCGCGACTAGCCGTGTGCTGGCAGAAGCAAACGCTACCGATAACATCACCAGCATAGAGGCCAGCGTGGCTACCACTGACGGTGAGAACGCGGCCGCCATGGACGCCTCTGCCTCGCCGCAGCTGATCGCCCGGGCCGAGCAGGCGCTGGCGGGGGCACTGGGCAGCGCCTCGGCCCGGGTCTTGATCAATTCCGTGGTACGCGGTGAGGCACTGGATATGCAAGCGGTACTGCGCATCCTCGACAGCACCTCCCAAACGCTTGAGTACAACCGCCGTTTGGAGCAGAAGTCGCGGGAGCTGGCACGTATCGGCGAAGAACTGCGCGGCGCCAACGAACGGCTGCGCGAACTCGACCGGCTCAAGGACGAGTTCGTCGCCATGGTCAGTCATGAACTGCGCACGCCGTTGACCTCGATTCGCGCCTTCGCCGAAATCCTGCGCGACAGCCAGGACATGCCCGAAGACAAGCGCGCTCAGTTCCTGGAGGTGGTGGTACTCGAGAGTCAGCGCCTGTCGCGACTGATCGAGGAGATTCTCGACCTGGCACGGCTCGAGTCCGGACGCCTGACCCTGCATCCAAAGCCGCTGGACCTAGTCGCCCTGACTCGCCAGAGCCTGGCCGCCGTGCAACATCCGATCGAAGAGCGCGGTGTCCACCTCGAGGCGATCATCGACCTCGACGAGGCCCAAGTGGTTGGCGATCCGGACCGCCTGGAGCAGGTGATCATCAACCTGATCGACAATGCCGCCAAGTTTGCCGCCGACCAGGCACCACGCGTGCTACTGCGCCTTGAGCGTCATCGCGGCCACATCCGGCTGAGCGTGGAAGACAACGGGCCCGGCATCGCCGCCGATGAGCGCGAACGGGTCTTCGAGAAATTCCATCAGCTAGCGCAACAGAGTCCCGCCAGCGGCCACACCCGCGGTCGCCCCCGGGGCAGCGGTCTTGGACTGCCCATTAGCCGCGGCATCGTGTCCCAGCTCGGCGGACGGCTGTGGGTCGAGGATGCCGACACCCTGGATGGCGCCAGCCTGATCATGGAGCTCCCCGATGCGCCAAGGGAAATGCAGGCATCATGATGTCACGGGGCAGGAGTCAAGAGCCGCGAACCACAAAGCCTAGCGCGAGGTGGCACCGACCAGCGCCGACGCCCGCCCCATCAGGCGACGGATGGCCTTCAGGTCAAGGCGCAGCAGCATATGCTCCGCCTCGTCGAGATCGGCAAGCAGGATCCAACCATCGGCCAAGCCTCCCGCGCGCAGCTGGCGAGACTGGGAAACCAGCAGCAGTGCCTGAAGCCGACTCATGGCCGCGTGCAGCGCCATTGCCTCCCGCACGTCCAGCGCATCCGCACAGACCAGTTCTGTGAGGCGCAGACGAGTATCCACTCCGCGACAGCCGTACAGTACGCTCATCAGGCGCACGGCATTCTGCAGCGGTATCAGTCCCTGGCGCTTTAGATTCACCGCACCGCTCTGAGGCGCTTCCTTGTCATCACCATGCAGGCGCCCTAGCAGGTCCAAGGCGACCGGTGTCTCCTCCAGCAGACTGGCCATCTCGTCGAGAAAGCCACCGGCGCGGGCCAATCGCGCAAGGGCCCGGTCACGCAGGGCATCGGCCAGGTCCGCGTCGCCGAAGACCGGCGAGAAGTCGAGCAGAATATTGGTCTGCTGCACGCGCTTGACTCGCCGCTCGGCACTCCAGATGGCCAACTGAGCGTCCCACTCAGAGAGCCGTTTGCGCCACATCGGCCAGCGGGCCATGACATGGCCCTGACACAATGGCAGACCAGCGGCGGCCAAACGGTCGGTGAAGCGCTCTCCCAGCGCCTGGAAGTAGCCATCGATCTCAGTATGGCGCGCATCCGGGTAGTCGCCGATGATCATGGCATTATCCTGATCCGGCGACAGCAGGCTCTCGTGGCGTGCGATGGAGCCCAGCACCAGCACGCAGAACGCTCGCGGTGGCGGCCCCCACCCCGTGGCCCGCATCTCCTCGAGGGACGCCGCGATGGCCTGCCGATAGAGCCATTGATCGTGATCGCTGATCAATTGACTGATGCGCCAAGCCGGCAGGTCCAGGCGTGTGAGCGCCTCGACCAGCTCGAGCTGCCAGGTCTTGGCCGCCGCTAGGCTTGGTGTGGCCCCCAGGCGCTCCAGCGCATCCACCAGCGGCGTCAATGCTGACGAAAGCCCGGCGGGCTCGGGTAAGGTCTCTCCGGCGAACAGCGCGCGCCACGGCGAGTGTCGGTACAGAAAGGTCATAGGGGCTCCCTGTCAGCCTCCCTAAACCTGGAGTGTAGTGCCTTCCCGCAAACGACGACGCCGCCGCCCGAAGGCAGCGGCGTCGTCGCCAATCACCGAGAAATCTCGCTCAGCGAGGCATCAGCGCGGCGTGAACATGTCGTCACCGACATCGTCGATAAAGCGCTCGGCCTTGCGAACCATCAGTTCATCGCAGGCCTCGCGCCCCGACACGACGTCAGAGCGCTCGAAGCGGTGCTCGAGGGTTTCGCCGCCGGCTACTGGCTTACGAATGAAACCGCTGACGCGATACTGGCCGCCGGTGTCCTGGGGGTCTGACGAAATCAGGTATCCCTGATACTCGACGGGTTCAGCCTCACGAGATTTGGCGGATTCTCCGGCCCCAAAGAGTCCGGGGAAGAGTTTCTTCAGCATCCTGCCCTCCTTTTCGCCTCGCCGCGCCAGGGCCCACATGAACCCTGGCGATCAGCATCAGCTTTGGTCGCGCCCCTTGCCGGCGGCGATACGCAGTCGCAGGGCGTTGAGCTTGATGAAGCCTTCGGCATCTTTCTGATCGTAGGCGCCGGCGTCGTCCTCGAAGGTCGCGATGGACTCGTCGAAAAGCGACTGTTCGGACTTGCGGCCAACGACGGTAGCGCTGCCCTTGTAGAGCTTCAGGCGTACCACGCCGGAGACGTTTTTCTGGGTCTCGTCGATGGCGGCCTGCAGCATCTTGCGCTCCGGGCTCCACCAGTAGCCGTTGTAGATGACCTCGGCGTACTTGGGCATCAACTCGTCCTTGAGGTGGGCCGCTTCGCGGTCCAGGGTCAGGGACTCGATAGCCCGATGGGCACGCAGCATGATGGTGCCGCCCGGTGTTTCGTAGCAGCCGCGGGATTTCATGCCCACGTAGCGGTTCTCGACGATATCGAGACGACCGATACCGTTGTCGCCGCCCAGCTGGTTGAGCTTGGACAGGACTTCATGCGGTTTGAGGGTCTCGCCGTCGATGGCGACGATATCGCCTCGATCATAGGTCAGCTCGATGTAGGTCGGAGTATCCGGCGCGGCCTCAGGAGAAACGCTCCAGCGCCACATGTCTTCTTCTGCTTCTTCCCACGGATCCTCCAGGTTGCCGCCCTCGTAGGAGATGTGCAGCAGGTTGGCATCCATGGAGTACGGAGACTTCTTCTTCTTGGTGGAGAAATCGACCGGAATCTCGTGCTGCTCGCAGTAGGCCATCAGCTTCTCGCGAGAGTTGAGGTCCCACTCACGCCACGGCGCGATAACCTTGACACCCGGCTTCAGCGCATAGGCGCCGAGCTCGAAGCGCACCTGATCATTGCCCTTGCCCGTCGCACCGTGAGAGATAGCGTCGGCGCCGGTCTTGTTGGCGATATCGATCAACCGCTTGGCGATCAGCGGGCGAGCGATGGAGGTGCCCAGCAGATATTCACCCTCGTAGATGGTATTGGCACGGAACATCGGATAGACGTAGTCGCGCACATACTCTTCACGCAGGTCCTCGATGTAGATTTCCTTGACGCCGAGTGCCTCTGCCTTGGCGCGCGCCGGCTCGACTTCCTCACCCTGGCCGATGTCGGCCGTGAAGGTCACCACCTCACAGTCGTAGGTCTCTTGCAGCCATTTGACGATAACGGACGTGTCCAGGCCGCCGGAATAGGCGAGAACGACCTTCTTGACATCGGACATTCTGGGCTCCTTCGCTTGCAGTGTGTAAAGGCACGACACCGTGGCGCCGTGCCCCTTAACATTCAGAGATAGCCTTCAAGTATAGCGCCGATGAGCGCTGGAGAATACCGC
Source organism: Onishia taeanensis (assembly GCF_013349955.1). Classification (GTDB taxonomy): domain Bacteria; phylum Pseudomonadota; class Gammaproteobacteria; order Pseudomonadales; family Halomonadaceae; genus Onishia; species Onishia taeanensis_B. The sequence continues at coordinate 45,493 of NZ_JABVXC010000007.1, read as the reverse complement.
CGGGGCGGGGCGCATGGCTGACAAAGATGGTAGACTCTCGCCCATTCGTCAGCCGATGCCGACGCAGTTTTTCATTTTTGGTTAGGGAGAGGTGCATGAGCGAGGCGAGCGCCCAAGGCCTGATGGCTCAGCGATTTCGCAGCTTTCTGCCGGTGGTGGTGGACCTGGAAACCGGCGGTTTTGACGCCAAAGGTGACGCGATCCTCGAGATCGCCGCGGTAACGCTGAGCATGGATCCGGACGGCAACCTGATTCCGGACGCAACCTATGCCTTCCATGTCACGCCCTTCGAGGGAGCAAACGTCGAGCAGTCGGCGCTGGATTTCACCGGCATCAACCTCGATGACGCGCTGCGCAAGCGGGTAGCGCTGAGCGAGTCGGAGGCCATGAACGAGATATTCCGGCCCGTGCGCAAGGCGATCAAGGCTCACAACTGTACTCGCGCCATTCTGGTCGGGCACAACGCAGCCTTCGACCATGGCTTCCTGAACGCCGCAGTCAACCGCTGCAATATCAAGCGCAACCCCTTCCACCCGTTCTCGAGCTTCGACACCGCCAGCCTGTCGGGCCTGGTATACGGCCAAACGGTACTGGCAAGAGCCTGCCGCGCAGCCGGCATCGAGTTCGACAACACCGAGGCCCACTCGGCCCGCTATGATACCGAGCGGACCGCCGAGCTGTTCTGCTCGATCGTCAACCGCTTCAAGGACCTTGGCGGCTGGAACCTGGCCCAACGCGAGCAGGGCATGGACGAACTCTAGCGCTAGCCCCGACTCCGAACCGCACCAGCCCAGGCGCCATCCATGGCGACGCCTAACAGGCCTGAACAGAAAAAACCCTCGCCAGCCCAGCTGACGAGGGTTTTGCTTTTAAGCAACTGTTGCGACAGCGCTTATTCGCTAGCGTTTTCTTCGTTCGCCTTGGCGCGCTCAGCAGCGGCTTTTACCAGCGTCTCGAGCTCGCCGTTCTGGTGCATTTCAACGACGATGTCGCAGCCACCGACCAGCTCGCCTTCGACCCACAGCTGCGGGAAGGTCGGCCAGTTGGCGACTTTGGGCAGCTCGGCACGGATATCCGGGTTGTCGAGCACGTTGACGAAGGCAAAGCGCTCGCCGCAGGACATCAGGGCCTGGACGGTCTGGGCAGAGAAACCGCATTGCGGCAGCTGAGGCGTGCCCTTCATGTAGATCAAGATCGCGTTTTCGCTAATCTGCTGCTGGATGTTCTCGACGGTCGTGCTCATGACGAATTCCTTCTAATGAATGCTTAGTGTCCTGACCATTCTACTGATGCCAGCAAGACGAATATAGCCCCGCCACTGGCTTCCCCATCGCATCGCGTTGCGTGATGCTCAGCGGCTGGCTAGGATGGGGTTTTTGCGCGCGGAGTAACCTCATGGCGACACGCCATTTCCTGACCCTGCTTGACCTCTCTCCCGAGGAACTGACGCACTTGGTGCGTCGCGCCATCACCATCAAGAATGGCCTCAAGACCCACGGCCCAACCTATACGCCGTTCGCCAACCGCACCTTGGCGATGATCTTCGAGAAGTCCTCGACCCGCACCCGGGTATCCTTCGAGACGGCCATGGCTCAGTTCGGCGGTCACGCCCTCTTCCTGTCCCCACGCGACACTCAGTTAGGGCGCGGCGAGCCGATCGGTGACACTGCACGCGTACTCTCGGAAATGGTCGATGCGGTCATGATCCGAACCTTCGCCCACTCAGGGCTCGAGGAGTTCGCGGCCGCCAGCAGCGTGCCAGTCATCAATGCCCTTAGCGACGATTATCATCCCTGCCAGCTGCTGGCCGATGTCATGACATGGAGTGAACTACGCGGCAACATACGCGGCAAGACCGCGGTATGGATCGGCGACGGCAATAACATGTGCCATTCATGGATCAATGCCGCTCGCCAATTCGGTTTCAAGCTGCGCATCTGCTGCCCCGAGGGTTATGATCCCGACCCGACGATAGTGGCCGCTGCTGGCGACCAAGTGAGCATCCTGCGCGACCCTCAGGCAGCGGTGGCAGATGCAGACCTGGTGACGACCGACGTCTGGGCCTCAATGGGCCAGGAAGAGGAACAGGCCAAGCGCGAAGCGGACTTTGCTGGCTTCCAGGTCACCGAAGCGATGCTCGACCTGGCAGCCCATGACGTGCTCTTCCTGCACTGCCTACCGGCACATCGTGGCGAAGAAATCAGCACCACTCTGCTCGATGATCCACGCGCAGCAGTCTGGCAAGAAGCCGGCAACCGCCTGCATGCCCAGAAAGCACTGCTCGAGTTTCTGTTGCTGGGGCGCGTCGAAAACTGAGATCGATGCCGGTATCGCCCTCAGTGGGCGATACCGGCCCGCCTACCCGATCCAACGCCGACGCGCGCTCGGCACTTCACTCACGAGCATAAAAAAGTTATAGACATAAAAACGCCGCGAACCTGAGTCCGCGGCGTTTATAATAGTCGGTTGGTGGAGCCTAGCGGGATCGAACCGCTGACCTCAACACTGCCAGTGTTGCGCTCTCCCAGCTGAGCTAAGGCCCCACTATTGCTGCTTACCCGCCAGCTTGCGCATCACAAGAATGTGACTCTTGGCATAGCTTGAACGTTAACAGCATGGAAAACGAGGGCTACCCCCGAAGACGAGATGCATAATATACAATGGGTTAGATATCGTCAACCCCTTTCCCCAGCCCCCGAGTTTGCCATAACGTTGCCGCCGCCTGACTCGAGTCACCATCGACGCCGCCCGACCGAAACATGGCTACCATGAGCGTCGCTGCACCCAGTAAATTAATGTAATCTAATCCTTAAATGGCGGCATCATCCACGCCTTGCCGAGAATGACCACTCACCGCCGAAGGATCCACAGGAGGCATCTTGATCAAGGTTCTCATCGCCGACGACCACCACCTGGTCAGAACCAGCATTGCCCATCTGCTCGACGCGGAAAAAGGCATCAAGGTGGTAGGTGAAGCAGCCGATGGCGAAGATGCCGTGACTCTGGCTCGTAAGCTACGCCCCGATATCGTGTTGATGGATATCCGCATGCCAGGCATCGGCGGCCTGGAGGCAACACGCAAGATTGCCAAGACCATAGACGACTGTCGCGTTCTGGTGCTGACGGCCTTCCTGGAGGAAACCTTCGCCCAGCGCTTGTTAGACGCGGGTGCCTGCGGCTTCATCGGCAAGGGCGCCGAGCCACCGGAAATGGTTCAGGCCATCCGTGCCGTATTCGACGGCCAGCGCTACGTCAGCCCGGTCATTGCTCAACGCCTGGTGTTGTCTAAGCTCGACACTCCAGAAAACCCCTTCGACAATCTGTCGCAACGCGAGCTTCAGGTCGCCATGATGATCGTCAACTGCCAGAGGGTCAGCGATATATCGGACAGCCTCTTCCTGAGCCCCAAGACCGTCAACACTTATCGTTACCGCATCTTCGAGAAACTCGGGGTGCACTCGGACGTCGAAATGACGCACCTGGGACTGCGCTACGGACTGGTGGACGGCTACCAGCACGACGCCTGAACCGCCCCGACTGCGGGTTCTGGTATGCTGGCACTTCACTCGTGAAGCACTAAGCCCCATGACCTTCGACGCCAAGCACTTCCTCAAAACCGTCAGCCAATCCCCCGGCGTCTATCGCATGTTCGACGCCAAGGGCGACACCCTGTATATCGGCAAGGCCAAACGGCTCAATGCGCGCTTGGCGAGCTATTTTCGCGGCGCCCTCAACACCAAGACTCAGGCGCTGGTAGTCCGTATCGCCGATATCCAGGTGACCGTTACCCACAGCGAAACCGAGGCCCTGCTGCTCGAGCAGACGCTGATCAAGGAACTGCGGCCGCCTTACAACATCCTGCTACGTGACGACAAGTCCTATCCCTTCGTCTTCGTCAGCGACCGCCACCCTTACCCTGCTCTCGAATACAAGCGTGCTCGCAGCCGGCGTGACGATGGCCGCTACCTAGGCCCCTACCCGAGCAGCGGCGCAGTCCGCGAGAGCCTGTCGCTGATGCAAAGGATCTTCCGCATCCGCAACTGTGAGGACAGCGTATTTTCCCATCGTACGCGCCCCTGCCTGCAATATCAGATCCAGCGCTGCAGTGCACCCTGCGTCGACTACATCAGCGAAGCGGACTATCGGCGCGACCTTGAGCACGCCGTGATGTGCCTGCAGGGCAAAAGCGAGCAGGTGACCGAACAACTGACCCGCCAGATGGAGGCCGCCAGCGAGACCCTGGAATTCGAGGAGGCCGCCCGGCTTCGCGATCAGATTCAGCAGCTGCGCAGCCTTCAGCGTCAGCAATATGTCGATACCGACGGCGGTGACGCCGACATCTTCGCCCTGGCCCAGCGGCCAGGCGCACTCTGCGTCTCGGTGCTGACCGTGCGTGAGGGGCGCATGCTCGGTGCACGCCACCACACGCCCGACAACGGCCTCGACCTGGGGCCTGAAGCGCTGCTCACCGAGTTCATCAGCCAATACTACTTAGGCCAGGTCCATGAGCCCGTCGCCGAGATCATCACCTCGCACCCGCTGGCTGACACCGAGCTTCTGCAGGGCGTCCTGTCCGAACAAGCCGGACGCCAGGTCCGCCTGACGCATCGAGTGCGCGGCCACCGCGCTCAATGGCAGCAGCTCGCCCAGACCAACGCCGAACAGCACCTGGCCACACAGCTGGCCAACCAGACGCAACTGGCGAAACGCTTCGAAGCCCTGCGCGACGCGCTGGGCCTGGCCGAAGTGCCCAAGCGCCTGGAGTGCTTTGACATCAGTCACAGTCACGGCGAAGCCACCGTGGCATCCTGCGTGGTGTTCGACCATGACGGCCCGGTAAAGTCCGACTATCGGCGCTTCAATATCGAAGGCGTGGCAGCCGGCGACGACTATGCCGCCATGCAGCAGGCGCTGACCCGGCGCTTCAAGCGCCTCGCCGAGGGCGAAGGCAAGCGTCCGGACCTGCTGTTCGTCGACGGTGGCAAGGGGCAGTTGAACATGGCCCGCGAGGTCTTCGCCGAACTCGGCGTGACCGGTGTAGGGCTGGTCGGCGTGGCCAAGGGCACCACCCGCAAGCCAGGTCTCGAGACCCTGTTCGTCGAAACCATCGACCACAGCCTGAGCCTCGAAGGCAGCTCCCCGGCCCTGCATCTGGTTCAGCATATCCGCGACGAATCGCACCGCTTCGCGATCGCGGGCCACCGGGCGCGTCGTGACAAAGTCAGGCGCACCTCGACCCTCCAAGACATCCCCGGCGTGGGCCCCAAACGTCGCCGTGAGCTGCTGCGCTTCTTTGGCGGACTCCAGGGGGTACGCCAGGCCAGCCGCGAAGAGCTCGCCCGAGTTCCCGGCATCAGTGACAGCATGGCGAGGGCGATTCATCAGGCGCTGCATGGATGATAGCGCGACGGCCATATAGAATGGTGGCCCTCAGACTTCAGGCAAGGACAAGCGGCGCTCAGATGAACATCCCCAACATTCTTACCCTCGCCAGAATCGCCTTCATTCCGCTGTTGGTGGTCATCTTCTACCTGCCTTATGGCTGGAGCATGCTTGTGGCGGCGGCGCTGTTCGGGCTGGCTGCCATTACCGATTGGCTCGATGGCTACCTGGCCAGGCGCTGGAACCAGAGCACCCCCTTCGGCGCCTTCCTCGACCCGGTCGCCGACAAGCTGATGGTCGCTGTCGCCCTGGCCTTGCTGATCGAACGCTACGATGCAGCCTGGCTGACCCTGCCGGCACTGGTGATCATTGGCCGTGAGATCGTCATTTCGGCCCTTCGCGAGTGGATGGCCGAAATGGGCAAACGGGGAACCGTGGCGGTGTCTTCGATCGGAAAGATCAAGACCACGCTGCAAATGGTCGCCCTGCTGCTACTGCTCGGCTTCCCAGCGGACAGCCTGATCGCCCAAGTCGGTATTGCCACCCTGTACCTGGCGGCAGCGCTGACGCTGTGGTCCATGCAGCAATACCTGCGCGCTGCCTGGCCTCATCTTTCTCGCTCGATGTAGCCCTGACAGAACAATGAGATGCGCATAAGCGCTTGACACTTACGCACTTATGCGTATAATTCGTCCTCGAGTCAGGCGGGAATAGCTCAGTGGTAGAGCATCGCCTTGCCAAGGCGAGGGTCGCGAGTTCGAATCTCGTTTCCCGCTCCATCATCGCGATGGTTGACTGACTCAGTGAGGCTGGATGGCAGAGTGGTTATGCAGCGGACTGCAACTCCGTGTACGCCGGTTCGATTCCGACTCCAGCCTCCATTTCTGATTTGCCCCGCTCGAACCTCCCCGCCCGGATGGCGAAATTGGTAGACGCAAGAGACTTAAAATCTCTCGGTGGTAACACCGTGCCGGTTCGAGCCCGGCTCCGGGCACCAGCTCATTGAACCCTCTCCTGTTGTTATTTCTGATCACTCACAGCATGGTGCGTGTTCTTTTTGCGTGTCTTTGCTGTCGATCCTTCATGCAAATACGCATCAGACAACCCCATGACAAAGCCCATGACGCTGTCATTTCCGCCTTGCCCCGTGGTCTGAACGTGAGACCGATCTCAAGACCATTCTTGCAACAACCCTTGGGAATAGCGTCTGCCATGCCGCCAAGGCACATGATACCCTAAGCACCTTCCTAGCAACGGGCGGTGCATACTGCGGCCCTGACGCCCCCAATGCTCACCCCCGTTATTTCGCCGCCAAACCGGCCACATCAGCAAGTACATCGACAAGTACATCGACATGCCCCTTCCTCGCCTTCGCGACCCCTATATCAATTACCGCAATCGCCATCTGTTGCACGTGATGCGGGTCACCCTGGCACTGACGATCACTTTTGCCTTCATCGATATCTTCAAGGTTCCCCACGCCAGTTGGGCGCTGGTGAGCACCGTGATGGTGATGGGTAACCTGCCCCATATTGGCGGCGTGCTGGACAAGGGGCGCCAGCGACTGATCGGCACCGTTCTGGGCGCCGCCTGGGGCATTCTCATTACGCTGGCACCCAATCCGCCTCCCTTGGTGGTACCAATCTGGACACTGGCCGGCATTGCCGCCGCTACCTACGTGACATTCAAAGGCCGCTACGGCTACAGCGGCCTGATGTTTGCCATCAGCTTGCTGCTGGTGGTCGGCGATGGCACGCAAGAGCTGGGCACGGCACTATGGCGGTCATTCAACGTGCTGGTCGGCACCCTCATCGGCATCCTGGTTACCGCTTTTGCCATGCCGCAGAAGGCCACCGACGTGCAGCGCTTCCTGCTGGCCGAGACCCTCGACAAGCTGGCCCGGCTGTATCATGCCTACACCAGCTCTACCGGCTCCCAGGATCTCGATACTCAGCCGCTCTTGAAGTCATCGAGCAGCCTGGTAATCAAGCAGCGAGGCCTTGTCGATGCGATCCACCGCGAACGTCGCCTGAGACGCGAAGAGCTCGACACCATCATCTCTCTCGAGCGGCGGATGCTTTCGACCATCGAGCTGCTGCTCGAAACCCACTGGACGACCCGTGACGGCCATGATCATATCGCCGCCATGGAGGGCCTGCGCGATCAGCAGCATCGCCTGGCTCGCGACCTGGGCACCCTGGCCTTCCAGGTACGTACCGGCCAGCCTATCGACGTCGAACTGGCTCCCTTCGACCTCGAGCGCTATGCAACCAATGCCCGCCAGGCCACGGCGACCAGTGGTCGAGCGCTGTTCAGTCCGGCCGGCTATCTATGGCTCAACCGGGAGCTGGCCCGCCTCACCCAGGAACTGGTCGACACCCTCAGCGAATTGAGGCGCTTGCCTAGCCAGCGACTGCGCAAACGGGCCAAACATCACGTACTGACCACGCACACGACCTTACCCGACGACAGCAACCCGCAAGGACCCGCCTCATGACGCGCGCTTCGCATCCGCAAGACGTTCTGATTCTCGGCGGCGGCGCGGCCGGTCTCGCCCTGGCGCTGGAGCTGGCGGATAGCCGTCCGGTCACTCTGTTGCGCCCGGCCAGCGACGATCACGGCGCCAGCCGCTGGGCCCAGGGCGGGATCGCCGCCGTACTATCCCCTCAGGACAACGTCGAAGCCCATGTCCAGGACACCCTGGTTGCCGGTGACGGCCTGTGTGATGAAAAGGCGGTTCGCTTTACTGTGGAGCATGGTCGCAGTGCCATCGAATGGCTGCTCTCGCTGGGGGTTCCTTTCACGCCGGATGCCCGGGAAGACGCGCCCTACCCCTTCCACCTGACCCGGGAGGGCGGTCACGGGGCACGGCGCATCATCCATGCTGCCGATGCGACCGGCCAGGCGCTGATCGAAACCCTGCTCGAGCATGCCCGCCGCCATCCTGCGATTACACTGCGCGACGACCTGGGCGCCATCAGCCTGTTGCAAGATGCCAACGGCGCCTGCCAGGGCGCACGCTGCCTCGACGGACAAGGCCGCATCGAGGACATTGCGGCCGCCGAGACGGTGCTCGCCACCGGCGGCGCCAGTGGGCTCTGGCGTCATACCACCAGCCCGCTACCGGCCTGCGGAGAAGGCATGGCGATGGCCGCCGAACTGGGGGCAAAACTGATGAACCTTGAGTTCCAGCAATTTCACCCCACCTGCCTGTACGACCCGGAGGGCACGCCTTTCCTGATCAGCGAGGCCGTGCGCGGTGAGGGCGGCATTCTTACCACGCTCGACGGCCACCGCTTCATGCTTGATATCGACTCGCGGGCCGAGCTGGCGCCTCGGGATATCGTGGCTCGAGCCATTGACGCCAAAATGCAGGAAACCGGCGCCAGTCATGTACTGCTGGACATCAGCCACCTTCCAGCGGCCACCCTCCAGGCACACTTCCCAACCATCCTTGCCCACTGCCTGCGCCGAGGGATCGACATCACCCGACAGCCGATTCCGGTGGTGCCCGCCGCCCACTATAGCTGCGGCGGCGTGGCCACCGACCTCGACGGCCGCACCGGTGTAGAGGGCCTATTTGCCATTGGCGAGGCGGCTTGCACCGGCCTGCACGGCGCCAACCGCATGGCCAGCAATTCACTACTGGAGTGCTTGGTATTCGCACGAGCCGTCGCCGAGGTTCTCAAAACCACGTCGACAGAGCCCCCTTCTCGAATACGACAGCCAGTCGATTTGCCTGCCGACAACCGCACAGAGGCCCCGCGGCAACATGTCGACAGGTTGTTCCAGCGACTGCGGGCGATCATGAGTCGACGTGTCGGCATCGTACGAGACGATACCGGGCTTGGCCGTGCCGAGGAAGATATTGCAAAGCTCATCGAGGAAAGCCGCGCACTGTGTCTGGCCCATGCCCCCGCCCGCCAGCTCGCCAGCCTATGGCATGCCGTACGGCTGGCGGGCATGACCGTCCAGGCGGCCCAAGGGCGCGGTGAGTCTCGCGGCCTGCACTTCAACCGCGACCACCCGCACCAAGAACACGGCACAGCGCTTGCCTCGAGCCTTCAATTACCCGCGCGATGGCGAATCTAGGTATCAGGTAGCGTAGCGTCAATGGGCGCGCGCCAGGTGGCAAATGGCCAGGCGCCAGGCGTGCAGGAAGACACTTAACAACAGGCCCAGCGGCCTATGCGGGCTGCGGGCTGCGTGCGGGCTGTGGGCTGTGGGCTGCGAGCTGTGGGCTGTGGGCTGCGGGCTGTGGGCTGCGGGCTGCGGGCTGCGGAACCTGAGATACAAGTGCGGCCAGGGAGCACTAATGGTCGGCCTTCCCCGCCACCAACAACCTGCGCAGGGCTCGGCTATCCTCTTTGCTCAGACTGTCCGGCCACAGCCAATATGACTCATCGGCCAGCGTAAGCCCTACCAAGCAGGGACCGAGATAACCACAGTCAACAGAGCAGCGTGTCCAACCAGCCTCATCGGCAAACCGCACTTGCCACTCTCCGCCACCTTTCCGCTCCACCCCTAAAGGTCTCTCTGCCCCCGTGGCGCCATGGTCCACGAAGCGAAGCTGCCAGCTTCCTTGGCGCCGGCGGACATAACCCCACAGCACCAGCGCCAACCATAACGCCGCCGCAGCGGAAAGCCACGGCGGCGCATAGACCATACTCGTCAGCAGGGCTACCAGGGCCATGCCCAGATGGAGCCCGACGGCCAGTCTAGAGGGTACGATACTGATCGTTACCGGTGCTTTCGGCATAGTCCACAATCATCTGCACCACGCGGCGACGCTGCGGATCCACGGGCCACTCGCGGCGCATCAGCCACACGAAAAGATCCTGGTCTTCCTCGGCGATCAAATCTCGATAGGTTTGCTTGTCGGCATCATCCAGGGCATCGAAGCGATGCTCAAGGAAGGGGATCAACAGCAGGTCAAGCTCCCACATGCCACGACGGGAATGCCAGTAGAGCCGCTTGCGATCAATCTCATCGACGGTTTGCTGTTCGTTCAAGGTCAGCCTCGAAACTCTTACGGAATGTGCACACAGTATACGCTTGGCGACGCCGGGCGCCATGGGTCTGGAACCGCATCCGGCCGTGCCAAGGAAGACTCTTGCTAGTTCGTTGTTTTATCTCGGTTTGCACAGTATGCTGAACCAAACAATAGCGCTGAGATGTTGCCAATCTGCTGGCACCACTGCACGGAGTAAGTCGATGACCAAATCCGAGTTGATCGAACAGATAGCCATGCGGCAGCCCGAGCTGTCAGTCAAGGATGTGGAAGCCGCTGTCCGCATCATTCTCGACGATGTAACCGATGCCCTGGCAGATGGGGGCCGTGTGGAGATTCGCGGCTTCGGCAGCTTCTCGTTGCACTATCGCGAACCTCGAACCGGACGCAACCCCAAGACCGGCGACCCGGTCGAACTCGAGGGAAAGTTCGTGCCTCACTTCAAGCCGGGCAAGGAACTTCGCGAACAGGTCAATGCCAGCAGAGCGCTGGGCTACTAGAATAGCGGCTTGCCCATCCGCCCCTTGTTGGCTTCACAAAGGACACTATCATGCGTTGGCTAAAAGGCGTTTTCCTGGGGATCATACTGCTACTGGTGTTGCTGGTCGGCATTTTGTTTGCCGTCAACAATCAACAGACCGTGCCTCTCAACCTGATCTGGACAGAGCTCCCACCCGCCTCTTTGTCTCTGTGGCTGCTGGGTTCACTGACCGCTGGCGTCCTTCTGGGGATGCTCGCCATGACCGGTGTCTACATGCGGCTTCGTGCCCTATTAACCCGGGCCCAACGACACAATCAGCAGCAGCGCAAGGAGCTCGACCGCCTGCGAATTCAGGAGCTCAAGGAAGTCGCCTAAATGCATGACCTCCTGCTGCTGGCCCTGTTGTTGGCAGCAGTCGCCATTGGCTGGTGGCTGGGCCGACGCGACCGTCAGGGCACTGCCGATCAACCGGGACAGCACACGCTGTCCCGGGATTATTTCGTAGGGCTAAATTATCTGCTCAACGAACAGCCCGACCGTGCCATTGAGACCTTCGTCGCCGCTCTCGAAGTCAATAGCGATACCATCGAGACCCACATTGCCCTCGGCAACCTCTTCCGGTCGCGTGGGGAGACGGATCGTGCGGTCAAGATTCACCAGAACCTGCTGGCTCGCCCCGCGCTCACACCCGCGCAAGGCAGCCTAGTGCAAATCGAGCTATCCCGCGACTTCCTCAACCTTGGCCTACTCGATCGCGCCGAGAAGCTGCTCGAAAACCTGATCCATGACAGCGGCGATGAAAGCCAGCGCCAGCAGGCCAAGCTGCTGCTGGTCGATCTGCTGGAGCGCGAGAAAGAGTGGCAGGCGGCCCTCGATGTCGCACAGCCTAGCCTTATTCGGCAGTATGACAATATACAGCGGGCCGCCGCTCACTGGCTCTGCGAGCTTGCCGAGCGCGACCTCGAGTCAGCCAGCCCATCGCTTGCCAGAAAGAAACTTCGTCAGGCACTCAATATCGACGGCCACTGCGTCAGGGCCACCCTGCTGCTGGCTCGCATGGAACATGATACCGGCCACTACAAGGCCGAACTCAAGTTGCTGAAGCGAATTCCCGACCAGGACGCCAACTCAGCCGCGCTGATTCTTGAGCCGCTGCGGGATGCGTATCGGCTGCTGAATGATGAAGAAGGCCTGGAGAAGGCACTTCAGAAGCTGAACGAAAAGGTGCCGATGACCTCTACCGTCATCATGCTCGCCGAATGCGTTCAACGTCGAGCCGGCCACCAAGAAGCCGCCGAGTTGATCCAGGCACAGATGGAGCGCGCACCCAGTCTGCGCGGGCTTGATTACCTGCTTCATCTCTATCAGCAGGATGCGACCGCCGAGGAACAACGCTTTCTCGCGCCCCTCAACCATCACTCCCGCGCCCTGCTCGACGCCCGCCCGCGCTTTCGCTGTGGTCAGTGCGGCTTTTCGGGAACCGAATTGCATTGGCAGTGCCCCAGTTGCCGACAGTGGGGCACTACACGGCCGATGACGGGCCGCAAGAGCGACTAGCCGCTTAGCCCACAAGCTCACTTTCGATGGCCGCCAGAGCCGCCATGGGGTCTACCGCCTGCGTCACTGGACGACCCACGACCAGATGGGTGCTGCCGGCCGCCATTGCAGCGCCGGGAGTCAGCACCCGGCGCTGATCATCGGCCGCAGCCGAGGCGGGACGGATACCCGGCGTGACCTTGAGAAAATCTTCTCCACACAGATCGCGCAGCGCCGTGGCCTCCTGGGCCGAGCATACCACCCCGTCCATGCCGCTTTGCTGGGCCAAGCCCGCCAGCCTGGCCACCTGCTCGGCCGGCGACAGCGTCACCCCCACTTCGGCCAGATCCCCCGCACTCATGCTGGTCAGCACGGTCACCGCGATCAGCTGTGTCGACAGCGCCTGGCGGTCCAGGCGCTCCCTCGCTGCCTCCATCATACGGCGCCCGCCGCTGGCATGAACATTGACCATCCACACGCCCTGCTCTGCGGCAGCCTGCACGGCACCGGCAACAGTATTGGGGATGTCATGGAATTTGAGATCGAGAAATACCTCGAAACCGCGGCCATGCAGAGCTTCGAGCACATCAGGCCCGCTGCGGGTGTAGAGTTCCTTGCCGACCTTGACCCGACAACGCGTCGGGTCGAGCTGGTCAGCCATACAAAGAGCAGCATCCAGGGAAGGGTAATCGAGGGCTATGATCAGCGGGGACGCAGATGACATCGGGCAACGCACTCTAGGCAAAGAATTCGCGCGCAGTATATCAGGCAGACACTGCCTTCAGGGCCCTTACCTCGAACGGCGCCGCTCACGACAGGTTTAAAAACTGCCAAGCCCCAGGTCATAGCGACTCCATGCACTGCAGTATCAGATTTTTCTGACTAAAAGAGTCGGCAATCTCTGACACACAGCGTGCAGGTTGGCGACTAGGCTGAATCAGGACACATGGAGTGTCGATCTTCACCGTTAGCGGAGAATTCGCCCATGCAACGTCTCAGCCAAAGTATCGCCTTGTCGTGTCTGCTCTTAGCCGCCATGCCGGCCCTTGCACAGGAAGCATCAAGCGCGGAACAGCCCGCGATCAACATCAATTCCGCCAGCGCCGAACAACTCGAGACCCTGCCGGGTATCGGCACCGCGCGAGCCGCCGACATCATCGCCGACCGGGAAGCACATGGTGACTACAGCAGTGCCGAAGATCTGATGCGCGTTAACGGCATCGGGGAAGCCACTGTAGACGGGATGCGCGATCGGCTAAGCTTCTAGGCCTTCAAAAGCCATGCCGTCGCATGCAGACTGCCGGGCAAGTGCCCGACAGTCTGCTCTGTTAGCGCGCGACAGACGCTAGACTCGCAGGCCGCCATCACACTCGATAACCCGCCCGCTGAAATAGTCGTTTGCAAAGATATAGGCCACGCTCTGGGCGATATCATCCGGCTGCCCCAGCTTCCCCAAGGGTATGCCCTTGGTGATCTTCTCCAGAACATCAGGACGGATCGATGCCGTCATCTCGGTCTCGATGAAGCCGGGCGCCACAGCCCCCACCCGAATGCCGCTGCGTGCCAGCTCCTTGGCCCAGGTCACGGTCAGTGCTGCGACACCCGCCTTGGCAGCAGAATAGTTACTCTGCCCCATATTACCGGCCCGCGAGATGCTGGATATATTGACGATCACCCCACCTTCGCCGGCCTCTACCATCCGGTAGGCCGCTTCCTGACCGCATAGGAAGACCCCGGTCAGATTGACGTCGATGACTTGTTGCCATTCCTTGAGGCTCAACCCCTTCTCGACCTTACCGTCCTTGACCTTGACCAGCAGCCCGTCCCGAGTGATGCCCGCATTGTTGACCAGGCCCTTGAGCGGCCCCATGTCGGCGACAATGGCCGAGAAGGCCTCACTGACCGAGGCCTGATCCGCGACGTCAAGTTCATAGGCCCGAGCCTCTATGCCTTGATCCAGAAGGGCATTCACGGCCTGGTCCAGGGTGTCGCGCTCCAGATCCAGAAGCGCCAGGCGAGCGCCCTGCTGGCCCAGATGCCGCGCCATGGCCAGTCCCAATCCACGCGCACCGCCGGTAATGGCAATTACCGCTCCTTTCATCTGCATGTCGACTCCCCTTCCTTAACCGAAGCTAGTTTTAATGAACCTGTACCTAATTGAACCCTGCTTGATTGCCTCTGCCTAGCTGAACCTTTGGTACGCTTTCCCTAAGTACTCCTGTGTTACGTAATCCAGGTTTTCGCGTGATTCAAGATACCCGCACCATTTGTGCGGTGCAGCATAAATAAATCTAGCATGTCTTGCCTCCATACGCTCAACTCAATAGCCGCACTCCACTCACTTGCCAAGCCCCTTCACAACAGCACAACACAGGCCGGATAGCCGAAGGTGCCTTGAAAAAGGCCATCCCGCCGCCATTATTCGTTTGTCACCGAATATGGAGTCATCATGCCCCTGCTCTTGTTTTTCAGTCTGTTTGCATTGCTCGATTTCGTCATCTTGTTCTCCATCGGCAGCGAAATCGGCCTGTTGACCACCCTGCTGCTGGTTCTGGCCACTGGCTTCATCGGCCTTCACCTGATCCGTCGTGAAGGTACAGCTACGTTGGCGAGAGCCCAGCAGCGCTTTGCTCAGGGCGAGATACCCTCGAGTGAGCTCATGACCGGCGCGGCCCTTATCTTCGGTGGCGCCCTTCTTATGGCACCGGGCTTCCTATCTGATGGCCTGGGCCTAATGTGCCTGATACCCGATGCGCGACGCCTGCTTGGCAAGCTGCTGACCCGTATCGGTTTCAAGGGTCAAATTCTGGGCGCGACCAGCGCAGGCTCGCGGGGCGTACCTCCCGACGGCTGGGAAGACGCCAGCGGCGTCAAGCGTGAAGGGCGCCAGGGTGATGGCGCTTCGTCTCACTCGAGTGAGCAAGCGCCCCTGGAAGGGGATTTCATCTCCCGAGATGAGCCACGTCGCTGAACATGAACCTAAAATTTTTGCCTGTGAGCCCTTGAAAGGCCTTCGCCAGCCCCCACTCATGGCGTAGTGCTGAAAAGAAAGCTCAGCACCCCGTTTCGGCGGCCGAGCCAAGGCCCGGCTGCCATCGACAAAGAAGGCGCGAGCCTTCGCTTCGAAACCTCGGTTTCGAGGGTGATATGGACCCGCCAGGGGCACCCCTGGCACCGCTAAACTTCAGGAGAACGTGAGCAATGAACATCCGTCCCTTGCACGATCGCGTCATCGTCCGTCGCGTGGAAGAAGAACAGAAAACTGCTGGCGGTATCGTGCTTCCGGGCAGCGCCCAGGAAAAGCCGACGCGTGGTGAAGTCCTCGCCGTCGGTAATGGCCGGATTCTCGACAGCGGCGAAGTCCGCCCGCTGGACGTCAAGGTCGGCAATACCGTCATCTTCAAGGACGGCTTCGGCGTCGAGAAAGAGAAGATCGACGGTGAAGAAGTCCTGATCATGAGCGAGAGCGACATCCTCGCCGTGGTCGAAGGCTGATTTCAGCTCACAGACACTTGCTCGTACATACTTGCTCAAGTTTCACGAACATCAAGTAGGAAGATCCAACAATGGCAGCGAAACAGGTTAAGTTCTCCGACGACGCCCGCAAAAAAATGTCTCGTGGCGTTGATATTCTCGCCAACGCCGTCAAGGCGACGCTGGGCCCGAAAGGCCGTAATGTCGTGCTCGAAAAGTCTTTCGGCGCGCCGACCGTCACCAAGGACGGCGTTTCCGTCGCCAAGGAAATCGAGCTGAAGGACAAGTTCGAGAACATGGGCGCACAGATGGTCAAGGAAGTCGCTTCCAAGACCTCTGACGTCGCCGGTGACGGCACGACCACCGCTACCGTGCTGGCTCAGGCCATCGTCACCGAGGGCATGAAGGGCGTGACCGCCGGCATGAACCCGATGGACCTGAAGCGCGGCATCGACAAGGCCGTGGCGGAAGCCGTCAAGCAGGTGCGTGAACTGTCCGTGCCCTGCACCGAGCCGAAGTCCATCGCCCAGGTCGGCACCATCTCCGCCAACGGCGACGCCAACATCGGTGAGATCATCGCTGATGCCATGCAGAAAGTCGGCAAGGAAGGCGTCATCACCGTCGATGAAGGTCGCGGCCTGGAAGACGAGCTGGAAGTGGTCGAAGGCATGCAGTTCGACCGCGGCTACCTCTCGCCGTACTTCGTGACCAATCAGGACACCATGGCGGTAGAGCTTGAAGACCCGTACCTGCTGCTGGTCGACAAGAAGATCTCCAACATCCGCGAGCTGCTGCCGGTGCTGGAAGCCGTCGCCAAGGCAGGCAAGCCGCTGGCCATCATCGCCGAAGACATCGAAGGCGAAGCCCTGGCGACCCTGGTGGTCAACACCATGCGCGGTATCGTCAAGGTCGCAGCCGCCAAGGCGCCTGGCTTCGGCGACCGTCGCAAGGCCATGCTGCAGGATATCGCTATCCTGACCAATGGCACCGTGATCTCCGAGGAAGTCGGTCTGACCCTCGAGCAGGCCAACCTGGATCATCTGGGCAGCGCCAAGCGCATTACCATGTCCAAGGAAAACACCACCATCATCGATGGTTCTGGTGAAGAGGCCGACATCGAAGCGCGCGTCAGCCAGATCCGCGCCCAGATCGAAGACACCTCCTCCGACTACGATCGCGAGAAGCTCCAGGAGCGCGTTGCCAAGCTGGCCGGCGGTGTCGCCGTGATCCGCGTCGGTGCTGCTACCGAAGTGGAGATGAAGGAGAAGAAGGCGCGCGTCGAAGACGCCCTGCACTCCACTCGCGCCGCCGTCGAGGAAGGCGTGGTACCGGGTGGCGGTACCGCCCTGGTTCGCGTGCTGACCATGATGCAGGAACTCCAGGGCGACAACGAAGACCAGACCCACGGCATCAAGCTGGCTCTGCGTGCCATGGAAGCCCCGCTGCGTCAGATCGTCACCAATGCTGGCCAGGAAGCGTCCGTGATCCTGAACCGCGTCAAGGAAGGTGAAGGCAACTTCGGCTACAACGCCCAGACCGGCGAGTTCGGCGACCTGTTCGAAATGGGTGTGCTGGACCCGGCCAAGGTCACGCGTAGCGCCCTGCAGTCTGCCGGTTCCATCGCTGGCCTCATGATCACCACCGAGTGCATGATCGCCGACGACCCGGAAGAGAAAGAAGCCGGTGCTCCCGACATGGGTGGCATGGGCGGAATGGGTGGCATGGGCGGCATGATGTAAGCCAGCCCAGTTTCCTCGGGTCCTCGTCAGGCCTTGCTGCACTATAAGGCCTGACGGCAAAGACCTGAAAAGCTCTGATTAAAAAACCCACCGGCCAACGCCGGTGGGTTTTTTTATGTCGTCCTGCCAGCCATCTAGCTGCCCCTTCCCCAACACCCCGCGATCATCTTTCAGGGCAGGCATCCGCGCAGCGGCTCGCGTAAACTAGGCGCCCCACTTTCCCAACGCCAGAACCGTAATGCTTTCCAACGTCCGAATCGTCCTCGTCCAGACTTTCCATCCCGGCAATATCGGCCAGGCCGCCCGCGCCATGAAAACCATGGGGCTCGATGACCTGGTACTGGTCAACCCACGCAGCTTTCCCGACCCGGAAGCCACTCGATTAGCCGCCGGAGCCGAGGATTTGGTCGAGTCGGCTCGCGTGGTGGGAAGCCTCAAGGAAGCCGTCGGCGACTGCGTGCAGGTAGTCGGCGCCAGCGCCCGGCTGCGCAGCCTACCGCTGCCGCATTTCGATGAGCCCGACGAGATGGCCAAGGAGCTCACCGAACATGCCATGGGCGCACCGGTGGCGCTGGTCTTCGGCCGCGAGCGCTCGGGGCTGACCAACGACGAGATCGGCCACTGCACCCACCAGGTCAGCATTCCGGCCAACCCGGACTACGGCATTCTCAATCTCGCCCAGGCCGTGCAAGTACTGGCCTATGAGGTCAATCGCGCCTGGCGGCGCCGGCCGGACAGCGGCTATCACCCAACCCGGCCGACTGGCGAAAAGCTGCCCAGCCGCGAGCAGCTCGACCACTTCCACGCGCACCTAGGTCGCGTCATGCAGGCCAGCGGCTTCCTGACCCAACCCCATGCCCGTACCGAGGCACAGCTTCAGGCCTTATTCGCCCGGGCCCAGCCGACCCGACGCGAACTGTCACTGCTGCGCGGATTGCTCAGCGCCCTCGAGCCAAAGGATCATACGCCCAGCAACGATCAAGCTTGATTGCCCCTCCCGTGCGCAAGCAGCTTCCACGCGCTGGTTCTAGCCATGACGCTCCCATCAAGCGCCTTTCCGATTAAGCGACTTTCCGATTAAGCGACTTTCCTGACACAAAGACGGCGCCCCGCCGAGGGGCGCCGTCTTTGTGATCGCAATATGACGGTGGACCGGCTCTGTCTGCCTAGAACGTCATGGCTGCCAACCAGCCAAAGGCAATCAACGGAATATTGTAGTGCAGGAAGGTCGGCACCACGCTGTCCCAGATATGATCGTGCTGACGGTCGACGTTGAGCCCCGAGGTCGGCCCGAGGGTCGAATCGGACGCCGGCGAACCGGCATCCCCCAGCGCCGCCGCAGTACCCACCAGCGCCACGGTCGCCAGGTCGGAGAAGCCGAACTGCACAGACAACGGCACGAAAATGGTGGCGATGATCGGGATGGTCGAGAACGATGAGCCGATTCCCAGGGTGATAAAGAGCCCCACCACCAGCATCAGCAACGCCGCCAGGCCCTGATTGTCACCGATCATGTCGAAGGAGCTCTGTACCAGAGTGTCGACCTCACCGGTCGCTTCCATCACCGCAGCGAAGCCCGAAGCAGATATCATGATAAAGCCGATAAGCGCCATCATGCGCATGCCGCTGGTGAATAGATCATCCGCCTCGCGCCATTTGAAGATGCCGCCCACCGAGAGCAAGGCGAAACCGACCAGGCCCCCCAGCACCATCGAACCGCTATAGAGCTGAATGCCAAGAGCGGCCAGGATCGCCACGCCCGACATCACCAGTCCCGACGTGCTGACCGCCGGCGCATGATCATTATCATGGGCCGGGTAATGCGGCTGGTTGCTGGTGACCAGCTCGCTGTCGGCGTAGTTGCGCGGTTTACGGTAACTGAAAGCGATAGCGACCACCAAGCCAAGTGCCATGCCAGCCACCGGCACACCCATGGCCAACGGCACCATCCCGCGGGAGACCTCGAGGCCCAGCGCCTCGCCAGCGCTATTGATATTGGCGAGCAGGATGTCGTTGAGAAAAATGGCACCAAACCCTACTGGCAACAGCATGTAGGGCGCCGTGAGACCAAAGGTCAGCGCACAGGCCACGGCGCGACGGTCCAGACGCAGCTGGTTCATGACCTTGAGCAGCGGCGGAATCAGAATCGGAATGAAGGCGATATGGACCGGAATCAGGTTCTGGGAAGAGATCGCCACTAGCAGCACCGAGCCCAACAACAGATACTTTACTGCTCGCTGGCGACGGTGGGTCGCATCCTGGCCTAGCAACCGAATCAGCTTCTGGGCCAGCAAATCAGGCAGTCCAGACCGTGAGATGGCCACAGCAAATGCGCCCAGGGTGGCATAGGCCAAGGCCACCTTGGCGCCACCTCCTACCCCATCGTTGAAGGCGGCAAGCGTGCTTTCAAGAGATAGCCCGCCGACCAGCCCGCCGACCAAAGCGCCGACCACCAGCGCGAAGACCACCGACACACGGGCCAGCGACAGACCCACCATGACTAATACCGCCAGAATTACCGCATTCATGCCTTTTTTCCACCGAAAGATATGTATCAGGACGCGAAAGGCGGCGATTCTAGCAGAAAAGATCGAGTTGCGGGGCGGTTCATGAGCATGATGACCTGCGTGACCGACACCCAAATGTCACTTTTATGTTATCTTAATGTCACAAAATGTCTCTATATACTAACCTGAGGTGAGCAGGGAGTTGAGGGCAAGCAACACCCTGCCGCATAAAGGCAAGGGACACTGTCGATTAAGCGCCACGGATGCGACAGCACAGGGAGTGCTTAAGGAAAAGGCTGGACGCCTAGACACCCGGAGCGGTGTTCAGGGAGGTCAGCATGCCGCCATGGAGCCAATTCGCTCCATGGCGTTTTTGTATGCATCGAAGGTGTAGTAAATATGTGCTGAACAGGCCCGTAGGAGAGCCCGGTCATGGCGGAAGAGCAACCACGCAAGCTGCTGCACAATGAACTGCCGGAGGAGCACAGCGACCCGCTGATCCAGTCCCTGCACAGGATCATCCGCGTGGCCGTGCGGGTATTGGCAGTGCTGATGGTGTTCGTGATCATCTGGGGCATCGGCGATGTACTTTATGTGCTCTATCAGCGCCTGATGGCGCCCCCCTTCCTACTGCTTGATATCAACGATATCTTCCAGACCTTCGGCGCCTTCATGGCGGTGCTGATCGCCATCGAAATATTCATCAATATCCGACTGTACCTCGGCACCAACATCATCCCGATTCAACTGGTCATCGCCACTGCCCTGATGGCCATCGCGCGAAAGGTCATCGTCCTCGACCTGGACCAGGTCACGGCCATGGAAATTCTGGGCATCGCCGCCGTGGTCATCGCCCTTGGCATTACCCATTGGCTGGTCAGCCTTCGCTGCTGAAAACACCGCCCTTGCTCAACCGCCGGTCTTACAGCCCTTTGCCAAGGGCTGTTCTTCAAAGCGCTGGCCACGGCAAGGTCGCAACAGCACGGTCGCCATAGCACCTTCGAAAGAGCGCTCAGGCAGGCGTCAGCCATTTCTGATAGGCCACCAGGTCATCACCCAAATCACCTCGAGTGACGCGACGATAGAGCCCCTGAAGCCGAGCGGTCACAGAGTCCGGGGCGATCTCTGGCCCACTCGCCCCGATGCGGCGGCCATCGAGCTCACGCAGTGGCAGCAGCTCGGCAGCGGTGCCGCTCAAAAAGGCCTCGTCGGCCGTATAGAGTTCATCGCGAGTGATACGCCGTTCCTGGACTTCGAGTCCGAGCACTTCACGGGCCAGGTGGATCACGCTGTCACGCGTGATGCCTTGCAGACAGGACGTCACCTCTGGAGTGTGCAGCACGCCATCGCGCAGCAGGAAGACGTTAGCCGCCGAGGCCTCGGCCACATAGCCTTCCGGGTCAAGCATCAGGGTCTCGTCGAAGCCTGCCTTCACCGCGGTGTTCAGGGCCAGGATCGAATTGACGTAATGGCCGTTGGTCTTGGCCCGGCACAGGCTGATGTTGACGTGGTGACGCGCCCAGGAGGATGTCAGGGCCCGCAGTCCTTCACGAGACGCCGTCGCCGAGACGTAGTCTCCCAGATCCCAGGCGGCCACCATCACATTGGTCGTCAGCCCTTTGGCGCGCAGCCCCAGACCTTCGGCGCCGAAATAGACGGTGGGCTTCAGATAAGCGTTGACCAGGCCGTTGCGGCCCAAGCACTCCCGCTGTACCTCGATCAACTGGGCGGCAGAAAAAGATAACGGTATATCCAGAGAATGGGCGCTGTCGCAAAGCCGTCGGGTATGTTCGGCAACCCGAAAAAGGTGCGTGCCGTTGGGACCGTCGTAGGCACGCACGCCCTCGAAGCAGCCCATTCCATAGTGCAGGGTATGAGTCAGCAGGTGGGTGGTGGCCTCGCGCCAAGGCAACCATTCACCGTTATGCCAGATGAAACCGTCGCGATCATATAGGGGTGTCATCGCCGCCCTCTCAAGGTCAGATAGCGGAACAGGCGTTCAGGGCCGTGGAGCCGCTATCGAAAATATCGTTGTTTGATCAGCCATCTCGCCAATCGCGGGTCCAGCCATCGATCAGTTGTCCCTGGTGCGGCTGCAGATCCTGGTACGCCCAGGCGGCGATCTCGTCATCCTGGGGGTCGTGCACATGAATCTCGCTGCCGGAAAGGGCCGCAATCACCGCATGACCGCAGAGCGGCACGTAACCTTCGCTGTAGCCGCCTTCGTGAATCATCACCAAACGCCCTTCACAGACACGCCCTGCCAACGCCTTGATGCGCGATGTCATCTCGGCAAAGGCGCTGCTGTTGAGCAGCATCTTGCCCAGCGGATCCTTGGCGCAGGCGTCATAGCCGCAGGCGATCACGATCATCTCGGGCGCAAAGGCTTCCAGGGCCGGCAGTATCAATTGCTCGAATGCATAGCGATAAGCGCCGATTCCGGCCCCCGGCGGCATCGGCAGATTGAGGTTGGCCCCCTTACCGGCCCCGCGCCCGCGCTCTTCAACGAAGCCGCTATCCAGCGGAAAATTGCCGGCCTGATGGATCGAGACCGTGAACACCTCAGCATCCTCATAGAAGGCATCCTGCTGGCCGTTACCGTGATGCACGTCCCAATCGAGGATGGCCACCCGCCCGACATGGCCCAAGGCGCGAGCGCGCTTCACTGCCACGGGAATATTGCCCAGCAGGCAGAAGCCACGCCCGCGATCCGCCTCGGCGTGATGTCCCGGCGGCCGGCACAGCGCATAGGCATTGTTCAATCGCCCGCTGGCAACCGCCTCGACAGCGGCTATGGCGAGCCCCGCGGACTGGTAGGCGGCTGCCACGCTACCTGGGCGAAAGGGAGCACAATCACCGGCATCGCCCCCGCCGGCCTTTTCTGCCGCGGTGAGGGCATCAAGGTAGGCCGGGGTATGGAAATACTCGAGATCCTCGCGACGGGCAGGTGCAGGCTTTTCCACCTGAAGCTCGTCGATCAGCCCCGAGACCTCGAGCAGATTCTTGAGTCGCCGTTTGCTCTCCGGGCTTTCCGAGGCCGGCTGCGGCTGCAGGTACTCGCCGGGCGAAGAGAAAACGCCTATCGCCCCCGGGTCATGCCAGAAGCAGCGCTCATGCCAGAAGAAGCCGGTCCGGCCCTGAGACCGGTCCGGTTTGGCGAGGCTCATGCCGCCCCCTCGAGCTGTTCCCAGACCTCAATGGCGGCGGCCAGGTCCTCGAGCGAGGCGCCCACCGACTTGAAGACGGTGATGGCCTCGTCGCTGGAGCGCCCGCTGCGCTCGCCGCGCAACAGCTCGGCCAGATCGGCACGAATCTCATCGAAGGCAAAGGCACCCTCCTCGATCGCCTGATGCACATCACCGGCCTCGCCCTGGGCGCCGGCATAGGTATCCACGAACACCTCGCCGCGCCTGAAGCAATCGCCGTCGCTTTCGCGCATGCTGTGACGAAAGGCGCCGACCAGGTCCAGATGGACACCGGGCTTGAGCCAGGCACCCTTGACCAGCGCCTGAGTCGATAGGGTCGCGCAGCTGACGATATCGGCCTCGCCGACCGCCGCCTCCAGATCCGAGACGGCCTCGGTCGTGAAGCGATCCGCATAATCATTGGCCAGTTGCTCGGCCTTGGCATACTTGCGCCCCCAGATCTTGACCCTTTTGATCGGGCGGACCGCCGCATGGGCTTCGATCAGCATCGGCGCCAGCTTGCCGGTGCCCACGATCACCAGGGTTTCGGCGTCTTCACGGGCCAGCTGCCCGGCCGCTAACGCCGAGGAAGCAGCGGTGCGCCGGCGCGTCAGTTCGCTGCCTTCCAGGCAGGCCAGCGGCTGCCCGTGGCGACCCTCGCTGAGAAAGTAGACGCCGGCAATCGCCGGCAGCCCCTGGTCGGCATTCTGCGGAAAGACATTGACCATCTTCACGCCGATATACCCGGCAGGCTCCCAGGCCGGCATCAGCAGCATGGTGGCCTCGCCGTCCGGGCGATGCATGGCGTGATGGTGACGCGGCGGCGCCTCGACGCCCTCACGAAAGACCTTGCCCAGTCGCTGAATAAGCGCGGTCCAGGGCAGGCCCTGGGCCACCTCATCGCCGTTGATCATGCGCATATCAGGCTCCCGGCAGCGCCGCCACGACCATGATCTCGACCTTCCACTCGGGCTTGGCCAGCTTGGCCTCTACCGCCGCCCGCACCGGCGGGCGACCCGGCACGACCCAGGCGTCCCAGGCTTCGTTCATCGCCGCGAACTCGTCCATGCTGGTCACCCAGATCTGCGCCGAGATCAGGTGCTCCTTGGAGGTGCCGGCCTGCTCGAGCAGGCTCTCGACGCGCGCCAGCACCTGCTCGGTCTGGCCCTTCATGTCGGCGCTTGCATCCTGGGGAACCTGGCCTGCCAGGTAGACGGTTTGGTTATGCACGGCGATCTGGCTCATACGAGCATTGCTGTCTTGATAGGTAACGGTCATGAGATTTTCCTTTGGTGAATGGACGGCCTATGGCAGCCGTCGAAAATCAATAAGCCTACGCAGCCTGTCATCAGCCACCGCGAAGCCATTGAGAAAGCCTTTGAAACAGTCCTTAAGAAAGGACTTGAGACCTTAAAAAAGAACTTGAGAAAGCTCTTCATCTAGCGCTTGAGAAAACCTTCGAGAAAGGCGGACAGGTTGGCGCCCAGAGCCTCGGTCGGGTAGCCGCCTTCCTGAATCAGCACCATCGGCACAGAAAGCTGACTCAGGCGAGCGCCGATCCTGCGAAAATCCTCGGTCTCGAGCGACAGCCCGGCCAGCGGATCATCCTTGTGGGCGTCGAGCCCCAGCGCGACCACCACGGCCTCTGGGGCGAAGTCGTCAAGGCGCGACAGCAGCGTTTCCACGGCGTCGAGAAATACCTGGCCATCGCTGCCCAGCGGTAGCGGCAGATTGACGTTGGCCCCCTGCCCTTCGCCGCTGCCGGTCTCGTCGGCACCGCCCCAGAAGAAGGGATAGAACGCATCGGTATCGGCATGCACCGACCCGGTCCAGACATCGCCCCGGGCATAGAAGATGTCCTGGGTGCCGTTACCGTGGTGCAGGTCGACATCGACGATAGCCACCCGACCATAACGCTCGCGCAGCACGCTGGCCGCCAGCGCCGAATTGTTCAGAAAGCAGAAGCCACCGGCTCGCTCCGGCCCGGCATGATGACCCGGCGGCCGGCACAGGGCATAGGCGCTGGCCTCCCCCTCGCACACGCTCATCGCCGCGGCTTCGGCACTGGCCGCGCTGGCCAGTATGCCGGCGAAACTGTCGGCACCGATCGGACAGGCCATGTCATGCAGGTGCCAGCCAGCCTGGCCCACCGGGTGGCTAGGGTATTGATAGCCACCACCACAGGGGTGCACGTTGGGCGCGACCAGCGCCGACGCGCCCGGCATCGCCTGCCAACGGGCATGGATGGTCTCCAGAAAAGTCACATAGCGCGGGGTATGAATGCGCAATAGGCGCTCCCGCAGGCGCGGCGAATCCACCTCGGCGGGAGCGTCTAAGGTCAGCCCAAGCTCACCGATGGCGTCAGCGAGGCGCACGGCCCGTTCGGGGCGCTCCGGCGACGGGGCCGGTTGGCCCCGGAGCAGAAACGTCTCGGGCGCATGGCTATCCTGGGTGGCGGAGTAGAAGAGTTTCATCAGGCTCGGTCCAAAAGGCTTAATCAAGAAGGCTTAATCAAGAAGGCTGGGAATCCAGGTCGACAGCGCAGGGAAAGCGGCTAACAGCACGATGACGGCCAGGAAGGAAAAATAGAACGGCAGTGAGGCGATGATGGCCCGCTCGTAGGGCACCTCGGCGATGCGTGCCGCCGTCATCAACGTCATCCCTACCGGTGGCGTCACGTTGGAGATATTCAGCACCACGATCATCAGGATCGCGAAGTGCAGCGGATCAAAGCCAAGCTGCATCATCGCCGGCACGATCACCGGCGCCACCACCACCAGTGCCGGCAGCACATCCATCACCGTACCGATGATGATCAGCAGCAGACAGACCATCATTAGCTGCACGAAGGCGACATCACTGAACGTCGTGATGATCGAGGCGGCGTCCCGCGCAATCCCCGAGCGCGTCACGAACCAGCCAAGCACCGCCGAAGTCGCCAGCAAGAAGAAAACCACCCCTGAAAAACGCACCGTGACTACCAGCGCGTGCCAGATCTTGGCCAACGTCAGGCTGCGATAGACCAGTACTCCGATCAGGATGGCGTAGACCGCCGCGAACCCCGATGCCTCAGTGATGGTAGTCAACCCCGAGAGGATGCCGCCAAGAATGATCAGCGGGACCACCAATGCCGGTAACGCGGCCAGGAAGGAAAAGATCGCCATCTTGAAGGGTGTCGGCGCCTGCTTCGGGTAACCGCGTTTCCAGGCGAGAATCATGCTGGTCACCAGCAAGGCGGCGGCCAGCAGAATGCCCGGAATGATACCGCCGGCGAACAGGTCAATGACCGAGATATCACGCAGCAGGGTGGCGTACACCACCATCACCACGCTTGGCGGGATGATCGGGCCGATGATCGACGAACAGGCGGTAATTGCCGCGGCATATTCGGCGTCATAGCCCTGCGCCTTCATCTCCGGGATCATGATCTTGCCGATCGCCACGGTGTCGGTGATGGCGGCCCCGGTGAGGCCCGCAAAGAACACCGAGACCGTGACGTTGACATGCGATAACGCCCCACGAACGCGACCAAAGAGCGCATTATTGAAAGCGATCAGCTTATGGGTCAGGCCGCCCTGATTCATCAGCTCCGCCGTAAAGATAAAGTACGGCACGGCAATCAGCAGAAAGCCGGAAACGCCTGAAAACATCCGGTCGGCGATGATGCCCAGCATGCGCTCGCCACCGAGGGCGAAGCCACCGGCGAGGCCCGACATGGCCATCACCACTGCGACTGGGGCGCCGATCAGCAACAGCACCACGAACATCAGAATGGCAGGGGTCATGAGGGAGTCTCCGCATCACGATGGTGGCTAGACGAATCGCTATCAGTGGTCTCAATCAGTTCATCTATGAACGACTGGTCGTCGATGAAGTGCTCAAGCAGATCGAAGCCGTGCACCAGGTGCAGCAGGATGATCAGCCCCGAGAGCGGCACCACGATCGCCGTGAAGCGGTTGGAGATCTGGATATTGTCCGAGACCATGTACATCTGGGTGGCATTGAGGAAGAAGTCCCAGCCGTACCAGACCAGCATCAGCGCAAATATCGCGATGACAGCAAGGCAGGCCACGGCGGCCGCTTTCAGCAACACCCTTGGCAGGCTCCTGACCAGCAGCGTCATCGCCACATGCTCGCCGTAGCGCAGTGAAATGGTCATCGACAGAAAGCCGATCCAGGGCAGAAAGAGGCGCGCCAGGGAGTAGGTCCAGCTCAGGGTCGACCCGGTCGCCAGCTTGTAGACAAACGCCGTGAAAGAGATACCCAGCATCAACAGGATACAGGCCACGCAAACGGCGATGGCCACCCGATTGACGGCTTCACTGACACGGCGCAGGGGCTCGAGAATCGCCATCACAATAGCTTCCGCATAGGATTGCAGCGACAGGCAAACAGGCAGTCAGGGGACTGCCTGTTTGCAACGGTTGGAGAGCGTTACTGGCCGTAGCGGGCAATATCCTGCTCGGCGGTCTCGTCACCTACCCGAGCCACCTCGGTGAGCATGTCGTCGACCAGCGACTCGTCCATGCCGTAGTCGTTGACGATCCAGTCCTGCCAGGCCGGCCGAGCGATCTCAGCCATCCGCTCCCGCTCGGCGGTGGGCATGATGTAGCACTCCTCGAAGCGCTCGCAGGACTCCTGCCAGCTGGCCGTGGCCAGCGCCCCGGACATGCCGTGGCTCATGGTGATGGCCTCGCGAGCGGAGGTCACGACCGCATCCTGATAGTCCTCCGGCAGCTCCTGGAACCAGCTCTCGCTGACCACCCAGGGGGCACTGTTGTACACATGCCCGGTCAAGGTGGTGTAGTCGGTGACGGCATCGAAGTTGAAGGTGGTATTGAGGACCGGGGCGTTGAACTGGCCATCGGCGAGACCGGTTTCCAGCGCCGTGATCAGCTCGCCCCAGGGCAGCGGCGTCGCCGATGCGCCCAGCGACTGCATGATCGCCACATGCGCCGGGTTTTCCTCGGTGCGAATGTTCATGCCGTCCAGATCTTCCACGGTCTTGATCAAATGCTTGTTGTTGGTGAAGGCCACGAAGCCGCCGCCGTCATCGAAGGTGCCGAGATAGCGCATGTCGGACGCCTCGACGGTGCCTTTCATGAAGTCGGCGAACCAGGGGCCATCGAAGAAGGCCCAGGCCTGACGCCAGTTGGAAAACAGAAAAGGCGCGGTGACCAGCTGATAATCACCGTAGAAGGAAGACATGGCGCCCGACGACATGATGGTCGACTGCAGGGTGCGACCGCCGGCCTGTACCTCGGAGCCGTTCTCGACCTCAGAGCCCAACTGGCCACCGCCGAAGATCGATACGGTCAAGTCGCCGTCGGTGCGGGTCTCGACAAGATCCTTGAAGTGCACCAGCGCCGGGTAGATGGCGTTATTGCTCATGTTCTCGGGGATCTGAGTGGCAATAACCATCTCAAAGGATTGGGCCTGGGCCTGAGCAGCGGCCATTGCCAGTGGTAGCGCGGCCAGGGCCAGGGTCTTTGGCAAGCGTAGGGTAGGCATAAGTCGTCTCTTTCCATGTGTTGTGGTTGTTGGGGAAAGGGAACCGCACGGCTTGGGGTGAAACGGCCAGGCCCCAAGGGGCTTTGTGCGATTTCTGACTTCAGCCTATGTCGAAGAGGCGCATCGCGCTTGCCCGATCATCGGAAAGATTTGCCCGACACTCAGATATTGCCAAGGCGCAGGCTGAAAACGGCAATAAGACGCCAGTCTCAAGGGAAGGAGAAAAGGACGAATCAGCGCGCGAGGCGCCGGTACTCGCTGGGCGTATGCTGGAAGGTGCGACGATAGGCGCGGGAAAAGCTGCCCTGATCGCAAAAGCCGATGCGCTCGGCGATCTGGCCCAGGGTGAAGTCGCTTTCCTGAAGAAGGGTCTGTGCCAGCGCGAGGCGGCGGCGCTGCACGAAGTGAAGCGGGGTCTCACCGGTCGCCTCGCGGAAGCAGGCATGGAAATGGCCGGGGCTCAGGGCACAGAGGCCGGCCAGATCATCGACATGGATGGCCTCGGACAAGTGGCGATCAATGTAGGCTTCGACGCGCGCCAGGTCGAGCCGCTCGCGATGTAACGATCGCTCGGCCGATGTCTGGGTTTCCGGGAGTACTCGCCCATGGAGGCTAAGATAGATGGCACGCAGGATGAGGGTGGCGATCTCACTCTGAAGGGTCGGCGAGGCTTCGACCTCGCCCATCAGGGTCTGGGCCAGGGTCTGTAACCGCGGAGTCACGGAGAAAAAGCGTGGCGACTCGAAGAGCCGTTTCACCTCATCGCCGCAGCTTAATCTTGGCAAGTGCGCCAGGGGCACATCGAGCACCAGGGTCCGGTTGCGTCCGTCGCCCAGATACTCGTGGTGATAGGTGGAAGGAATCAGGCAGCCGCGCTCTCGGGTGATGCGCTCGCCACGTCCTTCGATACTCAGCTCGGTCACGCCCGACGTCGCCAGAATCAGCTGATGAAAGCCGTGCTCATGGGCGACCGGTTGCTCAATCAGCGTACAGGTTTTCAAGCTGAAGAAAGACATGGCGCAGGCAAGGGTCCGGTATCAACGAATCTTTGTAAGCCTACGCCAGGCTGCCCGTAACACCAAGTCGGGTCTTGAGCTCAGGGCTTAGCAGCGCCCCTTCTTGGCCTGACCCGGCGGGCAGAAGTCACCGCCGCCGTGGTGACGATCATGATGGCCACCATCGCCGATCTCGATGATCGGCTCTGGATCGATACGGGCAGGCTGATAGCTGCAGCCGGCCAAGGTCAGAGCGGCAGCAACGACCGTCAGGGCGAGGATGGTCAATTTCATTTAAGGCTCCTTCCCGATAGATCAGGAAATTAAGCTAAAAGGATCACTGACGTTGAGTTTATAAGCCCTGGCTCAAGGCCCCAAGTGTCGCCTAAGCGAGACATCCAACCATTCTCGCCCCTTGTTCCTGCTAAACAGTTCTTGCTAAACAGTTCTTGCTAAACAGTTCTTGCTAAACAGTTCTTGCTAAACAGCTCTTGCTGGAGAGGCCTTGCTGGACAGGCCTTGGCTTATAAAGGTAAACCTTGCGGTGCTCGATCTTCTTGATCCATTCATCGCCCATCCATTCATTGAGGACTCAGCATGCGATTTGCCATCTATGGAAGCGGCGGCGTGGGCGGCTATTTTGGCGCCCGTCTCGCCGATGCCGGTGAAGACGTCACCTTCATCGCCCGTGGCGACCACCTGGCAGCGATCCAGCGCGACGGCCTGACCGTCAAAAGCATCAACGGCGATCTTCATCTCGACAAGGCACAGGCCAGCGACGACCCGGCGACCATCGGCGTGGTGGATGTAGTGATCGTGGCGGTGAAGGCCTGGCAGGTCGAAGAGATCGCCAAGACGATGGCCCCCTTGATCGGCCCCGACACCCTGGTGCTGCCGCTGGAGAACGGCGTAGAGGCCACCGACGTGCTCGGCGACGCCGTGGGGCATGACAAAGTACTGCGTGGGCTTTGCGGCATCCTCGCCTACCGCGAAGCGCCGGGAGTGATTCGCCATGCAGGCGTCGAGCCGTTCGTGCGTTTCGGTGAGGCCGACAATCGCCAGAGCGAGCGCACGCAGCGCGTGAAGGCCGCCTTCGACAAGGCCACTGGCGTCACCGCCGAAATACCCGACGACATTCAGGTCGCGGTGTGGAGCAAGTTCCTGTTCATCTGCGCCATGAGCGGTGTCGGCGCCGTGACGCGCGCGCCGATGGGCGTTAGCCGCCAGCTAGCGGAGAGTCGCCGTTTGCTGGAAGAGGTCATGGAAGAGATCACGGCGGTCGGCCGCGCCCGCGGCGTGGCGCTGCCCGATGATGCGGTGGCCAAGGCGCTCAAGTTCATCGACACCCTCCCCGAGAACAGTACCGCCTCGATGCAGCGCGACATCATGGACGGCCTACCTTCCGAGCTCGAGTCGCAAAATGGCGCCGTGGTGCGCCTGGGCAAGGCCGCCGGCGTCGCGACGCCGATCAATGCCGCTATCTACGCCGCCCTGCTTCCTCAGGAGGCGAGAGCTCGCGGGCAGATCGTATTCGACGACCGCTGAGCCAGCCACCGCCGGCGCCACCTTCAGGCGTTATAGACGACCTTGCCGAGCCCGGTAAGGTCGTAGCCCTGCATCATCGCGGCGCGCTCGGCGAAACGCGCCTCCTGGGCGAAGGCCAGCAGATGCTGGACCGGCCGCTCGAAATAGCTGCGCCGGCGCATCGCCAGATCGAAGCACTCCTGCTGCAGCGGCACAAAGTCGAGGCCATGACGATGCGCCGCTGCTTCGACGCCCAGTCCCACATCCGCCTGCCCTTGATGCACCGCCAGAGCCAGGTCGTCCTCACTGAGCATCGTGTCTGGCGCCAGCCGAAGGTCTTCAAGGGTCAGGTCGTGGCGTTTCAGCAGGAAGCGTAACAGCCGGTCGGCCCCGGCGCCGGGCTGACGCCTCGCCACCAGCGGCGCATCTCGCCCGTTACTTTTTGCCAGTGCCGCCAGCGAATGAATTCCCCTCGGGTTGCCCGACGGCAGCATCAAGCCCTGGCGACGTCGTGCCCAGCGGATCATCACCAGATCACGCACCCCGCCAAGCCCCAGCGACTCGGGGTGGTTATAGCCGCCCGCATCGTCAATCACATGGATGCCCGCCAACAGGGCATCGCCATCCAGCAGCCGGCGAACTCCATCGCCGCTGCCCTGGCAGAGCATCGCCAGTTCCGAGCCGCTTTCACGCAGGCTCCACTCGAGCAGCGGGTCCTGGCTGCCGGCCAACACCCTCGGCACCGGCCGATGTCCGGGCTGCCCCCCCTCCAGGTGACTCATCAGCCACAGATCAATGCTCTGGCGAGGAAAAAGCAGCTTGCCGGTCACCTTGGTGCAAGGAATCTCCCCCTGGCGAACCAGATCGTAGACTTTGCGCTCCTTGAGCCGCAGATAATCAGCCGCTTCGGCGGTGGTCAGGTAAGTATGGCGACACATCGGTGGTGAATCATCTCCAGGCATAAGACATATCCGCGCGGGTCATTATTGTCGTTTATAGATCTTTCGCTGCATATTTTTCAGTATAGGATGCACTCAAGACACTTACACCACATGCTGCATGCATCACACATGCTGCAAGCACTATCAGGAGAGTGCCATGTCGACCAGCGGGATGACAGCCAGCGCCCTGCACAGCGACAGTGCCCTGTATACGGCCCTGGCCCTGGTCATCGACATGGACCCGGCGCTGGTAGATATCGTCGGCCTGTCGCTGCGGGTGTCGCTGAGTGCGGTGCTGACCGCCGCACTCATTGGCCTGCCACTAGGGGCCGCCCTGGCACTCTGGCGCCTGCCAGGTCGCGGAATGGTGATCGTGGCCCTCAACGCGCTCATGGGCCTGCCACCGGTGGTGGCCGGGCTTGGCGTCTACCTGCTGCTGTCCCGAGCCGGCCCGCTAGGAGAGTTGGGGCTGCTGTTCACCCCCAGCGCCATGATCATTGCGCAGGTGGTGCTGGTGCTGCCGATCATCGCCGCCCTGGCCCGCCAACTGGTCGAGGAGCTTTGGGGCGAGTACCGGGAACAGCTTACCTCTTTCGGACTAAGCAGGGCCTGCGCCATCCCGACCCTGCTGTGGGATGCGCGCTTCGGCCTGATCACCGTCGTACTGGCCGGTTTCGGCCGCGCCAGTGCCGAGGTCGGCGCGGTGTTGATTGTCGGCGGCAACATCGATGGGGTAACGCGGGTGATGACCACCGCCATTGCCCTCGAGACCAGCAAGGGCAATCTGCCGCTGGCCCTGGGGTTGGGGATCGTGCTGCTGAGCCTGGTGGCACTGGTCAACGGCGCCGCCTACGTCATCGGTGAAGCCGCCAGGAGACGATTGGGATGACCGACATGAGCATGGCCGTGGACATCCAGGAGGCACCCGCCAGCCTGAGGCTCGACGCAGTGAGCTTCGAGCATCGCGGCCAAACCCTGCTCGAAGACGTGAGCCTCACGCTCTCGACCACCGGCAAGACCCTGATCATGGGGCCCAACGGGGCCGGCAAAAGCCTTCTGATGCGCCTGGCCCACGGGCTGCTGCAACCCAGCCGCGGCCAAGTGCAATGGCCAGCGGGTCAGCCGCGCCAGGCCATGGTCTTCCAGCGCCCGGTGCTGCTGCGTCGCTCGGCGCTCGCCAACCTGACCTACACCCTGAAGATCAACGCAGTGCCTCGTGCCAAGCGTCGCGCCCTCGCCCAGGAGGCACTGGAGCACTTCGGCCTTGCCGCCATGGCCAAACGCCCGGCAAGGGTGCTGTCCGGCGGCGAACAGCAGCGCCTGGCGCTGGCCCGGGCCTGGCTGATCAGTCCCGAGGTGCTGTTTCTGGATGAGCCGACCGCGGCGCTGGACCCCGCCGCCATCAAGGCGGTGGAAGACGCCATCGCGGACTTCCACCATCGGGGCACGCGCATCGTCATGACCAGCCACGACCTTCACCAGGCGCGTCGCCTGGCCGATGAGGTGATCTTTCTGTGTAACGGCCGACTGGTCGAACACAGCAAGGCCGAGACCTTCTTCTCGGCTGCTCGCAGCGCGGAGGCC
Source organism: Onishia taeanensis (assembly GCF_013349955.1). Lineage (GTDB taxonomy): Bacteria > Pseudomonadota > Gammaproteobacteria > Pseudomonadales > Halomonadaceae > Onishia > Onishia taeanensis_B. The sequence continues at coordinate 11,623 of NZ_JABVXC010000007.1, read as the reverse complement.
CGAGCCTTCGTGAAAGGAGAACTGGTGTGGTGACTCGCTCGCTCGAGCCGCACCAAATGCCATTACTATAAGGAAAGCTCGTATGCGCTATCGGATCCTCAGCCTCGCCGCCCTCGGCCTGATCGGCAGCACCCTTTCTGCTGCCGCCCTGGCCCAGGACGATGCTCCCTTCATCACCCTGGCATCGACCACATCCACCGAGCAGTCGGGCCTGTTCGACTCGATCCTGCCCAAGTTCAAGGAAGAGAGCGGCATCGACGTCCGCGTGGTCGCGGTAGGTACCGGCCAGGCCTTCGAGATCGCTCGCCGTGGCGACGCCGACAGCCTGCTGGTGCATGACACCGCCGGCGAAAAACGCTTCGTCGCCGAAGGCTATGGCAGCGAACGCCAGAACGTCATGTACAACGACTTCGTGATTCTGGGGCCGGACAGCGACCCCGCCGGCGTGCGTGGTGCAGAAAACGTCGAGGAAGCCCTGACCCGAATCGCAGACGCCGAGGCGCCCTTCGCCTCACGCGGTGATGACAGCGGCACCAATCGCGCCGAACTGCGCCTATGGGAAGCCGCCGACATCCAACCGAGCGGCGAATGGTACCGCGAGTTGGGCAGCGGCATGGGGCCCACTCTCAATACCGCAGCCGGCATGGACGCCTATGTGATGTCCGACCGCGCCACCTGGGTCGCCTTCCAGAACCCGCAGAACCTGGCCATCGTCTTCGAAGGCGACGAAGCCCTGTTCAACCAGTACGGCAGCATCCTGATCAGCGAGGAACGTTTCCCGGACCTCAAGCACGACCTGGCCAAGCAGTGGCATGAGTGGCTGCTGTCGCAAGACGGTCAGGAAGCGATCGCCGATTACCGCGTCGATGGCCAGCAGCTGTTCTTCCCCAACGCCGACGGCTCCTGATGACCAAGGCCTTACATGGCAACCGGGTAAAGGCTGGCTAACGGTTCGGCTCAAGGCCTGACATGACAATATGTGAAACACCCATTATCGGGCGCCCTGCGAGGCGCCCGATGTCTTTTCAGGGCCTCGGGGTGCAACCTTGGTCTACCCGCCGCAAGCTTCACTTTACGTTAACGTCAACCAGCCCTAGGCTAGTCCTATCAATCGACACGCGATATCCAATCAAGCGCCGCGCGGTGGCCTGTCGATCTTTCTCACCACCGCCTGGCAACGGACCTGTCCGGGAGCCACGCCATGCATACCCCCTATCAGCCCCTCGACTTCGGCCTCGATGAGACGATGGTCATGCTGCGCGACCAGGTAAACGCCTTCGCCCGCGACGAGATCGCCCCACGCGCCGCCGAGATCGATGAAAAGAATGAGTTCCCCAACGATCTGTGGCAGAAATTCGGCGACATGGGCCTGCTCGGTATCACCGTGCCCGACCAGGAAGGCGGCAGCGGCATGGGCTATCTCGCGCACTGCATCGCCATGGAGGAGATCTCCCGGGCCAGCGCCTCGGTGGGCCTCTCCTACGGCGCCCACTCCAACCTGTGCGTCAACCAGTTGAAGATCAACGGCAATGCCGAGCAGAAGGCCAAGTACTTGCCCAAACTGATCAGCGGCGAGCACGTCGGCGCACTGGCCATGTCCGAGCCGGGTGCAGGATCGGATGTGGTGTCGATGAAGCTGCGCGCCCGCCGTGACGGCGACCACTACGTGCTCAACGGCAACAAGATGTGGATCACCAACGGCCCCGACGCCAATGTACTGGTGGTCTACGCCAAGACCGACCCGGACGCCGGGTCCAAGGGCATCACCGCCTTCATCATCGAGAAGGACTTTCCCGGTTTCTCGACCGCCCAGAAGCTCGACAAGCTCGGCATGCGCGGCTCCAACACCTGCGAGCTGGTGTTCCAGGACTGCCGCGTGCCGGCCGAGAACGTGCTGGGCGAGGAAGGCCGTGGCACAAAGGTGCTGATGAGCGGGCTGGATTATGAGCGCACCGTGCTGGCCGCCGGCCCCATCGGCATCATGCAGGCGGCTCTCGACGTGGTGGTGCCCTATGTCCACGAGCGCAAGCAGTTCGACCAAGCCATCGGTGAGTTCCAGCTGGTACAGGGCAAGATCGCCGACATGTACACCACCCTGAGTGCCTGCCGCGCCTATCTGTATGCCGTGGCCGCCGGCTGCGATCGCGGCCAGACCTCGCGCAAGGATGCCGCCGGGGTGATCCTCTACTGTGCCGAGAAGGCCACTCAGGTGGCGCTGGATGCCATCCAACTGCTCGGTGGCAATGGCTATATCAACGAATACCCCACCGGGCGCCTGCTGCGCGACGCCAAGCTGTACGAGATCGGCGCCGGCACCAGCGAGATTCGGCGCATGTTGATCGGCCGCGAGATCTTCAACGAATCAAAATAAGCTGAAAGCTGAAAGCGTGAAGCTGGAAGAGTTTAAGCCCTTGATTGAGTGGTTTTTCTTCAAGCTTCCGGCTTCAAGCTTCAAGCTTTTATCCCGGAGGGATAAATGAGCGTTCTGACATCCCAGATCAATCCGCGCAGCGAGGCCTTCCAGGCCAACGAGGCGGCGATGCGCGAGACGGTCACTTCCCTCAAGGAACTGACCGCGACCCTGGCCCAGGGCGGCGGCGACAAGGCCCGGGCCCGACACGAATCCCGTGGCAAGCTGTACGTGCGCGATCGCATCGATCACCTGCTCGACGAGGGTTCGCCCTTCCTCGAGCTTTCCGCACTGGCCGCCTACGACGTCTACGACACCCCGCTGCCCGCCGCCGGTGTGATTACCGGCATCGGCCGGGTCAGCGGCGTCGAGTGCGTGATCGTCGCCAACGACGCTACCGTCAAGGGCGGCACCTATCACCCGCTGACCGTCAAGAAGCACCTGCGCGCCCAGGAAGTGGCCCGCAAGCATCGCCTGCCCTGCATCTATCTCGTCGACTCCGGCGGCGCCTATCTGCCCGAGCAGGACGAGGTCTTCCCCGACCGCGACGACTTCGGGCGCATCTTCTACAACCAGGCCACCCTCTCCGCCGCCGGCATTCCGCAGATCGCGGTGGTAATGGGCTCCTGCACCGCCGGCGGCGCCTATGTGCCGGCGATGGCCGACGAGTCGATCATCGTCAAGGGCCAGGGCACCATCTTCCTCGGCGGCCCGCCGCTGGTGAAGGCGGCCACCGGCGAGACCATCAGCGCCGAAGACCTGGGCGGCGCCGACGTGCACTGCAAGGTCAGCGGCGTGGCCGATCACTATGCCGACAACGACGCCCATGCGCTGCAAATCGCGCGCCGCGCCGTCTCGCGGCTCAACTGGCAGAAGCGCGGCCAGCTCGCGCTCAGGGAGTCCCGCCCACCGCGGCTCGATCCCCCCGAGCTCTATGGCATCGTCGGCACCGACCTCAAGAAGCCCTATGACGTACGCGAGGTCATAGGACGGCTGGTCGACGACTCCGACTTCGACGAATTCAAGCGCTACTACGGCGACACCCTGGTCACTGGTTTTGCCCACCTGCACGGCCATCCGGTGGGCATCGTCGCCAACAACGGCGTGCTGTTCTCGGAATCCGCCGTCAAGGGCGCCCACTTCATCGAGCTGTGCGCCCAGCGCAAGATTCCGCTGGTGTTCCTGCAGAACATCACCGGCTTCATGGTCGGCTCCAAGTACGAGCAGGAAGGCATCGCCAAGCACGGTGCCAAGCTGGTCACCGCAGTGGCTTGTGCTCAGGTGCCCAAGTTCACCGTGCTGATCGGCGGCAGCTTCGGCGCCGGCAACTACGGCATGTGCGGCCGCGCCTATGATCCCAACCTGCTGTTCATGTGGCCCAATGCACGCATCTCGGTGATGGGCGGCGAGCAGGCCGCCAACGTGCTGGCCCAAGTGCGAAGAGATCAGCTCAAGCGCGACCAGTCCGAGCAGGACAGCCACGAGTGGAGCAAGGATGAGGAAGAGGCCTTCAAGGCCCCCATCCGCGAGCAGTACGAGCACCAGGGCCACCCCTATTACGCCAGCGCCCGGCTGTGGGACGACGGCGTGATCGACCCGCTGCAGACCCGCGACGTGCTCGGCCTGGCACTGGCCGCGGCCATGAATGCCGAGATCGACGACACCCGCTTCGGTGTTTTCAGGATGTAGGCCCCTTGCTACGCAAGGGAGCCGGAAGCTTGAAGCTCTAAGCTGGAAGTCTCTTCCCAACGCTTCGGCTACAGGTTATCGGAAGTTCTTCCAGCTTCCAGGCGCGAAGCGCCGCTCTTCCAGCTTCAAGCTTTGTTAACGAGGCCCCAAATGTCAGATATCACCTCCTACTCAAGACTCGAGATCGATGCCCGCGGCGTGGCCTGGCTGACGCTGGACCGCCCCGAAGTACTCAATGCCTTCGACGACCACCTGATCGGCGAACTCAACGCGCATCTCGACAGGGTCGCGATCGCCGCCGAACGCAGCGAGATCCGCGCCCTGGTGCTGCGCTCAGAGGGCAAGCATTTCTCGGCCGGCGCCGATCTTGGCTGGATGAAGCGTATGGTCGACTATTCGCTGGAAGATAACCTAACGGACTCCTGCGAGCTCTCGCGACTGATGCATGGCCTCGATACCCTGCCCTGCCCCACGCTCTGCCGGGTGCAAGGTGCCGCCTTCGGTGGTGCCGTGGGTCTCGCTGCCTGCTGCGACCTGGTGATCGCCTCCGAGAAGGCCAAGTTCTGCCTCTCCGAGGTCAAGATCGGCCTGGCGCCAGCGGTGATCAGCCCCTATGTGCAGCGGGCCATCGGCGCACGCCAGATGCGCCGCTACGCCTTGACCGCCGAGGTCATGCCGGCCGATACAGCCGAGCGGCTGGGTCTCGTCCACCAGGTCACCGAGCCGGAGGCCCTGGACGACGCCGTGTCGGCGATGCTCGACACCCTGCTCACCGCCTCGCCCCAGGCGCAGCGCGCCACCAAGGCGCTGCTGGCAACGGTTGGCCGCGACCCCGACAGTGACACCACCCGCGAGCGCTGCTGCCGCGTGATCGGCCAGTTGCGGGTCAGCGATGAAGGCCAGGAAGGCCTCGCCGCCTTCTTCGACAAGCGCGCGCCGCGCTGGGCCCATCTCTCCAAGGATTCGACGTCATGAGCTCTCTCACGCCCCACCAGAGCACACCCTTTTCCAAGGTCCTGATTGCCAACCGTGGCGAGATCGCCTGCCGAGTGATGCGCAGCGCCCGCGCCATGGGAATCGCCACCGTAGCCGTCTACTCCGACGCCGATGCCAACGCTCGACACGTGCGCGAGGCCGACGAGGCCGTGCGCATCGGCCCGGCGGCCGCCCGCGACAGCTACCTGAAGGTGGATGCCGTACTGGACGCCGCCAAGCGCACCGGCGCCGGTGCCATCCACCCGGGCTACGGCTTTCTGTCCGAGAACGCCGATTTCGTCACCGCCTGCGCCGAGGCCGGCATCATTTTCATCGGCCCGCCCGCCGCCGCCATCTCGGCGATGGGGGATAAATCCGCCGCCAAGGCCCGCATGCACCAGGCCGGCGTGCCGCTGGTGCCCGGCTATCATGGCGACGACCAAGGCGATGAACTGCTGCGCGCCGAGGCCGACCAGATCGGCTATCCGGTGCTGCTCAAGGCCAGCGCCGGCGGTGGCGGCAAGGGCATGCGAGTGGTGGAATCCAGTGACGGCTTTCAAGCCGCCCTGGACGGCTGCCGCCGCGAATCCCAGGCCGCCTTCGGCGACCAGCGCATGCTGATCGAGAAATACCTGACCCAGCCACGCCACGTCGAAGTACAGGTGTTCTGCGACCGCCACGGCAATGGCGTCTACCTCTTCGAGCGCGACTGCAGCGTGCAGCGCCGCCACCAGAAAGTACTGGAGGAAGCCCCCGCACCGGGCATGAGCGAAGCCCTACGCCGCGAGATGGGCGAGGCCGCCGTGCGCGCCGCCCAGGAGATCGGCTACGTCGGCGCCGGCACCGTCGAGTTTCTGCTGGACGCGTCACAGAGTTCTTCAAAAGAACAAGACGGCCGCTTCTACTTCATGGAGATGAACACCCGTTTACAGGTCGAGCACCCGGTCACCGAGATGATCACCGGTCAGGACCTGGTCGCCTGGCAGCTCAAGGTGGCCATGGGCGAGACCCTGCCCTGCACCCAGGGCGAGCTTGCCATTCACGGCCACAGCTTCGAGGCGCGCCTGTACGCCGAAGACCCGGCGCAGGACTTCCTGCCCGCCACCGGTCACCTCGAGCACTTCGGGCTGGACCTGGTCGGCGCCGGCCTCGACCCCGTACAGGTGCGGCTGGATAGCGGCGTGGAGAGCGGCGACGAAGTCTCGATGCACTACGACCCCATGCTCGCCAAGCTGATCGTGCATGGCGACGACCGCGCCCAGGCGCTGGCCACCCTAAACCGGGCGCTGGCCGCGCTGGACGTGCGCGGCGTGGTCACCAATCGCGCCTTCCTGCAGCGGCTGGCGAGCCACCCGGCCTTCCGGGCCGCCAAGCTCGATACCCGCTTCATCGAACACCACCACGACGACCTGTTCGAGGTACGCGAACCCAGCGCCGAGGACTACGCCAGCGCCGCCCTGGTGGCACTGGACCAACTGGGTCGCGAGAGCGCGAGCGACTCGCCCTGGGACCGCCATGATGGCTTTCGCCTCAACGCCGACCAGCGCATCCGCGTGGCCTTCAGTGTCGCCAAAGCGACCGGCCCCGCATCGACCGAATCAGAACCGGTCGTCGTCGACGGCAGCCGCCCCCATGACGCAGCCCCCTGGCGGCTTAGCGTCCAGGGCAAGACGCTTTCGGCCAGCCTGCAGCGGCTCGACGGCGATGCCGTGGCGGTGACGCTAGACGGCCACCGCCGTCGCCTGCTGGCTAGGCTCGATGGCAACGCCATCGTGCTCGCCGATACCCAGGGCGAGACTCGCCTCGACTGGCTGCGCGCCGATGCCGTCGATCACGGCCAGCACGAAGCCGAATCGACCCTCACCGCCCCCATGCACGGCACCGTGGTGGCGCTACTGGTGGAGCCCGGCGCCCCGGTCGAGAAAGGCATGCCGCTGATGGTGATGGAAGCCATGAAGATGGAGCACACCCTGAGTGCCCCCGCGAATGGCCAGGTGGCCAGCTTCCACTTCGCCGCCGGCGACACCGTCGGCCAGGGCGAGGTACTGCTCGAATTCGCCGCCGACGAATAACCGTCACGCGCCATGGCGAGGCACCGACGACAGGTCGAAGCGGAGGTCCTCTGCCAGGGTGGCAGAGGTGGCACCCTGGGAAGGGTTCACCGCGCCTGCGCCGAGATCTGGCGCTGGGCCAGTCGCGACCACGACAGGAGAGAACAGATGGCATTCCCCCAATCCGTGCGACTGGTCGAGGTCGGCGCTCGCGACGGCCTGCAGAATGAGCCAGAACCGGTCAGCACCGAAACCAAGTTCGAACTGATTGATCGGCTCGGCGCCGCCGGCCTTCGCCATATCGAGGCGGCCAGCTTCGTCTCGCCCAAATGGGTGCCGCAAATGGCCGACCACCGCGAGGTAATGACCGGCCTCAAACGCCGCGAGGGCGTCGTTTACTCGGCGCTTACGCCTAATCTAAAAGGACTGGAAGCGGCGCTCGAGTGCGGCGCAGACGAGGTCGCGGTGTTCGGCGCCGCCTCAGAGGCCTTCTCGCAGAAGAACATCAACTGCTCGGTAAGTGAGTCGCTCGAGCGCTTCGCCCCGGTACTCGAGCGCGCGAAAGCCGCGAAGGTGCGCGTGCGCGGCTATGTCTCCTGCGTGCTTGGCTGCCCCTACGAAGGCGAGATCGCCCCCGCCAAGGTCTCCGAGGTGGCAAAAGCACTTTATGAGATGGGGTGCTACGAGGTGTCGCTTGGTGACACCATCGGCACCGGCACCCCGCTCAAGGCCAAGCGCATGCTCGAGGCCGTGGCGCGGGACATCCCCATGGAGAAGCTCGGCGCCCACTTCCACGACACCTACGGCCAGGCGCTCGCCAATCTCTATGCCGTACTCGAAGAAGGCATCGCCGTAATCGACAGCTCCGTGGCCGGCCTCGGCGGTTGCCCTTATGCCAAGGGCGCCTCCGGAAACGTCGCAAGCGAAGACGTGATCTACCTACTCAACGGCCTGGGGATCGACAGCGGCATCGACCTCGATGCCCTCGCCGCGACCGGCACCTGGATCACTCAAACCATTGGCCGCCCCAATCGCTCCAAGGTCGGTGTCGCCATCGCCGCTCAGTGACCAAAGCGGCGTCACAACAGCTCAGAAAACGAAAAAGCCCCCGAGCCAGTTCATTTGCTGGCTTGGGGGCTTTGCGTTGTGACAGCTATGTATCCTTGGTAGAGAATTACCACCGTATTAAGTGGCGCCGAACTAGGGTATTCCGTGAACAGCCGCCAGGACCGAAACGAACTAGAATGATGGACTACGTGCTACCCGAAGAAACAGCCATTCTCGTCAGCACTCACGATAGCAAAGAATTCCTCAATGGAGCGTGACTCAGGTGCTGGCGTATACGAATGCCACTTTAGATCGCTGCGCATCCAGTAGATTTTCCAGCGTTGAGACTTCTTGACATAGGTCGCCTTTGCTACTGGCGACTCAATATTCGTGGACGGCTCCTGGAAATGGGAGCGAGTTTCGACAATCTGGACGCTTTGACCAGAAATCCGAACGGCTAGATCCAATTTGGGCCGTATCTCGACTGGTGGCCTATGAGCTTCTAAAAATTTAGCAACGGCCCGCTCAACGTTCTTTTCTTCTAACTCACTAAATGCCATGTCAATCCTCTATGGAAACGCCTACATAACGCCGCAATCACGCGCTCGTCGCGTGCATTGCTTTGTTAGCACTACAATTCCTCAGCTGGCCTGTTCATCTCACACCAAGCATTTTTCCCGATTTTCAAAGCACTAAGAACCGCAATTGTTACTGCCCCTGTCACTACCCCAACCGCAACATTAAAGCTAGAAGCTACAGCTGTTGCTAAAATCATAATTAGATTTTTTACTGAAATGCCAGCCTCTTTTCTCTCTTTAGAATACTTTCTAGATTTGGTGCAAAGGTAATCATAGACTTCTCCTTTAATGGCACCCCAGATGCTTCCATCTGATCCGTTTTGAGCAGACGTGGGAACAACCAAACCTGAATCTCTTGTTTCACCAGTTAATTTTAAACCGATTTGATCAAAATCAGATTCATCCATATCTTTATTATTTATTGCAGATACAACTTTATTTCTCTGAAAATCTGGGACCAACTCATTTGCAGCGTCTAGAAATTCTTGTGTATCAAAAACCAGTTCAGACATTGAGATTCTCGCTTTTTATGAGTTCTAACCCATAATCTATTGTTGTTGCGTAAGAAATAGTGCTTTCAGTTCCTAGAGCATGATTACCAATACGAATGCTGCCGCCATCACCTGTAGGGCTAAACCTGCCGCTAATAACTCCGATAACTTGATTAGTAGCCAGATCAACAAGAGGGCCACCACTATTCCCTTCATGAACCATGGCATCCAACTGAAACTGTCTTGTTCCACTTTGGGATACTACCTTGGAGCTAATGATGCTATGAGAAACTTTCAGCGTATGCAGCCCTGACTGCCCAAACGGAAACCCAAGATAACCTACCGAAGAGCCTACAATAATCTTGTCTTCGTCACCAAATATGTTGTCAGGGACTGAAAGTGGAGGCGGATTATTTATCTTGAGCAAGGCCATGTCGTTTTCTGCATCGAACTGTGCAACTGACACATCTATTACGTTAACCCTATCCATGGTCATTGGATTAAATTTTTGGATAGGCTGTGGAGAGATGACAGAAAGTTTGTCTGTTAAGTTAATTGTGTGAGCACAAGTCAGGATGTATCCCTTGCTATGGCATAAGAATCCACTTCCTACAAATTCCACGCCCTGATCATCTTGACGCCTGACAATCATCAGGCATCCACCACCATGGTGTTGCGCCATATTTTTGTACATTAATATCCCCAGTGGTTAATTTGCAGTGCTAACGCCTCAAACACCGGCGCAGCTTCGCTGCGTCCGTGTGATTTGATTTGTTAGGTGCGTCACTTGTTGCTCTTTCCAATTTCAGGAAAAAACAGCTCATCAATCACCTGATCTGCTGAGTTTTTAACATCCATTGATGGCTCAGGATCTAGTTTAGATTCAATGGAGTCTATTTCATCCATCCACTGAATATACTCTTCATCATTGAATTCAAGAGCTTTTTTTTCAGATTTTTCTTCAATAAAACTTATAAGCGAGAAGGTTAAATTCTTCGCTATCTCGGATGGCACGCTGTGATAGTCATCCTCAAAGAAGTCTTTTTCATATTCTTCAAAATAATCAGCCTGCTTTAAATATCTGCTCAAATAGTAAAAAGCAGCTCTAACATCTGATATTTCAAAGCCTTTAATTAAATCTTTTAGATTTCTCATCTTAACCAATCCTAATAATATCAAATGCTGACTGAGGCAAATCCGACAAAATGTATTCATGCGACAGAGGATTAGCTCTATCTTTGACATCAACCGTTTGATAGTAAGGCACAGCCTCAAGGCGAGAAATCACACACAAAAGAGGTTTAAAGTGCTGATCTTTGGATTTTTTTGAAATATATACAATCTCATCGTGAGCATCTTGGCTTATTTTTCCAAGCTTTAACATTATTGACGCTCCCTTGCGAATCCCTCTTCTGTTAAGGTCAATTTTCGTGTTGTGATGATCAGCTCCATCGACCTCTTTCTTCAAAGTGTTATATATTTCCACAGGAGATGAGCTAGGAGGGACAGTAAAATGCGGTGATTCGAAATCCGAACCAAAATATGGGGTACACCACATATAGTGCTTATCGCCATAATATTTTTTATTAATGTTATAGGCTAGTGTCGTCATAGCCGAATACAAAATCGGATGAGTTATATCTTTCAACGACATTTAATTTCCTTGTGAATTACCATTACTGTATAGCCCCTAACGCCGCTAAGCACGCGCGGTTACGGAATGGAGGCGAAGCCGCAATGTAGTAAACGTCGCCGTGACTTGCCTGGTTAGGCAGATGATCTATCAAAGTGCTCCGGCCCCAATCGCTTTCCACACTGTGGGCATTTCGGTTTTAGTGCCTCAAATACCCCTGGCCACTCTTCAAACCCATCGACTCTATAACTGCCGCCAATAAGGTTTTCGAGAGAATAACTCTCATACATTTTGGAGTAAGGCTGGTCATTCTCGCTCATCTTTACAGCACCTTTATGGCCACAATCACAGGTCATTGGGTACGTGCTTCGCATGGTCATAAAAGTTCACCTTCGATTTGGTGCGGGGAGGAGGAATCGAACCCCCTCTCGTTTCTCTTGGACAGGCAAGCAAATCCACCGATGCTAATCTCTCGTTTGGGTTGGAAGTGTCCCAAGCCAGGCCCGCAGAAACGCCACTCCGCACCAAACGCATGTAAACAAGACGAATGAGTTTTTCATAAGCACCTCCACTAACGATTGAATCATTGCTTTAACGCTCACTTCCAACCCAAACAAGATCCTCACATCGAATTCAAAGCTCACCCTCATTTCCAAGACTTTTGTTTTGCCTAACTGTTCAGCATTTCTTCGCCGTGCGGAGCATGGCGTATAAATGCCTGTTGGACTAAGCCGCCCATCAGGCTGCTA
>NZ_JABVXC010000079.1 GCF_013349955.1 Onishia taeanensis | reverse complement strand
CTGCACGAGCTGAGCCCGGCCTACCATCAGGATGACGCCGCCAATGCGACACCGGTTGCCCGCGGTTGATGGGGATGCCCTTAATGGTCTTTTCTGCTGTCACCCCTGTAGCTGCCTGTAGAAGGTGGCAAGCAGCAGGGCTGCCAGCAGAAGGGCGCCGGGCAGTGCACCCGGCGCCATGGCAGGCCGGGCACCGCGATGGCCGCAAAGCGGGGGCGTCAGCGTGACGCCGGTCGAGCAGCGTCTCATCCCGCGCCGCGGTTGGGCCCTCGTGGCGCTGCTGTGTCTGTTGCTGATCCTGTTCGGCACGCTCTCCCCGGGCGTGCCGCATCCGGAGCAGACCTTCCCCTGGGACAAGCTGCAGCATTTCTCTGCCTTCGCGTT
>NZ_JABVXC010000078.1 GCF_013349955.1 Onishia taeanensis | reverse complement strand
CGACTGCCTGAAGGCACCAATGCCGGCTGGCTGGCGGTCGCGGCGCTGGCCACGGGGGTTTCCGAGCTGTGCTTCACGCTCTATGCCTCTGCCTTCGATGCCTTCAATCTGCTCGGCCATCTGTACAAGGTGGTGGCCTACGCGATGATCTATCACGCCATCTATTCATCGCGCATGGTCTACCCCTATCAACAGCTGCAGAAAATGAGTGACGCTCTGAGTGAGGCCGAGCAACGCTGGCAGTTCGCGCTGGAAGGGTCAGGCGCCGGCGTCTGGGACTGGAAGCAGGACACCGATCACGTCTTCTACTCTCCGCAGTGGAAGGCCACGCTCGGCTTCCAGGAACACGAGATCGGCAGCAGCTTCGATGAGTGGAAGTCACGCAT
>NZ_JABVXC010000077.1 GCF_013349955.1 Onishia taeanensis | reverse complement strand
CTTGTCTGGCGCGAGCACCTTCTCCTGCGAATCAGAGCTCTGGACCAGATACTGTTGCAGTACCCGATGCAGATCATCACGCGTGAAAGGTTTGTGCAGCACCCCCTGCATGCCGGCATCGATACAGCGGCGTGCATCCTCCTGCATCACGTTGGCGGTCATCGCGATGATCGGCAGACGAGCGCTGGCGGGTTGCTCGGCCTCGTGATGACGCCAGCGACGCGTTGTCTCGACGCCATCCAGTACCGGCATCTGCATGTCCATGAACACCAGATCGACATCGTTGCCAGCCTGCGCCAGCCATTCGAGTGCCTGCCCACCGTCTTCCACCACCGTGACCTGCTGTCCCAGATACTCGAGCATGGCCCGCGCCAGTGACTGATTGACCTCGTTGTCTTC
>NZ_JABVXC010000076.1 GCF_013349955.1 Onishia taeanensis | reverse complement strand
GAAGCGGAGAGTCGCCTTTATGCCGACTATGAGGCTGTCATCGACGGGCGCAAGGAGCTGGCGCTCAATCGTCCACGTGCGCGTGACTATTTCGACACCAGCTACAGTGTCAATGCCTGTGAGTATCGCCATCATGTCGTGCGCGCGGACACCTACCACCTGAGCGCCGTCAACTTCTCCAACATCATGATGCTGGGCGCCATCGGTATTGTCTTCTATCTGGCCAATGGCCTGGGATGGGCCAGTGGTGAAGTCGCCGCGACCTTTTCCCTGACTCTGCTGTTTCTGCGCACGCCCTTGATCCAGCCGTGGGGGCATTGCCCACCTTGCTGGGGGCTGATGTGGCCTTTGCCAAGCTGCGCAAGTTGGCATTGGCACCGGTCAACGCCGATTTCGCGTCTCC
>NZ_JABVXC010000075.1 GCF_013349955.1 Onishia taeanensis | reverse complement strand
GAGCTGGACTCCCTCGAGCAGACGCCGATGATCGGCGGCCTGATCACCGGTGCCCGTCTGCCGGAAGGCTGGAATGGCGGTCGTGACAAGGTCGATTTCTTCGATCTCAAGGGCGATGTCGAGGCACTGCTGGCACTGGGCGGCAATCTGGATGCCTGGCGCTTCGAAGCTGCCGAGCATCCGGCACTGCACCCGGGCCAGTGCGCTCAGCTGTTCTTCAATGGCGAGCCGGCGGGCTGGATGGGTGCCCTGCACCCGGCGGCGCGCGCCGAGCTTGGCCTGAAGGTCGAGGTGTTCGTGTTCGAGATCACGCTGGCCTCTGCCTGCGCAGGCCGTCTGCCGCGCTTCGCGCCGCTCTCCAGGTATCCGGAAGTGCGTCGTGACCTGGCCTTCGTGGTCGAAG
>NZ_JABVXC010000074.1 GCF_013349955.1 Onishia taeanensis | reverse complement strand
CGAAATCGCTATCACCTGCGAGGAAGGCCGCCAGTTCCGTGGGGAAGGCGGCAGGCGCGTCTTCATTGAAACGGCCCCAGTTCTTGGCCTTGCCGTGGTAGGCATCATTGAGCCCGGACACCAGATCCTCCAGTGCATCGGATGCCGCCAGGGTGGTGGCGGCAGGCACCAGCTGGGCCGGCGTCTCGCTATTGCCCTTGTCGATACGGTGAATGATGCTGTGCAGGATCGGCATGGGAACCTCCCTCGGGTGCGATGAACGGGCTGGGGATAATACCTGCCAAGTCCCATAGCGTCACTCTCCGCGAGGTCTCTTCACGGACAGGTTTCACCCGGGATCAGCTGGGTAGTGAGCAGGCGAGGCGAGGCGGGTTCCAGCCCTAGAATCATTCGCGCGGCAAGGCGG
>NZ_JABVXC010000073.1 GCF_013349955.1 Onishia taeanensis | reverse complement strand
TGACGCAGTCGCGTGCCGGCCCCCGCAAGGTGCCAGACCAGAACAGCCCCCAATGCTGGCATACCATAGGCAGGCAGCAGCCAGTTCACCAGCGGCCAGCGGCCCACATCAGCCCTCTGCCATAGCGGGTTGTACGCCAATACGACACCCGCAAGCCAGATGACTGCTGCCAGCCCTCCAACGACATAGGCCAATGTGCGATACAAGGCGACATTCTGGACCGAGCCGCTGGCACGCCAGGCATAGCCCGCCGCCACACCACCAAGTGCCAGCACCTGCACGGACAGCTCCGGGAATGAAAGGTGCCCCGTGAAAGGCTGACCATCCGTCAGCAGGTAGCGAACCTCCAGCACGGTCGTGGCAAGCGCCAACTGTATCACGACCCCTTCCAACCAGCGCTGGACATG
>NZ_JABVXC010000072.1 GCF_013349955.1 Onishia taeanensis | reverse complement strand
ATATGGCGCTGGCGCAGGTCGACCCGCGGCATCGGTTCGCGTTCGGGCAATGCCGGATCGATGCGTACATCCAGCCACTCGCCGGCGCGCACCACCGAGGCGAACAGGCGCAGCTGGCCGCAGGTGCGGCCGCGCTCGCCCTGAATACGTGCCTGGGGCAGGCCGGATTCGGCCACGCCGCGCTCGATCAGCGTATCGCCGATGGCCTCGATCTCGTCGGCGATGGTCTCGAGGAAGCGCGCCCGCGCCTCCAGGCCGGTCTCGCGATAGGTCTCGAAGGCCGCCCAGGCCAGCTCACAGGCCTGTTCGACCTCGGGCTTGCTGCCGGCGGGGTAGCCCGGCGACAGGGTCTCGCCGGTGGCGGGATTGATGGCGTGAATGGCCTGGCCATTGGCGGTCACGGCGCG
>NZ_JABVXC010000071.1 GCF_013349955.1 Onishia taeanensis | reverse complement strand
GATTCGTTCATGGGCTCGCAGCTCAAGATCTCCGGCGAAGTGGTGCTGCGCATTCACCATCACCTGCTGGTGGGCCCGAACACGCGTCGCGAGAAGATCTCGCGCATCTATTCCCACGCCCAGTCGCTGGCCCAGTGCCGCAAGTGGCTGGATGCCCACTTCCCGCACGCCGAGCGCATCGCGGTGTCCTCGAATGCCGAGGCTGCGCGTCAGGTGCGCACCGAGTGGCACAGTGCGGCGATTGCCGGTGACATGGCGGCCAAGCTCTATGAGCTGGAGAAGGTCGAGGAGAAGATCGAGGACAGCCCCGACAACTCCACGCGCTTCCTGATCATCGGTGACAGCTCGGTGCCGGCGTCCGGCGATGACAAGACCTCCATCGTGGTGGCGATGCGCAACCAGCCGGGGGCAC
>NZ_JABVXC010000070.1 GCF_013349955.1 Onishia taeanensis | reverse complement strand
CTTTCGCAGCTGGCGCAATCTGGCGGGCGTGCGAGTGCAGCTGATCGCCGATGGCGAGGCATTTGCGGGCAATACGTTGCGCGTCATGGTGCGCCTCACCGGACGGGTTCGCTCACATGCCATCGATGTGCGGCTGGGAGAGGCGCGCCAGCGACTCGAGATCCATGACGGCGAAGGCAGCGCGCCGCTGGAGCTGGCAGCCTTCCAGCGTGGCCAGTTCTCATTGCCGACACTGACGCTGGAGTCGCGCTGGCCATTGGGACTGGTGCGCCTGTGGGCCTGGGTCGCGATCGACACGCCGGTCCTCGTCTATCCACAACCGGAGCTTCCCTCCATCCCGCAGGGCAGTCGTCGTACGCTCGAACAGATAGAGCAGGGCGATTTCGCCGGGCTGCGCCGCTATGTGCCGGGTGATGCGCC
>NZ_JABVXC010000006.1 GCF_013349955.1 Onishia taeanensis | reverse complement strand
TGCAGAGTTCTGAATATGACATGGATACAACACCTTACCGATTTGATCAGGTGTTGCACTCAGAATTTGCGGGCAAGGTGTTAAATATAATCTTGAAGAAATAAAAGGGAAGCACCATCGTATTTTCTGCACGCCAGAAACGTTTCGATCCTCTGAATATGAGTTTTTCTGGGAAGAATTGGCTAGAGGAAAGGGGCAAGGTGGCACCTTTCAGCGTATCAATGCCAACGGAGGCGACGTTTGGCTAGAAGCCACGTATCTGCCCGTCGAGGGGAGAAATGGCAAAATCGCTTATGTGGTGAAGGTTGCCAGTGATGTGACTGATAAGCACGAGAATGCAGTCGACCAAGGCGCCATTTTAAGCGCACTCGATGCATCCATGGCTGTGATCGAATTTACGCCTGAAGGCCATGTGGTCAGAGCGAATAAAAACTTTCTTGATGCTATGGGTTACAGCCTTCCTGAGGTCAAGGGTAAGCATCATTCGATGTTCTGCACGCCAGAGTTTTATCAGGAAAACTCTAGTTTCTGGGAAGAATTGGCCAGAAACAATTTAAGGCAGGGTAAGTTCAAGAGGATTGCTTCTAATGGCCAGATCGTTTGGCTGGAAGCGACCTACAACCCGGTTGTCGATGGGAGTGGCAACGTCTTCAAAGTAGTAAAATTTGCCACCGATATTACTAAGGATGTTGAAAAAGAACATGCCGCTCGTCGTGCCGTAGAATCTGCACGAACCACCTCTCTGCAGACGGAAACGATTGCCAAAGATGGCCTCCGCCAGCTCGAGGAAGCCGTCGAGACCGCACAGCATGTGGCGTCTGAAGTTAAAGGGGCTCAAGACGTCATCAGCGCCCTCAATCAACAGGTCCATACGATCAACGAGATCACCAACGCCATCTCACGTATCGCACAGCAGACAAACCTGCTGGCGCTTAACGCTTCGGTTGAAGCCGCTAGGGCCGGAGAACATGGGCGCGGTTTTGCCGTTGTCGCCAAGGAAGTCAAAGAGCTTTCCCAGGGATCGACCGAGGCCGCCACAAAGATTTCCGACGTGCTGGGGGAGAATAACGAGCTGATTCGACAGGCCAGCGAAAGGATGAATGAGGTGGTCGATCAAAGCGCCACCAATCGTGAGCGGGTTGCCCAAACGCAGTCGGTGATTCGAGAGATTCTCTCCGGTGCCGAGCGCGTGTCGCGGGCGATCGATAGCTTGTGAGTAGCTGGTCTTGGGCATTGGGCGTTAAGTAGCGGGAAGAATCATTCGATGTTCTGAATCTGTTCGCGCATTTGCTCGATAAGTACCTTGAGCTCCACGGCGCTGCGGGTCGTCTCAGCGACCACCGACTTGGAAGACAGGGTATTGGCCTCGCGGTTGAGTTCCTGCATCAGGAAATCCAGGCGCCGGCCTACTGGTCCCTTGAGAGTGAGCTGGCGCTCTACTTCGTCGACATGCGTTGCCAGGCGGTCGAGCTCTTCGTCGACGTCGGCCTTTTGGGCCATCAGGGTCAGTTCGGCCTCCAGTCGCTGCGGTTCGAGTTCGGCCCGCACCGTTTCCAGCCGCGCAAGCAACTGGTCCCGCTGCCGCTTGAGGATCTCGGGCAACTGGGCCTTCACCTCGTCGACCTGCTCGCGAACGGCGCTCAGACGGCTTCTGATCAGCGCGGCGAGTTCGGCGCCCTCTCTGGCACGGGCCTCGAGCAGGGCATCCAACGCCTCGTCGAACAGCGCCTGAGCGCTGTCAGCCACTTCGGCGATATCCGGGCCGCCCGATTCGAGCACACCGGGATGCTCGAGCAGCGCAAGAGCATCGGGCATCGCGGCCTCGGGCACTGTGCGGCGCAGCTCGCCGAGGGCCTCGGCTAGGCCGCCCAGGCGCTCGGCGTTGATGCTCAGGGTCTCGCCGTTGGTCGGCACGAAGCGCAGGGTGCATTCGACCTTGCCGCGATTCAGCCGCTGGCGCAGGGCGTCGCGGTAGTCGGGCTCCAGGCTGCGCAGGGTCTCGGGCAGGCGGAAATGCAGATCGAGATAGCGCTGATTGACTGAGCGCAACTCGAGCTCGAGGCTGCCCCAGTCGGCTTCGCGGCTGGCCCGCGCGAAGGCGGTCATGCTGTGCACCATGTCGACTCCTGACGATATAGCTGAGTGGGAATAAGGCGGAGTGTAACCGATTCCCGCGGGGGAGCGTGTAGATGCTATCGGCATGCCCAACTGCTCATATCGGTTGTCAGTGCGCTGACGGAGCATTAATCGCCAGACCTGCCGCTGGAGGTGTTCGAGTGCCCATATGGCATGTGTAGCAAACGCCGGCCTCTTGTCATGAGCGTGGCGTTAATGCCAAGAGGTTGCGGTTTTCTTGGCATGTCGTGCGGCTTGTGTATAGATTTTCGCTTTTTCTATATATGGCATAAGGTGTCATCGTGTTCCCACCCTCGCCGCTGCCCAAGATCGACCAGTGGGGAGCGCGTGCTGTTCTAAAGCAGGCGGCACGCCTGGCCGAACTCAAGAGTGCTGCGGTTACCATTTCCAATGAAGAAGCCTTGATCAACCGTTGACTCTGCAGAAAGCGTGGCACAGCGCCGATGCGCTGCTGAAGCCAAGGAAGCGCGCGCCGCGCAGGCGCCAAAAAACTCACAAGGAAAAATGCCAGGGCATGACCTCCTCCGCTTCATCAACGCAAGCCGAGCGCATTTTGTCGTTCTGGCATAAGGTCGAGTTTTTCGAATCCACTGAACTGAAGAATATCGACGACGGCCAGGGCGCGATTCACTATCGCAGTACCGAGCTTGTCGACACGCCT
Organism: Onishia taeanensis; assembly: GCF_013349955.1. Lineage (GTDB taxonomy): Bacteria > Pseudomonadota > Gammaproteobacteria > Pseudomonadales > Halomonadaceae > Onishia > Onishia taeanensis_B. The sequence goes on along the minus strand of NZ_JABVXC010000006.1, from coordinate 180,013 downwards.
GACTGCCTGCCGTGGCTGAATGCACAGTACGTCCGGCGGGCCGGGCGCCGTTATCGGCCCGAAGGCAGCTACTGGTACAAGCTTTATCTGGGGCTTTTCAAACGCTGCGATATCTTCGAAATCGCCCGCGACGCCTACCCGGACCAGAGCGAAGCGTGGGTGGAGCGTAGCCGCGACGAGGGGCTGACCTGTTCGTTGACGGTGAAGGTCAAGAGTAACGGTGTCATCGACCGCGAAAGCTTCGAGATTTCCACCGCGCCGTGGATGCTGGGCGCGCTAGAGCAGGGCCGGCTCGATACGGTAACGCTCGAGGCGTTTGAGGCGGCCACAGAGATCTTCCGCGCGCGCCTGAACAGCATTCTGACCGTTGCCGACAACCTCAAGCGCGAACATGAGTTGCCGCCCTGGCTAACCCCCTTCGAGCTGGTCGAGATGCTGAAGGCGATGCAGGGCTGGACGGCGTTTTCACCGCGCAGCGAAGCACCGGCGCTGGTTGTTCAGCTTTTCGAAACGAAGAGAAACGCAACCGACTCGGTGGCCTCCGGCGAAGTCCTTGAGACGTGGTCGGCGCTCAAAGCACTGCCTCATCGGCTGGAAGCCGCGGGCGACGGTATGCACCCGGCGCTGGAGGCCGATGCGGCGCCAGAAGAAGCGCCAACGGCGATCAACGAGCTTGCGATTCTCAACAGTTTCTTTATTCGCGACCTGGAACGGGTGCTGGCACAGGCCAAAGACCGGGGACTCGCGCTCGGCTCGCCGCTGGCGTGCTATTTACAAGGAGCTGGCGAGAAAAAACCGGACCTGCTGTTGCCCGAGGGTAAATCGCTTTTGATGCGCAACCTGGCGATGGAGCGCATGCCACCGGGACGTTGGCCCGGCGAAGACGTCCACTCGATGAGCCTGATGCAGCAGTTTGCGATCAACACGATTGATGAGGAGCTGGCCGAGACCGGGCTCTACTCCGTCAACGGCCCGCCGGGTACCGGTAAGACGACGATGCTGCGCGATTTGGTGGCGCGCAACGTGGTCGAGCGGGCGAAAGTGCTAGCCGCGCTCGCCTCGCCCGAAGCCGCCTTCGGAGAGAGTCTTCAGACAAAGATCAACGACCAGCCACAGCCCATCAAAACGCTCATTCCTGAGCTTGCCGGGTTCGAGATGGTAGTGGCCTCGAGCAACAACGCGGCGGTAGAGAACGTCACCCGCGAGCTGCCGCAGTCGAAGGCGCTGGGGGCGGCATATCGGGAGCTGGGCTATCTCAAGCCAGTAGGCCAGAAGCTCGCCGCTCGGCATGAGAAAAATCTGATGGAGAGCTGCATGTCGAGACGCTGATACCAGGTAAGGATTGCTGGGGACTGATCGCGACTGCACTGGGTAAGAAGGGCAACCGAAATACCTTCGGCGAGCGGGTCTTTTTCAAGCCGATCACGAAGTGCGAAACGCAGGGTGAAGCCGAGCATTACTCGACTCTGATCCCGGCGCTCAAGGCGCTGGCAGAAGGGCGCGATGCCAAGCGGGATTTCACAATGGCACAGCGCGCTTTCAAGAAAGCAGAGCGCGAAGTCGAGTCCGCACAGGCGGGCCTGAAGCGCTTGCTGTCGCTCAAGAATCTCGAGGCTCAGACTGAGTCAGCACGGCATCAGGCAGAGAAGCATCGCGGCTTCGCTGCCCGCGTGGCGCTTTGGAAAAGCCAGCAGCAGGTGAAGAAAACGCCGCTCTGGGCGCTGTGCGACTATTGGAAACAGCGCGCGATTCTCAAAGAGATTAAACAGCGCGAACGCCGCGCCGCGCAGCAGGCGGAGATCAGTCAGCAGCGTCTGGCGTCACTGGAGCGGCGACTGGAAAGCGAGCGTCGTGAGTGCGCACCGCTACAGGCGCGCTATGCCGATGTGCTGCTGCCCGATGACACGCTCGATCTAGAAGAGGCCGAGGTGCAGCGTACCTCCTTTGGCCACTGCGGAGCGCTGAATCAGGCACGTGGACAACTGACGGCATGCGCCTTCGAGCTGCATCAGGCGTGGCTCGTCGCGGTTTATGCCGATCGCAGCAATCAGCTTCTGCCCACCATCAACGTGCTGATGTCCACGCTGAACGGCGATATCGATGACCGCGATGCGGCGAAAGCGCTATGGCAGGTGTTGTTTCTGATCGTGCCGGTGGTCTCCTCGACCTTTGCCTCGGTCGCCAACCAGTTCAAGGCGCTCAGCGAAGGAGAGATTGGCTGGCTGTTCGTCGATGAAGCTGGGCAGGCGTCACCGCAGCAAGCGGTCGGGGCACTCTGGCGCGCCAGGCGCGCGGTAGTGGTAGGGGATCCGCTGCAGATCGAGCCGGTCTTCACCGTGCCGGCCGAGCTGGTCGAGGCGATGGCGAGGGGGGAGTTCGAGCGCGACTGGTACAAGTGGTCCCCGACGGTCTCCTCGGTGCAGGTTGTGGCGGATCGCGCCAACCCTTATGGCACGAATGAGATATCCGACGAATTCTGGGTCGGCAGCCCGCTGCGTGTGCACCGGCGCTGTAATGAGCCGATGTTCAGTATCGCTAACCGCATCGCCTATAACGATAAGATGCTCCACGGCAATGATGACCTGGTACCGGGGCCGGGGGATAGTCGCTGGTTCGAGGTCGACGGCAGCGTTCAGGGCAAGCACTTCGTCCCTGCGCAGGCAGCGAGGGTGGCCAACATGCTCAAGTCACATATCGAGCGCACTTGCGAGCCGCCGAACGTCTATGTGATCTCGCCTTTCAAGGCGGTCGCTCAAGGCGTCAGGCAGCACCTGGAAAGCGAACTGCCGGCTGCTCAATTCGGCGGGCAAGACAATCTGCGTAACTGGCTCAAGGCTCGCGTGGGCACGGTCCACACCTTCCAAGGCAAGGAAGAGGACAATGTCATTCTCGTGCTAGGGCTTTCCAGTGAGTCGCCGGGCGCCGCTGAGTGGGCCTCCAGCAAGCCCAACCTGCTCAATGTGGCGCTGACACGTTCGAAGAAGCGGGTCTACGTCGTGGGTAGCACCGACATATGGGCCAGCAAGCAATACTTCTCCGAGGCGAAAGCGCAACTGCCGGTGTCGAAGTGAACGGCTCGTTGGGGCTGAACGAAAAGAGCCGGCCGAGTACGGTATGGATGTCGAGGGGATCGGAACGCGATGAAAGATGAGTCAGTGATGCCGGAGACGGGTAAGAATCGTGGGTTCAGCGATTTCGTGGTGTACGTCGATGAAAGCGGTGACCACGGCATGCTCAATATAGACGCCAACTATCCGGTCTTCGTATTGGCCTTTTGCATTTTCTACAAGGGACATTACCTGTCGACCGTGGTGCCGGCATTGCAGCAGCTGAAGTTCGACTACTTTGGCCATGATCTGGTCATTCTGCACGAACACGAAATTCGTAAGGAAAAAGGCGATTTCAGGCTGTTTAGAAATCGAGCCGACAAGCAGGCGTTCATGGGGCGGCTGAGCGAGTTGATCGACAAAAGCAATTTCATCCTTGCTTCCTGTGTTATCGAAAAGCACCGACTCAGCAGCCATGAGGCAATGGATAATCCCTACCATCTGGCGTTAAAGCACTGCTTGGAAACGCTTTTCGATCTCGTGAAAGAAAAAGGTCAGGAAAAGCTCGTGACACACGTCATCGTTGAAAAGCGCGGTGCGAAGGAAGATGACGAGCTGGAACTGGAGTTTCGTCGCATCTGTGATGGTGACAACAAGTATCGGCAAGACCTACCTTTCAGCATCCGTATGGCCGCGAAAGCCAGTAATTCGGCGGGACTGCAACTGGCGGATCTCGTGGCACGACCTATCGGACGTCATGTCCTCAACCCTGAACAGGCCAATCAGGCATTCGATGTGTTGAGAAGGAAATTTTACTGCGAGGGAGGCAGGCAAACGGTAGGGGATGGGTACGATCAGTGGGGGCTCAAGCACTTACCCTGAGGTTTTGCGTCGTCCAGATAGCGAAAGACCCCGATGAAACTCACCGAGGTCTAGACGCCGACCGGGCACTCCCAGTCCATTTGTCGAGAATTCTGAGCGCCTATCCGCGATCCGTCAATGCCGTTTTGCGCTTTCTTTGGCACTGCGGCTTTTTTAACCCTCCACGCCGCCGGCGCATGCACCACGACGTACAGGCGATCGCAGGCGGCGTTACCTTACGCTCGGCACTGATGCTGGCTCAGTGCCACTGATTCCCGCGGGTGAGCGTGTAGAATGGCGGCCAGCTGCCGGCTCTGCCGGCCTTTGTTCTGTTTTTCCGCAACGAGAGATGTCATGTCCACCACACCCCTGCGCCCCAGCGGCCGCCAGCCCGATCAGCCCCGCGATATCCGTCTGACTCGCGACTACACGCGCCACGCCGAAGGCTCGGTTCTCGTCGAGTTCGGCGATACCAAGGTGCTGTGCAACGCAAGCGTCGAAGCCGGCGTACCACGTTGGCTGCGTGGCAAGAATCAGGGCTGGGTGACGGCCGAGTACGGCATGCTGCCGCGGGCCACCCATTCCCGCAGCGGCCGTGAGGCGACGCGCGGCAAGCAGGGCGGCCGTACGCTGGAAATTCAGCGCCTGATCGGCCGTTCACTGCGCGCGGCGGTGGATCTCAAGCAACTGGGCGAGTTCACCATCACCGTCGACTGCGACGTGATCCAGGCCGATGGCGGCACCCGCACGGCTTCGATCACCGGCGGCTGCGTGGCGCTGGTCGATGCCATTCGCTATCTGCAGCGTGAGAAGAAGCTCAAGAAAGACCCGTTCAAGCAGTTGGTTAGCTCGGTCTCGGTGGGGCTCTTCAAGGGCACCCCGGTGGTCGATCTCGATTACCCGGAAGATAGCCGCGCCGACACCGATATGAACGTGGTGATGACCGAGCAGGGTGGGCTGATCGAGGTGCAGGGCACCGCCGAGGCGGGCGCCTTCTCCCGCGCTGAGCTCAACGCCATGCTCGACCTGGCGGAAGGCGCTGGCGCGACGCTTTTCGATCATCAGCGTGAGGCGTTGGGCATTCGCAAGTAGCGGTGTCGATCAGGGCATGATGGCCCCACCGTGCAAGACGCCGGCTCGAGGCCGGCGTCAGAGGCTTATCGCCTAGCCTGCTAGGCGCTTGCGACGGAGGTGCGAAGGGCGTATCGAGAAAATAGAGGCGCTTAGAGCTCCAGGTCGTATTCGACGATCAGTGGCGCAAACTCCGAGAAGGTCGCGTCCCGGTCAATCCAGGCGTCGACCACATTGCGGCGCAGGTTGGGGCCGACCAGCTGATAGTCGAGACGCCAGCCTTCCTGGCGGGAGCGCGGCTGGTGCTGGTCGAGGGCCGGCCACCAGGTGTACTCGCCTGCGTCGCGGTTGACCTCGCGGAAGGTGTCGATAAAGCCGATTGGCCCGAATACCTGATCCATCCAGGCCCGCTCCTCGGGCTTGAAGCCCGGCGTGGTCTGGTTGTCGGCCCAGTTGGCCAGATCGATGGTCTTGTGAGCCACGTGCCAGGTGCCGCAGATGATGTACTCGCGACGCTTGCGCGCCATCTTGCCGAGATAATCCTGATACTGGCTCATGAAGTCCTGCTTGGCGGTCGGATCACTGCCGTCCGGCATCAGGAAGCTGGCGATGCTGAAACGGTCGTAGTCAGCCTGCAGGAAGCGTCCCTCATTGTCGCACTGGGGGAAACCCAGCCCGTACATGATGGCCTTGGGAATCTTGCGGCAATAAAGCCCCACGCCGGAAAAGCCGTCTTCCTCGGCGTCGAGGAAATAGCCTTCATAGCCTTCCGGGTAAAGAATGCTGTCGTCCAGTTCGAAGCTCTTGGCCTTGAGATTCTGGACGCAGACGACATCGGCATCCTGACCGGCCAACCAGTCGAGAAAGCCTCGCTCGACCGCTTCGCGGATACCGTTGACGTTGATGCTGGCGATTTTCATTACGTGGTCCCTTTTCCGTCGCGCGTGTATGATACCCGACGTTTCGACGTTTGGGTAAATGGCCGTGCGGCCAGGGCAGTCAGGAGATCCGAAGATGGCAGCGAGCGGGGCGGTAAGCATGCAGGACTATCAGCGTGAGTTCATCGAATTTGCCATCGAACAGGGCGTGCTCAAGTTCGGTGAGTTCACCCTCAAGTCTGGCCGTGTCAGTCCCTACTTCTTCAATGCTGGCCTCTTCAAGAGCGGTTCGGCGCTGGCCCGGCTGGGGCGCTTCTACGCTCAGGCCATCGCGGACAGCGGCCTTGAGGTTGATGTGCTCTTCGGCCCTGCCTACAAGGGCATTCCGCTGGCGGCCAGTACCGCTGTGGCGCTTGCCGATCATCATCAGCGCGATCTGCCGTTCTCCTTCAACCGCAAGGAAGCCAAGACCCACGGCGAGGGTGGCAACATCGTTGGCGCCGCCCTCGAAGGCCGGGTGCTGATCATCGATGACGTGATTACCGCCGGCACCGCGATCCGCGAAGTGATGACACTGATCGACGACGCAGGCGCCGAGGCGGCCGGCGTGGTGATCGCGCTGGATCGCCAGGAATGCGGCAGCGTCGAGCAGGGTGCCGAACGGCGCAGCGCCATCCAGGAGGTCGAGGCTCGCTATGGCATGCCGGTCGTCAGTATCGTTACGCTGGATATGGTGCTGGCCTACTTGGAAGAGTACGCTTCCGAGGCCATGCAGGGCCATGCCCAGGCCATTCGCGACTACCGCGACCGCTACGGCGTCGTCTCGAGTGGTGTCGTCGCCGAGTGACACCTTGACGCTTGAGCACGCGCTGGATACACCATCTGGACTCATGATCTAGACCTAGGAATTTTGCGATGAAACTGACTCCCCTGCTCATCAGCGGTACCGCCCTGCTGGCGGCCACCTTGACCTGCCAGGCTAGCAGCCTGGATTTGAACCTCAGCGATGAGGCCGTGCAGTTCGAGGGTGCCGGCGACATCGCTCCGGGCATTGCCTTGGGTGGTGGCGTGTTGGACAGCGACGATCATGGCGACACCACCGAAGGCCATGTTCAGCTGCTGGGCGTGGATCGCAACAGCCGCTACGACATGGGGCTTGGCGCTCGCTGGACGCAGCTCGACACCGATTTCGGCGATGGTGGCGGTCTCGGCCTGGGTGGCTATGGCTACGCCTATGTGCCGAGCCTGCCGGCCATGTCAGTGGGCGGCTACGCCTTTTACACCCCGGATGTGGTGACGGTCGGCGATCTCGAGGACAGCGCCGAGTATGGCGTGCGGGCGCGCTATGCCTTCGCCCCGAACGTCGACGGCTATGTCGGCTATCGCCGCCTGCGCGGCGACTTCGACGGTACCGGCGGTGCACACACTCTCGACAGCGGCGCCAACATCGGCGTGCGGCTGAACTTCTAAGACGGCTCTTACCGTCTGCGTTTTCGGGCCCCGCAATGGGGCCCGACTGCATTATGGCCCTTATTCGATCAGGATGTTCGCATGCTCGACGTGGTGCTCTTCGAACCCGAGATTCCGCCCAATACCGGCAACCTGATCCGACTGTGCGCCAACACCGGCTTCCGGTTGCATCTGATTGAGCCGCTGGGCTTCGTGCTTGACGACAAGCGCCTGCGCCGCGCCGGGCTCGACTACCATGAATGGGCGCGTGTCCGGGTGCATGCGAATTGGCAGGCCTACCTGGCAGACGCGCGCCCGGCCCGGGTGTTCGCCGTCTCGACCCGTGGACGCACCGGCTATCACGAGCCCGCCTACCAGGCAGGCGACGCCCTGGTGTTCGGCCCCGAGACCCGCGGCCTGCCGCAGGCCTTGCTCGATGCTCTGCCGCCGGAGCAGCGCCTGCGCATTCCCATGTTGCCCGACAGTCGCAGCCTCAACCTGTCCAACGCCGGTGCCGTGCTGGTCTTCGAGGCGTGGCGGCAGCTTGGCTTCGTTGGCGCCGGGCTTCCGGGGGACGGCCTTCCGGGGTCCGGCCAGCCTGACGCCGCCGCGCCGTCCGCCGATCAGGAGTAAGCCATGTCGATCAAGCAACGCCTCGCCAAGTTGAACCCGCGCCAGCAGGAAGCGGTGCGCTTCATCGACGGCCCCTGCCTGGTGCTGGCTGGCGCCGGCTCGGGCAAGACCAGTGTGATCACCACCAAGATCGCCTATCTGGTCCAGGAATGCGGCATGAGCGCGCGCAAGATCGCCGCGGTGACCTTCACCAACAAGGCTGCCCGAGAGATGAAGGAGCGGGTCGGGCAACTGCTCCAGGGCCGCGAGGGTCACGGCCTGACGGTCTCGACCTTCCACACCCTGGGCCTCAATATCATCCGCGGTGAGCTCAAGACGCTGGGCTACAAGCCGGGGTTCTCGCTGTTCGATCCCGAGGACGCCAAGGCGCTGTTGCGCGACCTGATGCAGAAGGACGCCCAGATCGATGCCGATCAGATCAACCGGGTGCAGGGCCAGATCTCGACCTGGAAGAACGACCTGGTGATGCCGGGCGATGCCCTATCGCATGCCGCCGATGACGACGAGCAGTTTGCCGCTAGGGTCTACGAGGCCTACAACCGCCACCTCAAGGCCTACAACGCGGTGGACTTCGACGACCTGATCCTGCTGCCGGTGGTGCTGCTGCGCGACGACCCGGAGGTGCTGGCGCGCTGGCGGCGCAAGATCCACTACATGCTGGTCGACGAGTATCAGGACACCAACGTGTCCCAGTATCTTCTGGTCAAGCTGCTGATGGCCGAACGCGCCACCTTTACCGTGGTCGGTGACGACGACCAGTCGATCTACGCCTGGCGCGGCGCGCGGCCGGAGAACCTGGTGACCCTCGGCGAGGATTTCCCGCGCCTCAACGTTATCAAGCTCGAGCAGAACTACCGCTCTACCGGCACCATCCTGCGCGCCGCCAACACCCTGATCGCCAACAACCCCCACGTCTACGAGAAGGCGCTGTGGTCGGAGCTTGGCCCGGGGGATGCGATTCGTGTGGTGGTCAACCGCCACGAGGAGGCCGAGGCGGACCGGGTGGCCAGCGAGATACTCACCCGACGCATCAAGGAGCGCGCCGAATGGCGCGACTTCGCGGTGCTCTATCGCGGCAACTTCCAGGCGAGACTGCTGGAGCTCAAGCTGCAGCACTACCAGATTCCCTACAAGCTCTCCGGCGGCACCTCCTTCTTCGCGCGCAACGAGATCAAGGATGCCATGGCGTATCTGCGCCTGCTGATCAACCCGGCCGACGACAACGCCTTCCTGCGCATCGTCAACGTGCCGCGCCGGGAGATCGGCCCCGGCACGCTCGAGAAGCTCGCCAACTACGCCAACGACCAGGCTACCGGGCGCGGCATCTCGCTGTTTGCCGCCTGCCATGAAATCGGGCTCGAGCAGGTGTTGCCGGCGCGGGCCGTCGAGCGCCTGGGACGCTTCACCCACTTCATCGACGGCGTGCGCCGGCGCATGGACTCGGGCGACGCCATCGCCGCGATTCGCGACATGCTGCGCGAGATGGACTACGAGGCCTGGCTACATCAAAACGCCAGCGCGCCCACCGTCGCCGAGCGGCGCATGGCCAACGTCTGGACGCTGATCGACCAGCTTGAGAAGTCCATGGAGCGCAACGCCGAGGATAGCGCCACGGAGGACAGCGACAGCCTGGAGACCGAGACCGATGGCGTCGAGGCCGCCATCTCGCGGCTGGTGCTGCGTGACATCCTGGAGCAGCAGGCCGAGGAGGACGACTCCGACCGGGTGCAGCTGTTGACCATGCATGCCTCCAAGGGCCTGGAGTTCCCCCATGTCTACCTGATGGGCCTGGAGGAAGACCTGCTGCCACACCGCAATGCCGTCGAGGCCGGCACCGTCGAGGAAGAGCGTCGGCTCGCCTATGTCGGCATCACCCGGGCTCGCCGGACTCTGACCTTGACCCTGGCCCGCCAGCGCAAGGCCTACGGCGAGCTGCTCGACTGCACGCCGAGCCGTTTCCTCGACGAGCTGCCGCCGGACGATCTCGACTGGGAAGGTCGCGCCGACAAGGAAGACCCCGAGAAGAAGCAGGCCCGGGGCAAGGACGCCATCGCCGGCCTGCGCTCGCTACTGGGCTGAAGCCGCTTTTACCGGGCTGATCGCGACGAGGGTGAGCATTGTCAGGCGCGCAGAGGGAACGCAATAGGGGCGCGATTGGCGCCCCTTTGCAATGCTGGGTGTCGTTGTGTTTAGCAGGCGGTCGAGCCGGTCCCAAACGCGGCTACTTGCTGGTGGCCACCAGATGATCGACGGCGGCCTTGACCTCATCATCGGACAGGCTTGGATTGGCGCCCTTGGCCGGCATTGCATTGAAGCCGTTGATGGCATGGCTGTAGAGGGTCTCGGAGCCCTTCTCAAGGCGCGGTGCCCAGGCCTCGACATCGCCCTTCTTGGGGGCGCCGGCCGCGCCGGTATCGTGGCAGGCAGCGCAGACCTGGCCGTAGATGGCGGCGCCGTCGAGCTCGCCGCCTGAGCTGTCACTACCGCTGCTGGCGTTGGTTGAGGCCGTGCCGCAGTCCTCGCCGGCCATGCATAGCTTGCCCACCGGTTCGAGGCGCTCGGCGATGGCTTCGTGGCTCATGTCGCTTTGGGCCGACGCGGCGCTGGTCACGGTCAAGCTCAGAGCGGTCAGGCCGCCCATGATCAGTTTGCTGACGTTCACTCTCACCACCTCTTGCGTTCTTGTCATCGAGCGCCCGCATCGGCGTCTGAAAATCAGTATAACGGCAACCACTGAAGCGGGAAACGCCGTGGCCAGAGCGGCTCCTTGCATCAGGCTGGACAGTCGCGCAGTGGGCGGGTAGGATTGTGGCCGCCCGATCGGGCACTGCCGATACGGCAGTTGCGCGCCCATAGCTCAGCTGGATAGAGTACTGCCCTCCGAAGGCAGGGGTCGAAGGTTCGAATCCTTCTGGGCGCGCCAAGAACATCGAAAAGGGCCTGCGAGCAATCGCAGGCCCTTTTTTGCGTTCAGATGCTGGTCACCCCGGGCACATAGGTGCGCCGCTCGAGCCAGCCCAGCAGGCTTGCCACCGTGGAGGTCAGCGCCAGGTAGATCAGCCCCGCCCAGAGGAAGATCATGAAGAAGTCCAGGGTCCGCGAGCCGACATCGTAGGCGATGGCGGTGATCTCCACCACGCCGATGGTGTAGGCGATGGAGGTGAACTTGAGTTCGATGATCGCCTCGTTAGACCACTGCGGGATCACTCGTCGCAGTGCCTGGGGGAGCATGATGTGACGGATCGCCTGCCACTGCGTCATGCCGCAGGCGCGGGCAGCCACTATCTGGCCCTTTGGCACCGAGAGTACCGAGCCACGGAAGTACTCGGCCTGGTAGGCGGCACTGTTGAGGGTGATGGCGATCACTGCCGCTGTGAAGGCGTCGAAGACGATGCCCACCTGAGGGAGCCCCAAATAGATGAAGAACATCTGAACCAGCATCGGCGTGCCGCGAAAAAGCTCTACATAGACGGTACTGATCCAGTAAAAGAGCCGATTGCCGTAGACCCTTGCCCAGCACAGCGCCAAGCCGAGAAAGAAGCCCAGCGTGATGGCGATGATCCATAGCGACAAGGTGATGGGCACGCCCTTGAGCAGCTCAGGCAGCCACTGGATACCGAAGGAGATAAATTCCTGCATGGCTTAGCCGTGCTCCGCGATGACGTTGAGGAAGGCCCTTGTCCGCTCGTGGACGGAGTCGGTGAACATTGCGTCCGGTGTCCCCTGCTCGACGATATGGCCGTTCTCCATGAAGATGATTTCGTCGGCGGCCTGGCGGGCAAAGCTCATTTCGTGGGTCACCACCACCATGGTCATGCCCTCGGCTGCCAGCTGCTGCATCACTCGCACGACCTCGCCGGTCAGCTCGGGGTCCAGCGCCGAGGTCGGTTCGTCGAACAGCAGCACATCGGGATCCATGGCCAGGGCGCGGGCAATGGAGACCCGCTGTTGCTGGCCGCCGGAAAGCTCCGCCGGATAGGCGTCGGCCTTATCACCAAGGCCCACCCGTTCCAGCTCGCGCTTGGCGCGCTGGGTCGCGGCTTCCTTTGTGGCGCCGTTGACCTTGATCTGGCAGATACGCACGTTGTCGAGCACGGACAGATGCGAGAAGAGGTTGAAGTCCTGGAAGACGAAGCCCATACGCGCCCGCATCGCATCGATGTTGTCATCCAGCACCTCATGGCCGTTGAGGTAGATGCGCCCGGCATCCGGCACCGTGAGGTGGTTAATGCAACGCAGCAGGGTGCTTTTCCCCGAGCCGGAGGGCCCAATCAAGACCTTGGTGTCGCCCTTGCGTAGCCCGAAGCTGATGCCCTTGAGCACCTCCAGGCCGTCATAGGCTTTTTTCACATCCTGCACGTCCAGAATCAGATCGTCGGCCATTCTTGGCGTTCCTCTCGCGTTATTTTTCGAAGCCCGGCACGGCCAGCTTGCGTTCGAAGGCGTACAGCAGGCTGTTGCCCGCTCGATTGAGGATGAAATACAAAAGCGCCACGACGGCAAACACGGTCAGCACGTTGCCCTGGGTGCTGGTGATGATGTAGTGCGCCTGGCGGGTCAGCTCGACAACCCCGATGACATAGGCCAGGGAGGTCTCCTTGATTTCCGAGGAGAACTCGTTGGTCCAGGGCCCAATCGCATGCCGTGCCGCCTGGGGAAAGATAATATGGCGAATCGCCTTGACCTTGGACATGCCCATGGCCCTGGCCGCCATCATCTGGCCGGCGGGCACGGACTGGAAGGCGCTGCGAAATATCTGTGACTGGTAGGCCGCGGAACGCAGGCCCATGGCCAGTATCGCGGCGGTAAAGGCCGGGATATCGGCGATGCCGGAGAGACCGTAGAAGAAGATGAACAGCATGATGATAATGGGAACGCCACGGAAGACGCGCTCGTACACTACCAGCGGCCATTGCACCAAGCGTGTCTTGGGGCCATAGAGTGTTATCAGGCAGATCGCCATGCCCAGCAGGAAGCCAATCGCCAAGAGGGCGGCCAACAGCACGATGGCGACGCCCAACCCCTTCAGTAGGAAGGGGAAATCGCGAAGCAGTACGTCGTAGATATCCATGCCGATTTCCCTTGCGTGGCGGGCACCCTCCCTTGGCTGGAAGGTGCCCGCCGTCAGATCGGTTTATTCGTTGCCGAGCTCGGGAAGGCCAGCGACCGGTTTCTGGTAGGTGTCGACGAAATCTGGCATGTGGCCCGGGATGGCAGGCACCGTGACGCCAGGGATGTACTCTCCGACAATCTTCCCCCACTCTCCGGAGTCGTAGATGGCCATGATGCCCTGGTTCAGGTCGCCTAGGATGCCCTGAGGATCGTCCTTGGCCACGGCCAGCGCGAGCGGAGCGCGGATGTAGATCTTGCCGGCCATCTTCACGGCCTTGCCGGCGTTGATGTACTCCTGAGCGGACGTATCGTCGACGATAACCGAAGAGATGCGGCCGATCGCCATATCGTCCACTGCCGTGACGTAGTTGTCGTATTTGGCCAATTCAACGTCGATGTCACTGGAGTTCAGCACGTTCTCTTCCATCCACGCCTGCTGGGAGGAGCCACCCTGCACGCCGACCTTGGCGCCACAGCACACGGCGGTAAAGACGTTGAGGTCGGAATCCTCGGGTACCAGCACGACGTCGTTGGTTTCCCACCAAGGGATGGTGAAGTCGATGTTTTGACTACGTTCTTCGGTGACGGTAAGGCCGGTGGCGAGTATATCGATCTTCTCCGCTGCCAGAGCGGGGATCAGCGAGGGGAAGGGCATGTCCTGGAATTCAATCTCGATGCCCGCTTGCTCGGCAATCGCCTCCATCGCGTCGATGGCAATGCCCTTGAATTCTCCGCCTTCCACGTAAGCCCAGGGGGGGAAAGAGGCTTCGACGCCAACGGTGTAAGGGTCTTGTGCGTATGCAGTGGCCGCCAGACTGCTGCCGAGTACCATGGTGCCCACCATGACAGCAGGCAGGATTGATGTTGTTATTCCTTTCATGATCATCTCGCTTGGTGGTGAGTTTTTATTATTCCGCCGAGACAATATGAGCGCCCCGTTTCTAGGCTGTCAAATAAGAATGGGCCGCCCTTTGCGTGACTTTATCGTGAAATTCCCACCTCCCCTATACATAAGTAGATAAAATGACATAGCAAGTAATGCGCTTATTTCTAAGGGTAAGGTGTTGATTCATCTTGGCGAATGAGTTTTTCTATGTGTTTTATAAGATGCAGTTAATGTTGTTTTGCGCTGCTGTTATGCGCGAAGAGTCGGCCTCGAATGTCTCTCGCCTAATTGATACTGAGGTACCAGTCGGCAGCCATGTGAGGCATTATCATGCGTAGCAATACTGTCAGCACTCGTCGCTTTATCGATGTGTCATTATGGGCCGTTAAGGACTTGGCATGCTCCCTGATTACTCCGTTGTCGCCTGGCTATTGATCGTTTTTTCCGTTTATCTGACAGGCGTCTCGAAAGGGGGATTTGCCGGGGGCTTCGGCACGCTCTCGGTACCGCTGATGGCACTCGCCATCAGCCCGACTCATGCGGCAGGCCTGCTGCTACCGCTGCTGCTGGTCATGGATGTCTTTGCGGTGAAGGCCTGGTGGGGAAAGCAGGCAACGGCGGAAGTGTGGCGCTTCGTGCCGGGGCTGTTTGTCGGTGTGGGAGTAGGAGCGCTGCTATTTGGCAGCCTGAGTGAGCAGGGCGTGCGTCTGGTGCTCGGCGTAATCACCCTACTGTTCGCCGCTTATATGCTGTTAAAGCCCGTTGCCAAAAAGCCCATTTCTAGCCGCTGGGCCCTGCCTGCAGCGAGCGTCTGCGGTTTTACCAGCTTTATGGCTCATTCCGGCGCGCCGCCGATCAACGTCTACCTGCTGCCGCGCAAGTATCCTAAAAAGACCTTTATTGCCACTTGCGCCGTGTCGTTCGCGGTGGTCAACGTGATCAAACTAGGTCCCTACATATGGCTTGGCGAGGTGAACGTAACGAGCGCCTGGGCGTCGCTGTTGCTGGTACCTGTCGCCTGGGCCGGCGTACGCAGCGGTCTGTGGCTCCAGAGTCGCGTCAATGAAACGCTGTTCTTTCGGCTGGTCATTGTGGCGATGTTCATCGTCGGCCTTAACTTGCTGTGGCAGGCGCTGACCTAGTCGCCTGCCTGGCGATTAGCCAAACCGCGACTGCGTCGCTAGGCCGGTCTATTTAGCCATCCAGCGCGTGGCGACGCAGATCCTCGATCGTTACCACGTCCAGCGCTCGCTGATCGGTCGACGCCAGAAGGACAGGTGGAGCAAGTCCGACGGCAAGCGCTTCCTGCCAGCGACCGGCGCACAGGCACCAGCGATCGCCGGGCGTGAGGCCCGGAAAGCCGACATCCGGGCGCGGCGTGACCAGGTCGTTGCCCCGGGCGCGGCTGAAGACCAGAAATTGCTCGGTGACCTCGGCGCAGATAGCGTGCACGCCGATGTCCTCGGGGCCCACCCGGCAGAAGCCGTCACGGTAAAAGCCGCTGGCGTTCTCGTGGCAGCAGGGAGCCAGCGGTTCACCCAGTACGTTGCGCGGGCGCTGAGGTGTCGTCGGTGCGGTCATGGCATGTCCTCGGCGGGTAGCTCTCTTAAGTAGCTCTTTTAACAGGTCTCTCAAAAAGGCGCACCCAATGGCTTCGAGCAGGCTTCACCTGGGCGACGGGCTATCCTGTGCAACCTTACGGCATCTTCGCTCGAGACGTCACACCGCCCTTATACCTCCACCCACATTCGCAGCAGGTTGGCGTAGCTCTTGGAGAGCGTCTTGAAGGCATCGGTGTTGCCGCTCTCGTCGAAGAGCTGGCGACGGGTGGTGTCCAGGTCGAACAGCACTTCGCGCTGGCGTGGATCGCGCACCTGACTCTGCGCCCAACCCACCGCGGCGAGCCGCTCCCCGCGGGTGACTTCCTCGACCCGATGCAGGCTCGATGAGGGATAGAGCACCAGCGAGCCCGCCGGCAGCTTGAAGGTCTGCTCGCCGGCGGTGGACTCGATCAGCAGCTCACCGCCGTCATAGCTGGCGGGGTCTCCCAGAAACAGGGTATAGGAGATGTCGGTGCGCAGGGCGCCGCCGGGGCTGCCCATCACGGCATCATCGACGTGATTGCCGTAAGCCATGCCGACATCATAGCGGCTGAACATCAGCGGTTTCATGCGCGCCGGGCGCACCGCCATCTGGAAGAGTGGATGGCGAGTGAGCGCCTTGGTGAGCTCCTCGCGCAGCGCCGCCACCTCGGGGTTGCGGCCATCGGCCTGCTGGTTGCGCTTGACCGTGCGGGCATGCCAGCCGGCCGTCTCGCGACCATCCTTGAAGGGTACCTCGGCCAGGGTGGCGCGGGTCCGTTCAAGCAGCTCGGGCGTTAGGATGTCGGCGATACAGAGGATCACGGTGGGCTCCGGTGAGATGAGAAATCAGGACCAAATGTTAATCGTTTGTATTTCAGGATAATGGCCGGCATCCTACCAGCCTGGGCAAGGCAGGCGCACGTCACTCGTTGCTGCGGGCTGGCTGCCGCTTCTCACACAATACGATAGCGCAACAGCATGGAGATCATCATGTCCAACACGCGGACGAAGTTATGGGTCGGAATCGGAGCTAGTGTCTTTCTGGGCGCCAGCAGCGCCGCTTGGGCGAGCGGCGACGAAGAGGCCGTCGGCAATAGCGACGCCCAGCTGATGGAAAGCGCGGGAGAAGGCGGCGAAGGCCACGGTTCCCATCACGGCGGCGAGTCGGGAGAAGGCGGTGAAGGCCACGGCTCTCATCACGGCGGTGAGTCCGGCGAAGGCGGTGAAGGCCACGGCTCCCACCATGGTGGCGAGTCGGGTGAAGGTGGTGAAGGACATGGCTCCCACCATGGTGGCGAGTCGGGTGAAGGCGGTGAAGGGCATGGCAGCCACCACGGCGGCGAGTCGGGTGAAGGTGGTGAGTCAGGCGCCCATCACGGTGGTGAGAGCGGCGAAGGTGGAGAAGGCGGCGAAGGCGGTGAAGGTGGCGGCAACAGTGCCTTTAGTGTCTTCGATTACCTGAGTGCCGATGCCGGCGGTGAAGGTGGCGAAGGCGGTGAAGGTGGTGAAGGCGGTGAAGGCGGTGAAGGTGGTGAAGGCGGTGAAGGTGGTGAAGGCGGCAGCAGCTATTCCTCCACCAACCCGGGCGTCTACGTCACTACCCTGGCGCTGATGGAAGGCCACCTGCGGGTTGCCAGCGAGCTGTATCGTGACGGTGCCAAGGACAACGCCCTGGCGCACTTTTATCATCCCGTGGCCGAGTACTACACCTCGCTTGAAGCGGGTCTGGATGCCCGTGGCGTCGAGGGCCTCAAGCCGGTCTTGATGAAGGTGGCCGAAGAAGCTTCTGAAGGCGGCGCTTGGTCCGGTCTGGAAGACGACTATGAAGCGGCGCGCCAGGCGATCCACGACGCCCAGGCCGCGATCGACCCGTCTCTCAAGCAGGACGCTACCTTCCAGAGCCGGGTACTGCTGGCGCTGACCAACACCGCCCTGGCCGAGTACATCGAGGCCATCGATGGTGAGCAGTTCGTCAACGGTCCCGAATATCAGGACGGCCACGGCTTCATGCTGGTCGGTCGTGAGATGCTCACGGCTCAGGAAGCGACGCTGAGTGCCGCGAACGGCCCGGCCTACCCGGAAGTGGTCGAGGCCTACGAGGACATGATGACTGCCTGGCCTAGCGCTGCCGTGCCTGAAACCCCAGCGGTCAGCTTCGGCGAGCTGTCAGGCAACGCCTTTGCCCTCGAAGTACTGCTCAAGGACTACTGAGCCGGCACGCGACAACGACGGCAAAGCGAGTCCGGCATAAACTGCCCGGACAAACAGAAAGGCCCGCAACGCTAGACGTTGCGGGCCTTGTGCTGTCTGGGGTCAGGCATTCGAAGGAGGTAGGCCCCTCGCCCTCACCTCCAGGATCGTCGGTCAGGCGACCGTGGAGTTGGTGGCCTCCTGGGCACGGTGTGGTTGAGCAGGCGCTTCGATCCCTAGCCGGCGCAATTCGGCACGCCAGGCAAGCTTGAGACCGTAGTCGCTGTCGTTCCACTTGTCGTACTGGTTCGCTACGTGATCGCACAGCTCGAGGCTTGCCTGGCGCAGCGTCTGCCCGGTGGCCTGAGCCGCCAGTTGGGTCTGGCAGCTACGCTCGAGGTCGCGCATGCGCAGGAAAGCATCGCCCACCGAGTTGCCGCAGGTAAGCAGGCCGTGCTGGCGCATGATCATGGCGCTGTGCGCCCCTAGGTGAGCGACCAGCCGGCGCCGCTCATCCAGGTCCAGGGCAATGCCCTCGTAGTCGTGATAGCCGATGCGCTGGTGGAACTGCATGGCCCACTGGTTGAGCGGCAGCAGGCCCTCCTCCAGGCAGGATACCGCCACTCCGGCCACAGTGT
Source organism: Onishia taeanensis (assembly GCF_013349955.1). Taxonomy (GTDB): domain Bacteria; phylum Pseudomonadota; class Gammaproteobacteria; order Pseudomonadales; family Halomonadaceae; genus Onishia; species Onishia taeanensis_B. The sequence goes on along the minus strand of NZ_JABVXC010000006.1, from coordinate 161,665 downwards.
GGGCATGCAGTACGCAGCCAACGTCCGGTCGTGCCGCGTGAATGGCACTGTGGATGGTGAAGCCGGCAGGGTTGATGCCAAGCCCGGTGGGGTCATCCAGCACCTCACCCTCGGCGTCCACCGTCACCAGGCTATCGGCGGTGACTTCCTCGAAGCGCAGCCCGAAGGCATTGAGCAGGAAGCGCTCGCCGGGCAGGCGTGCCGAGATATGGGTCGAGATACCGTCGTCCATGCCATCCCGCGCCATCAGCCGGTAGGCGGCGGCCAGGTCACGGCGGATGGTCTGCTCCTCGGCGGTGCGGGTCGATGCGCTCATTACAGGCTGGCCTCCACGGCGGGTAGGGCGGGCTTGCCGTCGCGCGTCGTCACGCCTTCGAGGAACTCGGCCACCTTCTCGGGATGTGCGACCAGCCAGTCATGGGCCACGGCTTCCAGTTCACGTTCTTTCAGGCTGTATTCGCGGATGAAGTCGCTTTGGTCGTCGGCGGAGAACGCAAACTGATCGAGCAGCCGGCGCATGTTGGGGTTGGCATCGCTGTAGGCCTTGGAAACGATGGTCTTGACGTCGTTGCGGCCGTTATTGGCGCCGTAGACGCTTTCCGGGTCGTCGAGGATGCGGCTGTCGTATTCGGGCACCATCCAGTGCGGCGTCCAGCCATAGAACACGATCCAGCGCTCGTCTCTCGCTGCGGCGTCGACTTCGCTGAGCATGCCGGGCGTCGAGGAGGACATGCCTTCCCAGTCGCCGAGGCCGTAGGTGTTGGCCTCAATGGCGCTGTTCAGCATGTCGGTCACGTTGGAGCCGCTCTCGATGCTGTAGACGGTATAACCGAAACGCTCGGCGACTTCAGGGTCCGCCAGCTGCTCGGCGCTGGTGATACCGGCCTCATAGACATAGCCCGGTACGGCGAAGCCCATGCGTGCGCCGCTGATATTGCTGCCCAGATCGACGATGTTGCCCTTGGCCATGGCGGCGTCGTAGATGGTGGTCTGAGACGGCATCCAGCCGGCCAGGAAGACATCGCTCTCGTTGGTTCCGAGCGTCTGATAAGCCACCGTCGAGCTGAGTTCCTGCTTGTCGGCGGTATACCCCAGCGGCTCGATGAGCTGGGAGAGCATCTCGCTCTTGACGGTGACACCGGGCCAGGGCGGCACGACGATCCGCAGGGTGTCGTCACGGTCGCCGGCGGCGGCCAGGGCCTGTCCGGCCAGGCTAAGCCCTGCTAGCAGGGTCAGGCTGAGGGCGGTCAATCGGAACATTTTCATATCGTTGAGTCCTTTTCGGTTGGCCGGCCGCCGGCTGGCGGTCACGGTGTCATCGGTTTTGCGAAGCCGGCCCTGGCCTCGCAAGACCGGGTTGGAGGTTATGCGCGTCTGGGGATCCACCCGTTAATCCACCAATTAATCCACCAGTTCGGGCAGGCCATCGAAGGGCGTCCGGGCCAGCACGCGCTCGACCATCGGCACGAAGGCATCGAGTGGCAGGGTGTCGTAGTCCTTATCGAAACTGGTCTGATCCCACTCGTCACAGAAGCGCACGGTGCGCTCGAACGCCGGGTGGTCGCGGTAGGCGTCGCGGGCGTGTGGGTCGAGCCCGAAGAAGTGGCGATAGTGATAGCCCTGGAAGAGCTCGTGGTGGCGAATCATCCAGGTGTTCAGCGGGTCGATGAACGGTTCGAGGATGCCGGCCGCGATCTCGGCATGATTGGCCGGCGACAGGTCGTCGCCGATGTCATGCAGCAGGGCACAGACCACCATTTCCTCGTCGGCGCCGGCCCGCAGGGCGCGGGTCGCGGTCTGCAGGCAGTGTTCAAAGCGGTCCACCGGGTAGCCATGGTGGTCGCCACGCAGGCGTTCCAGGTGCACAAGCACCCGGCGGCTGGCATCGGCCTGATAGGCCCTGAAGTGTGAATCGATCAGGGCCCATTCCTCGCGACGGCTCTCATCGAAGCGCCGAAAGCGGGCTTGAGCCATCGTGGCTGAGTGGTCGGCGGTATGGCTCATGCAGTGGCTCCTCGCGATGTGGACAGCTGGTCACGCAGCACCAGGCGACGGCTCGCGGTGCTGTCCTGGTCGACGTAGCCCTGGCGCATGTGACGGACGCCGTTTTCCAGATGGAAAGACGTGCGCCCGTGGAGCAGGCGGTAGTTGTCCATGATCAGCATCTGGCCGGCTTCGAGCTTGATGTTCAGGGTCAGGTCTTCGGACGTGATCAGCCGGTAGAAGGCCTGGCGCGCGGCGTAATAGCGGCGCAGTTCCGCGCCCGGCCTGGCCGAGACGCGCTCGGTACGGTTCGAGAAGCGTACTCGCATCAGGTGGTCCTGGCCGTCGAGCTCGATCAGCGGGCCTTCGCTTTCGAGGCGAGTGGTCTCGTCGTGATAGCAAAACTCCGGCGTCACGCGGGTCAGGCAGGCGAAGGCCTCCGGGTCTTCCTCGCGCAGGCGCTGCGCCGCGCTGAAACCGTCGACCAGGGTGTTATCCCCGCCGCCAGCGGCATTGGCCAGGCAGTGCAGCCAGACAAATCCCGGGATGGGATCGCGATACGGGTTATCGGTATGGGGTTCGAGCCCGCGCTGGGTCATGGTCAGGTCATAGGCATTGGCGACCGATTTGACGTCGGCGACGCCGCCCCAGTTGGTCCGCCGCAGCGGGCCGATACGCGCCATCAGAGTCTGCATGCCTTCCGCTTCGTCAGGCACCCCATCTACCCGCACGAAGCCGAAGCGATGTAGGTTTTCCAGCAGCTCGAGCAAGGCACCGTCATCGTTTACCGCTGCAGAAAAAGCGCTGTGGGGGATATCACTCAAGCGTGAATCCCACAGACGCCGCTCGGCGAATTCGTCGCTGGGCGTAACTTCTTCGTTCAGGGTCGTGAGAGAAAAGCAGCTTTGGTGACCGTCGCTGAAACGAATGTCGAGCCGGTCGCCTTCGGCGGTGGCTGTAAGGATCGCTAGGTCCAGCGGCAAGTCGGCGGCCTCGATCAGGCGCTGGCCTGTCTGTGGGTCGAGCGTGTCGGCATCAGGGGCGCGCTCTCGCAGCCACAGCGCGTCCAACTCGAGATCCTTCCCGTCGTAGTGGAGGTGAAGCTGCTGACCGTCGGCTGACTGGCTGAGGTGACCGCTGATGCTCATGACACTGGGTTCTCCGTTGTGGGCCCACTGGCCCCGTTGCTTGAGAGCGAGAGCCTTACCCTAACGCCGGCTGACGACGGCTATTTGATTTTTTTCGCCTTATTCATGATATAAATGGCCCCATGCCCGATAGCACTTGGCCCTATGTAAGGCCCGATTCGCCCCCGTTGCTGGCACCTGATGATGCTGAGCTCACCCTTAATGTGTGGCTGGTGCCCAAGTTCTCGATGCTGACGCTGTTCTGTCTGCTCGAGCCCCTGCGGGTCGCCAACCGGTTCGGTCGTGACCTCTTCGCCTGGCGGCTGCTGTCCTCTGACGGGCAGGCGGTGGTGGCCAGCAACGGCGTGCGTATCGATGTGGATGGGCGGCTCGATAGCTTGTGCCAGGATGCTCGGCGAGATCACCTGGCCTCGGAGAGTCGTTTGATGGTGGTGGCCTCCTATGAGCCGGAAGCCACCGTCGAGGCCGAGGATCGGGCGGTGCTGAGGCGGCTCGCGGCCCATGGGGCCTGGCTGGGAGGGCTCGACACGGCGCCCTTCATTCTGGCCCGGGCCGGGGTGCTGAATGGCTATCGGGTGGCCATGCACTGGGAGAGTGTGCCGGCCTTTCGTCAGGAGTTTCCCGAGCTTGCGGCAAGCTCGGCGCTCTACGAATGGGAGTATGACCGTCTCACGGGATCGGGGGGCGCGGCCGGCATCGACCTGATGCTGTCATGGGTCGAGCGGCGCTATGGGCCGTCACTGGCCGATGCCGTGGGGCGACAGATCGGCTACCAGCGAGGCGAGGGCATTGCGGCGAGCCGCGAGCGCCGCGGTGATCCGTCGCTGCCGCGCAGCGTGGTGCGCGCCCTGGCGGTAATGGAGGCAAACCTGGCGCAGGCGCTGGACATTCCTGAGATCTGTCGGCTGGCGGGCCAGTCTCAGCGTCAATTGACGCGCCAGTTCGCCGCCCACTTCGGTGAGACCCTCAAACAGTGCTATCTCGGCATGCGCCTGGACCTCGCCCAGCGCATCCTCGCCGATAGCTATTCCAGCGTGACCGAGGCGGCCTATGCGGCTGGCTTTTCGCATCAGGCCCATTTCTCGAGAGCTTACCGGCAGCGCTTCGGTGAGCCGCCCCGTGCCACGGCGCTGCGGGGACACAGGCTTGAACGTCAGGCCGATGGGGAAAGTCAATGATCTCGCGTCCAGCGTGTCCGGAGGCTGAGTAGAGCGATAGGTTAGGCTCATTCAATGACGGCGAGCGCAGAGGCTGAGCAGGTCGTCAGCGAGGTCGTCGGCAAGCTCATGGAGCTCGGCGGCGCTGATCGGCCGCTCGGCGTGGGCACGCAGGCCCATGACCATCGTCTGGTAGCGTCGCGCCAGGCGGGCCGGCTGCTGGGCTGAATGATCGTTCGCCTTGTGCTCGTTCAGTTCGCCGGCTTCGCGGGCGGCCTTAAAGGCTTGGGTGAATCGTGCCTCCATGGCGTCCAGCAGCTCTTGGGCGAGACGGGCGTTGGCGTCCTGTGCTCCGAGTTCCAGCAGCGTCTTCACCAGTAGGCAGGCATGGCAGGGCCGTGGCGTGTCACGAAGCCCGCCGAGGGCGCGCAGGTAGTCGGCCAGACCGCCCAGCGGCGAGGGATTGGCGGCCAGCGTGCGCTCGAGCTCCACCAGTCCCTGGCGGCCATAGCGCGCGAGCACCTCGCCAAACAGCCGCTCCTTGCTGCCGAAACTCGCATAGATGCTGCCTGGGCGCATGTCGAGGGCGCCTTCGAGGTCCTTGAGCGAGGCGGCGTGATAGCCCTTACGCCAGAACAGGGCAAGGGCCTGATCCAGGGAATGCTGGCGGTCGTGGCGAGTCTGGCGTGGCATGAAGCGTCCTTTCGACCGTGAGACGGCCGGATGAATCTTGAGTGAGCGCTCAAATTTTAACTTGAGTGATCACTCAAGGCCAGTTAGCCTGAGGGCACATCTACGGCAGGTAGTGCCATGCCTTGATTTGAGTGATCGCTCAAAAATGAGCTCGGCGCTTATTTGCTCCATCGATTCGTGACCCAAGGCAACGAGGTAATACATGAGTTCCTATACCCTGCATGACAAGACCACGGCCCCCGCGGAAAGCCAGCCGCTGCTCGAGAACTCCTTCAATGCCTTCGGCATGATCCCCAATCTGCACGCGGTGATGGCCGAGGCGCCGGGCCTGCTCGAGGGCTATCAGCAGCTACATCAGCTGTTTATCGACTCGAGCTTCGATGCCGACGAGCTGACCGTGGTCTGGCAGACCATCAACGTCGAGCATGAGTGCCACTATTGCGTACCGGCCCATACCGCCATCGCCAAGTCCATGAAGGTCGACGATGCCATCACCGAGGCCCTGCGCAACGAGACGCCGCTGCCCACCGACAAGCTCGAGGCTCTGCGGGTCTTTACCCTGGCCATGGTGCGCAATCGTGGTGAAGTCGATGCCTCCGCGGTCAATGACTTCCTGGCCGCCGGCTACACCCAGCGCCAGGTGCTGGAAGTGGTGCTGGGCCTCGCCCAGAAGGTGATGAGCAACTACACCAACCACCTGGCCGAGACGCCGGTCGACCAGCCTTTCAAGGCCTTCGAATGGCACAAGGTGAGCTGATCTGCGCCTGGGCGAAAACGTAACGCTCTGGATCAGGAACAAGAAAGGCCCGCTTCTTTAAGCGGGCCTTCTTTTATGGGCCGCCTTTTTCAGGAGTGGGCCTTTTGCGTGGGCGGGCCCTGGTCGGCCGCCCTTCAGCCACGGTCAGCCCGTTGGCTTGGCCCGGCTCAGGAAGCGTAGGCCCCTGCGGCATAGGTCAGCTCGTAGCTGTGGCTGTAGATCTCGAGGATATTGCCGAACGGGTCTTCCATGTAGACCATGCGGAACGGTTTCTCCCCCGGAAAGTACTCGCGTACCGGCATGCGCTGCTTGCCGCCGGCGGCGACGATGCGCTCGGCGAGACCTTCCACGTCCGGGTCCTGGACACAGAAGTGGAAGACCCCAGTCTTCCAGTACTCGAAGTTGTTCTCCGGGTTTTCCTGGCCCTTGAACTCAAAAAGTTCGACCCCGACCCGGTCGCCGGTGGACATGTGGGCGATGCGAAACGAGCCCCAGCCTGGGCCGAAGACGTCTGTGCACATCACGCCGATGGCGGAGTCGTCTTCAACGATAGTGGTGGGCTCCATGATCACGTACCAGCCGAGTACCTCGGTGTAGAACTTAAGGGCGGCCTCGACGTCGGGAACCGAGATACCGATGTGGGAAAAGGTGCGAGGGTAGACTTGGCTCATGGCTGGCGCTCCTGTTGTGTTGAGTGAACGCCTTGCATGCTAGGCCTCTACCGCCATAATCAGAACCACCATGCGATTATGATCACGATAAGAGATGCTTATGCTTCAGCCCCAGTGGTTGCGCACCTTCGAGGCGCTGGTGGAGCTTGGCAACTTCACCCGCGCCGCCGAGCGCCTGGACCTGACCCAGGCCGCGGTCAGCCAGCACATCAAGCACCTGGAGGCCCGGCTCGGGCCGCTGCTGCTGCGCCAGCCGCGCAGTCTGGAACTGACCCCGGCAGGGCATGCCCTGCTCGACTATCAGCGGGAAATGCAGGCCGCCGACCAGCGCCTCCGGCAGCGTCTGGCCGGTGATGATGCCAGTCAGGGCGAGCTATCCCTGATCACCCCGGGCAGTATCGGTCTGGCCATCTATCCCCATCTGTTGGCGCTGCAGCACGAGGCGCCGGGGCTCGCCATTCGCCATCGCTTCGCTCCCACTGCCGAGGTCATCGACGCCGTGTTGGATAATCGCGCGGAACTGGGGCTCGCCACCCAGCGCCCGGAGGACCCGCGTCTGGCGGTGTCGCTGTTTGCCAAGGAGGCGCTGGAGCTGGTGGTGCCGGCGGGCGCCGAGGTCGCAGGCTGGGATGATCTGGTCGGGCTCGGCTTCATCGACCACCCCGATGGCCATGACATGGCCACCCGGCTGTTGAGCCGGCGCTTTCCCGGCAACCCAGGCGTTGGGCGTCTGCCCCGTCACGGCTTCACCAACCAGATCGGCCTGATTCTCGAGCCGGTGGCCCGAGGGCTAGGCTTCAGCGTGCTGCCGCGCTTCGCCCGGGAGGCCTACCCGCATCCCGAAACGATCCGCGTCGTCGAGGGGGCGCCTGGCGTGGTCGATACCCTGTGGCTCCTGCACCGGGCCGAGTGGCCGCTGTCGGCGCGGGCCCAGCGTGCCGTCGAACGGCTCAAGGCCCGGCTAGTCAGCGCGCCATCAGCCTAGCGGCGAGAAGTCGATGCCTTCGACCAGGCCCTCGAGGGCATGGCGGCCAGCAATCGAGTTGCCGTAGCCGTCCAGGCGCGGTGACCATACGCAGATGCTCATGCGCCCGGGCAGAATGGCGATGATGCCGCCGCCCACACCGCTCTTGCCGGGCAGTCCGACCCGCCAGGCGAAGTCGCCAGCGGCATCATAGAGACCGCAAGTCAGCAGCAGGGCATTGAGCTGGCGCGTCTCTACCGGTGAGACCACCCGGCTGCCGTCCAGTGGATTGACACCTCGGTTGGCCAGGAAGGCCACGCTGCGGGCCATTTCCACGCAGTTCATGGCCACCGAGCAGCCATGGAAGTAGGTGTCGAGCACCGTCTCGACATCGGCATGCAGGTTGCCGTAGGCCTTCATCAGATAGGCCAGCGCCGCGTTGCGGGCCTTGTGATCCATCTCCGAGCGGGCGACCCGTTCGTCGAAGCCGACGTCGTCGCTGCCCGAAAGCCGCCGCAGATGCTCGCGCAGGGTGTACTGGGTCGACACGATGCGCGATACCAGCAGATCGGTGACCAACAGCGCACCGGCGTTGATAAAGGGGTTGCGCGGCACGCCCCGTTCGACCTCGAGCTGCACCATCGAGTTGAAGGCCTGGCCTGAGGGCTCGCGGCCGACCCGCGACCAGATCTCCTCTGGGGCCAGGCGCTGCATGGCCAGTACCAGCGCATGTACTTTGACGATCGACTGGATCGAGAAGCGCGTGTGGGCGTCACCTGCGACCTGTACCCGGCCGTCGACATGACAGACGGCGATGCCGAAGTGATCCGGGTCGACCTCGCCGAGGGCAGGAATATAGTCGGCGACCTTGCCCTCGTTGAAGCAGCGGGGGGCGTCCGTGCTGAGGCGGTCGAGCAGTGCCTGTAGAGCATCGTGATCGAGGTCGGCGGTCATGTGGCCAGGGCTCCATTGGTGACTAAAGCAGTGACAAGAAGATGCGTGAAACGCAGCACAAGGCCGCGCAGTCTAGCCGATCCGGCAAGGCTCCGACATTGAGCGGGCGTTCAGTGATGTTTGAAGACCGACCGACGCGTCGTTATACTGCGCGGTTTTTTCCAATCGGCTACCCGATTCCCGCTGGCCCTTGCAGGCCACTTCATCCGCCCCCTCGCCACGTCAGGAGGCTCCGTGAACGAAAGCCCCCTCTCGCTCGCGAACACGTAACACTGCTCTGACATCGTCATCCCCGATCGTCTATCTGTGATCGCCCTTCTGACGTCGTCGGCGTTGAAATGCTCGCGCATCCTGAATGCCATGCTTGCGGCTCCCGCTCGCCGGCCGACGTGATGACATCCCAACTAAAGGCTTCCCATGACCCAACCTGATCATTCCTCTCCATCAGAGACCAGCACCACCGGTTCGCGCCTGGGCGACCCGGTGGTGCTGGTCCTGAGCGTCGGCTTCATCGTCGCTTTCGTTGCCCTGTCGCTGTATGACATCGACATGGTCGCCAACGGCATCAGCGCCGGTTTTGCCTGGACCGCTCGTACCCTGGGCTCCTATTTCCAGCTGCTGCTGCTGCTGACATTCTTCATCGGCATTGGCGTTGCCATGTCGCCGGCCGGTGCCGCCAAGGTAGGCAACCTCCAGACCCCTGAGATCAGCACCTTCAAGTGGCTGTCGATGATCATGTGCACCTTGCTCGCGGGCGGTGGCGTATTCTTCGCCGCCGGTGAGCCGGTCTATCACTTCGTGGTCACGCCGCCGGCCTTCGACACCGAGGCGGGTACCGTCGATGCCGTCGCCGGCGCCCTGGCCCAGTCCTTCATGCACTGGGGCTTTCTGGCCTGGGCGGTGCTCGGCACCTTGACCGCCGTGGTGATGGCGCATGCTCACTACGTGAAAGGCCAGCCGATGCAGCCGCGCACCCTGCTCACGCCGGTACTCGGCGAGCGTCTGATGAGCGGCCCGCTGGGTGGGCTGGTCGACGCCCTGTGCGTGATCGCCGTGGTTGCCGGTACCGTGGGCCCCATCGGCTTCCTGGCCACTCAGGTCAGCTTCGGCCTGCATGAGCTGTTCGGCCTGCCGCAAGGTTATGGCTCTCAGCTGGCCGTGCTGGCCGTGCTTGGCGCGATCTACGTCACCTCCGCGATGACCGGCATCCATCGCGGCATCCAGATGCTCAGCCGCTTCAACGTCTTCCTGGCGCTGGCCATTGCCGCGGTGATCTTCGTCTTTGGTCCGACCCTGTTCCTGACCGATGCCTTCACCCAGGGCTTTGGCACCTACCTGACCTCCTTCTTCTCGATGGCCACCATGACCGCCGAGACGGCACCGGCTTGGTGGATGAAGTGGTGGACGGTGTTCTTCTTCGCCTGGTTCATCGGCTACGGCCCGCTGATGGCGATCTTCGTTGCCCGCATCTCGCGCGGCCGCACCATCCGCCAGATGATTCTCGCCGTGGCGGTGATGGCCCCGGTGGCCACGACCGTGTGGTTCACCCTGCTGGGTGGCTCGGGCATCTTCTACCAGCTCAACGGCGTGATCGACCTGACCGAAGCACTGAACAACTTCCAGTTCGACGTCGCGACCCTGACCGTGGCGCAGGCGCTGCCGGGTGGCTCGCTGATGGCGCTGGCGATCCTGTTGCTGACCACCATCTTCGTCGCCACCACCGGCGACTCGATGAGCTATGCGATCTCCGTGGTGGGGGCCGGCCATGATGCGCCGAACCCGCTGATCCGCGCCTTCTGGGGCATCGCCATGGCGATCATGGCGGCGATCCTGCTGTACATGGGCGCCGGCCAGATCAGCGCGCTGCAGCAGTTCATCGTGATCACCGCCATCCCGGTGTCGCTGGTGCTGCTGCCCTCGCTGTGGACTGGCCCGAAGGCCGCCTACGCGATGGCTCGCGAGCAGGGGCTGATCGACCAGCCGCGCAAGCGCGAGGCCTGAAGGCGGGCGCGTCGCTACTTAGACGCTGCTGTTTACCACGGCGTTTGTCAGCGAAGCGTGAACAAAAGCCGGCCCCACGGGGGCCGGCTTTTTTATGGCCGCCATTCGGGGCCTTGGCCTGTGTAACGGTCACTGGGGGCAGGGACTTAAGAGAGGGGCTCGAGAGGGACTTAAGAGGGAGGGCTGAAGAGAGGCTTCCGGCGCTAGGGTAGCGGCTGGCAGTGAGTCGCAGCGGCGGGTCTTGGTATAGTGGTTAGCCTCTTTAGCCACCGGACGGCGACCATGCCCTTGCTAGACCTGCTCTCTCCCTTGCCTGGCGGGCTCAACCTGAGCCTGGTGGCACTGTCTGTTCTGACCTCGATGATCTCGGCGAGCGCCGGCATCGGCGGCGGCACCCTGCTGATTAGCGCCATGGCGCAGGTGATGCCGGCGGCGGCACTGATTCCGGTTCATGGCATGGTGCAACTGGGCTCCAATGCCGGCCGCGCCAGCATGACGTGGCGGCATATCGACCGCCGGGTAATCGCCGCCTTTCTGCCTGGAGTGCTGCTTGGCGCCTTGCTGGCCGCCTGGCTGCTGGTGCGCCTGCCCTCGGGCGTGCTGGAGCTCACCATCGCCGGCTTCGTGCTGTTCTCTTGCTGGGGACCGGCGCCATCGGCCCGGGCGCTGGGGCGCGTTGGCACCATGCTGGCTGGCGCCCTGACGACCCTGCTGTCGAGTCTGGTGGGCGCCAGTGGCCCACTGGTCGGCTCCTTCATCAAGCATTCTCAGTCCGAGCGAATGGCGCGGGTGGCGACCTTTTCCGCCTGCATGAGCCTTCAGCATCTCACCAAGGCGTTCGTGTTCGGGGTGGCCGGCTTCGTCTTCCACGACTGGCTGGGGCTGATGGCGGCCATGATCGCCGCGGGGCTCGCCGGCACCTGGCTGGGCCTGCGCCTGCTCAAGCGGCTCAGCGATGCGCGCTTCGATGGGCTCTTCAAGTGGGTGCTGACCCTGCTGGCGCTACGCCTGGCTTGGCTCGGTATCGACCGGCTGCTGGGGTGAAGCGTCTTGCGCTCGGGGGGCTGGCTTCGATGTATAGCTTGGATGTCTAGACCGGGACGTCCAGGTGTTAGCTGCCCCGGGCATAGACACAGCGGCCTGCCACATAGGTCTGCTGTGGGGTGAGGGTGGGATCGATCAGGGTCACATCGGCATCGAAACCTACGGCCAGCCGGCCCTTGTGACCGTCGAGCCCCAGCACCCTGGCCACGTTGCCCGAGATCAGCCCCAGCGCCCGATCCAACGTCAGAACCTGCTCCTGTACCAGGCGCTGCCAGTCGGCGATCAGGGTGGCGTTGCCCGCCACTCGCATGCCGATATAGCCGCCCTGGGCGTCGAACTCGGGCAGGCTACCGTTGCAGTCGGAGCTCATGGTGATGCGCTCGACCGGCACGCCACGCTGCAGCAGTCGCGCCACCGCGCCGAAGCCGGTGAGGTCGTCTTCATCGGCATCGTCGAAGGCGGTGACATCCACGCAGGCCTTGAAGGTCAGCGCATAGTCGGCGGCCTCTTCTAAGAGGTCGCGATGGCGATTTACATGGGTGGGAATTACCTGCTCGGCGGGAATTTCGGTCTCGCTGAGCAGCCGGCGCAGTGGCTCGAGCCCTCGCGCGCCGTCGCCGATATGGAAGTGGCAGATGCCGCGCTTGCCGGCCAGCATGGCGCCGACTCTCACCTCGCTGACCAGCCGTTCGAGCTCATCCTGCCGGGGCTGACTCGAGCGGTGATCCGAGATCGCGATTTCACCCAGGCCGATGATCTCGGGTATCCAGGCCAGGTCGCGCTGCAGGTCGCCGGTGAGGGTCGGCGGCGGCACGCGATAGGACCCGGTGTACATGTAGGCGGCGATACCCTCGGCGCGCAGCCCACGCACCTTGGCCAGCAGGTCCGCCGGCGAACGGCTGATGCCGTCGGTGCCGAGCACTCCCACCACGGTGCCGATGCCCCGGGCGGCGATCGCGTGAGCGGTGATTTCTGGGCAGCGCGACCCGCAGCCGCCTTCGCCGCCCCCGCCGGTCACGTGCACATGCTGATCGATGAAGGCGGGTACGGCGATCAGTCCCGGCGCCTCCACGACCTGCACTGGCCAGCCCGCCGGCACGTCCAGGTCACGTCCCAGCGCAGCGATGCGGCCGCCGGCGATCAGGATCTTATTGGCTTCGAGCAGCTCAGGGGCCTGGATGCTGTCCACGCGCAACAGGGTCAACAGCCCCGCTTGCGGGGAAGGGCGGGTCAGCATGGGCGGTTGCCGGTAGGGAGGGTATGGGGTTTCGGGCCATCCGCTGGGCTGACGCTTTGCTCTGAGGGGGCCTTGGAAGGTGGGGGCTGTGAAGGGGCCTTGGAATAGTCCTTTGAAGGCCCCTTGAGACGTTCCTTGAGCCGCTCCAGTGTCCCGTCGATATCGTCGATCAGCAGCACCAACAGGTCGCCTTCGCTGGCTTCCTCGAAGGCTCGGCCGATGGCCTGCTCTTCGTCCATGATGAGTTCGGTATGACATGCCCTCGGCACTGAAGCAGCGCCGTCGCGCATCAGTGCGCCGACCTCACCCTGAGGACGGCCGCGGGCGTCGGTCTCGCAGAGGATGACGACATCGAGCATGGCGGCCAGCCGTGCGCCCAGCTCGAAGAGATCCTCATCGCGGCGATTGCCCGGGGCGCTGGCCACGCCGATGCGTCGCTTGGCGGGTAGTGCGCTGACCAGCTCGGCCAGGGCATCGAGAGCCGGCACGTTGTGGCCGTAGTCGATCAGCACCTTGAGGCCGGCGGCCTCGATCAGGTTGGTACGCCCGGGGTTCTGGCCGGGCGTGGGGTGAAAGGTGGCCAAGCCCTGGCGGATATCGGCAAGCGACACCCCCAGGGCGAAGGCGGCGGCACTGGCGGCCAGGGCGTTGGCGACGTTGAAGCGGGCGTGGCCCGCGAAGGTGATTGGCACGTCGGAGACGGGGATGATCTCGACTTCGACCCGGCCCTGACGCATCACCAGGTTGCCTTGGTGAACGGTGAAGGCCACACCCTGGTTGTGAACATGCTGGCGAATGGCCCGGGAATCCGGGCTCAGGGTAAAGAGAATGCTGTCGCCCCGGGCCCATTCCTGAGCGGCCAGTACCCTTGGATCATCGGCATTGATCACGGCGGTGCCCTCCGGGCGTATGGCATCGATCACCACCGACTTGCAACGCGCCAGTTCGTCGAGAGTATGAAGGTCATGCTCGCCGAGATGGTCGCTTGCGATGTTGAGCAGAACGCCCACGTCGCAGGCATCGAAACCGAGCCCGCGGCGCATGATGCCGCCCCGCGCCACTTCGAGCACCGCACACTCCACCGTGGGCTCGCGCAGCACGGTCGCGGCGGCCAGGGGGCCGCTGTAGTCGCCGCGCATGATGACGTGGCTGTCGATCTCGATGGCGCCGGTGCAGGCCATGCCCACCTTGCGGCCCACCTGGCGCAGCAGATGCGAGAGCAGGCGTACCGTGGTCGTCTTGCCGTTGGTGCCGGTGACCGCGACGATAGGAATGCGCGCATCGCTGCCGCTATCCGGGAACAGCATGTCGATGACCGGCTGGCCGACATCCCGGCCCTGGCCGTGGGTGGGCGACAGGTGCATGCGAAAGCCGGGCCCGGCGTTGACTTCGACCACGGCGGCAGACTGCTCATCCAGCGGGCGGGTCAGGGTCTCGGCGAGCAGGTCGATGCCGATGATGTCGAGCCCGACCAGTCGCGCGATGCGCTCCGCCGCATAGCGCACTTCCGGGTGCACGTCGTCGGTCACGTCGGTGGCGGTACCGCCGGTGCTCAGGTTGGCGGTAGGCTTGAGGAAGACGATGTCGTCTGCGGCAATCACGCTCTCAAGGGTCAGGTGTTGCTGACCGATCATCCGCTGCGACTGCTCGTCGAGCTCGATCTGGGTAAGCAGGTTCTCGTGGCCGACGCCGCGTCTCGGGTCGGCGTTCTCCCGGTCGATCAACTCCTTGAGCGTGGCCTTGCCATCGCCGATCACATGGGCCGGGCGGCGCCGGGCGGCGGCCACCAGCTGGCCGTTGATGACCAGCAGGCGGTGATCCTCGCCGCTGATGCACTGCTCGACGATCACCGAAGAATGGCGGCGAGCGGCGATGTCGAAGGCGTCGCACAGCGCTTGGTCGTCCTCGACGCTGGTGCTCACGCCGCGACCATGGTTGCCGACCAGCGGCTTCACCGCCAGGGGATAACCGATGCGCCGTGACACCTCCAGCGCCTCATCGATGGTGGAGCACACCTCGCCTCTGGGTACCGGGATACCGGCATCGCCGAGCAGCTGCTTGGTCCATTGCTTGTCGTCGGCGATGCTGTAGCCGATCAGGTCCGTCTGGCAGGTCACCGTCGCTTGGATGCGCTGCTGGCGATAGCCATGGCCCAGCTGTATGTAGCTACTGTCGTCGGTGAGGCGCATATAAGGAATGCCACGACGCTCGGCGGCCTCGATGATTGAGGCCGTAGAAGGGCCCAGCATATGCGCATCGCGCACCGCCTTGAGACGGTCGATAATCGCCGGCAGGTCGATCTCCTGGCCATGAAAGAGGCGCCGGACCAGCTCGACGGCCTCCACGCCGGCCGCTAGGCCACTGGCCTCGTCGCGGTAGCGGTAGACGACGTTGTAGATCCCGGCCTCATAACTGTCGATGGTCTTGCCGTAGCCCACCGAGAAACCGATCAGGTTTTGCAGCTCGATCGCCACATGCTCGACCACATGACCGGCCCAGGTGCCCCGGGCCAAGCGCTCCAGGAAGCCGCCGGGGCGGCCGAGCGAGCAACGATGCTCCTGCAGAGTCGGCAGTAGCTCGCTGAGTCGCTCGACGATACCGGGCACGGTATCGCTGGGGCGCTGCTCGAGCTCGCCGATGTCCAGGCGCATGAAGATGGTCAGGTAGCGGCTGTAGTAGTTGGGGCCCCGCAGGGCCCGGTGCTCGAGAATCTTCATATCGCGTTTGCCAGCACGGCGGCGAGCGCCTCGGGAATCAGGTAGCGACGCGCACCGAGATCGAAACCGTGGCCGCTGACCAGGGCATGCAGAATCATGTGCTCGATGGCTACCGGCTCTCCCATCGACAGCTCGGCGATGTTGGAACTCGCGAGATCACGGCTGTCGATGAGGATGACGTGCCCCGAGCCGATCGCCTCGAGGATGCCGTGAGGGTGGATGATCACGCCGGCATCCTCGCCGATGCCCACGCCCAGGTGTTCGGGGTTGCTAGCCGCGACCTCCATCAGGCGCGTGAAACGCCCGCGCTCGAGGAAATGGCTGTCGATGATCAGCCCCTCGACGAGCCCGAGGCCGAAGGTCATGTTGACGGCGCCTTTGCGAAGCGCATCCGCGGCGGCACCGTTGTAGATCATGGTGCCCGGCATCGCCGCGGCGCCGGCACTGGTGCCCGCCACCACCGCACCGGCCGCCAGGCGTTCGCGGATGGCCTGCAGCGTGGGCGAACCGCCCATCACATGGGTCAGGCGCAGCTGGTCGCCGCCGGTGAAGAAGATGACGCCGCTCTGCTCGATCAGCCGCACCGTCTCCGGGTCTGCCGCCTGCTGGCGGTCCTTTATGTCCAGCGAATGAATGCGGCTCGCCCCCAGACGGGTGAAAGCCGCCTCGTAGTCGGGCAGCACCTGGTCGGGGATGCCGCTCGCCGTAGCGATGACCGCAACCTCAGGGTTATCCACCGGCGCCAGGGCAAATACCCGTGTCAGTATTTCAAGATCCGAGGTTCTGTCCTCGGCCCCCCCGATGGCCACCAAGTGGCCGGATACCGAGCCGAGACAATCCGTCATGGTCCCTTCGCCGCCTAGCGACGCATTTGAGAAAACACTGAGGTAGACGGCCCTGAAGCAGAAGGTGCTCAAGGAGTGGCCGTGGTCAAACCCAGCGGCGCCATCACTGGGGCCGGGTATGTTCTCTCAGCATAGTCGCCGTGAGGCGTCACACACCTTTATGATGTCCTTCGACGCTCGGTGATGGGCGCCTTTCGATGACTTGCCACCCGCGATAGCGCTCGCCAGCATGATCGGCTAATGCGTCGGCTCGTCCATTCATCTGCCTTGTCTCCTGGCCAGCCCTTGATTGCCATGCCTCCCGATTCCGCTTTATCTGCTACTCCAGGCAGCGCTCCTCCAAGCTCCGGGCCCGAACGCCTCGGCTTTCTGTTGCTGCCGCGCTTCTCGATGATGGCCTTCTTCGCGGCCGTCGAGCCGCTGCGCATCGCCAATCGCATCAGCGGCCGGCCGCTCTACGACTGGACGCTGATCAGCGAGGACGGCGGCCCGGTGACCGCCTCCAACGGCATGACGCTGCTCGCTGACCAGTCCATCGAGGCCGTCAATCACTTGCCGGCGCTGGCGGTGTGCAGTGGCTTCGACCCCGAGGCGCATCAGAGCCGCGCCATCACCCGCTGGCTGAATCGTCTGGCTCAGGCCGGGTGTGTACTCGGTGGGCTGGATACCGGCTGTTTCGTGCTGGCCGCAGCAGGCTTGCTGAAAGGCGAGCGAGTGACCCTGCACTGGGAAAGTCTGCCGACGTTTCGCGAGCGCTTTCCGTCGATTGCCACCAGCGATGAGCTGTTCGAGCTTGGCCCACGGCGCTTTTCCTGTGCCGGCGGTGCCGCGGCCATGGACATGGCGCTGGAAGTGATTGCTCGCCGCCACGGCCAGGCGTTGGCCATCGACGTCTCCGAGCAGCTGATCCATGAGCGCATGCGCACCCGCCGCGACCAGCAGCGCATGACTCTGGCACGGCGGCTGGGCACCCACCGGCGGCATCTGGTCGATGCCGTGGCGCTGATGGAGCGCCACCTGGAAACGCCGCTGACGCTTGCGACGGTGGCCGAGCGCAGCGGTATTTCCTCCCGCCAGCTACAGCGCCTCTTCGAACAGGAGCTGGGCTCGACGCCACGCCACTGGTACCTGCGGCTGCGCCTCGAACGCGCCCGGCAACTGCTGGCCGAGACCGACATGGATATCCTTTCCGTGGGGCTGGCCTGCGGCTTCACCAGCGCCTCGAGCTTCTCGCGGGCCTTTCGCCAGCACTTCGCCAAGACCCCACGGCAGATGCGAGGGGGGTGAGGGGCGCTATTTCTTAGGTCTTGGCCTTCTATCTGCCACCCGCCACATCAAGCAGGGCGCCAGTCGAGTAGGAAGCCTCATCCGAAAGCAACCATAGGATGGCGTTGGCGACTTCTTCGGCGGTACCACCACGCTGCATGGGCACGGACCCTTTCACTCGATCTACCCGGTCCGGCTCACCGCCGCTGGCATGAATATCGGTATAGATAACGCCTGGGCGCACGGCGTTGACTCTGATCCCCTCGGCGGCGACCTCCTGTGCCAGACCAAGAGTAAAGGTGTCGATGGCCCCTTTTGAGGCGGCATAGTCCACATACTCGTTGGGAGAGCCAAGCCGGGCGGCGGCTGAGGAGACATTGACGATCGCACCGCCCGCACCACCATTCGAGCTAGACATGCGGCGGACCGCTTCACGTGCACAGATAAAGCTGCCGATGACGTTGGTGGATAAAACACGGCTGAGGCGGCCTGCATCCATCTGCGCTACGCGCATGTGCTCCTCCAAGACGCCGGCATTGTTGACCAGTGCCGTGACCGGGCCCAAGGCTTCATCGACCTGTTCGAACAGGCGCACCACCTCGGCTTCAACACTCACGTCGGCTGCAAGCGCCATCGCTTCTCCACCGGCTTGGTAAATTTCATCGACAACGGCGGAAGCGGCGTCCTTGTTACGCAGATAGCTGATGCAAACCGCATAGCCAGATTGCGCCGCCAGGCGCGCCGTGGCGGCGCCAATTCCGCGACTACCGCCGGTAATGATCAGCACCTTTTTCAATGAGCTCTCCTCCATGATCGGCATTTTTTCCCTGTGATACCTGACGCTTCGGGGCTAATGCTGATGGCTCGCGATGACAGCACCATGGGTTGCGGAATGGAGACGAAGTCGCCCTTCAGTTGCCATCGTTTTTCCCGTGATGGTTACCTGGCCATCATGCCATGGCTTTGAAATTCGGCAATGCAGCTACTCTGGCAAGCCATGCTTTTACAGCGGGATAGGCTGCCAGATCGAAGCCGCCTTCGTGAGCCACATGCGTGTAGGCATATAGCGAAATGTCTGCGGTGGTGACGTTGTCTCCCGCTAGAAATGGCGTTTTCTGAAGCTTCTGCTCCATCACTTTTAGCGCCTTGTGCCCGCCAGCTTGCTTGGATTCATACTCCTCTACCTTGTCGTCAGGCAGGCCGAGATATTTGTTGATAAAACGTGCGACGGCGATAAATGGCTCATGGCTGTATTGCTCGAAGAACTGCCATTGCAGCACCTGAGCTTGCGCCCAACGTTCACTCGGGTAGAGGGTCGACCCACTGGCCAAGTAGTTGATGATGGCGTTTGACTCAGCAAGGGTTTTTCCCTGTTCCAACTCAAGCAAGGGGATTTTTCCATTGGGGTTTCTTGCCAAGAATTCATCATTCTTGGTCTCGTTAGCCAGGATATCGACATCGATCCATTCGTGGTCAATATTCAGAAAATCACAAGCTAACTGAACTTTGTAGCAGTTGCCCGATTGTCTATCGCCGTAAATTTTCATGCACTCCCCTTGGCATGTAACCGTTACTAGATGTGCTACCGGCCTTTGCTTGAGCCACCAAGGAAAGATAGTGGCGAATTCCCCCAGACTGCACAACCACGTGGATTGCTGGCGGGTGAGGACGAGGTGTGTGCTGAATGAGCGACAGGATCAGAAAGGTGGTCCGGGCATTGAAGCCCGGGCAGGTTCCTGAGAGCGGTTCACCTCAGGCGGGACGGGTGACGTAGCGGGTCTCGAGGTAGGCAACGAGGCCTTCTTCCTCGGCAATCGCCAGGTAGGCTTTCACCCGGTCACGCCAGGCGGCGATCCCCGCGGCTCGCGACCCAGCGGTTGTCGATGAAGTGGTGCATCAGTTCTTGCATGGGGCCTGCTCCTTGCCGCGAATCGGCAGCCAGCGGTGGCGCGTCGGCTGCATGCCGGGGAAGTGGCGCTCCACCTGGCGCAGCACGACGGTCAGCACCAAGGTCATCGCCAGATAGATGCCGGCGATCAGCATCAGCGGCTCGTACACCAGGAAGGTCTCGTCGCGAATGATATTGGCGGCCTGCAGCAGGTCCATCAGCGCAATGGTCGAGACCAGCGGCACGGACTTGAGCAGCAGGATCATCTCGCCTGTGAGCGTCGGCAGGCATAGCTGAACGGCGCGGGGCAGCCACAGCCTGAAAAAGACCTGGAAAGGCGACATGCCGAAGGCTCGGCCGGCCTCGCGTTCGCCGGGCGGTACGCTGAGCAGGGCGCCGCGCAGCACTTCGCCGGAGTAGGCGCCAACGCTCAGGATGAAGGTCAGTGCACCGTAGAAGAAGGGGTCACGCAGGATCGGCCAGATGAGGCTGTCCTGGATCCCGGGGATGCCTTCGAGCAGGCGGCCGACGCCGTAGTAGAAGAAGAACAGCTGAACCAGCAGCGGCGTGCCACGCATCACGGTGGTAAAGCCATGGGCGAACCAGGCCAGCGGACGAGGCCCCTTGAGGCGTGCCATGGCGACGGCCACGGCCAGAATCAGGCCGCCTACTGCCGAGACGGCGACCAGCCACAGGGTATTGACGAAGCCTTCGAGCAGATACTCCTGATAGAAGGGATCGGCGAGCCATGAAAAGTCCATCTCAGGCCTCCTCTTGTGCGGGTTGGCCTCGGCGCACGTAGCGCTCCAGGCGAGCGAACAGCGCGGTGGAGGTCAGGGTCATCAGCAGGTAGATGGCGCCGGCGGCGGCGTAGAACAGGAAGTGGGCCCGAGTGCTGGCGGCGGCCTGCTGGATGGTGAAGAACAGCTCGCTGAAGCCGATCACGCTGATCAGGGCGGTGTCCTTGATCAGAATCAGCCACAGGTTGGACATGCCGGGCAGAGCGTTGGGCAGCATGGCGGGAATCACGATGCGATGAAAGCGCGCCCAGGTGGAGAAGCCGAAGGCGTCGGCCGCCTCGAGCTGGCCCTTGGGGATGGCCAGGATGGCGCCGCGCAGCACCTCGGTCATGTAGGCGCCCTGGACGAAGGCCAGCACGCCCACGGCGGTAACGAAGCCATTGATGGCGACCTGGCCAGGCAGCCCCATGGCGTGGATCAGCGCGGTGAGCGCCTGGGAGCCGGCGTAGTAGAGCAGGATGATCAGCAGCAGTTCGGGGACGGCGCGAACCGCCGTCGAGTAGGCGGTGGCCAGGCCGCGCAGCGGGGCCCAGGGGCTCAAGCGCGCGCTGGCGCCGATCAGGCCCAGCACCAGGCCGATGGCATAGGCCAGTACGGCGATCTCGAGGGTCGTCAGGGCACCCTGGAGAATGGGGCCGGCCCAGTCGAGCAACCCTTCTTGGGAAACCGTGTTCATGGTGTGTTGCGTCCTTGATGAGACAGGGCGAGGCCGGCAGGCGGCAATGGCCACCTGCCGGGCGAACGTCGTCGAGGACCGGGATCAGGTGCAGATGTCGGTGCCGAAGTATTGCTCGGACAGGGTGCTGCAGGTGCCATCGTCACGGACCTGGGTGATGGCGGCATCGATCTTGGTCTTCAGGGCGTCGTCGCCCTTGCGGATGCCGATGCCCACGCCTTCGCCGTAAGCCTCGTGGCGAGGGGCGGTGGCCTTGATCTCGTAGCCGTCGGCCTCGTCGCGCTCCAGGAACTCGGTCATGGCGATCTCGTCGGCCAGAATCACGTCCAGGCGGCCGGCCAGCAGATCACGGTTGACCTGTTCGGCCTGATCGTAGAGGCGGATGTCGCCGACGCTGTCGCGCAGGGCGCGGCGGGCATAGGTGGCGTTGGTGGTGGCGGACTGCACGCCAAGCACCAGGCCGTCCAGGCCCTGCGGCACCTCGAGGGCGAGATCGTCAGCGGCCACGAAGGCGCCCGGTGTGAAGTAATAGGGCTGGCTGAAGTCGATGACCCGCTGACGTGCCTGGGTGATCGACATCGAGTTCATGATCATGTCGATGCGGCCGGCCTTCAGCGATGGGATGATACCGCTCCAGCCGGTAGGGGCGATCTCGCATGTGGCGTCCATGGCCTCGCAGATGGCCATGCCCAGCTCGACCTCGAAGCCGGTCCATTCGCCCTCGGAAGAGGTGTAGGTGAAGGGCGGGTAGGGCTCGGCAGAAATGCCGATCTTCAGTGGCTCGGCGGCTTGGGTCGTCAGGCTCAGGCCGAGCGTCAGGGCAGCGGCGGTCATTATCAGGGTATGTTTCACAGTGATCTCCTTGGCTTTTTAAAGCTCTTGTGTAGTGCGTCTGCGGCTAATGCATTGGTTATCTATGCATCTGGGTCTTGCATCAGGGGGTGTGACATCGGCGCTGCTAGCAAACGGCCGGTGCCACGAAGTGACGACAGCGCTCGTGCTCGCTGTCCTCGAAGACGTCTTGCGGGGTGCCGGCGACGCCGACGACACCGCGATCGAGAAATACCACCTGGTCGGAGACATCTCGGGCGAAGGCCATCTCATGGGTCACCAGCACCATGGTGCGTCCTTCGTCGGCCAGGCCGCGGATGACGCTGAGGACCTCACTGACCCGCTCCGGGTCCAGCGCCGAGGTCGGCTCATCGAACAGCAGCAGTCGCGGCTCCATGGCCAGCGCGCGGGCGATCGCCACTCGCTGCTGCTGGCCGCCGGAAAGATAGGCCGGATAGCTGTCGCGCTTGTCGGCCATGCCGACCCGCTCAAGGTAGTGTTCGGCGAGGGCATTGGCGCGACGCCGGGAGAGACCCTTGACCCGCATCGGTGCCTCGGTGACGTTGCCCAGCACCGTGAAATGGGGCCAGAGATTGAACTGCTGGAAGACCATGCTGACCTTGGCGCGCAGCCGCTGCAGCTGGCGCCTGTCCAGGCCAACGACGTCGCCCTGGGGATTGCGGTCGAAGCGAATGGCTTCATCGGCAATCGCCAGTTCGCCGAGGTTGGGGCGCTCCAGCAGGTTGAGACAGCGCAGCAGGGTGCTCTTGCCCGAGCCGCTGGCGCCGATGATGGAGGTGACGCTGCCCTCGGGGACCTCGAGGGAAACGTCGCGCAGCACCTCGAGATCGCCATAGCGCTTGACGAGGTGGCGGGCCTCTACGGCGAGGGTGCTAGAGGCCGACGGAGTGGCGTGTAGCGATGATGTCATAGGCGATTCACTCTGCAGTGGAAAGAGCGGCGGCATCTTCCTGCGCCGCTGCGGCGCAGCGCGCTAGACGCTGGCTGGCCGTGCGCAGGCGGTCTGCGTCGACGGTCAGGCTCAGGCGCACGAAGCCGGCGGCGGAGGGGCCGAAGGCCTCCCCCGACAGCACCGACACGCCCTGCTCATCGAGCAGACGGTCGGCGAAGGCCTGGGAAGAAAGTCCGGTAGCGCGCACGTCGATCATCAGGAACATGCCTGCCGCGGGTTTGATGACATCGATGGCCGAGCAGCCGGCGAGGGCGTCGCATACGGCGTCGCGACGCGCCCGGTAGGTCTCGCGCATCTGGTCGCGCTCGGGCAGGTCCTGACTGAGGGCATCGCGAGCGGCGTCCTGGATGAACTCCGGGCAGCCATAGAGCATGCAAAGCGCCAGGTTGGCCATATGCTCTATCAGCGCCTGCGGGCCGAGCACCCAGCCCAGCCGCCAGCCGGTCATGGCATGGGACTTGGAAAGGCTGTCGACGACCACGGTGCGGTCGGCCATGACGGCTAGGCTCGCAGCACAGATGTGCTTGCCTTCGAAGACTAGCTCGGCGTAGACCTCATCGGAGATCAGCCATAGGTCATGGCGGTGGCAGAGCGCGGCAATGGCGGCCCAGGAGGCGGCGTCGATCAGTTGGCCGGTGGGGTTGTGGGGGCTGTTGAGCATGATCGCCCGGGTGCGCGGGGTGATCGCGGCCTCGATGTCGGCGACGTCCAGCCGGAAGTCGTCGTCGCCGCGCAGCGGAATGCGCACCATGCGGGCGCCGGTGGAGCGCAGCACGGCTTCATAGGTGACGTAGCTCGGCTCGGGGACGATCACCTCGTCGTCGGGGTCGAGCAGGCACTGGGCGGTGGCATAAAGGCCGCACTGGGCGCCCGCCATCACGATCAGCTGATCCGCTGTGGCATTCACACCCTGGGCGCGATACCGCGCGGCGATGGCCTCGCGCAGGTCTTGCTTGCCCTGAACGTCGGGGTAATGGGTGGCGCCGCCACGTAGGCTGGCCACGGCACTTTCGACGATCGCTGCCGGGGTCGCGAAGTCCGGGTCGCCCACCGACAGCACCGTGATGTCCTCGCCGGCGGCCTTGCGCGCCAGCGCCCGGTTGTGGATATCCCAGGCGGCGGCGCCTTCGCCGGCGATACGCTCGGTCAGTCGGGAGAAGCGCATCGTCGTCATAGGCTGGCCTCCACCGCCGTCAGGGCGTCGTTGCCGTCGCGGGTCTCGACGCCCTCGAGGAAGGCGGCCACGCGCTCGGGGTGATCGGCCAGCCAGTCATGGGCCACGTCCTTGAGCTCGTGCTCCTGCAGGCTGTAGGCGCTGATGAATTCGCTCTGTTCATCGGCCGAGAACTCGAACTGGTCGAGTAGTTGGGTAAGGTTGGGGTTGGCCTCGGCGTAGGCCTTGGACACGATGGTCTTGACGTCGCTGCGGCCGTTGTCGGGGCCGAAGACGCCTTGCGGATCGTCGAGAATGCGAGTGTCGTATTCCGGCACCATCCAGTGTGGCGTCCAGCCGTAGTACAGCACCCATTGCTCTTCGGCCACGGCGCCCTTGACCATGGACAGCATGCCCGGCGTCGAGGAGGCCGCGATATCCCAGTCGCCAAGACCGTAGGTATTGGCGCTGATGGCGCCGTCGAGCATATCGGTGACCGTGGAGCCGCTCTCGATGCTGAAGATGCGGTTGCCGAAGCGCTCCGCCACCTCTGGGTCGGCCAGTTGCTCGGCGCTGGTGATGCCGGCGTCATAGACGTAGCCCGGTACGGCGAAGCCCATGCGGGCGCCGTTGACGTTGTTGCCAAGATCGAGGATGGCGCCGGCCTGCATGGCGGCGTCGTAGCTCTCCTGCTGAGCGGGCAGCCAGCCGGCCAGGAAAGCATCGCTGTCGCCGGTTTGCAGGGTGTTGTAGCCCACCGTGGAACTGAGTTCCTGAGTTTCGGTGGTATAGCCAAGCGGCTCGACGAGCTGCGAGAAAATCTCACTCTTGACGGTCACGCCCGGCCAGGGCGGCACCACCAGGTTGAGAGTGTCATCCCGGTCGGTGTCGGCGGCGGCAAGGGCGGGGCCAGCCAGGGCCAGGCCTGCGAGCAGGGCCAGGGTGCTGCGTGGCGGCTTCATTGTTGGACGTCTCCTCTTATCTTGGGTCGACCGGCTCTGACGATGCGTTGTCATACAACGCAAGGCAGGTGCCGGCTGGGCTTGCCGGGCGACAAGCCTGCGCGAGGGCGCGGTAACCCCATCCATGGGCGCTACTTTTGCCTTCCCTGGTCAAAAGACCCTCGCGCCGATTTGTCCCCGGCGCATCTTTGCATCTTTCTTACACGGCAAACGTGCTGATGATCGGATCGCCTTGGCCCAGGCGCCGGCATCGAGGCCAGGATGTTGCCCGCGTAGACCGGGCCGTGGAATCGCCAACCACGATGGCGTCGGGCAACGCTGCGCGCAGGGCGACGAGTTGCTGGGCGCAGGTCATGGGGCTGTCGCCTCCTCGCGGATCGCCGGCAGACCGCCGAAGGGAGCTCGGTTCAGCACCCGCTCCACCATCGGCACGAAGTGCTCGAGCGGCAGGCTGTCGTAGTCCGGGTCGAAGCTGGCCTGATCCCAGTCGTCGCAGAAGCGCACCGTGCGTTCATAGGCGGGATGGTTCGAAAACTGTTCGCGTGCGTGGCGATCCAGGCCGAAGAAATGCCGGTAGTGATAGCCCTGGAAGAGTTCGTGGTGGCGAATCATCCAGGTGTTCAACGGGTCGATGAACGGCTCGAGAATCCCGGCCGCGATCTCGGCATGGTTGGCCGGCGACAGGTCGTCGCCGATGTCATGCAGCAGGGCGCAGACCACCATCTCCTCGTCGGCGCCGTCGCGTAGCGCCCGGGTGGCGGTCTGCAGGCAGTGCTCGAAGCGATCCACCGGGTAGCCGTGGGTATCGCCGGCCAGGCGGTGAAGGTGTTCGAGCACCCGCCGCGGAGCATCGGCCACGTAGTCGCGAAAGCGATCGTCGATCAGCGCCCACTCGTCGCGGCGGGCCTCACCGAAATGCCGGAAGCTGGCCTTTATCATGCTGCCTCCTCTTTGCTTGCCAGCTGCTGGCGCAGCACCAGGCGGCGGCTGGCGGTGCTGTCGCGATCCACGTAGCCCTGGCGCAGGTGGCGCACGCCGCCGGCCAGTTCGAAGGCGCGACGACCGTGCAGCAGGCGGTAGTTATCCATGATCAGCATCTGGCCCGGGTCGAGCTTTAGATTCAGGGTCAGCTCGTCGGAGCTGATCAGCTGGTAGAAGGCCTGGCGGGCGGCGTAGTAGCGGGCCAGCTCCTCGGCGGGCAGTGCCCCGACGCGCTCGGTGCGGTTGTTGTAGCGCACGCGGAAAATACGCCCCTGGCTGTCGAGTTCGATCAGCGGCCCCTCGCTCTCGAGCCAAGTGGTCTCGTCGCGGTAGCGAAAGCCCGGCGAGACCTGAGTCAGGCAGGCGAAGGCCGCCGGGTCGCGCTCACGAAGCAGTTGGGCCGCCCGATAGCCGTCGGCCAGGGTGCTATCGCCGCCGTCGGCGGCGTTGGTCAGGCAGTGCAGCCAGATATAGCCGGGAATCGGGTCGCGATAGGGGTTGTCGGTATGCGGTTCCAGGCCGCGCTGGGTCATGGTCAGGTCATAGGCATTGGCCACCGACTTGACGTCGGCAATGCCGCCCCAGTTGGTACGGCGCAGCGGCCCGACACGCTCCATCAGCGCCTGCATGCCGTCTTCTTCGGTGGGTACGCCGGAAACGACGACGAAGCCATTGCGATGCAGCCCCTCGAGCATTTCGAGCAGGGCGGCATCGTCGTCGATGGCGGCGGCGAAGTCGGCATGCTGCGGCTCGGCCAGTTGTGCATCCCATAAAAGGCGGCCAGGGGCGACGAGGTCATCGGTGTTGGCACCATCACGGTCTTGGCGACTGTCGTCGAGCAGCTCGCTCAGCGGGAAGTGAACCCGGTGACCGTCGCTGAAGCGCAGGGCCAGGGCATTCTCGGCCAGCTCGGCGCGCTCCAGGGCCAGGTCGAGCGGCAGCTCGGCGGCCTCGATCAGGCGCTGGCCGGTGAGGGGGTCCAGCGTCTCGGCGTCGGGCGCCCGCTCGCGCAGCCATAGGGCCGCGAACTCGCGGGGCTGGGCGTCGATGTCGAGTAGCAGGCGCTGCCCGTCGGCGGACAGCGTTGCCTTGGCGCTTGTGGTCATGGCGATGAATCTCCGGGTAATGCTGAGAGCCCGTTCCTGACAGGCCCCTGGAGCGATGTTCCGTGGGATGTTCTGTGGCAGATGCGCTAAGGCGTCATGAGGTCCGTGGCCAGCGGCACCGGTGACGCGACTCGCTTTACCCTAGCGGCAGACCGGCCATAGAATTGAACTAAATTAGCCATAAGATTGATATTTTTGGTCAATATGAATGACTACGCTGAGGCTTGGCCGTATCCGCGTCCGGATTCGCCACCGCTGCTCTCGCCCGAGCAGGCCGAGCAGACCCTGGATGTCTGGCTGGTGCCCAAGTTTTCGATGCTGACGCTGTTCTGCATGCTGGAGCCGCTGCGTGTCGCCAACCGTTTTGGTCGAGACCTGTTTGCCTGGCGATTGCGCTCGATGGATGGCCAGGGCGTGGTGGCCAGTAACGGGGTCTGCATCGAAGTAAACGGCGATCTGGCCTCGGTGCCTGACGATGCCCACCTGATGGTGGTGTCGTCCTACGAGGCGGAGGCGGTGGTAACGGCTCAGGAACGGGCCATATTACGCCGCCTGGCGGCCCATGGCGGCTGGTTGGGCGGCCTGGATACCGCGCCCTTCATCCTGGCGCGGGCCGGGGTATTGGAGGGGCATCGGGTGGCGCTGCACTGGGAAAGCGTGCCGGCCTTTCGTCGTGAGTTTCCACAGCTGCGGGTCAGCCGTGAGCGTTTCGAAGCCGATGCCACGCGACAGACGGGGGCCGGGGGCACCGCCGGCATCGACATGATGCTGGATCGCATCGCTCGCGATTATGGCCCGGCGCTGGCCGACGCCGTGGGTCGCCAGCTGGTGCACCATCGCCATGAGGCGTCGTCAGACGATCAACAGCAGGTGCGCTATGCGGGACTGCCGCGCAGCGTGGTCAAGAGCCTGGCGGTGATGGAGGCCAACCTGGCGCAGGCGCTGCCGATTCCCGAGATCTGCAGGATGGTGGGGCAGTCGCAGCGCCAGCTGGCGCGGTTGTTCCTGGCGCACTTCGGCGAGACGCCCAAGCAGTGCTATCTGGGTATGCGGCTGGACCGGGCGCAGCGCCTGCTCGCCGGCAGCCACTGCCGGGTCACCGAGGCGGCAATGGCCACCGGTTTCCAGCAGCTGACGCACTTTTCCCGCGCCTATCGCGCTCGTTTCAGCGAAACGCCCAGCCAGACCGCCGCCCGAGGGCCGGGCTGAGGCGCGTCAGGCCTCGGCGGTCACTTGCCGGCGCCGCCGGGCGCGCTGCACCATCCGGTAGCGCGAGCGGATCTCGTCGCGCTCCACATAGCAGCCCTGCAGCCAGCGATGGCCGCTGGCACCCTCGAAGGCGTCGCGGGCGTGCAGCAGCCGGCGGTTGTCGAAGATCACCAGGTCGCCGGGAGCGTAGGTGAAGCGGATGGCGAAGGCCGGGTCGCGCAGCAGCCGCTGCAGCACCATCAGCGCCTCATAGGCGGGCTCGATGTCCTCGAAGGCGGCATCCAGGGGGCCGCGCAGGAAGTCGGCGATGCGCACCTCGAGCAGCTCGCCCCGAGCATCCAGGCGAATCATCGGTTCGTGCCAGACGTAGTCGGTGGTCTTGGCGGTGTTGGCGTAGCGCCAGCGCACGCGGGTCAGGGTCGCAAAGGCCTCGGGATGACGATCGCGCAGCGCCTCGGCCACGGCGAAGCCGTCGAGCATCACCGCCTGTCCGCCTTCCACGCTGTTCTCCAGGCAGTGCAGCATCTGCAGGCCCGGATGATACTCGCGGGTCGGCAGGTCGACGTGCGGTGGCAGGGCGATGGACGTGTAGGCATTGGAGTCCGGGTCCGGCTTGGCCTTGACGTCAAACAGCGCGCCGAAGTTGGTGGGGCGTATCGGACCGATGCGCCCGGCGATGGTGGCAAGCGAGCCAGGCTCGGTGGGTAGGTTGCGCAACCGCACCAGCCCCTTGCCGAGCACGCTCTCGAGCGCCGGGGCGAGGATCGTCTCTTCCGCTTCGCTACCCGGTGTGGTTTCGAGCAGGCCTGATGCGTCGAGGGTATCGGGTCCGGTGTCCGGTCCACCCAACCAGGTGGTGACCGGCACCAGCGGGGCCTCGGGGTCGGTGGCCTTGTTATGCTGCTGGTCATAGTCGTTGGCGCGTAGCCAGCCAGGGTGGAAGCGCAGGCGGCGGTCCTCGGGGGCGAAGGTCACGCACAGCGCGCCGGCGGCGTCGATCTCGGCGGCCGCGACCTCCGGCCAGGCGGGCAGGCTGGAAAGATCCAGGATGCGCTCGCGGGTCGCCGGATTGATGGTGGTGTCGTCGGCGGCATTCTCGCGCAGCCAGATGCTGTGGTAGCGGCTGACGCGGCCGTCCTGCCAGTGCACGGTCAAAAGGCGCGGCGAGAAAGACACGGCCTCGAGGGCGACCTCGATGGGCCAGGCATCGTAATCGGGGGTGAGCGGCAGGTCGGTCATGGGGCTTCCTTGGCAGCATGTGGATGAGCGCTAGGATGCCAAGGTGGGCGGGCGAAGGAGCGTCCGGATTCGACGCCGACTATGCACGATTCGACAGTTCGAGGCTCGACGGTTCGCGATTCGACGGTTCGCGACTCGACAGTTCAGGGTCCGATGGAGCCTCCTGTAATGCCCGATCGGTGCCGCGGCGCCTGAGTGCGCTGGGGGTGAGGCCATGATGGCGGCGAAAGGCGCGGGTGAAGCTGGAGGCCGAGCCGAAGCCGCAGGCCAGCGCGATCTCCATGACGCTGTGCCGGGTCTCCCGCAGCAGCCGGTGGGCATGGTCCAGGCGCCGTGCGAGATAAGTGCGCTGGGGGGAAGTGCCCAGCTGGCGCAGGAAGAGCCGGTCCAGCCGCCGCCAGGACAGCCCCAGGGCCTCGGCCAACTCGCCGATGCAAAGCGGCGTGTCCAGGTTGGCCTCCATCATGGCGATGGCGCGGGTCAGCAGCGGGTCTTCAGGCATCAGGGGATCGCGCTGGCGGCTGGCCGGTCGGCGCCCCTGGTCGTGGAGCAACTGGGCGCACACCCGCTCGGCCAGGTCGTCGCCATGGCGGCGGCGAATCAGGTCGAGACTCATGTCGATGGCCGAGCTGCCACCGGCGCAGGAGAAGCCCTCCGGGGTCACCTCGTAGAGGGACTCCACGGCGTCGACCCGGGGAAAGCGGGCCCGGAACTCGGGCAGAGACTCCCAGTGCAGGGTGACGGTCTGATCATCGAGCAGGCCGGCGGCGGCCAGCACGACGCAGCCGGTATCCATGCCGCCCAGCATGCAGCCTTGCGCGGCGCGTTCGCGCAGCCAACTGACCAGCGTTGCGTCGATGGCATCGTCGGGGGCGAAGCTCGAGCAGACGGCCAGGCTCGGCGTCAGCGGGGCATCCTCGAGGCCATGATCGGCGTCTAGCGCCATGCCGTTGGAGGCCGTCACTGGTCGGCCGTCGCGACTGACCAGGTCCCACTCGAAGAGGGGCTCGCCGGTGAGTCGGTTGGCGATGCGCAGCGGTTCGATGGCGGAGAAGAAGGCCACCATGGCGAAGCGCGGCAGCAGCAGGAAGCCGATGGATTCGGGGCTTTGCGCGCTAGAGGTGAGTCGCATGGGGCAGGTCATCGTCGCAAGAGAGGCGTCGACGAGTGTAGCGCCCAGTCAAGCCGTTGCAACACGGTGAGTGACGAAGCGCGTCCGCGAAGACGGATGGCCCGGGCAGGCCGCACCTTCTAGCCACAAGGCCGGGTCGGCGCCGCAGGCGTCGCCGACCCGTATGACGTCCTGTGCCGGCAGTGTCAGCGTTTGGCCGACGGCAGGCCGATGCGGCGGCCGGCGAGTTCCGGCCAGCTGTCGGCTTTCGGCAGGGTGTCGATGGCCGCATCCACGGCGTCGGGAAAGGGCGCGGGGCGACCATTGACCGAGTCGATACCCATCAGCATCTGTTCGCTCGAGGCCAGCAGGTTGCCTGCCGTGTCCTGCATTGTGAACAGCACGTGCAGGCGTTTGGCATCGCGTTCGAGCAGCGCCACCTCGATGCACAGCGTCTGGCCCTGGTGAGCAGCGCGGCGATAGCAAAGATGCGTCTCGAGGGTATAGATGGTGTAGCCATGCCGCTGGCGACCTTCTGCACCCAGGTCGATGCGCTCCATCAGCGCTTCGACGCCCAGCGAGAAGGCGCGCGCGTACTCGGCGTCATTCATGTGGCCGTTGTAGTCGACCCACTCGCGGGGCACCGTGAGATCGAGCAGTGCCATCAGATGCGCCCCTCGAGGCCCTCGGCCTCCGGCCAGTACTTGCGGGTCAGGGCCAGCAGCTCGACCAGGAAATCATCGCGACGACGGTCCAGCTCGGCGACCGGGCGACCGGCGGCCTGGAACTCGCAGCCTTCCACCACCTTGTCGATCAGCTCATCGGTGAGCTCCGGTGCTTCGAGCTTGGTCCAGGGCAGCTTCAGCGCCGGGCCGAACTGCTCGAGCATATGGCGCATGCCCTGCTCGCCCCCGGCCAGGTGGAAGGTCAGGAAGGTGCCCATCAGCGACCAGCGCAGGCCACAGCCGTAGACCACGGCGGCATCGATCTCCTCGGTGGTGGCGACGCCATCGTTGACCAGGTGCAGGGCCTCGCGCCACAGCGCCTCCATCAGGCGGTCGGCGATATGGCCTTCGATCTCGCGACGCACGATCAGCGGGCGCATGGCTAGGCGCTGGTAGTCCTCGCGGGCGCCGGCGAGCAGTGCCGGCGAGGTGTGCTCGCCTCCCACCAGCTCGACCAGCGGCAGCAGATAGACCGGGTTGAAGGGGTGGGCGACGATCACGCGGCCCGGCGCCTTCCGGCAGTCCTTCTGCAGATCGGTTGGCTTGAAACCGGACGTCGAGGAACCGATGACGACGTGTTCGTCAGCGGCGGCGTCGATAGTGGCCAGGATCTCCTGCTTGAGCGCCAGGCGCTCCGGCACGTTCTCCTGGATCAGGTCGGCGCCGACGACGGCCTCCTCGAGGCTCGATGCAAAGCGCAGGCGCTCCTTGGATGCGCCCTCGGCCAGGCCGTCTTTCTCGAGCGATGCCCAGGCATTGTCAACGAAGGCGCGGGTACGGGTCTCGGCGCCCTCGGCCGGATCGAAGGCGACCACGCCCCAACCGTTGGCGAGTGCTCGGGCGATCCAGCCGTTGCCGATCACGCCGGTGCCGATGACGGCCAGTTGCTTGGTCGAAGGTGGCTGGCTCATGCCTCACCTCCAGCGGCTGTCTCGACGGTCAGACCGGTCTTGGGGTCGCGCAGCTTGAGGTGGGCGCGGGTCTCGGCCGGGGTCATGACGCGACCGCCGAGGTTGTCGATGATGCCGGCGGCCTTCTCGACCAGGCCGGCGTTGGTGGCCGGCACGCCCTTGCTCAGATAGAGGTTGTCTTCCAGGCCGACGCGGACGTGACCGCCGAGCAGCATCGCCTGGGCGACCATCGGCATCTGGTGACGGCCGATGCCGAAGGCGGCCCAGTTGGCGGATTCCGGCAGCTTGTTGCGCATGGCAAGCATGGTTTCGGTGTCGGCCTCGGCGCCCCAGGGAATGCCCAGGCACAGCTGGAACAGCGGGTCGCCGTCGAGCAGGCCTTCCTTCTGCAGCTGGCGGGCAAACCAGACATGACCCAGATCGAAGCACTCGAGCTCCGGCTTGACGCCAACGGCCTGCACCAGACGGGCGTGTTCGCGCAGCCAGTCGGCGGTGTTGATGTAGACCATGTCGCCGAAGTTGAGGCTGCCGCAGTCCAGGGTGCACAGCTCGGGCAGCAGCTCGCCGACCGGGGCGTGACGCTCGGCCGGCGTCTGCATGTCGGTGCCCGGGCCGCCATGGGTCGGGTCCGCGGCGTCGGGAATCCAGTCGCCGCCGCCGCCGGCGGTGATGTTCATGACGATGTCGGTGTCCGCCTCGCGTACCCGCTCCATCACCTCGCGGAAGTGTTCGGTGGAATGGCTGATGCCACCGGTCTCGGGGTCGCGGACGTGGATATGGGCGACGCTGGCGCCGGCCTTGGCGGCGGCGATGCAGTCGTCGGCGATCTGCTTGGGCGTGACCGGGACGTTGGGGTTCTTGTCGGCGGTGTCGCCAGCGCCGGTGATGGCACAGGTCATGATGACGTTAGGGTTCATGGTCATCGGCTCCGTTGTGGAATATGCCTTAAGTCTCGACGATGTTTGGCGCAGGCTATGTACGCAAGGCGCCATATAATTGACGAAGAGCGCCAGTTGTGGCGCTCTTATATGCTTGGCGCTAGTGCGGTATGCGAACGGCTAAACTGAGCTCGGACAGCCTGAGAGGCGCGGCGCGTCATTGGTCATCGAAAGACGTTAAGAGGAGGCGGCGATGGGCATGCGGGGTGAGCGGCGGCGAGGACGGGGCCTGGTGTCTCGGCGGTGGCCGGTACCTGCGGGCCGGCCCGCGCTGGGGTGGGGGCTGGTGGCGCTTGTCCTGATAGGCATGATCGCGGGCTGTGCCACGCCCGCGACCCGTGAGGCGCAGGCCATCGAGCTGCTACCCGGTGAGTCGCGCGACGGCTGGCTGGGGCCGGGCGTGGATGTCTATGTCTTTACGCTCACGGCCCCGGCGCGGGTGCGGCTCGAAAGCGGGACGCCGGCCAGCGGCTGGACGCTCGACCCCGACGCCACCCTGTTCGATGCCAAGGGCCAGGTGGTGGCCCGTGACTGGCGCAGCGGCGAGGGAGAGAACTTTCGCCTGACCCGCTCGCTGCCGGCAGGCCGCTGGTATCTGGAGGTCAGCGACGGCGGCGGCTGCACGATCATGTCAGAGGACTGCGAGGCCCACCGTCGCTATTCGGTGCGCCTGGACCTCGAGCCTGTAACGCCTGAACCCGGAACGCCCTGAACCCGGAACGCCCTGAACCTGAAACGCCATGAGCACTCAATGTCAGGCGTTCTTTAGCCTCGGAAAGGAACGCGGCCGGCAGATCGGCTTCTCGCACCAGCCGCCACCGTGTACCGTGAGAGCAGATCATCGGCCAACCAGACGGGGAAGCGAACCAACCATGCAAGCCACTCTCGGGGTTACCCCCTATCGGATCGCCTGGCGTTCGGCGTTCCTGCTGCTCGTTGCCATGCTGCTGACGGGCTGCGGCGTGAACAACCTGCCGACCTATGATGAGCAGGTCAAAGCGGCCTGGTCGCAGGTGGAGAACCAGTATCAGCGGCGAGCCGACCTGATTCCCAACCTGGTGGAAACCGTCAAGGGATTCGCTCGCCAGGAGCAGGAGACGCTGACGGCGGTGGTAGAGGCCCGCGCCAAGGCGACGTCCATTCAGGTCGACGAGAGCATCCTCAACAATCCCGAGAAGTTGCGCCAGTTCCAGCAGGCGCAGGGCGAACTCTCCAGTGCGCTTAGCCGGCTGATGGCGGTCTCGGAGCGCTACCCGGATCTCAAGTCCAACCAGAACTTCCTGGCGCTGCAGTCCCAGCTCGAAGGCACAGAGAACCGTATCGCGGTGGCGCGCCGCGACTTCATCGCCGCGGTCGAGCGTTACAACACCGAGATTCGCACTTTCCCGGGGCGTCTCTGGCATAGCCTCCTGTACAGCGACATGGAACTGCGCGAGACCTTCGAGGCCACCGCGACCGACGCCGATCAGGCGCCGGAGGTGTCCTTCTGATGCGGCTGTTTCGGCAACTTCCCGTCGTCCTGTTGCTGCTGGTGGCGCTGGGCGCTCAGGCACAACAACCCGAATTCCCGGAGCTCAGCGGTCGTGTCGTCGACCAGGCCGACATGCTCGATGCCGCTGACGAAACGCGCCTGACCAAGATGCTGGCGGCGCATGAGCAGGCCACCACCGAGCAGGTAGTGGTGGCCACGCTGCCCAACCTCCAGGGCCGCACCATCGAAGAATACGGCTATCAGCTGGGCCGCCACTGGGGTATCGGCCAGGAGGGCAAAGACAACGGCGCGCTGCTGATCGTGGCTCGTGACGAGCGCAAATTGCGCATCGAGGTGGGCTATGGTCTCGAAGGGCGTCTGACCGATGCGCAGTCCTCGGTGATCATCAACCAGGTGATCACGCCGGCCTTCCGGCAGGGGGATTTCGCCCGCGGCATCCTCGAAGGCACCCAGGCGATGATCCAAGTGTTGGGGGGCGACCCGCTCGCCACCTCGGCCCCGGCATCTGCACAGGACAAGCAGGGCCCGGACGGCCCGAAGTCGGTGCTGTTCTTCCTGCTGCTGCTCGCCGTCACCGGATTCCTGCGCGGCGGTCGTGGCGGTCGCGGACTGCTGGGCGGGCTGCTGCTGGGGGCCGCACTGGGCGGTCGAGGCGGCCACGGTGGCGGCGGCGGTCTCGGCGGTGGCGGAGGCTTCGGCGGCGGTGGTGGCGGTTTCGGGGGCGGTGGCGCCTCCGGCGGCTGGTAAATCCTTTCAAGCGAGTACAGATACCCCATGGCGTTACTGAGCGACAGCGAGCAGCGTAAGGTGGCCGAGACGATCCAGCGAATCGAGCGGGAGACCGATGCCGAATTGGTCACCGTGCTGGCTGCCCAGGCCGATGACTACGCCTATATCCCCCTGCTATGGGCCGGCATTCTGGCCCTGGTGGTCCCCGGCGCGATCAACTACTTCCCTGGCTGGTGGGATGCCACCACGCTACTGCTGGTCCAGTGGGCCACCTTCGTGGTGGCGGCCCTGGTGTGCCGGAGGCCCGCCGTCACCACGCGGCTCATTCCCCGCAGGGTACGCCACTGGCGCGCCGCGAACCTGGCCCGCCGCCAGTTTCTCGAACAGAACCTGCACCACACCGAGGCGGGCACCGGGATGCTGATTTTCGTCTCGGAGGCGGAGCGCTACGTGGAGATCCTGGTCGACCGAGGCATTTCCGAGCGTCTCGGTGACGATACCTGGCAGGACATCGTCGCCGACTTCACCCATCACGTCCGCCAGGGGCAGACGGCACAGGGGTTCGTGGAATGCATCGAGTCATGCGGAAAGCACCTCCAGCGTGAGTTGCCCGCTACCCACCTGCGCAATGAGCTGCCCAACCGTCTGGTGATCCTCGACTAGCCGGCGGCTCGCCGCCCGCGCTCCTCTCGTTCCCCTTCATTCCCCATTCACCCACATATCCCCATTCAAAAGTAGGCGCTGGGCGGTTGCTCGGCGTCGTCGTCTGGCGTAACCGACTCATGGCATTGCCGCGCCGCCCGGTCGAGGGCGATGGCCGCTCCCGGTAGCTGAAAGTTCAGGTACCAGGGCTCGCTGCCGTTCTCGATCTGGAGGCGCAGGGTGTCGCCCACGTGCAGTTCGTGCAGCAATCGATAGGGAGCGGCATTGGTGAAGCTTACGTAGGCGCCGTTATCGCCGCGCTCCTTGGCAAGCGTTGCCGGCCCCGCGTGAGCGGTGAAGCGGTCGATGCGCAGGGCGGCGTCGGCGCTGACGGTCTCGTCGCGGCTTGCCACTTCGCCCATGTCGACGCGCAGCTCCAGCCGCGGCCGGCATTCGGGCGGCGCGAAATCCACGGAAAAGGCGGTGCCCGGCATGTCGTAGCTGTTGCTGGCCCGGTAGGTGCGTTCCTCGCCGAGCACCAGCGTCATCGATGCCCAGTGGCCTGCCGTCTCGGTATCTTGCTGGTTGTACATCAGCGCCATGGCCGGCGTCGAAAGCCCGACCGTTAGAGCGATCAGCGCCAGGGTTCTCGCGTTCAGCGCCGTCAGCGTTCGCGTTGTCAGGGGCTGCGTGGCGCGCATCCTTTCGGTCATTCCCGTCTCCAGTCCAGCTCATATGCGGTCGATCGTGCGGCCAAGCATACGATATTGCCACGCAGGGCGGCAGCCCATGCCCGGGGTGCGATGGCTTCGCAAGCCGGCGGCCTTCGGCAACAAATCTCGATGGCGATTAAAGCCGGCGGCGCTTATGCCGATAGTTTGTTTGTTGCCCGTTATTGCATCGTGCGCAAAGGAATTGATGGCAAGGAAATCATTGTACAAAGATTTTATATTATTTAATGTTTGTACATGTTGGCCTTGTGACTGGGCAAAAGGTTGTCCACGGTGCATGCGCTTTCTTCGACACGCCAGTATAGGAACAGCACTGTGAAAACCATATTTTCGTGGCTGCGGGGAACGACGATTCGCGCCCGTATGACCGCCGGCTTTGCCAGCGTCCTCTTGCTGATGGTCATCCTGACCGCTGAAGGGGTGCGTGAGGTCAACATGATTGACCACAGCATGAAGGTCATCAACGACGTCAACAGCGTCAAACAGCAGTATGCGGTCGACTACCGGGGCAGCGTTCATGACCGCTCCGTCGCCCTGCGCGACGTGGCGCTGATCAACGACGATGCCAAGCTCGAACCGGTGATCGCCGATATCAGGCGCCTTGCAGGAAACTACCGTGAGGCCGCCGCCGGGATGCAGGAGCTCTTCGCCTCGCGGGATGACATCACCGCCGAGGAGCGTAGTGGCCTGGCCGATATCCAGGCGATCGAAGCCAAGACCATGCCGCTGATCGATAAGGTGATCGAGCTTCGCCAAGCCGGTGATACCGATGCCGCTGAACGAGTGCTGCTCGATCAGGCTGCCCCGGCCTTTACCGCCTGGCTCAATACGATCAACGCCTTCATTGACCTACAGGAGCAGCTCAACGAGGCCGAGACCGGCTTTGCTCGTAACATCGCCGAGAATTTCGAGATCACCATGCTGGCGCTGTGCTTCGGTGCCCTGGTGATCGGTGGCCTGGTCGCCACTCTGCTGACCAGCCTGCTACTGCGTGAGTTCGGCGCCGAACCCTATAAGGTCAAGGCCTTCGCAGAGGCCGTGGGGCGTGGCGACCTAACGCGTAAGGTGACGCTCAAGCCGCAGTATCGCCACAGCATCATGGCATCCCAGATGGAAATGGCGGAACGGCTGCAAAATACCGTACTGGGGGTGCGTCAGTCTGCCGAGTCGGTAGCCACCAATAGCGAGCAGATCGCCGAAGGCAACAACGAGCTGTCGGCACGCACCGAGCAGCAGGCCAGCTCTCTGGCCGAGACCGCTTCGGCCATGGAGGAGCTTGGCAGCACCGTTCAGCAGAACGCCGATAATGCCGTGGAAGCGCGCAAGCAGGCGGCCAACGCCTCGAAGGTGGCCGAGGATGGCGGCGAAGTCGTTGCCAAGGTGGTGCAGACCATGCGCGATATCGACGGCAGTTCCAACGAAGTGGCCGATATCATTTCGATGATCGATGGCATCGCCTTCCAGACCAATATCCTGGCGCTCAACGCCTCCGTTGAGGCGGCACGCGCCGGCGAGCATGGCCGAGGTTTCGCCGTGGTCGCCCAGGAAGTTCGCGAACTGGCCAGCCGTTCCGCGGCGGCCGCCAAGGAGATCAATACGCTGATCACCGCTAACCGCGAGCGTGTCGTTGAGGGCACCGAGCTGGCCTCTCAGGCGGGCAAGACCACCGAGCAGATCGTCGCCTCCGTCAAGCGGGTCACCGAGCTGATGGAAGAAATCAGCAGTGCCACCGCCGAGCAGAGTGATGGGGTGCAGCAGGCCGGCGAAGCCGTGACCCAGATGGACCAAGTGACCCAACAGAACGCTACCCTGGTTCAAGAGAGTGCCACGGCGTCCAACAATCTCAAGGAGCGCGCGCATCGGCTGATGGATCTGATGTCGACCTTCCAGCTTGGCGAGGTCTCGCCGCAGGCTGTTCGTCAAACGTCGGATCGTGCCTTGCCGGCAGCCTCGAGCCAGTCAGGCCAGTCAGGCCAGTCACGGGCATCGTCTCATCGTCTGCCGAGTGCCGGTAATCACGCTCAGCAACGCGAGACCGAGTGGGAAGAGTTCTAACGCTGTTGCTGTTCGCTGCAGGTATCACCCAACGACCGCCTTCGGGCGGTCGTTTTTATATGGGTAAGAGCGGGCTGATCATCGCCATTGTTAGACAAAGGCGAGGTCATGGTGCGCTAGGCGGATTGCCCCGCAGAGATGGCTTGCCGGCGCTTGACCCATTCCCAGGCCTTCTCGTGAAAGAAATAGGCGACGGTGTTAACCGCAGGTTCGGTCAGGGCGATGACGCCACCCAGTACCCAGCTGCCGGTCAGCAAGTAAGTCACCGTGAAGGCCACGGAAAAATGGACGATAGCGAAGGTAGCGGTCTTGATCATGTCGGGGACTCCGTCAAGAGCTCTGGTAAGCGTTAGCCTTAATATAGGAGAGTGATTCTCATTTATAAAAACAGTTGAGGTTATTCTTTTCATAGCTCATGGCTATCGATGCTTGCCATGAGCTGGCAAGAAGGGGCTCGCGACAGTGGACAGGCCGACTGCGATCGGCATACTGAGACAAGAAGCGATAACAGCTTGGAAATGGCAGGGAACTCAGGGGAAAACGACGATGCGGGATATAACAACAAGGCGACCCGCCACCCGGACACGGCCGGCGCGTGCCACGGTACCACTCATGATGGCTGTCGGTATGGGCATGTTGCTGATGCTGATAGGGGGCATTGCCCAGGCCGACAATCCACGTTATGCGGGGCTCGTCGCCGACGCGGCGAGCGGTGAAGTGGTTTATGCAGAAAACGCCGAGGCCCGTCGCTATCCGGCCTCGTTGACCAAGATGATGACCCTCTATCTGCTGTTCGAGGCCATCGAGCAGGGGCGGCTGAATATCGATGATGCCCTGCCGGTCTCCACCCATGCGGCCTCGATGCCGGCCTCGAAGCTGTGGCTGCGGGCCGGTGATAGTATCCGGGTGGGCGACGCCATTCCTGCCCTGGTGGTGCGCTCGGCCAACGATGTGGCCGTGGTAGTGGCCGAGGCCCTGGGGGGCAGCGAAACGGCCTTCGCCCAGCTCATGACCGTTCGAGCACGCAGGATGGGAATGGAGTCGACGCATTTCCGCAACGCCTCCGGACTGCCTGACGACGCCCAGGTGACTACCGCGCGGGACATGGCCACCCTGGCCGTCGCCCTGATGCGGGACTTCCCCGAATACTACGGCGAATTCTCGCGCACCGAGTTCGTCTTTCGCGGCAAGCGCCAGCGCGGCCACAATCGGCTGTTGAGCCACTATCCCGGCGCCGATGGCCTCAAGACGGGTTTCATCCGGGCCTCGGGCTTCAATGTGGCGACCTCGGCCGTACGTGACGATCGACGCCTCATCGCTGTGGTGATGGGCGGCTTCACCTCGCGCTCGCGGGATAAGCACATGGCGGATCTGCTCGATCGCGGCTTCGCCCGTCTGGGCCTGCAGGAGCGCACGGACTGGCTGGCGGATACCGACATTTCCGGCCCCATTGCCTCGCTGCCGCCCCTTGCCGTCGACCCGAGCCGGGCCAACATGCCGGCGCTGCTAGCCGCGGTGAAGGCCGAGCCTGCCGCTCGCCTGGCATCCAACTCAGCCGATCCGATCCGGGCGCTGCTGGAACGTAATGCCCAGGGGGATGGCGGCAGTGACTGGGGGGTGCGTAATGCCAGCCAGGACGTGGCCCGCTAGTCCATTAACCGAGCTAGGCAGCCCTGCAAGATAGCTCTGCTAATAGCCCAGCCAACGCGTTTAGATCGTCACTGGCTCGCTCTCAGGGCGCTGCATGAAACGATTATTCTCCGCGCAACGCCCCCGTCATGTGAACACGGCGGGGGCGTTGCGCTCTTATCGGGAGGTATCGATCAGTTCTCCGGGAAGGGATGAATGGCCTCCTGTGGCAACACGACCCTGACCCTCAGGCCGCCTTGGGGAGCGCTTTCCAGCGCCAGTTCACCGCCATGACGCTGCACCAGGCGATCGACGATGGAAAGCCCCAGACCCGCTCCCGCACCTGGGCCGGCGCGATGGAAGCGTTCGATGACCTTGCGACGCTCGGCGGCGGGTATGCCGGGGCCTTGGTCGTCGACGATCAGCGTGAAGTGCCGCGAGGCATGGCGTCGGCCAATGCCTTTATCGGTGCCGTTCCCCGGTTTCGGGGTGGCGCGGTGCCTAGCGTCGGGTTCGGCAGCCGAGGCGGTGCTGGGCTCGACGCTTAGCGCGACGCGCACCGTCGAGCCCGCCGGGGCATGATGCAGGGCGTTGCCGACCAGGTTCTGCACCAGGGTATCGACGCAGCCAGGCTCGGTGGTGAGTCGCCAGTCCTGGCTCTCGTCGGCGTCGAGCTGAAGTTCCAGCGACGCTTCGCCAGCCAGCGGGGAGAGCTTGGCCAGGGCCTCGCGGGTTTCGCTGAGCAGATCAATCCGCTGGCGCGGGTGGTCGGCGTCCTGGTCGGGGTCGAGCCTGGCCAACGTCAACAGCTGTGAGACCAGTCGGGTCGCCCGCTCGACGCCGGCCTGCAGCTGATCCAGCGACTCCCGGCGGTCCTTGGGCTGGGTGGTGTCGCGAGCGTTCTGGGCATGCAGGCCAAGCACCGCAAGCGGCGTGCGCAGCTCATGGGCGGCATCGGCGATAAAGCGCTTCTCGCGGGTGCGCAGGCCGCGAATCTGATCGAGCAGCCGGTTCAGCGCGCCGGTAATGGTGGCCAGCTCCTGCGGTAGAGGGGCCAGCATCAGCGGCTGCAGGTTGTGTGGGTCGCGCTCTCGGATCTGCTGCGCCATGCGCGATAGCGGTTTCAGCCCCCAGCCGATCGCCCACCACAGCAGCAACGTCAGAATCGGCAGGCCAACCAGGTCGGGGATCAGGGTACGCAGGGCGATCAGGGTCACCAGTTCGCCGCGCACGTCCTCACGTTCCGCCACCACGACGCGAAGCCCCGGTGAGGTGGAGTCGTCGGGCGCGGTGAGGGCGAAGATCCGCCACTCGAAGTTACCGAGTTTGGCGCTGCCATAGCCGTCACGATTGACTTCCAGGGGGGATTGCGGGGCCCGCGCCGAGCGCAGCAGCAGTTGGTCCTGCTGCCAGACCTGGAACACCAGCTTGCTCTCGTAGCGGTGTCCAGCCACGTTCATGTCGGCGTTGTCGGCGCGCGCCAGGGCCCGGTCCAGGCTTTCGAGCAGGCCGGCGCGCTGTTCCTGGACCAGCGGTGCCTGCATCAGCCCCTGAATCAGCCGGGCGTTCTGCGCCAGGCGAGCATCGAAGAGTTCCTCGACCTCGTGGGTGGCATCCCGATAGCTGGTGATGCCGATGACCAGCATGCTGATCGCGAACATCAACAGCACCAGGCCGAGAGTGCGGCGTCGAATCGAGGTCATGAGGCGCCGTTACCGGAGGTGTCATTCGGTTTGTCGAGCACATAGCCGATGCCGCGCACGGTGCGAATCAGCCCCGGAAACAGCTTGCGGCGCAGGTGGTGCACGTGGACCTCGATGGCATTGCTCTCCACATCCTCGTCCCAGCCATAGAGCAGGCTGGCCAGGGTATCGCGGGTGAAGACGCGGCCCGGATGGCTCAAGAACTCCTGCAGCAGGGTGAATTCGCGTCGGGAAAGATTGACCGGCGCTCCCTGGTGACTGACCTGGTGTTCGGCGGCATCGAGACGGATGCCGTGAATCTCGATGGCACTGTTCACCTGGCCGTGGCTGCGCCGCAGCAGCGCGCGCAGGCGGGCCTTGAGCTCAGCGACCTCGAAGGGCTTGATCAGATAGTCGTCGGCGCCGGCATCCAGCCCGTTGATGCGATCCTCGATGCCGTCCCGGGCGGTCAGCACCAATACCGGCACCGGGTTGTCGCGCCCGCGCAGCTGCTTGAGCAGGCTCATGCCGTCGAGCTTGGGCAGCCCCAGGTCGAGAATCACCACGTCGAAGGGTTCGCCATCGTTGAGAGTCGCCAGGGCCGAGCGGCCATCGCCCAGCACATCGACGGTGTAATGTTCGGACTTGAGCGCCAGGCGAATGCCCGAGGCCAGGCTGGGGTCGTCCTCGACCAGCAGTACTCGCATGCCTGTTCCCTGTAGATCCTGTGAATGATGTGGCGTTCCACGCCGGCCGCCAACGACGACGCAGCCCTCGTCTCTCGAGGGCCGCGCTCAGTGCCCGCTCGCCTCTGCGTGCAGTCTAAGGTAGCTGGTCGAGAAGCGCTTGGATCTCCTCGCGACGCCCGCGATCGGCGAGCTCGCGTCCGGGCCGCGGCGGTGCCTCGAGGGCCTGTTCCAGGGCCTGGCGGGCCTCGGCGTCGCGGCCCTGCTGGTGCAGATAGTCGCCCCAGAAGTACAGGCTGTCGATCCCATCGGGATTGAACTTCAGCGCCTGTTGCAGGTGCCACTCGGCCTTGTCGTCGTCACCAAAGGCCAGTGGCCAGCCCGGCACCTGATAATAGAGCGCGCCGAGGCTGGTATAGGCCGAGCCTTCGAGGGCCGCCGGGTCCAGGTCGATGGCGGTTTCCAGGTCGTCTCGCGCGGCCTTGACCAGTGACAGGGCGCCGAGCCCGCCCTGGGCGCCGGCCTCGG
Organism: Onishia taeanensis; assembly: GCF_013349955.1. Lineage (GTDB taxonomy): Bacteria > Pseudomonadota > Gammaproteobacteria > Pseudomonadales > Halomonadaceae > Onishia > Onishia taeanensis_B. The sequence goes on along the minus strand of NZ_JABVXC010000006.1, from coordinate 118,551 downwards.
TCGAGCGCACGATGCCAGCCCAGATATACAGCTCGGCGGCTTCGGGGTAGCGGGACAGATAACCGTCAGCCTGGTGTTCCAGATCCTCGAGAGCCTTGGCTTGGGCGTCTTCCGGCATCTGGTAGTGAATCTCGGCCCAGCGCTGCTGGAGGTTGTGTACGGCATCTTCGACGTCGGGCGTCATGGCCAGGGCGGGCAGGCTGACGAGGGCCAGCAGACCGACGGCCAGGGCGCGGCAGGCGACGGCTGAGAACGCCGCAGTGACGCCAGCGGCGCGTCGGGCTTGGCGCGCATGCGGTCGAGCTTGATTGGCTTGAGTGTTCATGGCGTCTTCCTCAGGGCTTGCCGACGAAGCGGCGAATGATCGGCAGTTGGCGATGCAGGGCGCGATCGACCAACCGCGGCACGATGGCGTTGAGCCGCACGAAGAGGCTTTCCGGCCACCCCACCTGGGTCTCCTCGCGCTGTCCTTCGATGGCTCGGCGAACGGCTCGCGCCACCCGCTCGGGCGTGTCCATGGTGGTGCCCAGCGCCTCGTTCATGGCGTCCACCTTCGGGCTGTTCATGGCGGTGCGGGTCGCGCGCGGGGCGACATACAGCACCCGCACCCGGGTATCGGCCAGCTCACGGCGCAGCGCCTGGGAAAAGCCGCGCAGCGCGAACTTGGTGGCACAGTAGCTGGCCTGGGACGGATAGCCGATGGCGCCGAAGGTCGAGCCCACATTGACCAGCTGACCCTGGCGGGCCGCCATCAACTGTGGCAACAGCTGATGAATCAACTGCAGGGTGGCGGTCAGATTGACGTTGATCAGCTCGGCGATGCTGTCTTCCGCCTCGTTCTCGAACAGGCCGACATGATTGATGCCGGCCGCGTTGATCAGCACATTGCAGTCGGCACGCCGCGCCGCCTCGGCCAGACGCGCGCGGTCGTCGGCGTCGGTCAGGTCGGCGGCTTCCACGCTGATGTGTTCGGGGTTCTCGGCCGCCAGCGCGGCCAGGGCCTGACGGTTGCGACCGCTGGCCAGCACATGGGCGCCGGTGGCGGCCAGCTCCTTGACCAGGGCACGGCCGATGCCGCCGCTGGCACCGGTGACCAGGATGCGCTGAGCCGGCCAGCCGCCCTCCAGGGAGGGCTTTCGCGACCAGGGAAACTTAGCAGAGGGCATCGGCGAGCTCCCGGCTGACATCGCCATCGCCACAGGCGGCTTCGACGCCGCGGAACATGGCGCCGTACAGGCGATAGACCATGGCGGCGGTGTCGATCACCGCGGCCAGGTCGTCTTCGTCGAGAGTGTCGATGAGCTTCTCAAAGAAGGCCATGTGGCCGATATCCAGGCTGCCGTGGGAGAGCAGGTAGCGAAAGGCCTCCTTGGGCAGGCCGAGGCGCTGCTGGAGCGCCTCGGCGGCCTGGGTGGCCAGCGCCGTACTGGTGCCTTCCAGTACCAACACCATGCCGAAGAAGCCCACCGGGTTGTCGTGGGTAATCACGTCGCGCACATGGCCGACCATCAGTCGGGTCGCCGGCGCCGGCATGGCCGCCGCCACGGCATCGGGGTCGCCGCCCGCGACGCGAATGTCGTCGAGAATCCACTTCTCGTGGCCATGCTCCTCGTCGATGTACTCCACCAAGGCATCGCGTAGCCACCCCTTGGTGGCGGGCAGCCTGGCGCCGCAGGCCATCATCAAGGGCACGGTGAAGCGCACGTGGTGATAGGCCTGGCCGAGAAAGGCCAGGTATTCGGCGTGGCTGACCTCGCCACGCTGAGCCCGCTGCAATAGCGGGATGGAAAGCATGGCCTCGCGCTCGGTCTGGGTCTCGGCAAGCAGGCGTTGGTAGGCGCTCATGAGGCGGCTCCTGTGGTATCGAAAGAAGGGGATGCAGGCGTCGGCGTGACGGTCGATTCGGTCTCGGCGCTCAGCCAGTCACGGTAGGCCTCGAAGACGCTCGCGCGCCGCAGGCGTCCATTGGCCGTGAGTTGATCATTGGCGGGCGTAAAGGGCGTCGTGCGCCGCCAGGCGTGCACCCGTGCATAGTCAGGCAGCCGGGCATTGGCGGCGCTGATGGCCGCGGCCAGGGTGGCATCGTCGCTGCTCGGGTCCCGAGGCACGATCAGCGCCCGGTTGTGGTCCAGCGCTTCGCCATGCACCAGGGCCTGGGCGATCATCGGCTGCAGAGTGAGTTCGGACTCGACCCACTGTGGGTCGACGTTGCGACCGTAGGCGGTAATGAAGACCTCGCGGCGGCGGCCGTCGAGATGCAAGCGCTCGCCGTCCGGGTAAGACACCAGGCGGCCCAGGTCATCGCTTGAATACCAGTCGCCGATGGGGGCTTCGCCAAGATAGCCGAGCATGGTGGCGCCGCTGATCTCGACGTCACCGTCGGCGGAGAGGCGCACCTTGGCATGGGCCAGCGGGCGGCCGACGCCGTGAGCCGGCTCGCCGGGGCGGTTCAGGCAGACCACCGAGGCGCACTCCGATAGCCCGTAGCCTTCGAAGACCGGCCAGCCGCGCTCTTCCGCCTGGGCAAGCAGCACCGGGGCCAGGCGGGCCCCGCCGGCCGCGACGAAGGACAGACTCTCCGGCGCCTCCGGGGCTAAGGCCAGCAGGGCCTGGAGCAGCTGCGGCACCAGGATCAGGCTCTGGGGCTTCACGGACTCGATGACCGACATCGCGGTGCGCGGGCAGAAGCCGCTGGCGCCCTGCCAGCCGAGCGTCGCCATGTTCGGAAGGTGGCAGCTCGCACCGAGCCATAGCGGCACATAGAGCCCGCCGATATTCTCGAGCAGGGTGGCCAGCGGCAGCATGGCCAGGTGGCGACGGATGTCGAGGGGCGCGACGAGAGTGGCAATGCTTTCGGCGACCCGCAGCATGGCCGTGTTATCGAGACACACGCCCTTGGGCGCGCCGCTGGTGCCGGAGGTGAAGGTGATCTTGGCGGTGCCCGCATGCATCTCGGGAGGCCGGCTGACCGTTCGGCAGGCGATGGCGGCATCGTCGCTCGGGGCGAAGCCGAGTGCGGTCGCTTCAAAGCCGGCGCCGATCCAGCCATCCAGCCCTGCGCTGGCGACCAGGTGCTTGCGCTGTGAGGCGGAGAAGAAGCCCGGCACCGGGACGGCCACTCGCTCATCGCTGAGCAGGGCGAGATCCCACAGCGCCCACTCGAGTCCGTTATCCAGCGCCAGGCCAACGCGCCGGGCATTCCGCGCCGCCAGCCGTTCGCGCCGCCGGTCGACTTCGGCGAGCAGCTCGGCGTAGCTCAACCGTGCCTGCCCGTCGTCCAGGGCGATGTGGTCGGGCCGGGCCCGGGCATGCTCCGCGATGGCCGCCAGGAAGCGCTTGCGTTCAGCGGACATGGCGGCCCTCCCGCTGGCGGCTGGGCAACATCCCCTGGGCCTCGAGGTTGGCATAGGCAAGCGTCAGCGAGCCGCCCATCACCCAGGGCACCAGCTCGTAGTAACTGCCCCAGGCCTCGCGGCTCTGGGCTGAGAGGCGTGCCGGGTCGGCCAGCGCCAAGGGGCTGGCGGAAAGCCCCAGTCGGCGAAAGCCATTGCGCACCGCAGGAGTCGCGGTGAAGACCAGCCAGGCATAGCCCTCGTCGTGCAGCTGCTCGACCAGGTTCAGAATCAGCGCGCGCTGCAGCCCAGGGCGCTTGCAGGCCAGGTTGCCGATCTCGACGATGCTCGAGCGGTCCACCGGCTGGCCGAAGGATTCGCTAAGGGTCCGCTCGATGGAGGTATCGAGATAGGCTTCGAGAAACAGGGGTGCATCGTCGGCGCACTGGGCGCCGACGGCCGCCTGAGCAAGCTCGCCCTGCCAGAGGCCCAGCAGACGAGGCAGGAAGTGGCTGATCCGGGCGCCGTGGTCGCCAGCGAAGCGCTCCCGTATCAGCGTCTCGAGGGCGGACCGCTGATGGCGGTTTTCGGCGATATGCCAGGAGAGCGGTGCGCTTGTTCGCAGCCCCGTTCGCAGCCCTGAACGGTCAGACGATCGTTCGGCCGAGCTTACGCCGGGCAGCGGATCGGGCAAGTTGTTGGCAAGCGTACCGCCAAGAGTGCGGTCACGAGTACCTTCAAGAGTACCTTCAAGAGTACCCGACGGGGGAGCGGAGAGGGTGCCCGGTAAGGTGGCGCCGGCTCGGCCTTCTAGCGGTGCATCGAACAGGGACGTAGCTGGGTGATAGGACATCAGGGTCGCCTCCATGAGCTTCCCTGACAGTGTGGTCGGCGAGTATTAACGCTGGCTTAAGATAGCCACCCCCATTCGAATATGTGTGGGGATATTTTCAACAGCGGATATAGCCCCATCCAGCGGCCTGATGCTCGGCCAGGGTGACCACCGCCGCTTCGACTTCCTCGATGCCTGCCGGGTTCTCGAGCCCCTGGGCCGTCAGCGAGTTGCGGCACAGCCGCAGCAGCGGGTCGGTGGCCGCATCGGGGGTTTCCAGCGCCGCCGCAACACCGCCGCCGTTGGCGACGATCAGCACCTCGGCGCTTGGGCGCGCGGCCAGCAGGTTGACGGCATTGCGCCGGGCCCTGGCAAGCGAGCCGGGGGTGGGGGCATGCAGCAGTACGTTAAGGGTCGACATGGCGAGACTCCAGACATGATGTAAAACGCGACGTAAAGGCTGGCCGCTCGGTTAATTTTCACCTTCATGCTGCATGTTCAGAGAGCGCGTATCAGGGCGCATCGTTGGCAGCCGAGGTGCCGATCAGGCCTTCGATGCGCTGCACGCACTCGGCGAAGCCGGGGTGCTCGCGGCGCTCCTCTTTGGGCAGCGCGACATCGATCACATCGCGCATGCCGGCCGGGGTGTCGTCCTTTCCACCGCCCAGCACCAGCACCCGGTCGGCCAGCAGCACGGCCTCCTCGATATCGTGGGTGACGAAGACGATGGCGGCGTCGCTTCGGCGCCGCAGGTCGACGAGCTCGTTCTGCAGGCGGCGCCGGGTGATGGCATCCAGCGCCGAGAAGGGCTCGTCCATGAACAGCACGCGCGGCCGCACGGCCAATGCCCGGGCGATGCCGACCCGCTGCTGCTGGCCGCCAGACAGGGTATGCGGCCAACGCTCGGCGTAGTCGTCGAGGCCGACCAGCGCCAGGGGCTCCAGGGCGCGCTCGCGTCGTTGGGCCCTGGACAGCGACAAGCCCTCGAGGCCCAGTTCGACGTTGGCGCGCACCCGGCGCCAAGGGAAGAGGCGCGGTGCCTGGAAGACCATCGACCAGGCGCGGGTGTCGGGGCTGTTGCCGGCGGGGATCTCGACCTCTCCCCGGCGGGGGGCGATCAGCCCGGCCAGGGCGCGCAAGAGGGTCGACTTGCCGACCCCCGAGGCGCCGACCACGGCGACGAACTCACGGGGCTGCACCTCGAGATCGACGCCTTGCAGGATGGTGGTGCCGCTAAAGCCGAGGCTGACTCCCTGGGCGCGCAGCACCGCCGAGGACGCATCATCTTGAAGGGGAGTATCGCTCAGGGTTGCCACCGCAGCATCCTCCGTTGCACGACCATGAACAGCGCATCGAACAGCGCATAGAGTCCGGCGATGGTCAGCATGTAGACCACCACGATATCGGTGGCCAGCAGGCCCGAGGCTTCCATCATGCGCTGGCCAATTCCGGGAATGCCGAATAGCTCGGCGGCGACCACGGTCATCCAGCCCTGGCCGAGGCCGGCGCGCAGGCCGCCGAGGATGCCCGGTGCTGCGGCCGGCAGGCTGACCTTGGCCAGGCGGTCCACGAAGCGCTGCTGGCCGAAGGCGATGGCGACCTCGTCATAGCCCGGGTCCACCGAGCGCACCGCGCTGTAGCTGGTGAAGTAATTGATCCAGAACACGCCGATGCTGATGATAAAGGCCGCCGCGGTGGGGTTGACGCCGAACCAGATGATGGCGAACGGAATCCAGGCCAGCGGCGGAATCGGTCGCAGCAGCCGGGCGAGCCAGGCGTGCAGGGCGTTGAAGGTCGGCACCAGGGCGGCGCCGACACCGACCGTGATGCCGAGCAGCGAGCCGATCGCCACGCCCACGGCGTAGTGCGACAGGCTGGAGCGGACCACTTCGAACCAGATGCCGTCGGCGATCTCGGCCCAGAATACGCCGGGAATGGTCGACGGCAGCGGCACCAGGTTGCCCGGCAGCAACCCGGCGCGCAGGCTCACCTCCCACAGGGCGATGAAGCCGGCAAGCCCCAGGGCGCTGATCAATAGGCGGCGGGGGCGAGACAGGCGACTCACGGCGCGCTGGCCTCGCCGTCGTTGCCTTCATCCAGCTCGGCCTTGGCGGCGTCATAGAGGCCGGTATCGAACAGCGCCTCGATATCCACCGACTGGCGCAGGGTGCCGTTGTCGAGCTGGAAGTCGCGCATCACGCGGGTAGCGTCGATGATCGCGTGGGGATCGCTCAGATAGTTGGACGACGGCGAACGCAGGGCGGCCTCGACGGTGGCCAGCGGCACCAGGCGCTTGCCGACGAACTCGCGCACATGGGGCGCGGCGCGCTCGGGGTCGTCGACCAGCATGTCGGTGGCACGGATGTGCAGCGCCATCAGCCGCTGCATGGCCTCGGGCTGATCGGCGAGTACGCTTTCGCGGGCGGCCAGCACGGCGCCCGGCTGGTTGGGCAGCATGTCGCCGCCGCGGGCGACCACGCGAGCGCTGTCATCGCGCTCCTGGACGGTGGTCAGGATCGGCTCGAGGATCGAGGCGGCATCCACGGCGCCGGCGAGTAGCGCCTGCTGCACCCGGTCGGCGCCCATGGCGACGATGTCCACGCTATCCAGTGACAGGCCCAACTGCTGGGTCAGGTAGTAGCGCAGTACGGTGTCGGGTACCGAGCCCTTGGGGAAGGTGGCGATCTTGGGCTTGCGGCCCTGCGTCTCGGTGAAGTGGGCGATGGCTTCCTGGGCGGTGGCGTTCTCGAACTCACCGGCGAAGTCGCCGCGGGCCACCAGGCCGATCTGTTCCTTGATGCTGGCGGCGAGCACCTTGAGGGGCACGCCATTGGCGCGGGCCACCATGGCGGGGCCGATACCGAAGTACATGACATCCAGCTCGCCGGAAGCCAGCGCCTGAACCATGGCCGGGCCGCTGGAGAAACGGGTCAACTCGAGATCGAGGCCCGCCTCCTCGGTCCAGCCTTCGCCTTCCATGACGAACAGCTGTGCGACGGGCAGGATCGGCATATAGCCGACCTGAAGGGTGGTGGCGTCATCGGCGGTGTTTGCTTGGGCCAGGCCGGGCAGCGCGAGCAACAAAAGGGCCATGGCGCCCAGGCGGCGGGTGAAGCGCAACATGAGCAGTCTCCGGAAGGCGTAAGGGGCCGCCGATCATATCGGTTGGATCAGTGGCTCGGAAAGTTCTGCTTGGACGATTTGCTTATAACCATATCAATAAAAAAAGACCGCCGCCCCCAAGGGCGACGGTCGGCTGCCGGTGCTCAGCGTTCAAGCCGAGCTGGCGGCACTGGATGCTTACCTCAGCCCTTGTTGGGCTGCTTGGTCACGCGCAGGTAAGGCTTCTTCTCGTCCCAGCCTTGCGGGAACAAGGTCTTGGCTTCCTCATTGCTGACGGCAGGCACGATGATGCAGTCATCGCCGTCGCGCCAGTTGACCGGCGTGGCCACCTTGTAACCGTCGGTGAGCTGCAGGCTGTCGAGCACCCGGAGGATTTCGTCGAAGTTGCGCCCGGTGCTGGCCGGGTAGGTGAGGGTTAGGCGCAGCTTCTTGTTGGGGTCGATGATGAAGACGCTGCGCACCGTCAGGGTGTCGTTGGCGTTGGGATGAATCATGCCGTACAGGTCGCTGACCTTGCGGTCGGCATCGGCCAGCAGCGGGAAGTTCAGCGCCTGGCCCTGGGTCTCCTGGATGTCGCCGACCCAGGTCTTGTGATCGGCAAGCGGATCTACTGACAGGCCGATCGCCTTGGTGTGGCGTTTGTCGAATTCTGGCTTGAGGCGCGAAACCTCGCCTAGCTCGGTGGTGCAGACTGGGGTGAAGTCCTTGGGGTGCGAGAACAGGATCACCCAGCTATCGCCGGCCCACTCATGGAAGTTGATCGGGCCGTCGGTGCTGTCCTGGGTGAAGTCCGGAGCGATATCGCCAAGTTGCAGAGCCATGCTGTCCTCCTTGGAAGTCTGTGATCGTCACATCTTGCCTCACCCTCTATATCAGGACGAGGCGGCCGGGAAACAAGGGCTGCGATAAGCCGATTTCCCATAAGGATATGGTGAAAAATAACCCGCGCGGCAGGATGCCGTCGCAGCTTGCCAACGTTTTCAGGGCGCCGGCGCGGCGGCACCCAGAAAGCGTTTCTGCCAGTAGTCCAGGTCCAGCGAGGTCGTGGTGACCTTTCGTCCGCGTCCCGGAGCGTGAATCATCTGGCCGTTGCCTGCATAGATGCCCACATGGCTGGCGCGGCGACCGCTGCCGAAGAACAGCAGGTCTCCCGGACGTGCCGCCTCGATAGGCGGTAAAGCCTGGTACTGATCATCGGCGGTGCGCGGTACTTGCAGCCCTGCCGCGCGGTAGCTGACCAGCACCAGTCCCGAGCAGTCTAGCCCGTTGGTCGAGGCGCCGCCCCAGCGATAGGGCGTGCCGAGGGCGTCACGGGCCTGGTCGAGCACCAGCAGCCGCTCGATGGAGAGCCCGGCGGCGCGATCATCGGTGGCGAGCTGCGGGCTGGCGCAGCCGGCAAGCAGGGTCAGTAGCAGCAGTAACGGCAGCACGGATGCTGGCAGGCCTATCGGCCTTGATCGTCGAGATATCGCCAGAAGACTCTGCATATCGTTGCGCCTTTGCCTTTCGTGGTGTCGTCGTCTCTCGCCGTGCCTGTTCATTTCTTTTTATCTGTTTGTTTCGGCGTGTCTTTTTATTACCAGTCTTTTTTATTGCGCGGCTAGGCCGGTTGGTGCGATAGCGTTGTCGGCACATTGCTGAGGTGAAGATGGACGGCACAAGCCACGCGCAGCATCGATGCCAGATTGGGCACGCTGCCCTTTTCCGCGATGACTTCGCCATAGAGTTTGCTGATGAAGCGTCCGGCCGTCATGCCCTGATCGTTGGCCAGACAATCGAGGATATCCCAGAACTCGTTTTCCAGCCTGACGCTGGTCACGCTGCCCTGCAGACGGACCGAGCGAGTAGTGCTTTCGTAGCGCTTGGGATGCGTTGATGCATAAACATGACACATGGAATTACCCGCCACATAGGATGCTAATAATTTCTACATTAGCTTCGCTATGAGCAGAGAGCCATGTTGAAGCGCTTAACTTCTACCTTCGGCTAAGTAGTAATCCGCTGTTACCCCGCCTCCCTATTTCAGGCATAGCCTCGGAATCAGATGTCTGTCGCCATGCCGCTGGCATGGTGAGTCATCACCACCTGCGAGGTCGCCGCGAGATGTTGTGACCTCTCTGCTCGATCCCATGGGGAGATTCGTCATGCCGTCCACATCGCTATCACGCCGCACCTTCCTGAAAACGACCGGTGGTGCCCTGGTCGGTACCCTGGCCTTCGCCAGTGGGCCTATCGCTCTGTTGGCCCCCAGTCGTAGCTGGGCCATGCCGCTCGATGCGCTGAGTTCACACGAAGGTGAGGTGTTGCTTCAGGTCACGAAACACCTGTTCCCGCATCCCGGGCTCGAGGATGCCGTCTATGCCTTCGTAGTCAAAGACCTGGACCGTGCCGCCGAGGCCGAGGCTAACCGCACCCTGCTACAGGGAGGGGTCAAGGCGCTCGATGATGATGCCAGCGGCGATTGGCTGGCTCTCGCACCAAATGATCAGTATCTGCGGGTCGCCTCGCTTGAAGGCACGTCCTTCTTCGAGAAGGTCCGCTCCACTGCCATCGTCTCGTTATACAACAATCCTTTGGCCTTCACGCATTTCGGCTACCAGGGCGAGGAGGGCGACAAGGGCTACCTCTACAACGGGTTCAGTGACCTGACCTGGTTGCCCGAACCGCCACAGCCCGCCAACGGCTATATGCCCGGCGAAGTGCCGTCCTGAGTCCTAAAAAAGACAAAAAACGCGACAAAGTAGAGGAGAATCATCATGGCCATGACTGACAACCAGACACGTTTCCAGCACGACGACGATCATGTGGCAGTGATCATCGGTTCCGGCGCCGGGGGCGGCACCCTCGCGAACGAACTGGCCCAACAGGGCATCGATGTCGTCGTGCTCGAGGCCGGCGCGATTCATACCCGCGATGACTTCCTGGCCGACGAATGGGCCTCTTTCAGCCAACTGGCGTGGCTGGACCCGCGAACCACCTCCGGCAGCTTTCGGCTGGCCAAGGACTTCCCGAATCTACCGGCCTGGATCGTCAAGTCGGTGGGGGGCACCACGGTACACTGGGCCGGCGCCAGCCTGCGTATTCAGCCCCATGAGTTTCGGGCCCTGAGCGAATACGGCAAGGTCGAGGGGGCCAATCTGCTCGATTGGCCGGTGACCTATGATGAGCTGGCGCCCTATTACACGCGAGCCGAAGACCGCATGGGCGTTACCCGGACCAATGACATTCCCGGGCTGCCGGGCAATAACAACTTTCATGTAATGTACACCGGAGCCAAGAACCTGGGTTATGAATGCAACACCGGGCATATGGCGATCAACAGCCAGATTCGAGATGGCCGAGCGTCCTGTCAGCAGCGCGGCTTCTGCTTCCAGGGCTGTCGCACCGGCGCCAAGTGGTCGACGCTTTACACCGAGCTACCGGCGGCGATCGCCACGGGGCACATGGAGCTGCGGCCCCAGTCGCATGTGGCCCACATCGAGCACGATGCCCAGGGCAAGGTGACAGGCGTGGTCTACTTCGATGCCAATGGCGATCAGCAGCGTCAAAAGGCACGGCTGGTGGCCGTCGCCGGTAATTCACTGGAAACGCCCCGGCTGCTTCTCAATTCGGCGTCATCGCTGTTTCCGGATGGTCTGGCCAACAGCTCAGGCCAGGTTGGTCGCAATTACATGCGCCACACCACCGGCTCGGTTTACGCCACCTTTGACGAGCCGGTCCACATGTATCGCGGCACCACCATGGCCGGGATCATTTCCGACGAAGCGCATCATGATCCATCGCGGGGCTTTGTCGGCGGTTATGAAATGGAAACCGTATCACTGGGCCTGCCGTTCATGGCCGCTTTCTTCGATCCTGGCGCCTGGGGCAGCGACTTCACCGGCGCCCTCGACCAGTACGACCACATGGCCGGGATGTGGCTGGTGGGCGAGGATATGCCCAGGGAAAGCAATCGCATCACCCTGAATACCGATCTCAAGGATGCCTTCGGCATGCCGGTGGCCAACGTCCACTATGATGATCACCCCAATGACATCGCGATGCGCGAACATGCCTATCGTCAAGGCTCGGCGATCTATGAATCGGTGGGGGCCAAGAATATCTATCGCACACCGCCCTATCCCTCGACCCATAACCTGGGCTCGTGCCGCATGAGCCAGCGCGCCCAGGACGGAGTTTGCAACGGCTTCGGGCAGAGCCACGATATCCCCAACCTGTTCATCTCCGATGGCAGCCAGTTCACGACATCCGCAACAGAGAATCCGACGCTGACCATCGTCTCGCTGGCGATTCGCCAGGCCGAGCATATTGGCCAGTTGATGAAGGAAGGCATCGTTTAGGAAAGCCTGCGCATTCCACGGGGGTGGAAGTCGTGCCGGCCCGCCCCCATACCCTACTCAACCGCAACGACTAAACGACTAGAAGGGAGATACCATGAGCTTTACCGGAGAGCAGCATCCCGGCGTTCAGGCGCCCACCGCCGAGTCCCAGGGCTTTCGCCTCAACCACACCATGGTGCGGGTCAAGGATCCCGAAAAGTCGCTGGCCTTCTATACCCGCGTGTTCGGCATGCGCGTGCTGCGCAAGCTGGACTTCGAGGAACTCGGCTTCTCGCTGTATTTCCTGGCGCGGCTCGAAGACGGCGATGAGGTGCCCGAAGACAAGGGGCAGCGCACCGTCTGGACCTTCAGCCAGAAGGGGCTGCTCGAGCTGACCCACAACTGGGGCACCGAGAACCAGGAAGACTTCGCCTACCACGATGGCAATGCCGAGCCACAGGGCTTTGGCCACATCTGCTTTTCGGTACCGGATCTCGACGCCGCCGTTGAGTGGTTCGATGCCAATGAGGTCGAGTTCGTCAAGCGCGCCGATCAAGGCAAGATGAAGGACGTGGTCTTCGTCAAGGATGTCGATGGTTACTGGATCGAGATCGTCGAAGCCGCACGCCTGGCCAACATCGGGGACTGACCCGCGGATGCCTTTGAGAACGGAACTGAGGACAGAGTTGAGGACGGTGTTGGCGATTGTGTCGGCGACATAGGCCGCAACCCCGTCGTCAACTCCTGCCGTGGAGTGCCCAATACGCCCCGCCTGTGCGGGGCGTTTTTGCGACCAACGGTAGATAGGAGTAGCGTTGCTCCGAACCCATTCATGGCATGACCTGCCAAGGATTCATCCCTTGAACAACCCCAACCGTCCCATGACCCGCATCCTCGCTAGCGGCCTTATCGCCGCACCGTTGGCCCTGCTGCCGGCTTTCGCCTCCGCTGATGAAAGCGCTGAGATCCGTTTCGCCACGCCGTCCTGGCCGGGCGTCACGGTCAAGACCCAGCTCGCTGCCGAGCTGCTGGAGGCACTTGGCTACGAGCCCAGCCAGCAGGAAATTGGCGCGACGATTGCCTACGAGGCACTGAACCTGAATGAAGTCGACGCCTTCATGGCGGCTTGGCTGCCCGCTCAGCAGCCGATGTATGACGCCTCAATGGAAAAGGACACCCTGGTCGACCTGGGCAACAACGTCGATGGCGCCCTGATCGGCTTCGCCGTACCGCGTTACGTGGCCGAGGCCGGCGTGAAGCAGGTCGGTGACCTGGACAAGCCGGAGTTCGCCGATAAGTTCGGCCGTGAAATCTTCTCCATCGAAGTCGGCTCCGGCATGAGCGACACCCTCAACGAGGCCATCGATAACGACACCTATGGCCTGGGTGACTGGAAGCCGGTGGAAACATCGACACCGGGCATGCTCAGTGCCGTCAAGAACGCCATCAGCAACGATGAATGGATCGTCTTCGCCGGCTGGACGCCGCACTGGATGAACATCGAATACGATGTGGTCTATCTCGAAGACACCGAGGACATGTGGGGCCCGGACGGTGGCGGCAGTGATGTACGCACGCTGCTTAACAAACCCTATTCAGAGGCGCACCCCAATGCGACTCGTCTGCTCGATCAGCTGACCTTCAGCGCCGACGATCAGAGCGCGATGATCTACGAGTTCAGCTTTGAAGAACGTGACCCGGACGAAGTCGCGGTCGAGTGGATCAACCAGCATCCGGATCGCATCGAAGCCTTTGTCGATGGTGTGACCACCATCGACGGCAAGCCGGCCTGGCCTGCCCTGCAGGAAGCCTTCGACTTCGAGTCCTGAGCGCTGCGCTGCTGCCCTGACGCAAGGGCAAGATCGTAACGACAACGTTAGCGATAGACCGCCTTCGGGCGGTCTTTTTGGTGTATCAGGGATGATTCGTCAGAACCCGTTCGTCACGATGCGCTCTTCGCGACTCGTTCGTCAGGGCTTGCTTGAAAAGACGTATTTCTCGTAAAGAAGAACTTCGCAAGAGTCGTTCGTCGGTCTGGCCCGCGGGTCTTGGAGTGTATGCCATCGCGCTCAGCGAAAGGCAATGCGGGTGCCGTAGGTGAGCATTTCCTCGACGGTGATCGGTTTGCTGGGCACGCCAATCATTTCGTCACCGCACTGGTCTGCCCAGGTCAGCACACCATGAGTCAGGCCAAGCGAGCCCATCAGGTCGCGGATTTCGCCGGTACCCTTGAAGGTACAGACACTCCCTGACTCGTCGACCAAACTCGACATGCCCTTGGCATGATGGAAGCGCACCGAGTAGATGCCATCCATGGACTTGACCTCGACAATCGGCGACATGCCCTGATGGAGAGCGTGGGATAGGCTGGCGAGAGTGAACTGCGCCTCTGGCACGGGATAGTCTTCAATGGGCGTGTCGTTGGCGGCCATGGTGTGGGCTCCAGAATAGGGGTTTGTACAATTAATGTAGAATTTTTTGGCCGACTGTCCAGTGCTTTGTGAGCCGATAAAGGCGATATAAACGCTCGCTGGTGAACGATAGCGCGTTAGGCGCGTGCAGCGCTGCGGGTACTGGCTGATAGCTCTGTATAAGTTTTATCGTTGATTGATCCTCGGCTGGCTGATCCATGGCTGGCTGATCCATGGCTGGCTGATCCATGGCTGACTGATCTGTGGTGGCTTGAGTCCGAGCGCTTAGTAGCCGGTCATTTCCAGATAGCCTTCCCCGCGCGGCCGGCCGTCGGGGCCTGCGACCGTCACCGCGCCTTCCCAATAGGGCACTTGCGTCGTCATCCAGCGGTTGGGGTTGCGTGCGGCGATCGTCAAGTCGAGCCCCTGGCCGGGTACCTCGAGTCGCCAACGGGTGGGTAGCCGCCGACCGGCTACCGAGCTCTCGGCAAGTGGCGTCAGCGAAAGCTCGGTGGGGCCAAGCGGTGTGAGGATGCCATCGGTGCTGATCAGGCTGCCGGACAGGTAATCAGCGCTATCGTCTTGCGCGTTTCCTTCATCCGCCGCGCCACCGCGCAGGCGAAAAGCCATCAGCTTGCTGCCATCGGCGAGATGCAGCGACAGCCAGTCCCAGCCTTGCTGAGCCTCGCCGAGCAGTTGGCTGCTCCATTCCCGGTCGAGCCATGCCCGGCCGCTGACGCGGTGGGTCTCACCGTTAAGGGTCACCTCACCCTCGGCTTGATAAAAGGGCTGGCTGTAATAGAAGGAACCCTGGCCGTCGGCGGCCTTCTGGCTGAAGCCGGCCTCGCCGTGGGCGACGAGCGGCCCCTTGGCGGTCAGCGTCAGCCGATAGCGGGTGGCCTCATCCAGGGTGGCGCTAACGCTCAGCTGGCTCAGAGCATCGGCAGTGCTTGAGAGAGCACTGGGGACGGTGCCGGTTAGCTGCCAGTCGTCGACCCAGGCGGCGAAGGGCGCGGCGCGCACCCCTGCCGGGCCGGCAAGGCCATCCGGGCTGCCGCGTGACAGGCGCTCGGCGACCACATGTTCCTCGCCCTGGGAGACGGCAGCGTGGGCCATCCATAGCTGATTCGAGGCCCAGGGATTGGTCATGCCGGCTGCCTCGCTCGTGCCTCGAGGGGCCAAAGGCGGCGCCAGCGCCTGGCGAAACAGCGTCCACTGCACGCCCAGCGGCCGGCCCTGCTCATCGTGGAGGTTGGCGGTGAGGTACCACCATTCGGTACGAAAGCCGGGATGCGCGCCGTGATCCTCGGGGAAGCGCAGTACCTGGCCGGGCCTCGCCTGCGTGAAACCCTCGGCCGCGCGGCCAAGGCCCGCGAAGCCGCCGTTCGACGCCTGGGCCGCAGGTGGAGTCGAGTGGCGTGTTGGCCAAGCCAGCAGCGCGAGGCTAAGCACAAGCCCCAGCACGAGTGCCAGCATAAGTCCCGCCAGCAGCATGCGCTTCCAGCGTGGAAGGCGGGTAAAAAGACGACGTATCGTCGAGCGACGGTTCATGAGGCGGAGAACTCCTCGAGCAGCTGACGCGGCGGCGCGCGCCATAGCCGCCAGGCCGGCAGCGCGGCGGCCAGCAGGGCCACCAGCACGGCGAGCCCTAGCGCCTGCACCCAGGCGGCGGGGAAGACGTGCAGCGGCAGCCGCCAGCCGAAGGCGGCAACATTGATCTCGGCGACCAGGGCCCAGTTCAACGCGACCCCCAGCGGCAGCGCAAGCAATGCCGTGGCCAGTGCCAGGCCACCGAGCTGAGCCAGTGTCACGCCGAGCAGGGTGGTGCGGCCAAGGCCCAGCGCCCATAGCGGCGCCAGCCGGGCACGGCGCTCGCGGGCCTGGGCCAGCAGGCCGGTGAACAGCGCCAGCGCGGCGACGCCAAGGGTCAGGCCGGTTAGCGCGCGGGTCACGGCGAAGGTGCGCTCGAAGACCTGGCGGGCCTGACGATGCACGCTGCGCTGGTCGACCAGCGATGGTGCCAGCGCCTCGCCCGACGCCGGCAGAGGGCGCGTCAGCCTCTGGCGCAGGGCGGCTTCATCGGCCGCCGCCAGACCTGGAGTGAGCACCAACCCCATTGAGCCCGGCTTGGCCGCGAAGCGCTGGATCAGCCGCTCCACCGTCAGGGTCACTTCGCCGCGAGGATTGCCGTAGTCCGGATAGATGCCTGCCACCTGTGCGGTGAAGGGCCCGCTGGGGCTGGCAAGCGTCAGCATATCCCCCGGGGCCAGGCCGGTGGCAATTGCCAGCTGCTCGTTGATCAGCGCCGCCCCTTCGCGCAGCGACTGCCAGGCCGCCGCTCGGTCAGCGTTCAGGGTCGCCAGTAGCGGCCAGCTTGCGGTCAGCGCCGGGTCGGCGCTGATGCCCTGCAGGGCCACCGGGCGCTCGCCCTCTGCGCCGATCAGGCGGGTATCGGTCTCGCGGCGTTCGAGCAAGGTGGCGATCTCGGGCCGGGTTTCGAGCCAATCGCGCCAGCTGTCATAGGCTGCGGGTGGCGGACGCAGATAAAGGTCGGCGACCAGGCGCTGATCGAGCCAGTCGAGGAAGGTAAGCCGAAAGCCGCCCACCATGCCGGTGACGCCGAGATTGGTGGCAAGCGCCAGCAGCAGCGCCATCATCGCGAGCTGCAGCCGGGGCAACTGCAGCTGAAGGTCGGCCAGCGCCCAGCGAATCAGGGCGGTGCGCGGCGAGTTGCCACCCAGACAGCGTTTGAGGCCTTCCAGGGCCGCGCCAAGCAGCACCGGCAGGGCAAGGGCGCTGCCGGCCAGCGCCAGCGCGACCATGGCGAAACCGGCGATCAAGCTGGGCGTGCCGGAGGGCGCCGGCCATGCCCACAGCCCGAGTGCAAAAACCCAGGCCAGGGTAGCGAGCCCCGCCTGGCGCCGCTGCCGGCGGCGACTGTCCGCGTGGGATGACAGGGCGTGACCGAGGGCGAGAATATCCAACCGTGCCGTGCGCCACAGCATCCCGAGGCCGGCGGTGGCCAGGCCGCCCAGGGTGATGGCTAGGCTGCCGGCCCAGAAATGCCAGGGCAGCGACAGGCTGGCCCCGACCGATGCCGAGAAGAGCGCTTCGAGGCTTGCCGCAACGTCCGGCAGCAGGATGTTGGCCAGCCACAGCCCGGCGAGAATACCGGGCAAGGTGCCAGCCAGCCCCAGCAAGACGAGCTCGACGGCCAGCAGGGCGACCAGGGTACGTCCCGGCACCCCCAAGGCGCGCAGGGTACGCAGTAGCCCCAGGCGCTGCTCCAGGGCAAGACCCAAGGCGGCATGCACGATCAGCAGCCCCACCACCAGCGCCAACAGACCCATGGCGGTCAGGTTGAGATGGAAGCTCTCGGTGAGCTGGCCGGGCGACAGCCCCTGGGCGGCGGGCGTTCGTCGATAGGCCGCGGGCAGCGCTGCCGGTGTGCCCGGTGCCAACAGCAGGGTATCGATGCGGGGGCCGCGCTTGAGCAGCTCGGCGGCGCGAGCGATATCCACCAACAGAGTGCCCGGCGGTAACTGGGCGTCTATGACAAGCGGTGGCAGACGTTCGCCGCCTGCGGTGATAGGGCGCTCTCCCGGGGAAAAATTCAGGGTGGCGAGGGTTTCAGGGGCGAGCCGAGTCTGGCCGGGGGGCTGCAGCAGGCCGAGAGGATTCGCGCCATCCTCACCGCCATTGCCGGTGCGGCGATCTTCACCGATGCCGCCTGCCGGCAG
Organism: Onishia taeanensis; assembly: GCF_013349955.1. Classification (GTDB taxonomy): domain Bacteria; phylum Pseudomonadota; class Gammaproteobacteria; order Pseudomonadales; family Halomonadaceae; genus Onishia; species Onishia taeanensis_B. The sequence continues at coordinate 100,794 of NZ_JABVXC010000006.1, read as the reverse complement.
GCTTAGCGGCTCGATGCCCAGCACATTCAGACGCTGGCCGTCGTTAAGCTCGATAGTGCCTTCGATCAGCGGCGATACCGGCAGGCCGGCGCGGCGCAGGGTGGTGAAGTCGGCGTAGCCAAGGGGCGCACCGTCACGGCGTTCGAGGCGCTCGAGGCGGGGGGAGAGCAGCGCCTCGGCGCGGGCGTAGCTGTCGCGGGCCGAGGCATTGATCGCCTGCACGCCGCTCCACAGGGCGCTGGCGACCCACAGGCCGACCAGCAACATGGCCAACTGCCCTGGATGACGGCGGTAGTGAGAAAGCAGCGTGATCAGCGCGGTGCGCGCCATGGCCAAATGAGGAACCAAGTGAGGAGCCATGCGAGAAACCAGACGAGGAGAGCGACGCCCCGTGATCATCGCGCCTCCTCGGCCAGCAGCCGACCATGGGAAAGCGTCAGGCGCCGTTCCAGGCGGCTCGCTACCCGCGTGCTATGGGTTACCATCAACAGTGCACAGCCGCTGTCGCGAACCAGTTCCAGCAGCAGGGTCAGCACCGTTTCGGCGCTGGCCTCATCCAAGTTGCCGGTGGGCTCGTCGGCCAGCAGCAGGGCCGGGCGCCCGGCCAGGGCGCGGCCGATGGCGAGACGCTGCTGCTGGCCACCGGAGAGCTGCTCGGGATAGCGGTCGGCCATCTCGGCAAGCCCCAGTCGCGTCAGCAACTCCCCGCTCCAGTCCGGCGTCTCGCGCCCCGCCAGGCGCGCCTGCAGGGTCAGGTTGTCGGCGACCGACAGGCTCGGCACCAGGTGGAACTGCTGGAAAACCAGTCCCAGCCGCGTGCGGCGCAGGCCAGCCCGAGCGGGTTCGCTGGCCGCCGAGAGGCGCTGGCCGTCGAGGCTGATTTCACCGCTATCGGGGGTATCGAGGCCGGCGGCCAGGTGCAACAGGGTCGACTTGCCGCTGCCCGACTCGCCCATCAGCGCCAGGCTCGCCCCGGCGGCAAGGCTGAGATCGACCCCCTCGAGCACCGACAGCGGCCCTTGTGGGGTGGCGTAGGCCTTGCGGATATCGCGCATCTCGAGCATGACGCCTCCTGGCGAGCGTGAGCCTTGTGCCGACAGCATCCCATAAAAAAGGCGCCCCCCGCAGGGAGCGCCCGATGAAGCGGCTTTTTAACGCCTTAACGCTCAGTGGTCGTGACCGCTGTGATCGTCGGCTAGCTCGTGCTGCTGGTCATATTCATGTGCATGGCCATGGTCGTGACTCTCTTCATGGTCATGCATCTGTTCAGGCGCCCGCTCGGCCTGATGGCCGGCCACGCCCAGGGCGTTATGCAGCACCTCGGCGTTGTGGCGCATCATGCCCAGGTAGGTCGAGGCCTCGCCTTCGGCGGAAAGGGAGCCGGAATACAGGGTGCCGGCGATTGGCAGACCGGTTTCCTCGGAAAGCTGCTCAAGGGTCGCGGTGCTGGTCATGCTCTCGTTGAACAGCGCGCTGACGCCTTCGTCACGGATCACGTCGATCAGTCGGGCCAGGTCGGCCGCCGAGGGCTCGGACGAGGTGGAAAGTCCGCTCGGTGACAGGAAGGTGATGCCATAGGCGTTGGCGAAGTAGTCGAAGGCTTCATGACCGGTGATCACGCTGCTGTTGGCGGGCACCTCGGCGAGCAGGGCGTGGAGTTCCTCATCCAGCGATGTGATGGCTTCGCTGTAGCGGCTGGCATTAGCGCGGTAGGCATCGGCATGGGCCGGGTCGGCGGCGATCAGGCCGTCGCGGATGTTGGCGACATAGGTGATGGCATTGCCGAGATCCTGCCAGGCGTGTGGGTCCGGGCTGCCCTGCTCATGGTGATGGCCACTTTGATCATGATCGTCGTGGCCATGGTGGTCGTGATCGTGTTCTTGGCCGTGAGTTTCATGATCATGACCGCCGTGGTCGTGCCCGTGGAAGGTCAACGGCGTGATGCCTTCGGTGGCGGTGACCATGGCGCCTTGATAGTCGCTGGAGTCGATCAGCCGCTCCATCCAGCCCTCGTAGTTCAGGCCGTTGAAGACTACCAGGTCGGCCTTGGCGACCGCGCGGGCCTCGGTGGGGCTCGGCGAGAACATGTGCGGGTCGCTGTCGGGGCCGACCAGCGCCGTGACCGAGACGTGATCGCCGCCGACTTCTTCGACCATATCGGCAAGCACGCTGAAGCTCGCCACGACATTGATAGGTACGTCGGTCGGCTCATCGGCATAGAGGGGCGTGGCGGTCGCCATCGTGGCGGCCAGGGCAAATCCCAGTGAAATGGAATGGCGCATGGCATGGGCTCCTGTAGGGGATATGGGGATGGCTCGGCCTATTCAGCGGCGCGAGGCTCCAGTGGTGCATCACGGCGGCGCAGTTTTGCCAGCAGGCTGTTGTAGCGACCCAGCAGCGCCGAAAACACATAGCAGGCCCCGGCGAGCAGGATGATGCTCGGCCCCGAGGGCAGCTCCAGATGGTAGGAGAGCAGCAGCCCGCCGCTGGTCGCGAACATGGCCAGCAGAATGCCCAGGCCGATCAGCCCCTCGAGGCGCTTCGACCAGAAGCGGGCGGTGGTGGCCGGCAGCATCATCAGACCCACCGCCATCAAGGTGCCCAGCGTTTGGAAGCCGGCCGTCAGGTTGAGCACCACCAGGCCCAGGAAAATGCCATGCACGAGGCCACCGGCCATGCCCTGGCCACGCAGGAACAGCGGGTCCAGGCATTCGACCACTAGGGCACGGAACACCACCGCCAGCACCACCACGATCAGGGTGCTGATGGCCGCGATCAGTATCAGGGCGGTGGAATCCACGGCGAGGATCGAGCCGAACAGCACATGGGTCAGGTCCACGCTGCTGCCGCCCAGCGACACCAGCATCACCCCGGCGGCCAGCGAGATCAGGAAGAAGCTGGCCATTGCCGAGTCCTCCCGGTGCCCGCTCATGTGTGAAACGCTGCCGGCGAGCCCGGCGACGAGCAACCCCGAGAGAATGCCACCCAGGCTCATCGCCGGTAGCGAGAAGCCCGCCATCAGGAAGCCCAGCGCCACCCCGGGCAGGATGGCGTGCGCCATGGCGTCGCCGATCAGGCTCATGCCGCGCAGCATCAGAAAGACCCCCAGCGCTGGGGCGGCCAGCGACAGCGCCAGTCCCGCGACCAGCGCCCGCTGCATGAAACCGTAGTCGAAGGGCGCGATGAACAGACTATTCAACAGTTCAAGCATGGGGCGTATCCGCGTCTTGGGTCGGCATGAACGGCGAGACCCGGCGGGTGCCGCGCGTAGGCTGGTCGATAACGGCCTGAGGCGTTGTCCAGCGCGCATGGCCGTTGTCTAGCAACAAGACCTCGTCGGCGAGCCGGGTCAACTGGTCCAGGTCGTGGAGCACCACGATGATGGTGGTGCCTTGCCCCGCCATGTCGCGCAGCACCCCCGTCAGTACCTCGACGGTCTCGATATCGACATTGGCGAAGGGCTCGTCGAGCAGCAGCAGTTCGGCCTCCTGCATCAGCGTGCGGCCGAACAGGGCACGCTGGCGCTGGCCGCCGGAGAGCTCGCCCAGCGGGCGGTGGGCCAGATGCGAGATACCAAGCCGCGCCATCACCTCCCGCGCCTGGCGATAGTGGGGGCCGCAGTAGCCCTTGAGCGCCCCGTGGCTTGGCCAGGTGCCGGTCATCACCAGCTCCTCCACGCTCATCGGGAAGGACAGGTCCAGCGCCAGCTGCTGGGGCAACCAGGCGCGGCGTTCTCTGGGCACGGCGCACTCAATGCGACCCCGGGACGGCTTGAGCAGGCCCATGATGCCCTGGATCAGCGTGCTCTTGCCGGCGCCGTTGGGGCCGATCAGCGCCGTGATGGCGCCATCCGGAAACTGCCCCTCGACGTGTTCGAGCACGGTACGGCCGCCCTGGGCGAGGCTTAAATCGTGCAGTGCCAGGCGCCCCATCAGGACCACCATCCCGCGGCCCAGGACACCGCGAGCCACAGGACCGCCAGCGGCGCCGCGGCCAGTAGCAGACGCCGCGCCCAGGACAGCGACATCAGTGAAAAATGACAGGGGCCTTCCGGCCGATGGCGGTGTGCCATGGTGCGGTCTCTTGGGATGTGGTCGTGAAACTGGGTCGTGAAGCTGAGTCTTGAAACGAGGCGAAGGTTATAACATAACAATTGCGGTTGCGGCTAGGGGGAATCGGGTTAAGAGAAAAAGGTAGCGCCTGAAGCGCTGTGTACGGCAAATCGCTTGAAAGAGGACGGCGCGTGACAAGAGAAGGCAGGTGTTAGCGGCCTCTTGAAGGCATAGGTATCCGCAAAAGAAATGATGTTCGTCACCTTGGTTAGAGTGAGAACCTGCTAGCGAATGCAGAGTGGTGGCAGGGAAGTTGCTTGGATGCTTATATGAGCGGGGTAAGCTCAATACGAAAGGGATTTCGTGGGTGAGTTACTATCGCTATTGAGGGAAGGCCAAGCCAGCAGGCGACGGCGCTCCTTATCATCTGTTGCCTTATCACTGCCTCGACGTGGCCGCCGTCGGTTGGCAGTTGCTGAGCAAGAGTTACTGGATGGAATGGCTGAAAGACGGCACGCTTTGTTGGCCGCGGTGGTGGCAAGACCGAAGCCACTGTATTCTGACCCAGCGACTGCTGGCGGCCGGGCATGGCGAGGGGCTGTATTCGTTCTACCCACCATGGCGATCTCCAACCCCTGTACACCCGAGTTGGCGCCCAGCACCGCCGTTTCTATAGCACAGACTCTCACTCATCTTTCGTGCTCGCCCACGGTGCCAGCAAGCTGAATGAAGGATTTCATCCTGGCCATTGATCGGCCCCAACCTGGTGATCGCGACTACGAAGCGGGTGAGCCACGGCGACGGCTCAGTGCAACCGCTAGCTCGCCATCTGGCTATTGGAGATTCGTGCGGGTGTCTATGTGGGCGATGTCAGCCAACGCATTCGCGAAATGATCTGGGAGTAGGTCGATGCATTGGCCGAAGACGGTAATGTTGCCATGGCCTAGTCTAGCAACCACGAATCCGGGCCTGAATTTCAGGCCTACGGTACCAATCGACGCTAGCCTATCGACCATGATGGGTTGCGTCTGGTGCGCTTTTTACCCCAAGAAACCAACTGATTGATTTTATTGGATCTTTAACAAAACGCACTGATCAAAAAATGAGCAAAATCGCTGGTGGAATTTCCAACAGCGATTTTGTTCTTTTTAAACAATCGTCTACGATTAGTCCGATCCCCGCAGGCGCGGGGCTCAACCGACCTGGGGATGCGGCACATCGAGTTGCGGCAACCCGATCCCCGCAGGCGCGGGGCTCAACCGCCGAAATGGCGCAGCAACTCGACTAGGATCGGCCGATCCCCGCAGGCGCGGGGCTCAACCGCTTCTTGCCGGCGGCGCCTCCGCCCTGGCTGCCCGATCCCCGCAGGCGCGGGGCTCAACCGGTTTCGAGGATGATGCCGCCACCGTCGCTGACCCGATCCCCGCAGGCGCGGGGCTCAACCGGTGCGCTCGGTCTGCTCGGGCTCCACGATCTCCCGATCCCCGCAGGCGCGGGGCTCAACCGAATCTTGCCCAATCTGTTTTATAGCATTAGAACCGATCCCCGCAGGCGCGGGGCTCAACCGGGTGTAGCTGTCGGTGATGTCGTCCCAGGTGGCCGATCCCCGCAGGCGCGGGGCTCAACCGCAAGGCACCGCGCGAAGCGGCGGCCTGACGCTCCGATCCCCGCAGGCGCGGGGCTCAACCGCCCACGCCTGACCCGGCCCCGCCACGCAATCGCCGATCCCCGCAGGCGCGGGGCTCAACCGGTAGCTGGCCGGGTCTCTCACCACCCGGCCAGCCGATCCCCGCAGGCGCGGGGCTCAACCGTTACGCAACAAGGCCAACAGCGCCGAGGTGTACCGATCCCCGCAGGCGCGGGGCTCAACCGTCGATGCCCGAGATCCTCGAGGAGCTGCGCGGCCGATCCCCGCAGGCGCGGGGCTCAACCGCGCCTATCGTCAGCTCAACCATCTGCCACAGGCCGATCCCCGCAGGCGCGGGGCTCAACCGCATGGAACCCGAGTTCCACTCGGGTGACCGCACCGATCCCCGCAGGCGCGGGGCTCAACCGGTATTGCGAGGTTTTTCGGCCCGCCCAATGGGCCGATCCCCGCAGGCGCGGGGCTCAACCGCGGATAACCTCCCAACGCCGCCGAATAAGCCACCGATCCCCGCAGGCGCGGGGCTCAACCGCTGAGCGAGCGAGCGGCGAACAGAACTCGCAACCGATCCCCGCAGGCGCGGGGCTCAACCGCATGCTCGTCATGATGATTAATATGGTTTATCCCGATCCCCGCAGGCGCGGGGCTCAACCGGTGCCTCTTAATGTCTTCAAGGTTTACGGCTCCCGATCCCCGCAGGCGCGGGGCTCAACCGGTGTTGATCCTCCCCCTTATATGACTCCTGATCCGATCCCCGCAGGCGCGGGGCTCAACCGGCGTCTTCAAGGATGACGGCGGCATTCTCGGCCCGATCCCCGCAGGCGCGGGGCTCAACCGGTCGAAGCGTTGCTGGCGGATGCCGGCCGCCCCCGATCCCCGCAGGCGCGGGGCTCAACCGGTATATACACGTCGCGGTTGGCTGATTGTCGACCGATCCCCGCAGGCGCGGGGCTCAACCGCCTGCCTCTATCACCCAGGAGCAATCCGCATGCCGATCCCCGCAGGCGCGGGGCTCAACCGCGGGTGGCGTGCAGCTGGTGGCGGCCGACTTGCCGATCCCCGCAGGCGCGGGGCTCAACCGGCGCCGTACTGGCTGACCTGAAAATCCAGGGCCCGATCCCCGCAGGCGCGGGGCTCAACCGCGGATAGGGTGAACCCTGAGTGTGTAGAAATGCCGATCCCCGCAGACGCGGGGCTCAACCGGCTACGAATGTTCTGAAAGTCATCGCCGCTATCCGATCCCCGCAGGCGCGGGGCTCAACCGCCACTTAGGCCGTCGTCCTATTCCCTGCCAAACCGATCCCCGCAGGCGCGGGGCTCAACCGTTGTATGTGTGCTCCTGGGCCGCTCGATTGATCCGATCCCCGCAGGCGCGGGGCTCAACCGACCCGCTGAAAGCGGGCCAAGGGGGGAGGGATCCGATCCCCGCAGGCGCGGGGCTCAACCGCAAACCTCTTTCGCAGTGCCATAGAGGTAGCCCCGATCCCCGCAGGCGCGGGGCTCAACCGTGCCCTTCCTGTGGCTGATCCACCAGAACGAGCCGATCCCCGCAGGCGCGGGGCTCAACCGCTGTCATCAAACTTGGCGATGGAAAATATTGTCCGATCCCCGCAGGCGCGGGGCTCAACCGCTGGCATCCCGGTCAGCGTTCTCGATAGGACCCCGATCCCCGCAGGCGCGGGGCTCAACCGCCAGGGCATGAGCCCGAAGAGCGCGAGATCGTCCGATCCCCGCAGGCGCGGGGCTCAACCGCTGGATAACGACATCGGCTGGCACAAGACGCTCCGATCCCCGCAGGCGCGGGGCTCAACCGCCAGTGGCCCAGACATCTAATGCCTCGGTGCCCCGATCCCCGCAGGCGCGGGGCTCAACCGCGACCTATACCTTGGAGCAATGGCGGAAGGTTCCGATCCCCGCAGGCGCGGGGCTCAACCGGCGGGCGTCGATGCTGACGGCACGCACCAGACCCGATCCCCGCAGGCGCGGGGCTCAACCGTCGCCGCGGATGCGCTGGTCGCCGTTCTCGCCCCGATCCCCGCAGGCGCGGGGCTCAACCGACGCTGCTTGGTGTCGAACAGCTTGTTCAGTTCCGATCCCCGCAGGCGCGGGGCTCAACCGTACAGCGTGGTCTTGACCGGCTCTTCATCAAGGCCGATCCCCGCAGGCGCGGGGCTCAACCGGTCACGCGCAGTTCATAGCGCGCGCCCTGCCACCGATCCCCGCAGGCGCGGGGCTCAACCGCACGGCAACAACGAAACGCCCTGGATCAAGTGCCGATCCCCGCAGGCGCGGGGCTCAACCGATCACGTCCCAGCCCAACTTTCGAGCGTGCAGCCGATCCCCGCAGGCGCGGGGCTCAACCGTGAAAGCGGCATGACCCGACCACGCGCGCACACCGATCCCCGCAGGCGCGGGGCTCAACCGGTACGATGCTATCGGCAGTCCCTGACTTCTCCCCGATCCCCGCAGGCGCGGGGCTCAACCGAGCTGTGGACCGTTGAGCGTGCGACGTCCAAACCGATCCCCGCAGGCGCGGGGCTCAACCGTCGCTATTCGAGAAGGCGCGCACCTTTGTTGGCCGATCCCTGCAGGCGCGGGGCTCAACCGTCGCCGCGGATGCGCTGGTCGCCGTTCTCGCCCCGATCCCCGCAGGCGCGGGGCTCAACCGATCCGCGAGCTGCTGCGTCGCCTGTTCCCGATCCGATCCCCGCAGGCGCGGGGCTCAACCGTCGTGGCAGGCCGTTACCGATCGCGAACAGCACCGATCCCCGCAGGCGCGGGGCTCAACCGGTATAGGTGAGGATCTGTTTATCGTCGGCCTCCCGATCCCCGCAGGCGCGGGGCTCAACCGATGCTCCTATCGGGGCGACGGGCGATGAGCGCCCGATCCCCGCAGGCGCGGGGCTCAACCGGGCACGTCGCTCTCGATCTTGATGTCGGTCAGCCCGATCCCCGCAGGCGCGGGGCTCAACCGCGTGCCGCCGACGGTGAGGCCGGTGACTTTTTCCGATCCCCGCAGGCGCGGGGCTCAACCGTAACCTGTCTTGGCCCCGGACTCGCGGAATTCCCGATCCCCGCAGGCGCGGGGCTCAACCGCGACCTATACCTTGGAGCAATGGCGGAAGGTTCCGATCCCCGCAGGCGCGGGGCTCAACCGGCGGGCGTCGATGCTGACGGCACGCACCAGACCCGATCCCCGCAGGCGCGGGGCTCAACCGTACAGCGTGGTCTTGACCGGCTCTTCATCAAGGCCGATCCCCGCAGGCGCGGGGCTCAACCGGGGGGGGTAAATCCCTACAGCCTTTCGCCAGCCCGATCCCCGCAGGCGCGGGGCTCAACCGCTGGGACGCATTCTTTCAGCACAGTCAGACCGCCGATCCCCGCAGGCGCGGGGCTCAACCGTATCCTCATTCCGTAACTTTCAGAGTTTGGAGCCGATCCCCGCAGGCGCGGGGCTCAACCGACTCGCTCGTCGTCCTTCGACTGCGCCTCGATCCGATCCCCGCAGGCGCGGGGCAACCGGTCAGTACCTGGCTGCGGTTCTCCCAGTCGCGCCGATCCCCGCAGGCGCGGGGCTCAACCGGTCGAAATGTACGGTGTCCCCTGCATGAACCGCCGATCCCCGCAGGCGCGGGGCTCAACCGTGTTGGCATCGACCGCTGGTAGCGTATCGAAGCCGATCCCCGCAGGCGCGGGGCTCAACCGTAAGCGAAAGTAGTCGGTGGTATTCAGGGTGGGTGCGCTAGGCGTCGTCTTCTGGAGACTTGCTGCCTGTACGTTGCTTTTCCAAGATGCGAGGAGCAACGAATATCGCGACCATGCCAACGAGATCCAGCGTTCCGATCACACCCGCAGCGACAGAGCTGAAGGGTGCGATCACGGTGGCTGCCACGAGGCCGACGATGGCAACGGTCAGCCCGTATCGTTGTCCACGTTCATCTTTCTTGATCGCACCCTCCAGACCCTTGCGACGCATGTCGTGCGTATGGTGCTGTTCGTCGACGGCCATATTCACGATGAGGCGGCGCGTTTCCTCATCATAGGCATTCAGTTGCTCGGGAGGCGGGAGGGGGCCTTGATAGCTCACTTGCCGCATCATGGCGACGGATTGGTTTTGGGGCTCAGGGGCGGGGGCATTGACGATCAAATCGCCTAACCGTACCTGTTCTTCCTCGGAAAGCTGTCCATGATGCAACTGCTCAATAAGGTCGACGAGCTCCTTTTGGGTTTCCTCGTCGACCTGTTGCTCGTCTTGAAGGGAGAGGTCGCGCTGAGAAGGCTGCTCACCGTTTGGCGGTGTGGTTGACGGCATATTGGCTCAAGGCTGAACGGAGGTGGCTGCCAACGGTGTTCCAATGCTGGGCGATACGTTCTTGATCACTGCCTTTGGGCATGTACTGGGCGTAGCTTTCGACTGGCCAAATATCCATCACGGAGCCTGCTGCACGCAGGGTACGGCTGCTCGTTGCGCGACGTTTCATGACCTTACTCCTGAACGGTGGCTTCCAACGCTATACGTTCAGCACGCTATCTTGCCGACGTTGCAACGCTAGGAAGTTAGAATCCTATGTCAAAGATAGCGCAAAATAAACCGTACTGTGCGGGCCCACTCCCGCGTGACTTGGCCATGTACATGTTATCAAAGTGTGAATCTTACGGTGCCAAGCATCATCATTCAGCTCCCCGCAAGCGCGGGTATCAACCGACGTTGTGCTTATAGCCACCGCCGTTGAGCCATCGTTCCCCGCAGACACGAGGCCCCATCTCGCTTTATGGTCTTCCAGGTATAAGGGCGGCCTGGTCGGTGCGAATCCAATCAATGGGTTTCGTTACCGGTCCCCACCGAAGGAGCTGAGTATGTCGGTAGAAAATGGCTCGATTGCTTTTTATCACCGCTACGCGGGTAAGGCGATGCCCGGCCAGCCGGGCGATGCGTGTCATCTTCTGGCGTGGCACAGCCTGGATGTCGCGGCCGTCGGCTGGCATTTGCTGTCGCCAGAGCGCCCACTGACGCAACAGCTGGCGCTACGGCTCGGCATCGAGCCGGAACCGCTGCGGCGACTGCTGCATGAAGCCGTAGTCGAAGGGCGCGATGAAGAGGCTATTGAAGAGTTCAGGCATGGGGCGTGTCCGCGTCTTGGGTCGGCATGAGCGGCGAGACCCGGCGGGTGCCGCGGGTTGGCTGGTCGATCACGGCCTGAGGCGTTGTCCAGCGCCCGTGACCGTTGTCCAGCAGCAGCACCTCGTCGGCGAGCCGAGTCAACTGATCGAGGTCGTGGAGCACCACCAGAATGGTGGTGCCTTGATCTGCCATGTCGCGTAGCACCCCGGTCAGTACTTCGACGGTCTCGATATCGACATTGGCGAAGGGCTCGTCGAGCAGCAGCAGTTCGGCTTCCTGCATCAGCGTGCGGCCGAACAGGGCGCGTTGGCGCTGGCCGCCGGAGAGCTCGCCCAGCGGACGGTGGGATAGATATACGACCCTGGGAAGGCTTGAACAGGCCCATGATGCCCTGGATCAGCGTGCTCTTGCCGGCACCGTTGGGGCCGATCAGCGCCGTGATGGCGCCATCCGGGAACTGACCCTCGATATGTTCGAGCACGGTGCGGCCGCCCTGGGCGAGGCTTAGATCGTGCAGAGCCAGGCGCGCCATCAGGACCACCACCCTGCGGCCCAAGACACCGCGAGCCACAGCACCGCCAGCGGTGCCGCAGCCAGCAGCAAACGCCGCGCCCAGGACAGCGACATCAGTGAAAAATGACAGGGGCCTTCCGGCCGGTGGCGGTGTGCCATGGAGCGGTCTCTCGGGGTGTGGTCTGAAACTGGCTCATGAAGCTGAGTCTAGAAACGAGGCGAAAGTTATAACATAACAATTGGTCTTGAGGCTAGGGGTGAGTGGCTAAGAGAAAGACAGGCACTGAATCGCTTAGCAAGAAAAAACTCATGGAAGAGGCCAGGGCGTGAAATAGAGGAGCAGGCGCCACTGAGCTTATGGGGGCATGGGCATTCGCAAAAGAATGATGCTCGTCACCTAAAGCAGAGTGAGGGCCTGATACGTAATGGGAGTGGGGTGGCAGGCAAGAAGCTCGGATGCTTATATGGGCGGGGTAAGCTCAATACGAAAGGGAGTTCGTGGGTGAGTTACTATCGCTATTGGGGCAAGGCCAAGCCAGCAGGCGACGGCGCTCCTTATCATCTGTTGCCTTATCACTGTCTCGACGTGGCCGCCGTTGGTTGGCAATTGCTGGCGCCGGAACGGGCGCTGACGCAGCGCATGGCCGCGCAGTTGGACATGACCTCCGAGGCGTTGCAACGTTTCTTTGTTTTCCTGCTGGGACTTCACGATCTCGGTAAGTTTTCGCGGGCGTTTCAGGGGCTCGCCCAGTCGCAAGGCGGCAGGCTGGTGCCTGCCTTACCTCGTTGCAAGTACAGCGAGCGTCACGACCGGCTGGGTGCACTGCTGTGGCAAGAGTGCTGGATGGAATGGCTGAAAGACGGCACGCTCTGCTGGCCCGGTGGCATGCCGGAGCGACAGTCCCGCCGCCGGTTGACCGAGTCGCTGCCCACCTTGCTGGTTCCCCTGTTTGGCCACCACGGTCAACCGGTGACGGGGGGAGCGCTAGAGCTGGCGTGCTTTTTTGGCAGTGATGACGTTGCCGATGATGCCACTGCTGCCAAGCAATTCGTTGCCGACTGGACACGCCTGATTGAGGTCGAGTGGCCCGTCGATAAGCTGATATCGGACGAGTGGCTTCAGGCCTTCCAAGTTCTGAGTTGGACTATTGCCGGTTGGGCGACTCTCAGCGACTGGTTGGGGTCGAACCAGACGCATTTCCACTACTGCGTCGAAGAGATGTCGCTCGCCGACTATTGGACGCACTATGCCCAGCCGCGTGCCGAAGAGGCCCTGAGTGACACCGGGTTCAAGCGGTTGCCTGAGCCGCTGCCCTACAAGGGACTGTCGTCCTGGTTCGATGGCCAAGCCGTGACGCCGACCCCTTTGCAGCGTGAGGCCGAGACGCTGACGCTATCGCCGGGGCCACAGCTATTTATCCTCGAAGACATCACCGGCGCCGGCAAGACGGAGGCCGCCTGCATTTTGGCGCAGCGACTGTTGGAGGCCGGGCATGGTGAGGGGCTGTATTTCGCCCTACCCACCATGGCGACCTCCAATGCCATGTACACCCGCCTTGGTGCCCTGCATCGCCGTTTCTATAGCGCAGACTCTGATCCATCTTTCGTGCTCGCCCATGGTGCCAGCAAGCTGAATGAAGATTTTACCCTGGCTATTGATCGGCCCCAGCCGGGTGATCGCGACTATGAACCGGGTGAGGCCACAGCGACAGCTCAGTGCAACCGCTGGCTCGCCGATTCGCGTAAGAAGGCGCTATTGGCTGATGTAGGCGTGGGCACCATTGACCAGGTGCTGATGGGGTTGCTGCCGTTTCGCCATCAGTCGCTACGACTCTATGGCCTGGCGCGCAAGGTGCTGATCATCGATGAGGTCCACGCCTACGATCACTATATGCAGGCGCTGCTCGGTCAACTGCTGAGCTATCACGCCCAGCAGGGTGGAAGTGCCATCCTCTTAACGGCCACCTTACCTCAGGCCATGCGCGATGCCCTGGGAGCGGCCTGGCGGGCAGGGCTTGGCTTGGGGCCCCAGCAGATGATGAAGGACGATTTCCCCCTGCTAACGCAGGTTACTGAGGACGAGCCTAACGAAGTTGCCTTGAAGGCTAGGCTTAAAGTGTCGCGGGCCGTCGGCGTCGATTGGCTCACTCAGGAAGATCAGGCCATAGAGGCTATCATGGCAGCCGTTGAGGCCGGCGAATGCGTCGCCTGGGTGCGCAATACCGTGGATGACGCCATTCGCGCCTTTGAGGCCATTCGCGAGCGCCACCCCACGCCGGATCGTTGCTTGCTGTTCCATAGCCGCTTTGCCATGTGCGACCGCCAGCGTATCGAGTCTGACGTCATCGAGCGGTTGGGCAAGGATTCCACGGCCGATATCCGTCGTGGCCAGGTATTGATCAGCACGCAGGTCTTCCAGGAGTCGCTAGATTGCGATGTCGATCTCATGGTCAGCGATCTGGCTCCCATCGACTTGCTGATTCAGCGTGCCGGTCGCTTGCAGCGTCACGTTCGCGGCAACCGGCGTTCGCCTGTGCTTCAGGTGCTGGCGCCCGAGTGGACCGAAGACCCCGACGAGCACTGGCTGAAGCGCACCCTGCCGGGTAGCCATTTCGTTTATCGCGACACTTCCCTTGCGTGGCTCACCCAACGTGTCTTGCGCGAGCAGGGCGAGATTCGCATGCCCGAGCAAGCCAGAACTTTGATCGAAAGCGTATACGGCGAGGTCGCAGACCTTGTCCCCGATGGACTACAGGCGGCGCGCTGGGAGCAGTGCGGCATGCAGAACGTGGCTGGATCAATGGCGAACTTCAATGCTCTGGTCCTCGAGGATGGCTACGTATGGAACCGTCATCAATGGCAGGAAGAGCAGGAGATTGGCACCCGGCTGGTCGACGAACCGACCCTCAACATCGCGTTGCTGACCTGTGACAGCGACGGCGCCCTGGCGCTGTGGGCCGACGCCGAGCGTCATGCCGATATGCTGAGCCAGCTCAAGCTACGCCAGAGCCAGGTAGCCAAGCTGGCCAGCTTGCCGCCGAGTTACCAGGCCCAATGGGAGGCTCTGCAAGAACGTTATAAGGCACTGCGCTTCGTGCAGCCCTGGTTGGCCGAGGCCGATGATGGCTGTCGATATGATTGCCGGTGGGGCCTGCTCCTCGAATGAGGAGCAGGCAGCCCCGCCAGGGCGGGGAACGTGCGGTCGATTTATTATGACTCGGTTCATCACCACTAGGTGGTGAGCGATAAGGCCGGACAGCAACGACTTGACACTCTCTATGTTGAGAGAGTATTGATGTACTCGAGCTTCTCAACTAGCTAGTCGAGTTATTTTGACTCTTTTTATTTGTGAAGCTCGAAGCGGCGACGTTCACCGACTCGAGCCTGTTGCACGCAACGACAAGCTATGTGATTCGGTCCGCTCATGCAAGTGAGCCGTCGCCTCCAATTTGAGCCGTTAAACGGTATGGAGGTTTCAGGATGATATTTCGTCGGTATAGAAGGACTAAAAACGGGAAGGTGCTCGATGCGCACGAGTACGGCTATCAGGCGTGGCCAATCAGGCCTAGGAAAACGAGGAAGAAGAAGCGCTAGGTAAGATCAGCGCCTGCCTACGGGCAGGCGCATCATACCAACATCCCTTATTTTATGGGTGGCTTACCGATATGAATCTGCTGAAAGACCCTTGGCTTCCCTTCCGTGCCCGGGATGGAAGCACTACCTATCGCCCGCCTTCGGCTATTGCCTGCCCGGATGTCGTTGATCTGGCCTTGCCACGGGCGGACTTCCAGGGTGCGGCGTATCAGTTTCTGATCGGCTTGCTGCAGACGGTGTACCCTCCTCAGGAGTACGGCGAATGGGTGGACCGCAGTATCGAGCCTCCTAGCGTTGCGGCACTGGAAGAGGCATTCGCGGATTTCGCAGCGGCCTTCGAGTTTCAAGGCGACGGTGCGCGCTTTATGCAGGATCTAGACCCGCTCGAGGATGCCAAGCCTGGCCCGGTTGCGGGGCTTTTGGTCGACTCGCCAGGGGCCAACGGCCTTAAGTTGAATACCGATCATTTCGTCAAACGAGGTCGAGTCGAGGCGATCTGTGAGGACTGCGCGGCGCTAGCCTTATTCACCATGCAGATCAATGCGCCATCCGGCGGTGCGGGCTATCGCGTTGGGCTGCGGGGCGGTGGCCCCCTGACCACGCTAGTGCTTCCTGACCAGGCGGATGCAACCCTCTGGGAGCGGCTGTGGCTGAATGTGATGCCCCTCAAAGCGTTCACTGCTAAAGGCCGCGTTGCTGACCGGCGCCCCGATGACGACACCCTTTTCCCTTGGATGGGGCCGACGCGCGTCAGCGACAAGAAAGGCAGCGAAGTACTGCCGGAACAGATGCACCCCCTGCATGCGTATTGGGCCATGCCACGGCGTTTCCGGCTGGACGTCCGTTCGGATGAGGGCTGCTGTGACCTTTGTGGCCGCCCGGTATCGCAACGGGTGAGCGAGATCCGCGCCAAGAATTATGGTGCCAACTATGATGGCCCCTGGCAGCACCCTCTTACGCCTTACCGCCGCGATCCCAAGAAGCCCAACGAGCTGCCGCTTTCAACCAAGGGCCAGCCCGGCGGATTGGGCTACCGGCACTGGTCGAATCTGGTTCTTAGCGATGCAGAAGGAAGCGGCGCCCTGCCAGCGGGCGTGATTCATGACTATCTCAGCCACAAAGTGGATTTCGTGGCCCAGGAGCGGCGTGCCGGTGAGGAGATAGATGCGTTGCTAAAGCCCCGGCTATGGGTCTTCGGCTACGACATGGACAACATGAAGCCGCGTGGCTGGTACAGCGTGGAAATGCCGCTGGTCGCAGTGCCGCCGGATCAACAGGAGCGACTGCGCACCTGGGTGCAGGCATTCATCGAGCTTTCCCGCCAGACGGCCTGGATGTCCCGTACGCAGATCAAAAACGCTTGGTTCTCGCGCCCTGCCGATGCCAAGGGTGACCTGACGCCTATCGACAGTCAGTTCTATGAAGCCACGCAGGCTGAGTTCTTTCGCGCCTTGTCTGGGCTTCAGCAGGCCCTTCAGCAGGGTGAGGGGCCGCATATGCCGTCTCAGGTGGCTAAGGCCTGGTATTTGGCGCTTCGCCGTGAGGCACTGACACTGTTCGAAACCCAGGCCCTAAGTGGTCCCTTCCCCGAGTTGGATATGAAGCGTATTACCCGCGCGCGCCGCCAGCTTTCGGCGTGGCTGTCGGGGAAAAGTAAGGGCAGTAAGGTCGTGACCCAATTTGCCCAGCAGGGTGGTTTCACGCTGACTGACGCCAAAGCAAGCCCATCAACCGAAGAGGCCGCACCATGAGCCAGAGCGAAACGCCGGAGATGGCCGATACGCCGTCATCAGAGAAAAAGGTGCCGGAGAGATTGCTGGCGCTGTCGCCGGGTGAGGCCTTCAAGGTGCGGGTCTGGTGGCAGCATTTGACCTTGTCCCCGCAGGAGTTGGCGACACACACCAAGGCGCCGCCCTGGCCGAAAGGCATGCGTGCTCGGCTGCGGCGCTGTGAGTCGACCGAAGCCGCCATGCTGAGTGAAGGCTTCCGACATCTGTGGCAGTCCTTGCCCGAGCAGCCCACTCAGTATCGTGATGAGCGCTTGCAGCAGTGGAGCTGCATCGCCTTGGTACTGGCCGAGGTGCGTGCAGAAACCCCCAGTGCCTCTCTGGGTAGCCGGCTGGGGCAAGAAAAGAATGGCACCGGTAAGCCTTGCATGAGCGAGCTGCGTTTTCAGCAGTTGATGGACTGCCATTCTCCACAAGAGCTTGTGCAGCGGCTGCGCCGTGCACTGGCGCTGATTGATAAACGCGACATCAGCGTGGTGCATTTAGCGGACAACATCGCCCTATGGTGGCGTGAATACCGTGGCCGTTTACACGCCGAGCCTTCGAAGCGGCTGGGTTTCGTGTGGGCCAACGACTACTTCGACGCGCTGGCGAAGTACCAGCGCGATAGCGACTGATCGACTTTTCATCACCTATACGACGACAGGGACTTTGACCATGAGCCACTTCATCCAGCTACATTTGCTGACTTCCTATCCGCCGGCTAACCTCAATCGCGATGACCTGGGGCGACCCAAGACCGCCATCATGGGGGGCGCCAAGCGTCTGCGGGTATCGTCGCAGAGCCTCAAACGCACCTGGCGTACCTCTGCACTGTTTGAAGAGGCGCTGGGCGAGCATCGCGGGCAGCGTACAAAGCGAGTGGGAATAGAAGCCAATGATCGCTTGCGCGAAAAAGGCGTGAAGGAGAAAGATGCCAGGACTTGGGCAACCGAGATCGCCAAGGTGTTCGGTGACGTAGCCAAGAATGAGCTGGCAACCAGCCAGCTGGTGCATGTCGGTCCCGAAGAGCAAGCCGCAGTGGATGCCCTGGTCGAGACGCTGGCGGCCGAGAACCGTGCTCCTGATAAAGCCGACCTGGACCTGTTGAGGCATAAGCCGGCGGCTGCCGATATCGCTTTGTTTGGCCGCATGCTGGCAGCGGTGCCCGCCTACAACGTCGAAGCAGCTTGCCAGGTGGCGCATGCCATTACCGTGCACGCCGCCGAAGTCGAAGACGACTACTTCACAGCGGTTGATGACCTCAAAGAGGGAGACGAGGATCGCGGCGCCGCCCATATCGGCGAGGCGGGGTTTGGTGCGGGCCTGTTCTACACCTATATCTGTATCGACCGCCGGCAGCTAGTCGATAACCTTCAGGGCAACAGCGAGCTGGCCGAGCGTGCCATCGCTGCGTTGGTAGAGGCCGCCGTGCGTACCTCTCCCAAGGGCAAGCAGAACAGCTTTGGCTCACGAGCTCATGCCAGTTACGTGCTCGCTGAGCAGGGCGACCAGCAGCCGCGCTCCCTTTCCGCAGCCTTCCTGCGTCCCGTACAGGGCCAGGATCAGGCGCTGGAGGCCATCACTCGCCTGGAGCGCCAAGCCAAGGCCTTCGACACCGCCTACGGCCCCGGTGCCGAGCGACGTTTCGTGGTATCCGCTGAGCCGGATTACGCTAAGCCCGATCTCGACGGCGAGGTGCATACCGGCAGTCTCGCGTCGCTGATCGAGTTTCTTCACGCTGCGCAGTAAGGAGCCGATATGACGGACTATCTGGTCTTTCGGCTTTATGCGCCGCTCGCCAGTTGGGGCGAGGCGGCTGTGGGTGAAACGCGTCCCACCGCCACCCATCCTGGGCGTGGTGCGATCATCGGACTGCTGGGCGCAGCGCTGGGCATCCGCCGCGACGACGATGCCGGCCAGCAGGCGCTTGGCGAAAGCGTGCGCGTCGCCATAAAGCAGCGCTCGCCCGGCACCTTGCTGAGGGACTATCACACCGCACAAGTTCCCTCGACCCAAAACAAGGTGACCTATCGCACTCGGCGGGATGAACTCAACGCACCGCGCAAGGTGCTCAACACGATTCTTTCCAGTCGCGATTATCGCTGTGATGGCCTGTGGACCGTGGCGGTTTGGGCCACCGCATCGGCCACGATATCGCTCGAAGCCTTGGAAAAAGCACTAGAGCGACCGTGTTTTCCACTCTTCCTGGGGCGCAAATCATGCCCGTTAGCGGCCCCTTTGGCGCCGCGCCGGGTACCCGCCGAGACATTGCGGGCTGCCCTCGATAGCGACTTCGAGCCCATCCTTCCTGGCGAGAGGCATTTGCTGAGATTGCCGGATGAAGTGATGTACTACTGGGAAGGCGACGCCGAGTGCCTCGACGGCGAGGGTCAAGGTGCGGAGTCCAGCGAAGTCTGGGATCAACCGCTGAATCGGCGCCGCTGGCAGTTTGGGCCACGCGTCGAATATCGGCGCTTCGCTCGTGATGCCAACGCCAAGGAGGCGCGCTGATGTATCTCTCACGTGTTCGGGTCGATCTCAACGGCCTCTCCCGCGAGAGCCTGTTCGAGATCATGGAGGGCGGCGCTTATGCGGCCCACCAATTGCTGTGGCAGCTGTTTCCGGGCCATGAAGGCGCCAGGCCTTTCCTTTTCCGCCAGGAGATGGAAGAAGGTGATGCTAGCCAGAGCAAGGTGCCCAAGGGGTTGCCGCTATTCTATGTGCTTTCAGATCGCGAGCCGGCCGCGCGACAAGGGCTGCTGGACGTGCAGTGCAAGCTTTTCGAGCCGAGCCTGTCGGCAGGCGATCAACTGGCCTTTCGGCTGCGCGCTAACCCCACGGTAGCTAGGCGCGTTGAAGGTGCCAAGCATTCGCCGCGCAGCGACGTGTTGATGGCGGCGAAGAAGCCGTTTCCACCCGGGCAACGCACCAGCGAAGAATGCGTGCAGGCGATGGATCAGGCCGCACGTGACTGGCTCAAGACCCGTGCTGGTAGCAGCGGCTTTCGCCTGGTCGCGGATCCGGAAGTGGGCGGCTATCGTCAACATGCCCTAAGCAAATCAGGGCGGCGCGATGCCATCCAGTTCTCCAGCGTGGATTACGAGGGCCTGCTGGAGGTTACCGACCCGGGGAAGCTGGTCGAGACGCTGGCTACAGGGTTGGGGCGCGCCAAGGCCTTCGGCTGCGGATTACTGCTGGTACGTCGCCCCTGATCCGTCACCCTGAAAGAGCAATGGCAAGGAGGCCAAGATGGGTTTTATTCCCCTCAAGCCGATCCCTGAGAAAGATCGCATGTCGATGATCTTCGTCGGCATGGGACAGATCGACGTGCGTGATGGCGCCTTCGTCGTCATTGATGAAGTGAACGGCGAGCGCATGCATATTCCCGTCGGCTCAGTGGCCTGCTTGCTGCTTGAACCAGGCACCCGGGTCTCTCATGCCGCTGTCAAACTAGCGGCGACCGTGGGCACCTTGCTGATCTGGGTGGGCGATGCTGGCGTACGCCTCTATAGCGCGGGTCAGCCCGGAGGTGCGCGTTCCGATAAGCTGCTTTATCAGGCGAAACTGGCGCTGGATGACTCCTTGCGGCTGAAAGTCGTCCGCAAGATGTTCGAGCTGCGTTTCGGTGAACCGCCACCCTCGAGACGTAGTATTGAGCAGTTGCGCGGCATGGAAGGCGCTCGGGTCCGCAAGACCTACCAAATGCTGGCCAAGCAGTATGGCGTGAAGTGGCAGGGGCGTCGCTATGACCCAACGCAATGGGAGTCGTCAGACGTGGCCAATCAATGCCTATCTGCCGCCACCGCCTGCCTGTATGGCATCACCGAGGCCGCGATTCTAGCGGCAGGCTACGCGCCTGCCATCGGTTTTTTGCATACCGGCAAGCCTCAGAGCTTTGTCTATGACATTGCCGATATCGTCAAATTCGAGACCGTAGTCCCCGCGGCCTTTCGCATTGCCGCGCGTCAACCCGCGACGCCCGAGCGCGAGGTGCGCATCGCATGCCGTGATGCCTTCAAGAAAAGCCGTGTGCTGCAGCGTCTGATTCCCATGATCGAAGACGTATTGGCGGCAGGCGATATCGAGCCGCCTCCGCCAGCGCCGGAAGCCATGTTGCCCGCCATTCCCGAACCCGCCTCCGTGGGTGACCAGGGACACAGGAGCAAATGACATGGCCATGCTTGTCGTTGTGACAGAAGCCGTGCCACCGCGTTTGCGCGGTAGGCTCGCCATCTGGCTGCTGGAGATTCGTGCTGGGGTCTATGTGGGGGATGTCAGCCAGCGCATTCGCGAAATGATCTGGGAGCAGGTCGATGCATTGGCTGAAGACGGCAACGTTGCCATGGCCTGGTCCAGTAACCACGAATCAGGCTTTGAATTTCAGACCTATGGTTCCAACCGACGCGAGCCTATCGACCACGATGGGCTGCGTTTGGTGCGCTTTTTACCTCAAGAAACCAACTGATTGATTTTATTGGATCTTTAACAAAACGCATTGATCGAAAAATGAGCAAAATCGCTGGTGGAATTTCCAACAGCGATTTTGTTCTTTCTAAACAATCGTCTACGATTAGTCCGATCCCCGCAGGCGCGGGGCTCAACCGGCCGCGCAGGCAGCGGCCGGGATGAGAACGTCCCGATCCCCGCAGGCGCGGGGCTCAACCGTTTGCCGGTGACGACATAAACAGCCATTAGATACCGATCCCCGCAGGCGCGGGGCTCAACCATCAAGAGTCCCGAAATTAACTAGAAAATCGACCCGATCCCCGCAGGCGCGGGGCTCAACCGTCGGCCTCGACCGGATCGGAGGCCATGACGCCCCGATCCCCGCAGGCGCGGGGCTCAACCGCGACCAGATGCAGGGGTTCGAGATAAATGTGGCCGATCCCCGCAGGCGCGGGGCTCAACCGCTCGTTATCTGAGCCCTTGCCGACGCCGATCTCCGATCCCCGCAGGCGCGGGGCTCAACCGGGACTGTCAGACTCCACCGCTATCGCCGGATACCGATCCCCGCAGGCGCGGGGCTCAACCGCCCAACGATCAGAACTACAAGGTGGACTGGACCCGATCCCCGCAGGCGCGGGGCTCAACCGTTTACTGAATCGCGGTATGACTTTCTCTTATACCGATCCCCGCAGGCGCGGGGCTCAACCGTCCTGCCATGGTGTCACCTCCCGGTGAGTGTTCCGATCCCCGCAGGCGCGGGGCTCAACCGCTGAATGCCGGTGACATCGCCGGTGCCTGTAACCGATCCCCGCAGGCGCGGGGCTCAACCGGCAAGAACCATGTCAGACACCGACTATAACAGCCGATCCCCGCAGGCGCGGGGCTCAACCGGTCATCGTCGGTATCCCAGCCCAGCAGGCGAACCGATCCCCGCAGGCGCGGGGCTCAACCGCCGACCTTCATCAAGGGGTATCGCGCCGATACCCGATCCCCGCAGGCGCGGGGCTCAACCGCGCCCGCGCGGCCCTGCTCCACCCAGGCGCGCCCGATCCCCGCAGGCGCGGGGCTCAACCGCGCTCATAGCCATCGACTCGCCGGAAGCCGCCCCGATCCCCGCAGGCGCGGGGCTCAACCGCCATCGCCAACGGCGCGCTGAATAACTCGGAGCCGATCCCCGCAGGCGCGGGGCTCAACCGCGCGTAATTCTTCGTCTAGCGACCGTTCTTCTTCCGATCCCCGCAGGCGCGGGGCTCAACCGGTCTTTTCATTCTTCTGATCGGTTTTGGAATGCCGATCCCCGCAGGCGCGGGGCTCAACCGCGATCGGCACCGGCAACGACTCTTACGACGAACCGATCCCCGCAGGCGCGGGGCTCAACCGCTTCCAGGGAGTCGGTCAGGCTGTCGGCGGTGCCGATCCCCGCAGGCGCGGGGCTCAACCGTTCAGCCTGAGGGGGGCGATAGTGATGGTTAGCCGATCCCCGCAGGCGCGGGGCTCAACCGCATCCATTTCAGGCCGTAACGCAGGCACCAGGCCGATCCCCGCAGGCGCGGGGCTCAACCGTGCCAACAAATTTTCAGTTGATTGTGTAAAGCCCGATCCCCGCAGGCGCGGGGCTCAACCGGGTCAGGAGGTTTCAGACCATACGAACCGCCGCCGATCCCCGCAGGCGCGGGGCTCAACCGGTGCATACCCGCGTTACCGGCACCGCGGCCAGCCGATCCCCGCAGGCGCGGGGCTCAACCGGGAGGGACACCCATTGAAACCGATAGACGTACCCGATCCCCGCAGGCGCGGGGCTCAACCGAATGCCCGGCTGCAGGCCATTGCCGATGCGGCCCGATCCCCGCAGGCGCGGGGCTCAACCGAATGAGGCATGGTCGGCATTCATCGAGGATCCCCGATCCCCGCAGGCGCGGGGCTCAACCGCGCAGCGGAACCGCCGGTGACCGCATGGGCCACCGATCCCCGCAGGCGCGGGGCTCAACCGTATTACGGCGTCGGCGCCCTGCTGGCCCTGGACCGATCCCCGCAGGCGCGGGGCTCAACCGCCGGGAGGTGCCGAGTGACCCAACCCACCCACCCGATCCCCGCAGGCGCGGGGCTCAACCGCGCATGAAGCGCCCGTCCGACGGCGGATTATCCCGATCCCCGCAGGCGCGGGGCTCAACCGCGTCGCCAGTTGCGCGACTACACCCTGGTCATCCGATCCCCGCAGGCGCGGGGCTCAACCGGTCGCCCAGCAGCGACTGGCGATCCTCGAGGACCGATCCCCGCAGGCGCGGGGCTCAACCGTCGCCTAGCACGTATCCCGGATCTGTTGCATGCCGATCCCCGCAGGCGCGGGGCTCAACCGCAAAGCCCCACCGCCTTCGGGCGGTGGGGCTTCCGATCCCCGCAGGCGCGGGGCTCAACCGGGGGACATATTGATGGCTTTATGTGACATAAACCGATCCCCGCAGGCGCGGGGCTCAACCGCAGATACGTCGGCGAACCTGGTTGCCACCATTCCGATCCCCGCAGGCGCGGGGCTCAACCGGTTCGGTTGTCGTCATCGAAGACCCGCTTGGCCCGATCCCCGCAGGCGCGGGGCTCAACCGAACACGCACCTGAGCCGCGAGGTCCGCCAGGCCCGATCCCCGCAGGCGCGGGGCTCAACCGGGCACGAGGGTGAGTAGACGGAGCGCAAAGGTCCGATCCCCGCAGGCGCGGGGCTCAACCGAGAGCGTCTTCCCACCAGATCGAGGCAGTGTCCCGATCCCCGCAGGCGCGGGGCTCAACCGACCGGGACGCCGCCGAGGACATGGCGCTAATCCCGATCCCCGCAGGCGCGGGGCTCAACCGGCGCCCGATTCATTCGTGATGCCGGCCTGCGACCGATCCCCGCAGGCGCGGGGCTCAACCGTACCAGAATTACGCCCGCGACTCGGCATTCGGCCGATCCCCGCAGGCGTGTTCACTGCCGCCCAGGCAGCTAGAGCGAGTGCTATCAACAGCACCGGTGAAGACACCGAGTATGGTATGAGGTGGTCTTAGGTGTTGGCCCCGCTGTTTCAGCGTTAGGCTGATTGTCCATATCCACCAGTGGAGTGCTGCCATGACGTCTTCTTTTGATCAGGCGCTTGCCGCTCTCGATGCCTTGCATGGGCAAGACCCAAGAAGTGTCGAGGTCGAGGGCGAGTTGCTACCCCGCGAGCTGTGGCATGCGCGGCGGATGAGTGCCTGGCTGTCGAGCCTGCGAGATTCGCCGGATGAGTTGTTGTGGCTGGCGGTACGCGGTCAGCATCTGCAGCGCTGGCAGGTGCCGCGCGAGGATTACCCGGAGGGCCGAGTAGGGTATCTCACCTGGCGGCGCGATCAGGGCCGGCGGGCCGGCGAGATCACGGCGAAGGCGATGGAAGAGGCCGGTTACTCGTCCGAGCAGGCCGAACGCGTGGCGCAAATGATCCGCAAGCAGGGCCTGGGGCGTGATGAGGGCACTCAGGCGGTGGAGGATTGCGCTTGTTTGGTGTTTCTGGAGAACTACTTCGCCGACTTCTCGAAGCAGATAGAACACGGCCATCTGATCCGCATCGTGCAGAAGACCTGGAAGAAGATGTCGCCGGCCGCGCATGAACTGGCGCTTGAGCTGCCGATGACGCGGAAGGCGCGCGCTTTGGTAGAAGAGGCGCTGGCATAAGAACGCCGTGGAACGCTTGGCGCTCTAGCGGTAGCAGCTAGCCCGGCTCAAATGGCCGGGCCAACCTTGTGAGGCTTGGTGAGGGGTGGCCTCACTCGACGATGGCGTTCAACCGGTCGGGGAAGTTGGTGAACATGCCGTCGACGCCCCAGTCGAGCAGCCGCTGCATGGCGTCTGGCTCGTTGATGGTATAGGGGTGCACCAGCAGGCCGTTGGCGTGGGCCTGTGCGACGAAGTCGGCGTCGATCACGTCCTGGCCGTCATAGACAACGTTGGGGCCGATGCCGATGGCGTAGTCGGCGATGGCCTTGAAGTCGGCGTCGGTGATCTCGGCGGGGGCCGGGGTCACACCGGTCCATTCATTGAGGCCATCGCCGTCTTCAGCGGTGGAATACCACACCAGTTGTACCAGTGGGATATCGGCATTGAGCGCATGGATCTGCTCGAGGCTGTCCTGGCTGAACGACTGGATGACCACGGCACCGGCGTCCACCAGGCCTTCGGCTTCAAGCGTCTCGACCAGGGCACGCTGCAGTTCGGGGTAGCGTTCGGGCGACTTGGTCTCGATGTAGTAGCGCACGTCGTCGCCGTAGCGGCCGATCACTTCGTCCAGGGTCAGCAGCTTGGCGCCGGCATAGTCGTCGTTGGCGTACTCGGGGTGGGCCTGGTTGAACCAGGAGCCGGCATCCAGGGCCTTGAGGGCGTCAAGGCTGTGATCCTTTACGTTGCCTTCGCCATTGGTGGTGCGCTCCAGGGTGTCGTCATGAATCACCATCAGTTGGTTGTCGGCGCTCATGTGCAGGTCCAGCTCGAGGTAGTCGGCCCCCATGTCGCGGGCTTTGTCGTAGGCGAACCAGGTGTGCTCCGGGGCGTAACCACTGGCCCCGCGGTGGGCGATGATCTGGAAGCCCTGCAGGTCTTCGAGCTGTTGTTCGAGGGCATCGGCCTGGGCGGCGAGTGGGCTGATGCCAAGCGCGAGAACGGCGGCGAGCGGTAGACGAGAATGGTGTTTCATAAGGCGCCTTTTATTGAATGTGTGTGCAATAACCTAGCGTGCCTATTGTGCATTGGCAAAGTCATGTGTTGGCAACATCAGGTCACGCCTGGGAAGAAGGCCGGGAATGAAGGTCTGCTGGCTGATACCAGCGCAGTCGAGATGAGGACAGAGGATGAAAGAAGTGCAGATGGGAGGCTGATGACGTTGACAGGCGGCCTAGGGGTGCCTAAATTGCAAATGACAATCGTTATCATTTATTGGCCCTATCAAGGAGAGCATCATGCCCTATCAGATCGATACCCGTCTCAAGGGAGCCAATCCTAGCCTGCAGATTCGTGATTCAAGCTCTGGCTCTGTGCGCTTGGCCTGGGAATACCCGCGCCAGGCGGCGTCGGATGGTGAAGATGAGGAATTGCTGGCGCTCAAGCGCGAGGAGGCCATCCATGAGCTGTTCCGCCGCCTATTCCTGCTGACCACAGAGCAGTACCTGAAAGGTGAAGCCGGTGATGGCGGAGGCACACGGATGTGAGCGGCCTAGCGAGTGCGCCGCGCCCGGTGTGTGGGCGCGGCGACTCGGCAATGTCTGAAAAGTACTGCGCTCGCCCATACGGCGTTAAAAATAAGCTCAAGATGCTCATTTACACCCCGTAAACTCCGCTCTTTCGCCGATTTTTGCCTTGTCTGGCCTTCGCTCGTCGACTTTTCGGGCACAACCTAGGCGCTAATCAGCTTTTGTGGCGGGCGTTATAGACGCTTTCGTCGAGTTCGCCTTCGCTCTTGCCGACCAGGGTGGTGACCATCAGGTCGCCGGCGACGTTGACGCTGGTGCGTGCCATGTCGAGGATGCGGTCGATGCCGGCAATCACGGCGATGGCTTCCAGCGGCAGACCGATCTGGGCCATGACGATGGATAGCATGACCAGGCCGGCGCCGGGCACGCCGGCGGTGCCGATGGAGGCCAGGGTGCCGGTGACGATGATCATGCCGTAGTCGGCCATGCTCAGATCGACCCCCAGCAACTGGGCGATGAACACGGCCACCACGCCCTGATAAATGGCGGTGCCATCCATGTTGATGGTGGCACCTACCGGCAGTACGAAGCCCGCCACGCCTTCGGAAACCCCCAGATTCTTCTGGGCGCAGCGCAGCGAGACCGGCAGGGTGCCGGAAGATGACGCGGAAGAGAACGCGACCACCAGGGCATCGAGAATGCCCTGCAGGTAGCGCAGCGGGTTCAGGCGGCCAAGCAGGGCCAGCAGCCCCGAGTACACCAGCAGCACGTGCAGCACGCTTGCCAGATAGGCCACGCCGATGACCTTGGCCAGAGGCAGCAGCACGTCGAGGCCGTAGCTGCCGGCCACATGGGCGATCAGGCCGAACACGCCGATGGGCGCAAAGGCCATGACGATGTTGGTGAGCTTGACCATGGCCTCTGAGAAGCTCTCGAAGACGCGCACGGTGGGCTCGCCTTTTTCGCCGATCAGCGTAAGCGAGATGCCAAGGCCGATGGCGAAGACGATGATCTGCAGGATATTGCCGCTGGCCAGGGCGTCGATGGGGTTCTGGGGCACGAGACCCACCAGGATCTCGACCAGGCTCGGCGCTTCCTTGGACTCGACGCCAGACTCAAAGCTCATCTCAAGCCCCACGCCGGGCTGAAATACCCAGGAGGCGAGCAGGCCGATGGCGATGGCGAAGGCCGTGGTCAGTAGGTACAGAGCGATGGTGCGTGCCCCGATGCGCCCCATCTTCTGAGGGTCGCGCATGGCGGTGATGCCGACCACCAGGGTCGAAAATACCAGGGGCACGATCAGCATCTTGATGGCATTGATGAAGATATCGCCAAGCGGTTTGAAGATGCTGGCGTCCTTGCCCATCAGGGCGCCGGCCAGCACGCCGAGTACCAGGCCGGCGAGGATTTTCTGCCAAAGCGGGATGCGCTGCCAGGCATTGTGGTCGGTGGCAGTGGCGTGATTCGACACGTCAGACTCCTTTCTGTGTTGTGGTTGTGCAGTGGTTCATCATGCTGCAGGCCGACAATACTACAGAAAGGAGCGGAGGTTTATTTGCTGATCAGTAATAGATATTTCTGTCGATGAGACATACTGAATGACGCCACGACAGCGGTTACAGCACTTCTTGGAGCAGGTCTTTGAAGGCCGCCCAGGAGTGCTGATCGGCGCGGGCGTCGTAGCGATCGCTGCCCAGCACGGTGAAGGCATGCGGGGCACCGGAGTAGATCTGAATCTCATAGGTGGCGCTGGCCGCTTCAAGCTCCTGGGATAGGGCGGCGACCTGGTCCATGCCGATCGACTCATCGGCGCCGCCGTGAGCCACCAGCAGCGGCGGCATGTCGGCGGGGTAGGCTTGGCCTTCCGGCGTCGCCAGGCCGCCATGGAAGGTGGCGTAGCCCTTGATGTGCTCGGCAAGGCCGGAGCGAGCCAGCTCGAGGACCACCGCGCCGCCGAAGCAATAGCCCATCACCACGGTGTCGCTGGCGCCCAGTCGCTGCGCCTGGGCGAGGGCCGCCAGGGTACGCTCGCGCATGGCCTCGCGGTCTTCGTAGAGCTTGGCGGTCTCGGCTTTCTTGGCGTTGGTATCCACCGGGCGGTTGCCGGCGCCATAGAGATCGGCGGCGAAGGCGTCATAACCCTGCGCTGCCAACATGTCGGCGCGACGGATCTCGTAGTCGGTCAGCCCATCCCAGTCGTGAATGATCAGCACGCTGCCCTTGGACTCGCCCTGAGCGGTGGCATGGTAGCCCTGATAGGGCTGGCCGTTGATCTCGTAATTGACGGCCTGGCCGGCCAGCGCGGTGGTGGCAGTCAGGCTCAACAGCAGCGAACACAGGACTTTCATGGCATTCTCCGCGTCGGGGCTGAAGAAGCACTGGCCCCGGGGTTGGGATAGATAGGCTGAGCCCAGGTGCGGGGCAGCGCGAACAGGGGCGGCGAAACGCCGCTCAGCGACCGTGAAGAGGCTCAGTTGTCGTCTGCGTCGTCCTCGTCATCGGGGAGCCGAGGCTCGAGGGTGCGCATCTCATCGGGTAGGCGGACCATGTCGCCAAGTGCGAGCTTGCCGTGGGCCTGCATGCGGTCGCCGGTGCGCGGATGGATCAGCGCCACCACCTCGCCGATGCTGGTATCGCCGCCAACGAAGGCCTCGACCCGCACGCGCACGCTTATCCCCTCGTAATGGGCGTTGATGATGCTGCCAGGGTGCGGGTCGACGTACTCGCCGGGGTTGTGGGCGTAGAAGGCGAGTACGCTGTACTTGCCGGGATCATCCCATTCCACGTGCTTGTGCATCTTGGCTCTCCTTATGCGGGCAATGAGTCGGGGCTGTAGTGCTGAGAAGCTGTAGTACTGAAAAGTGTAAGTACTGAAAAGTGTTAGTGCTGGGAAACGAATGCTTCCCTTAGATTAGCCATTTTTGCGCCCAACGAAAAAGCCCACCGCCAAGGGTGGGCTTCCGTGATCCTGACGCGCAGCGCCAGGATCTTCAAGGAGGCGACGCTCGAGAGCGTTCGCCGGGGCGTGACTTAGCCCTTCTTGGCGCGCTTGCGCTCGTTTTCCTTGAGATGCTTCTTGCGCAGGCGAATGTGGTTCGGAGTGATTTCGACCAGCTCGTCGCTGTCGAGAAACTCGATGGCCTGCTCGAGGGTGAAGCGAATCGGCGGCGTGAGCACGAGGTTCTCGTCGTTGCCCGAGGCGCGCATGTTGTCGAGTTTCTTGGCCTTGGTCGGGTTGACCACCATGTCGTCGGCGCGGTTGTTGATGCCGATCAGCATGCCTTCGTAGACCTCGGTGCCGTGCTCGACGATCAGCTTGCCGCGATCCTGCAGGGCGAAGAGGGCGTAGGCCAGGGCCTTGCCGGGGACCATGGAGACCAGCACGCCGTTGCGACGCTCGATGGAGGCATCGGGCTTGAGTTCGCCGTAATGGTCGAAGCGGCTGGTGAGGATGCCGGTACCGGAGGTCAGGGTCAGGAACTGACCGCGGAAGCCGATCAGACCACGTGCCGGGATGATGAAGTCCAGGCGTACACGACCCTTGCCGTCCGGGTTCATGTTGGTCATCTCGCCCTTGCGATAGCCAAGCTCTTCCATGATGGAGCCCTGATGCTCCTCTTCACAGTCGATGATGACTTCTTCGTAGGGCTCCTGCTTGACACCGTCGATCTCGCGGATGATCACTTCGGGGCGGCCCACGGCCAGCTCGAAGCCTTCACGGCGCATGCTTTCGATCAGCACCGAGAGGTGCAGCTCGCCACGGCCGGAGACCTTGAACTTCTCGGGGGTTTCGCCTTGCTCGACGCGCAGCGCGACGTTGTGGATCAGTTCCTGTTCGAGGCGATCCTTGATGTTGCGGCTGGTGACGTACTTGCCGTCACGTCCGGCCATCGGCGAGTCGTTGACCTGGAAGGTCATGGACACGGTCGGCTCGTCGACGGACAGCGCCGGCAGCGCCTCGACGTTGGCCGGATCACAGATGGTATCGGAGATCGCCAGGGCGTCGATGCCGGTGATGCAGACGATATCGCCAGCGGTGGCCTTTTCGGTCTGCACGCGCTCCAGGCCCATGTGGGTCATTACCTGGCCGATCTTGCCCTTGCGGGTGTTGCCTTCCTTGGTGATGACGCTGATCTGCTGGCCGGGGCTGATGGCGCCGCGCTTGATGCGGCCAAGGCCGATGACGCCGACGTAGCTGTTGTAGTCCAGCGCGGAAATCTGCATCTGCAGCGGGCCGTCGAGTTCGACCTTGGGCGGCTCGACGATATCGACGATGGCGCGGAACATCGGCGTCATGTCATCGGCGAGGGCTTCCGGCTCTTCACCGGCGACGCCGTTCAGGGCCGAGCAGTAGATGATCGGGAAGTCGAGCTGCTCGTCGCTGGCGCCGAGGTTGTCGAACAGATCGAAGATCTGGTCGATGACCC
The DNA here is from genome assembly GCF_013349955.1 of Onishia taeanensis. Classification (GTDB taxonomy): domain Bacteria; phylum Pseudomonadota; class Gammaproteobacteria; order Pseudomonadales; family Halomonadaceae; genus Onishia; species Onishia taeanensis_B. The sequence goes on along the minus strand of NZ_JABVXC010000006.1, from coordinate 70,039 downwards.
AGTCCGGACGTGCGCCGGGGCGGTCGATCTTGTTGACTACGACGATCGGCTTGAGGCCCTGGTCGAAAGCCTTCTGGGTCACGAAGCGGGTCTGGGGCATCGGGCCATCGACCGCATCGACCATCAGCAGCACGGAATCGACCATCGACATCACGCGCTCCACCTCACCACCGAAGTCGGCGTGTCCCGGCGTGTCGACGATGTTGATGTGGTAGTCGGTGTCGGCGCTGGTGTCGTGCCAACGGATCGCGGTGTTCTTGGCCAGGATGGTAATGCCGCGTTCTTTCTCCTGGTCATTGGAGTCCATGATCCGCTCTTGGCCTTCGGCCTTGCGGTCGAGGGTGCCGGACTGACTGAGGAGCTTGTCGACCAGCGTCGTCTTGCCGTGGTCAACGTGGGCGATGATGGCGATGTTGCGAAGATTCTCGATCACGAAGGGATCCTGCTGCGAAAATTGGGCGACATTATAGTATCCGGGCCGGTGCCCCTACCAGCGCTGTAGGCGAATTCTCGCCGCGGTCAGCACCAAGTCCTTGATACCCAGCGCTTGAATCCTGGTCCTGATTGCCTTGAATGAGGATGACATCCGGCATTGGCGGACTCGATCGGCGTTGGCCGCACGACACGCAGGACGTGATTGAGACGTGGAGAAGGGCCAGGGGTGATCGGGACGGGCGCGAGGGTGATCCGGGGATACTCTACTTTAACGCGTTACTTCAACGCGTCCTTAGCTCGTTGCGTTGCTCCATGGAGGAACGCGGAATTATAGCGATATTTCCATGATACGCGCATGACAAGCGCGCAGACGCTCCACCAGGTCCTCGTGAGCGGTGTCGTCGAGGCCGGTATCAAAGCCTCCGATGCGCTCGAACCACTGGCGGGCGATGCACAGGGTACCGGCTGGGGTGGCGACATGCCACAGTCGCCGCAGGGTCGTCATCAGCGCGGGGGCATGGGGCTGGAAGATCATGGCATCCCACTGCTGGTGCTCTAGCAGGTTGTCGACCTCGCCTAGCCAACTGCTGCGCAGCCGTCCGTGAGGAGAGAGAAAGACCAGGATGTCGGCAGAAGTCAGGCGGGCGATGGCGTTGCCGCGGGCGCCGAAGGTGGCGTGATCGCAGACGGTGAAACGGCCGCCGAAGCGTCGGCTCAGTGTCGCCAGGCGGGCATTTTCGGCGGTGCCGATGACCTGAATATCGACCCGTGCCGGATGCCGTCGCACGGCTTCGTTGAGAGTGGCCATGCAGCGTGGCAGTTGAGCGCCCATCAGCCTGGAATCGACGATAACGCTATAGGCATTCATCTGCGGTGACGCTCCTGCGTGGGCTTATGCAACGCGCTCATGGGGGCGTGTCGCGGTGTGGGATGTCACCGTTTCAAGGCATATCAGACAACGAGGGCGCCAGGCTGCGCCCTTGTTGTGTAATAAAGTGTAGCTTTGAGTTTCACGAGGTAGCAATACTATATTTAGCTGATATGACCGGGGGCAGAGCGTTTGGTTCGGCTCATCCAAACTGGTGGGTCGGCTCAACGTGGCACGCGGCTCCATGGATGTGTTGTTTTGGTGCGCTTCAGATCAAGAGTGTTCAATTTTGGTGCATTGAGCGCGCCGACCAGACGCGAGGTGCGCTAAAAATAACCATTAATGGACTCTTTTCTTTAGTCTAAATAAGGGAAAAAGTATTTTTAATCAGTTGGTTATTTGTTTTTCTTGGCCATTGTGCGCCATTTTGGCACGTCCCCTGCATTGTACTTTCCAGTGACATATCGCAGTGACATGACGCCGTTCATGTCCTGTACCGGCGACCATGGGCCTGAGGCCTTTGGCATGGTACAAACGATTCGGTCCCGTTTTGCTGTGGCGGCGGGGTCGAGACACGTAACCACCTCGCCGGGCACGCACGCCAACCACAAGAGCCATCGCTCATCCTCTGGAGGACACCATGTCTGAGAAGACCCTCGCACTGATCGAAGAACACGACATCAAGTGGGTAGACCTACGCTTCACCGATACCATCGGTAAAGAGCAGCATGTCACCATTCCGGCGCACTCCGTGGACGAGGAATTCTTCGACAACGGCCAGATGTTCGATGGTTCTTCCATCTCTGGCTGGAAGGGCATCAACGAGTCCGACATGATCCTGCGCCCGGAAGACGGCAGCGCCTATCTGGACCCGTTCACCGAAGACGCCACCCTGGTGCTGCGCTGCGACATCATCGAGCCGGCTACCATGCAGGGCTACGAGCGTGACCCGCGCTCCATCGCCAAGCGCGCCGAGGCTTACCTGCAGTCTACCGGCCTTGGCGACACCGCCTTCTTCGGCCCGGAGCCCGAGTTCTTCATCTTCGACGAAGTGCACTGGAAGTCCGACATCCAGGGCTCCATGTACAAGATCACCTCCGAAGAAGGCGCCTGGGCCACTGACAGCGTCGTCGAAGGCGGCAACCTCGGCCACCGCCCGCGCGTCAAGGGCGGCTACTTCCCGGTTCCGCCGGTGGATAGCTTCCACGACATGCGTAGCGCCATGTGTAACACCCTGGAAGCCATCGGCCAGAGCGTCGAAGTGCACCACCACGAGGTGTCCAACGCCGGCCAGAACGAGATCGGGGTCAAGTTCAACACCCTGGTCAAGAAGGCCGACGAAGTGCAGTCCATGAAGTATGTGATCCACAACGTGGCGCATGCCTATGGCAAGACGGCCACCTTCATGCCCAAGCCGCTGGTGGGTGACAACGGTTCCGGCATGCACGTCCACCAGTCCTTCTGGAAAGACGGCGTCAACCAGTTTGCCGGTGACGAGTATGCGGGCCTGTCCGAAACGGCCCTCTACTACATCGGCGGCATCATCAAGCACGCGCGTGCCCTGAACGCCTTCACCAACGCGGCGACCAACTCCTACAAGCGTCTGGTGCCGGGCTTCGAGGCGCCGGTAATGCTGGCCTACTCGGCGCGTAACCGCTCTGCGTCCATCCGCATTCCCTACACCGCAAGCCCGAAGGGCAAGCGCATCGAGGCCCGCTTCCCGGACCCGACCGCCAACCCCTACCTGTGCTTTGCGGCGATGCTGATGGCCGGCCTCGATGGCATCAAGAACAAGATCCATCCTGGCGATGCCATGGACAAGAACCTCTATGACCTGCCGCCGGAAGAGGGCAAGGCCATTCCCACCGTCGCCGAGAGCCTGGACCAGGCCCTGGACGCGCTGGATGCCGATCGTACTTTCCTGACCGAAGGTGGCGTGTTCACCGACGACATGATCGATGCTTACATCGAGCTCAAGGAAGAGGACGTCGAGCGTCTGCGCATGACCACGCATCCGGTCGAGTTCGACATGTACTATAGCTGTTAAGAACAGCTGCTAAGAACAGCTGCTGATTGCCACCGTCGGCTCAAGGGCCGGTGCGTTGGTTAGTCGCCAAAGGGGGCCGCTCACGCGGTCCCCTTTTTTGGTTACACTCGGCGTAGCCAGTCGTCGACCGTCGATAGGGTAAGCAGCTAGGGAGAGCAAACGATGCTAAGCGTCAGGAGAGTCGCCACAGGCGTCAGGTCGGCGATGTTGTCGCAGAAGTGGCCGTTGAGGATGCTGCCGCTCAGACAGACGCGGTCAGGTTTGGTGCCGTTGAGAGTGATGCTGTTGAGAGAGTTGCCGTTGAGAGAGTCGCCGTTGAGAGCCATGTCGTCGAAAGTGATGTCGCTGGGCGTGGCGGCGCTGGTGCTCGCCCTGCTGCCGCTCATCGCGTCGGCGGCCACGGTATACCGCCACGTCGACGAGCAGGGCAACGTCAGCTACTCCGACCGTCCGGATAGCGGTGAAAAGATGACGCTTGCGCCGTTGACCGTGGTGCCGGCGACTCCCGATGCTTCTTCGTCCTCCTCCCTCAACAATCGCTCGCAAAGTAGCAATCGCAATAGCCAGCCGGCGGCGCCCCCCTTCCTGCCTTATTCGACCTTTCGCATCGCGTCCCCCACCAATGAGCAGACGCTGCCGACGGGCTACGCCGGCAATGTCCAGGTCGAGCTGTCGATCGAGCCTGCGCTGCGCGACGACCATCGGGTGCGCCTGTTGGTCGATGGCCAGGTCAGCCAATCGGCAATGCACTCGTCGGTGTTCATGGTGACCGGTCTTGAGCGCGGCGAGCACCAATTGGTCGCCGAACTGTTGGATGCCGATGGCCGGGTGCGTCATAGCAGTGAGCCGGTAACGCTCTTCGTGCAGCGTGCCAGCGTCAATCTGCCTCGCAATCCGAATAACTCCAGCAATACTGGCGGCTGACATAGCGCGGCGCCATAACCGGCGCCACTCTTTTTGATCCCGCTCCTTGATCCCGCTCCATGACGCCGCTTCATACTGCCACGCATTCATGATGCCACTCTCTGGCTTCGCCGCAGCGCCCTTCATCACGATGGCCCACACCGAGACACCTAGACGACACGCCGTTCGCTATACGCCCCTTAGCGCAGCGTTTCTCGTCCCGCCGTCTCACCGTAGCAGTCGTTTATGGTGAGGCCTGCGGCGACAGCGGGCAAAGTTTTGCACTAACATGGTGCATTCAATGATGACCGTTATTTCCCTATGACTGTAGTGGCGGCCTTGTTAAGGCTGGCGCGCTTCTTGCACAGCTATAGGGAATGCTGACCGAGCGAAGTGCACCATGTACCAACGTCTGCTGGAGCATCTGAGTGCGGCCGTCCTGCTGTTGGACGGCGGTCTTCGGGTGAGCTGGATGAACCCTGCCGCTGAGGCGCTGTTGGCCGTCAGCCTCAAGCGGGTTCGTGGCACCTGCCTCGAACCTCTGGAAGGCATCGATGGCGCCATTTCCGAGGTGCTGTGCAAGGCCCGCGATGAGCTGCACCCGTTCACCCAGCGTGAGGCGGTGCTGACCACCGGCAGCGGCGAGGTGGTAACCGCCGACTTCACGGTGACCCCGCTGTCGAAAGAGGAGCTGCTGCTTGAGATCGAGCCCCGTGACCGCTTGATGCGCATTTCCCGAGAGGAGGCGCTGATCGCCCGTCAGCAGACCATCAAGACCCTGACCCGCGGGTTGGCCCACGAGATCAAGAATCCGCTCGGCGGGATTCGCGGTGCGGCTCAGCTGCTGGAACGCGACCTGCCGGACCCGTCGCTCAAGGAGTTCACTCGCGTCATCGTCGAGGAGGCGGATCGGCTGCGTGACCTCGTCGATCGCATGCTTGGCCCCAATCAGCCGGCCCATGATGCGCTCTTCAACATCCACAAGGTGCTGGAGAGAGTGCGTTCGTTGATCACCGCCGAACACCCGCAGGTGCGGCTGGTGCGGGATTATGACCCCAGCCTGCCGGAACTCCAGGGCGACGAGGCGCGCATGATCCAGGCGGTGCTCAACATTGCCCGCAATGCGGTCGAGGCCATGGGCGATGCCGGCACCAAGACCCCGAGGCTGACGCTGCGCACCCGCGCTCGTCGCCAATTCACTCTCGGCACCGAGCGCCATCGGCTGGTCTGCGAGGTGGCGATCATCGATAACGGCCCGGGTATTCCCGAGTCGCTGAGCGAGACCCTGTTCTTTCCAATGGTGTCCGGTCGCGCCGAGGGCAGCGGCCTGGGACTGTCGATCGCCCAGTCCATCCTGCACAAGCACCAGGGGCTGATCGAATGTGACAGCGAGCCGGGTGCCACCGAATTCCGGTTACTGGTGCCGCTGGATGCGCCGCCGCAACGCAAGGAAGCCCAATCATGATGGGCATTAACGTCTTTCTCACTGCTTACGCCCTGACCCTGCTGGAGGCATCATGACCGATCCCGCGCGTATCGTTATCGTCGACGACGACCGTGCCATCCGTTGGGTACTGGAGCGCTCCCTGGCGCAGCCGGACCTTTCGGTCGAAAGCTTTGAACGCGCCGATACGGCGCTGGCTAGCCTGGAAGCATCGCCACCCGATGTGCTGGTCACCGACATTCGCATGCCGGGTCTCGATGGCCTCGAGCTGATGGCGCGGGTCCGCGAGCGACATCCGGATATGCCGGTGATCGTGATGACCGCCCACTCGGATCTCGACAGCGCCGTGGCGTCCTATCAGGGCGGTGCCTTCGAGTATCTGCCCAAGCCGTTCGATGTAGACGAGGCGCTGGCGTTGGTGCGCCGCGCCGTGGCGCACGCCCGCGAGCGCCAGCGCCCGGCCGAGGCGCCAGAGGGCCTGAGTGCTGAGATCATCGGTGAGGCGCCGGCGATGCAGGAGGTGTTTCGCGCCATCGGTCGGCTCTCGCATTCGCACATCACCGTGCTGATCAACGGCGAGTCCGGTACCGGCAAGGAGCGTGTCGCCCAGGCGTTGCACCAGCACAGCCCGCGGGCCGGCAAGCCTTTTATCGCCCTGAACATGGCAGCCATTCCCAAGGACCTGATGGAATCAGAGCTGTTCGGCCACGAGAAGGGCGCCTTCACCGGCGCTGCCGCTCAGCGCCGGGGCCGCTTCGAGCAGGCCGACGGCGGCACGCTGTTTCTCGACGAGATCGGTGACATGCCGCCGGATACCCAGACTCGGCTGCTGCGAGTGCTGGCCGACGGCGAGTTCTATCGGGTCGGCGGCCATGTCTCGGTGAAGGCCGATGTGCGTATCATTGCCGCCACCCACCAGAACCTCGAAACCCTGGTCAGCGACGGCCGCTTTCGCGAAGATCTGTTCCACCGCCTCAACGTGATTCGCGTGCATCTACCGACCCTCGCCGAGCGCCGCGAGGATATCCCGCGCCTGATGCAGCACTTTCTCGCCGAGGCGGCCAAGGAGCTTTCCACCGAGGCCAAGGTGCTGACCCCGGAGGCCGAAGCACATCTGGCGCGACTGCCCTGGCCGGGCAACGTGCGCCAGCTCGAGAACACCTGCCGTTGGCTGACCGTGATGGCGTCGGGGCGCGAGGTGTTGATCGACGATCTGCCGCCGGAACTTCGCTCCACCGAGGGTACTGAAGTGGCCGCCGGTGACTGGCGCAGCGCTTTTCGCGAGTGGGCCGACCGGGCGCTGGCCGCCGGGCAGACGCATCTGCTCGAGGAGGCCGTACCGGACTTTGAACGTATCCTGATCGAAACGGCGCTCAAGCACACCGGCGGGCGCAAGGGCGAGGCTGCCGAGCTACTCGGCTGGGGGCGCAATACTCTGACCCGTAAGCTGAAGGTGCTGCTGCCGGCGCTGGCCGACGACTGAAAGCCGGAGGCCGTGCCGCTTGCCAGAGTTCCCGAGCGTATCCTGATCGAAACGGCGCTCAAGCACACCGGCGGGCGCTCTCCACAAGACCGGCGAGGCTGCCGAGTTGCTCGGCTGGGGGCGTAATACTCTGACCCGTAAGCTGAAGGTGCTGCTGCCGGCGCTGGCCGACGACTGAAGGCCGGAGGCCGTGCCGCTTGCCAGAGTTCCCGAGCGTATCCTGATCGAAACGGCGTTCAAGCACACCGGCGGGCGCTCTCCACAAGACCGGCGAGGCCGCGGAGTTGCTCGGCTGGGGGCGCAATACTCTGACCCGTAAGTTGAAGGTGCTGCTGCCGGCGCTGGCCGACGACTGAAGGCCGGAGGCCGTGCCGCTTGCCAGAGTTCCCGAGCGTATCCTGATCGAAACGGCGTTCAAGCACACCGGCGGGCGCTCTCCACAAGACCGGCGAGGCCGCCGAGTTGCTCGACTTGGGGCGCAATACTCTGACCCGTAAGCTGAAGGTGCTGCTGCCGGCGCTGGCCGACGAATGAGGGTTGATCTGCACTGCGTGAGTGTCAGGGCACTGGCCCGGTGATGAGGGGGGTGCCAGAATGGAGGCCCTGACCTTAGGAGGCGTCATGACGCTGATGCACTGGGAACGCCTGCTGGATCCTCACCGGCTCAACGACAAGCCCCGCGCGACACGCGAGGAGCTGGGCCGCAGCCCCTTCCACAAGGACCATGACCGGATCGTTTTCGCCGGCTCCTTTCGGCGCCTGGGGCGCAAGACGCAGGTGCATCCGCTTACCGACAATGACCATATCCATACCCGCCTGACCCACTCGATGGAGGTCGGCTGCGTGGGCCGTAGCCTGGGCATGATCGTTGGCGAGGGGCTGCGCGAGCGGCTGCCCGATTGGATTACTCCCGCCGACCTGGGTGTCATCGTGCAGGCGGCGTGCCTGGGGCACGACATTGGCAACCCGCCCTTCGGCCATGCCGGTGAATATGCGATACGCGACTGGTTCAAGCGCGCCGAGGCCGATGGCCTTGGCTATCTCGAGGAGTTATCGCCGCTCGAGCGCCGTGATCTGCTGACCTACGAGGGCAACGCCCAGGGCTTTCGCATCGTCACCCAGATCGAGTACAACCAGTTCAATGGCGGCATGCGCCTGACCGGGGCGACGCTCGGCACCCTGCTCAAGTATCCCTGGACGGTGGAGCACGGCGGCGGGGCCGGCAAGTTCGGCTGCTATCAATCCGAGCGCGAACAGCTCGCCGAGGTGGCTCATCGGCTGGGCCTCAAGCAGCGCGACGACTGGGCCTGGTGTCGCCATCCGCTGGCTTATCTGGTCGAGGCCGCAGATGACATCTGCTATGCGCTGCTGGATCTCGAGGATGGCCTCGAGATGGGCATTCTGCGCTTCGATGAGGTCGCCGAGATCCTGGTCCAGATCGCTGGCGGCGAACCGGAGGACTATCACGCCATGAGCGAGCAGGGCGTGTCCCAGCGTCGTCGCATCGCCGCGCTGCGTGGCGCGGCCATGGAGCGGGCGGTGAATGATGTCGGTGCGGTCTTCGTTCAGCATGAGCAGGAAATGCTGGCAGGAACCCTAAGCGATGATCTGCTGGAGCTCTGCCACCCGGATCTCGGCTGGGGTGTCAGTGCTGCCAAGCAGTTGGCCCGCGAGCGCATCTTCCAGAATGAGCGCAAGGCCAAGCTGGAGATCGGCGCCTACACGACGCTCGGCATCCTGCTCGAGGCATTTATCGGCGCCGCCCACGAGCTGCACACCACCGGGCGCTCGACCTTCAAGCACCAGCGGGTGCTGGCGCTGATCGGCGAGAACACCCCGCGGCCATCCTGGAGCCTCTATGACAGCTATCGGCGCATGCTGGATTTCATCGGTGGCATGACCGACCACTACGCGGTGGACCTGGCACAGGAAATGGGCGGTCGCTTGAAAGCCGACTGATCCCGGCGCCGGCCGGCGTGGCTTATTTTGCCGCTCAGGCAGTCATCTTGAGCGGCGGTTCACCGTCCGGGTCGCGCTCTGGGTCCAGATCCGGGTCGATGTCATTGCCAATGCCCAGCACGCGCTTGATGGCGTGGCCGATGCGCTTGCTGCTGTCGGCGATGCCCTGGTTGCCGAACAGGCGGTTGAATTCGAATACATAGGGATGGCCGTCGACCATGGCGATATCGAAGCCGGCATGGTCGATATCGAGTTCCCTGGCCAGGCGCAGTGCCAACGCGGTGGCCGCTTCGGGGATGTCATCATGCTCGACGCGCCCGCCCTGGCTGACGTTGGCCCGATAGCCGCCGAGCGGCGTGACCCGCCAGTAGGCGGTGAGCACTTCGCCGCCGACCACCACGATGCGCAGGTCACGATCGACCGGCAGCCGCTGCTGGGCGTAGAGCACTGGCTCATCCTCGATATGAGCCTCCAGCGCCTCGCGGCAGTCGATCAGGCTGACGCCGTCACCCATCGAGCTCTTGATGCGCTTGGCGATGAAGGGATAGCCGAAACGTGCTTCGACAAGCTCAAGCGAGGCCCGCGACGTGCCGAGAATCTCGGTAGGCGGCACATGCTCAGGGCAAATCGCCATGAAGGCGCGAGTCTGTTCGACCTTGTTGTGCCCCAGGTGATAGCTGGCCAGACTCGGGAAGATGCGCGCCTTGAGTCCGTAGACCAGGGTATGCACCTGCCAATAGGCTGGGAACAGCAGCCAGTCGGCGGCCTGGATCTCGTCGAGATGATCGTACATGCGCTCGGGTTTGATGTAGCGAACGCCGGCCAGCCCCAAGGTGCGAAAGACGTCGAACGTGATTATCTTCATTAGTTAAGTTTGGAGAACTCCCATGAAAGGCGCGGATTATTATCCGAGCCATCTGGGTCTGGCAAGCATTATCGATCATCGTTTGATAACTCCTTGAGACGCCCGTTAATTCCGCTGACGCTTTGCCCCTGTACCCTTGAGCTAGTGATCTCTGAGCCAATGACTCTTGGATCCGTGACTCATGGACCAGTGACCCATGAAAGAGGAGCGAACATGCCTAGATGCTCGAGTTGGCCCGTTCGGCGTCGCGGATGGACAGGCTCCGCGCTGCCTGGCCGGTCGTCGAAAAGGTGGCGGAGCCGGTCGTTGAGCAGCTGGTTGAGCCTGTCACTCGGCCTAGCGATGGCGTTGGCGTTGAGCGGCCCGGCCATGGCCCGCTCGGGCGCGGAGTCGGCCGCGCCTTCCGCGCCTTCCGCGCTTGCTGCCCTGGCGGCGCTTTCCGGCAGGTCCGACGGCTCCGGCTTCGCCCACTACACCCTGGCACTGACCTGGCATCCCGGTTTCTGTAGCACCCGCCGCCAGCCGCCGAGAGAGTGTCGTGACGCTTCGCTTTCCCGGGGCGCGGCGGATGGCTTCGTGCTGCACGGCCTGTGGCCCTCGCTGCCGGCCCGCTTTGCCAAACAGGGGGTGGTGCGCCAGGAGTGGTGGCGCCAGGGCTGCTTCATCGAGTCCCCGCGGGCAAGCGGTAGTTTTTGCCGTGCCCATCCCCCTTTTCATCTACCAACGTCGCTGGATCAGTCACTGGACCGTGCCATGCCAGGGCGGGCGAGCTGCCTGGATCGTTATCAGTACGCCAAGCACGCGGCCTGCCTGGCGCTGCCGGTCGATGACTATTTCGCTGCCGCCGTGGCCTTGCGTGACACGGTCAATGCCAGTGCCTTTGGAGACTTCGTTAACCAGCATCGTGGTGGAGAGGTTGCGCGTAATGCGCTGATCACTGTCTTTGAAGCCGTCTTTGGCGAGGATACGGGGCGGGCGCTGCGACTCGAGTGCGGAGGGCGCGGCAACCGAGTGCTCACCGAGATTCGTATCGGCATTGATGCCGAGCGCCTGGCGGCCTTTCCCGATGCGCCCAGCCTGGTGGCGCTGGGGCGCGGGCGGTGTTCGACCCGGGTGCGCGTGATGGCAGGCACCCCCTAGCGGCCTTGAACTTACTGCCAGGACTGGCGGCAAGGGCCGGCGGCAAGGGCCGGCGGCAAGGGCTATGAGGAATCGGGAACAACAGCCATGAGATCAAATGGCTAGAGCGAGGGACCGGCAAGATGAGTGGGCAGCAGGTGAGTGCCTCGGCGCATCAGGGCCTGGTTGATGCGTTCATGAAGCTCGTCGGGCAGCGGCGCGAGCCGGGTCTCGGTGATCAGGGTCGCGAGCCGGTCGCCGTCGACGACCTGAATGTCCGATGGGGCGTCGCTGCTGTCGATGTCCCAGCCTGGCAGGGCGAGGATACCGGCTACCGGCACCTCGGTACCGCATTCGCGGCTCAGCCAGTGGCGCAGCCAGGCTGCGGCTTGGCGGGTCTTGCGCATTGGCTGGCGCTCGCTCCAGCCGGGGAAGCGCAGCCGAGTGCCCTCTACCACGACCTGCGTCTGCGGCACACCGCGTGCGTTCAGGGGCTGAGTGCGGGCGCGTGTCTCGACCACGAAGACCCCATGGGGCGTGACCGCCACATGGTCGATGCTATAGGTATCGGCGGGGATATCGTGGAAGATGAAGAAAGGGTGGGTTTCGGGGCGAATCAGGCGCTGCAGTTCCTGACCCACCGCCAGTTCGCAGGCGAGCCCTAGCTTGAGGCGGCGAATACGCTGGAAATCCCGGATCAGGCGCAGGCAGCAGATCAGCACCAGGGCCGTGCTGAGCCCGCCGTAAAGCGACCATTCGAGCCAGTTCTGGCGATTGGCAAAGAGCATTCGCCCCATGCCGTAGACCATCGGCGCGAGCACCACGATTGGGCCCAGGGCACCGTCCAGGAACAGGCCCGCGAAGGCGTGGTCGAGTCGGTCGCGCAGCGCCTGGCCGGGGCCTCGCAGCGGATGGGCATCGAAGGGCGAGCTCACGCGGGCGTCGTGCAGGTTGCGCAGCGCCACCACGCTCACTGCCATGGCCGCGAGCGGGAACAGGAAGATCAGCGGTAGCAGGTATTCCAGCCAGGCCATCGAGGCCTCCTTGCCCGAGAGGATGCGAGGGATTCATTCTAGAGGGCCACGGGAGTCGAGACTATGGCCTCGGCCTTCGACAGTTCATCAATCGTCGCGATCAATCATCCGCAGCGACGTGCGAACAGTATCGAGCTATCCAATCCAGCGATCTATCAACCCTAGAGAGAGACCATGCTCCCGTCATCTCCTACCTCCTCAACGGGCCATGATGCCATCGCCGATCAAGGGCATGTCGCGGCGCTAGCAGCCTTCGTGCGTGCCCATCCGCGACTGGTGGTGCTGACCGGTGCCGGTGTCAGCACCGAGAGCGGCATTCCCGACTACCGAGATGCGGCCGGCGATTGGAAGCGTCCTCCGCCCATGCAGCACCAGCGCTTCATGCAGAGTCACGCCTCTCGTCAGCGCTATTGGGCACGGGCTTTGGTTGGCTTCCGTGCGCTCAGCGACGCGCGACCGGGGCCCGCCCATCACGCCTTGGCTCGGCTCGAGGCCCTGGGCCATGTGCACACCCTGATCACGCAGAACGTCGATGGCCTGCATCAGCGCGCCGGCAACCGGCGGGTCATCGATCTGCACGGCCGGGCCGAGCTGGTGCGCTGCATGAGCTGTCAGGCGCTACGCATGCGTCACGACCTGCATGCCGAGCTCGAGGCCAATAACCCGCACTGGCTTGAACTCGATGCCGCGGCGGGGCCGGATGGCGACGCCGACCTGGAGGTCGACTTCTCGGACTTTCGGGTGCCGCCCTGCGGCCGCTGTGAGCAAGGCGTGCTCAAGCCGGATGTGGTGTTCTTCGGTGACAGCGTGCCGGCTTCCCGCGTCGAGATGGCATTGGCGGCCGTGAATGACGCCGATGCGCTGCTGGTGATCGGCTCGTCGCTGATGGTGTATTCGGGCTATCGCTTTGCTCGGGCGGCGGCTCAGCGCAATACGCCAATCGCCTGCCTCAACCTGGGCCATACCCGGGCGGATGAGCTTTATGCCCTCAAGCTCGAGCGGCCGATCGGCACCACGCTTGCTGCCCTGATCGCGGCGCTCGAGGCGCCGCCGGCCTAGCTTTCGTCTGAAGCGTGCCTAACCGCCGGCCAGCTTGACCTTGTAGCCCTTGGCCTCCAGGGCGTCCTTGAGGGCCTCGCGCTGATCGCCCTGGATCTCGATGATCCCGTTCTTGACGGCGCCACCGGTGCCGCAGCGCTTCTTCAGGGTCTTGGCCAGGGCTTTCAGCTCGGCCTCGGGCAGCGGCACGCCGTCGATGGTGGTCACGCCCTTGCCCTTGCGGCCGCTGGTCTCGCGGCGGATGCGCACAATGCCATCCAGGCCGGCGAGGCGCTCGCGTTCGGCCAATGCCTGGCACTCGCAGTCGTTGATCGGCTGTCGGCAGTCGGGGCAGGTCTCGCCATGCTCGGTGGAATAGACGAGGCCACGCAATTGATCATGCAGGGAAGCCATGTCGCGCTCCTGACGGTGAAGAATGTATGCCGCCATGATAACGCAGCACCGAACACGACTCATGGAGCGGGTTATCCACACCCCCTCTACCTCAGCCAATTACCCACAGCCAGTTATCCAAATCCACCGAAACAAAGCCACCTAAACAAAGCCACTTAAGCAAAGCCCTGAGCGTGCATCGCAGGCGATGGGTATGGGTGGCGGGTGATGACGCCACGGGTGGAGAAACCGTCAGATTGACAGGCTGGCGACCGCTTCATGCGCCAGATGGGCGATCACGGTGGGCAACTGGTGCATGTTGCTGATCTGGATCGCGCCTTCCGGGGTGGTCTCCACGTCCGGGAAGCGATTCAGGTGAATCACCTGCATGCCGGCGGCCAGGGCTGCCTTGACACCGACGATGGCATCGTCGATGGCGATGCACTCGCGTGCCTCATAGCCCATCAGGGAGGCGGCATGCAGGTACAGGCAGGGGTCCGGTTTCCAGCATTGGACGGTATAGCCGCTGATCAGCCGGTCGCCAAAGTAGTCGCTCAGGCCGGTGGTCGTGAGGCCAGTGCGAATCTTGGACTCCGGCCCGTTGGAGACCACCGCTCTGGGATAGCCGGCCAGGGCGTCCAATGCCTCGCGAACGCCGGGCAAAGGGGTGAGCTCGCTGGCCAGCCTTTCGGCCAGGCGTGCACGCATGCCGCTTTCGCCGAGACGCAGGGCTTCGGGGTCGATGGCGCCGTGGCGGCGCTGCAGTTCGGCAACGATATTCATGAAGCGGGCGCCGCGGAACTCGCCCATGTAGTCACTGGATGCGAAGGGTAGGCCCAGCGCCGTTAGGCTGGAGGCCATCTCGGCGGCGAGCAGGGGTTCGCTATCGACCAGGGTGCCATCGCAATCGAACAGCAGGCATCGCGGAATTGTCATCGCCGATCCTCTGAGGCAAGACAGGGGGACATCATACCAATGTTACAGCTATCGGCACGTCTCGCCGGAGATTGAATCGCGGCGTGACGGGCATATCGTCAGTATAGTCAATTTTTGAACAGTGTTCTTTAATTCGCCACATTAAAAGCCATGCCGCGAGCACGGCGGCTTATTCCCTATATGAGATGTTACCGCCACAGGTGGAGCTTGAGGACACCGTAGGATCGCTGGAATGACGCCTACCCATGGGGGCAGGACACGCTGCCGATATCACTCGGCAGCGTTGATCGGCGAGGACTGGGGCTGAATCAGGGGCGAGTGGCGAGTGGCGAGCGAAAAGGCGGAGATGGCAGAGCAGAAAGGGCGGCCTCAGGTCGTCAGGCGCTGCGACCTGACAGAGCGCCGATCACGGCCGGCAACTCGCGAGCATGGTGAATCCCATGCGCGCCTGCGGGGGTAGCTTCCTGACCGGCAAAATGGTTGAGGTGCACCACCTGCATGCCGGCGGCGAGCCCTGCTTCAACGCCCACCGCGGCGTCATCGATGACCACGCAGCGCTCGGGCGGATAACCCATGGCCTCGGCGGCCTTGAGGTAGAGCGCCGGGTCGGGCTTCCAAACGCCGAGGGTATAGGCGCTGAACAAGTTGTTGTCGAAGTGGTGTGCCAGCTCGGCGCTTTGCATGGCGCAGCGAATCTTGGCCTCGGGGCCGTTGGAGACGACGGCCTTGGGGTAGGCGGCCAGCGCCTCCAGCGCATTTGGCATGCCGTCGATCGCCAGCAGCTCGTTTTGCATGCGCGTCGCCATGCGCTCTCGCATGGCGGCTTCCATCGCCGCCAGTTGCGTCTCGTCGAGTGCACCGAAGCGCGTCTCTAGCTCCCGGACGATCGACAGGAAGCGCACGCCACGAAACTCATCCATGTACTGACGAGCGCTAAAGGGCAGGCCGAAAGGGGTGAGGGTTTCGGCCATGACCTCGGCGAGCAGGAACTCGCTATCGACCAGGGTACCGTCGGAATCGAAGAGCAGGCATAGGCGGTTGGGCATGGGAATCTCTCGGCAGAAACATGAATGGGCCCTTCGCGAGGGCCCATGAACTCAATAATGCAGGTCACACGAAGTCAGGTGCGATCAGGCGCGGAATGGCCAGCACCAGGTCAGGATAAACGATCAATAGCACGATCACGGCCAGCATCACGGTCAGGTAGAGCATCGTGGTGCCCAGGGCTTTCAGCAACGGAATGCCACCGATCTTGGCCGAAATCATCAGGCACAGGCCATAGGGCGGGGTGATCAATCCAAGGCCTAGCGCCATGACACCAATGACCCCGAATTGTACGGGATGTACCCCGGCCTGCATGGCCAGCGGCTGAAAGATGGGCGCCATGATCGCCATGGCCGGCAGCGAATCCATGAAGGTGCCGATCACCAGCATCACCGCCGTCATGATCAGCAGCAGCACGACCGGGTCGCTGATGCTGACGCCGGCCATCAGCTTGGGGGGAATCTGGTAGAAGCTGATCAGATAGCCGAAGATCGCCGCACCGACCAGGCTGAACAAGGACAGCGAGCACAGCCGCACGGTGTCGGTGGAAGCGTTGAGCACCTGGCGCAGGCTGAGCTCACGATAGACCACGAAGCCCAGCGCCAGGGCATACAGCACGGCGATGACGGCGGCTTCGGTCGGGGTGACCAGCCCAAGCGTGATGCCGCCGATGATCACCACCGGGATGCCCGCCGCCAGCAGGCCATCCTTGCCGGAGCTCATCAGCTCAGCAAGCGACGCACGCTTTCTTACCGGTACCTGGTAACGGCGCACATAGCCCATGTTGAGCGCGAGCTGGGTGACGCCGATCATCACGCCGGGCAGGATGCCGCCAAGAAACAACCCGGCGATCGAGGTGTTGGTCAGCGCGCCCCAGACGATCATGTTGATCGACGGCGGGATGATGATGCCCATCACCGACGAGGCGGCGGTGACCGCGACGGCGAAGTTGACCGGATAGCCTTCGCGCTTCATGGCCGGAATCAGCACGGTGCCGACACCGGCGCTATCGGCAGTGGATGAACCGGACACGCCGGCGAACAGCATGCTCACCAGGACGTTGACGTGGGCCAGCGCGCCCTTCAGGTGACCCACCAGGCGCATGCAGAGGGTGATCAGGCGGTCGGTGATGCGGGCCGCGTTCATCAGGTTGCCGGCCAGCAGAAACAGCGGGACGGCCAGCAGCACGAAGGAGTCCATGCCGTTGTACATGCGCTGGAACATCACCCAGTAGGTCAGCCGCGGGTCCAGGGTGATGACGCCGACAGCGGTCAGTACCAGGGCCATGGCGATCGGCACACCGGCGATGATCAAGACGCCGAGTAGCCCGAAAAGCAGCCACGGCAGCACGAAGATCCAGTCCATGGGGATCATGAAGGACTCCTGTCACGGTCGTTAAGGGCGGGGGCAAGCTCACCGAGCTCGGCGCTGTTCGGATCGCCGGACTCGGGGATCGACTCGATCTCGCTTGGCGTGTTGAGGGCCGCTTCCATGCGCTCCATGCCTGCATACAGGGCATGCAGCAGCCGCTGGGCGCTGAACAGTGAGATGAAAATGCCGCTTACAAGGAAGGCCGAATAGACGTAGACCATCGATAGGCCAGAGGCAGTGGCGTTGCGTCTGAGGCCGGACAGGGCGAAGTCCTTGCCGTAGACGATGAAAATGATCCCTACCGCCAGGCAGGCCAGATCCCGGATCCAACGGGTGACCCGGTCGGCCCGCGAACCACGAGGGAAGGCCTCCAGCACAAAGTGATCCGCGTGCAGCACGCCCACGGCAGTGCCCAACATGATCATCCATTGGAAGGCAAAACGGCTGAATTCTTCGGTCCAGTAAAGCCGTGGCAATAGCGGCAGATTGCGGCTGACGATCTGGTAGATGATCAACGCAATGAAGCCGGTCAGCAGGGCCAGCAATATCAGGTATAAACCGCGCTCCAGGAGTCGGTTGAGGCGAGACAGACCGTGAATCAGAGTCGGCATGACGCTGTCCTCGGTTGGAAAGTGAGGAAGATGCCGGGGCGTGGCCCCGGCACGGGCATTAACCGGCGTTGATGATCTGCTGGTGGAGCTCGGTCAGCCCCATGTCTTCTATCACCTTGGCCAGCGGCGCCTTGACGATCTCCTGCATGCGCTCTCGATCGAGCTCGTGGAGCGTCGCGCCCTCTTCAACCAGTTGGTCCAGAGCCTCGGCGTCCTGCTCGAGCTGTACCCCACGGGCGTAGGTGGCAGCGTCCTGCGCGGCTTCCATGACGGCCTGTTGAGCATCGGCATCGAGTCGGTCCCAGGTCATCTGCGACATGGTCAGCAGGCGCACGGTGATATCGTGCTGCGAGAGCCCGATATGGGGCGCCACCTCATGAAAGCGCATGCGATGGATCCATTCGGCCTCATTGAGCAGGCCGTCGATGGCGCCCAGCTGAAGACCGGTGTAGATCTCTTTCCAGGCCATCACCGTGGGCTCGGCGCCCAAGGCGGACCAGGCGGTAATCAGGGGCTTGGTCGGGTTGGTGCGCAGCTTCATGCCTTCCAGGTCCTCGAGGCTCTCGAGCGGCCGGGTGCTGACGATCTGACGTTTACCGCCGCCGAAGAAGGCCAGCACCTTGACGTCAGTCTCGTCCTCGATCTTGTCGGCGATCTCGCGACCCACCGGGCCGTCGAGTACTGCACGCCAGTGGTCGACGTCGCGATACATGAAGGGAATCGAGAAGACATTGGCGGTCGGCGAAAAATCGGTGATCAACCCGGGGTTGATGATCGACATGTCCAGGGCGCCCGCCATCTGTTGCTCGAACATCTCTGTTTCATGGCCGAGCACTGAGTTGCCGAGGATCTGCACGCCGATCTCGCCATTGCTGTTCTCGCTGACCAGTTCCTGGAATTTCTCGGCCCCCAGCTGATAGGCGGTATCCTCGGTGCCGCCGTGTCCAAAGCGTAAATCGAATGCCTGAGCGGCGCCCGCCATGCCCATTGCCGCTGCGAGCAGAGCACCGGTCACCAGGCCGCGTTTCATGGAATGCTGTTTTTTTGGATCGATCCATTTTTGAGTCATCTTGCTACCTCTCTAAGCGTTCGTTGTTGTCGTTGCTGGTCGTGCTTATGTCGTGCTTGGACGCCACCGGCAGTCATCACAACCAGTGGCTGGGGCTGCTCAGGCTATCGAGTCAGACGTGGTTGGCGATGCGGGAGCCGTTGCCTGTGATGCGTTGCCGCAGGATTCGCGGACCTGAAGATGCGGGGCCAGCACGACCTGCTCGCGGGCCCCGCCGGGATCGGCGATGCGTCGCAGGGCGAGGCGTGCGGCTTCTTCGCCGATGGCATAGGGATGGGTGGCGACACTGGTCAAGGCCGGGTCGCTGAGTGCGGCCTCCTCGACGTCATCGGTGCCGATCACCGCGCAGTCGACGCCGGGGGCCAGGCCCATGCGCTTGAGGCCGAGCATGGCACCGAAGGCCATCAAGTCGTTGTGGCAGATCACCGCCGTGGGGCGTGGTGTCTCCCGCATCAGCGTTTCGATCAGCTCCAGGCCGGCGCGACGCGTCACCTGTCCGCGCATTAGGCTCTGATAGGCGAGATCGTGATGGGCGAGGGCCTCTGAATAGCCCTGCCAGCGCTCCTGGGTCGCCGAGTGTTGGGCATGGCCACCCAGAAAGGCGATGCGACGATGCCCCAGGTCGACCAAGTGGTCGACGGCCTGGTGGACGCCGCGGGCGAAATCGCTGCTGGCATAGTCGAAGGGCGGCTCGCCGATGTGGCGCAGCACCTGTACACAGGGCAGCGACCAGTCGGCCAGTGTCTCGATCAGCGAAGCAGGCGTGCCTTCGGCCGGGCACAGCAGAATGCCGTCGACGCGATGTTCGCGCATGCGCTCCAGAAAGCGCTGCTGGCGCTCCGGGGAGTCTTCACTGTTGGCCAGGAAAGAGACGTAGCCCTCGCGATTCAAGGCCGCATCGATGCCCGCCACCATGGCGCCGAAGAAGGGGTTGGCGATGTCGTAGACCACCACGCCGAGCGTTGCGGTATGACTGCCGCGCAGGGCGGCGGCACCGCGGTTGTAGACATACCCCAGCTCCTTGATGGCGGCTTGTACCTTGAGGCGGGTGCGGTCGGCGACCAGTGGGCTTTCGCGCAGTACCAGCGACACCGTCGAGCGCGACACCCCGGCATGTGCGGCGATATCCTGCAGCGTGACGCTGCCGGAATCGCGACGGCTCGAGGGGGGGACGGTGTCTTGGGTCATGCGGTGCTCCATCGGGGTTGAAGTAGGTTGAATAGATGTTTTTGGATTGATCCAAATCTAGAAGAGCTACAGCCGATCACCAATTAACCTTTAGTCGTGGCAGGCGTCATCAGTGGCAGAGGGGGTAACCACCGGCGGAGAAAGGGGCGCGATCGGCGTGAGAGTCACGCTGACCCTCTGTGTTCATATCGCGCTCGAAGCGTACGGCACGCTGGCGCACGCCTGCTTGGCGGCGTAGATGCCGATGGAGCAGGCGCGAGTGGTGAAGACAGCGGAGTCCTGCGCCTTGGCGAGTCGACAACTTGGGCTGCTCGCCGAGATACGCCTCGGCGAGCGGCTCTGAGGGGAGATCAGTCGTCGAGTGTCGCCCAGGCATCGGTGTTGACCGGGCTGATGGGGCGCTGGTCACTCAGCGCCAGGGTGATGTTGTCGACGGCCCGCTGGGCCATGGCGGTGCGGGTTTCCACCGTCGCCGAACCGATATGGGGTAGCGCCACCACGTTGGCCATTTGCGGTAGCGGCGAGTCCTTGGGCAGGGGCTCTTGCTCGAAGACATCGAGGCCGGCGGCGCGAAACTCTCCCTGCTCGAGTGCCGCGATCAGGGCGGCTTCATCGACGACCTTGCCGCGGGAGATGTTGATGAAGATCGCCGAATGGCGCATCAGCGCGAACTCCCGGGCACCGATCAGGCGTTCGGTCTGGGCGCTGAGAGGCACCGTGACGCAGACGAAGTCGGCCACCTCGAGCAGTTCGTCGAGCTCGCAGCGTCGCGCTCCCAGTTCCTCTTCCAGGGCCGGCTTGGGCGAGGCGTTGGAATACAGAATTGGCATGCCGAAGCCGAGTGCGCCGCGTCGAGCGATGGCGGCGCCAATGCGGCCGAGACCGACCATGCCCAGTGTCTTGCCGTGTACGTCAGAGCCGAACTGTGCCTCGCCGATGCTTGACTGCCAGTCGCCGCGCTTGACGAAGTCGGCGAGCTCCACGGCACGCCGGGCCGTGGCCATGATCAGCAGGAAGCCGGTATCGGCGGTGGTTTCGGTCAGCACGTCCGGGGTGTTGCACAGCAGGATGCCGCGCCGGGTGAGCTCATCCACCGGGTAGTTGTCATATCCCACCGAGATGCTGGCGATGGCTTCAAGGTGCGGTGCCTTGTCGAGCAGCTCCGGGGTGATCTTGAGGCTGGCGCCGACCAGCCCGTGCGCCTGCGCCAAGGCCGCGAGGAAGGCCGGGTCGTCGGCGGATTCCAGTTGGTCGAAATAATCGACGTGGAAATCGCCACGCAGCTGATCAAGCTGGTCGTCGTTCAGGCGGCGAAACGCCACGATACGCTTTTTCATCTCAAACTCCTTGTGCAGAGGCCACGGTTTACCCGGCGTCTTTGCACGTTCACCGGGTCACTGGTTTTACATCACTGGCTTCAGTTCACTGGTTGCAAGTCACTGGCGTCATTTCACTGCCGCGTGGGCAAGCGGTAGAGGGCTTCGAGCTGCTCCAGGCGGGCGCGATGGGGCAACCCTTCCATATCGCCTCTGACCTGCACCGCCTCGGCGCCAATCAGGTTGCCGCGATGCAGGGCTTCGTGGGGTGAGCGGCCATCGAGCAGAGCGCTGATCACCCCCACGGCGAAACCGTCGCCGGCGCCGACGGTATCGACCACTTCCGTGACCGCCAGGCCGGGCACCATGAAGCTTTGCTCCCGGCCGCCAATCACGCCGCGATAGTAGCTACCCTCAGGCCCTAGTTTGATGATGACTGCCTTGGCGCCGCGCTCGAGATAGAAGTCGGCGATGTCTTGATGGGCCGAGAGTCCCGTCAGACGCTGCCCCTCGGCTAGTCCTGGCAGCACCCAGTCTGACTTGGCGGCCATGGCATTGAGGGT
Source organism: Onishia taeanensis (assembly GCF_013349955.1). Lineage (GTDB taxonomy): Bacteria > Pseudomonadota > Gammaproteobacteria > Pseudomonadales > Halomonadaceae > Onishia > Onishia taeanensis_B. The sequence continues at coordinate 48,353 of NZ_JABVXC010000006.1, read as the reverse complement.
AGTCGCCATCTCGGCATCGCTGCTCCAGAGGCTGGGGCGCAGGTTGGGGTCGAATGAGATGCTGGCGCCCGCCTCTCTTGCCTTGTCGAGCATGTGCCAGGAGAGCTCTCGGCAGCTAGCCGACAAGGCCGGTGGGATACCGGTGGCATGCAGGTGGCGCAGGGCATCGAAGTCCACCGCTGCCGCATCATGCAGCGAGAGGTGGCTGGCGGCGCTGCCGCGACGGAAGTACTCGACGTGCGGGTCGGCACCACCGGCGGCGCGTTCCTTGAACACCAGCCCGGTCGGGTGTTCCGGGTCATCGGTCAGATATCGGCAGTCCAGGCCCTCGGCTTCCAGGGTGCGACGGATATAGCGACCGAAACCGTCATCGCCGACGCGGCTTAGCCAGCCGACGTGCCGACCCAGGCGTGCCAGGCCGATGGCCACATTGGTGTCTGCCCCGGCGATGCGGCGCTGGAAATGCTCGATGTCAGACAGCGCTCCCGGGTGTTCGGCCACGAACATTGTCATCGCTTCACCGAAGGCCAGTAGCTCTGGTGAAGGGCATGGCGACGGGGATGGCGAATTGTCTGGCGGCATGCCTGCTGCCTTGTCGAGTGACGGCATAAAGGCTCCTCTTTTAATCAGCTTTAGTTGGTTATCAGCCGTAGATGTTTATTCGTTGGTGATGGCGAGCGGCGCGCCAGGGCCTGAGTTCAGGCATGTAGCGCTCGCAGCCGGTTGAGCTGTCCGTGGGTAAAGTCCTGGAGCTGTGGCGACTGCAAGGGATATTCGATGGCCCGCGTCACGCCCTGGGGAAAGTGCGCCATTAGCCTTGGCCAGCCCTTGAGCTCTTCCGTGTCGGGCACGCTGGCGTGGGGGCGCCCCTGGCCGAATACCACGCCCTTGCAGTGCAGGTAGCGCACATAGGGCCCCAGGCGCTCGGCGGCCGCCAGCGGATCGGCGCCGACCCAGTGCCAGTTGCCGATGTCGAAGGTCATGTAGAGCGGACAGCCGGCGGTTTCAGCATCGGCAAGGCTCGCCGCGAGCGGGGCGAGGGTGCCGCCGTCCTGTGTCTGGTCGTTCTCGACCAGCAGCAGCGGTGTCTTGGGATGCGCCAGCTGTTCGTTCAGGTGCTGCCAGGCGTTGGCGCGAGATGAGGGCGAAGCATCAGGCGAGTACTGCCCCAGTGAGAATTTCACGGCTGCCGCGCCCAGGCGCCGGCTTTCCTCCAGGCGAGTCATGAGCCCCGGCGCAAGGCTATCGTCGTTCCAGAGTGCGTCTGCCGCCGAGTAGATCAGGCCCAGTGACTGCTCTGCGCAGGCATCACCCAGCGCTTCGAAGTCGTCGAAGCCTTCGGGTAGCAGCTCGCGACGAATCTCCACGCCATCGGCACCGGCGGCTTTCAACCAGGGCAGAATCGCCGCCTGGCCGTGCTCGGCGATCAGCGCTTGACCGAATGCCGAGGCGGCGACCAGCACCGAGGGTGGGCCTGAAACGCTGATGGAGTGCGATGGGAACGTTACCATCGTGGTGCGTGAATCCTGGTGTGTGGCCATCATGGTCTCCTGAGGTGCTAAGCGGTTGGTCAGCGAGGCATAAGCGTTGGTTCAGCGCAGCATAGGCGGTGGTCTATTGAGGCTTAAGCGGTGCTGGTGGGTGGACCTTGGGTCGAGCCGCGAGCCAATAGTCTGGGTTGATAATGGATGCGCCGAGGCGGCGCCGCCTCGCCATGCGACTCCAAGCGCTGCAGCAGGGTCTCCGCGGCGGCACGACCGATATCCTTGGTGGGCTGGGCCAGCGTGGTGATCCCGGGGGTCACCAGCTGACACCAGTCGAGTTCGTCGATGCCCATCAGGCCGATGGCGCCCGGCACTATGCCCTTGGCCTGCAGTGCCCGGGTGACGGCGAGCGTGACGTTGCCATTGCCGCAGAGCAGCGCCTTGGGGCGCTGGGAGGGCGCTGCCAGAAAGTCCGTGACGGCCTGCTCGAGTGATGAGGCGTCCTTGTCCAGCGATAGGCTTATTGCCTGCCCCATCAGCCCGCGTAGCTCACGCTGCCGCTCAAAGCGTTCCAGGCGAACCTGGCGTGAGCTTGCCTGTGACGTGGGCTCGCTGAGATATAGCAGATCGCCGTAACCTTGCGATGCGAGATGGTCCAGCGCCATGTCGATGGTCCGGGCGTTATCGAGGCCGACTTCGTCTGCCCTGAGCTCACCCAGCGAGCGGTCCAGCAGGACCAGCGGCGTGCCCTGCTCGGCGAGCTGCTTGAGCTCGCGGCTGGGCTGGCCGGCGGCATTGATCACCAGGCCTTCTATCCGGTAGGTCGCGAGCAGAGCGAGGTGGTCGCGCTCCTGCGCCGGGTCGTTGTCGGTGTTGCACACCACTAGTGAGAAACCCCTTGCCCGGCAGGCTTGCTCGACGCCATGCATCACCGCCACCGAGAAGGGGTTGAGGATGTCCGCGATGAGCATGCCGATCAGGCGTGAATGGCCGCCTTTGAGGCCGCGAGCCATTTGGTTGGGGCGATAATTCAAGCGTTTGGCGGCGCTGGCGATGCGCGTTTGCATGGTTTCCGACAGGCGGTCGCGTTCGCCGCTGAAGTAGCGGGATACGCTGGTCTTGGAAACCCCGGCCTGCTGAGCCACTTCGAGAATGGTGGCGCAACGCGACGCGGCCTTGGATGACGACATGCTGTTACCTGCTCAATGGAACCGTTCCCATTGTAGTCTGTAACCCCTGATCGCGGCTGTCGAGATGATATAGACCATGGTCGAGGCCTCCAGGCCCCGCGCTCATGGTCGTTGGGCGTTCGGAAAACGTGTGCAGGCGACGGGCTGAGAAAACTGGCCAAGAAGGCATGCTTAGAAGGTGCTCTCGGAAGCTGCGCCTCGAAGAACAGCAAGGCCGCCCTGTCAGCCGGGGCTCATCTCGCCGCGCAGCGGGGCGGCCAGCGCGGCGCGCAGTCCTGCGCCCTTGAAACCATCGGCGATCAGCACCTGCAGCTTGGTCAGCGCAGCCTCGGGGGTCAGGTCCGCACCGGGAATCACGCCGGCGGCATTCAGTGCACCGCCGCTGGCATAGGCGCCCTGAACGACCTGCCCCTGCTGACACTGGCTTATGTTGAGTATCGCGATGCCGGCCTGGCTTGCTCGTGCCAGGCGGTCGATCAGCGCGCCATCGAGGCTCGGAGGATTGCCCACCCCGTAGGTCTGCAGCACCAGCCCCTTGAGGGCCGGGTCGCCGAGCACGGCATCCAGCATGGCCGCTGACAGGCCAGGGTGCACCGGCAGCATGGCCACCGCGCCGGGGGCAAAGTGACGCGGTGTGAGGTCCGGCGTGAACGCAGCGGCGGAATCGCCCGTGGCGCGAGAGTCTGCTTCGGGCTGGCCCGGCGCCAACGCCAGGCTGGGTGTGAAGGATAGGGCGATGCCGGCCTCACCGAGCCAGGGCGCGTCAGGGGAATCGAAGGCATCGAATCCCTGGCTTCGTACCTTGCGCGCCCGGTTGCCGCGCAGCAGCCGGTCATGAAAGGCGATGCAGACTTCCGGCGGGGCGGCGGGGTCGGCGGCCATCGACAGGGCGGTGGTCAGGTTGTTGATGGCATCGCTACGTGGCTCGCCGAGCGGGATCTGGGCGCCGGTGAGCACCACCGGCTTGTCCAGGGGCCCGAGCATGAACGACAGCGCAGATGCCGTGTAGGCCAGGGTGTCGGTGCCGTGCAGCACGATAAAACCCTCATAGTCGTGCCAGTGCTCGGCCAGGGCCGCGACGATACGGTTCCAGTCGACAGGGGCCAGGTCGGCGCTGTCGATCAGCGGCGCGAGCTCGATCAGCCGGTAGTCGGGCAGCACGGCTCTGCCATGGTCGCCAGGCTGAGTGTCCAAGCTTTCGCAAAGGTGATGGGCCAGGCGGTCGGGAAAGCCTGCGGCCGGCACATAGCCCGTCGGCGAGGGCTGCATACCGATGGTGCCGCCAGTGTGCAGGATCAGCAGTCGCGGCATGGTCAGGCCTCCTGGAAGGGGGCGAGCATGGCCTGGGGGCTTAACAGCCGGTCCAGCTGGGCCTCGTCGAGCAGCCCCTCACCGATCACCAGTTCGCGCACGGTGGCGCCGCTGGTCAGGGCCTTGGTGGCGATACGCGAGGCGTTCGAGTAGCCGATGTGGGGCACCAGCGCGGTGATGATGCCGATGCTGTTATCAACGTGCCGGGCGCACTGCTCGCGATTGGCCTCGATGCCCTCGATGCAGCGGGTCTGCAGCATGGTGCAGGCCGAGCACAGCATGCGCATCGAATTGAGCAGGTTGTAAACGATCATCGGCTCCATGGCGTTGAGCTGGAGCTGGCCGGCCTCGGCGGCCAGGCTCACGGCGAGATCGTTGGCGATCACCTGGTAAACGGTCTGGTTGACCGCCTCAGGAATCACCGGATTCACCTTGCCCGGCATGATCGAGGAGCCCGGCTGCATGGCGGGTAGGGCGATCTCGCCAAGCCCCGTGCGTGGGCCGCTGGAGAGCAGGCGCAGGTCGTTGCAGATCTTGCCGAGCTTGATGGCGAAGCGCTTGAGTATCCCCGACAGGAACACGAAGGCCCCCATATCGGAGCTGGCCTCGACCAGGTTCGAGGCGGGCACGATGGGCTTGCCCGAGAGCGTGGCCAAGTGGCGGACGGCCAGCGCCTGGTACTGCGGGTGGGTGTTGATGCCGGTGCCGATGGCGGTACCGCCCAGGTTGACCTCGCAGAGCAGGCGGCAGGCCTCGGCGACGCGCTCGATGTCCTCGCCCAGGGTCACGGCGAAGCCCTCGAATTCCTGACCCAGCGTCATCGGCACCGCATCCTGCAGCTGGGTGCGCCCCATCTTCACCACGTCGGCGAATTCCGCACCCTTGTGCTCCAGCGCCGTCTTCAGGTCGGCAATCGCCTGGGTCAGCCGTTCGGCGGCGAACTGCAGGCTCAGGCAGGCCGCGGTGGGGTAGGCGTCATTGGTCGACTGGGAGCGGTTGACGTCGTCGTTGGGGTGCAGCTTGGCGTAGTCGCCCTTTTCGAAGCCAAGCCGGGTGAGTGCCAGGTTGGCGATCACCTCGTTGGCGTTCATGTTGGTCGAGGTGCCGGCGCCGCCCTGGATCAGATCGACCACGAAGTGCTCGTGCAGGGCGCCGTCGATGATCTCGGCGCAGGCCGCCTGAATGGCCTCGGCCTTGTGTGAGGCCAGCACGCCGACGTCGGCGTTGGCCTTGGCCGCCGCCGACTTGACCATCGCCAGGGCGCGAACCAGCTCGGGGAAGTGGCTGATCGGTACGCCGGTGATCTTGAAGTTGTCCACTGCCCGCTGGGTCTGGATGCCGTACCAGGCCTCGCTTGGCAGCGTCATGTCGCCGAGCAGGTCGTGTTCTGTGCGTGTTGTCATGGTGTCGTTCACTCAGCAAGCGAAGAATCGAGGCTGTGCCTGAAAAGTCGACGAGCGCCGTACTTTTCAGGCATTGCCTAGGAGGAAAATGATGCGGCCCCGCCCGACCGGGCGGGGCCGCTTGAGCCTTGGCGTGCACCCGGCCGGTCGTGCCGGGTGGGGCAGGGCTCAGTCCTTGGCGCTGGCCGGTGTGTTGCCGAGCACGTCATGCATGCGTGCCAGGTCTTCCGGCTCGATTTCCCAGGCCTTGGGGTCCAGGTTCATGTCCGGGTGCTGCTTGGCATCGAAGATCGGCTGCTTGAGGCCGCTGCGAATCTGGCCGTCGAAGTCCTTGAGGATGCGCAGGCCCGGTTTGAACAGCATGATCAGCGCGATCAGGTTGGCCACCGCCAGAAGGCCCATGGTCACGTCGGCGAAGCCGAACACGGTACCCAGATCGGTGGTCGCACCCCAGCAGACCAGCAGCACGATGGCGACGCGGAAGGCGTTGAACAGCGTCTGGTTATCGCGGCTGAAGAAGTTGAGGCTGTTTTCGCCCAGATAGTAGTTGTAGAGGATGGTGCTGAAGGCAAACAGCAGCAGGGCCAGGCTGACGAAGGTACGGCCCCATTCGCCGACGTGGTCGGCCATTGCGGCCTGGGTCAGGGCTATGCCCGCCACTTCATTGGTGGAGGCCGGATCGTAAACGCCGCTGAGCAGGATCATGAAGGCCGTGGCCGAGCAGATGATCACGGTATCGATGAACACCGAGAAGGCCTGCACGATGCCCTGGTTGGCCGGGTGCGGCACATAGGCCACCGCCGCCACGTTCGGTGCGCTACCAAGCCCCGCCTCGTTGGAGAACAGGCCGCGCTTCACGCCCATCATGATCGCCGCGCCGATGCCGCCACCGATCGCCGGTTCGAGGCCGAAGGCGCTCTTCACGATCAGCGTGACCACGTCCGGAATCTTGTCGATGTTGAGGCCCAGCACCAGCAGCGCGATGAGGATGTAGCCGCCGGCCATGAAGGGCACCAGTACCTCGGAAATACGCGCGATGCGCTTGATGCCGCCGAAAATGATCAGGCCGACCACCATCGCCAGCGCAAGGCCGCTATAGAGTACCGGCACGCCGAAGGCATCACCGAAGGAAGTGGCCACCGCATAGGACTGCAGGGCGGTGAAGCCGAAGCCGAAGGTCACCAGCAGCAGCACGGAGTAGAGCCCCGCCAGCCAGGTCCAGCGGCTGCCCAGCCCCTTGACGATGTAATAGGCCGGCCCACCGCGATAGGTGCCGTCGCCACTGGCCTGCTTGTAGGTCTGTGCCAGGGTGCACTCGAGGAAGCTGGTCGCCATGCCCATCAGGCCGACCATCCACATCCAGAACACCGCACCCGGGCCGCCCAGGGTGATCGCCACGGCGACACCGGCGATGTTGCCGCCGCCGACGCGCCCGGCCACCGACAGCACCAGCGCCTGGAAGGAGCTCAGGTGGCCGTGCTTGTCGCGCTTGAAGGCCTGGCTGGCACCGAGAATCTGGAACATGCGACCGAAGTAGCGAAACTGCACGAAGCGCGAGGCTACCGTGAAGCCGACGCCGACCGTGATCAGCAGCACCAGCAGGACCTTGCCCCAGAGCAAGTCGTTGAGGAAATCCAACATGAAGATGTCTCCGCTATTGTGTTGTTGTGAGCTGTTGTTGCGTGTTGTTCTTGCGAGTCGTCCACGCGATTTAACCAGCCCGCCCAGCACAATGGGATTTGACGCTCTGTTGCGCCCTGGCGCAGTATCATGCGCACCAAGTGCGCCAGACTGCGCCATGTCGGGCAGCGACATGGCCGAGGACTCGACATGCATGATGACTTTGCGGCCAACCTCCGCCTGCTATGCAGCTATTATCGCTCCATCGCCGAGGTGTGCCGCCGGCTCGATATCAATCGGCCGCAGTTCAACCGCTACCTGAGTGGACGTTACCGGCCCTGCGACAGCATCATGCGGCGTATCTGTGACTTCTTCGGGGTCGAGGTTCACGAGATCCTGCTGCCCCATGACGACTTCATGCCGCTGATCAGGCTACGCCCCCGGCCGGCCGATGAGGCGGCTGAAGAGCCCCAGGAACCGCACAGCTCGCTGAGCTTGCCCGATGCGCTGCTTACTCAGGGCAGCCGCGGCATGTCGCGCTATGTTGGCTGCTACTACGAGCACTATCTCTCCATGTCGCAGCCCGGCAAGGTGCTGCGCACCCTGGTCTGCCTGGAATCCCACGAGGGCAGTACCCTCTACCAGCGCACCGAGCGAATGACCTCCTCAACCGACCAGCGGCCCTACCACAACCGCTATCGCGGCGCCGCGCTGTTCCTGACCGACCGCATCTTCATGGTCGATTACGAATCGCTCAACGGCCACGAAGTCACCCAGACCATTCTGTTCCCCAGCTTTCGCAGCCATGTCTCGCGTCTTACCGGGCTCAAGCTTGGCGTGGCCGATAGCAGCGAGCGCATGCCCTGCTGCGTGCGGGTGGTCTATGAGCGACTGAGCGAACCGGTCAACCCACGCCGCGCCCTGGCGCGCTGCGGTCTCTTTGAGCTCGACGACCCCGAGCTGGACCCTTCCCTGATCGAGGCCATTCGCAACGATGTCGGTGATGATGAATGGCACTTCCGCGCCCGGTTCTAAACGAGGCCCCAGGTGGTATGGACTAGGCTGAAGGCACGACGCTACTTCTGCCGCTACGACGGCATGAATGGCCACCCGCTCTTCACCCGTGAGGTCCCGATGATTCGACGCCCGACGCTATCGCTGCACGCCTTTTCGATGCTGGCGCTGCTCTTACTGGCCGCCATCGGCTTGGTCGCGCCTCGTGACGCCGAGGCGCAAGAGGACAACGCCGCTTGGGCCGCGCTTGCCAGTGGCGGTCACGTTGCCCTGATGCGCCACGCTTTGGCGCCCGGCACCGGCGACCCAGCGGGCTTTGCACTGGATGACTGCGCCACCCAGCGCAACCTTTCCGCGGAGGGCCGTGCCCAGGCCCGCGCCATCGGCGAGCGGTTTCGTGAACGGGGTATCGCGGTGACTGAGGTGCGCGCGAGCCGCTGGTGCCGCTGCCTCGACACCGCCGAGCTGTTGGGGCTTGGCGAAGTGATACCTACCCCGGCACTCGACTCCTTCTTTCGCGATCGCGGCGCCGCCGACCGGCAGACCCGCGAACTAGGCGAGCTTATCGACGCCTGGAACGGCGAGGGAGCGTTGGTACTGGTCACCCATCAGGTCAATATCACCGCACTCACCGGCGTTTATCCGCGCTCCGGCGAGATTCTGGTGCTGGCGCCTGAGGATGGCGCACTCGAATTGGTGGGGCGGCTCAAGAACTGAGGCGCTCAAGTGATTATTCGGGCAGGTTATGGCAGTTGTCGCGATACTGCGGGGCATCGGTGCCCAGCGCCAGGCTTTCGGTGGCGGTGTTGTAGTAGAAGCGGCCGGTCTCGTCGCCTGACAGCGCATAGTCGCCGCAAACGCCATAGCCCTTGTTGACCCGCGCCAGATGGGAAATCTCGGCCGGCACCTGGCTGTCGAGGCGTTCACTGATCAGCTCGGCGATATGGGCATCGCGCTTTGCCTCGGAATAGGCCTGGCCACCGAAGATCATGCCGGCAACGGCGAGGATGGCGACGACGGGAATCCAGAGGTTATGCATGGCGGGTCCTCAAAGGAGAGCCTCAAAGGGTGCCCACCGGCGCAAGGCCGGTGGGCGATAGGGCTTACTTGACCTTGGGGTCCAGTTCGCCGCGCTCGTAGCGCTTGAACATTTCTTCCAGGTTGACCGGCTTGATCTTCGAGGCGTTACCGGCGGTGCCGAAGGCTTCGTAGCGGGCGATGCAGACATCGCGCATGGCGCTGACGGTTTCCTTCATGAACTTGCGCGGATCGAACTCGGCCGGGTTGTTGGCCAGGAAGCGACGCACGGCGCCGGTGGAGGCCAGACGCAGGTCGGTGTCGATGTTGACCTTGCGCACGCCGTGCTTGATGCCTTCGACGATCTCGGAGACCGGCACGCCGTAGGTTTCGGGGATGGCGCCGCCGTACTCGTTGATGATTTCGAGCCATTCCTGCGGCACCGAGGAAGAGCCGTGCATCACCAGGTGGGTGTTGGGGATGCGGGCGTGGATTTCCTTGATGCGCTGGATCGAGAGGGTGTCACCGGTGGGCGGCCGCGTGAACTTGTAGGCGCCGTGGCTGGTGCCGATGGCGATGGCCAGGGCATCGACGTGGGTCGCCTTGACGAAGTCGGCGGCCTCTTCCGGGTCGGTGAGCAGCTGGTCGTGATCGAGCTTGCCTTCCGCGCCGATGCCGTCTTCCTCGCCGGCCATGCCGGTCTCGAGGCTGCCCAGGCAGCCCAGCTCGCCTTCGACGGAGACGCCGCAGGCATGCGCCATCTCGACGGTGCGACGGGTCACGTCGACGTTGTAGTCATAGCTGGCCGGGGTCTTGCCGTCTTCGCCGAGAGAGCCGTCCATCATCACCGAGGAGAACCCTAGCTGGATGGAGCGCTGGCAGACCGACGGGCTGGTGCCGTGGTCCTGGTGCATGGCGATGGGGATATGCGGGAATTCCTCGATGGCGGCGAGGATCAGGTGGCGCAGGAAGGGGGCGCCGGCGTACTTGCGGGCCCCGGCGGAGGCCTGAACGATGACCGGAGAATCGGTCTTGTCAGCCGCTTCGAGGATGGCGCGCATCTGCTCGAGGTTGTTGACGTTGAAGGCCGGGACGCCGTAGCCGTGCTCGGCGGCGTGATCCAGCATTTGGCGCATGCTGATAAGTGCCATGAACTCACCTGTTGTACATAAGGACGGCGTGGCTGGGCCACGCCGTGAAGATCAAGGGATGTGGGGGACTGGTTAGTGTCTCAGTGACTATCTCAGTGACTATCTCACTGACTGTCTCAAGTTGACTGCCTGGGTTATTTTGCGGCCTCGAAGGCATCGCGAAGCGCCGTGACGGCCGGCAGGGTCTTGCCTTCCACGTACTCGAGGAAGGCGCCGCCGCCGGTGGAGATGTAGGACACCTTGTCGGCGATGTCGTACTTGTCGATGGCTGCCAGGGTGTCGCCGCCGCCGGCGATGGAGAAGCCGTTGCTCTCGGCGATGGCCTTCGACAGCGCTTCGGTGCCGTGGCCGAACTGGTCGATCTCGAACACGCCGACCGGGCCGTTCCACAGAATGGTGCCGGCGTCCTTGAGCAGGCCACCCAGGCGGGAGGCGGTGTCGGGGCCGATATCGAGGATCATCTCGTCGTCCGCCACCTGGTCGACCGGCTTGGTCACCGCGGAGGCGTTCTCCGAGAACTCGGTGGCGACCACCACGTCGGTGGGCAGCGGGATCTCGACCTTGGCCATCAGCGCCTTGGCCTGGTCGACCAGGTCGGCTTCATGCAGAGACTTGCCGACGTTGTAGCCCGCCGCGGCGATGAAGGTGTTGGCGATGCCGCCGCCGACGATCAGCTGGTCGCACTTCTCGGAAAGCGCGGTCAGCACGTCGAGCTTGGTGGACACCTTGGAGCCGCCAACGATGGCCACCATCGGGCGTGCCGGCTTGGCCAGCGCCTTTTCCAGGGCTTCGAGCTCGGCGGCCAGCAGCGGTCCGGCGCAGGCGGTTGGCGCGAAACGTGCCACACCGTGGGTCGAGGCCTGGGCGCGGTGGGCGGTGCCGAAGGCATCCATCACGAAGATGTCGCAGAGCTCGGCGTACTGCTTGGACAGCGTCTCTTCGTCTTTCTTCTCGCCTTCGTTGAAGCGCACGTTCTCGAGCAGCACGACTTCGCCATCGGACACGTCGACGTTGGCACCAAGGTAGTCCTTGACCACGCGCACCGGGCGCTCGAGCAGCTCGCCGAGACGTTCGGCGACCGGCGCCAGAGAGAATTCCTCGGCCGGCTCGCCTTCGGTGGGACGCCCCAGGTGGCTCATCAGCAACACCTTGGCGCCCGAGTCGCGGGCCGCCAGGATGGTCGGCAGGCAGGCGCGCAGCCGTGCATCGCTGGTAACGCGGCCGTTCTTGATCGGCACGTTGAGATCTTCGCGGATCAGCACGCGCTGACCGGCGAGGTCCAGGTCGGTCATCTTGCGAACATTCATCGGGGCAGTGTCCTCTGGGTTGCAAGCCAGGTGAGAGAGACGGAAACGGCGCTCATACCGGGGCCTTCAGGCATTTCCTTGCCGGGTCATCGCTCGTCGATCGTGGGAACAACGCCTAGCTTTGCCAGTCGTTCGGTGACGTCGAGCATGCGGTTGGCGTAGCCCCATTCATTGTCGAACCAGCACAGCATCTTGATCAGCCGGCCGCCGGCGACACGGGTTTGGGTGGCGTCCACGATACCGGAGCGCGGGTCGTGGTTGAAGTCGACCGAGGCCATGGGCTCCTCGGTGTAGCCCACCAGGCCCGACAGGCGCTCGTGGCAGGCTGTCTTGAGCAGCGCATTGACGGCCTCGGCGGTGGTGTCTCGGCGCACGCAGATGGCCAGGTCCATGGCCGAGACGTTGATGGTGGGCACCCGCACGTGCAGGCACTCGAAGCGATCCTTGAGGTGAGGCATCAGGCGATTGATGCCCCTGGCCAGCCCGGTGTCGACCGGCACGATCGACTGCATCGCCGAACGGGTCAGGCGCAGATCGGTCTGGTGGTAGGCGTCGATCACCGGCTGGTCGTTCATCGCCGAGTGAATGGTGGTGGTCACGCCGTGCTCGACCCCCAGCGCCTCGTCGAGCATGGTCAGCACCGGCACCAGGCAGTTGGTGGTGCAGGAGGCGGCGGAGACGATGCGGCAGTCAGGCGTCAGGTCGGCGTCGTTGATGCCGGTGACGATGGTGGCGTCGACGTCGCTCTCGGCGGGCTGGGAAAACAGCAGACGCTTGGCGCCGGCGTCGAGATGGCGGCTGGCCGTGGCGCGGTCCTTGAAGCTGCCCGAGCACTCGATCACCAGGTCGATGCCCAGTTCCCGCCAGGGCAGGCGGTCCGGGTCTTGCTCGCTGAGCACGCGAATCGGCCGGTCATTGATGAAGAGGTGGCCGTCGCGGCCCTCGACGCGGCCGGGAAAGCGCCCATGGGTGGTGTCGTAGCGGGTCAGGTAGGTGATGGTATCAAGATCGGAGAGCTCGTTGATCGCCACCACCTCGAGGAGAGGTGAGGCCTCGTCCAGCGCCTCGCCGGTAGCCTTCGTCTGGCGCTCGGTCAGCGCTCGCAGCACGCATTGGCCGATGCGGCCATAGCCGTTGATGGCGATCCGATAGGCCATGGGACGAGGCTCAGCTTCCACGATGTCGATTCCACTCACACAAAGGACACGAAAATCACTCTAAAACGAAAGCGCGCGCCCGGTGGAGGCGCTCGGTGACGACAGGGCAACGATTCTAGCGCAAAAGCGCCGGCCTTGCAGGCCGTGCAGCGCGCAGGTGTGCGGGCGGCATGAAAGACCCGCGAGCGACCTGCTAGAGGCCCAGTAGCCGCCAGGCTAGCGGCAGGCACAGGGCCGTGAAGATGCCGGTCAGGCTCATGCCCAGCGAGGCGAAGGCGCCGGCAGCAGGGCTCATTTCGAAGGCGCGCACGGTGCCGATGGCGTGGCCGTTGATGCCCAGCGCGAAGCCGAGGATGCGATGATCGCGAATCCCCAGCGGCGCGGCCAGCAGGCTGACCGCCAGGGTCGCCATCACGCCGGTGATCAAGAGCCCGCCCATCAGCAGCGGCACCGAGCCGCCCAGCTCGTCGATGATGCCCAGGGCAATCGGCGCCGTCACCGACTTGGGCGCAAGGGACGCGAGCACTTCCGGGCTGGCGCCCAGCACCCAGGCCAGCGTCAGGGAGTAGCAGGAGGCCAGCGCCGCCGCCGGAGGCAGGCAGAGCGCCAGCGGCTTCCACAGCGCGCGAATATGATGCAGCTGCTGGTAGAGCGGTACGCCAAGTGCCACCGTCGCCGGTCCCAGCAGCAGCATCAACCAGCCGGCGCCGCGCTGATAGTCGACGACGTCGACCGACAGTGTCCATAGGCTGGCGGCGACCAACAGTGCCGCCAGCAGGACCGCCGGGCACCAGCTGGGACGCCCGATGCGCTCAACGACCCACAGCGCGGCGAGATAGGCGGCAAGCGTCAGGGCGATGGCCGACAGCGGGGTGGCCAGCAGGGCCTCGCGCAGCTCGATCAGCGAAGCACTCATGACGACGTCTCTTTGGCTGCGGCGGCGCTAGGCTCGGGAGGCATGAAGCGTCGCATCAGCAGCAGGGTGGTCAGCACGCTGGCCAGGGTGCCGCCCACCAGGGCCACCGCCACGGCAAGCCACTGGCCGGCAAAGTCGTCGGCGACGAAGAAGACGCCCACCACGCCAGGCATGATCAGCATCGCCAGCAGGCCGATCAACGGCTGGCTGGCGGCGGCGATGTCCTCGAGTCGTCCGACACGCAGCATCAGCATGCCGGTCATCAACAGCATGCCGACCACCCCGGCCGAGACGGGCAGGCCGAGCAGCACGACCAGCGTCTCGCCGAGGAGCCAGAAGCCCGTCAGCCATAGAAACCCGCGTAGTAGTGCCATGGTCATCCTCTTGGTACGAAGTGCATCAAACAGCGTGTCTCGTGCGCTTGAAAAGCGTCGAAGCGGCCCTATTTTTGGAACTGAGGGAGGCGGCGTAGGCCCGTTCCCGTGGGTATCTTAACTGCAAGGGGGTATCCCCGCCGAAGGAGGTGTTCGTTATGTTCGAGGATCTCAGGCGTTTTGATATCGGCTCGTCATCCGAGCGCGACGTTTTTCAGCAATGGTTGGATAGCTTGTTGAGCCCCACTGGCATTACGGATCTGCGTGCAGTGCCCAGAGGAAGCTACCCCATGATCAATGTCGGGCGCACTGATGACGCGGTACGGATCTATGTCTTTGCTGCAGGACTGGGGCCGGACGATCTCGAGCTGAACGTGCAGGACAATCTGCTGACGGTCAGCGGTCAGCGCCAAGCGGAGGCGTCGAGCGATCAGACACAAGGGCGCCCGCAGCTGCGTCGCGAGCGCTTCCAAGGGCGTTTCAAACGCACCATATCGTTGCCCGATGGGCTGGATACAGAGAAAGCGGAAGCGCGCTGCAAGGATGGTGTTTTCGAGATCCATATTCCTAAACGCGAGGAGCTGAAGCCCCGCCGCATAGAAGTTCAGGTAGCCTGAGGAGGTGTGCTATGAACGATGTCACCAAGCAAAATGGCAATGCAGGCGTCGCATCAACCGGTGAGGTCCTGAATGGCGAGCGGCAGGAGGGTGCTGGCGCGACGGAACCCCGTACCCAAGCGCTGGTGCCGCCGGTCGATATCGTTGAGCAGGACGACTGCGTGCGGATCATCGCCGACCTTCCGGGAGTCAATCGGGATGCGTTGAGTGTTGAAGTGGATGATGGCGTCCTGAGTCTTCAGGGTGAGGTGCGAATATCGACCCCTGAGGGCTTGTCGGCCACCTACGCAGAGCTGCGGGGCCAGCGTTTTACTCGGCGCTTCTCGCTGAGCAGCGAAATCGATACCGACGCTATCGAAGCCGGAATCGACTGCGGCGTTTTGACCCTCACGCTTCCCAAGAAGGCCCTCCGTCGGCCGAGGCGCATTGAGATCACCCCGGCCTGATGACCCTCGGCGCGCCCCCTCCTGGGGGCGCGCCTGCTTGCCCTGCCCGTGTCAGCCGTTTGGCCCATGATTCCTGTGGCATGACGAGTACCGCCACGTCTTGCGAGGGGCTGTGCAGTGCCCGGGGGGATGGCTACGCTTGATGAATGTGTCACAGTCCTATGCCTTCCATATCTTCTTGAGGAGCGTGCCGCCATGGGTGAGACCGCCAATATTCTGGGCGATGAAGCGAGTTACCTGCTGGAGCATCGCTGCAGCGCGATTCCTCGCGAGCAGCTACACCTGCCGGGGCCGGACTTCATCGACCGCGTGATGATCGACAACGACCGCAGTCCTCAGGTGCTGCGCAACATGCAGGCCCTTTACAGCCACGGTCGGCTGGGCGGCACCGGCTATTTGAGCATTTTGCCGGTTGACCAGGGCATCGAGCATTCCGCTGGCGCCTCCTTCGCGCCCAACCCGCTCTACTTCGACCCGGCCAACATCGTCGAGCTGGCGATCGAAGGCGGCTGTAACGCCGTGGCTTCCACCCTCGGCGGCTTGTCCTCGGTGGCCAGGCGCTATGCCCACAAGATTCCGCTGATCTTGAAGCTGAACCACAACGAGACCCTGACCTACCCGACGATGCATGACCAGACGCTGTTCGCCAGCGTCGAACAGGCTCATGACATGGGCTGTGCGGCGGTGGGCGCGACCATTTACTTCGGTTCGCCGGAGTGTCGCCGTCAGATCGAGGAAATCAGCGCGGCCTTCGAGCGCGCCCATGAGCTTGGCATGGTCACGGTGCTGTGGGCCTACCTGCGCAACCCGGCCTTCAAGCAGGACGGTACCGACTACCATGTCGCCGCCGACCTGACCGGCCAGGCGATTCATCTGGCGGCGACCCTCAAGGCCGATATCGTCAAGCAGAAGCTCGCCGAGACCAATGACGGCTATCGGACGATCGGCTTCGGCCACACTCACTACAAGGTCTACAGCGAGCTGACCAGCGAACACCCCATCGACCTGGCGCGCTATCAGGTAGCGAGCTGCTACATGGGCCGCGCCGGGCTGATCAACTCCGGCGGTGCCTCGGGTGGCGAGAGCGATCTGGCGCAGGCGGTGCGCACTGCGGTGATCAACAAACGCGGCGGCGGCATGGGGCTGATCTCAGGCCGCAAGGCCTTCCAGAAGCCGATGGCCGAAGGCGTTCAACTGCTCAACGCCATCCAGGATGTCTATCTGGACCCGCAGGTGACCATTGCCTGAGCCATGCTGGCGCCCCGCCTCTGGCCCTGTTCACGGCTCTCGTTCGCGGGGGGCCGTCATCGACCCCTCATGACCTTCATGAGGGGTGGGGCTGCTTCAGTCCTGCCAGCTGACCTGGTTGCGCCCGGCTCGTTTGGCGCGATAGAGGGCTCGGTCGGCGTACAGCATTAGATCGTTCAGGGACGAGACCGCGGGTTGCAGTTCTGCTGCGCCGATACTGACCGTTACCGTGATGGTTTGCCCGTTGATGAGCGGGATATCTTGCGTGGCAATGCGCTCACGTAGTCGCTCGGCGAGCGCCAGCGTGTTGCGCAGCGTGGTTTCTGGCAGGACAACGGCGAATTCTTCGCCGCCGATTCGCCCTACGGTGTCGACCTGCTCGCGGGTCTGCTGCAGGCAACAGTCGGCGACGGCGCGAATGACCTGATCGCCGGCGACATGCCCCCAGGTGTCGTTGACCCGCTTGAAAAAATCGATGTCGATGATCATTAGCGCCAACGGGTGCTCGAAACGTTGGGCACGGTGAATTTCTCTTTCACCGACCTCGATCAGGTGGCGGCGATTATAGAGGCCGGTCATCGAGTCGTAGGTGGCCAGCATGTGAAGCTCGGCGTTCATTCGTTCCAGCAGCATGTTCTGCTCGATCAGCTGCTCATTGAGCGCCTGTAGCTCTTGCTCCTGATGTTTCTTTTCATCGAGGTTGAAGCACACGCCGGTGAACCGAGTCATGGAGCCGTTGTCTTCGACGATCTTCCCGTAGTTGGCGTACCACACCCAGGCGCCGTGCTTGGCGCGAATGCGAAATTCGCTGTAGTAACGTTCGGTGATGCCGCTGATGTGGTCGTCGACCGCCTGAGTGACCGCTGAAACGTCGTCGGGATGTACGAGCTGGAAGATATCATCGACGTAGGTTGCCGTTTCGTGGGGCTCGTAGCCGAGATCGGCGAATACCTTGGTCAGACCGAAGACGACTTCTCCCGTTGAGAGGTCGTTCTCCCACAGGTCGAGACCGCTGGCCTCAAGGGCGAGCTCAAGACGCTTCTTGTAAAGGGCCTCTTTATCCACAAGAGGTACCCCCGGCCATCGGGGGGCGACATCCTGGCATGGTCGGCGCTTTGCAGGTGGCGATGGCGTTGCATAAGCGCCCAAAGCCCAATGATGCGGCGCTTATGCGAGCGTCGTTGAGTCCGAGTTGCTGTGTCATGTCGTTTCGCTCTTGGCCTTGACGTTCTGAAGGCGTTGGCGGACACGAGAGGCCTTCAGGTAGCGGTAATTCGGCAGCGCCAAGGCATGCTTTTTCGGCGCCAGCCTCTAGAACCGTTATCGCCTGACGAGGCGAAAAGTTGAGGAGCTACTGGGGATTACGAGACGGAAGGAGGCCAGAGCAAGCAAAAAGCCCGAGCCCCTAAGGGGCTCGGGCGAGGTGAGGTATGGCAGGCTAGCTAGGCCGTTTACTCGGCGGCGTCGTCCAGTAACTGTTCGGCTTCGCTCACCAGGTTCTCGACGGTGAAGCCGAACTCCTTGAACAGGTCGCCGGCCGGGGCGGACTCGCCAAAGCTGTCCATGCCGATGACGCGACCTTCAAGGCCCACGTACTTGAACCAGAAGTCGCGATGGCCGGCTTCGATGGCGATGCGCGCACCGACTTCCAGCGGCAGTACCTTCTGACGGTAGGCGGCATCCTGGTCGTCGAAGACGTCGGTGGACGGCATCGACACCACGCGTACGGCGCGGCCCTGCTCGCCAAGCTGTGCGGCGGCGTCCATGGCCAGGCCAACTTCGGAGCCGGTAGCGATCAGGATCAGCTCCGGGGTGCCTTCACAATCCTTGAGGATGTAACCGCCACGCTGGATGTTGCTCAACTGGTGCTTGTCGCGGGCCTGGTGTGGCAGGCCCTGACGGGACAGTACCAGCGCGCTGGGACCGGAATGACGCTTGAGGCCGGCGTGCCAGGCGGCAGCGGTTTCGACGGCATCGGCGGGGCGCCAGGTCGACAGGTTCGGCGTCGAACGCAGGGTGGTCAGCTGCTCGATCGGCTGGTGGGTCGGACCGTCCTCGCCCAGGCCAATGGAGTCATGGGTGAAGACGTGAATGGCGCGCTGGCCCATCAAGGCCGCCATGCGCAGGGCGTTGCGCATGTATTCCGAGAAGATCAGGAAGGTCGCGCCATAGGGCACGAAGCCGCCGTGCAGGGCAACACCGTTGATGATCGCGGCCATGCCGAACTCGCGCACGCCGTAATGCAGGTAGTTGCCGCCGGGCTCGGTCTGGCTGATGGCCTTGGCACCCTTCCAGAAGGTCAGGTTGGACGGCGCCAGGTCGGCGCTGCCGCCCAGCAGCTCGGGCAGCTGCGGGCCCAACTCATTGAGCACGCCCAGCGAGGCCTTGCGTGAGGCGATGCTCTCGCCCTGTTCCTGGGCCTGTTCGATCAGCGCTTCGCTGGTCAGGTCGCGGGGCAGCTCGCCCTTGATGCGGCGAGTGAACTCGCGGGCCTCGGCCGGGAAGGCCTCGGCATAGCGCTGGAAGCGCGCGTTCCACTCGGCCTCGCGGGCCTCGCCGGCCTGGGTGGCGTCCCAGCCCTTGTAGATGTCTTCCGGCACATGGAAGGGCGCGTGGGGCCAGTCGAGCTGAACGCGGGCGGCGGCCACTTCGTCATCGCCCAGCGCCGCGCCGTGGCACTCTTCCTTGCCCTGCTTGTTGGGGGCGCCGAAGCCGATGATGGTCTTGCAGATGATCAGGCTCGGGCGGTCGTCGTGGCTCTTGGCGAGCTCCACGGCGGCCTTGATCTCTTCGGGCTTGTGGCCGTCGACGTTGGGCACTACATGCCAGCCGTAGCTCTCGAAACGCTTGGCGGTGTCGTCGGTGAACCAGCCGCCGACTTCGCCATCGATGGAGATGCCGTTGTCGTCATAGAAGGTGATCAGCTTGCCCAGACCCTGGGTGCCGGCCAGCGAAGCGACCTCATGGGAGACGCCTTCCATCAGGCAGCCGTCGCCGACGAAGCAGTAGGTATGATGATCGACGATATGATGGCCGTCGCGGTTGAACTGGGCGGCCAGGGTGCGCTCGGCCAGTGCCATGCCTACGGCGTTGGCCAGGCCCTGGCCCAGCGGACCGGTTGTCGTCTCGACGCCCGGCGTGTAGCCGAACTCGGGGTGGCCCGGGGTCTTGGAGTGCAACTGGCGGAAGTTCTGCAGGTCCTCGAGGGAGAGCTCATACCCGGTCAGGTGCAGCAGCGAGTAGACCAGCATGGAACCATGGCCGTTGGACATCACGAAGCGGTCGCGATTGGCCCAGTGCGGGTTGGCCGGGTTATGGCTCATGAAGTCGTTCCAGAGGACTTCGGCGATATCGGCCATGCCCATGGGGGCGCCGGGGTGGCCAGACTTGGCTTTCTGCACGGCATCCATGGACAGCGCGCGAATGGCATTGGCCAGTTCGAAACGGGACGGCATTGACAAGCTCCTCGCCTGCGGCAAGTTAGGCAGTGCCCGGGTGGCTCCGCGCGGCAGGGCGGGCGACTCGAGCAAGATGGCGGAATGGTACCGCAGCATGCGGCACGCTGGATTCAGGGGGCGTATTGTCGCCGAGAAGGGCGCAACCATCAATTGCCGCGCCTCGCGGGGCTTCTAGGAACCGATGACCGCTCTGGTGTAGAATCGCCGCCCTGAGGCCCTTTGGCCCGTCGCGTGTCGCGTCTGCCACCCAGGAAGGCAGTCGGCGATGCAGCTTCAGCCGCCGTGCTGTGCCCCCACGCCGTTATTAACAGGCCGTTATTGATAGAGGGTCGAGGACGCCATGAGCGAATACTCCCTGTTTACTTCCGAGTCCGTGTCCGAAGGACATCCGGACAAGATCGCCGACCAGATTTCCGATGCGGTGCTGGATGCCATCATCGCCCGCGACAAGCAGGCTCGCGTGGCCTGCGAGACCCTGGTGAAGACCGGTGTGGCCATCGTTGCCGGCGAGATTTCCACCACGGCCTGGGTCGATCTCGAGGAGCTGGTACGCCAGGTTATCCTGGACATCGGCTATACCTCCTCCGACGTCGGCTTCGACGGCGAGACCTGTGGCGTGCTCAACCTGATCGGCAAGCAGAGTGTCGATATCGCCCAGGGTGTCGATCGCAGCAAGCCCGAAGATCAGGGTGCCGGCGACCAGGGGCTGATGTTCGGCTACGCCACCAATGAGACCGACTCCTTCATGCCGGCGCCGATCCACTACTCGCACCGGCTGGTCGAGCGTCAGGCGGAGCTGCGCAAGAGCGGCATGCTGCCCTGGCTGCGTCCGGACGCCAAGAGCCAGGTCACTTTCCGCTACGGTGACGACGGCAAGCCGGTGGCCGTCGACGCGGTGGTGCTGTCGACCCAGCATGACCCGGAAATCGACCAGAGCGACCTGCGCAAGATGGTCCGGCGCGAGATCATCGAGCAGGTACTGCCCGCCGAGTGGCTGACCGACAGCACCCAGTACCATATCAACCCGACCGGCAAATTCGTGATCGGCGGTCCGGTGGGTGACTGTGGCCTGACCGGCCGCAAGATCATCGTCGACACCTACGGCGGCATGGCCCGCCACGGCGGTGGCGCCTTCTCCGGCAAGGACCCGTCCAAGGTCGACCGCAGCGCCGCCTATGCCGGCCGCTACGTGGCCAAGAACCTGGTCGCTGCCGGGCTTGCCGACAAATGCGAGATCCAGGTCTCCTACGCCATCGGCGTGGCCGAGCCGACCTCGGTGTCGGTCAACACCTTCGGCACCGGCAAGATCAGCGATGCCAAGCTCATCGAGCTGGTGCGTGAGCATTTCGACCTGCGCCCCAATGCCATCACGCGCATGCTCGATCTGCTGCATCCGATGTATCAGCTGACGGCGGCCTACGGTCACTTCGGCCGCGAGCCGTTCGAGACCAGCTATCAGTGGACCGACGTCAACGGCGAAGTACAGACCGAGACCTTCACGGCCTTCCCCTGGGAGAAGACCGACAAGGTCGAGGCCCTCAAGCGCTCCGCCGGTATTTAAGTCAGTGCTGAAAAGTCGTTTTGAGGGGACCCGCTTCGGCGGGTCCTTTTGTAGGTGCTATTTGTAGGTGCTATGTGTATCGGTAGGTAAACACCTGCCTGTGGCCAAGGTTCGCTGCCATCCCGCTCCTCGTCACGCCCGCTAGTCTGTTGTCATTCGCCAAGGACGCGCCTGAATGCTCAATCTTGCTGCCCTCTTCATCACGCTCACTGCGCTGTGCATGTGGTTCAACCAGCGAGTGCTACGCCTGCCACCCACCATCGGGGTGATGGCGATCGCCCTGGCGATGTCGTTGATGGTCATCGCCCTCGATCATGTCACGGTGACCACGGTATTTGCCCAGACCGCCGAGGCCTGGCTTGCGCGCATCGACTTCAACGTGCTGTTGATGGACGGAATGCTGTCGCTATTGTTGTTCGCTGGCGCCCTGCACGTCGATCTCTCGAAGCTTCATCACTACCGGGTCTCGATCGGTTTGCTGGCAACCCTGGGGGTGTTGGTCTCCACCGTGGTGATCGGTACTGCGGCCTGGTGGCTGTTTCAGCAGGTCGGGATGGGGGTGCCTTATGCCTTCTGCCTGGTATTCGGCGCGCTGATCTCGCCTACCGATCCCATCGCGGTGCTCGGCATCATGCGCAACGCCGGGGCCCCGGTCGATATGGAAATTCGCATCGTCGGCGAGTCGCTGTTCAATGACGGCGTGGCGGTGGTGGTGTTCACCGCTTTGCTGGGAGTGGCCACTGCCTCTGGCAGCGAGGGTATCGACATTGGGCACCTGGGGCTCTTGTTCATCGAGGAAGCCGGCGGTGGCATCCTGCTCGGCTTGGCTCTCGGGGGGCTGGTCTATCGGCTGATGAACAGCATCAATCAGTATCAGGTCGAGGTGATGCTGAGCCTGGCCCTGGTGGTCGGCGGCTATGCGCTGGCTCAAGCCCTGCATCTCTCGGGGCCGATTGCCATGGTGGTGGCGGGTCTGATCATCGGCAATATGGCGCGCAGCGGTGCCATGTCAGAAAGCACGCGCCGCTATCTTGATGCCTTCTGGGAACTGATCGACGAAATTCTCAACGCCGTGCTGTTCGTGTTGATTGGCCTCGAGCTGGTGCTGATGCCGCTGAGCATCGAGGTGGTCGGCATTGCACTGGCGCTGGTGGTGGTGATTCTGGTATCGCGTTTTTTGATCATTGGCGTGCCGCTCAGGCTGCTGTCGAGCCGCCATGACTTTCGTGCCGGCACGACCCGCGTGCTTACCTGGGGTGGGCTGCGTGGCGGTATTTCGGTGGCCTTGGCGCTGTCACTGCCAGACGGCGAGATCCGCAACACTCTGGTGGTCACCACCTATGTGATCGTACTGTTCTCGATCCTCGTTCAGGGCCTGACCATTGGTCGGCTGGTTCGGCATGTATTGAAGGCGCCGCGCTAGGCTCTGTACGAAAACTACCTTCGCTCGCTGACTTTTCGCACAAACCCTAGGCGCCTTGGTTGGGAACCCAAGCCGCTCGGTCGGCGTGGTGAGAGTCGGGTAAGCCTCCTATATTAGGTGGCAGTACTGCTGTCAGGTATCCGTACCCTCTCGCTTCGTTGACCGAGGTGCCGCATGAATCGACCCGCCATGTCCGCTGTGCCCGTGGGTGACCACAAGGTCGCCGATCCTTCCCTGGCCGATTGGGGCCGCCGCGAGATTCGCATCGCCGAGACGGAAATGCCGGCGCTGATGAAGATTCGTGAGAAATACCGTGGTGCTCGGCCTCTGGCCGGTGCGCGAATCAGCGGTTGCATCCACATGACCATCCAGACCGCAGTGTTGATCGAGACCCTGGTCGCGTTGGGGGCCAGCGTGCGCTGGTCGTCCTGCAATATCTTCTCGACCCAGGATCATGCCGCCGCTGCAATCGCCGCGGCGGGTATTCCGGTGTTCGCCTGGAAAGGTGAGAGCGAGGAAGAATTCTGGTGGTGCATCGAACAGACCGTCGAAGGCCCCGATGGCTGGGTGCCGAACCTGGTACTCGACGACGGCGGCGACCTCACGGCGCTGTTGCATGAGCAACGCCCCGAGCTGCTGGAGCGGATTCACGGCATCTCGGAGGAGACCACCACCGGCGTGCATCGCCTGCACGAGATGCTGCGTGATGGTCGCCTCAAGGTGCCGGCCATCAACGTCAACGACGCGGTCACCAAGTCGAAGAACGACAACAAGTACGGCTGTCGTCATTCCCTGTCGGATGCCATCAAGCGCGCCCTCGATCACCTGCTGGCCGGCAAGCAGGCGCTGGTGGTGGGCTATGGCGATGTCGGCAAGGGCTCGGCGGCCTCGCTGCGTCAGGAGGGCATGATCGTCAAGGTCTCGGAGATCGACCCGATCTGCGCCATGCAGGCCTGCATGGACGGCTTCGAGGTGGTGTCTCCCTATCTCGAGGGCCATAACGGCGGCGTGGCCAGCATCGATCTGGCCCTGCTCGGCAAGATCGATTTGGTGGTCACCGCCACCGGCAACATCGATGCCTGCGACGCCGTGATGCTCAAGGCACTCAAGAAGGGCTGCGTAGTGTGCAACATCGGCCACTTCGACAGCGAGATCGATACTGCCTACATGCGTCGCCAGTGGCACTGGGAGGAGATCAAGCCGCAGGTTCACAAGGTCTACCGCGACAGCGACCCGGGCGACTTCGACCCCGAGAGCGACGATTACCTGCTACTGCTCGCCGAGGGCCGGCTGGTCAACCTGGGTAACGCCACCGGGCATCCGTCGCGGATCATGGATGGCTCCTTCGCTAACCAGGTGCTGGCGCAGATCCACCTCTTCGAGGGCCGCTTCGCCGATCTGCCGCTGGACGAGCGCGCCGCCGCTCTGACGCTTTCCGTGCTGCCTCGCCATCTCGACGAAGAGGTCGCCCGCTACATGGTCGAGGGCTTCGGCGGGGTGATCACGCGCATGACTCAGGCGCAGTCAGACTATTTGGGGCTCCCCCCCGAGGGCCCCTTCAAACCGGATAGCTATCGCTACTAGCCACCTTTGAGGGCCCGTCTTCGCTGCAGGCGTCGTCGGCCATGGCCAGCCCCCGGCCGCCTGCCATTGATTCCCAGCCAAGGAGCAGTCCAGATGACCGCGTCAGTCCATATCGTCGGCCCCCAGTTCAGTACCTTCGTGCGTAGCGTTCAGCTTTGCTGCGAGGAAAAGGGCATTGCCTATAGCCTGGGGGCCGAGCTTGATGGCCGCCCCATGGTGCTGCACTCAGCCGAGCACTATGCGCTGCATCCTTTCGGCAAGGTGCCCATCCTGCTGCACGGGGAGCGGCGTCTGATCGAGACAGCGAGCATCTGCCGCTACCTGGATGCGGCCTTCGAGGGGCCCGCCCTGCAGCCGGAAACGGCTTGGCAGCGGGCGCAGGTCGACCAGTGGAGCGGGCTGCTTGCCCTCTACGTCGATCAGGCCCTGGTGCGTCGCTATCTGCTGGAGTTCGTGTTTCCCAAGGGGGAGGGCGGGATCGTCCGCGAGGATGCCGTGGCGGCGGCGCAGCCGGAAGTGGTGCGCCATATGAACCTGCTGGAACAGCAACTGGTCCTGGGTGACTACCTGGTCGGTGACGACTTCACGATCGCCGATGCCATTGCCGCACCGATGCTCGACTATCTGGCTGGTATTCCAGCTGCCAAGGATGTCCTGGCCGAGACGCCGCGCCTGATGGCGTATATCGAGCGGCTACGGGCCCGGCCTGCGGCGGCCAAGGTGCTGGTGGCGCCAGATTTGGGGAGCAGAGCTTAGCCGGCCCGCGCAAGGCGCTGCGGGTGGCTGGCGGTGCTTGGCGAATCCCGGCTGTTGCCAACTGTCACGGTATCGTCACTGCCACGCCATAGGGGCGTCACGGCAGGGCTGCATGGTGAGGGGGCGTTCGAAGGAGGCCGCCCCATGACTGACTCGTCCATTGCCTTGACCGATGCCCGTACCCTATTCATTTCTGACCTGCACATGGGGACGCCGGATTGCCAGGCCGCTCTGCTCGATAGCCTTCTGCGTCGGGTGCGTCCCAGGCGGCTATATCTGGTCGGTGACATCATCGACCTGATCGCCATGCGCAAACGCGCGGTGCTGCCCACTGCCCAGCAGCGCCTGGTGGCGCGCGTTTTACGCCTGGCCCGCGGTGGCTGCGAGGTCATCTACATTCCCGGCAACCACGATGCCGCCCTGCGCAAGCTGTGTGGCCTCAAGCTCTACAACGTGCGTATCGAACGGCGCATGATCCACGTCACGGCCGACAACCGGCGCCTGCTGGTCAGCCACGGTGACGAGTTCGACACCCATGTGCGCATGGCCCCCTGGCTGATGGCGCTCGGTGATGGCATGCACCAGTTCGTGCTGTCGTTGAACCGCTGGTGCAATCACGGGCGCCGCCTGTTGGGCATGCCTTACTGGTCGCTGGCCGCTGCCTTGAAAAACCAGGTGGGGGCGGCGCGCCGCTACGTCGAGCAGTTCGAACAGGCGGCCCTGCATCAGGCCGCTCGGGAAGGCCTGGATGGCTATATCGGTGGGCATATCCACAAGGCCGGTTTCGCCACGGGGCCGGGCGTGCTGTACTGCAACGACGGTGACTGGGTCGAGCACTGCACGGCGCTGATGGAAGATGGCGAGGGCCGGCTCAGCCTGATCGACTGGCAGGGGCGGGTGATCGGCAAGGAGCCGGCGGTTGAGCCGCGTCCCATGGCAGAGCCGTCGCTGGCCCGGGCCTGATCACCCGGCGCTCTTGTCCAGGGCTCTCGACCGGAGCTGTTATTCGGGACTCTTATTCGAGACTCTTACTCGAGACTCTTATTCAAGGCTTATGACACCGGCCTATCCTGCTCCTGTCCATTGTCTTGTCCATCGAACGGCCTTGTGCGTCGCTGGGGGTATGCTTCAATGGGGCAGGAGGTTGTCATGACCGTCACCGATTCCCCAGCGTCTCCCCTTATTGCCGTACGCTCCTATCCGGACCGCGTGCTCAGCGACCGCCATGGCTATCACCAGCTGCTGCTCGGGCTCGAGGGCGCGGTCGAGCTGGAAGTGGCCGGCCGAGGCCGGCGCGTCGAGCCCGGCATACTGGTGCCGATTCCCTCGGGCGATACCCATCATTATCTGGCGCCGCGGGATAACCGCACCCTGGTGCTCGACCTGCCGGAAGCCTGGTGCGAGACCCTGGCCCTGGACGATGGGCTGACGACCCAGGTGAGGCGTCTATCGCCTTCGCTGATGGCCGGGGCGCGGCAACTCGAGGAAGGCGACCCGGCGGCGCTGGCGACTTGGCTCGGCGGTGCCTTGAGGGAACCGTCGAAGACGGCCGGCGAGCCGCGTCTGCGCTTGTTGCGCCTGTTGCCTGAGATCGAGGCCGACCTGGCGCGGCGCTGGCGGGTCCGGGACTGGGCGGCTCGCTGCCACTTGGCCGAGGCGGCCTTTGCGCGCCAGTTCCATGCCCTGACCGGCCGTTCGCCGCATGCCTGGCTGGTCGAGCGGCGCCTCGCCAAGGCCATGACGCTGATGGCTGAAACCTCAGCCAGCATCACCGAGATCGCCCTGGCCTGTGGCTTTGGCGATACCGCCCATTTCTCGCGCACCTTCCGTGACCGCCATGGCCTATCGCCGCGGGCCTGGCGGCAGGCTCAGCCCGTCGCCACCAGTGCCAGCAAGCCTTCCAAGTAGAACGGCATCACCAGCGGGGCGATCAGGGTGCTGATCAGCACGGCCACCGCGGCCTTCTCGGCCCGGCTGCCGAGCTCCATGGCCACCACCACTAGATTGGCGGCCAGCGGTACTATCCCGACCAGCAGCAGTGCCAGCGCCAGTTCTTCGCCGATGCCGAGCGTTGCCTGCAGGGCCAGGACGGCAGCCAGGCTGACCAGCGGCCAGAGCCCGAAACGCACCGCCAGCGAGGCCCCGATAAAGCGCAGGTCCAGCTCGCCGAAACGGACGCGCCCAAGGGTCATGCCGATGATCATCATACCCAGCAGGGTGTAGGTAGGCGGGAAGACCTCGAATCCTTCCATCAGCGCTGTCGGCAGCGGCAGCGCCAGGCCGCTAACGATCAGCGCGGCAAGGAAGGCGTAAATCAGCGGCAGACGCAGGATCTTGTGCAGGCTCTCGCGCACCGAGAAGCGTCCTCGGGCGCCCACGTAGAAGCCCAGCGTGAATTCAAAGAGGTTCATGCCAAGCAGGCAGAACAGGTACTGGGTCACGCCCTCGGGTGACAGCAGCACCATGGCCACCGGCAACCCAAAGTAGCCGGTGTTGGCGGTGCCAGCGGAGAAAGCCAGCAGAGAGGCTTCCTCGGCGGCGAAGCAAGAGCGGGCGAGTCGGCCGACCAGCAGACACATCAGGCTGGCGATGACGAACACACCCAGCGTCAGCAGCAGATAGGCCGGGGTAGGGCCGCCCAGCACCAGGCCGCGGAAGACCGTGACCGGGGCGATCACGTAGATCAGCAGGCTGGCGATCGGGCGTGGATCAAGAGCCAGCCGTCGGGCACAGATCACCCCCAGGCCAACGAAGGCCAGCAGCATCCACAGCGGCGCCATCAGGGTGGCGCCAAGGTCGAGCTCCGCCATCGGTATCTCCTGATATAAAAATCACATCATGCCTGCCAGTTGCCCGTCTGTCAGGGTGTTAGATGCCAGATGTCTTAGCTTTCATGACGCTCATCTGTCATTAGTCGCGTGCGTGGATGATTCGGCCGGCGAGGGTCAGAATTCGACAAGTTATCGGCGTGGGCTTCTGCAAGCCTAGGGGGCTTATTGCCACCCTCGTCAACCTGGAGCCATGCGATGACCGATGCCACGCCCCCCGATTCACGTGCCACCGCCATCGGGGCGACGACCGTGCTCAACTGGGCGCTGCTGGCGGCTCTGACCCAACTGGCCGGTCCGGTGCCGCCGTTTCTGCTCACGTCCTTGGCCTTCGCGGTCGCCTTCGTCTGTTTTGCCGTCTGGCTGACCCTGCGCGGGGAGTCGCTTGCCATGGCGATGCGACTGCCGCCGGCGGTCTGGGCTCTGGGAGTTGGCGGTCTGTTCGGCTATCACGCCCTCTACTTCGTGGCGCAGCAGAACGCTCCGGCGGCCAATGCCGGGCTGATCAGCTATCTATGGCCGCTTTTGATCGTGCTGTTCGTGGCGCTGTTGCCGGGGGAGCGCTTGAAGGCGGTGCATGTGATCGGCGCCCTGCTGGGCTTCGCCGGCGCGGCCCTGCTGATCGGCGGTGATGTGTCGGGGGAGGGCTCTGTCCTTGGATACGGGGCGGCGATTGCCTGTGCTTTCCTGTGGAGCGGCTATTCGGTGCTGTCTCGGGCCGTGCGCCAGGTGCCGACCGCGGCCGTGGGCGGTTTCTGCCTGGTCACCGCGGTGCTTGCCGCGCTTGGCCACCTGCTGTTCGAACCGTCGCGCTGGCCCGAGGGGCTAGGGTGGCTTGGGGTGCTAGGGCTCGGCCTGGGCCCGGTTGGCAGCGCTTTCTTCACCTGGGATCGGGGCGTCAAGCACGGCGATCTTCGTCTGTTGGGGCTGTTGTCCTACTTCACGCCGCTGCTCTCGACTCTGGTGCTGATCGCCTGCGGCTATGCCGAGCCGACCGGCTCGCTGGCCCTGGCCGCCGGTTTGATCACTCTTGGCATGCTGATCGGCAGCGGCTGGCTGCGCTGGCCGTCGCGGCGCGATGTCACGCGATCCAGGGAGAGACCCTAGCGGTGGCAGTCTATGGAAGACACGCTAGACACGATGCCTCGCATGGTGTTTCGCTTCAGCGTTAGACCTGCTGGTTATGCTCGTTTGGTTTTTTATATGAATGAAATCGATACGGGAGTGGCGAAACTTTCATTAGTCGGGGCGCAAGGGGGACGTCACAATGAGCCTATCTCACTAGGCCTTGCCGGCCTGCTCTGCCCTCTTCCGTTGCCCTGCCTAGCCAAGCGGGACATCGGATGGGGGCGAGATCATCAAAAATACACAGCGAGAGTCGCCGTACAGGTGACCGACGAGGGTTGAATCCATGAGCGCACAAGAGCATCCGCTAGGCATCAGTTTCGAGTTCTTTCCGCCCAATACCGAGGCGGGCAAGGAAAAACTGCTCGGCGTGCGTGATGCCTTGGCCGCCCGCAACCCGCGCTTCTTCTCGGTGACCTACGGTGCCGGCGGCTCGACCCAGGCCCGCACTACCCAGACCGTCAAGTCGGTGCGCGAGTCCGGCATCAACACGGCGCCGCACCTGTCCTGCATCGGCAGCGACAAGGGCGCGATGCGTGAGCTCCTGGCCCAGTACCGCGAGGATGACATCAACAGCCTGGTGGCGCTGCGCGGCGACCTGCCCTCGGGCATGGGCGGCATCGGCGAGCTGCGCTATGCCAACGAGCTGGTCGAGTTCATCCGTGAGGAGACCGGCAATCACTTCGAGATCGCCGTGGCCGCCTATCCGGAAAGCCATCCCCAGGCGCCGAGCTTCGAGCGCGACCTCGAGAATTTCGCGCGCAAGGTCAAGGCCGGTGCCAACCTTGCCATCACCCAGTACTTCTTCAACCCGGACGCCTATTTCCACTTCGTCGAGCGGGCACAGAAGCTGGGCGTCGAGACGCCGATCATTCCCGGCATCATGCCGATTACCAACTACACCAAGCTGGCGCGCTTTTCGGACGCCTGCGGGGCGGATATCCCGCGCTGGATTCGCAAGCAGCTCGAAGCCTACGGCGATGACAGCGAAAGCATCCAGGCCTTTGGCGAGGAAGTGATCACTCGCCTCTGTGAGCGGCTGCTCGACGGTGGGGCGCCGGGACTGCACTTCTACACTCTTAACCAGGCCAAGGCCTCGCTGAAGGTGCTGGATAACCTGAGGGCCTGATAGCGGCTTTGAAAAGTGTGTTGCACCGGTCGCTGGGTAGCGCCGTTTAACGCAGGCACAACGCAACGGGGCCCCGCCATTGGCGGGGCCCCGTTGCGTTGAGGTGGCGGCTTCTCCCGGTGGCAAGCCTTCGCGAGGAAGCTGTGCCCCTGTCCTTGGGCGCTACCTTTGCCATCCCTGGCAAAGGTAGCGCCAGCTTGCTATCGCTCGCCCCCGAGAGCGCGGTGAGCGTCAGGCGCTGGCTGTGGCGCCATTGCCGCCGTCGCCATGTCGGCGCTGCAGCAGGAAGACGGCGGCGCCGATGGCGATACCGGCCAGGTCGGTGATCAGGCCGCCGTAGATCATGCAGACGGCGCCGGCCAGCAGCACCAGGCGGATCAGGCCGTTGATATGGCCGAAGAACCAGGCCTGCACCGAGGCCGCCAGCAGCACGATACCCAGGGTCGCGGTGACACCGACCCTAAGGATCTGCATCCAGGAACCTTCCATCAGGATGCCCGGGCTGTAGAAGAACATGAAGGGCACGATGTAGGCGGCCAGGCCGATCTTGAACGAGGTCACTGAGGTCTGCATGGCATTGGCACCGGAAATGCCCGAAGCCGCGTAGGAGGCCAGGGCCACCGGCGGGGTGATTGCCGACACGACCGCGAAGTAGAACACGAAGAAGTGCGCGATCAACGGCTGGATGCCGATGTCGATCAGGCCCGGGGCCACCACCGATGCCGCCACCGCATAGGCCGCCGTGGTCGGCATGCCCATGCCCAGCAGGATCGAGATACACATGGCGAAGAACAGCGCCAGTAGCTGGCTGACGCCTGCCAGGCCCAGCAGCAGCGAGGAGAAACGGGCGCCGACGCCGGTCAGCGAGATCACGCCGACGATGATGCCGGCACAGGCGCAGACGGCGATGATCTGGATGGCCATGGTGCTGGCCAGCTCCATCGCCTTGATAATCGCGCGGATGCCCATCTTGTTCGGCGAAATCCAGCTCACCACGGCGGCCGAGGCGGTGGCCAGGGTGCCGGCACGGATCACCGAATAGCCCATGAACAGCGCGGCGATCAGGATGATGATCGGCGCGAACAGATAGACCTGCTTGATCAGCTTCGAGAACAGCGGAATCTCGTCCTTGCGCATGCCGCGCATGCCCTTCTGGGCGGCCTCGAAGTCGACCATGAAGTAGACCGAGGCGAAGTAGAGGATCGAGGGGATGATCGCGGCGATGGCGATCTCGGTATACGGGATCCCGGTGATCTCGGCCATGATGAAGGCGCCGGCGCCCATGATCGGCGGCATGATCTGGCCGCCGGTCGAGGCCGCGGCCTCGATGGCGCCGGCACTGCGTGCCGGGTAGCCGACCTTCTTCATCAGCGGGATGGTCAGCGAGCCGGTGGAAACCACGTTGCCGGCACTGGTGCCGTTGATCATGCCCATCAGGCCAGAGGCGAAGATCGCCACCTTGGCGGGGCCGCCCCGGGCGCGACCGGCGCAGGCGAAAGCGAAGTTGACGAAGTAGTCACCGACCTTCGAGGCCTGCAGGAAGGCGGCGAAGATGATGAACAGAATGATGTAGGTCGAAGACACCGCGGTGGTCGGGCCGAGGATACCGGCGTCGGTATAGACCTGGCTGAAGAAGCGGCCCACCGAGAGCCCGGGATAGCCGAGGAAGCCTGGCAGGTAGGGGCCGGCGAACACATAGGTGAGGAAGACCGCGGCAATGATGACCAGCGCCAGGCCGGCGACCCGGCGGGTCAGCTCGAGAATCAGCAGCGAGCCGGCGATGGCCGCATAAGAGATGCCGATCGGGGCGAAAGGAGTGCCGGTCGACATGCGCAGCGGCGAGTTGTACATGACCAATAAATAGCCGGCGCTGGCGATGGCGCAGATCATCAGCACCAGGTCAGGAGCGCTGATGCCGCTGCGGGCGTGGCGAGTGGCCCAGGACAGCAGGATGGCGGCACTGGTGGCCGCAATCAGCGGCAGGCCGAAGTGCCAGGTTTCGACACTCGGGTCGATGCGCATGGCGCCGCCGGCCATGGTCTGCTGCATCAGCACGACCTGGACCAGCGCATAGAGGGCCGGCAGCAGCAGGGCGTAGCCGAAGAGCCTGAGGCCACGGCTGCTGGCCGGGGTGGTGTCGTCGGCGAAACGGGCGCCAGCGTAGAGGCCATAGCCGAGCACCAGGGCACCGCAGATGTGCACGATCCGGAACGACCAGGTCTCGAGCGGATAGGCGTTCAGTGAGACCAGGTGGAAGGTGGAGTAGAGAACGGCCGCAATGCCGAACAGCCACCATTGCCAGCCGGTGAACAGGCGACGGTTGGACTCGATGACATCCTCGTCGACGCCTTGGGCGAGGGCCTCGGGCGGGGTAGCCGAGGACGCGTTCGCCTCGGAAGCCGGCCCCTTAGGTGATGACTTGCTCATGGGAGGTTCACCCTTGAGTGGAAGAAGGAGTCCCGGCCCTGGCCACGAGGCCAGAGCCGGGAGGCTGGTGCGTGTCAGCGGATCACTTGATCAGCGACGGATCGATCTCGTAGCCGTTTTCCTCGTACCAGCGCGCGGCCCCCGGATGGAACGGCAGCACCTGGTTCTTGCCGACATTTTCGGGGATGGTCGTCGCGGCGCTGCGGTGCACCGACATCATCTTGTCGTTGTTCTCCATGGTGATCTTGGTCGCTTCGTAGACCAGGTCTTCCGGCAGGTCGCAGCCGGCGATGGCGAAGTTCCACATGGAGACCGCGTTGGCGTCTTCATCCAGCGTGGAGTAGGTGCTGGCCGGAATGGTGAACGGCGCGACCGGGAAGGCGGCAGCGGCCTTGGCCTGCTCTTCTTCGGTGAACTCGATGATGTTGACGTCGGTCTGCACCTCGAGCTGGCTGACGGCCGGAATCGGGATGCCGGCGGCGAAGGCGATGACGTCGACCAGGCCGTCCTGCAGTTGGCCGCCCAGGTCATTCCAGCCGCCGTTGCGACGCTCGAAGTTCACGCCCAGCTCTTCGAGGATCTGCGGGAAGTAGGTGTCGGAGGTAGAACCGGC
Source organism: Onishia taeanensis (assembly GCF_013349955.1). Taxonomy (GTDB): domain Bacteria; phylum Pseudomonadota; class Gammaproteobacteria; order Pseudomonadales; family Halomonadaceae; genus Onishia; species Onishia taeanensis_B. The sequence continues at coordinate 15,194 of NZ_JABVXC010000006.1, read as the reverse complement.
CGGGCCGAAGCCGATGGTGGCGCCGTCCGGGATCTCGTCGATGGAGGTAATGCCGGAGCTCGACAGGGTGGCAATCGAGAACGGGGTCTCGTACATCGGGAACATGGCGCAAACGTTGTCCATCTTCAGCCCCGGTGCCAGCGGGCTCTTGCCGTTCACTGCATCCGCGGCCGGACCCATGGTGGTCAGGCCGAAGGCGATGTCGCCGCTGTGGACCAGCGCCAGGTTCTGGGTCGGGCCGCCGGTGATCTCGCCGCCGCCGGACAGGCCGAGTTCATCGGCGATCAGGTTGGCCCAGCCGGAGCCATAGACGAAGTAGGTGCCACCCTGACTGGCGGTGCCCACGGTGAAGCTCTCCGGCCACTCACTGCGGTCGGCCTGAGCGGCGCTGACCATCATCAGGCCGCCGAGCATCACGCCGGAGGCGAGGGCCAGGCGGCGGGCGGTATGACGCTTGTGGGTGAGCGTGGTAGCCGCTTTGGAAGTGTGCTTGATAGCTGACATGCGACGTCCTCTTTTATTGTTGCCTTGGGAGTGATCGTATTGGCGCCCTATTTAGAGCAACCTGCATGCCATATATGTAAATGTTTCTTTTATATCAGGTGGTTGTAAAAATTCTTTTCGACCAAGGTCGATAGCGTTCGAGCGCCTGATGTCCGAGAGTCCGCACGAAACCCAGTGTTGGCATGTGCGGATTTACGCACACCACCGTGCGGTTGTCGTCAGGCAGTCTGTCGCTGGAGGACTATTTCTAGGCGGTGGCCGCAAGACCGAGAAGCTCCAGCACTCGACGTGGCGGGCGCCGACTGTGGAGGATCCCGGTCATGGGCTCAGCCCTTGGGGTCGAGGATCTTGACCGTCTGCACGTCCTGGCGCTGCTGCTCTTCGCGGACCCGGTTGACCCGGGTCTCCATCTCGGGAAGCGATTCGTCCTCGATGGGTAGCTGTTCGAAGAAGTCGCAGCTCACGCAGTCACGGTAGCGAATGCCGTGCTGCTCCCAGCTGCGCACCCGGTCCATGGCCGCGCAGCGGGGGCAGATGACGCCGGCGATAAAGCGTTTGGTGACGGGCATGAGGTCTCCTGGTTAGTAATGGGGTGATCGACGCTTAGGCGGCTCGGATACCGCTATGACGCAGCAGCGGCTCGATGCTGGGCTCGCGGCCGCGGAAGGCCTCGAACAGCACCGCCGCATCTCGGGAACCACCGCGCTCGAGAATCTCGGTGCGGAAGCGCCGGCCGGTGGCCGGGTCGAAGATACCGGCTTCCTCGAAGGCACTCCAAGCATCGGCGGACAGCACTTCGGCCCACTTGTAACTGTAGTAGCCGGCCGCATAGCCGCCGGCGAAGATATGCCCGAAGCTGTTTTGAAAGCGGTTGAAGGAGGCCCTTGGCACGACAGCGATGGCGTCGCGTACTTCGTCGAGCAGCGCCTGGATGTCGCCAGCGCTGGGCGAGGCGAGTTCATGGTGAAGGCGGAAGTCGAACAGCGAGAATTCGATCTGGCGGATCATGCCCATCGCCGACTGGAAATTCTTGGCGGCGATGAGCTTGTCGAACAGCGCCTCGGGCAGCGGCTCGCCGGTATCCACGTGGCCGGCGATCAGGTCGAGCCCCTCGCGCTCCCAGCAGAAGTTCTCCATGAACTGGCTGGGCAGCTCCACTGCGTCCCAGGCCACGCCGTTGATGCCGGAAATATCGGCGACGGTCTGGCGGGTCAGCATGTGGTGCAAACCGTGGCCGAACTCGTGGAACAGGGTGGTGACCTCGTCGTGGGTCAGTAACGCGGGCTTGTCGCCTACCGGGCGGGTGAAGTTGCAGGTCAGGTAAGCCACCGGCAGCTGCACGCCGTGCTCGGTCTGCCGGCGCACTCGGCACTCGTCCATCCAGGCGCCGCCGCGCTTGCCTTCCCGGGCATAGAGATCCAGATAGAAACCGGCGATGGGCGCATCGTCCTCGAGGATACGGAAGTAGCGCACATCCGGATGGTAGCGCGGCGCCGATTCGTCTTCCTCGAAGCGTACGCCGTAGAGCCGCTCGACGACCTTGAACAGGCCCTCGGCCACCTGGGGAGCCGGGAAGTAGGGGCGTAGCTGCTCGTCGGAGATGGCGTAGCGCGCCTCGCGCAGCTTCTCGCTGGCATAGCCCACGTCCCAGGGCGCCAGCTCGCTCATGGCAAGCGATTCGCGGGCGAAGGCCTCGAGCTCGGCATACTCCTCGCGGGCCTGGGGTACCGCGCGAGTGGCCAGGTCGTCGAGGAAGCCGATCACCTGGCCGGGGCCGTCGGCCATCTTGGTGGCAAGCGAGTAGTCGGCATAGGTCGCGAAGCCCAATAGCTCGGCCAGCTCGCGGCGCAGGGCCAGGGTCTCTTCCATCACCGGGGCGTTGTCGAACTCGCCGGCATGGGGGCCCACGTCGGACGCCCGGGTGACGAAGGCGGTGTAGACTTCCTCGCGCAGGGCGCGGTTATCGGCATAGGTCATCACCGGGAAGAAGCTCGGGAAGTCCAGGGTGATGCGATAGCCCTCGATGCCCTTGGCCTCGGCGTTGGCCTTGAGGGTGTCCAGTGCGCTCTGGGGCAGGCCAGCCAGGGCGTCGGCCTCGGTGACCTCCTGCTCGGAAATGTCCTTGTGCCAGGCCTGAGTGGCGTCCAGCAGCTGGTTCGAGAAGGTGTTGGCCAGTTCGGAAAGCCGCGCCTGAATCTCGCCATAGCGGCGCTTCTGCGCCTCGGGCAGGTCGACGCCGGCCAGGCGGAAGTCGCGCAGGGTGTTGTCGATGCTGCGCTGCTGCGATTCGTCCAGGCGGCTGAACGCCGGCGACTGCTTGAGCGCCTGAAAAGCGCGGAACAGCCCCGAGTGCTGGCCAAGCCAGGTGCTGTATTCGGACAACATGCCCAGGCAAGCCTGATAGGCCTCGCGCAGGGCCGGCGAGTTCATGGTGCCGTTCAGGTGCGAGATCGGCGACCAGGCCTGGGAAAGCCGGTCGTTGAGCGCTTCCAACGGGGCGGCGAGGCTCTCCCAGGTGGGCGTCTCGCGCTCGGCATCGGCCACCAGGGCCTCGATGGCGGCGCGGTTGTCGGCGAGCAGTTCCTCGATGGCCGGCACCACCTGATCGGGCTCGATCTCGGCAAAGGGCGGCAGAACATGGGAATCTAGCAGCGGGTGGCGGGCCTGCGGGTTGCGGGACATGGGCAGCCTCGTGAACAGGGGCGTCTTAGGCGCCCGGGTGAAATCCGTGTGACGCCGTAGCGTCATTGGCTTGATTGTTCCCTTAGATGGAGGCGGGCGCCAGGGGTTTCAATACGCCGGCCGGGCGTCGTGACGGGGACTGGCGTTGGCCGGCCCGATTGGCCCGCCGTGACGGGCCTGCTAGGCTTGCGCCTTCTTTGCCCCTTGCGATGCGCGCAGCTTAAGGAATTGATCAGATGAACGAGACACTGGACCGCTGGACGACCCGGCGCGCCTTCATCCTCGCCGTGACCGGCGCCGCGGTGGGCCTGGGCAATATCTGGCGCTTCCCCTACATGACTGGCGAGAACGGCGGCTCTGCCTTCCTGCTGCTCTACGTGGCCTTCGTGCTGCTGCTGGGGCTGCCGGTGATGATGGCCGAGATCCTGGTCGGTCGCGCTGGCCGGCGCAGCCCGAGCCAGTCGCTGGCGCACCTGGCGATGTCGGCTGGCCGCTCGCCACACTGGCGCTGGCTCGGCCTGTTCGGGGCCCTGACGGTGTTCCTGATCCTGTCCTTCTACTCGGTGGTATCCGGCTGGTCGATCGAGTACCTGATCGAGGCGCTCAACGGTGACTTCGTCGGCATGACGCCTCCCGAGGTCGGCGGCATGTTCGACAGCTTCCTCGCCGATCCGCTGCGCATGACCTTCAATCATACGCTGTTCATGTTGCTGACCATGGCGGTGGTCGCCGGCGGGGTCTCCAATGGTCTGGAGAAGCTCAACAACCTGCTGATGCCGATGCTCTACCTGCTGCTGATCGTGCTGGCGGGCTATGCGGCCACCACCGATGGCTTCGGCCCGGCGCTGGCCTGGCTGTTCACGCCTAACCCTGCCGCGATCACCATCGAGGTGGTGCTCAACGCCATGGGCCACGCCTTCTTTACCCTGGCGGTGGGCGCCTGCGCGCTGATGGCCTATGGTGCCTACATGCCCGATCATCAGAGCCTGCCGCGGGCCGCGGTTGCCGTGGCGTCGCTGGACGTGCTGGTGGCGCTACTGGCCGGTATCGCCATCTTCTCGGTGGTGTTCTCTCAGGGCATGGACCCGGCCGAGGGCCCGGGGCTGATGTTCGTGACCCTGCCGATCGCCTTTGCCGAGCTGCCCGGCGGTTCGATCTGGCTGGCAATCTTCTTCCTGTTGCTGCTGCTGACCACCTGGACGTCCTCGATCAATCTCGCCGAGCCCATGGTGGCCGGCCTGCAGGGCCTGGGGCTGAAGCGTGGCCAGGCCGCTGCCATCGTCGGCGTGGCGGTGTGGTCGCTGGGCCTGCTGTCGGTGCTGTCCTTCTCGACCATGAAGGACGTCGACTGGATCGGCGGCATGAACTTTTTCGAGCTGGTCACCACCGTGCCCACCGACCTCTTCCTGCCGATAGGCGGCCTATTGATCGCGATCTTCGCCGCCTGGGTGATGTCCCGCGATACCGCCCTGCGGGCGCTGGATGCCGGACCCAACGGGTTTCGCGTCTGGCAGTTCCTGGTGCGCTACGTCTCGATTCCGCTGGTGGTGGTGGTGCTGGCGTCGGGGCTGATCTAACACTCACAAAGCGCTGTTATACGTCGCCGGCGGGCCTGCTCCGCCGGCCAAGTGAGAGACGACGAAGGAGGAGGGACGCATGCAAGACGGTCTACGAACCCACCAGGGCCACACGCCGCGGCTTGGCGAGCGAGTCTATATTGATCCTGCCTGCGTGGTGCTGGGCGACGTGGAGCTGGGCGATGACTGCTCGGTGTGGCCGATGGCCGTGGTGCGGGGCGATATGCACCGCATCCGCATTGGCGCCCGCACCAGCATCCAGGATGGCAGCGTGCTGCATATCACCCACGCCAGCGACTTCAACCCCGGCGGCTACCCGCTGACCGTTGGCGATGACGTGACCATCGGCCACAAGGCGATCCTGCATGGCTGCACTCTGGGCAATCGCGTGCTGGTGGGCATGGGGGCCACCGTCATGGACGGCGCCGTGGTCGAAGATGAGGTGATCATCGCCGCTGGCGCCCTGGTGACGCCAGGCAAGCGACTGGAGAGCGGCCATGTCTATGGCGGCAGTCCGGCCAAGGCGCTGCGCCCGCTCAAGGACAGTGAGCGGGCCTTCTTTACCTACAGCGCCGGCAACTACGTCAAGCTCAAGGACCAGTATTTGAGCCAGGCCGCGAGCTAAACGCTGGCGTTGGCCGGGCTAGGGGCATCCAAGTCGTTGTTTTTTCATGCCAGGGCGCGCGATAATCTGGTTTTCTATCCAGTGTTCGAGTCCCCGGCATGGCCAATTTTGCAACTCACATCGGCGTGGCCGCCGCCGGCGGTGCCTTGGCGGCCATCAGCGGCTGGCAGGCCGGCTGGTGGAGCGCGGCCGATGCGCTGCCGCTGGCTGCCCTGGTGTCCTTCGGCGGCATCCTTCCGGACATCGATTCCGACCATTCCAAGGCGATCCGCCTGATCTTCAACCTCTTTGCGGTGTTTGCGGTGATCGCTGGCGCTTTGATGCTGCAGGCGCGCCTCACGCCGGGGCAACTGGTGGTGGCCTGCGGCGGGCTCTATCTGGGTGTGCGCTACCTGGCCGGGGCGGTCTTCAAGCGCTTCACCGTACATCGTGGTATCTGGCATTCGCTGCTGGCCAGCGGCCTGTGTGCGTTGATCACCACGGCGCTGAGCTATCGGCTGTTTGCCCAGGATGCCGAGATCGCCTGGCTGCAGGGGTTGGCGCTGTGGCTGGGTAGCGTGATTCACCTGCTGCTCGACGAGCTCTACAGCGTTGACCTGATGGGCGGGCGTCTCAAGCGCTCCTTCGGCACGGCGCTCAAGCTCTGCGACCTGCGCGAGCCCGGCAACTCGGTGCTGATGCTGCTGCTGGCCGCCTGCCTCTCGCCCTGGCTGCCGCCCTGGCCGGTGCTGCTGGGCATCTTTCATCACGGCACCTGGTTCTTGAGATAAGCTCTTGCGCTGAGCGGCGGATGCTCGGGTGGCGCTAGTCGGCGGCGGCTTGGCGATAGTCCTCGGGCTTCAGGGCGTACTTCTTGAGCTTGTCGTAGAGCGTCTTGCGGGGCAGGCCGAGGTGCACGCAGATGTCATGGATGCGACCCCGGTGGCTGGCCAGCGACTGGCTGATCAGGCTCTTTTCGAACAGCTCCACCTGCTGAGGCAGCGCTAGGTCGCTGGCGCCCGTTTCGGCCCCTTCGAGCAGCGCATCCAGCCGGTAATCGGAGGCGGCGCCGAGCAGCACGAAGCGCTCGGCGAGGTTTCTGAGTTCGCGCACGTTGCCCGGCCAGTCGTGGGCGAGCAACACCGAGATATCGGCGGCGGTGAGCGGCGGTGCCTCGAGGCCGCTGCGGTTGGCGGCGACCACCGCGAAGTGCTGGAACAGCAGCGGGATATCCTCGCGACGCTCGCGTAAGGAGGGAATCGGCAGAGTCACCACGTTGAGCCGGTAGTACAGATCCTCGCGGAAGCGCCCGGCCTCGGCGGCGGCCTTTAGGTCGACCTTGGTGGCGGCGATCACGCGGATGTTCAGCGTAACCGGCTCGTTGGCACCCAGGCGCTCGACCATTCTTTCCTGCAGCACCCGCAAGAGTTTGACTTGCAGCGCCAGCGGCATCGACTCGATCTCGTCGAGGAAGACGGTGCCGCCGTCGGCGTGTTCGAACTTGCCGATACGCCGCTCCATGGCCCCGGTGAAGGCGCCCTTTTCGTGGCCGAACAGCTCGGATTCGATGATGCTCTCGGGAATCGCGCCGCAGTTGATGGCGACGAAGGGCTGGCCGCCGCGGCTGCTGCGCTCGTGTAGCGAACGGGCCACCAGGTCTTTGCCGACGCCGGTCTCGCCGAACAGCAGCACGTCGGTCTCGACCTGGCTGATGCGCTGCACCATCGAGGCCAGGTGCTGCATGGCCTGGGTGCGACCGACCAGCCGTGGCCCGGGGGCCGACTGCTGGGCTTCCAGTTCGGCCTTGAGCTGGCGGTTCTCGAGACTCAGACGGCGCTTCTCGATGCCGCGCCTGACCATCTCCACCAGCCGTTCACCGGCGAAGGGCTTCTCGAGAAAGTCCCAGGCGCCTTCGCGCATGGCTTCCACCGCAGTGGAAATGTCGCCGTGGCCGGTGACCAGGATCACCGGCAGGTCCGGGTCTCGCTTGCGCACCTCACGCAGCAGCGCCATGCCATCCATGCCGGGCATACGGATATCGCTGACCACCACGCCGGGGAAGTCTGGCGCCAGGGCAGCGAGGGCCGACTCGGCGCTGGCGAAGGCTTCGGGCGTATAGCCGGCGAGTTCTAGGGTCTGTCCGGCGGTGATGCGCAGGTGCGCCTCGTCGTCGATGATCAGCACCGGGGTCGCCATGTCAGGCATGTGAGGAAGGCTCCTGAAGGGATGAAGTGTCGCGTCGGGGCGCCGTATCGGCGGGCAGGGTGACGGTGAAAATGGCACCGCCCTGTGGCTGGTTGCCGACCGTCAGCCGCCCGCCCAGGTCGTCGATGATTCTCGATGAGATCGACAGCCCCAGGCCCAGGCCGCTGCCCGGTGACTTGGTGGTGAAGAAGGGCTCGAATATCCGGGCCAGGTGTGCCGTCTCGATGCCTGGGCCGTTATCGGCGACGCTCAGGCGTACCCTGTCATCGATCGGCTCGATGGCCAGCGTCAGGCGTGGCATCGGGGTCTCGCTCATGGCCTGGAGGGCATTGCCGATCAGGTTAACCAGCACCTGCTCGAGGCGGACCAGGTCGGCACGCACCCAGGTCTCCGCCTCGGGCCAGGCGTAGATGACCTCGACCCCGGCCTCGTTGAGGCGGGCCTGGTAGAGGCGCAGCGCATAGCCGAAGCAGGCCGGCACCGAAACCGCTGTCAGGGTGTCGCCGCTTGGCCGCGAGAACTGCTTGAGCTGGGCGCTGATCTCGGCCATGCGCTCGGTCAGCTCGACGATCTGGGCCAGGTTGGCATCGGTGGTTTCGGCGCGCCCCTGCTCGAGAAAGCGTCGGGCGTTCTCGGCGTAGGCGCGGACCGCCGCCAGGGGCTGGTTGAGTTCGTGATTGATGCCGGCGGCCAGTTGGCCGAGCACGGCCAGCTTTGCCGCCTGCACCAGTTCATCGCGGGTCTGGCGCAGGCTCTGTTCGGCGCGACGGCGCTCCTCGATCTCATCGGAGAGCCGGCGATTGGAGTCGACCAGATCGCGGGTGCGGCGCTCGACGTTGCGCTCCAGCTCGTCACGGGCTCTGGCCAGGGTGCGCCGTTCACGCTCGGCAAACTGCTCGCGTTCGCGACGCAGCCGGCGGCGCTGCCAGCCGAAGCCGCCGGCCATGGCGACCATGCCGTAGAGGCCGCCTGCCAGCAAGGCGGCCTGCCACTGGGCGGTTTGCACCGGCGTCAGTGGCTTGAGGATATGCATCTGCCAGTCGAACTCGGGCATCTCACGACGCAGCCGCAGATAGGGGGTGCCGGCCAGCGGTCCTTGGCGGAAACTCACTATCTGGCCACCGTCCTGGCGACGCTCGAGGGTCTCGAGGCCTGCCGGTGGTAGCGGGGCGGCGGCGTAGCGGCGCGAGTCGCGCAGCGCCTGGCGCTGTGCCCGTGAGAGGGGGCGCAGGGCATGCAGGCGCAACTCCTTGCGGCTGGCCATGAAGATGATGCCGTCACGGTCGGTGATCATCAGTTCGGCGCTCTGCGATGCCCAGGCGGCTTCCACGCTGTCCAGCAGCAGCTTGACCACCATCACGCCGTCGGCGGTCTGGGCCTCGTGATTGGCCAGCCAGATTGGCGCCGAAAAGTAGTAGCCGCGAGCCTTTGAGCTGGTACCCAGGCCATGGAAGCGGCCCAAGCGCCCGGCCACGGCGTCCTGATAGTAGTCGCGGAAACGGTAGTTCTGGCCGATGAAGGTGTCGGGGCGCTGCCAGTTGCTGGCGGCCAGGGTGTCCCCCTGGCGGTTGAGCAGGTAGATGTCCGAGACATCGGCGGTTTCGCGCACGCTGTCCAGCAGGCGATTGACCGGCATCGCCTCCAGCTTGTCGGGGGTGGCCAGGAAACGGTGCACTACCTCGCGGGAAGCGAGCATCTCGGCCAGGTAATCGTGGCGCGAAAGATGACCGCGCAGCCCCTCGGCGGAGAGGCGCAGTTCATTATGGGCTTCGTCGGTGAGGCTTGAAAGCGCCTGCTCCCGGGCCAGTCGAGCCGCCTGCCAGGTCACCAGCACCAAGCCTGCGGCGAGCACTACCAGCAGCGTCAGGCGCCAGGAGCGTGAGAGACGAGTGGAGTGTGCGACGCTCGAGGTGGCGCTGGCGGGCGGGCGCTTGCTCATGGCGCCCGCTCGGGAATGGCCTGGGCGCGGCGCAGGGCGCGCTGGGCGCGGGTCTCGGCGCGTTCGACTTCGAGCAGCCCCTCTTCCACGAACACCAGATGTTCATGGGCCCGCAGCCTGGCGTCCTCGGCGCGGCCTTCGAGGATGGCATCGAGTAGGGCCCGATGCTGTTCCATCAGCAGCGGTCGCGAGTCCGGCTTCTCGAACAGGTGAGCCAGGTTTTTGACGATGCTCTGTTCCAGCATGTCGAAGACGCCACGAATGGTATGCAGGATCAGCACATTGTGCGCCGACTCGGCGATCGCCAGGTGGAAGGCGGCATCGGCCTTGGCCTCGCGTACCGGGTCGCGGCCCTCGAAGCTCGCCTTGAGTTCCTCGAAGCGCCGGACCAGCAGCTCCTTGTCGGCGGGCGTCGAGCGCAGCGCGGCGTAGTAGGCGGAGAGGCCCTCCATGGCGTCGCGGAATTCCAGCAGGTCGAGGTGGAACTCTCCGTGGCGAGACAGCATTTCCAGCAGCGGGTCCTTGTAGCGGTTGTTGAGTTCCTCGGTAACGAAGGTGCCGCCGCCCTGGCGACTGGTCAGCAGTCCGCGAGCGGCAAGCTTCTGGATCGCCTCGCGCAGCGAGGGGCGCGAGACGCCGAAGCGCTCGGCCAGTTCGCGCTCGGGAGGCAGGCGCTGGCCAGGGTTAAGGCTGCCTTCTATGATCATGGCCTCAAGGCGTTCGGTGATTACGTCGGCGATGCGCGGTTGGCGGACGGTCTGATAGGCCATGGGCTCACCATCATTTAGGGTTGGTTAAATTGGTAAGACCAATAATAGGTCATTGTCTGCAAGCCTGACAAGTTTGCTTGCTGTTCAGTAACGTCTGTTTTTCAATGGGTTAAAAAGAATCTTTGAGCGCCGATACCAAAGTATAACTGGTATGGCGGGCCGGAAGTTTGACACCGGTTGCGGGGCGCTTCTAGAGTTCGCTTCATGCTATTTGTAAATTGGTTTTACCAATTGCCCGGCAAGACGGGTGCTGGTTAGGAGTGCAGGCTGGGGCTGTTCGTGTATGAGGCTTTGATGCCGCGCTAGCGCTACCCGGCCAGGCCGATGGCTATCATAGCCGGATGCGGATGGTGTGCACCGCCAAGCAGGTAGCTTATTCGCTCCTATTGCCTTCCATGCCAGTAGCTATCCATGCCAATAGATAGCGCATCCATTACACAGGGTTCGCCATGATTATTTCCGCTCCCACGGATTACCGCCAAGCCGCCAAACGTCGTATACCGCCCTTTTTGTTTCACTACGCGGATGGCGGGTCTTATACCGAGCATACGTTGCGGCATAACGTCGAGGACCTGGCGGGCGTCGCGCTGCGCCAGCGTGTGCTCAAGGATATGTCCAGCCTGTCACTGGAAACCGAGTTGTTTGGCGAGTCCATGGCCATGCCGATCGCTCTGGCTCCCGTGGGCTTGGCTGGCATGTATGCTCGCCGAGGCGAGGTTCAGGCGGCGCGAGCAGCGTCGCAAAAAGGTATTCCGTTCACGCTGTCGACCGTCTCGGTATGCCCCATCGATGAGGTGGCCGCGGCCATTGATCGCCCGATCTGGTTTCAGCTTTATGTGTTGAAGGATCGGGGCTTCATGAAGCATGCCCTGGAGCGCGCCAAGGCCGCTGGTGTCAAGACGCTGGTCTTTACGGTCGATATGCCGGTGCCTGGGGCGCGTTATCGCGATGCGCACTCGGGCATGAGCGGCAAGCTTGGGCCGATGCGGCGAATGGCCCAGGCGGCGATGCACCCATCCTGGGCTTGGGATGTGGGCATTCATGGCCGTCCTCATGATCTGGGCAATGTGTCAGATTATCGCGGTCACCCGACGGAGCTGGAAGATTATATCGCCTGGCTGGGGCAGAATTTCGATCCCGCTATCTCCTGGAAAGACCTGGAGTGGATTCGCGAGTTTTGGGATGGCCCGATGATCATCAAGGGGATTCTCGACCCCGAGGATGCCCGTGAGGCGGTGCGTTTCGGCGCCGACGGTATCGTCGTTTCCAACCACGGTGGTCGTCAGCTCGATGGTGTTCCGTCTACCGCTCGTGCGCTGCCGGCCATTGCCGATGCGGTCAAGGGCGATATCGCCATCTTGGCCGACTCCGGGATACGTAGCGGTCTCGATGTCGTGCGGATGATCGCCCTGGGGGCCGATTCCGTATTGCTGGGGCGTGCTTACCTTTATGCCCTGGCCACTGCCGGTGAGGCGGGCGTGGCTAATCTGCTTGACTTGTTTGAAAAGGAAATGCGGGTCGCGATGACGCTTACCGGTGCTCGCCGCATCGCGGATCTCGGCCCGGACTCGCTGGTGTCGGGCATCAACCGCGGTGTTGAGTAAATGAAAGCTCTCTACAGTGAATTACTCGAAGCGCTGCGCAACACGCTGCCTGCCGAGCGTCTGATTCATGACCCCTTGCGCCTGCTGGCTTATGGCAGCGACGCCAGCTTCTATCGGCTGATACCGCAGCTGGTCGTGCGTCCGCGCGATGAGCAGGAATTGGTGACGGTGTTGCGCGAATGCCATGCGCGGCGGCTGCCGGTGACCTTCCGCGCTGCTGGCACGTCGCTATCGGGTCAGGCCGTAACTGACTCGGTGCTGATCCAGCTCAGCCAAGGCTGGCGCGACACCCAGGTGCTCGACGAGGGGCGGGCGATTCGCCTGCAGCCGGGGGTGATCGGCGCTCGCGCCAATCAGCTTCTGGCGCCTTATGGTCGCAAGATCGGCCCCGACCCGGCTTCGATCAATAGCTGCATGATCGGGGGCATCGCCGCCAATAACGCCTCGGGCATGTGCTGTGGCACCGCGCAAAACAGCTACCGCACCCTGCGTGATATGCGCCTGGTGTTGGCCGACGGCGCGGTGCTCGACACCGCCGATCCGGCAAGCGTGGCGGCGTTCCGCCAGAGCCATGCGTCTCTGATCGACGGCCTGGAGCGGCTTTCTGTTACTACCCGCACCGATGTGGAACTGGCCAAGCGCATTCGCCACAAGTACCGGCTCAAGAACACTACCGGCTATGCCCTTAACAGCCTGGTGGACTTCCGTGATGGCCTCGACATCCTCACTCACCTGATGATCGGCTCCGAGGGCACGCTGGGGTTCATCAGCAGCATCACCTACGACACCGTGCCCGATGAGCCGGTGAAGGCGGCGGCGCTGGCCTTCTTCCCTGATATGGCGACGACCTGCCGGGCGACCATCGCCCTCAAACAGACGCCGGTATCGGCGGTGGAACTGATGGATCGTGCCGCCCTGCGCTCAGTGCAGGATCAGCCGGGCATGCCCGAGGTGCTGAAGTCCTTGCCCGAGGGAGCGGCGGCGCTGTTGATTGATGTGCGCGGCGATGACTCGGCCATGGTCGAGGCCCGTGAGGCTCGGGTGCATGAGGCCCTGGAGGGTATACGCTCGCTGGAGCCGCTGTCTTTTACTCACGATGCCGACCAATACGCCCTCTACTGGAAGATCCGTAAGGGGCTCTTTCCGGCGGTGGGCGCCGTGCGCGAGACCGGCACTACCGTGGTCATCGAGGACGTGGCTTTTCCCGTCGAGCGCCTCGACGAGGGAGTGCTGGCGCTCACCGAGATCTTCCATCGCCACGGCTATCACGAGGTGATCCTGTTCGGGCACGCCTTGGAGGGTAATCTGCACTTTGTTTTCCCTCAGGGGTTCGAGCGCGACGGCGAGGTCGAGCGCTACCAAGCGCTGATGGATGACGTAGCTCAGCTGGTCGGCGTCGAGTACGGTGGTTCACTGAAGGCCGAGCATGGCACCGGGCGCAACATGGCGCCCTATGTGGAGCTCGAGTGGGGCTCCGATGCCTATGCACTGATGTGGCAGCTGAAGGCGTTGTTCGACCCCGACAACCTGCTCAACCCTGACGTGATCCTGAGTCGCAACAAGACCTTGCATCTCGAGAACCTGAAACCGCTGCCCGCCGCCGACCCGCTGGTCGATAAGTGTATAGAGTGCGGCTTCTGCGAATCAGTGTGCCCGTCGAAAGACCTGACCCTGACCCCTCGGCAGCGCATTGTAGTGCGTCGCGAGTTGGCCCGCCTTGATGCCTTGGTAGAGGCGGGTGAGGCGGCGAGTGCGCAAGAGCGCGAGCGACTTGCTCAGCTGTGGCAGGACTATGCCTATCAGGGCATTGAAACCTGTGCTGCCGATGGTCTGTGTGCCACTCAGTGTCCGGTTGGTATCAATACCGGCGATCTGGTACGCGATCTTCGCCATGAGCGTAATACCGGACAGGCGGCCATGGCGCATCGCCTGGGCCGGCATTTCTCCGGCACTACACGATTGGCGCGCGGCGCACTCAACCTGGCAACACTCGGTCATGCAGTGCTGGGCGATAGCGGTGTCGAAAAGATGGGGCGTGCGCTGCATCAGGGAAGCGGCGGCAGGCTGCCTCAGTGGTCGCCGACTACCCCCAAGGCGGCGCCAGTGCGGGTGTTGGGGCCGTATTCCCCGGATGGTGCTAAAGGCAGCGCTGAGAAAAGAAGTCGCAAGAAGTTAAATAAAGAAGGGCTTCAGCAGGCCAGTCACGACAAGGTCGTTTACCTGCCTTCCTGTGCGACTCGCGTGTTTGGGGTCGGCCACCATGACCCTGAGCCTCGCTCGGATATGGAACTGACGCTGGCGCTTCTCGACAAGGCTGGCTTTGAAGTGATCATTCCGGCGATTTCCGGGCATCTTTGCTGCGGAATGGCCTTTCAGTCCAAAGGGCAGTATGCAGAAGCCGACCACAAGGCGCGGGAGCTCAATCGCGAGCTGCTGGCGGCTAGCCAGAACGGCCGTTACCCGGTGCTCTGTGACACCAGCCCCTGCACCCTGCGCATGCAGGAAACCCTGGATGGGAGGTTATCGCTGCAGGAGCCGGTCGCCTTCGCCCACGACTACCTGTTGTCGCGTCTCGAACTGACGCCGGTCGACGAATCCGTGGCGGTACACGTAACCTGCTCCAGCACGCGTATGGGGCTTGCCGACAAGTTCGTAGCCTTGGCCAAGGCCTGTGCCCGCGAGGTGGTAGTGCCTGCTGAGATCACTTGCTGCGGCTTCGCTGGCGACAAGGGGTTTACCACTCCTGAGCTCAATGCCTCGGCCCTCGACGGCCTGGCGGAACAGGTGGCTGGGTGCCGTGTCGGCTACTCCAACTCACGCACCTGCGAGATAGGCCTCAGTCAGCATGGCGGCATTCCCTATCGCTCCATTCTGTCATTGCTTGATCGAGCCAGCCGCGCCAAGCCCTGAAGCTCCCGGGGCTTTTCTCTTTAATCTCGCGCCTTCGCTCTACCTCTTCATCCCACCTTCAGATCGGCCTTGATGGCCGGTCGAAGGGATGTCCATCGCCACCTGAGTAGGCGGTGTATGACACCTTGGTCGTTTTTTATGAGGCGGTGGGCAAAAAGCCCTTGCGTGGCCCGCCGATAATCCGTAAAGTACGCATCCGCTGCCGCCGACGGGCAAACGTCGGACGCGGTGAAGGGTGTTGGAAGCACTTGTTTTCGTTAAGGTTTTTCGGTTCGCTTGAGTCGATAAGCATTGACAAAAACGCCGGAAACGGTAAAATGCTCCTCCACTCGATCGGCGCTCAACTCGCCGCTGGTTCACCCGGTCATCTACGGTGAGCAACAACAGCAAGGGTTGACA
>NZ_JABVXC010000069.1 GCF_013349955.1 Onishia taeanensis | reverse complement strand
CGAACGCTGGGAGAGATCGAACAGTACCAGGTCCGGCGTCAACGCCAGCAGGGCCTCGCCTCCGAGGCTCGGCGTCGAGGCGCGACTCAGTGCTGGCAGCGTGGCAAGTTGCGGCCAGCGCGTCTCGAGACGCTCGGTCATCGCCGGGTCAAACACCGTCAGGGGGTAGGCCCAGCCGACGATACGCTCAAGCGGAGCCTCCAGCAGCGTCAGCAGTGCATATAGCTGACGCGGCTGGGCGAGGAAGATGCGCTGCGGCGAGGACTCAAGCGTCACCTCGCGCCCGGCGAGATCCGTCACCTGACGCGGAAAGCTGGCCTGGGCCTGTTCAGTAGCGAAGGGCACCTTGGCGACCGGCTCGGCGGCATGGGCAAGGTTGCCCGGCGCGCTCGAGAAGGCCCCTGCGAAGACAGTGGCGAGTGCCAGC
>NZ_JABVXC010000068.1 GCF_013349955.1 Onishia taeanensis | reverse complement strand
GATGCCGCCGAGCAGCATGCCGAACCAGATACGATGCCACCACAGCCACCACAGGCTGGAGATCGGCTGACTCACGACGCTGAACAGCTTGAGCGGTGCGATATAGCTACCCGCCGCCATGCGCGGCTGGCCGTCGAAGCCCGGCACATGGTAGCGACGCACTCCACGCTCGGAGATGTACTTGCCCATGTTGGCCATCGAGGACAGCGGCAGCTTGCCGGTCACGCCCAGCGCATGCTCCTGGGGGCTCGAGAACAACAGCAGGCCGTTGGTGGAAAACAGACGCAGGCGCTGTCCATCATCGGAATTCGGGTTGGCCAGCAGGCTACGTGACTCGGAGAAATCCAGGCAGCCGATCAGCAGCCAGGACATGCCTTCGATATCCATATGCCGATAGAACGGCAAGCCTGGCTGACCGGATGCCAGCG
>NZ_JABVXC010000067.1 GCF_013349955.1 Onishia taeanensis | reverse complement strand
GCTCGCCACCCTGTCCAGTCGCCTGGGGCTGGATGCCGGCCAGGCCGGTGGCGTGATCGCCCTGCAGCGCGATGCCCGCTATCAGGCGCTGCTGACGCAGGCAGCGGAGCAGGCGGCCAGTCTCGATGAAGCACGCGGCAAATGGGGCGAGCGCAATCCGGAAGTCATCAACCTGGCCGCGGGACTTGATTCTCTCGAGCGTTCGCTGGCCTCACGCATGCGCCAGCTGCTTCCCCGCCAGTCCTCGCGCAACCAGAGTGCCCTGCGTGCCGCGTCCGGCCATGCCAATCAGGACACTCTGGTCGGCGAACTGATCACCCTGGATACCCAGCGGCGCGGCGTGATCAGCGAGCTTGCCACCGGGCGGGCCAATCTGGCGGCCCGCCAGCAACGGCTGGACAACAGTGTCGCCAAGGCCGCCCAACTGCA
>NZ_JABVXC010000066.1 GCF_013349955.1 Onishia taeanensis | reverse complement strand
GAAAAACGAACGAAGCGTAAATGGACAACGTGCACAAAAAAAGAAAACGTTTTCGGGCAATGTGCCTAATGGTGTTCGTGAAGCAAAATCGCTAAATATACGGTTAGTGCCCCTTTAAACTGTTTGATATCAATACTTGTTTTTTCGATAAACTTATCGATACGATATTGCAAACTATTGCGGTGCATATGAAGTTTTTTCGCTGCGAGCGAAACGTTTAAATTGCATTCAAAAAACGTCTTTATTGTTTTCAACATGTCGTGCTCTTGTTTTACCGCCTGTAAAAACATCGTCGCATATGTCATCTCCTCACCGCTAATAAGCAAAAGAGGAAAGACGTCTTCAATACAGTAAACACGTTGAGCGGGATTGTGTTTCAGCCCGACGTGAAAATATCGTTTTTCCGCTGCGAATATACGGGCAAGTTCAAC
>NZ_JABVXC010000065.1 GCF_013349955.1 Onishia taeanensis | reverse complement strand
TTCGCTTCCGCGCCATGGACCCGAGTCAGGTAGCGCTCTATGAGGCCTTCGGCGCCTCGGGTACGCCGATTCCGTGGACGGAAGTCTACATGGCGCTGCGCACCGGGGCGGCGGATGGTCAGATGAACCCGCCTATGTACATCCTGCTGGGCAGTCTGCAGGAAGTGCAGAAGTACCTGACGCTGGCCAACATCCAATACTCGGATCAGTTCCTGGTCGCCAATGGTCAGCTGCTCGAGAGCCTGTCTGACGAAGAGCGCACCGCACTGCTCGATTCAGTCAAGGAAGCCAATGCCCAGGCCCGTCAGGACAACCAGAGCCAGGTCGAGTCACGCATCGCCTTGCTTGAAGAGCAGGGCATGGAAGTGATCCGCCCGAGCGAGGCAGACCTCGAGGCATTTCGCAGCAAGGGCCAGCCTGCCTACCTCGAGT
>NZ_JABVXC010000064.1 GCF_013349955.1 Onishia taeanensis | reverse complement strand
GCCCAGGAGGCGCTGATCCGCCAGATCTCGGATGAGGTCGCCGAGCTGACCCACAAGTATCACGGCCTCTTGTGGGGCGAGCACGGCAAGGGCGTGCGTTCCGAATACGCCCCCAAATTCTTCGGCGAGCTCTATCCGAGCCTGCAACGGCTGAAGGCCGCCTTCGATCCGTATAACCAGCTCAATCCGGGCAAGATCGCCACCCCTCTCGCGGCAGAAGACGCTGAAGAGAACGAGGCGGGCGACGGCGAGCAGACGGTAAAATGGGTCGACCCGGGGCTGCTGGCCATCGACGAGGTGCCGACCCGGGGCCAGTACGACCGCCAGATCGACGAACGGGTCTGGCAGTCCCACGCAGCGGCGGTCTACTGCAACGGCAATGGCGCCTGCTACAACTACGATCCCGATGACGCCATGTGTCCCTCATGGAAGGC
>NZ_JABVXC010000063.1 GCF_013349955.1 Onishia taeanensis | reverse complement strand
TTGCGGTGCCGGGTGTTGACTTCCTCGGCCTGGCTGGCATCACGCATCCACTGGGTGACGCTGGCACCATTGTCGGCGGCAATCGAGGCGATCGCGGTCCCGAAGCTGCCGCCACCCAGCACGCAGACATTGAGTCCCACCGCCTGAGGGGTCGTTTCGCTTACCTCGCGATCACGAATGGCCCGACGAGGTGAAGGGGTAGTGGCAGACATGCAGACTCCTTGGATGACGATGTGCTCAGTGAATGGCAGGCATTGTACTCATAGTTTGTCAGAGAATGCTGAACAAGAGATGTCTGCGCAGGCTTCGTGGCCAACGTAGGGGGCTGCGCCTGGGTGACACACCTGAGTGGCGTACCTGCCAAGCGCGCCTCGCAAGCAATCGACTGGCATGCACCATCGACTTGCATGAACGATCGTTATGCATGAACTCTCG
>NZ_JABVXC010000062.1 GCF_013349955.1 Onishia taeanensis | reverse complement strand
CAAGCAGCGCAACCAGCAGCTGGCCGAGATGACCGACGAAGTCGGCGAGCTGGTGATCAAGGACAACTATCGCCAGACCCAGGCGCTGTCGCTCTCCGAGCAGCAGTCCAAGGAAGGCATGGGCGTCTTCCGTCGCTTCATCAATGAGCTGGAAGCGGCCGGCACCCTGGACCGTGAACTCGAGTTCCTGCCGTCCGATGAGGCGCTGATCGAGCGTTCCAACGCCGGTGAAGCCCTGACCCTGCCGGAACTGTCCGTGCTGGTCTCTTACGCCAAGAGCGATCTCAAGACCAGCTTGATCGCCTCTGACGTGCCGGACGACAGCTACGTGCAGCAGCACCTCGAGCGCGCCTTCCCGCGCGTGCTGATGGAGCGCTTCCCGGAAGAGATGTATCAGCACCGTCTGAAGCGTGAAATCGCCGCGACCCAGATCGC
>NZ_JABVXC010000061.1 GCF_013349955.1 Onishia taeanensis | reverse complement strand
TGTTCGAATGTGGAATATAGTGTTGATATACATAGTAACGTTCATTTTGTAAAGGAGGTGCCACCAGAATGAACAGCAACGATTTTTATGTTAGTCTTGACATCGGTACGTCCAGTGTAAAAGTTATCATTGGCGAAATGATTAACGATCAGTTAAACATTATCGGTGTCGGCAATGTGAAGTCGCAAGGGCTGAAAAAAGGCTCTATCATTGATATAGATGAAACGGTACAATCCATTAAACGAGCGGTTGAACAAGCGGAACGGATGGTCGGCGTAACGATTAAAGGCGCCATTGTCGGAGTAAACGGCAACCACATTCAACTTCAACCGTGCAATGGGATTGTCGCTGTATCAAGCGAAAATAAAGAAATTACAACTGAAGACGTCACACGCGTTATTGAAGCGGCACAAGTCGTCTCCATTCCACCAGAGCGCGAAATT
>NZ_JABVXC010000060.1 GCF_013349955.1 Onishia taeanensis | reverse complement strand
GAATATAGCCAAACGCCTTCGATGCGCTCTTACCATACTCGCCATTATAGGGGACAAGGCTAAACAAACGCTCTTCTCCTTTTCGGCTAATGACGTAATCCAAAAAGCCAAGCTTGATCAGATGAGAGTGAAGGGGCACATACCGCCATGAACTGGCGTTTTTGACGCTCCGGTTATCTCGAGCATGAATTTCGAAGAAGTGTATCCCTCCATGTTCACTAATATCTTTAGGCGCCAGCGCCGCCAGCTCTTCCAGTCGAGCACCAGAGTATATGCCAAGCAAGGGGAGCCAATACTTCCATCGCTCTGATGTGCTGTTTTTGTGCTTCAGATACAGGTCAGATGAGAACCAAAGCGCCAGCTCATGCTCAGTCCAGGTCTTCCGTCTGGGGGGCTGCTTGACTTGTTGTTTTTTCCTCTGGGTGAACGGGTTGCTATCTAATT
>NZ_JABVXC010000005.1:51678-233962 GCF_013349955.1 Onishia taeanensis | reverse complement strand
CGTCCCATAGGGGGTTCGAACCCCTGTCACTGCCGTGAAAGGGCAGTGTCCTGGACCACTAGACGAATGGGACGCATCAAAACCCGTTCTTTTCCCGAAATGATAATTCCGGGCGAGATTGGTGGAGCCTAGCGGGATCGAACCGCTGACCTCAACACTGCCAGTGTTGCGCTCTCCCAGCTGAGCTAAGGCCCCGTGTCTCTCGAGAACGAGGCGTATATTACTGATACGCCCCGCTCTCGTCAACATGCTTAGGTAACTTTATCGTGGCGACCTAGAGCTCGCGAAATTCCTTCTCGAGACGCTTGGCCTGCTTCTTCGACACGCCCCCGAGAACAGCGATAGCGTGGCGCAAACGCGCGCGCGTCATATCAGAACCGAGGATAGCCATGGCATCCATCACCGAGGTAGAGGTCGCCGAGCCAGTGATCGCGATGAACACCGGCGCCAGAAAGGCCTTCATCTTAAGCTCGAAGTACTCGCCCAGCAGTTTCACCTCAGCCAGCAGCGACTCCTTTTCCCAGCGGGTCACACCCTCAAGGCGCCAGACCAGGAACTGCAGCAGCTTGACAAGCTCATCACGCTCGAGCTTAACGCTTGCAAAGCTCGACTCATCGATGGCCGGCAGCCCCGAGAAGAAGTGCCCGGCCAGCGGCATGACCTGGGACAGGGTATCCACCCGAGGGCGTACCTGAGGCAGGATCTGGCGGACATAGTCCTCGTTGAAGGCCCAGTCGCGCAGCGCGGCCAGCAGCGCTGCATCATCCAGATCCTCGCGGATATAGACGCCGTTCAGCCAGGTCAGCTTCTCCAGATCGAAGACCGGGCCGCCGAGGGAGACGCGCTGCACATCGAAGTGCGCCATCATCTCATCGAGGGTGAATTTCTCGCGCTCGTCAGGCATCGACCAGCCCATCCGCCCCAGGTAGTTGGTGACGGCCTGTGGCAGGAAGCCCATGCGACGGTAATAGTTGATTGAAGTCGGGTTCTTGCGCTTGGAGAGCTTCGACTTGTCCGGATTGCGCAGCAGCGGCATGTGGCAGAGGGCCGGCATCGGCCAACCAAAATACTCATAGAGCAGCTGATGCTTGGGCGCCGAGTTGATCCACTCTTCGCCACGCAGCACATGGGTGATCCCCATCAGGTGGTCGTCGACCACATTGGCCAGATGGTAGGTCGGCATGCCGTCGGACTTGAGCAGGATTTGTGCATCGACCTGGGTCCATTCGACCTCGATGGTGCCACGCAGCATGTCCTCGACCACGCAGGTGCCTTCGCTGGGCACCTTCATGCGTACCACATAGGGCCAGCCCTCGGCCTCGCGACGCGCATGCTCTTCGGCGGGCAGCGCTAGGTCGGCGGGCTTGAGCGCCATGTGCTGACCGGCGGCCTTGCGCGCCTCGCGCAGCTCATCGAGCTCCTCACTGGTGCGATAACACTTGAAGGCATGCCCCGCCTCGAGCAACTTCTGGGCGTATTCGGCATAGATATCACCGCGCTCGCTCTGGCGGTAAGGGCCATGGGGGCCGCCGACATCCGGGCCCTCGTCCCAATCCAGCCCCAGCCATTGCAGAGAATCGAGGATCATCCGCTCGGATTCTGCGGTGGAGCGTTCGCGGTCGGTATCTTCGATGCGCAGGATGAACTGGCCACCGTGGGCGCGGGCGAAGCACAGGTTGAACAGTGCAATGTAGGCGGTGCCCACGTGGGGATCGCCGGTGGGGGACGGCGCGATACGGGTACGTACGGTCATGTCGATCGATCCATGGGTGGTTGAAACCTGGTGGGGCATTATACGCACTCCCTCGCCCCCCATCAGCCGGGAATCATTCGTGCCTCGCCGAGTCCATAGCCACATCTGTTCGACTTGGCTCTCTCGCCCTCCACCATGCCCATGCTCACAACAAAGGCAATGACCATGCTCAAGCATCTTCCCGACGACTTCACGGCCGTGATCACCGGCGCGGGCGGCGGCATCGGCCGCGCCATGCTGAAAACGCTGCTGGCAAGCCCCCGGCCGGGCCGCGTGATCGCCGTTTCACGTCAGATGCCTGACCATGACGACCCGCGCCTCACCCATCTAGCGCTCGACGTCACAACCGACCAAGGCCTCGGCGCGCTGGCCGACCACCTGGCGGGCACAGCGGTGCACCTGGTATTCAATGCCATCGGCACCCTGCACGACGAACAGCGCGGCATCGTCCCGGAGAAGAAACTCGACGAGCTAAGCTTCGCTGCCATCGAGCATCTCTATCACGTCAATGCTGCCACGCCAGCGATGCTGCTTCAGGCGCTGACGCCGTCGCTCAAGGGCAAGCACCCCACCCTCTTCGCCAGCCTTTCGGCGCGGGTCGGCTCGATCGGCGACAACGAACTGGGCGGCTGGTATGCCTATCGCGCCAGCAAGGCGGCGCACAATATGCTGATCAAGGGTGCCAGCATCGAGCTCAAGCGCCTCAACAAGCAGGCCATCCTCTTGAGCCTGCACCCCGGCACCACCGATACCACACTATCCAAGCCCTTCCAGGCGCGGGTGCCCAAGGGCAAGCTGTTCACGGCTGACTTCGTCGCCGAGCGGATGCTCAAGGTGATGGATGCCCGCACTCCCGCCGACAGCGGCAGCTTCTGGGACTGGGCGGGAGAGCCGATCCCCTGGTAAGAGCGCTTGCCTGGCGCATCAGCTGGCGGGCCTTAGTGAGCGTTTCACAGCGCCAGATTTTCGCGAAACCAGTCGGTGATGAAATCCAGATAGGTGCGGGTCTTGTCCGGCAGATACTTTCGCGAGCGAAACAGCACCAGCATGCTGCCATGCTCGTTCCAGTAGGGCTGGAGCAGCGGCACCAGCTGGCCTTCGGCCACCGCCGAACGGGCAGCAAACGTCGGCAGATAGGCAAGACCGAAGCCGGCCTTGGCCGCCTCCACCACCCCCAGCAGGTTGTTGATGACAAGTCGTGAGTTCGGTTCGATATCCAGCGGCTGGCCGTTGAGCGAAAAGCGCCAATGGGCGCCCAGGTCATAGTTGCCGTAGAAGATAGTGTCGTGGTCGCGGATATCCTGGGGGTGCACGGGGTCAGCGACTCTCGCCAGATACTCCGGCGCCGCATAGAGGCCATAGACCACCTTGCACAGCGGGCGCGAGACCAGGCTAGAAGGCGGCAAGGGTCCCATGCGGATGGCCAGATCGACGGCATCGTCGATGGGCTCGAAGCGCTGATCCTCTAGCAGGATCTCCACCGCCACGTCAGGATAGCGACGCATGAAGGCGGTGGTCGGCTCCGCCAGGTACATGAAGCCGAAACTGACCTGAGCGCTGACCTTCAACTGGCCTCTCGGCCGGGCCGTGACCGACTGTACCTGCGCCTCGGCGGCATCCAGCTCCTCGCGGATGCGCAGACCGTGCTCGTAATAGATCTGCCCCGCCTCAGTGAGGTGCAGCGAGCGAGTCGAACGATGCAGTAGATTGACTCCCAGCTCATCTTCCAGCGCTGCCACGCGCTTGGAGGCCATGGATTTGGAAATCCCCAAGCGACGCGAGGCCGCAGTGAAACTGCCGGCCTTCACCACCTCAACGAAGACTCTGAGTGCATCGAGTACAGCCATCGTCGACTCCTTTCTGGTACGTTCGAGCTAGTGTTTCCAAAATGGAAACACTAGTTTTCGATTGTACCCTCTTATTCCGCAAAGGCCGACTCACTATACTGCCCTGGCGTGTCCAAGGCAGGCACCCATTACCTCCTTGGCCACGTCAACGTCATCAGGCGCGGCAATCCCGCCATCGCCTGGATGTCGCCTTCAGTGCATTTCTTTTTTGCGTGACCGGCGCGACCGGCACGCATTTCTTTTATCCGCCAGTACTTTTTATTTCCCGCCTATTTTTTATCCCCCAATACTGTCCTTTCGGGCAAAGACTTCCGCCCTGACTCCCCTCGTCTGAACCTGAATATCTCGCACCTCAAGTCGCGTGTGCCAAAGCGCTAAGGCGCCGACGAGACGCTACTGCTCGACCTGATACTCCTTTCGATACTCGATGACATTGCCAAGCCCATGCGGCGATCGAGCGACCAAAGGCCCGGTCAAATGCTCACCGCGAGCGCCAACCCGCGCCTTGACCGCCGACGGCTGTACGTCGGCCGCCGGCATCGACACACGAATCAGATATCGCCCAGCGATCAGCCCGCTTCCTGGGCCCAAGGGCCCGGCGGTGAATCGGCCATTACCCACCTCGGTCCGCACCTGCCAGTTAACGCCGCTGGCCTCGCGCTCAAGCACCACCAGCAACCGGGTTCGATCCGGCAGGTTGGTACGGCCCGTCATCTCGAGGCGCCGCGCATCGGTCAGCTGCGTCGTCACGGTCACAGTGACGGACTCGGACAATGCCTCCGGCTGTTCAGATGAAGCCGTAGAAGTGTCTGCGGACGATGATGATACCTGGGCCTGAGCAGAAGCTGTCTCCTTGTCCCCGTCGCCGGAGGATGGACCCGAACTCCCTTCACAACCGGCGAGCACGAGAAGTAGTGCAACACCGAGCACGCCAGGCCACCCATGCCAAGGCCCTGCCCTATTTAGCGTTTTCGTTTTGCTGGCACCATCACGCATGCTTGCCTCTATCGCCCATTTGCTGTGTCTCATTTTGACGCCTGCCATCACGCATCGCGAACATGATGATTCAGATGACAGATAGTAAAACACGGCAGGCGCCCAGCAGGTGACAACGCCGGCGCGGCGATAGACCATCAGAAGCCAGGTAGCTGCTCGGCACAGTTAATGCAGCGCGTGGTATAGGGCAGTGCCACCAACCGCTTGTCATCGATGGTGGTGCCGCAGCGCTCACAGCGATGTCCCTCTCCCACCTCGATGCGCTCGAGAGCATGCATGACCTGCCTGAGTTCGGCTTCCGCCTCGTTTTCCAGCGAATCGATCACTTCACTATTCTCAAGCTCGATAGACTGGTCTTCCATATCCTTGTCCAGGGCGCCTTCTGAGCGCTGCTTGCTGGCCTGATAACGCTCGATACGGGCAATCAGGTCGTCTCGGAGGGCCTCGAGGGCCGCAGTGCGTTGACTCATGTCATCCCCTTTCAGCAACCGGCCGGCAGTTGCGCAAGCCTTATGAATAGTCCTAGCACAAGCATCAACGGCACACACAGCCAATCCAGTGCCTAAAGGCCCGTTACCACATCGGACGAAGCCCCATTCACGGTCGAATGACAGTGACTGGCATATCAGCGGAGTGCAGGCTTTTCGTTGCCGGCCTTTAAAAAACCTCGCCAAGCCCCATTTTCTTAGCAAGGCAATAGCCACCCACTCTTCTTCATCATGCGCATACCGACAGGCATGTTGGAACGCCATCAGCTAACGGCCAGAGGTACGCACCGCGCCACTATGACGTTTTGATGGGGTTAAAGGACGCAACGATAAAGGGCCGAAGGCCTTGCTAGGCTCCGCCCACGAAGCAATGCTGGAAGCATTCGAGATGCCGACAACGGGCCGCTACCAGGTCGTGCGCCCACACGAACTGAACCATCGTCCCGCTCAACGGCAGAATCTTCCGCGATAGTAGAGCGAAGAGCGGCGGTGATAGTAAAGATGATCGTGTCGTCGGGGGCTGGCACCTTATGGGCGCCAGAAAAGGTCTGCGACAGCCTGTTCAGGTCATGCAGGCGAGCCTGGAGCCAATAGTAGCCAAAGCGCCAAGGGTCATGTATCTTCAGCAGAATATCGACAATTTTTGGCCGCTAGGCCAGAGGCGAGCAATCAGCGCCGCAACACCTGTCGTCGGTCTCATCACCTCGATGTTCCATGCGTATATCAGAGCTTTCACTGCGCAGTGGACGCTGCAATGCTCATCGACGTCGTGGCCATCAAGGCGCTCGATTGCAGTGCCCAAGATTTGTCCAGGCGAAGCATTGAGAATGACACTCAGGCCAGTGGATCGATTTATTCGCCTTAATGGCCGAAGCCAACGCAAGGCTGATTGCTTGTTATTTGATGCCAAATGACATTATCGCTTCTCGCCCAACGACTTCTTGTAAGACATAAGTTTTAAAGAAGAGAGGCATTTAAAGTTAGCGTATTGCCACAACCGCCATCATCTGAATAAAAGATGGCCACCTTATCATTAGGAAAAGCACGAGTATGATGACGAATCTAAGCGAATTTGAAGAAAGCATGCGTCGCGAAATTGACGCCTTCCAAGACAACAGCGAGAAAGAAAAAGCCAAGCGCCTGGCTCAAGCCGCCAACAAGACCCCGGTCTCAGACACCAAACCCCGCCAAAAGCAGCGCCCCACCAAGGAACAGGTCGAATCTTACAAGACGGGCCACCTGGTCAAACTGGCCGTGCGTACTAAGCGCCTCGAACTCGATACCATCTTCGAGCATCGCTCAAGCAGCATTTCTCGCCTGGAAGCGCAGATGGAAGCGGAAGAGGCTGCCAAGAAGGCGGGCTATCCCATCATTGGTCACCTGGTCGACATCGAGCGCCTCTAACTATCCCGGCACTCGAGACACCGACGGGTCGGTGCACTAAATTAAGTGCAGCTCCGAGCTGAAAGCTGCGCACAGAAAGTTGAGTGTAAAAGAAAGCAACGTCCAAGGATTTTATTATCACTGGAGTGCAACACTAGCAAACACTTGTTCCATGCAGATAATGATGAGGCTGTATCATCCACGGTGCACCGCATTCATCGTCGAGGTCGAGTCCGGCATGTCCCCGGGGTTGAGGGTACGCGCACGTCAGCTAACCCCGCGCAAGCACTTACGCCGCCTAACCCCTAGGCTAGATTGCTTGATTAAACCGCCTGATCTAAGCACTGCCCAAGGCTGGATGCCAACCAGCCAGGAACGCGAATGGCTGTGGCCATCCGCTGTCGATGACCACATGCACCCGACACGCAGTTATGGGAGAATACGCCCCTTTTCAGGGTGCGCTCGTCGCACCGCCTCTGACCAAGCCCCTGCCCTTCGGCCCAGGCGAGACACCCGCAACCGCGCGGCGTGGCGCCGATTACCGGGCACCACCACGGCACTGCAACGTTATGACTGACCTGGCCAACGCGACCACGCCCCCAGCACCTCTGGATCGCACCTTCTCCGTCGCGCCGATGATGGATTGGACGACTCGCGACTACCGGGCCTTCGCCCGCACGCTGAGCCGTCATGCCCTGCTGTATACCGAGATGGTCACCACCGGCGCCATCCTGCATGGCAGTCCGCGCAAGCGCTTTCTGGGCTATGAGGCCGTCGAGCATCCGCTGGCACTACAGCTGGGTGGCAGCGATGCCGGGGAGCTCGCCGAGTGCGCAGCGATCGCCGAGGAATGGGGCTATGACGAGGTCAATCTGAACGTTGGTTGCCCAAGCGATAGGGTGCAGAACAACCTGATCGGGGCTTGCCTGATGGGGCATCCGGACAAGGTGGCGTCAGCGGTCAAGGCGATGCAGGCGGCGGTATCCATCCCGGTGACGGTGAAATGCCGCATCGGTATCGACGATCAGGATGAAGATGCGGATCTGGAGCGCTTCATCGACGAGGTCGCCGCCGCCGGCTGCGAGGTGTTCACCCTGCATGCCCGCAAGGCCTGGCTCGAAGGCTTGTCACCCAAAGAGAACCGCGACGTGCCGCCGCTCAACTACGGCCGCGTGCACCGCTTGAAGCAGCAGCGTCCCGAGCTGCACATTGGCATCAACGGCGGCATCAAGACGCTGGATGAATGCCGTGAACACCTTGAGCGCGTCGACAGCGTGATGATCGGCCGTGAGGCCTACCAGAATCCCTGGTTGCTGGCCGGCGTCGATGAAGCCCTCTATGGCAAGCAAGGGCCGGCTGCCAGCCGCCACGACGCGGCTCGCGCCTTCCGCCCTTATATCGCCACACGGCTGGACGAAGGTGCCAAGCTCAACCACATCACCCGCCACCTGTTAGGACTCTTCCAGGGCTGCCCCGGTGGCCGACGCTTCCGCCGTCATCTCTCGGAAAACGCCCACCGGGACGGCGCCGACCTCGAGGTCTTCGACGAGGCGCTGTCGCTGGTATCGGAAGAGCGCCTGGCCCAGCCGGCCTGAAGAGATCAAGAGGCCCATCGGCCTATGACATGCCTTCCGGGGCCGGATCATAGTCCGACTGGAAGGTCTCGACGGCGTTTTCGGCTTCCTCGATGGCATCGAAGCGCGCCACATGGAAAAGCGCCTCGCCCTCATTGGCGAGCGGCAGGTTGCCCATGCCAATGACGATACCGTCGGCCGGCGCCAGCACGTCTTCTTCCGAGTTGCCGAACGGATCGGCCACCTTGCCAAGCACTTCCCCCTTGGCGACTCGAGCGCCCAGTCGCACCTTGGGCCTCAGGATGCCGTCGATCGGCGCCCGCGCCCAGCTCGAACCATTGGCGACCTCCGCCTGGCGAGGCGTGGCCCGACGACGGTCATTGGCCAGCATGCCGATAGCGCGCATGACCCGTCGCACCCCACGCACGCCGGGCGCAATCGCCCACTCATCGAAACGCAGCGCCTCACCCGCCTCGTAGGTCAGTACCGGCATACCGCGGGACTGCGCATAATGGCGCAGGCTTCCCTCGCGCAGCTCGGCATTGAGAATCACCGGCACGCCGAAGGCCATGGCGATGGCTTCGGTTTCGCTTTCCGGTGTCAGTTGAGCGCGGATCTGCGGCAGGTTGGTGCGGTGAATGGCACCGGTGTGCAGGTCGATGATATGCGTGGCTTGGTCGACGATTTCTTCACGGAACAACGCCGCCACGCGCGAGCCCAATGAACCAGACTCGCTGCCGGGAAAACAGCGGTTGAGGTCGCGACGATCGGGCAAATAGCGGCTGTGCTGCACG
This sequence comes from Onishia taeanensis, assembly GCF_013349955.1. GTDB lineage: Bacteria > Pseudomonadota > Gammaproteobacteria > Pseudomonadales > Halomonadaceae > Onishia > Onishia taeanensis_B. Next base: position 225,127 of record NZ_JABVXC010000005.1, on the reverse strand, counting down.
AAGCCGAACACATTGACGATAGGCACTGCGATCAGGGTGCCACGCAGCCCTTGCAGGCCCTTCGAGCGCAACAGCCGGCGCACGATCTCGACGCCGTTGATCTCATCGCCGTGGATGGCGCCACAGACCAGCAGCGTGGGGCCGGGTTGGCGACCGTGCACCACTTCGACGGGGATATGCAGTGGCGCATGGGTGTAGAGCTTGGCCACCGGCACATCGATCTGGGCGCGGGCGCCGGGGGTCACTCTGACACCGGCGAGTTCAAAGGGGGCACGAGCCATGAGCAAAGCTTCCTTGTAGCAATCGAGGCAATCGAGCGAGAGCCGTCTAGAGAGCAGGGGCCCAACGCATCATACTAACGCGGTCCTGGTCGGGTTCAGCTTTGAAAACAGTGTTTTCTGATGATTGACGTTATACGCCTTCACAGCCCTTCTGACGAGTCTCTCAAGACTGGCTAAGACGTTAGATGCATACATGCGTGCATGTAAGTAGGCGCTTATTGCGCTAGAATACTCCTACCCTATTCACCGTGATGATCACCGCTGTCTTCTTATGGCCCGAAAGACTAAAGCCGACGCCGAAGCGACCCGCGAGGCACTGCTGGATGCCGCCGAAGATGTCTTCTTCGAGAAAGGCGTCGCCCGAACCACTCTCGAGCAGATCGCTCGCCACGCGGGCATGACCCGCGGCGCCGTCTATTGGCACTTCAAGAACAAGGCGGATCTTTTTCACGCCATGAGTGACCGGGTGCACCTGCCCTTCGAGGAACTGACCCGCGAACTCGAGTCCCCTCAGCAAGGCCGTACGCCGCTTGATACCATCCGCCTGACGCTGCGGCACGCCTTCATTCGCATCGAACAGCCCCGCCATCGTCGGGTGCTGTCGATCATCCTGCATCGTTGCGAATTCTTCAGCGACATCAACCCGCTGCAGATGCAGCACAAGATGGCCGAGGATTGCTATGGCTCGATGCTGCGCCATTTCGAAATGGCCGAGCAATCCGGCCAATTGGCTCCCCATATCACGGCCGTCCACGCCGCCCGGTTGATGGAATACACCATCGGCGGAATGATTCAGGACTGGCTGCGCACGCCCAAGGAATATTCGCTGGCCGAGCGTGGCCGAGTCATCATCGACAGTCTGTTTGACCTGCTGTCGCGTGACGCCCCCGGCGATGACCCCACAACAACGACCGCCTACCCTTCATGAGCCGGCCATTGCTTAGCTTGGCACCTGCCCCTCTCTTTGCGCCTCCCCCCGCGGACGACGTTCAGCTAGATACTCTACTTGTTACTGATTGGCCGTGGCGGCGGCTGTCGGCTGTGACCTCTAACAGCCGTGGCAGCCCTACTTGACGCAGCCTTGGCGGTCACAAAAAAGGCCGCTTCCCTGGGAAGCGGCCTTGTCGTGACGTGGGATCACATTTTACGACGCGGTCAGTCGCGAGACTGCTCTAGTGCTGCCTCTTCATGATGCTTGCCACGCTTGTCGGCCAACCACTGCTGCACCTTGGCGATCATCGCGTAGTAAGTCGGCACGAACAGGCTTGCCAACACGGCCACCGAGGCCATCCCCACCGCAACAGTGGTCCCGATGTGCTGGCTGCTGGTATCACTGGCACCGGTAGCGGTTGCCAGCGGCAAGGTGCCGAAGATGAAGGCCAGCGAGGTCATCACGATTGGGCGGAAACGCAGCTCGGACGCAATCATCGCCGCCTCGCGGATCGACTTACCGTGCTCCTTGCGCTGCAGCTCGGCGAATTCGACGATCATGATCGCGTTCTTGGCGGCAAGGCCGACCACTACCAGCATACCGATCTCGACATAAATGCTGATATCCAGACCACGCAGCACGATACCGCCGATGGCACCCAGGAAGGCAAAGGGCACCGCCGTGATCACCGCCAGCGGTAGCGACCAGCTTTCATACTGGGCCGCCAGGATCAGCAGAATCATGATGATACCGAACACGACAGCCAGGGTCGCCGCGTTACCGGCATTGGTTTCCTGATAGGCGGTACCGGTCCAGCCCATGCCCCAACCATCGCCGAGGGTGTCCGCGACCACCTCCTGCATGGCGTGAACCGCCTCGCCGGAACTATAGCCCGTCGCCGGACCGCCCTGGAACTGCGCCGCCGGATAGACATTGAAGCGCGTCATCACCGAGGCCGTCGACTGGCGCTCCAGGGTCACGAACTCGGAAAGCGGAATGCGCTTGCCATCACCACCGCGCACGAAGATCTGATCCAGAGCGTCCGGCGTCTGGCGGAACTCCGACTCGTTCTGCATGTAGACCTGGAAGTTGCGGCTCCGATACGAGAAGTAGTTCACGAAGCCACTGCCCAACGTATTCGACAGGGTAGTGTAGAGATCATCCAGCGACACGCCATAGCTCAACGCCTTTTCGCGATCGATATCGGCGCGATAGGACGGTACGTTGGCGTTATAGGTGGTGAACACCCGGTTGAGCTCGGGACGCTGATTGGCCGCCTGCATCACCTTCATCGAGGCTTGATAGAGCTCGTTGGCATCCGCGCCATCATAGGACTGCAGGTAGCCGGTGAAGCCGCCGGTCGTCGACAGACCGATGATCGGCGGCAGGTTGAACGCCATGGCCTTGCCGCCATCGATACTGCCGCCGAACTTCATGATCTGCCCAATCAACTGCGTGGCACTCATGTCGCGTTCAGCCCAGGGCTCCATGGCGATGAACATGATGCCGCGGGCGCTGTTAACGGCACTGGACAGGATGTCGTAGCCCGCCACGGCGGCCACGTAACGCACTGCGGGTACCGATTCGATCTTATCGCTGAGCTCGGCCATGTAGTCCTGAGTTCGCTCAAGCGACGCGGCCTCAGGCAGCGACACGCTGGCCAGCACCATGCCCTGGTCGGTCTCCGGCACCAGCGAGGTCGGCGTGCGCTCATAAAGGGCGTAGGAACCCACGCAGGTCGCGACCCCCAGCGCCAGCGCTAACACCCAGCGCTTGACCAGCAACGCCACCAGCCACAGATAGGCCCGGGTAATGGCAGCGAAGGCGCGATCGAAAACTCGCAGCGGCGCGGTCAGGGCCTGGACGAATTTGGAGCGAGGATGACGCGACTTGTGGCGCACGAAGATTGCGCACATTGCCGGGGTGAAGGTCAGCGCTACCACCGCCGAGATCGCTACCGACACCGCAATGGTCAAGGCGAACTGCTGATAGATCTGCCCAGTAAAGCCTCCCAGGAAGGCCACCGGCACAAATACTGCGGCCATGATCAGCGAGGTGGCGATAACCGGACCACCGACCTCTTTCATCGCCCGGCTCGAGGCGGCCAAGATCTTGATGTTGGGATCTTCCTCGAGCAGTCGCTCAACGTTTTCCACCACCAGGATGGCATCATCAACCACGATGCCGATCGCCAACACCAGCGCGAACAGCGACAGCAGATTGATCGAGAAGCCAAACAGGTAAAGCCCGGCGAAGGTACCTACCACCGAGACCGGCACGACCGACAACGCGATGGCCGTGGTCCGCCAGTTCTGCAAGAAAATCAGCACGATCGCCGCGACGATCAGGAAGGCCTCGATGAAGGTATGCTCCACAGTCGTCACCGAGGCATCGATGAACAGCGTGGTGTCGTAGGGCACTTCATAGTCTAGCCCCGGCGGGAAGCGCTCCTTGAGACGGTCCATGGTAGCGACCACCTGCTTGGCCGTTTCCAGGGCATTGGCGCCAGGCTGCTGATTGATCATGATCGGCGTCATGGTGCCGCCATTCAAACGCGCATCCACATTGTAGGAGGATGCACCTAGCTCGATACGCGCGACGTCATCCAGACGCAGCGCCGAGCCGTCCGGATTGGTGCGCAGGATGATGTCGCGAAACTGATCGGCGTTGCTCATACGACCGGGGGCGGTAATGGTATAGCTGTAGGCCCGTGACTCGCCCTGCGGCGTCTTGGCCAGCCCCCCTGCTGCTACCTCGGTATTCTGCGCACTGACCGCATCGGCGACCTCGGCCGGGGTCATGTCATACTCGGCCAGCTTGTCCGGGTTGAGCCAGATGCGCATCGCGAACTCGCCGCCCCCCAGCACCTCGGCGCTGCCCACGCCAGGCACCTGGCGCAGCTCGTCGAGGAGGTTGAGGGTCGCGTAGTTCTGCATGTAGATCTTGCCGTAGTCATTCTGCGGCGAGGTCAGGCCCAGCACCATCAGGATGCTGCTGGAGCTCAGCTCGACCGTCACCCCTTGCGCCTGCACCGATTCGGGCAGCTGCGACAACGTCTGCTGAACGCGGTTATTGACGTTGATGGTGTTGGTATCACCGTCCGAACCGATGGCGAAGGCGATGCTCATGGACAGCGAGCCGTTGTCGGCGGTGGTCGAGTTCATGTAGAGCATGTCCTCGACGCCGTTGATCGCCTCGGCAAGCGGGGCGGCCACGGTCTGCGACACCGTGTCGGCATCGGCGCCCGGATAGGTCGCCTTGACCGAGACCGTCGGCGGCACCACGCTCGGATACTGCTCGATGGGCAGCACGCGCATCGCCATGATGCCGACCAGAGCAATGATCACCGAGAGCACGGTGGCGAACACCGGCCGTCGGATGAAGAAATCGGAAAACGTCATGGATCAGCTCCCGCTTGCTGCGTCGCCGTCGAAGGGCTGGGGTTCGATCGTGGTGCCCGGCTGGATACCGCCCGGGTCGCTGGCCAGCACTCTTTCACCGGCCTCCAGACCGCTCTTGATGATTAGCCAGTGGCCGGCGGTTTCACCGAGTTCGACGGTGCGCGCACGGGCCTTGTTGTCGTCATCCAACACGAACACCTGCGGGCCCATCAGCCCCTCGGTCACGGCGATCTCGGGGACCGCCAGCACGTCATAGCGCTTGAGACGGGAAAGCGAAATACGCACGAACTGACCCGGCAGGAAGCTGCCCTCAGGGTTGTCGAACATCGCCCGCGCCTCAACGGTGCTGGTGCTCTCACTGACCCGGCTACCCAGGAAGTCGAGCTTACCGTCAAGGCTTAGCGCGGCATTGCCCTGCTCGGCAGGGCGCGACAGCGTGGCGCCGATCGGCGCCTCCTGGTCGTCACGCTGACGGCGCAGCGCCAGGGCATCCGCCTGGGGCAGCTGGAAACGCACCTCGAGAGGGTCCAACGGAGTGATGGTGGCAAGCTCTGTGCCGGGATCCACCAGGTTGCCCACGTTGATTTCGCTCAGGCTAATCGCGCCGCTCACCGGCGCCTCGACGTCGGTGTAATTGAGATCGATGCGAGCACTGTCCAGCGCCGCTTCGTTCTGCGCCACGGTGGCGCGTGCCACCTGGAGATCCGCCAGGGCATCATCGTAATCTTGACGGCTCACCGAATTCTGGTTGAGCAGGCGCTGATAGCGGTCGGCGTCGCGCTGAGCGCGATCCCGCTCGGCCTTGGCACTCTGCAGGTCGGCTTCGGCGCTGCGCACCGACGCCTGATAGGTGGCCGGCTCAATGGTATAGAGGCTGTCGCCCTTCTCGACCCGGTCGCCGGGCTCGAACTGACGCGCTTCCAGAAGACCGCTGACCCGTGCCACGACGGTGACCTCATTCTCGCTGCTGAGCAGCGAGGGATAGGACTTGTCGAGCGCGATATCACGACGCTCGACGCTCATGACTTGGCCGGGCGTCGCAGGCGCCGCCTGTTTACCCCCCCCCGCCTGCGCCTGGCCGCCCGACTCGCTGCCGCAGCCGGCCATGAGACCAGCAAGCCCCAAGCCAAGCAGCGCCAGTCGCCAAGGGCGCATCGCGTTTGCGTTTTTCTGCATGTCTGTCTCCCACTCGAATGATGAAATCAATGCGTGGCTTGTCCACCACCGTCGACGCCCGGCATTAAACATCCATACATGTATGGATATTGACGGTGTGAAACGGGCCTGGATGCAGACTCAGGCCCGAGACACTAGGGGTATGGCGATGGGTAGCTCGCGTATCGATGACCGGTTCTGGTCATTGGTTCTTCTGAACTGGTTCTTATGAACTGGTTCTTATGGACTGGCTCTTCACTCACCCGTCGCGCGATACGCGCCAGCGAGGGGGGGGCACTGCTAGGTAACAGGACCGCTGGCCAGCTAGGCCAGAAGCCACCGCCCGACGGAGCGGCGGCCATGGCTCAGGCGTCGGGTTGCGGACGCTCGCCGATATCCATCATGGAATCATAGGAGTCGCTATCCCTGCTGACTTCCAGCAGCACGGCCTGATCGGCGCTGAGCTGAGCATTCAACTCGCGAATCACCTCGACATCCAGGGTTCCGGCCTGCTGGCGCAACTCGAGCTTGTCGAGCACATAGTCATAGCGCGCCTCGGCCAGGTTGGAAATCGCGTCGTAAAGGTTCTGTTCAGCCGCCAGGACGTCGACGATGTTTCGGGTGCCGACCTCATAGCCCGAACGAGTCGCGTCCAGGGCGCTGCGGTTGGAAACCACTGCCTGACGGCGCGCCTCCACGGTGGCGACATCGTTGCGCACCTGGGTGTAAAGCGAGCGCACCTGCTGGATGGTCAGGCGACGCTGCGCCTCGGCATCATACTGAGTGGCTTCCAGTGTGTAGGTGCTCTGGCGAATCTGAGCGCTGGTCGAGCCGCCAGTATACAGCGGCAGGCTGGCGCGCACGCCGAGCTGGCTGGACGAGTCGTGACCCTCGACCTGGTCGCGATCGCTGTCGGCATAGTTGTAGGCGGCAAAGGCCTCGACCACCGGCAGACGCGCCGCCTTGGAAATATCGACGCTTGAGCGCGAGACGTCGACCGCTGCCATGGCGCTTTTCAACAGCGGGCTTTCCTCGAGGGCCATATCGACCCAAGCATCACGTTCAGAGGGCGTCGGCAGCTCGACCGGCAGGTCTTCGGTAAGGCTCTGGATGCTCTGGTAGCGCTTACCGGTCAGGCGTTCGAGTTCCTCGAAGCTGACCTCCAGGTCGCTCTGGGCAGTGATGCGCTCGGCCCGAGCCTGGTCGAAGCTGGCGCGGGCCTCCTCGACGTCGGTAATCGCGATCAGGCCGACCTCGAATTGCTCTCGTGCCTGCTCCAGCTGGCGCGAGATAGCACGTTCCTGAGCTCGACGGGCAGCGAGAATGTCATTGGCGCGCAGAATCTCGAAATACGCGGTCGACGCATCAAACAGCAGCTCCTGCTCACTGGCAATCAGCGATAGCCTTTCCTGATCGACCTGGTTCTCGGCCCGATCCACTTCACGTGCATTGGCCGCGTCGTACAACGCCTGGCTGGCATCGAGGGCCAGGCTGCCGCTGTTGTAGTCATCATCCGCGCTCTGGCTGGCGCCCACACTGGACATGGTCGACTGCTGGCTGTCGTAGGTGCGGTTGTTCGCCAACTCGGCAGAGGCATTGATCTGCGGCAGCAGGTCACCACCGGCAACGTCACGACTTTCCTGGGTGCTTTTCAGGTTGGCTCGCGCTGAGGCAAGGCTGGCATCGTTTTCCAGAGAATCGCTTGCGATAGTCAGCAGGTCGGCGCCCTGAGCCTGGCTTGCCAGGGCAATGGACAGCGCCAGGGGCAGCATGATGGCCCGTCGAGTCAGGCGCCTGCCGGATGCAGAGAGATCAGTGATGAGCGGCATGAGCTTTCCTTGGTCAAGGGAAGATGGAGACAGATATAGCATAGGGGGAAGCGCTATCACCCGTCCCCCTCTCCGTCGCTAGACATCATGCCAGAAACGACGGTTCACGCTTATGTCAATTGGCGGGCATTATAGCTACATACGTGTATGTATACTAGCAAGCTAATGATTATTCCTTTTTTCGACCATGATTGAGCCTGCCTATCGGCACTCGGCTCCTGCTGGAAAACGGCTTATCGCCGCGCTGTTGGGTGTGCTGATAAACATCAAGGCGCTCTGCAGGCACCTCCGGCGACCTCAACCATTCAATCGCACTCACCGTCATGGCATCTGGCTGTCGATGTTGTAGTCTATGCTGCATGGCAGCATAGCGCTCCGCCAAACAGCACGCCTCTGCCGACTTCACGCAGGGCAGGCTATATGGCGCTGCCTCACATAGCTTTCCACCATATACCTCTGCACCACATCAAAGGGTCGGCACTATGGATCGCCTGGAACTGGTCAAGGTCAGAGCACTGCAGATCGCAGTGCGCATCTGGAATCCCGAGGCTCCGCGCACGCTGGTCGCCTGGCACGGGCTGGCCCGCCACGGCGGCGATTTTGCGGCCCTGGCGCGCGAGCTGGGCCCCGGGTGGCGCGTACTGGCCCCCGACACGCCGGGGCGTGGTCTCTCCAGCTGGTCGCTCTATCCCGCCCATGACTATCTGTATGAGCACTACCAGCAAGTCGCCATCGCCCTGCTCGACCACTTCGAGCTCGAGCGAGTGCCCTGGGTCGGCACCTCGATGGGGGGCCTCCTGGGCATGCTGCTCGCCGCCGAGCCCACTACCGCCTCACGCATCGAACGCCTGGTGCTCAATGATGTCGGCCCGGAGCTGGATCCGGATGGCCTATCGAGTCTCGCGACCTATTTCGGCGCCATGCATCGCTTCGTCAACTTCGGCGACCTGGAAGCCGAGCTGCGCGAACACTATGTGGGATTTGGCATCGACAGCGAGGATGCCTGGCGACAGCTGGCGCTGGACAGCGCTCGACGCCTGCCCGATGGCAGTTGGACCTACCATTACGATCCGCGCATCGGCGAGCAATTCATCCATGACACGCCACGCGATACCTGGGCCGACTGGCGCGCCATTCAATGCCCACTGATGGTGATTCGCGGCGCGACCTCGCCGCTGCTGGCCCACGAGAGCATCGAGCGCATGCGACAGGAGCAGCCGGCACTCGTCAGCCTGGAAGTGCCGGGCTGCGGTCACGCACCGATGCTCGATCGCCCCAGCCAAGTGGCTCCCATCGCCGACTTCCTGCGACGCCCCGCCATCACCACGGCGCCATCTGCGCGGCATTGGTGGCAGCGCGGGCGCGACTGGCTGAAGCGCAGGATAAGCGTTTGACAGCGAGCGCTGAGCGGGTCGCTACCTCACCGCTTCTGCTGCCCGCGCTTTGATCAGCTTTCGTCGCCCCTAGTCCTGCTCGACGCGGGTCAGGGCACGTTCCACGGCGCCCCGGTAGCTGCCACCGAACATCAGTAGATGATTCAGCAGCGGATAGAGCTGGAACAGGGCTTCCCGCCTCGGCCAATCGCCGGGGCGCTTGCCGTTCCAGTAGGCCTCGAAGAAGGCCGGCGACGGCATGCCAAACAGCGTCAGCATGGCGAGGTCGACTTCCGGGTAATGGGCATACACCGCCGGATCGATAAGCGCCGGGCCGCGGTCGGTATGCATGACGTTGCCCGACCACAGATCGCCATGAACCAGGCTGGCTGGGGCGTCGGGCAGCCAGTCGTCGAGTCGCTCGGCGACTCTTGCCACCCGTGCTCTCAGTCGCTGATCGCATAGCCCCTGCTCATGACAGGCGGCCGCCAGGGGCGTCAAGCGGCGTTCACGCTGGAAGGCGCGACCGTCATCGAGCCAGGCATTGGGCTGGGGCGTTTGGCCACAGGCGTTGTCCCGGGACCAGCCGTGGGCCTCAAGGGTCACAGCGTGCAGTATCCGCAGGCCCTCACCCAGTTCGGCCTCGCTGGCGGCCGTGCGCGGCGCAACGTTCAGCGCCTCCATCAGTAGCCAGGGGCCTTCCTGACCCAGCACCCTGGGCACTCGCAGCGCACTCCCTGCCAAGGCATCATGCAGAACACTGAGTCCCTCGGCCTCGCCGGCCAGGCGCTGCGGATCGTCACGTTTGACCACTATCGTGCCCTGCCGAGTCTCAAGACCCGCCACCTCGGCGATATCACCGCCGCTCAGCGGCGATAGAGCCCCGCTGGGCTCGAGATCCAGACGCTCCAACAACGCGCTCAATTGATCGTCCATGCTCATCTCCAGCCAGGTGAATGATGTTTCCATCAATGCTGTATATGCCCAGCCACAAAAATACCGCCTCCCGAGGGAGGCGGTACAGGGGCACGACGGGATGGTGTCGGGCTGACTAGGAGCAGGCCGCTCGATGAACCCCGATACTCATGCCGCACCGAATACGGACATCAGCTCAGGCATCGTCGCCTTACTCGGGGATCAGGACCTTGTCGATCACATGGATGACGCCGTTACTCGCCATCACATCGGCAGCAGTCACGGTGGCATCATTGATCATCACCTGACCGTCCATGGTGGTGATGGTCAGGTCCTGTCCCTGCACGGTGGTAGCAGAGCTGGCAGACATGGCGTCTTCTGCCATGATCTTGCCGGGTACCACATGGTAGGTCAGTACGGCTTGAAGCTGATCCTTGTTTTCCGGCATCAACAGGGTGTCGAGCGTACCGTCCGGCAAGGCAGCGAAGGCGTCGTCGGTGGGGGCGAAGACGGTAAAGGGCCCCTCTCCTTTGAGAGTGTCAACAAGGTCAGCGGCCTTGACCGCGGCCACCAGAGTATCGAATTGACCGGCTTCGATCGCGGTATCGACGATGTCGGCCTTAGCCATACCATGATCATCCGCCTGGACCGTGCCAGCGAGCATCATGCCAACCAGGCCGATGCCCATCCACTGGGGTGCTGCGACTGCGATGGCTTTCATGGAACTTACTCCTGTAGGACGTACCTTAGGAAAGACATTGACCTTGAGCGCTTCTCGCCTCGCTCAAGTAGCCACTCGAGGCGGCCTTCGGGACGCGAAAGGGTCGCGCCAGCCCTGTACCACACAACCTATTTGTACAAAGGCTGGACAATTAGTTCCAATCGCACAAGTTTTTTTTCATTTCCCCCATTCATAAGGGAGAGAGTCATGTACAAGCTTGCCTTCTTCGCCCCCTCCGAAGCGGCTGAGATCGTAAAAGAGGCCGTCTTCGCAAGCGGTGCCGGGCGCATCGGTGACTATGAAGCCTGCTGCTTCCAGACGGCGGGCATCGGCCAGTTTCGCCCGCTCAGCGGCGCCGACCCGCATATCGGTCGCGTCGGCGGCCTTTCGCATGTCGAAGAGGTAAAGATCGAACTGGTCTGCCAGGACGAGCTGATTCGCGACGCCGTGGCGGCCCTCAAGAAAGCTCACCCCTATGAAGAGCCAGCCTATGAGGTATGGAGACTGGAAGACTTCTAAGTTTTGTACGAAAACTCCCTGCGCTGCTCGCCCAAGAATACCTTGAAGGCCTGCCACAACGGGCTGCGATAGCGCTCGGGGTGCCACACCAACGAGAAGGATCGCACCAGCGACAGCGGCGTTGAGAGCGCCACCAGTTCGCCACGCTCGAGCTCCCCCACCACACTGAGCCGCGACAGGCAGCCGAGCCCCAAACCCGCCTTCACTGCCTGCTTGATGGCCTCGTGCTGACCAAGCTCCATGCGCACCCGCAGGCGGTGCGAAGGCGCCGCCTGCAGCACCGGTGCCATCGCCGCCTCGAAGACCTCACGGGTGCCAGAGCCCTGCTCGCGAAGAATCCATCGGGCCTCGGCCAGCGCCTCGCCATCGAGGTCTTGCCGCACAGCCAGCGAGTGACGGGGACTGGCGACCACCAGCAGCTCATCATCGCACCAGGTCTCGCTGGCCAGGCCGGGTTCGTGGCACTGCCCCTCGATCAGGCCAAGGTCCGCCTCGAAGCGCAACAGGTCCGTCATCACCTCGCCGCTGTTGCGCAGCCTCAGGCGCAGGTCGGCGCCCGGATGACGCTCACCGAAGACACCCGCCAGGGGCGGCAGCAGATAGGTACCGATGGTGGCGCTGGCCGACACCGTCAAGGTACCGCGCAACGCCCCTTCCGGCTCCCGGGCCGAAGCGACAAACTCCTGCATGCCATCGAGCAAGCGCTCGGCCTGAGGCAGCAGGTGACGTCCACGATCATTGAGGCGCAGGCGGCGGCCCAGCCGCTCGAAGAGGGCCACCTCGAGCGCCCGCTCCAGATCTGACAGCGCCTGACTGGTCGCCGACTGAGAAAGGCTCAACTGACGGGAAGCGGCGCTCACGGTGCCGCTGCGGGCCACCGTCACGAAGACCTGTAGCTGGCGAAAACTCACGGGGGGCGTCATATCGGCTCTACCGAATAGGGATATCGTTATTAAAACATAACGTTTCGATCTAACCTCGCCTAGCCTTGTGGACTCATCCTTCGAGGAGATCCGACTCATGTGGCAAGGCCTGCTGCTCTGTGCGCTCGTTTCATTGGCCGGCACCGGCGCGGCCGCCCTGCCGGGGCTCGCCGACAGCGGCATGAGCCCGCTGGTGTTTGCGCTGCTGCTGGGCCTGGTGCTCGGCAATATACCCGCTAAGAAGCTGCACCCCCTTCTTCCCAGCGGCCTGACCAGCCGGGGGTTTTTCGAGCGCACCGGACCCGGCCTCGCCTTTGCCACCCGCTGGCTGCTGCGCGGCGGCATCGTACTGTTCGGGCTGTCGCTGACGCTCGAGCAGGTGATGGCACTGGGCCCCAGGATTGTGCTGCTCGACCTGCTGGTCATCTCAAGCGTACTTGTCATCGGCTACCAGCTCGGCACCCGCTGGTTGGGCCTGGACCGGGAGACTGCCCTGCTGACCAGCGCCGGTAGCGCCATCTGCGGCGCCGCCGCGGTGCTGGCCACCGAGACCACGATCCGCGCGCGCCCTGCTGCCGCCTCGATGGCAGTGGCTACCGTCGTGCTGTTCGGCTCGCTGGCCATGCTGGTCTATCCGCTGCTCTATCCACTGACCGGAATGCCCGAAGGCCTCTTCGGCATCTACATCGGCGCCACCGTGCATGAGGTCGCCCAGGTCGTCGCTGCCGGTGACGCGGTCGGCCCCGATGCGCTGGCCAATGCGGTGATCGTCAAGCTGGTGCGGGTGATGATGCTGGTCCCCTTCCTGCTGATCGTCGGCCGCTGGTGGCTGAACCGCACGGCAGAGAATGCCGATGAAAGCGCCGGGCGCCCAGCAGGCGGCATGACGATTCCCTGGTTCGCTTTCGGCTTCGTGGCCATGGTCATCTTCAACAGCCTGATCACGCTGCCGGCGGCGCTGCACCAAGGGCTGGTGATGACCGGCCAGCTAGCCCTTACCATGGCCATGGGCGCACTCGGCCTCAACACCCGACTGGCGAGCCTCAAGGCGCTGGGCGTCAAGCCGCTGGTCCTGGCGCTGTGTCTCTTCACGCTGCTGATGCTGGGGGGCGGGCTGGCAAGCCTGGCGCTGATGGGCTAACCCTCCAGGTCCACCCCCTGCGATCAAGATTGCCGATCACACGCAAAGACGCCGCACTCCGAGAGGTGCGGCGTCGTTCTTGCTCGGCCGCTAATCAGCGAACGAGGGTCTGTCTAAAAAGACCTGTCTAACAATATTAGCCTTCGAAGCTCATCTTCGGCGCCGGCGCCCCGGGCAGCAGGGCGGCACAGGCGCGGACCTTCTCCATCAGCGCCGTATGGGTCGGCGCCACCAGATTGACGTGACCAAGCTTACGCCCGGCCCGCTCGCTCTTGCCGTAGCGATGCAGGTGGGCGTCCTCGATGGCGAGAATCTCGGCGGGATCGCCCTCGCGACCGATCACATTGACCATGCAGGTCGGCGCCCGAGCCGCGGTATCACCCAGGGGTAGGCCCTGGATGGCGCGCAGATGGTTCTCGAACTGGCTGGTCGCCGCGCCGTCCTGGCTCCAGTGGCCGGAGTTGTGGACCCGGGGCGCCATTTCGTTGGCCATCAGGCCGCCGTCGCGGGTCTGAAACAGCTCAAGCGTCAGCACCCCGACGTAGTCCAGCTCATCGAGCAGCGCGCGGATATAATCGTCGGCGGTCTGCTGGACGCTGTCATCGAGGTCCGGCAGCGGCGCCACCGAATAGCGCAGGATGCCATCGACGTGCTGGTTCTCGGCCATCGGATAGAAGACCACCTGGCCGTCGCGGCCGCGCACGGCGATGATCGACACCTCGCGCACGAAGTCGACAAAGGCTTCGACAATCAGCCGGGAATGCTTGATCGATGCCCAGGCGTCCTTAGCCTCGTCCGGCGACTTGAGCACCGCCTGTCCCTTGCCGTCATAACCCTCGGTGACCGACTTGGCGACCACCGGCGTGCCCAGTTCGCGGGCCGCGGCCTCGAGTTCCTCAGCGCTCTCGACCAGGCGATAGGCTGGCGTGGGAATATGCAAACGATCGAACAACGCCTTTTCTTCAGCCCGGTTCTGGCAGACGCGAATCGCCTCGCTGGACGGATAGACCGGCTTGTGCGCCTCAATGGCCTGCACCAGCGACACCGGCAGATGTTCGAACTCGTAGGTGACCAGGTCGACCTTGGCGAGGAACTCTTCGAGCTGGCGCTGCTGGTCTTTCGGTTCGAGGATCATCACCTCACCGATGCCGGCGCTCGGATTGCCGGTGGTATCCAGGAACACGAAGCGGTTGGCCAGCGGATAGCCCGCCAGCGCCAGCATGCGGCCCAGTTGGCCGGCGCCTAGCACGCCGATGGCGGTTCCGGTCGCGTTGTTGGCAGCATCGTTGGCAGCATCACTCATGACAGCGTCTCCTCACTCGGCCCGGGGATCGGGATTATCCAGCACCTTCTGGGTCTGCTCGGCACGGAAGGTCTCGACGGCTTCGCGTACCTTGGCATCCTGCAGGCCAACGATCTGCGCGGCCAGCAGGCCGGCGTTGGTGGCGCCGGGCTTGCCGATGGCCAGGGTACCCACGGCGATGCCGCCGGGCATCTGAGCGATCGACAGCAGCGAATCCAATCCCTTGAGCGACTTCGACTCCACCGGCACACCGAGCACCGGCAGCGGCGTCTGGGAGGCCACCATCCCGGGCAGATGGGCCGCCCCGCCGGCACCGGCGATGATCACCGACAGGCCGCGCTCGGCGGCACTCTTGGCGTAGTCGAAGAGCAGGTCCGGCGTGCGATGGGCGGACACCACCTTGGTTTCATAGGCCACACCGAGCTTCTCGAGCATCGCCACCGCGTGCTCCATGACCGGCCAGTCCGACTTGGATCCCATGATCACGCCAACGCGTGGTGGCTCGTTCGACGGCTGCATCGCCTTGCTCCTGATGGTTGGGCTGCACGATCTGAGGACGCCGCACAGCGGGGCGAGGAGACGGCCCGACACAACCCGGTCCAGCCGCCTGAAAACCGCGCAGCATACCGCCTCGCGGGCGTCGGGGGAAGTCTCTTGGACGCTTGGCGTCGCTCAGCGGAGACAGCAACTTGCACTCTGAGTGCGTACTTGCTTGTTAGGGTCCTTCCATCGACACCGGCCGGATTGCCGGTCATCCCGGGGCCCGCCCCCGATCTCGATTGAAGGAGACGCCCCATGACACGCCATCTTACCCTGATCGCCGCACTGACCAGTGCCCTGACCCTGGCCGCCTGCGATGCCCGTAACGAAGAGAACGTCGCCGGCAACGATGCAAGCCCAAGCACTAATGCGGGCTCGAGCAGCCATCAAGGGACGGACCAAGCCATGGCCGAGAAGAGTTCGTCCGAAACGACCACATCCCAGCAGGATGCCAATAGCAGCAATGACGATGCCCAGGGCGATGCCTTTGACGATGCCGCCACCCTGACCCTGAGTGGCACGCTCAGCGCCCCCGAGAGCCTCTCACTGCCGACCGATGCCGAGATCCACGTACAGTTGATCAATATCTCTCTCGAGGACGGTAGCGCCAAGGTGTTGAGCGAGGAAGCCTTCGACGCCGACCGGGTCGCCCTGCCCCTGCCTTTTAGCCTGACGATGCCGAGTGCGCCCCTCAACGACGACCATCGCCAGGTGCTACAGGCCGAGGTACGCAATGCGAATGACCTGGTGCTGTGGTCGACGGCCGAGCCCGAAGCCCTGGCCTTGAACGCCGACAGCCAGCCGGGCCCGATGGCCCTGATGCTGGAACCGGTGGAAAACGCACCGAGCGAGCAAGTATTCAGCCAATCAGACCAAGAGACCAAACCTGCCACAGAACAGGCTGAGTCAAAGGCGTCCGAACAGAGCTAACCCCCGACCATTGCTCAAGGCGTGGACCACTTAGGTGTCACGACCCAGCAGCAAAAACACAGCCCCACCCAAGTTACGGGTGGGGCTGTGCTGAGTGATACGACCTGTCGCGTCAGACGGCCATCAGCCCGCCGCTGCCGGCGCCTCCCGACGGCAGGCCAGCCAGTTGCCGGCGATGGCCAGCGCCATCACCACGGCGCCGGCAATCTCGGCACGCAGATCCGGATAGAAGACCCCGATGATCGCCGGCACGATAACCAGACGCACCGGCCAGGACATGCGGGTGAACAGATAGCCTTCCAGGGCCGCCGCAAAGGCGCCCAACGCCAGAATCGCAATCACGCCATTCCAGATCACGACCGGCACCGGACCGCCGATGATGATCTCGGGATTGAAGACCATGAACAGTGGAATCAGATAGAGTCCCTTGGCGAACTTCCAGGCCTGGAAGCCGGTTTCCATCGGTTTGCTGCCGGCTATCGCCGCACCGGCGAAACCCGCCAGCGCAATCGGCGGCGTGACGTTGGAGTCCTGGGAATACCAAAACACCACCAGGTGAGCGATCAGCAGCGGCACACCGAACTCGTTGGACAGCGCCGGACCGACCAGCACGATCAGTACGATATAGCTCGCCGTCACCGGCAGGCCCATGCCCAGTACCAGACTGGCCAGCAGTACCATGACCAGCGCCAGCAAGAGATTGCCATCCGAGAAGGCCAGCATCATCGCCGAGAACTTGAGTCCCAGGCCGGTCAGACCCACCACGCCAACGATGATGCCGGCTACCGCGCAGGCCATCGACACCGCTACGGCATTACGCGCACCGAGTTCCAGCCCCTGAGTCAGCTTGACCGCCCCGGCCCACAGCGCCTCACCGATACGCTTTCCGGTCACCGGCTTGCCCTGGGCCGGCGCCACGAACAGGAACCACACCGAGAAACGCAGCGCCGCCACCACCAGCATAGTGATCACCGCGAAGTAGCCGACCCGCATCGGCGACATGTTCATCACCAGCAGCCACACCAGCACCCCCAGCGGCAGCAGGAAATGCCAGCCCTCGCGCATCACATCACGAACCTGCGGCAGCTCAGAGCGTGACATGCCCAGCATGCCCTGCTTGAGAGCGATGATATGCACGAACAGATAGACGGTGGCGAAATACAGAATGGCCGGCAGCACGCTGACCTTGACCACCTCGAGATAGGGCATCTGGGTATATTCGGCAATCAGGAAGGCGCCCGCCCCCATCAGCGGCGGCATGATCTGCCCACCGGTGGAGGCCGCCGCCTCGATGCCGCCGGCCTGGGCCGGCCTGAAGCCCAGCCGTTTCATCAGCGGAATGGTAAAGGCCCCGGTGGTGACCACGTTGGCAATCGCACTGCCGGAAATCGAGCCCATGCCCGCCGAGGCGAGCACCGCTGCCTTGGCCGGCCCGCCGCGCTGGCGACCGGTGGCCGCATAGGCCAGATCGATGAAGAACTTGCCGGCGCCGGTGATCTCGAGAAAGGCACCGAACAGCACGAAGATGAAGATATAGGTCGCCGCGACCCCCATCGGCAAGCCGAAGATGCCTTCCTGGCCCAAATATAGCTGGCCCACGACTCGCTCCAGATCGTAGCCGCGATGCTCCATGATTCCGGGCAGGAACTGCCCCAGCCAGGGCAGCTCACCCCGCGGGCCGGCAAAGGCATAGAGCAGCGCCAGAATGCCGATAATCGTCATGCCGAGCCCCACCGCGCGGCGGCTCGCCTCGAGCACGGTGACCGTGGCGATGCAGCCCACCACGATATCGGTCTGGTTCCAGAAACCGGCGCGATTGAAGATATCGTCGAGATAGAGCACCAGATAGCCGCCGGTGATCACCGCCCCGGCAAAGAAAGCCAGATCGATGGCCCCGCCCACGACGCCCCGCCGACGCTTGGGGCCGAACACCGGGAACATCAAAAACGCCAGCATCATGATCAGCGCCAGATGAATGCTGCGCTGGTAGAAGAGCCCCAGCGGCTGGATGCCGGCGGAATACAGCTGGAACAGCGAAAGACCCACCGCTACCAAGGCGATCAGCCACAGGATCGGTCGCGCATGTTGAGCCTGGCTGCCAGGCACGATGGGGGAAGTGGCCGAATCGCTCATGAGGTCCCTCTAGAAAATGGAATATTCCGGCCACCAAGGCGGCGCCGGACCCACGAAAAAAGAAAGGACTCTGTCGAGCAACGGTCTTCGTGCGCCGCCTTTTCGAACAGAGCCTAGGTGTTGTCCGAAGAGTCGGAAGCCGGCACAGGCCGCAGCCCGATGCTCACCCGCTGCCCGGCCGCCAGATCGCTCAGGCTTACCGTCTTGTCCTCACGGACCAGGCGGTGATTGACCCGCGGCGCGCCGACTCTCAGCAGGTAGCGGTCGCCCGGCACCGGCTCGTGGATACCCTTGATCCAGTAGCCGCCATGGCCATCGCTTACCTGGCGTCCCCGGCCCGGCACATGGCCAAGGCCGGCGGCAAAGTCCGGCTGGTGGCTTCGCTCGAGCACCATCCGGCCATGCTCGTTACGGTAGCAGTCGAGGACCGGAAAGCCCTCTACCGAGTGGTTCCACTTGAGACACCAGCCTTCTCCCTGCGGCACCGGCAGGCTAACCAGCAGCGCATCGCTGCGATCCCGCACCTCGAGCACCCGGTTCTCGGATGCACCGTCAGTGTCGTTGGCAACGACAGTCGTGGCAGAAGCGCCCGACATGAGGCGCTCTTGGGGCCTACTGGTCTGCGACGTACTGGCTCGAGCAGTACGACCTTGCGAACTGCTGTCTAGAGAACTGCTGTCTAGAGAGATACTGCCTGGAAAACTGCTATCTGGGGAAGCACTAGCCGGAAAAGCCAGCATCAACATCGCTATCGGCGCCAACAGCCCAGAGGCAGCACGCAGCCGAACGACGGGGCGACGAGGCAATTTAGCCGTCAGCCGAGTTAACAGGCTAGAACACAAGGGGGCGAGCCCGCCGGCTCGCCCCTGTGGATCCTCATTGACGTTAGACATCATCGGTTCACGGCCGCTGATAGTCCGCCACCTCGGCACCTACTTCCTCGTAGTAGCGCAGGGAGCCCGGGTGGAAGGGAATCGGCGTGGCGTCGGTGCTGAACTCGACCGTGGTGTCGTTGGCCGCCGGATGGATGGCGATCAGTTTGTCGGTCTGCTCGAACAGCAGCTTGGTGATGTCGTAGGCCAGTTGGTCATCCATGGAGGCATTAACGGTCAGCACGTTGGGAATGCCGATGGTCTGAACGGGCTCCTTGACGCCTTCATAGATGCCGGCACGCAGCGTATAGGGCGCAAACACCTCAGACTCCCCGCGAGCGTTGGCGACTTCTTCGTCGGTCAGCCCGATCAAGCGAATATCGCGAGTCGTGGCCAGGTTGAGGATCGAGCTGGTCGGCGGGCCAACGCTCCAGAAACCGGCGGCGATGTCGCCGTCGCGCAGCGCATCGGCGGTCTCGTTGAAGTTCAGACGCCGCGGATCGAAGTCGTCATAGGTGATGCCATTGGACTCCAGCACGGCGCGAGCATTGAGCTCGGTGCCGCTGCCCGGCGCACCAACGGAAACCACCTTGTCCTTGAGATCGGATAGGCTCTCGATGCCGGAGTCGGCCAGGGTCACGATCTGTACCGCATTCGGATACAGGGAGGCGATGGCGCGCACGTCCTCGACCTGACGGCCGTCGAAGTCACCGGTTCCGGTGTAAGCCTGATAGACGGTGTCGGCCAGGGCGATGGCCAGATCTGAATCCTCGCGATAGATCAGCGCCATGTTCTCCACCGAGGCACCGGTCACCTCGGCAACGGCTTCATAACCTTCTAGCTGGTTGTTGATCAGTTCGGCGATGCCGCCGCCGTAGGGGTAGTAGGTGCCACCAGTACCGCCAGTAGCGATCGACAGCTGCTGGGCCACGGCCGAAGACGAGGCGGCGATCAGGGACGCAGCGAGGGCATACTTGAGAACGCGCATGGAGACTCCTTGGGGCAGGGCTTCAACTGGCACAGGGCCATGGCCCGATGTTGTTATCTTCACAACGAGGCTCCCGGCGCCTGCCGACAGCCCTATCGTTTGCATGCATATTCCCTAAAAAGCTAGCACGTCGACGCGCGATGTCACCATGCTCCTACGACTATTGGATACTTCCAGCGACAATTCTTGGCATGCTCCAGGTCAGTCGCGCCCGCCCTGAAGCCATTCGAGGGCCAGTTCGTGCTGGCCGCGCTCATCGGTCACGAAGAGGGTGTCTTCCGAGATCATGATCGCCCAGTTGATGCTGCGCGGCAGGTCCTCGGCGAGCGCCTCCAGTGCCTCCTGAGGCAGCGCCGCGATGGACAAGTTCTTGAGGGTCGATACCGCCGGCAGCACCTTGGTCTCCCAGACCCGCAGGCTGCCATAGGCCAGCAGCGACAACTGCTCGGTGCGCCGCGAACACCAGGTCAGGCGCTCGGCATCCGGCTGGCCGACCTCGATCCAGTGCAGCACGCGTCCATCCAGGCTTTTGACCCACAGGGCGGGTTCATCGACATCGGACAGGCCGCGGCCAAAGGCTATCGCCTCGTCATACCACAGCGCATGAGCCAGCAGGCGAGCCGCCATGCGCGGCTCGGTCTCGGAAGGATGGCGGGCCACGGTGAAGCGCAGCGTCTGGTAGACGTTGCGGTCAAGATCGGTGAGGTTGAGATCCACCTTGTAGGGGGTCGCGGTAAGCGCCATGCAATACGTCCAGTCAGGGGTGTTGGGGCGGCAGTCTACTCCCCTTGCCGCCTCAGCACGATGAAGACGCGTCAGGCCTTGACCAGGAGCAGAAAAGATCGCAAAAATCGTGGCAATTCCTCTGGCGGATGTCGCCAAAACCTTGCATGCTGAGTGCATCGAAAGCCAAGTCTACGGAGCGTCATGAGTACGGCACGATTATCGACCGGTTGGGATGCCCTCGAACCCTCGCGAATGGCACCCGACCTGGACGTCAGGGAACTGGAGAAACGCTCGCGCCTGATGCGCATTGTTTCCCGCAAGATCGCTCTTTCCGAGCTTCCCAATCGCGAAATTGCCCAGCGCGCGGGCATTCCTTCCAAACGGCTCAGCGATCTGCTGGCCGGCAAGATCGAGCAATTCTCGGTCGATGAGCTTCAATCGCTGCGCAACTGCGTCTGCGTCGACGATGGCAGCCCCCTGCCGCCCTAGAACATGACTCTCCTATTCCGACCCCATGATCGATTCCTCGCCCCGCTAAAGCGATGCGTGGAAGATGGCATGGCGTAACGCCACGCCTGATCGATAGACTATGCAAGTCCAGCGCCGGCAACGGGGCTGGATTTTTTGTGTGGGCGGCGCATCAGTGCCTATCCGCCAACTTCATCAGCCACCCACTTGCAGAGGCCCATCGCATGCAGTCAGCGGACCCCTCGGTCAGGCAAGCCCCGATCAGTCGCGACATCGTGCTCATCGGGGGCGGACATAGCCACGTCGCCGTGCTGCGACGCTTCGCGATGCGCCCCGAGCCCGGGGTGCGCCTGACGCTGGTCTGCCGCGATACCCACACGCCCTATTCCGGCATGCTGCCGGGCTATGTCGCCGGGCACTATGAGTTCGATGAGGTGCACATCGATCTACGCCGCCTGGCACAAGCCGCCGGCGCACGCTTCGTGCGCGACGAAGCCACCGGCATCAACCGCCACGCTCATACGGTAACCTTCGCCCACCGCCCGCCGCTGCCCTATGACAAGCTGTCGATCAATATCGGCTCGACGCCGCGGGTCGGTCAGGTGGCCGGCGCCGCGGATCATGCGGTCGCGGTCAAACCAATCCGTGCCTTCCGCAAGCGCTGGGGCGAACTGCTCGCGCGCCTCGCCGAGCGGCCGACCGAGAAAAACGCCCCGCTGCGCCTGGCGGTGGTGGGTGGCGGTGCCGGCGGCGTCGAACTGCTGCTGGCCATGCAATACCGCCTGCGCCATGAGCTTGAGGCCCAGGGCCGCGATCCCGACACGCTCCAGTGCGCCCTTTTCACCCAGAGCGCCGAGGTCTTGCCTACCCATAACCGCCGGGTGCGGGCACGCTTCACGCGGTTGTTGAAAGCCCGCGGGGTCGAACTGCACCTCAATTGCCAGATCACTCGGGTCGAGACCGGCAAGCTGATCGATGCCCGGGGCCAGGCATTCGAGACCGACGAAACCGTCTGGGTGACCCAGGCCGGCGGTGCCGCCTGGCTGGAAGGCACCGGCCTTGCCCTGAATGAGCAGGGCTTCATTCGGGTCAACGATTACCTGCAGACCATTAGCGACCCGGACATCTTCGCCGCTGGCGATATCGCCAGCCAGGACGGCCGCCCCCGGGAGAAGGCCGGCGTATTCGCGGTGCGCCAGGGGCGGCCGCTGGCCGACAACCTGCGCGCCAGCCTGATCGGCAGGTCGCTTTCGGCCTACTGCCCGCAGCGCCAGTGGCTGGCGCTGATCAGTAGTGGCGACCGCTATGCCGTGGCCTCCCGCGGCCCGCTTTCCTGGGCCGGGGCCTGGCTGTGGCGGTGGAAGGATCATATCGACCGGCGCTTCATGGCACGCTTCAACGAACTGCCGGCGATGACCGACAAGGCGCCCACTCGCACCGACAGCCGCGTAACACTGGACGATGACGAGCACACCCAGGCGCTCTCGGCACTGGCCATGCGCTGCGGCGGCTGCGGGGCCAAGGTCGGCGCCTCGGTGCTGTCGCGGGCGTTGGCCGAGCTGTCCCCGATCGAGCACGCCGAGGTGCTGGTGGGGCTCGCCGACCCCGACGATGCCGCCGTGGTCAGGGTGCCGCCGGGCAAGGCCATGGTGCACAGCATCGACTTCTTTCGCGCCTTTATCGACGATCCCTATGTGTTCGGACAGGTGGCCGCCCACCATGCGCTGGGCGATATCTTCGCCATGGGCGCCGAGGCCCAGACCGCAATGGCCGTGGCCACGGTGCCGCCGGGGCTCGAGGCCAAGGTCGAAGACACCCTGCGCCAGATGATGACCGGCGCCGTCGAGGTGCTCGACGCCGCCGGCTGCCAGCTGGTCGGCGGTCACACCGGCGAGGGCCAGGAGTTGGCGCTGGGTTTCGCCGTCAACGGCCTGATCGATGACCTGCCCGAACGCCCCATGCGCAAGAATGGCCTGCGCCCGGGAGATGCTCTGATCCTCACCAAGCCGCTGGGTACCGGCACTCTGTTCGCCGCCCAGGCCCAGCTCGCCGCCCGTGGGCGCTGGATCGATGCGGCCCTTAACAGCATGTGCCGCTCGAACCGGGCCGGTGCGACCTGCCTGCAGGCCCATGGCGCCCGGGCCTGCACCGATGTCACCGGCTTCGGCCTGCTCGGCCATCTGGTCGAGATGACCCGCCCCTCGGGCGTCGATGCCGAACTGACATTGTCGGCGCTGCCGCTGCTCGACGGGGCCGAGGCGACCCTCGCCGCCGGCATCGTAAGCTCGCTGCAGCCGTCCAACGTGCGCCTGCGCCGGGCCATTCGGGATCAGGCTGGCTGGCGCGACCACCCCCGCTACGGCCTGCTCTTCGACCCCCAGACCGCCGGCGGTCTGCTGGCCGGTGTGCCGGCCGACAGGGCTGAGGCCTGTCTCGCTGAACTCAAGGCGTTGGGCTACGTCGAGGCGGCCATCATCGGCCGAGTGATCGCGGCCTCCGAGGATATGACCGACGACCCGGCCCCGATTCGGCTACGTGAATAAGCCGCGAGTCAGCCGCGAGTAAGGGCGCCGACGATGAACGCCTGCGCCCATTGACTGGCCGCTTGGCCGCTCGAGCAGGACAATTCAGCCCGTTTTTGAGTACCATGGCGTCTGATCACGCCCGTCACGCCGGCTTTCTACCCGCGTCACAAGGAAAATACCGATGCTCAAGCGCCTGACTCTCGCTCTGACCGTGCTGCTGGCCGCGCCCATCGCCAGCGCCGACACCTTCGTCTTTACCGCCATTCCCGACGAAGACGAGACCCGCCTGCAGCAGCGCTTCCAGAACGTTGCCGACTATCTGGAGCAGCAGCTCGAGGTCGATGTCCGTTTCGTGCCCGTGAAGTCCTATGCCGCCGCCGTGACCGCCTTTCGCAACAATCAGGTCCAGCTGGCCTGGTTCGGCGGCCTCTCCGGCGTACAGGCCCGCGCCCGAGTACCGGATTCCCGCGCTCTGGCCCAGGGCGTCGAGGATGCCGAGTTCATGACCTACTTCATCGCTCACCAGAGCACGGGGCTTGAAACAGGCGAAGGCCTGTCGGACAGGATGCGCGACATGACCTTCACCTTCGGCTCCAAGGGCTCCACCTCCGGTCGCCTGATGCCCGAGTACTATCTGCGCGAGGCCTTCGGTCAGCCGCCGGAAGAGGTCTTCTCGCGGGTCGGCTTCAGCGGCAACCACAGCCGCACCATCTCGCTGGTGGCTTCCGGCGCCTATGACCTGGGCGCCGTCAACTACACGGTGTGGGAGAACGAGGTCGAGGCCGGCAACATCGACACCGACCAGGTCGAGGTAGTGTGGAAGACCCCGAACTACCCGGACTATCAGTGGACCATCCGCGGCGACGTCGATGAGCGCTTCGGCACGGGCTTCGCCGATCGCGTCCAGCAAGCCCTGCTCAACATGGAAGACGCCGAGCTTTTGGAAAGCTTCCCGCGCTCCGGTTTCATTCCGGCCAGCAACGACGACTACGCGATCATCGAATCCGTCGGCAAGGAACTGGACCTGATCGACTGATGAGCACCCTGGCGCTTACCGATGCGGTCGCCGACTATGGCCAGCAGCGCGTGCTGGGGCCACTCAACCTGACCCTTCAGCGCGGCGAACGCGTCGCGCTGGTGGGCAAGAGCGGTGCCGGCAAGTCGAGCCTGCTTGCGGTGATGTATCAGCAATGGCGGGGCCGCGGCGCGGCGCTGATGCCTCAGGAGTTGGGTCTGGTCCCTTCGCTCAGCGTCTTCCATAACGTTTACATGGGAGCGCTGGCGACGCACCCCACCTGGTACAACCTGGTGACCCTGGCGAAACCCTTCCGCCGCGACGTGGCCGCCATCCAGCCGTTGCTGGCGCGGCTCGCAATCGACGACAAGTGCTGGGCCATGGCCGGCGAGCTCTCCGGTGGCCAACGCCAGCGGGTGGCGGCGGCCCGAGCGATCCACCAGGGCGGCGAGGTATTGCTGGCCGACGAGCCGGTCTCGGCGCTGGACGGCCCCCAATCGGAAGCGCTGATGGTCGAGCTGACCCAGGCCTACCCCACCGCCGTGCTGGCCATGCACGACGTCGAGCTGGCGCTGCGCTTCACCGACCGGGTGATCGGCATCGCCGACGGTGGTATCGCGCTGGACGCCCCCAGCGCACGCCTCACCGCTCAGGACCTGCTGCCACTCTACTGAATTGAAGCACCCTACCCGCAAGGCCTACCCATGTGGCATTCCGCAACGGCTCGTTTAAGCCTTGGCTTCGTGGCTCTGGCCATTCTCTGCCTCGGCATCGCCGATCTTTCCATCACCGCCCACGCCCCCTGGCATGAGCTCGGCCGGCTGGTGCAGGGTCTGGTGCAGCCGGATGTCAGCGCCGTCGATCACCTCTGGGTGGCGCTGCTACGCACCCTGGCCTTCGCCTTCGTCGGCGTGGGGCTCGGCGCAACGGCAGGCTTCCTGCTGGCGCTGATTTTTCATTCACGCCTGGTGCGCAGCATCTGCGCCTTCGTGCGCGCCATCCATGAGCTGTTCTGGGCGCTGATCTTTCTGCAGTTCTTTGGCCTGCATCCGCTGACCGGGGTGCTGGCCATCGCCCTGCCCTATGCCGGGGTCTTCGCCAAGGTGTTTGCCGAGATCCTCGAGGAAACCGACCCGCTTCCCGAGCAGGTGCTGCCCGCCGGCAGCGGACGGCTTTCGACGCTTGCCTTCACGCGGCTGCGCGAAGCCTGGCCGCACCTGGTCAGCTATACCAGCTACCGGCTCGAATGCGGCCTGCGCTCCAGCGCCGTGCTCGGCTTCGTCGGCATGCCGACCCTGGGCTTCTATCTGGAATCGGCCTTCGCCCAGGGCCACTACGACACCGTAGGCGCGCTACTGCTGCTGTTCTACGCCCTGATCGCCAGCCTGCGGCTCTGGGTGCGCCCGCTGCTGGTGCCGGTGTATCTGGTGGTGGCGCCCTTCTGCCTGGGCAGCGGCCTGCCGATCGTCTGGAGCAATGTCTCGCGCTTCTTCAGCGAAGACATCGTGCCCTCGCCGCTGCGCCACGGCGAAGGCCTCTCCGGCCTTGTTGGCTGGCTTGGCGATATCATGATCAGTGAGGCACTGCCCGGCATCTGGCACACCCTGGTGCTTTCCCAGATCGCCCTGGTGCTGACCGGCCTGCTGGCGCTGGCGCTCTACCCACTGGTATCCCGTCATTTCTTTCAAGGACGTGGGTGGCATGGGCGTTGGGCAGTTGCCGGCAGGCAGCAGGCTGGCGCCAGAGTCCCGGGCAATCGGTTGACCCACCTGCTCGGCCATGGGCTGCTGGTGGTCATGCGCTCGACCCCCGAGTACCTGCTGGCCTTTATCCTGCTCCAGCTATGGGGGCCCTCGATGCTACCCGCGGTGGTCGCCTTGGCGATTCACAACGGCGGCATCATCGCCCACCTGGTCGGCCGACGCAGCAACGAGGTGCGCCTGCGCCCGGACGCGCCTCACGGCCTCGTGCGCTATGCCTATGAGCTCACCCCGCGTCTCTATGGCCCCTTTCTGGCGCTGCTGTTCTATCGCTGGGAGATCATCATGCGCGAGACGGCCATCCTCGGCATTCTTGGCATCACCACCCTGGGGTTCTACGTCGACAGCGCTATTCAGGAGATCCGCTTCGACCGCGCCATGGTGCTGATCCTGATCACCGCCCTGCTCAACATCGGTGTCGATGTGCTGGCCCGTCACCTGCGCGCCCGCCTGCGGCTGCGCCATACCGCCAACTGCGAGCCCTGAGCGTCCGGCTGGAGACTCACGACTCCAGCCGATCCTTTCTGCCGAAGCTTTCTGCCAAGCCCGCATGGCAAGACCGCATGGCAAGACCGCATGGCTTGGCCGTCTGACGAGCGTTTTCGCCAACCTCTGCGGCATCCCTGCCACAGCGGCACTGGCTAGTCGGGCAGGTCGGTGACCGCACCGGTCGAGGCGGAGCTTACCGTCTTGGCGTACTTGGCCAGCACCCCGCGGCGATAGCGCGGCGCCGGCTGCTGCCAGGCGGCACGCCGACGCTCGAGCTCGTCTTCGTGAAGCGTCACGGTGATGGTATCGGCTTCGGCGTCGATGGTGATCTGATCGCCATTCTCGAGCAGTGCCAGCGGCCCGCCGTCAAAGGCCTCCGGGGTGATATGACCGACCACGAAACCATGGCTGCCGCCCGAGAAGCGCCCGTCGGTGATCAAGGCCACCGAATCGCCGAGCCCGCGCCCCATGATCGCCGAGGTCGGGGTCAGCATCTCACGCATGCCAGGGCCGCCGCGGGGGCCTTCGTAGCGGATCACCACCACGTCGCCGGCCACCACGGTGCCGTCATTGATGCGCGCCTGGGCTTCCTCTTCGGAGCCAAACACTCGGGCGGTGCCGGTGAAGCGCACCCCTTCCTTGCCAGTGATCTTGGCCACCGCCCCTTCAGGCGCCAAGTTGCCATGCAGGATACGCAGGTGGCTTTCTGCCTTCAGCGGCGCATCCAGCGGCGCGATGATGCGCTGATCCTCGGGATAAGGCGCCACGCCCGACAAGTTTTCAGCCAGTGTCCGGCCGGTCACGGTCAGGCAATCACCGTGCAGGAGGCCTGCCTCGAGTAGCATCTTCATCAGCGGCTGGATGCCGCCGATCTCGATCAGCTCGCTCATCATGTAATGGCCGCTGGGGCGCAGGTCGGCGAGCACCGGCACCCGCTTGCCAAGCCGGGTGAAGTCGTCGAGCCCCAGTTCGACGCCGATGCTGTTCGCCATGGCGATCAGGTGCAGCACCGCATTGGTGGAACCCCCCAGGGCGATCACCAGGGTAATGGCGTTCTCGAAGGCCTCGCGGGTCATGATGTGCGAGGGACGAATATCGCGCTCGAGCAGTTCGAGCACCTGGGCCCCGGCGGCGGCGCAGTCGTCGCGCTTGGCCTGAGAGACGGCATTCTGCGCCGAACTGCCCGGCAGGCTCATGCCCAATGCCTCGATGGCCGAAGCCATGGTGTTGGCGGTGTACATGCCGCCACAGGCGCCGGGACCGGGAATCGCGGTTTCCTCGATGCGCTTGACGTCGATCAGGTCGAGATCGCCCTTGGCGTGACCACCCACCGCCTCGAACACCGAGACGATATCGGTGTGGTTCTCGCCGGGCAGAATGGTGCCGCCGTAGACGAACACGCTGGGACGGTCGAGGCGAGCCAGCCCGATCAGGCAACCCGGCATGTTCTTGTCGCAACCGCCGATCGCCACCAGGCCATCAAACCCCTCGCAGCCGGCCACGGTTTCGATGGAGTCGGCGATCACCTCCCGCGACACCAGGGAATACTTCATGCCCTCGGTGCCATTGGCGATGCCATCGGAAATGGTGATGGTGTTGAAGATCACGCCCTTGCCACCGGCGCCATCGGCACCGGCACTGGCCTCGTCGGCAAGCCCGTCGATGTGGCTGTTGCAGGGCGTGACCTGGCTCCAGGTCGAAGCGATGCCCACCTGAGGCTTGGTGAAGTCTTCATCGGTAAAGCCCACCGCGCGCAGCATGGCGCGACTGGCAGACTTACCGAGGCCATCGACCACCGGGGCGGAATAGCGCCGGCGTGAATCCTTGGGCGTATCGGACATGGGGCCTCCTATTAGCAGATTGATCGTTAATCCCCAGATAGTGGGCGCCATGCACTGCCCTTGCAAACCAGCCTTGCAAACCAGCCTTGCAACCTGCCCTGGTCACCGGCATCACAGACCCGCACTCCCGGTCTCCTTAAGCGGCCATGCCGTCTTAGGCAACCATTACACCGCGCGTGACTTTCGCGCCGGGAGCAAACATACGACAACGAGGCTCACAATCGTCTCAATCTCTCAGGTAATGACAGTCTCAGCCGATAACCTAGGCAATGCTCAGAATAGCCATGCCAACAATCACCTGCAGGAATTCAGGATGAACTACACAGAAGCCAAGGAGCACGCCGAAGGGCGCCTGCACCAGATATTTGCAATGCCCTACGAAGCCTTCGACAACGATGTCCCGGAACGCAAGCTGCATCTGCGCGTCGCTCTTCAGGCGCTACTAGGCGAAGCGCTGCGCGAGGAGCGTCTGAGCATGCAGGTGCTTCATGGCTGGGAGAATGGCGCCTGTGCAGCCGCGGACCTGCATCACCACGAGCATAAGCTTCGCGGCGAGGGCGATATCGCCGGCAGCCTCGCCTTATACCGTGATGCGCTAGCCAACCTGACGCTGCTGCCGATTGATACCGGCTCACTGCTGGCCGAGCCCCTGGCGAGCGCCATTGCCTCGGCCGAGCAAAACGGCGCAACTATCGATGCCGAGACTCGTGAAAGCCCCGCCCGCTGGCCAGAGTTTCCCAACGGCCTTGCCCTTTACACTTTCTTCAAGGTCTATCATCGCCTGATCTACGGCGAAGACGATGCCTACCGCTCAATCTGCTGCAAGACCGCCGCGGGTCTGCGCGAAATCCACGAGTTCCACCTCGAGGAAGGCGAATTTGCAGTGGTCACGCCGCTACACCATGCCCCGGCCGGCGAAGTGAAACTGGTACTGCACGTCAGCCAGGTCGAGCCCGTACTCGCGCTGCTTAGCGACTTGAACTGATCGCACGGGAAACCCCTAGCCTAAAAAGCAGACCGCCCCGCCTTGAGAGGCAGGGCGGTTTCGTTGATGGCCGTAAAAGCGCGTGCGGAAAGGCTGCGACAGCGACGATCAGCTCATCGAAATGGTGCTGTTGATGCCACTCGACACGTTCTCGGGCTCGAACCAACGGGCGGTCACGGTCTTGGTCTGGGTCCAGAACTGGATCGCCTGCTTGCCGTTGGGGCCGAGATCGCCAAGCTTCGAGGCCCGGGAGCCGGTGAAACTGAAGTAGGCGACCGGCACCGGGATCGGCACATTGATGCCCACCTGACCAACGTCGATGTCGCTTTCGTAGCGGCGTGCCACCCAGCCGGAGTTGGTGAAGATCGAGGTACCGTTGCCGTTGGGGTTGGCATTGACGAAGGCGATGGCGTCATCGAGGGTCTCGACGCCTACCACGCACAGCACCGGCCCGAAGACCTCCTCGCGGTAGATCGTCATGTCGGCGGTCACGTCGCTGAACACCGTGGGGCCGACGAAGTTACCGTTCGGATAGCCGTCGACCTTGAGGCCCCGGCCGTCCAACGCCAGGGTCGCCCCTTCCTTGGCACCGGCGTCGATCAGCCCCTCGACTCGCTCGCGGGCGGCAGGCGATACCAGTGGCCCCAGGTCGGCGTCGCGCTGCGTGCCGGGGCCGACCTTCATCTTGCGCGCACCCTCGACGATGTCCTCGAGCCAGGCCCTGGCCTCGCCCACCAGCACCACCACCGAGTTGGCCATGCAACGCTGGCCGGCGGCGCCGAAGGCCGAGCCCAACAGGTTGTTGATCGCCTGGCTGCGGTTGGCATCCGGCATCACCACGCAATGGTTCTTGGCCCCCATCATTGACTGCACCCGTTTGCCGGCCTCAGTGCCCCGGCGATAGATGTGCGTGCCAACCTGGGTCGAGCCGATGAACGACAGCGCCTTGATGTCCGGGTGATCGCAGATCTGGTTGGCCACGTCCGGCCCGCCGTGCACCACGTTGAGCACCCCGGCAGGCACGCCAGCCTCGTGGGCCAGCTCGACCAGACGCATGGTCGATGACGGGTCCTGCTCCGAGGGCTTGAGGACGAAGGTATTGCCGGTGGCGATGGCCAGCGGGAACATGAAGCAGGGCAGCATGATCGGGAAGTTGAAGGCGGTGATGCCGGCGCCCACGCCGAGCGGCTGGTTGAGGGTGTAGACGTCCACCTCGCTGGCGGCGTTCTCGGCCAGTTCGCCAAGCTGCAGGCTCGGAATCGAGCAGGCGTGCTCGACCACTTCCAGGCCGCGTCCCACCTCGCCCTCGGCATCGGGTAGTGTCTTGCCATGCTCCTCGCTGATCAGCGCGGCAAGCTCGCCAGTGTGCTCGCGGATCAGCGCCTGGAAAGCGAGCATGATGCGCATGCGCTTGGCCAGCGGCACCTTGCGCCAGGTCTTGAACGCGGCCCTGGCACTGGCCACGGCCCGGTCGACTTCATCGCTTGTGCAGAACGGCACCCGAGCCACCACTTCCTGAGTCGCTGGATTGAGCACATCGCGCCACTCTCCACTCTCGGAGGGCACCGGTTGACCGTCGATATAAAGGGGAATCTCACGCACTGACATGATAGCGGCTCCTGGGCAAGTCTCCGGCAATGTCGACACGACGCCATGCGGGACAGCCTCTTGTGATTGTGTATGAACTGGCGGGATCTGGTGCATCGAGCCATGGCGCTTCTCATGACAATTCGGCTTCGACTTTATGTGCATATTGACACGGCCGAAGTATAGGAAGCGGCTAGATCGAGTGTAGACAGGGGATGAATTGACACACAACGGGCAGGGCAGCACATTGTTTGTGCATATACGCACAATTGACATTATCCCTGAGGCACCGAGAGAGGCCCCTCGCGATGCTCGACTGGCAGGATATTCAGGTCTTTCTCGAGGTTGCCCGCAGCGAGCGGTTGACCGATGCGGCCCGACGCCTGGGGGTCGATCACTCGACGCTTTCGCGACGCACCAAACGTTTCGAGCAGAAGCTCAATACTCAGCTCTTCGAGCGCAGCACACATGGCTACCGGCTCACCGAAGCCGGCCATCGCCTGCAGGCCCACGCCGAGGAAATGGCACGCCACGCCATGGAAGCGGCCGAGGGCCTGAGTGATCAGGACCGGCAGCTCAGTGGCCAGGTTCGCCTCGGCGTCACCGAGGGCTTCGGCACCTGGGTGATCGCGCCCTTGCTGGCGGCCTTCGGCGAGCGTCACCCGGCGCTGACGCTGGACCTGCTGGCGCTGCCTCGGGTGGTCAACCTGAGCCGTCACGAGGCCGACCTGGCCATCACCGTGGAACGCCCCAGCAGCGCGGGCCTTGTGATCTCGCGGCTATGCGACTATCGGCTGCGGCTCTACGCCAGTCGCGACTACCTGGCCCGCCATGGCCGGCCAACCACCCGACGTGAGCTCAGCCAGCACCGGTTGATCGGCTATATCGATGACCTGATCTTCAGCGATCAGCTCAACTATCTCGAGCCCTTGCTGGACCCTTCCCGGTCTGCTGCCTCCGGGGCCCATCAGACGCTCGTTATTCAGGACCACGAGCGCCATACGCCCCAGTTCAGCATTCGCAGCACCAGCGTCACCACTCAGTACAGCGCGGCCGTGCAGGGCGCGGGGCTGGCGGTATTGCCCTGTTTCATGGCCGAGCAGCATCCAGCGCTGGAAGCGGTGCTGGTGGACGACATCGACCTCACCCGCCAGTTCTGGATCACCGCCCGTCAGGAGCAGCGACGCCTGTCTCGGGTCCGCCTGACCTGGGAGTACCTGCGCGAGACCGTCGAGGCCAACCGAGCCTGGCTGATGGGCGACCCCGCTGCTTGCCTGACATGCCCATCAGCAGGGCCAAGCACCGAGTGACGTCGGCCTCACTTGTATGCACGATCACCGATGAAAATTAGCTATCAGCTTCTTGAGTAAAGAAAAATTGAAGCCCTCAGGCCCGCCACTAAGCTGTGATAGGAAGCAAACGCAAGATAAAGAACCCTTTCCACTGACGCAGTCGACAGTGAATCGCTTGGCATACCATGCACAAGAGCATGCAAGAGAAAGGGTCGTCGACGATGAAGGGGGAAGGCCCCCATTCAGACCAACAGGACGGGAGATATCGCGATGGGCAGTGCACAACAAGGCAAGTGTCCGGTCATGCACGGTGGCCAAACCGCCACCGGCCATTCCAACACGGACTGGTGGCCGGAATCGCTCAACCTGGACATCCTTCACCAGCACGACCGCAAGACCGATCCCATGGGCGAGAACTTTGTGTACCGGGATGAAGTACGCAAGCTCGACTTCGACGCTCTCAAGCGAGATATGCACGCCCTGATGACTGACAGCCAGAGCTGGTGGCCGGCCGACTGGGGACATTATGGCGGCCTGATGATTCGCATGGCCTGGCACGCTGCGGGCTCCTACCGACTCGCCGACGGTCGCGGCGGCGGCGGCACCGGCAACCAGCGCTTCGCGCCTCTCAACTCCTGGCCAGACAACGCCAGCCTCGACAAGGCCCGCCGGCTGCTGTGGCCGATCAAGAAGAAGTACGGCAACAAGGTCAGCTGGGCCGACCTGATCATCCTGGCCGGCAACGTCGCCTATGAGTCCATGGGTCTCAAGACCTTCGGCTTCTCCTTCGGTCGCGAAGACATCTGGCATCCCGAGAAGGACGTCTACTGGGGGGCCGAGAAGGAGTGGCTGGCACCCTCCGACGAGCGCTACGGCAATGTCGACAAGCCCGACACCATGGAAAACCCGCTGGCCGCGGTGCAGATGGGCTTGATCTACGTCAACCCGGAAGGCGTGAACGGTCAGCCCGACCCGCTCAAGACCGCCGCCCAGGTACGCGAGACCTTCGCCCGCATGGCCATGGATGACGAGGAGACCGCGGCACTGACCGTCGGCGGTCATACCGTCGGCAAGTGCCACGGCAACGGCGATGCCGAAGCGCTGGGCCCAGAGCCCGAAGCAGCCGATGTCGAGGCACAGGGCATGGGCTGGAACAACCCGAACATGCAGGGCATGGCATCGAAGGCGGTCACGTCGGGAATCGAAGGGGCCTGGACCAAGTACCCGACCAAGTTCGACATGGGCTACTTCGACATGCTGCTCGACCATGAATGGGAGAACAGGAAGAGCCCCGCCGGTGCTCACCAGTGGGAGCCCGTCGACATCAAGGAGGAAGACAAGCCGGTCGACGCCAGCGATCCGTCCATCCGCCACAACCCGATCATGACCGACGCCGACATGGCGATGAAGATGGATCCCACCTACCGGAAGATTCTCGACGGTTTCCGCCAGGATCCAGATCGTTTTCAGGATGCCTTCGCCCGCGCCTGGTTCAAGCTGACCCACCGCGACATGGGGCCCAAGGCGCGCTATATCGGCCCGGAAGTGCCGGCGGAAGACCTGATCTGGCAGGACCCGGTGCCTCAGGGCGAGACCAACTACTCCATCGAAGCAGTCAAGCAGCAGATCGCCGACAGCGGCCTGAGCATCGCCGAGATGGTCAGCACCGCCTGGGACAGCGCCCGCACCTTCCGCGGTTCCGACATGCGCGGCGGCGCCAACGGCGCTCGCATCCGCCTGGCACCCCAGAAGGACTGGGCCGGCAACGAGCCTGACCGCCTGGCCAAGGTGCTGAAGGTGTACGAGAAGATCGCCGCCGACAGTGGCGCCAGCGTGGCCGATATCATCGTGCTGGCCGGCAGCGTGGGGATCGAGCAGGCCGCCCGGGCCGCGGGCCATGAGGTCCGGGTACCCTTCTCGCCGGGCCGCGGCGATGCCAGCGATGAAGATACTGACGCCGCGTCCTTCGAGCCTCTGGAGCCGCTGGCCGACGGCTTCCGCAACTGGCTGAAGAAGGAGTACGTGGTCAAACCGGAGGAAATGCTGCTCGACCGCGCCCAGCTGATGGGCCTGACCGCCCCGGAAATGACCGTGCTGATCGGCGGCATGCGGGTGCTGGGCACCAATCACGGCGGCAGCCAGCACGGGGTCTTCACCGATCGCGTGGGCCAGTTGACCAACGACTTCTTCGTCAACCTGACCGACATGGCCTACACCTGGAAACCGGCCGGCGAAGGCGTCTATGAGATCCGCGACCGCGCCAGCGATCAGGTGAAATGGACCGCGAGTCGCATCGACCTGGTGTTCGGCTCCAACTCCATCCTGCGCTCCTACGCCGAGGTCTATGCCCAGGACGACAACGAGGCGAAGTTCGTCAACGACTTCGTGGCGGCCTGGACCAAGGTGATGAACGCCGACCGCTACGACCTGGAAAAGCTCGGGGCCTGATCACAGCCACTGGCTAGCAAGCCGCAATAGAAACGCCCGGGGATGCTCACGCTCCCCGGGCGTTTTCTTTTCCATTCAACGAACCGCTTATCCCAAAGCCGCTCGACTCCAAAGCCGCTTAACCCAGAGCGCCGCGCCTCAGGTACCGCAGAAGGTACGCAGGACTCGTTCGCTTGGCTGCGGCGGCTGGGTGTAGTCGAGCTCGCCCTCGGGCGCCTCGAAGGGGGCGGTCACGGCCGCCAGCAACGCCTCGAAGGGGCCGAAGTCGTCCTTGTCGTCGGCCGCCTTCAAGGCCTGCTCGACGAAGTGGTTGCGGGGAATCACGGCTGGGTTGGTGGCCCGCAGCCGCGCGGCGATGGTCGCAGCGTCGGCGTCTTCACGGGTGAGGCGCTCGCGCCAGCGCGAGAGCCAGGCGGTGATCGCCTCGGGCGTGTCGAAGAGCGCGACCAGACGCGACTCGCCGCCATTCTTGTCATCCCCCTGACCGTCACCCTGACCTTGATCCTCGAGGGCATCGGCCAGGGTGCGGAAGGTCAGGGTATGGTCGGCATGCCCGGCCTGCATGGCGTCCAGCAGCTCCTGAGCGAGAGCCTCGTCGTCAGCCTCGACACGCTCGAGCCCCAGCTTGGCGCGCTTGATCGCGCCGTAGCTCGCCTCGAAGTGCTCGGGGAAGGCCTCGATGGCGTCGGTGGCAAGCGCAATGGCCCGGTCGTGATCATCGTCGAGCAGCGACAGCAGCGTCTCGGCGAAGCGAGCCAGGTTCCACTGGGCACTGTGGGGCTGGTTGGAGAAGGCATAGCGGCCCCGCTCATCGATGGAGCTGAACACCGTGCGCGGATCATAGGCATCCATGAAGGCGCAGGGGCCATAGTCCAGGGTCTCACCGGAGATCGTCGAGTTGTCGGTATTCATCACCCCGTGGATAAAGCCCACCCCCATCCAGCGGGCCACCAGCTCAGCCTGGCGGGCTATCACCGCTTCGAGCAGGGCGAGATAGCGCCCGCCGCCGCTCAGCGGCTCGAGGTGCGGATAGTGGCGCTCGATGGCCATATCGGCCAGCAGCTGTATCGCCTCGACATCCTGGCGGGCGGCGAAATACTGGAAGGTCCCCACTCGCAGGTGGCTCGACGCCACTCGCGTCAGCACCGCGCCGGGCTCAGCCAGGCGGCGCACGATGCGCTCGCCGGTGGTCACTGCGGCCAGCGCCCGGGTGGTGGGAATGCCCAGCGCATGCATGGCCTCACTGACCAGGTATTCGCGCAACACTGGTCCCAGTGGCGCGCGGCCGTCACCGCCCCGAGAGAAAGGCGTGCGCCCGGCGCCCTTGAGCTGCAGCTCGCGAACCTGGCCGTCGCGATTGATGACCTCGCCCAGCAGCAGCGCCCGGCCATCGCCGAGGCGGGGCACGAAGTTGCCGAACTGGTGGCCTGCATAGGCCATCGCCAGCGGCTCACTGCCCTCAGGCGGTGCATTGCCGGAGAGCGCCTCGGCGGCCTCGGTAGCGTCAAAGGCGGCCGCATCGAAGCCAAGCTCCTCGGCGAGGGCGTGATTGAATGCCACCAGTCGCGGGTTCGCCACCCGCGTTGGGGCGCACTCGGCACTCATGCGCGACGGCAGGTGCGCATAGCGCAGGGAAAAACTCGGGAACATGACGCCTCCTCCAAATCGGGCTCGCCTACCCTACAGGGACAGGCAAATACGGCCAACATTCCCGGCGACTTCATCGCACGGGTCGTTCAGCCATGCTCTTATGCTTGAGTTGCCGCGCCTCATCGGGCAGATGGTGGCGGCGATCATCGTCGGCCTGGAAGCCAATCGCTGGGGTTGGCACTTGCCCCCGAAGGCCGACTCGCTCTTGGCCTTGTCACTGTCTTTGTCTTTGCCCCTGGGCTCACCGCTTAGGGACCAATCATGAACATGAGCTTCCTGCAGGAGCTGTTCAGCAACATCACGCAGCGCGACATGCTGCTGAGACGTCGCGATGACGACCGGGCCACGGCCGATCATGAAGCGCTGGTGAAGGCCCGCTAGGATCTGCTGAAAAGTGCTGGCGAGGCCTCGAGCATCGCCCTGGCGAGCCGCACCTTAGCGATCTATGCCCGCCTCGACGACGCTCAGAAGCAGCAGTTCTGCGTGCGGCTGGCCGACCACTTCGCCGCGGATGCGCAGCAGATCGATACCGCCTACGCGGCCTATCGCGATCTGTACGACAACGCCTGATCGGCTCCGCCCCGAATCGGGATATGAGCACTCACCGAGACCGCCCCATGAGGCGGCCTCGTCGGTTCCAGAGGGTAATGACGCGAGCAAACCACCAGCAGCCAAGGCCAGTTTCCGCTATGGTCTCGGTAGCGCTTGCCCAAGATCCTTCTCCAGAACGATCCTCTCAGGAGCCACCGTCATGTCCTCTGCACCCGCTGTCTCCCGCTCGCTTTTTGATCAACCGGATGCCCGTCTGGACGAGCATCCGGATAAGCGCCTTGATGAGCGTGACAATGACCGTCCTGCCGATCAGGCCCTCGACTACTACCGGCCGCCGGAGAGCGAAGCCCTGGGCCTGATCCGCCTGCGTTCCAGTGACGCCGGCCTCACCGAAATCGTCTTCGTCAGCGAGGCGGAGGCCAATGAAACGCCCCGTCCCAACGCCCTGACCGACCGCGCCCGTGCCCAGCTCGAGGAATACTTCGACGGCCTGCGCCAGACCTTCGACCTGCCGTTGGCCCCCAAAGGCACCGACTTCCAGCAGCGAGTCTGGCAGGCGCTTGCCACCATTCCCTTCGGCGAGACCCGCTGCTACGCCGAGATTGCCGAGCAGCTTAACCGTCGTGGCGGCCAGCGCGCGGTGGGCCGCGCCAACGGCCAGAACCCGCTCGCCATCGTGGTGCCCTGCCATCGGGTGATCGGCAGCGATGGCCGCCTGACCGGCTACGCCGGCGGCATCGGCCGCAAGCAATGGCTGCTGGCTCACGAGGCCGGTGAAATTCCCTTCGACCTGGGGTGAGGGTCTGCCCGCCGATAAGAAATGAGCGGCAGCTGATTTATGCCGTGCGCGATTTACGGCACCATGCCCCTCCTGCCTTTATCATGCGCAGGAATCGCCTTGCGTCTGCCGCCTTGCCCCAGGCACCTCGCCGATGTCTGCGAGTAACGGGTAGCATTTCGGCTGCCCCGGCATCGGGCCGCCTACCCGACCGTTCGCTATTCGGTACGGGCCGGCAACGCCTAGGCCGTATTCCGGCCCATCAACCACCCGATCCACTGAACCGATCCACTGAACCGAACCACCGGGAAAGGAGCCCTTCATGCTGGCGTTCGCCATCTTTGTCATCACCCTGGTGCTGGTCATCTGGCAGCCCAAGGGGCTGGGTATCGGCTGGAGCGCCCTGGGCGGTGCTGCCGTGGCGCTGGCCACCGGCGTCGTCGGCTGGGGCGATGTGGGTACGGTGTGGCACATCGTCTGGGATGCCACCTTCACCTTCGTGGCGCTGATCATCATCTCGTTGATTCTCGATGAGGCCGGCTTCTTCGCCTGGGCCGCTCTGCACATCGCCCGCTGGGGTAACGGCCGGGGGCGGCTATTGTTCCCGCTGATCGTGATGCTCGGCGCGATCATCGCGGCGGTGTTCGCCAACGACGGCGCCGCCCTGCTGCTGACACCCATCGTCGTCGCCATTCTGGCGCGACTCGACTTCCGTCCCGAAGCCGCCCTGGCCTTCATCATTGCCACCGGCTTCGTCGCCGACTCGACCAGCCTACCGCTGATCATCTCGAACCTGGTCAATATCGTCAGCGCCAACTACTTCGAAATCGGCTTCTCGCGCTATGCCCAGGTGATGGTGCCGGTCAATCTGGTGTCGCTGGCGGCCACGCTGGGAGTGCTCGGCTGGTATTTCCGCCGCGACATCCCCGCCCGCTACGATGTCGAGCGGCTCGAGGCGCCGGCCTCCGCGATTCGCGACCGCCAGGTCTTCCTCGCCGCTTTCCCGCTACTCGCCATGCTGCTGGCCGCCCTGTTCCTGACCACTCGCTGGTCGATCCCGTTCTCCGCCATCATGGGAGTGGCGGCCCTGGTGCTAATGGCCATCGCCGGACGCTGGTTCACCTCGAGCCACTTGCACGTCATCTCGCTCAAGAAGGTCATCGGCAATGCCCCCTGGCAGATCGTGCTGTTCTCGCTGGGCATGTACCTGGTGGTCTACGGCCTCGGCAATGCCTGGCTCACCGCCGAGGCCTCCCGGGTGCTGGAGTGGCTCGCCGGCCAGGGCGCCTTCGTGGCCACCGTGGGGACCGGGGTCGCCTCGGCGATTCTGGCCTCGCTGATGAACAACATGCCCTCGACCCTGGTGGGTGCACTGGCCATCGATCAGGCTCAGGTGTCGGCAACCACCCAACAGCTGATGGTCTATGCCAACGTTATCGGCAACGACCTGGGACCCAAGTTCACCCCCATCGGCAGCCTCGCCACCCTGCTCTGGCTGCATGTACTGGCCGGCAAGGGCTACCGCATCGGCTGGGGGCAATACATGAAGGTGGGACTGGTCATCACCCCGCCGGTTCTATTGGCCACGCTTGCGGCCCTGGCATTCTGGCTGCCGCAACTGCCGCCCCAATAAGTACCTGTCGAGAAGAGGACCGGATATCGCCACGCAGGGTAAAGACTAGAGCGGTAGATGCAGGATGGCACCGCGCAGGGTGGCCTCATCGGCCCACAGCTTGCCAAGCGTCAGCGGCAGCGAGAATCGGCGCCGGCCAGCGCCACCGGGATTGAACAGCAGCCGGCCGTCGCGCCACTCGTTGCGCGCCTTGTGGGAATGCCCGTGGAGCACGGCATCGCATGGCGTCTCGCCATCGAAATCGGCGATGTCGTGCACCAGACACAGGCGCCAGCCGTTAACCGTGAGATCGCGGTGCCAAGGAATTCCCTCGGCCCAGTCCGCCGTGTCGACGTTACCGCGCACGGCGAGCACCGGCGCCAGCTCGCCCAGCCGCGCAAGGATCGCTTCATCCTCATCTCGACTGCCTACATCGCCAAGATGCAGGATCAGCCCGCAGCCCTCGAGCATCGAGAGCGCCTCGTCGCGCAGCGTGCCGTGGGTGTCGGCGATCACGCCGATAGGGGCGTCGAGTTCAACGTGATCGTTATCCATGCATCAGCCTCCCGACAGCCTCATCAAGTGCGCTACAGCGCCGCGTACCAATCAGCGTAAGGCGTGTTCGCCACCTTGTACTGGGTATAGTCCGGCGCACCGTCCTGCCACCACACCGGCCCGCGCTCGCCCAACGCCCGCTTGGCCTCGTCGACCTGATCGCGAGCCTCGCGCTCAAGCTCAGCATCCCGCTTACGCTTCGCCTGGGCCACGCTACGCCGGGCCTGCATCAGGCGCTGTACCCAGTGCTGGCGTTCCGCCTCGGGAAGCTCAGGGTTCGTGCACCGCCATAGGCGACCGCGAACCACGATGTAGCGGCCGTCCGGCGTAGTCAGCGGCGTCGATGAGCTCATGAGGGGACTCCCGGCCAGTTTGAAAAAAGCAGATGAAAAACCTCGCTCCCGCGCTAGGCTCGCCAGGCAAGGCAGGCATGCCTTCTCGACTCCTGCCCGGCGCTGATGTTCACCCGAACCTCGCCCTGCTTCATACCCCCAGCATTTTACGGCACCATTGACCTCCGTCTCATCGCTGCGAAGGAATCGCCATGCCCCTTAGTCTCTCCCAGGGAACCGAGCTCAGCCCCGGCTTCATGGTGATCCACGGCAATCGCCTGGAAACGCTGCGCGACCTGGCGGTGGAATGGCTGCGGACTCATCCGCTGGGGCCGCTGGAAGACGAAGTGATTCTGGTGCAGAGCAACGGCATCAGCCAGTGGCTGAAGCTGGCGCTGGCCGCCGACCCGCCTGCCGGCGCCGGCATTGCCGCGGCGATGGACGTCACCCTGCCGGCCCGCTACCTGTGGCAGGCCTATCGTGCAGTGCTGGGCTCCGAGGCCGTGCCGCCGGCCTCGCCCTTGGATAAGCCACGCCTGATCTGGCGGTTGATGCGCCTGCTGCCAGAACTGACCGATGACGCCACCTTCGCGCCCCTGGCGCGCTTCCTGGCCGACGACGATGACCTGCGCAAGCGCCACCAGCTCGCCGAGCGCCTGGCCGACCTGTTCGACCAGTACCAGGTCTACCGCGCCGACTGGCTCGCCGCCTGGGCCGAGGGCCGCGACAAGCTGATCGACGCCCGCGGCCAGACACGTCCGCTGGCCGAGGACCAGTGCTGGCAGCCGGCGCTATGGCGGCGGCTGCGCGATGATATCGGTGAGGGTGGGCTCACCACCAGCCGTGCCTGGGTGCATACCCGCTTCCTCGAGGCCTGCCGCGAACTGACGCCCGACACCCTGAACAAAGAGACGCG
The DNA here is from genome assembly GCF_013349955.1 of Onishia taeanensis. Classification (GTDB taxonomy): domain Bacteria; phylum Pseudomonadota; class Gammaproteobacteria; order Pseudomonadales; family Halomonadaceae; genus Onishia; species Onishia taeanensis_B. The sequence goes on along the minus strand of NZ_JABVXC010000005.1, from coordinate 183,641 downwards.
CCCCGCCGGGCTGCCGCGCCGGGTGGTGGTATTCGGCATTTCCTCACTGCCCCGCCAGACACTGGAGGCCCTGGCCGCGGTGTCGAAGGTCACCCAGGTACTGCTCTGCGTGCACAACCCCTGTCGCCACTACTGGGCAGACATCATCGAGCACAAGGACCTTTTGCGGGCCGCCCGCCGGCGCCAGCGCCACCGCCCCGGCATGCCGCTGGAGCTCGATGACACCCAGCTGCACCTGCACGCCCAACCGCTGCTGGCCGCCTGGGGCAAGCAGGGCCGCGACTATCTGCGCCTGCTCGACGAGTTCGACGACCAGGACGCCTACCGGGCTCTGTTCGACGCCGAGGCGCTGCGCATCGACCTGTTCGACTCGCCCGCCGACGGCGAGACCACGGGACTACTGCAGCAACTTCAGGACGACATCCTCGAACTGCGGCCACCCCAGGAGACCCGCGAGACCTGGCCGGCGGTAGACCCGGCCCAGGATCGCAGCCTGCGCTTTCATGTTGCCCACAGCGCCCTGCGCGAAGTCGAGATCCTCCACGATCAGCTACTGGCCGCCTTCGACGCCGACCCCACGCTGCGCCCGCGAGACGTACTGGTGATGGTGCCGGACATCGACACCTACGCCGCCGCCGTGCAGGCGGTATTCGGCCGGCTGCCCCAGGACGACCCGCGCCATATTCCCTTCACGCTCTCCGACCAGACCAGCCGCCACCGTCAGCCACTGCTGGTGGCGCTGGAGACATTGCTGCACCTGCCGGAATCGCGCCTCACGGTCAGTGACCTGCTCGATCTACTGGAAGTGCCCGCCCTGCGCGGACGCTTCGGCCTGGCCGCCGACAACCTGCCGGTGCTGCGCCGCTGGATCGAGGGCGCCGGCATCCGCTGGGGGCTCGATGCCGAGCAGCGCGCCCAGCTCGACCTACCCGGCGGGCTTACCGCCAACACCTGGGCCTTCGGCCTGCGCCGGCTGCTATTGGGTTATGCCGTCGGCGACACGGCAGACGGCCCCTGGCACGACATCGAGCCGTTTGGCGACATCGGCGGCCTGGAAGCGGCGCTGGCCGGCCCGCTGATGGACCTGCTCGACGCCCTCGAAGCCCAGTGGCGCGCGCTCTCCGAGCCCGCCGACGTGGGCACCTGGTGTCGCCGCCTGCGCGACCTGCTGAGTGAGTGCTTCACCGCCGAGGACGAGGCCGACCTGGCCACCCTCAACCGCCTGGGCGAACTGCTGGAAGACTGGCAAGAGACCACCGAGGATGCCGGCCTCACCGAGGCGCTGCCGCTCTCGGTGGTGCGAGAGCACTGGCTTGGCCAGCTCGACGAAGCCAATCTCTCTCAGCGCTTCCTGGCCGGTGCGGTGAACGTCGCCACCCTGATGCCGATGCGCGCCATCCCCTTCCGCCACGTCTGCCTGCTGGGCATGAACGACGGCGAGTACCCGCGTGTGCAGCGCCCGCTGGACATCGACCTGATGGGCCAAGATTACCGCCCCGGTGACCGCTCGCGCCGCGAGGACGACCGCTACCTATTCCTCGAGGCGCTGCTCTCGGCCCGCGACAGCCTGATGATCAGTTGGGTCGGCCGCAGCATTCACGACAACGAACCGCGCCCGCCCTCGGTGCTGCTCGGCCAACTGCGTGACCACCTGGCCGCCGGCTGGAAGCTGGCCGGTTCAGAAGAAGGCAACGACACCGGACAGACGCTGGTCGACGCCCTGACCACAGAGCATCCGCTGCAGCCGTTTAGTCGGAAATACTTCCGTGCGGGGTCGGGCACGGTAGAAAGCCGCGCGGGGTCGGGCGCGGTTGAGAGCTTCTCGGGGGAGCGAGGCCTGTACACCTACGCCCATGAATGGCGGGCAATCCACACTGGCCAGCCATCTCCCGAAGCCGCCGTCGATGGTCAGCTACCATCGATGGAGATCGACACGGCGCTGCCACTGGCGCGCCTTTCCGGCTTCTTAAAAGACCCGGTCAAAGCCTTCTTCACCACCCGGCTCGGCGTCTACTTGGAGCGCGAGGCACTGGAAAGCCCGGACCACGAGCCCTTCGCCCTGAACGGCCTGGACCACTGGCAGCTCCAGCAGGCGCTGATCGAGTCTGGGCGCCGTGCCGTGGATGCGGCCGAGCCGCCGACGCCCGTCATTCACGACACCCTGGAGCGCCTGGAGCGCGAGGGCCGCCTGGCCATGGGCGGTTTCGCCGAGCTGATGCGCGAGCAACTGGTCGAGCCGCTGGACAAGGTGCTTGGCGACTACGCCGATCAACTCGAAGCCTGGCCCTTCGCCTGGGAGAGCCCGGCGGCGGTGTCGTTGGAGCTGGCCACCAACGAAGGCACGCTGGCCGTGGAGGACTGGCTGGACGGCCTGCGCGAAAACGAAGACGGCGAACGCTGCCGGCTGGTGCTGATGACCAGCAGCCTAGTTAACAAGGGCAAATACAACTGGAAGCACTGGCTGGCCCCCTGGGTCGCGCATCTGGCCAGCCAGCTCGCCCTTGGCCCCATGACCACGGTGCTGCTCTCCCGCGCCGGCGGCGGCACCCTGGCACCGCTGGACGCGACTGCTGCACGGGCCCATTTGCAGGCCATCGCCCGCGCCTGGCGCGCCGGCATGACCGCCCCGCTGCCACTGGCCCGGGATACCGCCTTCGCCTGGCACGAGAAGGGCGGCGACGATAGCGCCTTGGCCCGCGTCTTCGGTGGCGATGAAGGCTCTTCACAGACAGACAAGGCAGAGGAAGCCGATCTCAAGGCCTGGAAGGCCGCCGTTCAGGTATTCGAGGGCAACGACTACACGCCCGGCGAACGCGACCGCGATCCCTACCTTGCCCGCCAGTGGCGCGACCTCGAAAGTCTCGCGCGCCATCAGGCCGCCGGGCGGCACTTCACCGAGTTGACGAATGCGCTCTACGCCCCGCTGCACGATGCGGTAAAAGCCAAGGGCGGCGGCGATAAAAAGAACCCAAAGAACGGTAGCAAGGGCCAGGGAGGCAAGGCATGACGATGACGGAAGACAAACAAGTCGCCGAGACGCCACGCCTCGACCCGGTGGCGCTGCCGCTCACCGGCAGCCGGCTGATCGAGGCCAGCGCCGGCACCGGCAAGACCTTTACCATCGCCCTGCTCTATCTACGCCTAGTGCTTGGTCCCAGACTCTCGAACAAAGAGCACGAAGCCGACGCGGCCAGCTTTCCCCGGCCGCTGACGCCGCCGGAGATCCTGGTGGTCACCTTCACCAACGCCGCCACCCAGGAGTTGCGCGACCGCATCCGCGCCCGGCTGGTCGAGGCAGCAGACGCCTTCCAGCCAATCGACGAAGACGGGGCGCCGGGGGCAGGTCAAAGCGGAGGTCATTCGACAGGGATGTCGAATGTAGCGTCCAGGGAAGGATTCACAGCGCCTCCGCGAGGACCTGCCACCGACATAGCGACGCAAGAGACAGGCGATCTGTTCGCCGAACCGGCGGTGGATAACTCGCAACCTGAAGAAGATGCGCCTCCCAGCAGCGATCCGCCGGGCGGCGACCCGCCGGGCGGCGACCCGCCGGGCGGCGATCCGCTGCTCGCCCTGCGCGACAGCTACCCCCGCGAGAGCTGGCCGACCTGCGCCCGGCGCCTGCGGCTGGCCGCCGAATGGATGGACGAGGCCGCCGTCTCCACCATCCACGCCTGGTGCCACCGCATGTTGCGCGAGCACGCCTTCGATAGCGGCAGCCTGTTCGCCCTGGAGATGTCACTGGACCAGTCGGAGATGGACCTGGAGATCGCCCGGGACTACTGGCGCAGCTTCTATTACGACCTCGACCCCGAGGCGCTGCAGATCATCGCCCGCTACTGGACCACCCCGGACACCCTCAACGACACCGCCGGCCGGCTGCGCACCCACGCCGCCGCCCTGCCCGCCGCTCCGCCACCCTTCGAGGCGCTGGCCAACTACCGCGAGCAGCGCGCCGCGGCGCTGGCCGAAATTAAGGCGCCCTGGCCGGCCTGGCTCGACGAGCTGGAAGCACTTCTGGAAGAAGCTAACAACCGCAAAGCCTTCGATGCTCGTAAACTCAATGCCAAGAACCGCGCCAAATGGATCGGCGATCTTCGCGACTGGGCGAATGACCCCGAACTCGCCAAGCCGGCACTGACCGACGCCGCCTGGAAGCGGCTGACGCCCGAGGGCATCGCCGAGATATGGAAGGAAGATCCCACACCGAACCTGCCGGCGTTGGAGGCCCTGGAAGCGCTGCCGGATAAGCTTGCCGAGCTGCCCGACCCCTTCGCCGACCTGCTCGCCCACGCCGTGCACTGGATGGCCGCGCGACGCGAGACCGTCCAGCGCCGCCGCGCCGAGCTCGGCCCCGACGACCTGCTGCACCGGCTGGACGCCGCCTTCGCAGGCGAGGCCGGCAAGACCTTGGCCAAGCGCATCCGCGAGCAGTTCCCGGTGGCGCTGGTCGACGAATTCCAGGACACCGACCCGGTGCAATACCGGCTGTTCGCCCGCGTCTATGAGCTGGCCGAGAATCGTGGCGCCGCTGATGACGGTGAAACGAGCGCGGCTTCGGGCGCTGAAAATGGCGCGGCTTCGGGCGCTGACAAAAGCGCATTGCTGTTGATCGGCGACCCCAAGCAAGCGATCTATGCCTTCCGCGGCGCCGATATTCACACCTACCTTCAGGCCCGGCTCGACACCGCCGGCCGCCACGTCACCCTGGGCACCAACTTCCGCTCCGCCACGCCGATGGTCGAGGCAGTCAATCGAGTGTTCGAACATGCCGAACAGAGCGAAGCCGGCGCCTTCCTGTTCCGCCGTGGAAACGATAATCCGGTTCCGTTTGCACCAGTGGACGCGAATGGCAGGAAGGATGCTCTGGTTAGACACGGTTCGCCCCAGCCGGCGCTAACGCTCTGGCACCTGGACGCTGAAGACACCCTGTCGAAATCGGCCTATCTCCACGAGCTGGCCGGGCGCTGCGCTACCGAGATGGCCAGTCTCCTGCGCGAGGGCCAGGCCGGCCAGACCGGTTTCACACAAGACGGCGAGCTGCGCCCGCTGGCGCCGTCGGACCTGGCCGTGCTGGTCAACAACGCCGGCGAGGCCCGCGCCATCCGGGCCGCCCTGCTGGCCCGCGGCATCCGCAGCGTCTATCTCTCCGACAAGGAAGGCGTGTTCGAGACCGAGGCAGCCGCCGAGCTGGAGGTGTGGCTGGCCGCCTGCGCCGCCCCAGACGACGAGCGCAGCCTACGCGCCGCCCTGGCCACACCAAGCCTCGGGCTATCACTTTCCGAACTCGACGCCCTGAATGGCGGCCCCCAGCAGGACGAACTGGCCTGGGAGGCGCGGGTAATGCAGTTCCGCGACTACCACCGCCAATGGCAGCGCCGTGGCGTGCTGCCCATGCTGCATCGACTGCTGGCCGACTTCGCGGTGCCCGGCCGTCTGCTGGCGGTGCCCGAAGGCGAGCGACGGCTCACTGACCTCTTGCACCTCGGCGAACTGCTGCAGGAGGCCAGTACCGAGATCGACGGCGAGCACGCCCTGCTGCGCTTTCTTGCCGAGTCCCGCGCACACCCGCAGGCCCAATCCGACACCCACCGCCTGCGCCTGGAGAGCGACGCCGACCTGGTGCAGGTAGTGACCATCCACAAGTCCAAGGGCCTGGAGTACCCGCTGGTGTTCCTGCCCTTCATCGCCGCCTTCCGCCCGGTGAAAGCCGGCGACCTGCCGCTGCGCTGGCACGACGACGACGGCCACCTGCGCCTGACGCTGTCCGCCGACGAAGCGACGCTGGCCCGCGCCGACCACGAGCGCCTGGGCGAGGATCTGCGCAAGCTCTACGTCGCCCTGACCCGCGCCCGCCATGCCACCTGGCTCGGCCTGGCGCCGCTGGAGGCCATGGAGCGCAGCGCCGTCGGCCACCTGATCGCCGGGGGCGAGGCGCTGACGCCGGATAACCTGCGCCCGGCGCTCGAAGCGCTGGCCGACAAGAACCCTGGCGATTGTGCCCAGAGAGTCACGGTGCAGGACGCCCCAGAGGCCGATGCCACGCCGGTGGAGCTTGCCAGCGATGATGTGCCGCTGGGTGAGGCCCGCGCGCCCACTCGAAAGATCCGCGAGCACTGGTGGATCGCCAGCTACTCGGCGCTGCGCACCGGCGCCACCCCGGATGAGGACAGCTCAGGAGCAGACGACGAGGCCGAGCCCTCCCCCGAGCCCACCACCGCCGATGAGGCGACGGCCATGGAGGTGATCCACGAGCCCTTCGATGCCAACGCCGCCACGGTGAGCGAAGGCTCGCTTCACCGCTTTCCCCGCGGGCCCTCGGCGGGCACCTTCCTGCACGGCCTGCTGGAATGGGCTGGCGAAGAAGGCTTCGCCCAGGTGTCCGAGGACGAGGCGCTACGCGCCGATACCCTGGCCCGGCGCGCCAACCGCCGCGGCTGGGAAGGCCAGATCACCGCACTCGAACAGTGGTTGCCGGAGCTTTTGACCACACCGCTACCGGTGCCGCCCCCTAGCGATGGCGAGGCCGCACCGCTGCGCCTCGCTGCTCTAAACGGCGCCACCGACTACCGCGTCGAGCTGGAATTCTGGTTCGCCGCCCATAAGGTCGACACCCGCCAACTGGACGCCCTTGTAAGCACTCACACACTCGGTGGGCGCCCAAGGCCAGCGCTCGAGCCCGATACGCTCAACGGCATGCTCAAGGGCTTTATCGACCTGGTGGTGGAACACGAGGGGCGCTTCTATGTGCTCGACTGGAAGTCCAACCACCTGGGCGCGGACGATGCCGCCTACACCGAGGCGGCGATGTTTGAGGCCGTGCTTGAGAAGCGCTACGACGTGCAGTACTGCCTCTACCTGCTGGCCCTGCACCGGCTACTCAAGGCCAGGCTGCCGGACTACGATATCGAACGCCACCTGGGCGGAGCGCTTTACGTCTTCCTGCGCGGCACCCGCGCGCCCTCCCGTGGCGTACACGCCGAACGCCCGCCAAGCGAGCTGATCCTAGCGCTCGATGCCCTGTTCAGTGCCGAGGAGGCCGCCACATGATGCCGACATCTTCCAACGCCTCCCCGGTCAATACCGACGCCCCGGAGACCGCGCTGATTCAAGCGCCCGAATATGCGCTGGCCGATCACGCGGTGCTGTTCGCCCTGCTCGACCGCTGGGTGGAGCGCGGCTGGCTGCGATCGCTGGACCGCGCCTTCGCCGCCTTTCTGCATCGCGAGGCGAGCCGCGAAAGCAGGGAGAGTAAAGGGAGCCCGGTAAGTGAGGCCTCACCCCTGCTGCTGCTGGCGGCGGCGCTGGCCAGCCACCAGCTCGGCCGCGGCCATGTGTGTCTCGACCTGGCTCAGACCCTGGCCACCCCGGACCTGGCGCTCTCGCTGCCGCCAGAGGGCGATAGCCTGGAGGACCCTCCACCGTTGCCCAGCCGGGTGATGACTGCGCTGGAGCTCGACGCCTGGCGCGCGGCGCTTTCTCAGCCCGAGCTAGTGGCCGAAGGCCCCGGCAGCACGCCGCTGGTGCTGGCCGGCACCAATGCGCGCCCACGCCTCTACCTGCGCCGCTACTGGCAGCACGAGCAGGATATTCACAGCCGGATTGTCGCAAGGCTCGGGGGAACGGATAACGACGACGCCCCGGATGCGGCTCGCTTACGCCCGATCCTCGATGCGCTGTTTCCCGAGCCCACACAGCCCGCGCCGCTCGACTGGCAGAAGGCCGCCTGTGCCCTGGCCGGCCGCTCGCGCTTCGCGGTGATCACCGGCGGACCCGGCACCGGCAAGACCACCACCGTGGTACGCTTGCTCGCCCTGCTGCAGGCACTGGCGTTCGGTGAAGACGAGGGGGAAGGAAAGCAGGCCCTGCGCATTCGCCTGGCTGCGCCCACCGGCAAGGCCGCCGCCCGGCTCAACGAGTCCATCGCCAGCCAGGTGGCCAAGCTCGAACTCGACGGCCTGGACGACGATCCCGAGCGGCTGCGCGAGGTGATTCCGAAAGAGGTGAGTACGCTGCATAGATTGCTCGGCTCGCGCCCCGATACCCGCCGCTTCCGCCACGACCGCCACAACCCGCTGCCGCTGGACGTGCTGGTGGTAGACGAGGCCTCGATGGTGGACGTGGGCATGATGGCCGCGATGCTCGAAGCGCTGCCGCCCCGGGCGCGGCTGGTGCTGCTCGGCGACAAGGACCAGCTCGCCTCGGTGGAGGCCGGCTCCGTGCTCGGCGACCTGTGCGCCCGGGCCGAGGGCGGCCACTACACCCCGGCCACCGCCGAGTGGCTGGCCGAGGCCACCGGCCAGCCGCTGCCAAGCGACACCCTGGACGCCGACGGCCAGCCGCTGGACCAAGCCATCGCCATGCTGCGCGTCAGCCACCGCTTCACGGCAGATAGCGGCATCGGCCAACTGGCCGCCGCTATCAACCTGGAAGCCGAGCCCGCCGCCAAGCGCAAAGCGATTGGCGACGCCCTCAACCACGGCTTCGCCGACCTTTCGCACCTGAAGCTTTCCGCCGACGACGAGCGCGGCCTGGCCCGCCTAGCGGTGACCGGCTGCCCCGAGCGTTTTCCCCATGCCGGCCAGGGCCGAGTACATCGCGACGAAACGCTGCCGCCGCCGGTGGGCTATCGCCACTTCCTGAGCGTGATGGCCGAGCGGCGCCCAACCGACGACGCCGAACAGCAGGACTTCGATGACTGGGCACGTGCCGTGTTGGCAGCCCACGGCGACTTCCAGCTGCTGTGCGCGCTGCGCCGTGGCTCATGGGGCGTGGAAGGCCTGAACGAGCGGGTGCGCCAGGCGCTGGAGCGGGAGAAGCTGATCGACAGCCAGGACGGCCGCCAGCGCTGGTACCCCGGCCGCCCAGTGCTCGTCACCAAGAACGACTACGGCCTGGGGCTGATGAACGGCGATATCGGCATCACCCTGGATATGCCGCGCCCGGGCGCCTCGCCCGGCGACGACAATCGCCGCCTGCTGCGGGTCGCCTTCCCCGCCGGCGACGGCACCGACCGCATCAAGTGGGTGCTGCCCAGCCGCCTGCAGTCGGTGGAGACGGTGTTCGCGATGACGGTGCACAAATCACAGGGCTCGGAGTTCACCCACGCCGCCCTGGTGCTGCCCGACGCGCCGAACCCCATCCTCACCCGGGAGCTGGTTTACACCGGCATCACACGCGCCCGCCACTGGCTAACGCTGGTGGAAACTGGCCGCGGCCAGCTGATGGACACGGCGCAGAGACGGGTGATGCGGGTGAGTGGGCTGGGGAGCTGATGGGCTTCGGCTCTCTTATTCAAGCCAATGTTTAGGTCTGCTTTCAGCCAAAAGCAGTCGTTAACGATTGGCAATTACCAGTCATGATTAGCCTAGGGTAACGCAGGAAGGTCGTGCCCCACTAGCATATCGACTTGCATGACTGCAATGATGTGAAATATTTTATTTGCCACGACTTTTATGACCACTTTAATTCGACACATTCCTATAAGCAAAGGATAGAAAATTGAGAAAAGAAAAAAGAACCCTTGACGACATTGATATTTCTGACGATTACAAACTGGAATATATCAGGGAGAGATCAAGACTAGATTTCGAGTCAACAGAGACCTGGTTGTATTTGGCTGCCGATGCTGCAAATAATACTTTTGCAAAAGTAGGGCTGACTATGGGAGATCTGTCAGCCAGATCGTACAGTTCCGGCAACCCGAGGTATTATTTGTTTTGTGCATTTAAGTGCAGACATGACTTACAGAAATCCGAGTTGAAAAGCATCGAAGATGATGTGCTGTCTAAACTGGAAGATCGTTACAGGTATGATGATGGTTCAACAAAACGGGAAAGTTTTTATGAGTCGGGAAGAAAATCCGAATGCTTTTACGACATTGACTTTTTGGGATTTTTCATGGACTTTCATTTTGAAATATATGAAAATCACAGAAGTAGTTTTGTAATCAGCGGCATGAGCGATGGATTTGGAAGCACTGATGGTGAGTTCGTGGACTGTATTTTTAACCCCAAGGTAAGTGATCCGCATTATTATAGACGTATGATTATTCAGTACTAGCGATGCGGTATTTTATATGCGAAAGAGCGCCCAATATTGGAAAAAACGGGGACAGCCCCCGATTATCCACCCACGCCGCGCTGGTGCTGCTCGACGCGCCGAACCCCATCCTCACCCGGAAGCTGGCCTACAATGTCATCATCCGAACCCGCCACTGGCTGACGCTGGTGGAAACTGGCCGCGGCCAGCTGATGGGCGCGGCGCAGCGGCGAGAGATGCGGGTGAGTGGGGTATGAGCTGGTGCAAGTTCTTTTGCCAAACGAGCAGTTAATCATCCGAAACCCGACACACATCAGGATCTAAAAGCATACTTTCTTTCTCGTTCCTCGAATGCAAGCTGACCGCCTTCTAGAACTTCACATATATGCTCTCGAATCCCATAAGCCTTTAGAACAGACGGTGCTTGTAAGTTTATGAACGTGTACTCAATAGCGCCGGAGACATACTCAAACTTACAGCTTTCATTTTCCACACCCCTTTGCTGCCCAGATTGATTCGCAACAACAACGCATTCCGAATCAGTAGACACAACCATGTTTGCGTTATGTGTAACCATTATTATTTGCCGCCCCACTTTTCTTTCTCTAACAAAATCTCTAAGCTCATTATACACAGTTCGGTTGTCTAGATTATCTTCAGGCTGATCAATAAGAATTGGATGGGAAGAATTGCTGAGATGAAGTATAAGATTAATCAAAACCAAACCACGCTTACCTGGCGACATAGATATAATGTCATCATCTTTATACAAAAGATCGAAAGATATATAAAAGCAATCTTGCAGCAAATTTCTTAATAATGCTTCTTCATCAACACTCTTTTTAACTTTTTTCGATATTTTAGAAAAATCACGAGTTTTCTCTACAATCTCAAATATCGATTCAATGTGACTATCTTTTCTATATTTATATCTATTAGCTTCGTCTATAGAACAGCCCAGCAAACTACTCAGACTACCCCTACCATCAAAACAGCCAATGAAACTATCAAAGCGATCGTGATCAAACTCAACGCTTGCTATTAGCTTAATCACTTCGCTATCTACATCTGCGGCATCATTAAAAACACCCTCCATATCTTTATATATAGAAAAAAGATGTGAATATAGATTACGTAGCTGTGCAGCTATATCTCCGCCTTGTTTTCTCACCAACTGAACATCTTTTTCAGCTTCTTCAATCGACTTGAGCTTTAGCTCTTGTTTTTTCAGAAAAGCTTGGAGATCTTTCAACTCTTCTTGGCTTTTTATCTTTTTTGAAAACTGTTCGAGAGCCGTAGAGGTTGCTACTTCTTGAGCTTTCAGCTTCTCACACAACTTTTCTGCGCGACTTCTTGCAAAACCAACTTCTTGTTGGATGTCAAGCTTTAACTTAGAGAGCCCCCCGGAGACCGTCGAAGCTAGTTTCTCGGAAACACTGATTTTTGGAGAACTATTTGCATCACCTAAATAAATTCCAACATTTGACAATGATGATTCAATCTCATCAACAAGGTTATCACCCAACTCTTGAAGGTTAGAGGAAAACAGCTCTATTGAAACTTTACGCTTTTCTATCCTAGACAACCTAGAAGACAGGCTCTTGTATTCTTGGTGCTCTTCAGGTGTAAACCCAGAAGATTTTTGAACGCGCTCAATTTCATTATTTATCCGCTCTATTTCTTTTTTGACAGACTCGAAATCTCCGATATTTTCTAATTCTTTTTTTGCTCTTGAATACTGATGCCTCAACCCAACTAGCTTGGCCACAGCCGATCCAATTCTTTCATTTGTAACATCGCGCTCTTTATAAAGACTCTCCACTCTTTGCTTGACAGAAGCATCTTGGAATATAACTTCTAAAACCAGCTCGTTAAGCTGATCCCTACCGTTCTCTTCAGCAAGCTTGTTAATATACAACTGGGGTATATAAGTAATTGGCTTTTGTGCATTCCTCTCCTTCAACCTCTGAACACTACCATCGGCCCAAAGAACTTCAAAGTCAAAAGCCTTCTCATCAAACAACTCATTATAGCTGCTAGCTCCCGCCAGAGATCGCTTTTTTTCTGTTTCATCGCGGTTTGCGGTTTTTGCGATATGGTACAACAACAACGATTTACCCGACGACTTCCCACCAATTATTGAAGTTAGCTCAGGGTTGACATTTATTTCACCCTCTTGAAACAAACCTTTTCCAGAGCTATCGATAAACCTTACCGAATCTATAACTTCATAACCAGTCTTCTTGCTAGGACAAGTCTCTTGTATAGCAACTCTAAACTGTGGTTCAAAAACAACTTGCTTGAGCCCTTCAAAAGTCAAGTCAGCTTTTATCCAAGTATTCCTATTTTCATCAGGATTAAACAAGCCTTCATAACTATGCGCATCTGATCCCCAAATACATGCCTTGGGCAAACCGAATTCTTTTTTGAATTCGGAAACAGTGCCGTGAAATCCACCCAACAGAAATTTTCGTGTATTTTTATTTGAGGAGAAAACCAGCTGGCTTTGTTGAATTAATGTTTTCCTGAGCCCATGTCCAGCTGAATCCCAACTGACTATACTAAGATCTTCATCACAAGGAAGGGCTAGCAAATATTTCCTCTTAAGCCTTGCATCAGAATATAATATATCTGCAATTTCTCCTGAGTCTACAGATGCATTGCATATCCCGACAGCTAGTGGGTTTTTCCCAGAAAACTTGGGGTGCTGATCAATCAATTGGCGCCCATAAGCTTCCAAGTTAGACTTGGACAACCCCCTTCTTTCCGCTCTTTGCCCAGGTATAGCCTGAATTTCGAACTCAACGCGAGAAAGAAACTCTTCCTCTATAACTTCTGGAGTCAACTCATTTGAGAGAAGCACATGAAAGTTAGTTTTTCTATTCCACTTTAAGTCAACTTCATTCCCAATAACAAGCTTATTAAGACGAAACTCAAGATTAGGAAATACAGCTATTTTTCTTATTTTTTCTACCTCTTCATCAGAAAACAAACACTTTAATTTTTTCTCATCATTCAAATAATCTTTCACCAGCTTTTTATACCCATCAATAATACAGTAATCTGTAATACCAATAGCCTCCACTCCACGCTCAATGGCAGACTTAAACAGCCTCACCACATACTCATCAAAATCTTCGCCGAACTGATTGTTCAATATCGAGTATGGGGTATGGACGTGCATATCCCACTTTCGCCACAATGAGCCTTTAGGATCATTCATAACCAGCAACCTTATTTTCAAATCTGTATATTTAAAACACTGTATTTACAAATCATTCCATCAGTGATTTTTATGTTCCCAAAGACTTTTTAGCTAGCACTTTCCCGAGGTGAAATATCAGCTTCCCACCAAGATTCTATTTCTCGCAAGCAGCTTGTTCATGAAACCAAGCCACATCCACCAGTGAGTAATAGTTGATACCGCCCTTGAACGGACAGTGGGTGACGGTAGAGGAAACCGAGAGCTTCGACATATCCACACCCGCACGCGGCAAATATTGTCTAGGTGGATAACCACGTCACACAATTCGATGGCGTTGCGGGTATCGGCGAGCAGAGTGTCACCATCGAGGATGCGAACCCGCCGGGAATGCGGATGCAGGGTAATGCGAGGTTCGGCGGTGTGATCGGCCATCGGCAGTTCCCTTGCGTATAGGCTGGTCCATCAGCCTAGAACGAGGGAGTCAGAATGTCACTGTTTGGCGACAATTTCACTTAGGCTTTTGATCAACGTCAGTATCATGAGAATGGCCCACTAAACATCAACCGAGCCATCGAATGCTTGGCGCTAACACCACTTGCCCATCATGAGGTGGCGATATTGGGCTGAGGGAAACTACCAGGATGAGTAAGGAGCAGCGGAGCGGCGCCGCTGCCGGACCTGGAGGGTTCGCTGGGCTCGTCTAGCAGCGAGGGCTTAAGCAAACGGTGGCCTGATCAAGCGAACTACAGCTGACGCGATGCGTCACGGCGTATTTTCAAGTTCCATATGCAGCAATGGATAGGGCTTATCCAGGCCGTCGAGCGGGGAGCGGTCTTTGACGGTAAAACCTTTGTGCTGGTAGAAGCCCAGCGCCTGTGGGTTCTGTTCGTTAACGTCTACCTTGGTGGCGCCTTGGGCCGTTACCGCATCATCCAGTAGTAAGGAGCCGATGCCCTCCCCGCGTGCCTGCGGTGCGATGAACAGCATTTCTATATTGCCGTCGTGCACGCCACAGAAGCCTAGGATTTCACCACTTCCGCCTTTTACGCAGGTTAAACCGACCGCGCCGAAATACTGCTCGTAAATGAGCGGCTTCAGCTCCAACAGGTCCTGTTCGCGCAAGAAATCATGGGTTGCCCTGACCGATGCCTCCCAGACATCCAGCAGCTCACGATAGTCGGCTTTCCCTACGCTCTCGACGTTCATCAAACATTCCCTTGTTGCTTCTTGTACCGCTACTGCGCCGATAAAAGACGCCATGCCGCCCGCCGCTGTCAAACGATGAACGCGCTGGGGCGCAGCCAAGGTGGCGTTTAACCAGGTCGACGACTGGATGGTGTACCTGCACGTCATCGACGAAACGCTGGCCGCCGCGGTAGATAGACTCGTTGATACACTGGCCAATCAGAGATAATCCCGGACATCCGGGATTGGCGAGCTGGCTTCGCAGTGTATGACGGCCATCACTCGGATGCCGTGGTGGTTCTCCAGCCGTTCCTGTTCCGGCTTGGGCAGCAGGCCGTTGGTTACCACCACGGCTTTTTCCGCTACCCGCCCGCGTGCTTCCTCTTCCAGGCAAGCCACCAGCTGCCGATATTCCGCCCGATGACGCTTCACATAGGCCAACTGCTCGAAGGCATGCGGAATATCACCGGCTCCCTTGAGTTCGACGAGCACGGCCGCATGGCGTTGATTGCCCTGCCAGAGGAAGAGGCCATCGCACTTCGGTTGGTTGTCACGCAACACGCAGCCATCCAGCACGACAGCGACGCCCCGCTCTCCTGTCTTGGGGGTCAGGCGAACCAGCTTGCCCTGCTCACCGAGCGTGTACTCCCCGAGGCACTGCGCCTGTGTGTTGCCCATCTTGCGGCACACGCAGTGCTGATACTCGCCCAGGTTCATGCCTCGCGATGCTCCCACTCGATATCTCGCATCTCGTCATAGAGACGATTGATGGCATTGAAGTGGCCGAGCAGCTTGTCATCGAGCAGGCCCAGATCGGCATCCATCAGCGACTGAGCCTCGTCCGGCGTCACGTGATAGGCAGCCACCTCTTCCGGCGAAAGCGGCAGCAGTGACCGGATGGACTCGCTGGCGATCTCGAGGCCGTCGATCTGGCTGCGCTTGAGGTGATTGTTGAGCGCCTCGACGATAAAGGGGCTATGCGTGGTGACGATGAACTGGGTATTGGAGAAGGTGGCCAGCAGGTCTCCCAGCACTCGCCGCTGCCACTCGGGATGCAAGTGCAGATCGACTTCGTCGATCATCACCACCGCTTCGGCTGCCAGCGGATCGTCCAGCTGCGGATTGGCCATGGCCATGCGTGAACTGAGATCTATGACCAAACCCAACAGGGTCTGATAGCCATCGCTGAGCTGGGCGATGTCAAGCCACTCGCCTTCCTGCTTCACCGCGAAACGCAGTGGATTGAGCTCGACATGCGGCTCGGATAGGTCCGGAAACAACCGTGTGATGGCACGGCGGACGGCGTCCAGCTCGGGAAGTGTCACATCGAAGCTTTTGTGCTGCTTCTGCAGGCGATGCTCCTCGTTTTCCTTGTTGTAGAACCAGACGAAGGCCGACTTGAAGCGCGTATCGGCGTTCAGCGCATTGGCCAGGGCATCGAAGCGTTCATGTGACTTGGGAAATCCTTTGCGACTCCGGGGCAAATCCAGCAAAGCGCGGCTGACGCCATAATAGGCAAACACCGGCAGTTCGAAGGATTCACCGGCCGACCAGGGCTCGATCACAGAAGTGTCCAGGTGCTGCTTGAGCGCCTTCACGCCTCGCCCCGGGGGAATCTCGCCGGTCGTCTTCTTGCTGTTGTCGCGCCGCTGCAGGCGGTCCCAGCCCAGCCCCTGCGGGGTTTCCAGGCTAATCCGCGTGAAGGGAGCCAGGCGGTTATCCCGCTGATGTATCTCACCGCGTTTCTTGAAGGTCATGCCCGACACACCAGGCAGATAGGTGAGGATTTCACCGAGCCCGATGGCGATACCGTCCAGCAGCGTGGTCTTGCCGCTGCCATTCGCGCCCATCAGCAGGGTCAGGCGCGGCCCCAATGTCATCGACAGAGAGGGCTTGGCACGAAAGTTTTCCAGTGTCAGGCACTTGAGCTTCATTCAGAGGCATTCCGCCGGCGAGGGTTAGGCATGGAAGTCTGGCATGTTTGCGAAGGACGGTCGACTGATTGCCCGGTGAGCCACCCGAATCGCAGAATCAGGTACATGTCTCCCTCAGAAACTCACCCGCGAACGCCTGAAAGGCGGGCGTCTCGTAGCCGCGGCGCCACAGCAGGCGCGTGGTGACGGTGCCCATCTCCAGCGTGGTCAGGTCGTCCGGCACGCGGCACAGTTCCAGCACGCTGCGCGGCAGCAGGGTGACGCAGGCGCCCGCCGAAACGGCCGCCACCATGGCGTGGTAGGAGCCGAGCTCCTGAACACGCCACTCGCTCCCGGCGACGATGCCGAGCCGCTGTTCCGCCATGGCGCGGTAGGTGCAGCCCGGCTTGAAGGCCGCCAGGGTGCGGGTGCGAGTACGGGTGATAAGTTCCGCCGGTGTGGTGGCCACAGCATCGGCGGGCGGCAACAGCAGCAGCAACGATTCCTCCCAAACCGGCGCGCTTTGCAGCCCCATCTCGGCCAGGGCTGGCTCGTTCTCAAGCTCGGCGGGCAAGGCCACGAAAGCGCAGTCCAGCCGCCCGTCGCGCACTTCTTCCACCAGCGGGCCGGAGGGGCCGGTGCTGACCTCGAGCCGGGTCGCCGGATGGGCGCGGTTGAAGGCTGCCAGCGGCGCCGGCAGCCGGCTGGCCGCCGTGCTCTCCATGCTGCCGATACGCAGGCTGCCATCACCGCTGCCGCCCACGGCCTGCCGGGCCTCGTCCTCCAGCGCCAGCAGGCGCTGTGCGTAGGTCAGGAAACGCTGCCCCGCCGTCGAAAGCGTGATGCGCTTGCCGAGGCGAATGAACAGCGCCGCGTCCAGCTCCGCCTCCAATTGCTGGATGCGCGTCGTGACGTTGGAGGGGGCACGCCCGAGCCGCGCGGCGGCGCGGGTCACGCTCAGCTCAGCGGCGACGGCCTCGAATATTTTCAGGGTTTCCAGGTCCATATGATTCGCCTTTTGGAATCTATTAACCTATTTTATTCTTAATATGAGAATGAATAAAAGCCATCGTTTCTCGCGCTCTTGGAGGCCGTTCACATGACATCGTCGAATCCCCTGACCGACCGGCTGGGCATCCAGCCCATCATCCAAGCCCCTATGGCTGGCGTCGCCACGCCGGCGCTAGCCGCAGCCGTGTCGAACGCCGGCGGCCTGGGCTCTCTGGGCATCGGCGCCAGCGGAGTTAACCAGGCCCGGACCATGATCGAACAGACCCAGGCGCTGACGTCACGCCCGTTTAACGTCAACGTCTTCTGCCATGCGCCCGCGCGGCGCGACGCGGCTCTGGAGTCGGCCTGGCTCGCGCATCTGGCGCCGCTGTTTCGGGAAAGTGGCGGTGAGCCGCCGGCCGAGCTCGATGAGATCTACCGCAGCTTCGTGGAAGACGATATAGCCTTTGAGATGTTGCTCGAGACGCGGCCCGCCGTGGTCAGCTTTCACTTCGGCTTGCCGTCCGAGACGCGGATACGCGCCCTGCGCGAAGCCGGCATCTACACGCTGGCGACGGCCACCAGCCTGCAAGAGGCGAGAACTATCCAGGCGAGGGGCGTCGACGCGGTCGTGGCCCAGGGCTTTGAGGCGGGCGGGCATCGCGGCTGCTTCGATTCGCAGGCTGGCGATGAACGGCTAAGCACGCTGGTGCTCGTTCGCCGGCTGGTCAAGGAAATGGCCCTGCCAGTCATCGCGGCCGGCGGCATCATGGATGGCCAAGGCATCCGCTCGGCCCTGGCGCTGGGCGCCTGTGCCGCCCAACTGGGAACTGCTTTTATCCTGTGCCCAGAATCGGCGGCCAACGAAGGCTATCGCTCGACCCTCAAGAGCGAACGTGCCGAAATGACCCGCATGACATCGGCGCTGTCGGGGCGGCCGGCACGTGGCATCCTCAACCGCTTGATTCGCCACGCCGAAGCCACGCCCGAAACCATCCCCGAAGTAATGCCCCCCGCTTACCCCGTGGCGTACGATGCGGCCAAGCGCCTCAACGCGGCGGCGGCCGGTCTTGGCCATCATGAATTCGCCGCACACTGGGCCGGACAGGGCGCGCCATTGGCGCGCGAACTCCCCGCCGGCGAGCTCGTGAATCGGCTGCTTCAGGAATGGCGAAACGCCACCTGACGTCATGGGCACGGTGAACGCCTGAATACGATGCGGCGTTGGCTTTGAGGAGTACGCCTAGGATGTAAGGGTGTCGACGGCAGGCGAAGGCTATAGGATGGAGCACACCCCCTCGGCATCGCGTTCAAGGAGGCACCATGCCTGCCACCCGCACGACCTCGCCGGCCCTGGAACGGGCCCACCTGGTGTGGGATCTGTTCATCATCGCGCTGGTGATCGTCAACCTGGCGCTGCTACTGTTCGATAGCCTGTTTCTCTTGCCGCCGTTGAACGCTGCCTTCGAGGCCGTGGCGCCCGGCCTGCATGGCGCTTACGAACAGCACATCCACGCTAATTTCCTCAGCATCGACCTGGCGTTCGTGAGCATCTTCTTGCTCGACGTGCTGCTGGGCTGGGCGGTGGCCATCGCCGAGCGGCACTACCACCGCTGGTTCTTCTATCCCTTCGTGCACTGGTACGACGTGCTGGGCTGCATCCCGCTGGGCGGCTTTAGGTTGCTGCGTATCCTGCGCGTCATCTCGTTGCTGCACCGGCTGCAACGCATGGGGCTGATCGACGTGCGGCGCTGGTATCTCTACAGCGTGATCGCCAAGTATTACGACATCCTGCTGGAGGAGCTCACCGACCGTATCGCCATTCGCATGCTCGATAACGTGCAGCAGGAGTTGCGTTCCGGCGATGGGCTCTCGTCCTCGGTGGTCGAGCGGGTGGTGGAGCCCCGCAAACAGGCGCTGATACGCGAGGTCAGCCAGCGGCTGGAGACCATGGCGGGCGATGCCTACACCAATAACCGAGACGATACCCTGCGCTATGTGCGCGGTCTGGTCAGCCGCACCCTGGCGGAAAGCCCGGAGCTCAAGCGGCTCTCGCGGCTGCCGATGGGCAGCCAGTTGACGCGTGGCCTGGAGGGATCGCTTTCCGACCTGGCCTGCCACCTGGTCGACGAGGCGCTGGCGGGGCTGAAATCGGCGGAGTTTTCATCGCTGGTGGAGCACCTGGCCGAGAGCGGCTTCGATGCCTGGCTGCGCACCGATCCCAAGACCGAACAGATCACCGAGCAAGTGCTGGTGGATATGCTGGAACTGCTCAAGGAACAGATAGGGGTGAAGCGCTGGCAGCAGCACTACGAATAGCGATGCGGCCTGGCCTCGCGAGGGTGGCGTGACCGCGTGCCGTCGATACGCCCTCGGTCAGGCGCCCACGTCCAATTGATCCCAGCCATATTGATCGACCAGTATTTTCAGTTGGGGAGGTCTGTAGCTGGGGTCGGCTTCGTAGCGGCGTCTGACACTGGGATGAATGAGGGTGGGTTTGCCTGAGACGATCAACTCCCGTTGCAACGGAGGCTTCAACCGATAGACGTGTTTGCGGGATTGGTGGAGCTTGCCCCGCTCTCCCGGCGTCAGGCTATCCCGTAGATGCCGCTCCACCATCAGGCCAGCACCTTCGGCTTCGGTGAGCATCCACTCGAGGGGCGTATCAGAGGCGCGAATGCCGGTTCCTTTATCGGGCGGGTAGGAGCCGCCAACATCGGTATGCACGCCGGCAAACCAGACCTGCTTCATATCGACACCTGGCCTGGGCAGCCAGATGGTGGGCTCGAAGTCTTCGCGCTTTTCATCGATGGCCAGGGCCTGGCGCACTACCGAGGCGTTGGCACCGATCTTGGTATCGTAGAATTCGTCATCCCGCTCGAAGAGCCCCATCAGGCTATGGGGAATGCCCAGCGCACCAACGGTGTCCCAGGCGCCGATGAAATGTACCTGCCGCGATACGTGGCTATGGCGGGCCCGAAACGCCATGGCGGCTTCTCCGCGGGGATGGTTCTTCGCGCTGGGGCTCTTGTAGATCTTCCAGGCTTCTGTCACCAAGCGCGCATCCTGGCGTTTGAGAATGCCGCAGTTGTTGATCAGCCCGCTTATGGCTCGCACGGTGTAGGCACCGCGGCTGAAACCAAACAGAAATATCCGGTCACCCGGAGCGTAGTTATGCAGGATATAGCGATAGCCATCCATGATGTTCTTCTGAATGCCCTTGCCGGTCGCTCCCGCGCTCAGGCTATGGTGGTATGAGCCAAGCCCCCAGTCGTAAAAGACATGCTGTTTCAGGTCACCGCCGTCGGGCTTGATGGCTCGGGAGAGCCGCAGCACATTGGTGGGAAAGTCCTGTTTCAGGTCATCCTCGGGGCGGTTCCAGGTACCGTCTGCGCAGACCACAATATTCGCCATCTCCCCATCCTCGCTGGCCACTGTACCCTTCAGTGTAATTCGCCCATGAAAATCGCCAGTGCCGGTCACGGGTCGCGAGTCACGGCCAGTCATACCCTAGCTGCCGGCCGTTTGGTCCTGCTGGAGCACTCTGAGAGAATAAGGCCACATTCATCCCGTGCGGCCTTTAATGGTTGGTCCTTGATAGTTGGTCCTTGATAGTTGCCCTGCCCTAGCGAATGGGCTCACCACGCAAGGTCGCTTTCGTTATCCAGCGACCGCCGCACGGGAACAGTGATAGGAGGTTAGCCATGACGACTAACCCATCGACCATTGCGCCCCTCGATCCCACCCGCGTTGCCATCATCGAACGATTCGGCGGCTCCATCGCGCCACTCGATCCGCTGGGCGCCGAGGTCCGCGGCATCGACCTTTCTGCCCAGGATGCGCCGCCTCAAGAGGTGATCGAGGCACTCGAGCAGGAAATGGCCAAGCGCGGCTTTCTGGTGTTCAAGAACGATACGCCTTTAGAGGCCGATGACTTTCTGCGCGCCAGTTGCTGGTGGGGTGGCAAGGAGCTGCACAGCACTCATGGTGTGCACCCGGCCACCCCCAAGGGCAATCGGCATATCTTCCGCCTGTCGAACGATCAGCGTCATGGCATTCCTGGCGTGGGGCCGCAATGGCACAACGACGGCAGCTTCAACCCGGATACCTTCTCGCATTCGGGCTATCACATCATCCGGCCGGCCGAGCAAGGCGGCGGCACCTACTTCGCCCATCAGGGTGCCGCTTATGACGCCCTCCCAGAGGATCGGCAGGCCTACTGGAGCCGCCTCGCCTCGGTGAACTCCTCATCCGGCGTGGTGCATCCCGTGGTGCATGAGCACCCTATCTCCAAGCGCAAGTGCATCTGGCTACACCTGGGCATGACGGGGGCGGTGATCGAGAAGCTCCCCGACGAGGAGGCCTTTCGTCTGCTGACCGCCGATGAACTGACGCAGCTGTGCCATGAATACAACGACATCCTGAATGCGGGGCTTGAGCACGGCTACGCCGCCGAATTCGAGTATCAGGAAAACGACTGCGTGTTCATCGACAACCTGGCCGTCGCGCATCGCGCGGCTCCCGGTGCTCATCTACCCGCCGAGGAACAGGGCCTGCGGATCATGCACCGCAGCACCGTTCGCGGCACCCAGGACCTCGCGCCCGGCTTCGGCTTGCCGCAGCATGTCGACATTCATGGGCCCAGCCCGCTGGATGACGGCGTTTGGCAGGGCGGCGGCATCGGCTTTCGCTGGGAAGATGGCATTCCGATGCAAAACTAGTCCAGCCTGGCATTCAAGAAAGCATTGAACTCAGGATCGACTCGTCGATGTGTCGAATGCGAGGTGAAAGACACATCCGCACTTTGATGTAGTGCTTATCGCTTTTCTGGGGCAGCCTTGAGAAGGCAACGCTGACTCAAGGCCGCCCAGTGGCAGGCAGGACGCCGGTGCAGCGGTTATGCGCCAGCAGCATTCTGATGCCAAGCCATATCAAGCATCCCGCCCTTCCATGTCCGCTTTGCGGCCAACCAGCCTTCACTCAACCCGCTCCGTCACTTTTTCCGTATCAAATGCCAAGCGCCCAGCGATTGCCTCCATTTCCTCAATCGGCTGATCATAGCTCCAGGCGACGTCATTAATGCTGGAGAATGAGTAGTAGGTGGAATCCCCTTTGAAGGGGCAGTGGGTGACGGTGGAGGACGTCGACAACGTCGACATATCTACATCTTCTTTTGGGATGTAATGGCGGTGTGGATAACCACGCTCGCGCAGTTCGATGGCGTTTTCGCTGTCGGCGATCAGAGTGTCGCCTGAATAGATGCGTACCCGGCGAGTGTGCGGGTGCAGGGTAATACGGGGGGTGTTTGCGATATCAGGCACTACGCAGATCCTTTGCGGCATCCTTGTCAGCACCTAGCCTATCAGGATGTCTGCCGCAGTCACCCGTGCTTTAGCATGTTTTGCATGCGCTCTCTGACTCAAATCAGGCTGATTCAAAGCAGGATGCTTCAAGAAACGCGAGCCATATCACGAACCAGGGCTGCAAAGGCGCCACCATAGCGCGCTGGCGTTTGTGTTGTCGGTATCGCTCGCCAACGCCAAGGCACATTCCGCCACTGGCAGTAGAATAGGTATAGAGGCGCTGCTGCACGTATGCTGAGGCCTCTGTTGCATAGACGGTGCCATAGACGGCTCCGTCATCGCTGACTCCATAAACAACGACGCATGTCTGAAGAACCACCACCGAATTCCGGGTGAAAACTGACAAGGAGCAAAGATGGCATCTTCGATATTCAAGCCGCGACCGCGCGGCGGAGCCTGGCCGGTCGTGAGCGCCTGGCTGGGTGTTGTGCTGGTGGTCGCCGCAGCGGCTCTGATGGCGGGATCAGGCAGCGCCTACCGGTTGGACTGGGTGTCGCTTGGCACCTCATTCTCAATGCTGCGTCAGGGCGCGCACTTGGCGGTAGGCGCAGGCGCGGTGGGCCTGATCACAGTGCTGGTCGCGGCCTTCTGTCGCCGCTGGCGCCTGGTACTGGTGGGGCTGCTCACCAGCGCGGCAGTGGTGGCGATGATCGCCCTGCCCGCTCACATGATGCAGCGGGCTCAAACGGTACCGCCAATCCATGACATCACTACCGATCTCGAGCATCCGCCGGCCTTCGAGGCGCTGGCCGCTGCGCGGGAAGCCGCCCCCAACGAAGTGGCCTATCCGCAGGGCTTCGCCGACCAACAGCGGGCCGCCTATGGCAGGCTGCACGCGCTCACCCTCCCCGTGCCGATGGAAGATGCCATGGCGGCAGTCGAGGCCACGGTAGTCGCTAGAGGCTGGGAGGTCGCGGCCGTCAGCGACTCGAGGCTCGAGGCCACCGCCACCACCCGCTGGTTTGGCTTCAAGGACGACGTAGTGATCCGCCTAACGCAGGTAGATGACGGTGTGAGGGTCGACATGCGCTCGGCATCACGGGTCGGCCAGAGCGACCTGGGCACCAATGCCGCCCGCATCCAGGACTTCCTGAACGATCTGGCGATGCGAATGGCAGCGGGCTAACCGCGGCAGCGCCGGTTAGCGCGGGGCTTGGCTCATTGCGACATCGGCAGCGCTTCCAAACGACGCAGCACCGCTCGGGTGATGGCTTTGCGCTTGGGCAGGTCGGCCAAGCGCTCGGGGGTGTCGAGATTCAACGCGAAGAACACCGGGCCGCTGGGCCGCTCGACCCAGCCGACCCACCAACCGACCTGGCCGTCCCAGCCGCTCTTGGCACGCAGAATCCAGTCACCATCTGCTTGATTGATCATGATGTCTTTCACCAGCCGCTGGTCAGCTTCGGTGAAAGGCAGCGCCATGTCATAGAGCCGCTCGAGGAATTCGACCTGCTCGACGGCACTGACCCTAAGGCTGCCATCTAGCCAGAAGGTCTCGACGTCATCACCCACTCGGGCGTTGCCGTAGCCGATCTCACTCAGGTAGGCCTGCTCGCGCTCGCGACCGATCTGGTTGGCCAGGCGCTGGAAGACCCATACGGTGGAATAGCGCAGCGCCGAGCGCAGGGTCTGGTCCTGGTTCCAGGGCGGCACATCGCGCTCGGTTCCATCCCAGGGAAACACCTCGAACTCGTCATCCACTGCACCGGCATCCAGTGCGAACAGTGCGTGGGGCACCTTGAAGGTAGACGCCGGCGAGAGCCGCTGATTGGCACGTTCGGGATTCACCACAAAGCGTCCTGCACGGCCCTCCCGCTTATCGACAATCACCAGCGTGCCGTTGACAGCCTTTTGCTCGGCGAACACGTCGGCCCAATCAGGGCGTTGTTGCCATTCTTCGGCCGAAGCGTTCAGGGGTATCAGAATCAACAGGGCCGCAGCAGCCAGACGAGCGAATCGTGTCATGAGATCGGCGTTACCCTAGGGGTGAAGGAAGAGCGTAGCGAAAAACGTACCGAAGAACGTACCGAAAAAACAGTCAAGGTAGCTGACGCCACATAGTTTGCTGGCCGTTGGACACTTTTGTGCCTTGCAGTCGCCCCGGCTAGATATGTCACTGTCATCGTAACCACCTTGTCGTCAGCACGAGCTATCTTCAAGGTTCTCTACACTGGCCAAAAGGAAAGGACTTTCCCATGAGCGAGAAAAATGCCTACGAGCAGAAGCTGCGTGCCAAGCTGGATGAGCTACAGGCCGAGCTGGACAAGATGAGGGCAAAAGCCCGAGGCGCCGAGGCCGACGCACGAATCGATCAAGAACAGGAGGTCGACCGGCTAGAGGCGAAGCGCGAGGAGATGCGCGAGAAGCTCGATGAGCTTCGCAACTCAAGCGACGATGCTTGGGACGACGTCAAGGCTGGCGCGGAACGCGCCTGGGACTCGCTTAGCGACTCCTTGGAAAAGGCGCGCTCCCGCTTCAAGTAATTAAGCTACACCCTCCTTTACACAGTAGCGCCCCTGTGGGGCGCTATCGTCTCTCTCCAGACGTTTCCTACAAACTCACGCCCCAAGTCTCTCGCCCCAGCGCCCTTGCGCCACAACAAAGCCAGTCCGTTATGGCGGACGCGTTGGCTGCTAAGGCGTGTTCTTGGCCGCCTACATCGCTGCCTCAATGCCTCATGGGCTGCCTTTGTAGATTGGCTTCTGCGAATCGGTGGCTGCTTCGTCTGAAGAGGGTTGGGCCGATGTGGCCTGTGCTGTAGTGGCTTCGGCCTCATCGGTATTTGCGTCTGATTGGACGGAGTCAGCATCACCGCTACTTGCGCTGGCTTCTTCCTCCGCTTCAGCGGCGGCGGCCTCTTCTGCTTCTGCTTCTTCTGCTTCCTCGATGATATCCGCCTCGGGATGGAGCGGCTCGCCCTCTTCGTCTTGCAGCTGGTAATCGTATGCTGCCTGGAGACCAGTATCTTCTTCACCACTTTCCTCTTCTTCGGCCTGGGCAATGTAGCCTGGATAGAAGGGGGAAAGGATGGCGACCAGAATGCCGAGCGCGGAGAACATGGCGAACGCATTGGCGTAGCCAAATGCATTGACCAGCATGCCGACCACGGGCGAACCGGTCGCTTGCCCCACCGAGACGGCCATGAACGGCAACACCGGGCCAACCGACAGCCGACCCGGCAACAGGCGAATGCCGGTCATCAGGTAAAGGCCCGTCAAACTCATATAAGCCAAGCCGAAGACCAGCGCAGAGAATGCCGCCAGCAGCGGCTGGCCGGGGCTTGCTGCTAGCAAAGCGAGGCTGGCTGCCAGCATCATCAACATCAGGGCATGAGTGATGGGAGGGTTGTTGCGATCGGCCAGGTCCGCCACCACAGCCCCGCCGAGGCCAGCTAGGCCCACCGCGAGCCACAGCCACCCGGTAACACCGGATGACAGGCCGCCAAGGGTGACCACCAGGTCAGGCGCGAAGATCCAGTAGGCCGCTGAGACGAAGCCCATCAGGAAGGCGAATAGCGAGAGCCTGATCAGCCGCGACCACGGCAATTCGTTGATGGGAGGCGGAGGAGCGGCGTTTGCCGGCAAGATCCTCGATACCGAGGGCAACAGAAACCATGCGGCGATCACGCCGATGGCGGCCAGCACGGCGAATGAGATATAGGCGAGGCGCCAGGCGCCGGTCAGGAAAAGCACCGTTGGCACGGCAACGACCACGCCGATACTGGTGCCCGCATTCATGACGGAACTAACACGCCCGTGCAGCGAGCGCCTGACCAGCGCCTGCATGGCCGCCGTGAGCGCCGGCATCATCAGGCCGGTACAAATGCCGCATGCGAACACCCCTGCACCGAGTGTCAGTGCACTACTCGACTGACTGATCAATGCCAGCCCGGCGACGCCGAAGGCGCCGGACAGCACCGCCGCGTTGCGGGCACCGAGGTGGTCAGCAGCGAACGGAGCAACGAGCGTGGCGAGCAGGAAGCTGATGAGGGGCAGCGAGCCGATGATACCGATCACGGACGCCGTGAGTTCCAGCTCATCGCGAATGGGCGGCACGAACAGGCCAAAGGCGAAACGCGCGAGCCCGTAACTGATAGCGATCAGTGCTGCGCCAAAGAGCGCAAACCCGGTACTAGAAAGCGGCTTCATTCGGCCTCCTTTTGGCAAGCATCAACCCTGTCGGCACTCTCAGATCCTGCATCTGCAGCGCCGACCGACCGCTCTAGTCAAGCAGCATACGCAGCGACTGACTATCGCAGGCCCGACGGTAACAGACTCACCCCCGTCTTGGCCCAGGCATGAACCAACCATCAATGTCATTGCGACTGACGTTAGCCCATTGATCGATGCCAAGCGTGCTTCCTCAGGCCTAGCAGGGCTCGTCATCACCTTGCCAGTGCCCGCCAAGGCCCCCATCATCGCACCATCAGCGTGGTAGCATGGCCTCGCCTGCATTATTCAGACCACTCCCCCCGCCTCGACGGCGGACGTTGCATGGAAGGTTGCATGGAAGAGATCAGCTCAACATGGCTATTGGGTCAAGGCGTCAGCCTGGTGGCCTTGGCCCTCTGCCTCGTCGCATTTGCCAGCAAGCGCGATGACAAACTGTTCGTGCTGCTGCTATTCGCCAACGTCGCCTTCGCCGCCCAGTTCGCGCTGTTCGGAAGCTGGGTAGCGGCAGGAATTTCGGCGCTGATCGTGCTGCGCATCGCACTGGTGCGCCGTTTTCCACGTAACGTCAGGCTTATGCTCGGGATGCTAGTGGCGACTCTCGCGGTGGCTGTGCTGACCTGGAGTGGCCCGCGAGACATCCCGGCACTGATGGCCGGGCTGCTGGGCACCTGGGGAATGTTCATGCTGCGCGGCATTGCCATGCGCGCCGCCCTGGCGGCGGCGGCGCTGTGCTGGGTCGCCAGCAACCTGCTGGCCGGCTCGATTGGCGGCACCATCGCCGAAAGCCTGATTTTCGTGACCAACGTGATCACTATTGTCCGCCTCCGGCGTGACGCCCGCCTGCGCTATATCCACGGCTGATGCTGAAACCATTTGAGGCCCTGTCCGAGCCAGTCGCTGAGCCAGTCGCGGAGACAGTCGTTTAACGTGCACCTCACTTCATTTCGAAGCCGCGCTCGACCAGGAAGTCGCGCATGTGGGGACGCAGCTTGGTATCGAATAACGGGGTGAGGTTGTGCGACCAGTCGGCATCCTTGTTACCGCCGCTGCGTTCGCGGTAGTAGCGATGCATGGTGTCGTCGAAGGCCGCCACCTGCTGATGATCATCGTCGTAGACATCTTCCTTGAGAATCGCCTCTACCGGCAGCCGCGGCTTGATGTCGGGGGTCTGGGCCGGGTAGCCAATGCACATGCCGAAGACCGGATAAACATGCTCGGGCAGGTGTAGCAGATCGCTGACGGCCTGGGGATTGTTGCGGATACCTCCGATATAGCAGATGCCAAGTCCTTCGGATTCGGCGGCGACCGCGACGTTCTGGGCCATCAGGGCGGTATCGACACTTGCCACCAGCAGTTGCTCGGTCATGCCGCGCACCACGTTGGCACCGGTCCGTTCCGAGGCCTCGGTGGGGCGTTTCATATCGGCGCAGAACACCAGGAAGTCAGAGGCATCGGCGACATAGGCCTGCCCGCCAGCCAGTTCGGCAATTTTCTGGCGGTTGGCCGGATTCTTCACGTGGATGACGCTGTACGCCTGAACGTGACTGGAGGTGGCGGCACTCTGGCCGGCACGGACGAGCTCCAGCAACAGCTCGTGGGGAATCTTCTGCTCGGTGAACTTGCGGATCGACCGATGGGATTTCAGCAGCTCGATAGTAGCGTTCATAGAATCTCGTAGTATGCAGTCAGGGGATCGGGCAGACTAATCATGGCAGCAAACGTAGGTCAAAATAAATAGCATGCTTATTATATTCCGCTACCAATGTCCGTAATGGCTGCGCGAATCGGGCTGCCGGCATCAGCCTGCCAGGCAAGAAGATGCCGGAACGCACGACTAGTAGAGCGCTGCGCCGATCTCGCGCTCGCCGTCGAGCAGGCAGAACTCGCGGTCTATAAGGTCGTTTGTCTTGACCAGATGCACCAACGCATGGGCGACGTTGGCACGCGAGACGGTATTCTCGCCGCCGGTTTCCTCAAGCGAGGTAGCAACGCGTTCGCTGGCGGGTTCGTCAGTCAATCGCCCGGGCTTGAGAATCAGGTAGGGCACGCCGGCGCTTCTCAAGTAGGCATCGGCAGCAAACTTGGCAGCCATGTAAGGTCGCAGCTTCTCCGGGGCTTCCTGCGGGTTCTCGGCGCGCAGGGCGCTGACCATTAAAAAGCGCTTGATGCCGAGCTCGCGGCTGGCGTCAACGACGCGGGTGGCCGCGTACAAGTCGATCAACAGCGTCTTGTCAGGCCCGGTATGTGGGCCAGAGCCTGCCGTGAACAACACCTGATCGCAGCCTTCGAAGGCATGGCGAAAGTCGCCTTCCAGGTCGGCAATCACGGTGTCGATGCCCTGTTCGGTGAACCAGGCGCGCTGGTCTTCATGGCGGATCATGGCCTTGATAGGCAGTCCGGTTTTGGCGGCAATCGCGCAGAACTGGTGGCCGATCTGGCCGTTGGCACCGATCACTAAGGTGGTCATGCTCGTCTCCCTATCGGTTCT
Organism: Onishia taeanensis; assembly: GCF_013349955.1. Lineage (GTDB taxonomy): Bacteria > Pseudomonadota > Gammaproteobacteria > Pseudomonadales > Halomonadaceae > Onishia > Onishia taeanensis_B. Next base: position 154,284 of record NZ_JABVXC010000005.1, on the reverse strand, counting down.
TGTCGCTCGCTAGGTCCCTGATATTGGGCTCCTACTATTAGGTTCCTAATAGTCGTTACCATCAGCATTCTCAACAAGCTGGTGCTGACTGGCAACAGGCAGACAAGATGCCAACGAGATAGAGAGAAAGCGCGCGCTGACGTAAGCTCGCCGCTGACAGGGATAAACCAAGACCGCACCCCTGACCACGCCCACACCATCATGGGCGCCGCAAACCTTCGCTGACCTTTCGAGGAAAATGCCGTGAACCCCGAAGACCTGGAACGCTTGGTGACACTGAAAATGCCCTTTGGCAAGCATCAGGGCACCCTGATCGCGGACCTGCCCGGCGGCTACCTCAACTGGTTTGCCCGGGAGGGTTTTCCTAATGGCGAAATCGGCCGGCTACTGCAACTGATGCAGGAGATCGACCACAACGGCCTCAGCGGGCTGCTCGATCCGCTGCGCCGCCGAGGCTGATTCAGCGGCGGAGGCACTATGAGCGGCGGGTAACAGCCACAAGCAGCACTGAGGTAAAACGCAGCCTGGCTCTCGCAAGCTACACGCCTTTCATCACGTCAAATTTCCCGACACCACTAGTGATATGACGAGGGCAAGGAGCCACGATCTTCCCCAAATGTAAACAAGCGTGAAAGATAGCGTCGGCATGTAGACGATTTGCAAGGTCCACAGTACTTTTCATCGGGTAGTCACACCAAAAAGGCTTACACAAAAGCCAGACTTCTCGAGATAACGAAAATGAAAAAAGCCTTAAACCGTATTAGCGTGAAATACTCTGTTGCCTTTACCGGGGTAGCAATATCCCTGCTAATCGTTTTTGCCCTCAACTTCTTCCTCGTAAGCTCCATGAAGAAGCATATGGTAGAAATCGGCAACGACTTTACCCGCGCCATTTTCCTCATCACCAATGCTGATCGCGACCTGTATCAGGCCCAGATGAGTGTACTGGAATACATGCGAGAAGAGCCGGGCACTGAAAATGCTGAAAAAGCCATCAGCGACTTCCAGGAAAATACACAACAGGTTCAAGACCGCATCAACGAATTCTCGAGCGTCATGGTGAATCATCCTGAAGTCACCCAGTTATTGAACGGTAGCGAGGAAAAGTTCACGCAATGGTTGGCGCAAGCCAAGAATGTCATCACTTTTCATGCACAAGATAATGACATTGCCGCCGATAGCCTTCTGGATGGACAAGCCACTGCTACTTTCGCGGATTTCAGAGATTTCTTGAACGCTGCCGGCGAGGCCATCATGCCCAAAATTCTGGAGATGGAAGCCCACGCTATCAGCAAGATAAACACTCACCAGACCTCCACATTGACTTTCGTCATTCTAGTCTTCATCGGTGCCGTATCACTGGCTCTCATTGGTCCGCAGATGATGTCGAAAGCGATTCGCCAGATTACCGGGCGTATCAAAGAGATTGCTGAGGGTGATGGAGATCTGACTGCTCGAATCAATACCAAACGCACCGATGAAATCGGCGATCTAGCGCTACAGTTCAATGCCTTCGTCAGCCGCATCGATAAGACCCTTCAGGCAGTGAGCACCAGTACCAAGAGCGTGCATTTTGCCTCGGATGAAATCGCCAAGGGCAGCCAGGATCTTGCATCACGCACAGAGCAAGCGGCTTCGAGTCTGCAGGAAACATCGGCTTCTATGGAGGAAATCACCGCAACCGTCGCCGTTACTTCAGATGCTGCGACAGAGGCCAATCAGCTTGTCCTGTCAACGGTAGATGTTACTCGCCGTGGGCAGGAAGCCATGAACCAAGTCCAGAGCACCATGGAGGAGATCAGAACGTCGGCCTCTCAGATCAGCGAAATCATCACCCTGATCGATGGTATTGCTTTCCAGACCAATATCCTGGCACTCAACGCTTCTGTCGAGGCTGCACGCGCCGGGGAGCATGGCCGGGGATTCGCGGTTGTTGCCCAGGAAGTCCGCACGCTGGCAAGCCGCTCCGGTGACGCCTCGCGCGAAATTCGTGAGTTAATCGATACATCGGTCGCTCGCACTCAAACAGGCGTCGACCTGGTTCAGAGTACCGGCAAGACAATGAATGAAATCGTTGACAGCATTGAGCGCGTAACTCATGTGATCGGTGATATTACTGCCGGGGCGAAAGAGCAAAGCCTGGGTATCATGCAGATCAATACCGCGATCAACCAGCTCGATAACATGACGCAACAGAATGCATCACTAGTTGAAGAGTCCAGCGCTGCGGCGGGCGAAATGCGAGAGCAGGCCGAGCGACTCAATGGTTTGATTGCCTCCTTCAAACTGAGCAACAATCAAGCCGACAACCTACCGACACCGGTGGCCCCAGCGTTGGCAAGCCGTCCCAACGTATCGCCCCCAGTGCGTCGGGCCAATACGTACCAGGAAAGAAAATCCGAGCTTGAATGGGAGGCATTCTAAACGATAGCAGATGTGAAGTTATCGCCAGCCACGACGTGGGCTGGCGACTTCATATCGCCATTGTGCAATGCCAGCATTCATACCGCCTAGATAATCCACCTAGCAATGGCTTCCCTCTTCCCGGGCAATATAACGAAAGGATTTACCCAGTGATCAAACGTGCCGTGGTCGTCGATGACGATATCGAAATACAGATGGTCAGTAGCCACTTGCTAAAGAAGCGGGGATACGAAGTAGTAACTGCCAACGGCTTGGGGGATCTTGTATGCTACCCCGAGCTCCTAGACGCTGACTTGATGTTGCTGGATTACAACCTGGGTGACTTCAATGGCTTAGATGTCATTGATTATCTCAGTAACCTCAGGTTAGACATGGCCATCATATTGATAAGCAGCTGTGATCCTGAGATTGCGAGCCATATTCTGAAAGAAGGTGCCAAGAAGCGCCTCAACATTCTCGGCTTCTTGCCAAAGCCAAACTTGATTACCAGACTGGATCACTTTATTAGCCTCCAGCACAGCATGGCACGCCAAGTCACGGCCAGCGACCTCGCACTAGCGATGCAGAGTGAGTATGTATTCCTGGCGTATCAACCAAAATACGACCTGACATCGCGGAAAATAACGGGCGTGGAAGTGCTGACACGCTGGGAAGACCCGGCACTCGGCATGATTTCCCCCGACTATTTCATCCCCCTGGCCGAACAGAGCGGCCAGATCGTCGACCTCACCTGGCACGTGATCGAACAGGCCTTCGCGCAACAGGAGCGCTGGCATAGGAATGGCTGGGATTTGAATATCGCCATCAATATTCCTGCACAGCTACTCAAGGTGCCCAGTCTGCTGGATACCTTCGAACGGATGCTGGAATCGAGGGCCAAAGGCCTGCAGGGCGTGACGCTGGAATTAACAGAAAACACTGGCATCGAGTGCTACCGGTATGCCCGCCACATTTTGCAAGCCTTACGGGAGCGGGGGTGCCGTTTGTCGCTGGATGACTTTGGTACCGGTCATTCATCACTCACCCAGCTCCACCAACTTCCGTTCGATGAACTGAAACTGGACCGTAGCTACGTGTCACATTGCGATGAAGAGCACGAGGCTACCGCTATCACTCTATCCTCGATAGAGCTTGGGAAGCGCTTGGGGCTAAAGGTTGTGGCAGAAGGTATAGAGACACTTGGCCAACTAGAACGCCTGAGGCTTGCGGGTTGTGACGAAGGACAAGGCTATCTATGGGCTCCCGCAATGCCAGAGGCAGAGTTCAACACTTGGTTGATCAATCAGCCTATTGATCAAGGCCCCTTACAAGCACGGCAGAATCAGTCACAAATACTTTGCTAGGCAGCACACTCCCTCAGGCAGACAGCAGGTTGGCCTCCATCAAAACCTCATAGGCGCCGCCTTTTAGGCTTAACAAAACGTCGAGATGGCGCTGCAACTCTTCGCGCGAGGTGTCGGGCGGTGCCTCTTCCAGCATCCCTGCCACCTTAGCGATAGCAACGAACCCCAAGGCTGCGGAAGCGCCTCTAAGCGAATGCGCTTCGCGCTCCAACGCCTGCCGCTTGCCGGCATTGAGGTAACCTTGTAGATCCTCAAGGCGCACTTCGAGTCGCATCAAATAGGTCCTCATCAAGCCCTCGAGAGCAACGGGATCCAAGGTGTAGCGCAGCTCTTCACAAATCGATGCATCCAAGAGGTCACCGTTTACTGACGCCCCACACCTCTTCAACGGCGCCTCTGCATCGACGTCGCATGGCTCGGCGATCACAGGCTCAGTTGACGCCAGCTCAAGATACTTGCTCAGCAGCAGCAGCATGGCTTCACGCGTAAAGGGCTTACTCAGTACATTGTCCATGCCGCTACGGAAACAGCTTTCCAAAGCGGCAGGCATCACGTTTGCCGTCATGGCGATGATTGGCAAATGTCTTCCTGTCTCGCGCGCTCGCCATCGACGGGTTGTTTCAAGCCCATCGAGAACCGGCATCTGCATGTCCATCAGGACGAGATCAAAGGTCTCTTCCTCCATCCGCACTAGCGCTTCAGCGCCATTATCAACCACCACCACATCCTGCTCCATTTGCGCAAGCATGGCTTCAACTAGCGTCTGGTTGATAGGGTTATCTTCAACGACCAAGACCTTGTGTCGCCCCAGAACTATCGCTGCCGTATCCATACGTTGTCCGATAGCATGACCTTCGGCCTCGGGTAGTACGGCCACGAACCAGAACTTGCTGCCTATCTCAGGCTGACTTTCCACACCAATTGTCCCGCCCATGGCAGTGACAAGCCGACGACAAATCGCCAACCCTAGGCCCGTTCCTTCATGACGACGAGTGATCGATGCATCCACTTGCGTAAAAGGCGCAAACAGACGCGCCTGATCCTCAGGCGCAATGCCGCATCCCGTATCCCTTACTTCAAAACGAATCGATGAATTGGCTTCAGCCATGACCGAAAGCGTAATCAGACCTTCTTGAGTGAACTTCATGGCGTTATTGCATAAGTTCATCAGAATCTGGCGCAGGCGATTGACATCGCCACTGACATATTGCGGCACATTGCGATCGATATGGTGTCTGAAGGTCAGCTTTGGGGAATTGCAGCGCAGCTGATAACCAGCGCATAGTTGTTCCAAGAAATTGACGAGATCGAAAGGCTGCTGCTCAAGCTCTAGCGAGCCCGACTCTATCTTGGTGTAATCGAGGATATCGCTGATGACCGCCTGAAGCCCATCGGCACTTTGCTTGAGCGCCATTAGGTAGTTGCAACCCCGAGCGGACATGGGTTCGTCAGACAGCAGGTCAGCCATACCGATTACGCCATTGAGTGGCGTACGGACCTCATGACTCATTACTGCCATGAACTCCGACTTGGCGCGACTGGCCTCCTGAGCGCGCATCGCTGTTTCATTCAATTCAGAGGTTTGTCGCTGCAGCAGCCAGGCCTTCTCGCCGCGCAGACGCCCTTCGCGTATTAGAGCATTAACGAGAATCCCCCCGGATACTATCAGCAATAGCACTAGAGCTATCACCAACGCATAGAGCTGTAACAGCCCCCTTTGTTGATGCGCGCGCGTCGCTGCCACCTCGGCATTGACATCAAGTAGAATACGGGAAGAAATTTCCTGTAATGACGTGCTTTTTTGGCGCAAGCTAGCCAGTAAGTCATGGGGGGGTGAGGTAGCGTCAATGGGAAGGGATGAAAGCTGATTATCCATAGAGTCGATCAAGGAGTCGGCTTTATTCACCGATTCCGACAGACTGTCGATATTCCCCACTTCCCTACCAATTTCACCGTGTTGAAAGAGCCTCATACGGCTATAGAGGATATCGAAACGAAGCATCATAGTATCCAGGTCGAACGAATCAACTCCGCTTATAGTAAAACGAAATTCTCGCACCTCTCTATCAAACTGATAGGATGCCCAAGTAAGATTCTCATCCAACCTGTTCTGCAACTCTTGGTGTCGCTGAAGTATAATTCCGCCGGTAACCAGCAACGAAAAAAAGAAAATTATCGCCGCCAGGGTGGCCACCCTGTATCGTCTAGAAAACAACGACTGCATGGTGATGGCCATTTTGGGCGGCACAGCATCATTCGAGGTCAATGTACTTAACCTGCCAGACTGAACGGTAAACTATATTATCGTTGCGCAGCTCAGGCTTCTCATCGAATGGATAAATAATAAAGATCGGCCCCTGATCACGTACTCTCAATGCACGCCCGTCAGCCGACATGGCCAACAAGACGTCATAAGTCATGAAATCTTCCACTGGGACGTCGACTGCATAGTCGTTCAGCGCCGTAATGCGCATGCTAGTTCCCTGGGCGCCCACAGCCTTGAGCAGTTCGCGCCCTAGCGGGCCCTCGAACCTGACCTGACCATCATGCCAGGGTGTGTGTGTCAGGGTTTCATGCTGTGGAAGCGCCTTGAGCATCGCACGGTCGAAGTGAGCCTCATCCCCCACATTGGTATTGCTTAGTTTGCCACTGACCACGAGGATGACAGGACCGGTGGGCGCCTCAAGAGCCTGCACTTTCCCGGCAAAGATCACGGTAGCTCCGAGTACAGTGACGAACAAAAACTTTGTCAGTATTTTCATTGATTTATGATTTTTCTTAGAAAAGATGATTTTCATATCGGCACTAAGCCAAAAAACTTTAAAGTCCCCTACCAACGCATCAACCAGCGCTCCTTGCACTAGAATGCTCTCTCAAAGCCATGTCTTAGGAAGTGACCAATGCGCATTGGCGTTCTAGAAGATGACGACATCCAGCAGTCCTTCATAGAACTGTGTTTGGCCAAGGAGGGGCATGAGATATCGCTTTTCCAGCGCGCCAGCGAGCTGCGACGCGCCTTACAACACCAGTCCTTCGATCTCTTGATCATCGACTGGCGATTGCCCGATGCCTGCGGTATGGATGTGACCAAGAACCTCCGCCAGCATGATGGTTGGCGTGGGCTCATCCTTTTCATCACGGCCAGCCAGAATGAAGAAGACGTCGTAATGGCTCTAGAGCATGGCGCAGACGACTTCATTGCCAAGCCACTGCGGCCAAGAGAGTTAAGTGCCCGCATCAATGCCCTAGGCAGGCGCGCGGGAATAATAGCGGAAGATACTGCCGCTAGGGTCGGGGACTATCATTTGGACCACCAGCAGCGCTGCATACGCTTTGAAGAGCACGCCGTCACTCTGACCGATAAGGAATACCGCTTGGCAACGCTGCTGTTCACGCATGCCAACGAGTTGCTCTCACGTGCACATCTCCTCGAAGTCGTCTGGGGTATGCAGGGCGATATTTCGACCCGCACCGTCGACACTCACATCAGCCGGCTTCGCCGCAAGCTCATCCTCGACGGTAGCCACGGCTTCCGACTCCGTAGCATCTATCAGTGCGGCTACCGAATGGAGTCGGTCACAGTCTCGTCAGAGGCCCATCATGCCACACAGGTTTCGTAGGTAACCTTACATGCCTCTCTCGTCAGGCTGGCCGGGGCAACAAAGTCCCGGAGCGGTGCCCGGGACGCCTAGCGAGAATGCAACGGCTCTATTCGAAACTTGCGCAAACTGGGGACATGGCGGAAGGGGCGTGGCTTTCGACATGTGTCGTTGCCCCATTACCGACCTCGATGGGGATATGCCACTGGTGGTCATGCTGCATGCCGTCGCAGGTGCCGACGCTGCCGCCACCGAAGTTGGAATCGATCCAGTAGTCGACCGCATAGCTATCGCCAGCCTGCAGCGCATCGCGGAAGGTAAACGAGAAGGCCGGATCGCCGTCGGCTGAGACGGTACCAGACTGCATATCAACCACCTCGCCCGAGGTGGTATCGACTAGAGCAGCCTTGATCGCCTGACCACCGTGCGGGCCGTTGAAGCTGGCGTCTCCCTGGAAGGTGAGATCCTGCCCATCGGCCGCCAACGCTGGAGTGCTCAGCAAGGCGGTGGAAAAGACAGTCGCGGCGATTAACAGTGAAGTGGTTAAACCAAGCGTGACGTAATTTCTGGCCATGATGCAAAACCTCCCGAAGCATGACGAAGAGGCCCGAACGGGCCTGACCCAAGCATAGTGGCTGGCCCGCCCTCTTGCCGGTCCATAACTGTCCGCGGGTACAGGGCGAGAGATGCAAGATGAGTAAAATGACGGAGGCCACAAGTGGCCCAGTGGTGCGCCCACCCTTCAATGGCTTAGAAAGCCCAACTCCCGGTAGTGTCATGGCTAGGCGTTCAGATCATGAATTCAGGAGAAACAGCTCCGAAAAGCCTTGCAAAGCGTGACATTTCCAGCATTTCTGACCATATTATCCTGCGATGTGCCTCGTCATCGCTCTCCCATTGCAAGGAAATGCATTCATGATGTCCGCTTCACGTTGCGCCGTCTTCGCCACCGTCCCGCTGCTGTGCCTAGCCAGCTCCGCCCAGGCGCTAAACTGGCAGGCCGCACCGCTCTACGAAACCATTGAGTTGACGTCAGGTTTCCAGCCCGATCCTCACCAGATCAGTATAAGTGCAGGCGGCGACACCGATGCCTCCGAAGCAGGCCCCAACTGCAGCGGCTTCGTGAACGGCGAAACGCCGGATTTGGACATCAATTTCCAGGCTGGCCAGTACCCACTCACCATTTATGTCGAGTCGGCAGCGGACACGACGCTGGTGGTCTATGACGCCAACGGCAACTGGCACTGCAACGACGACTATTCGACCACCAGCGGCAACAATCCGGCGCTGCAGTGGAGGTCAGCGCCTTCCGGCAACTACAACGTTTGGGTTGGTACCTTTAACCCCGGCGAAATGCCCGAGGCGATCGTCAAGATCTCCGAGCGAGACCCACAATGGACGGGCATACCGAGCGGTTCTTCTTCGAGCCCTACGCCGGTCAACAATAGCGGCGATATCGAATGGGGCGACAATACCAGCCAGTGGGCCAATGACGGCGAATGCGACGACCCACGCTTCATCGGCGAAGGGGCTCATTCGCTCAATGTCGACGAGGATCGTTATCACGACGCCGTCGACTGCCAGAGTCTCTATGAACAGGGGCGTATTACGCTTGCGTCGAACAGTGGCACGGTCAACAGCTCAGGCGATATCCAGTGGGGTGATAACACCAGCCAGTGGTCCAACGACGGGGAGTGCGACGATCCGCGCTTTGCCGGCCCAGGCGTGAATGCTAACAACCTCGCTGAAGATCGCTATCACGACGCCGCCGACTGCCAGAGTCTCTATGGACAGGGGCAGATCTACTTGAAGTGACAAGCACCGGCCATGAAAAATGGCCGTGCGTTGCGACTTCTCGCGCCAGGTTTCCAGACCTGGCGTTTTGGTGTGCCTGTTACTAGCTATCCCCCAGTGCCACGCTCTCACCGCGAAATCCAGAACCATAGAAAGGGCTACATCCAGCCCTTGCGGCGGAACAACCAAATCAAGCTGGTGGCAATCACGGCCATTACACCAAGCAGAACGAAATAGCCGTAGTGATAGCCTAGCTCCGGGATATAGGCGAAGTTCATCCCATAAAGACCAGCCAGGAAGCCGAGTGGGACAAAGATCGCGGTGATAACAGTGAGCACCCGCATGGTGATGTTGAGCTGGTGAGACGAGATTGAGATGTAGCCGTCTACCAGGTCGCCGCAGATGTCATAATACATCTGCGTCAGGCTATATAAACGCTCGAAACGCTCATGAACATCGTTGACGGCGTGCAGGGTCTCGGCATTTTCCCGGGGCAGGTGATCGTAATCATAGGCCATCAATTCCTGAGTAATCGCCTGGTGGTAGTTGAAGATTCGGCGCATCTTAACCAATCGTGACTTATAGCTGATGATCTGCTTCATCAGGCTATCGTTGCCCGCTTCAATCAGTCCATCCTCGAGATCGCTTAGCTGAGTCTCGAATTCAAGCAGACTCTCTAGATAAAAACCCGCCGAGAGATGCATGATCTTCAGCGCCAGTTGCCCGGACGACTGTCCCAGCAGCTTGCTGCCGTCCTGGCCCCACATGCGATCAATGCTCATGGCAAGACTTGGGTGCAGGCTGATCATAAAACGATCACCGATAAAGAAGGCGACCTGCTGTGGAGCATAGTTAAGCTCAGCGTCAAAGGACGATATGCCCCGATAAATAATCAGGGTGTGCGTCTCAAACTCTTCGATCTTGGGAGGATGGCGCTCTCGCTGGGCATCAATGATCGCCAGTGGGTGGCAGTCGAATTCCTCGAGCAGGGCTCGCTGGCCTTCAGGTGCGACACCCTGCAAATCAATCCAGATGCGACTGTCGGATTGCTCACGCCAATCGGCGATCAGCTCTTCTCCACCCGTGTGCGAATGACCTTCGGTGTCGAGCAGTAGCGTGCGAATCATGAGGCACGATCCTTCCTGGATAATGGAAAGGTGCCAAGATAAGCTAGTCCCCATGACTTTGCACTGAATGACCGGCCCACTAACGGACGGTCAAGCAACCGTACATCATGCAGACGGGGGCTCGACCAACCCTCTCCCAGGCGGCGTCGCCCCAGGGGCCGTCATATCAGACCGCTGCCTCATAGGCGGCCTTGAGACGATAGAACTCACAGACGATCTCGTCCATGGCTGCGGTGTCGTAGTCACGCAGACCACTGACCACCAGCTTCTTGGAGCCCCTGCCAATATTTTGGCCGCAGGCAGTGAGGCCAAACTCCAGCAGGGCCTCGCCGCGCTTCCCGAGCACTTCGAAAGACGAGTCCTCAAGCTCGAGACCAGGGTCTTCGACATCGAGGCGGTCCAGCGAAAAGCCCATGCTGTCGTAGATCACCAGCGGACGCTGGGGATTGAACATGACGCCATGCGTCTGCATCAGCGGCTTGAGATAATGCGGAAAGTTCTTGCCGGAAAACGCCACATACCGACGCGTAAAGGCCGCAATCACGTCTTCGTCGTGCGTCAGGTCACCACTTCGTTCGACCTCCAGGTACACCTTGCCCTGCTCGTCGGTGACGCAGATAGAGCCATCGTCATGCGCCTGGAAGTCCAGTGCGACCTCTGCCCCCACCATGCTGCGGAAATGAAAGGTCATGCATTGAGACAAGCCGAACTTCGACAAGACTAGCGCAAAGAGCAGATCCCCCGGCACACAAAAGCGCCGCGCATCCGGGTTGTGGATCGGGTTGTAGTCTCCGGCGACCTGCTTGGCAAAATGACTGGCTTGCTCCGCACTGATGCTGATGCGGCCGTCGTGGACCTGATGGAATTTGTCGAGAAACATGCGTCGTCTTATTGCACCTCAAGAAAAGATTAGACTTCGCCCTTCCCGGGCGAGAGCGGTCACGACAGTCCAAGGACAGCGGACATCCTGTTCACCTGACGCCATTAGCCGTCAAATTGTCGGTGATGAGCGACACCATTGTCTCATCTAGTCCTTATGCTTCGCGGAAGCCAGCACGCTGTGCCGTATCACTAGACTTCGCGGGGGCTAACGTAACATGTTGTCAAAAATTCGCCTATCGCCGCGATGCAAGTTCACCACCGACCTGCCGGCTCGCCTCTTCCTACACACTGCTATCACCGACATGATTGGCGGAGATGCACAAAAACGGTGCACTGGGCATCTCTGGTATTCAGCACTCCCATTCGAATGTTGTTCTGTCACCCGAGAGCTGGCTCAGAATCATGATGTAGATCATGCAAGCAGGTTAATTGCCGCCATGCATCGAAGGTCTCTAATTGGTACGAGTGCGCGGCATGATAGCATCGTAGAAAACCATTATTTAAACCAAAGCCGATACAATAAACTATGAACAATAAATCGCCTTTTTCCTGGCAACATCGTCTCCCAGCCATCGCATTCGCCCTGCTCTGCCTGGCCTTCAGCCCATCGGTACTGGCCATGTCCGGTGAGCTCGATCTAACCGGCTCGGCGGTCGGCATGCTTACCGTGGCGATCTTCGTTCTTGCGTATGTACTTGTCATGCTTGAAGAAAAGCTGCACATGCGAAAATCGAAGCCGGTGTTGGTAGCTGCGGGTATCATCTGGGGACTCATCGGCTGGGTCTATGTCAGCAATGGCATGCCAGACGCTGCCGAACATGCGTTTCGGGCCACGCTACTCGAGTTCTCGGAATTGATGCTGTTCCTGCTGGTCGCGATGACCTACATCAATGCTATGGATGAGCGCGGGGTATTCGATGCTCTGCGAGGTTGGATGCTGGAACGCGGCTTCAGCTACCGCAGCCTGTTCTGGCTGACGGGCGGCCTGGCATTCGTGATCTCCCCCGTCGCCGACAACCTGACCACCGCCCTGTTGATGTGCGCTGTTGTCACCAAGGTGGCTGAAGGCAATCACCGCTTCATCAACCTTTGCTGTGTGAATATCGTGGTGGCTGCCAATGCCGGCGGCGCCTTCAGCCCATTTGGTGATATCACGACCCTGATGGTCTGGCAGGCCGGCCTGGTGGAATTCTATGAATTCTTCGAGCTACTGGGGCCTTCACTGACCAACTTCCTGGTGCCAGCGGTGGTGATGAGTTTCTTCGTCCCGAACTATCATCCCAAGGCTCACGGTGAGCATATCGAGATGAAACGTGGAGCACGGCGAATCGTGCTGTTGTTCCTGCTGACGGTGGCAACGGCAGTGGCCTGCCATACTCTGCTCCACCTGCCACCGGTACTCGGCATGATGACTGGCTTGGGTTACCTGCAGTTCTTTGGCTACTACCTGCGCCGCAGCCTGCCGCGCGAACTGGAACGCCAGCGCACTCATTACCAAAAGCGCGGAGACCTTCAGGCGCTGGAGCGCCTGGGCAGTGTCGTTCCGTTCGACGTATTCAACCGCATCGCCCGTGCCGAGTGGGATACGCTGCTGTTCTTCTATGGGGTAGTAATGTGCGTTGGTGGCCTGGGTTTCATGGGTTATCTGGCAATGCTTTCGGAAGTGCTCTACAACCAGTGGGATGCCACCTGGGCCAATGTGTTTCTAGGGCTGATCTCGGCGGTGGTCGATAATATTCCGGTTATGTTTGCGGTACTGACCATGGAGCCGGATATGTCGCATGGTCACTGGCTACTGATCACCCTAACCGCCGGCGTCGGCGGCAGCCTGCTGTCGGTCGGTTCAGCCGCAGGTGTGGCGCTGATGGGCCAGGCCCGCGGCTCCTACACCTTCCTCGGCCACCTCAAATGGTCACCCATCATTTTCCTCGGTTATGTGGCCAGTATTCTCGTCCACCTGTGGCTAAATGCTGGCAGTTTCGCTCTTCATTGACCTACTCTGGCCGGCAGTTTTCGCTGCCGGCCATTTTGCTCTCATCTCTCCCCCCCTTTTTCATGGCACACTTTTCTGTGTCGGCTCACCTGTCACTGACGTCTCCAGATCAGGCTGCAGTCGACATAGCCAATTCATCAGGCGTGCTTTAAGATGCTTAGATAAGTGCCATTAATGAATACAACAATATTTCAAGTTGTCATTAGGACCTGATCGCATAAGTTTGACTACTGCGACATGAGGAGTGAAAGGTTTATCAGTCAGCCGATGTTAAATATTGCTCGCTGTGCATGCCTTTCTCTCGGCCCAAGCACTTCTCCTGCCGGCGACGGCGTGAACGACGCGGCCAAGGCAGTTATCGAACCGCAAAATGCCCGACCAGGTTCCATAAACCGTTTGGGTGATCCATGTCGGGAATAAGGTCTGTTCAGCCGTTCAGCTTGACACGCTGGTTGCTAACGAGTTTGGCCATGGTGCTCGCACCAATTTCTATTGCTGAAGAAGGACCGCTCGATATCGTCATGGTCGCGCACCAAGGCGTCAGAACAACATCGCTGAACCGGGATACCGCACGAGCCATGTTCGCCATGCGACAACGCACCTGGCCCGACGGGCAGGTATTGAGGGTCCTCGTACTGCCAAACGACCACCCTGTACATGAGCGCTTCGCCAAGCAAAGCCTGTCGGTCTACCCTCACCAACTTCAACTGTCCTGGGATCGTGTCGTGTTTTCGGGAACAGGACAGGCCCCCACGAAAGTGATATCACAACCGGCAATGCTAGAACGCATCGCTACCACCCCAGGAAGTCTGGGGTATCTAGATAGGGAGTATCTGGATGATCGTGTCCAAGTCATATCAATGGAGTGAAGCAGGGGCACGACTTCTTAGTGTCATCGGCATCTTGGGTCTCCTAGCAACTGCCACAAATGCAAGTGCTCAGGGTATGGGCAGTACGCTACAAGTCCATGGCTTTCTCAGTCAGGCACTAGTGATCACTGATGACAACGACTTCTTTGGCCCCAGCAGCGAAAGCGGTGGTAGCACCCAATTTACCGAAGTTGGCGTCAATTTTTCCGTTCGCCCCCACGAAGATATTTTGGTTGCCGCCCAGGTACTAAGCAGGCGCGCAGGTGGCGATGGAAGTGAAGCTCAGCCCGAGCTGGACTATGGAGTGATTGATTACCAAGTATTCTCAAACCAGAAGAGAAATATAGGCTTGCAGCTAGGCCGGTTCAAGAACCCTTTTGGCTTTTACAACCAGACACGCGATGTAGCTTTTACACGGCCGAGCATCCTACTTCCTCAATCCATCTACTTTGACAGGACCCGCACGGTTGGCCTGGCCGGAGACGGTGCCACCCTCTACGCCGAAGAACGCCTCAGTAGCGGCAACATCAGGGCCCAGCTTGGTCTTGGCGAAGCTCAGTTGGGTGAGGATGTCGACAGGACCTTGGGCTTCGGTGACAGGTCGGGCTCCTTTGACTCAGAGTCTTCGCTCATCGCCCAGCTCCGATACGAGCATGATGCGGGACGGATCATCTCTGCCATTAGTGTTGGACATGCCAAGGCAGATTACGAGTCAAATGACAGTAACCTTAACAACGGTAAACTTAATTTCCAACCCTGGGTATTCTCTGTTCAATATAACTCCGAAAACTGGAGCCTGACTGGAGAATATGCAGTCAGAAAGACTGAACTTTATGGATTTAATGAACCAAGGAATTTTTCATCCACTGGAAACAGCTGGTATTTACAGTATATCCACCGCCTGAGAAGGGACTGGCAGTGGCTTGTTCGTTATGACAGTTTGATCAGCAACCGTGATGACCCTTCAGGCAAGCACTTTGAATCCAGTGGAGCTGGACCAGCCCACTCACAGTTTGCAAAGGATTGGACCATGGGTCTGCAGTGGCAACCATACCCTAAGGTTCTCATCTCGGCAGAGTACCATTATATCAATGGCACGGGGTGGATACCTATTCAGGACAACCCTGACGCGTCCAATACTAGTCAATACTGGAATATGTTCCTGGCTCAATTTTCGGTGCGCTTTTAACCTCATCTTCGTTATGATTAGGTATATGCTAATAGGATAAAACTATTCACTCATGGACAGGTCGCAGCAGACAAAACCTAAGCTTGGATTGACTTGGCGCGTAATTGCGTTGAGCAGCCTTCTGCTACTTGGGATGACCACAGTCTTCACAATGGTCAGCCGAGACAACCTTCTGCGACAGTTCGATGACTCACGCAACGTTCAGCTGAAACGCCAAACCAGGGTAATTCGCCAAGCCCTCAGCCAGTCTATGGATAGCCTGCGGCAGATCGCAGCACTGAACGCCTCTCTCACCCCTGATCTTGGAAATGCTCTGAAGCAGGCTGATCAAACAATCATCGCCGACTCTTTCAATAATAAATGGCCAACACTACAACTGGAAGCTGGTATTGACGAGCTCATGGTGCTAGATGGCTCTGGCCAGCCGCTTGCTCAATGGGGTGCCAGTCAGGCAGGCCATGACTTACCCATCACGGAATGGGGCAAGAAAGTTATTGCCTCCGACGTCCCCTTCAAAACATTACGCTGCTTCGCTAACTGCCGGCAGTATGTGTTGGCTCCTATTCTGGTAGATGGCCAAAGCCATGGTGCTATTTTGATCTCGCGCTCACTGGCCGATGTAACTCGGCAGGCCCGAGAAGTATCGGGAAGCGATATAGCCCTGCTAATTACAGGACAATATGCCCAAGAGCAATTGGACATAACACGCAGTGTTAGCGCCTGGCATGGGAAATTGGCTACACTAACCAACCAAAAAGAAACCTTGCCGCTGATACACCAAGCGGCATACATCAGTTCATTAGAAGAGTTGCAAGATCAGTCGATTAGGCTGAAACATGATAATAAGCATATAGAAATCAGTGCAGTTCTCCTCAAAAGCGGAAGCACACGAAGTGCAAATGGCCATTTCTTACTTATGTCCGATATTTCATCGCAAATAGATGCCATTAACCGAAATACTGGCACAATCCTCACGACCGGTTTAATTGGATGGCTAGCTGCCGAAGCAATGCTTCTAGCCATTCTCTGGAAACCCATGTCGAGGGTCCGGCGGCTCGCCAGCGTCCTGCCTGCCTTGGCGGAAGGCGGTTTTGCCAGAACCAGGCAGATGATCCCTCGACCGAAACGTCGCTTGTCGGATGAAATCGACCTACTGGATGCGACGGCACTGGATCTCACCAGCCAGTTGGAGACCCTGGAGGCGGAGGTCTCGTCACGTGGTGAACTGCTCAATGCGCGGCTAGTGGAACTGGCTCGAGAAAGAGACTTCATCGAGAGTCTGCTCGATACGGCACATGTCCTCATCCTGACGCAGGATGATCAGGGCCGCATCAGCCTAGTCAATCAATATTGTCAGGATATCTTTCACCAGCCCTATGAGGTGATCCTCGGGCAACGGTTTGAAGCGCTCTTTCATTCTGTAGGCGATCCCCATCTCGATGAGCATAACCACCAGGCAGAGGAGCGCATTCTCCGCGGCCCTCATGACCAAGAGCGCACCATCGTCTGGTATCACGCCCCACTCTCCGAGAGCAGAAACAGGGTCATGCATACAATTTCGGTGGGTATTGATATCACGGAACGAAAGGCCGCCGAGTCCCGTCTCGCCTGGCTGGCAAGCCGTGATTCCCTGACCAACCTGTACAACCGTCGCGCCTTCAAGGAAAAAATCGCAACAGCCCTGACCAATAACTACACGGGGGTCGTTCTCTTCACGGACCTCGACCAGTTCAAGGATGTCAACGAACTCAGTGGACATCCCGCTGGCGACCGGCTACTTCAGCTGGTGGCCCAGAGCATCGAAGAGACGATTGGCGACAAGGGCACTGTCGCCCGCTTGGGCGGCGATGAGTTTGCAATATTGCTGGAGCATGCCGATGAAGCCGACGCCATCCAGGTTGCCCATGAACTGGAACAGCGTCTGGACAGCACGACTCTGCTGCTACCGAACGGGCGGTGCCATAGGGCCAGCATGAGTATTGGCATCGCCTGTTTTCCGCTCCACGGTCATACGCCCGATGAGCTGATGGCCAATGCCGATGTGGCCATGTATAAGGCCAAGGAAAGCAGCCTGAAACGCTGGCATATTCTCTCTACCCTCGACGAGGCGAAAAACGAGCTTCATCAACGCGTCTACTGGATTGAGCGCATCAGGGAAGCACTACAGCACGATGCCTTCGAACTGATGGCTCAACCCATCTCCTCCCTCGCCGATCGCGAGATCAAGCACTATGAACTGCTATTACGGATGCGCTGCGAGAATGGTGAACTGATAGCGCCCTGGCAGTTCATCCCTATCGCCGAACGCAGTGGCCAGATCATTCAGATTGATCGCTGGGTGTTGAGCAAGAGCCTCATGATACTGAACCAGGTTCAGGACAGAGGGATCACCCTATCGGTCAACCTGTCTGGCAACACTTTACACGATCAAGAACTAAATCATTTTCTCGAAAGCCAACTCGTCACCAGCGGCGCCAACCCGCACCAACTGATCCTGGAAGTCACCGAAACGTCCGCCGTCACGGACTTCTCCACTGCCCGCCAGGTTCTGCAGGGAATGCGGGATCTAGGCTGTAAGACGGCATTGGATGATTTCGGCGTAGGCTTCAGTAGCTTCCATTACCTCAGCAAGCTGCCGGTAGATTACATCAAGATAGATGGCTCTTTCATTCAAAGTATAAAAGAAGACGGCAACAGTAGAGTCATCGTCAAGGCCATATCCGATATAGCCCATGGGCTTGGCAAGCATGCTATTGCCGAGTTTGTTGATGACGAAGAGACTATCGAGCTACTGACACGCTATGGCATAGAGTATGGCCAAGGGTTCCACATTGGAAAGCCTGCCAGCGCGGACAGCACTTTCTTTACAACAATCATGAAATAAATGACTTAGAGTCAAGCTAATGAATATCCTGAAAGAGCAAGGAACGTCACAGGAAAAGAGTGGAATGGAAGAAAAGATCGACGCTTTCCTGGAGCAGTTCCAGTTCAACATCGCCACCACTCCAGAGGAAAAGAATACACTCAGGCGTCTCAGGCACCAGGTGTTCGTCGAAGAACTCGACTACCAACTCAGCGCCGACAAGGAAAGAGGACTAGAGTTTGATCAGTACGAAGACGCCTCGATTCACTGCTTCATCACGCATAAGCGTACCGGCTTGATTGCCGGCTGTATGAGGCTGGTTTCCCCGATGAGTTTAGGGAGGAAAAAGCCAACACTGCCGCTAGAAGGTATCTGCACTCCCCTCTTCCACCATCCTTCCTTAGGCCCAGCGAATTTCCCACCCGAGGAGACCTGCGAAGTTTCCCGATTCGCGGTCCCTTCTTCGTTTCGCCACAGAAAACATCAATTCACCGGACATGGAGACTACCTCGACTTCCGCGACGAGGAGAGACAACTCTTCCCCATGATCATGATCGGTCTGTTTCTTACCACCTTTGCCCTGGTGGGATTGACCGAAAGGCCGCATGTCTTCGCCATGATGCAGCCCAACCTGCCGCGGGCGTTGTCCTTCTCGGGATTCCACTTCACCAGAATCACGGAGATCTTCGAACACTTCGGCACCCGTGGGGGCTTCTATATCAACCATGAAAGGGCAAAGCATGAGTTCAAGAAGGAACTCACGCCCTTCTACCTGGAGATCAAGCGCCAACTCCGCCGACAGCTGGCTGGCGCCCAGGTATCAGAAGGTCTGGCGTTCTAGGGGGGGTGCCCTGAGCAAGATGCCCCGCTCATTGAACGACCGACTCGAGCCTCGGCCCGACATAAAGCCGCCGGGGCCAATCCAGCAGCATGATGGCCAGCACGTTGCGGTGCTCACCTCGTGCTAGATCAGTGCTACCGAACTCACCGGGGATCATTCTTGCCTCTGGGTCATAGGCGCTGATCAGTGCTTGCTGAGTATGCGCAACGACCGGGTGATCGGTTAGCCCCACCAGTTGGAAGCTGATACCAACTTCGGTGTAGATGTCTTCCTTGGTCTCGGCCAGGATACGATCGATCCGAGCATCGAACGCCTCGAGGATCCAGGCGTTGTCAGCAGCCGACACCTGATGCTGGTAATAGTCGCTGGCGGCAATCACGAAGTGCGTCATGCCATAGATCTTGTTGCGAAAGGAAGCTTGCGACAGCGCGGCATCACGTTCCGGTGGGTAGTGAGCACGAAAGGCCGCCTTGGTCTCATGTCGCAGATCGGCCACCCCCAACCCATAGAGGTCATAGGCCAGGTTTGCGACCTGAGCGGCATAGACCTCGAGTACGTCAGGGGACGTCAGGAAATTGCGATACGGCTGATCCTCGAGGTACGCGATCGCCCTATCGGCTCCGGGCAGCTGCTGATCATTCAACAGACCGTGAGCGCGCGCCTGATTCAGCCGAAAGGCGAGATACTTGGCGAAAATCATCTCGCCCCAGTCCCCCAGCATCTCTTTGCGTCTGCGTTGCTTTCTGGTTCGCTCAGGGTAGCGTTCTAGCAGCGCGGCGGCTCGACGAGCGGCATAGCCCGGCTGGGCCAAGCCGGTTATATCTTTTTGCAAAGACGCAACGAGTCGCCTGCCGTAGTCCTGCAGTGGCGGTAGATACCGCTCATCGCCGGTAAGCCGATACAGCCGCTGGGCATAGTGGCGCTGCTTGGCGGCGGGCAGTATGTCGAAAGCGGTGTCGTAGCGATCACGTATCTCGGCCGCGATGTCCTGCTGCGAAAGCGGATAGCTAGTCGCACATCCGACAACCAGACAACACAGTAGCCAAAGCAGAACCCAGCGCAGCCGGCTCTGTACCGGATGATAGGCCTCATACCCAAATGCCCTTGATCGCATGACGACCTCCTGCCGGAACATGGCTGCAGGAAAAGTATAGACTCACTAGAGAGGTTGCCTCAGCGGCGGCGGCGTGTCGTTCTGGGGCTGATCAGTTTGACCCTCACTTTAGGACGTCGCCGTACGTGGGCCGGGGCATCGCTGACCGCCGTGTCACGGGGGGGAGTATCAGCGGGCTCCGGTGGTGGCGTGACCACCCATGCAAAGGTGGGTAGGCTCAGTTGCCAGTAAATAGCCGCAAGGCGTAGTGAGAGAGTCAGCCCCAGTGCCAGGCCAATGGAAAGAACGGTGTTCATCTGGAGTTCAAGGAGCAGCACATAGGCCGTGCCACCAAGGATCGACGCCGTCGCATAGATCTCCTGGCGCAACACCATCGGTACCCGCCGCGCCAGCACATCGCGCAGCATGCCGCCGGCAACCCCGGTCATCATGCCCATTAGCACCGCCACCACGCCGGCATTGCCAAGCATCAGCGCCTTGTGGGTGCCGATCACGGTGAACAGTGCAAGTCCGCAGGCGTCTGTCACCGGCAGAAACGTTCGCGTCAGGCGATGAATGTAGTGAAACCCGAGAATCGACAGAGCTACGGTTGCCAGCACTACCCACAGATAGGTGGGGTCCGTGACCCAGAACACCGGGCGCACGCCCAGCACCAGATCACGAATAGTGCCACCGCCGATGCTGGCCACCGCCGCCAGCACCAGCATTCCGAAGGGGTCCATGCGCGTGCGGCAGGCAAGAATCACCCCCGACAGCGCAAAGACGATCACCCCCGCCATGTCCATCCAATAGACCAACGCCGCCACGTCATCGCTCCTTGCTCATGTCCTCGTTAAGGATACGCGATTTGCGACGGCGCCGTGCCTATTCCCCGGGCATCTAACGCGATGCCTCGGCCAGCAGGGCAACAAGCTCCGGTACCGCCGCTTGACCGTGCCCCTGCTCGACGGCCTGTCGATATAGTCCGGCGATCCCATCGGCGGCTTGGTGGCTGGCTCCCAATTCAGCGACCATCTGCTGGTAGTAGCCGATATCCTTATCGGCATTGGACAGCGAGAAGCGAAAGCTCGATGCGTCATCGGCAAGAATGAAGGGTTTCAGGCGCTCGAAGACCACGCCTGCACCACCGCCATTGCCTAGCACTTCGACCAGTGCCTGCGGCGAGATGCCGGCCTGGCGCGCGGCAGCTGACGCCTCGGCGAGCACCGCCGAGAAACCCAGCGATACGAAGTTGTGCAAGAGCTTGACCCGGTGCCCGCTGCCTACCGGCCCGACGTGGGTAATCGCTTCGGCGAAACTCTCGAGCAAGGGGCGAATCTCGGCGAAGAGCTCGCTCGCAGCGCCGACGATCAGGTTCAGTCGCCCTTCTTCGGCTTCCTTGGGCGTCCGGGTCATCGCGGCGTCGCAGAAACGCCCGCCCTGCTCGACGACCCGCTCGGCGATCGCCACCGTCGAGCTGGGAATCGCCGTGGAACAGTCGATGACGATGCTACCGGGCGCCAGGCCATCTAACACGCCCCCGGCCTCGCTGAGCACCGCCTCGACCTGCGGCGAACCGGTCACGCACAGGATCACCACATCGGCCGCGGCAGCGACATCGGCGGCGCTCGACAGGCGCGTTGCGCCTTCGGCCATCAGGTCATCCACCGGCTGGTTGCCCGGGTGATCGAGAAAACTCAGTGCGTGACCATGGCGCAGCAGATTGCGGGCGATGCCATGCCCCATCAGGCCAACACCGATCAGCCCTACCCGTCGGGAATCCGTCATGCTCTTGCTCCTTGTCAGCCTTGGTGAACAGGCCGTGATAAAAGGGGAATAAATAAGCCAATGTGAGTCTGCGCTCTCCTAGCCGTGGCGGATGGCAACGGCCTTTCTGACAAGTACTTTCTGATAAGTGCTTTCTGATAAGTGCTTGCTGGCTATCAATACAGCAGGTCGACCAAGCCTAGCGAAATCCAGGGCATGTAGGTAATGGCGATCAAGCAGGCCAGCACCACCAGCACAAACCGCATCAGCCAGGGCAACAGCTGATCTATCGACAGCTTGGCGACCGCACAGGCGGCGAACAGGTTGACGCCCAGCGGCGGCGTGAACATGCCGAGTGCCAGGTTGACCACCACAATCAGACCGAAGTGCACCGGGTCGATGCCGTACTGGACGGCGATCGGCGTGAAGATCGGGGCCAGCACCAGGATCGCCGCCGAGGTCTCGATGAACATGCCGACGATCAGCAGCATCACGTTCACCGCCAGCAGGAAGGAGATGGGGCTGTCGAAGACCTGGGTTACCCAGCTGGCCACGTCGGCCGGCAGACCCGAGCGACTGATCAGGAAACTGAACAGCGCCGCGGCCGCGATGATCAGCATCACCGCCGCCGTGGAAATCACGCTCTGCTTGAGGATCGGCACCAGCTCATCCAAGTTCAGCTCGCGATACACAAGCCCACCGACGATCACGGCATAGACCACTGCAACCGCGGATGCCTCGGTGGGCGTGAAGACGCCGCCGTAGATACCGCCTATCACCACGACCGGCATGAGCATGGCCGCCCAGGCACGCTTGAAGGCCGTGGGCAGATCATGACGATCCTCACGGTCCCGCATGCCATAGCCACGGATCTTGCAGAAGATATACAAGAACAAAAGCAGCGCGCCGCCGATTAGAAGCCCAGGCCCGATGCCGGCGATAAACAGCTTGCCGATCGACGTATCGGTACTGACGCCGTACAGGATCAGCGGGATCGAGGGCGGAATCAGCACCCCGAGCTCAGCCGACGAGGCCTGGATGGAGGCCGCCAGCGGCCGCGGGTAGTCGTGCTTGACCATCGCCGGAATCAGGATCGAGCCAATGGCGAAGGTCGTCGCGACGCTGGAACCGGACACCGCGGCGAACATCATGCAGGTCAACACGCAGGTCATGGCCAGGCCACCCTGCACACCGCCGACCATCGCCTTGGCCAGATCGACCAAGCGCCGAGAAATACCGCCGGCGGCCATCAGGTTGCCGGCGAGAATGAAGAAGGGAATCGCCATCAACGGAAAATTGTCGATGCCGACGAACATCTGCTGTGGCACCAGCAACAAAGGCAGGCGCGAGAAGAACTCGATGCCAATGATCGAGGCCAGCAGAATCGAGATGGCAATGGGCACCCCGAGGCTGAACAGGATGATCAACGACAGACCAATGGCCGCATTCATGGGCGCACCTCGTCTTGCGGATGGGTGTCAGGCGTGGGAGCGGCGACCTTGGGTGTCTCGCTTTCCTCGGGACCGATGGTCTCCCGACCGGTGATCTGAGCGAGCAGGCGCGCCAGCACGGCGATCAGCGCGAAGCCAGCCCCTACCGGCATGGCCGCATAGGCCCAGGCGATCGACACTTCCAGCCCGGAAAGCATTTGCGTCCGCACGCGCAGCGTCATGGACGTGCCGTACTGGATCAGCACCACGAACACGATCAGGCAGCACAGGGCCACGAAGACCTCGAGCCAGATCAGCCGACGGGCAGGCAGCAGCTTGTAGATGACTTCGACGGACATCATGAAGCCCCCACGAAAACCGGCCGCCGCGCCAAGAAACACGCACCAGATCATCGCCGAACGGGAGATCACCTCCGACCAGGTCGAAGGCGCATCCAGCACGAAGCGAGTCACCACCTGATAGAAGCCCAGGGTGACCGAGATGATCAGCATCGCGATCGCCGCCAGCAGGGCGATCCGGGTGGTCAGGCGCTCGAAGCGCAGGAAAAGCTCCACCATCACATCCACCATACTTTAGGGAGGATCCGGCACCGCCCGGCGCCGGATCAGGGTGTCGCCAGCGTTAGCAGTCGCTGGCACGGATACGGTCGAGCATCTCGCTGCCGTACTGGTCGGTGTAGATCTGGTAGGCGGGCTTGACGGCTTCCTGGAACGGCGCCTTGTCGATATCGGTCTCCACGGTCATGCCTTTCTCACGCAACATCTCCACGCCATCACGCTCGAGGCGCGAGACTTCCTCGCGAGTGGCCTCGGCAGAGGCCTGAGCGGCCTGTTCAAACCAGCCCTGCTCTTCTTCGCTGAGGCCATCCATCAGCACCGGCGAGCCCAGCACGATGGCCGGCGAGTAGACGTGGCCGGTCAACGACAGGTTATCCTGCACTTCCCAGAACTTGCTTGCCACGATCACCGTGATGGGGTTCTCCTGGCCGTCCACGGTGCCCTGCTGTAGCGCGGTAAAGACCTCCGGGAAGGCCATCGGGGTCGGGTGCACGCCCATCTGCTCGAAGGCCGCCATGTGCACCTTGTTTTCCATGGTGCGAATCTTCAGACCCTCGGCGTCCCCGGGCGAGGTCACCGGGCGCTTGCTGTTGGTCATGTGGCGGAAGCCATTTTCCGACCAGGCAAGCCCCACCAGATTATGCTCGCCCATCTTGTCGAGTAGCTCTTGGCCAACCTCACCGTCCAGCACGCAGCGAGCCTGATCGTAGTCCTTGAACAGGAACGGCAGATCGAGCACGTAGGTCTGCGGTACGAAGTTGCCCAGCGGGCCCGTGGAGGTAATGACCACATCGACGGTACCGATCTGCAGCCCCTCGATCATCGCCCGCTCGCCCCCCAGGGCACCGGAGGGGTGCTCGACCACCTCGAACTCGCCGTCGCTAAGGCGCTCTAGGGTTTCCTTGAAGGCATCCGCGCCCACCGAGTAGTGGGAGCTGTCGGAGAGGGTATGCCCCAGGTTGATGGTCTGGGCCGCCTGGGCATTCATGGCGCCGAGCGCCAGGGCCGCGGTGGTAAGGCTGCCGATGGCAACGGACAGGCTGTGGCGTGCAAACTTGGCTTTCATTGTTATGACCTCTTGGGTTGCAGAGACACGCTGGGGTGTTCCTCGACGGGATCGAGGACTCAGTCACGCTCGCCGAGATAACTCTCGACAATGTCGCGAAGGTTGGCATCGCCCTGGAAGCCGAGCTCCCGGGCGCGTGCATTGATGAAGCGAGATGGCCAGCTGGCGACGATGGCCTCGATGCGCGGATCAGGCTCATGGCGGACCCGGGCCAGGGCCTCTTCGCCCCCGATCTCGCGCAGCGCCTCGAGCATCTCGGCGACGCTCACCGTGATGCCCGGCAGCATCAGTGCTCGGGAGGGGCCGAAGGCCTCGCCGGTCACCTCGGCACCGTGAATCAGCGCCTCAGTGACCCGGCGCGGCGACATCACGAATAGCTCGAGATCGGTAGGCACCGGGCAGACGGCATCCTCGCCGTTGAGCGGCTCGCGCAGGATGCTGGAGGCGAAGCTCGAGGCTGCGGCATTGGGCCGCCCCGGGCGGATGACGATGGTCGGCAGACGCAGCACCCGTCCATCGATCAAGCCACGGCGGCTATAGTCGGTGATCAACAGCTCGCACATGGCCTTCTGGGTGCCATAGGAGCTTTGCGGCGTCAGCGCGGTCATGTCCTCGACGACATCCGGCAGGTCGCCGCCATAGACCGCCACCGAACTGGCCATGATCAAGCGAGTGGTCGAGAGCTTGCGGGCTCGGCAGCCCTCGAGCAGCGCCCGAGTGGCCTCGAAGTTGACGGTAATGCCCAGATCCAGATCGGCCTCGGCGGCCGAACTGACCACCGCGGCGAGGTGGAAGATGACCTCCGGGTGCTCGTCGAGGCTTGCGTCCAAAGCACCGGGCGCGGCGATGTCGATGGCCCGAGCGACGCACTCGACGCCTGCGATCTCGGGCACGGACGCCTCCACCTGGTCGACCAGGGTCAGGCGCGTGAGCGGCTGACCGTCCAGCTCGCGGCAGGCGGCAAGAGCGTGAACGAGGCGTTGGCCGAGGAAACCGGCGGCACCGGTGATCAGAACGTGCATGGCAGCTACCTGGTTGTTATGTGAATGGTTGTTATGTGAATGGTCGTTGTGTGGATTGTCGTGGTACGAATCAGGTGCGTCGTTGTTTAAAGCTTGGCTGTTTAAAGCATGGTTGTTTAAGCACAGCTGCTTGAGGCGATACCGCTTGGCTCAGCGCTTTTCCGGCGAACTCAGCCACGCAGGCCATAATCACGGCCCCAGGCCAGCCCCGAGCGGGTATCGCCGGCCGGCCGATATTCGCAGCCCACCCAGCCCTGATAGCCCAAGGCATCGAGGTGAGCGAGCACCGCCGGGTAATTCACCTCACCCAGATCCGGCTCATGGCGCTCCGGGACTCCGGCGAGCTGCACGTGGCCGATGTGGGGGAACTGCGCTTCCATGTTGCGGATCAGGTCCCCCTCGACGATCTGGCAGTGATAGAGATCGAACTGCACCTTGAGATTGTCGGCACCGACCCGTTCGAGCACCTCGCGGGCCTGCCCCTGGCGCTGCAGGAAGAAGCCCGGCATGTCGCGGCCGTTGATCGGCTCGATCAGCAGGGTCTTGCCGACCTTCTCGAGTTCTCCGGCCGCGAAGCGTAGATTCTCGATGTAGGTCGCAAGGTGCGCCTCTCGGATCGCCGCATCGGCGCCCTCGGGCAACAAGCCCGCCATGGCGTGCAGCCGCGGACAGTCCAGCGCCTGTGCATAGCGAATGCCCTCAACGACGCTATCGCGGAATTCAGCCTCACGGCCGGGCAGGCTCGCCAACCCCCGCTCGCCGGCGTCCCAGTCTCCCGGCGGCAGATTGAACAGCACCTGGCTCAGGGCGTTGTCATCCAGCGCCGAGCGCAGTTCCCGGGCCTCGAAGGCATAGGGAAAGAGATATTCGACGCCTTGAAAGCCCGCCGCGGCGGCGGCCGAGAAGCGCTCCATGAAGGCCTGTTCCGGGAACAGCATGCTGAGATTGGCGGCCAGTCGGATCATGTCGATTCCTGTTGTCTCGTTGTTATCTCGTCGTTATCTCGATCGTTGCGTCCACCGCAAGCGGCGGCGCATCGTGCTCTGTGTCAATCGCGGGGAAACCGCGCCTCTAGTTCCGCCACCTGCTCCTCGTTCAGACCGCGAGGGTTCTGGCCACGCAGCAGCAGATAGAGCTTGGCGGTCTCTTCGAGCTCCTCGGTCGCATAGACCGCGGCTTCCAGTGACTTGCCGGCCACCACCGGGCCGTGATTGGCCAGCAGCACGGCGCTGTGCTTGCCGGCGAGCCCCTTCACCGCATCGCCCAGCGCCGGGTCACCCGGCATGTGATAGGGCACCAGGGGCAGCCGGCCGACCCGCATCACGTAGTAGGCGGTCAGCGGTGGGATGCAGTCGCAAGGATCCACCTCGGGTAGGCAGGAGACCGCCACCGAATGAGTCGAGTGCAGGTGCACGATGGCCTCGGACTGAGGCCGCTCGCCGTACATCGCCATGTGCAGCACGCTTTCCTTGGTCGGCTTGGCGCCGTCAAGGTGGCGACCATCGCGGTCGAGCCGCGAGATACGCGCCGGATCGAGCCGCCCCAGACAGGCATTGGTGGGCGTCATCAGCCAGCCACCATCGTCGAGGCGCACGCTGATATTGCCGCTGGATCCCATGGTCAGGCCGCGGTCGAACAGCGACTTGCCGTAGACGGCGATCTGCTCGCGCAAGCGGTTATCGTCTCGGGTGCTCATGCGCCCTCCTCTGCCGCACTCGACTGCTCGGACAGGACGTCGAAGGCGCGAGTGAAGAAGTCGACGCCGCCGAAATTGCCGGACTTGAGCGCCAGCGACAGCGGCGCTTCGCGACCAGCAAGCTGTGTCTGGGTCCAGGGCACGCCAGGATCGATCTGCTCGCCGATGCGCAGCTCGCCAACGCCCAGCGCCGACACCACCGCCCCGGAGGTCTCACCACCGGCGACCAGCAACTGCCCCACGCCCTCGGCGACCAGCGTCTGGGCGATGGTCGCCAGCGCCCGCTCGACCAGCTCGCCGGCCCGAGCCGCCCCCAGCGTCGCCTGGGCGGCTTCCACTGCCTGCGGCGCCGCCGAAGCATAGATCAGCACCGGGCCTGTGGCAGCGCCGAATAGCCGAGTCCGGGCGAATTCAAGCGCGTCTTCGATCGGCGCATCGCTCTCGGCCAGCGCCAACGGGTCCAGCGCCAAGCCTTCATGACGGCCGAGAAAGTGCTCGACCTGACCTAGCGTCGCTCGCGAGCAACTGCCGGAGAGCACCAGGGCCGCTCCGCTGGCCGGCGCCAATCGCCCGGCATTTTCGACCGGGGCCAGCCACGCTTTCTGGCGATACTGCTCCGGCAGCGCCTGACCGAGGCCGGAGCCACCGGTGACCAGCGGCATCTCGACGACGGCCGCGGCGATCACCTCAAGATCGCCCTCATCCAGGGTGTCGCAAATCACATGGCGAACCCCGGCCTGCTGCAGCTCGGCGAGATGGGCGCCGGCCGCTGGCGCCCCCTTGGCAAGAATCGCCCGGTTGAGCAGGCCCACCCGCTGCGATGTCTGACGGGCGAGCACCCGTACCAGGTCGGCGTCACGCATTGGGTTCAAGGGGTGATGCTGCATGCCGCTGTCATTGAGCAAGCGGTCGCCGACGAAGAGGTGGCCCTGATAGACGGTACGGCCATTGAGCGGGAAAGCCGGCACCATCACCGTCTGCTGACTTTTCAGCGCATCTGGCTGAGCGGCACCCAGCCTCTCCAGCAAGGCATCGGCCACCGGGCCGATATTGCCGTCATCGGTGGAATCGAAGGTCGAGCAGTACTTGAAGAAGATCTGACGGGCGCCCTGGGCCTGAAGCCAGTCGAGGGCCGCCAGGGAGTCGCGGATGGCTTCCGCCGCCGGGCAGGAGCGGGACTTCAGGGCCACCACCACCGCATCGATATCGTCCAGCGCCACATCAGCACTCGGCACGCCGATGACCTGCAGGGTGCGCATGCCCGAGCGCACCAGGTTGTTGGCAAGGTCCGTGGCGCCGGTGAAATCATCGGCGATGGCACCGAGCACGATCTTGGAGGCTTGCTCACGGCTCATGACAGCCCCTCCCCTGCATTGCCGTCGTTGGCGGCCGGCAGGTCGATGCCAGACAGACGCTGATAGACCTTGATCACCGCCGAGTCATCCTCGCGGCCGAAGCCCGCACCGCTGGCGGCGGTGAACTGTTGCAGGGCGCTGCCCGCCACCGGCATCGAGAAGCGCAGCTCGCGGCCGGTCTGGTGCACGATGTTCAAATCCTTGACGAAGATATCCACCGCCGAGAGCGGGGTGTAATCGCCCTTGAGGATGTGCGGCACGCGGTTCTCGAACATCCAGGAGTTACCCGCCGAGTGGGTGATCACCTCATACAGCACCTCGGGGTCGATCCCCATGCGGATGCCCAGCGCCAGTGCCTCGGCGGCCGCAGCGATATGCACCCCGGCCAGATGCTGGTTAACCAGTTTGACGCTGGAGCCTGGGCCCGGCGCATCACCGAGGCGATAAACCTTGGCCGCCATGGCATCGAGTGCCGCCTGCCCCTTGGCGTAGGCGGTCTCGGCACCGGAGGCCATCACCGATAAATCGCCGCTGCGTGCCTTGGCGGCGCCACCGCTGATCGGCGCGTCGAGCATCTCGAGGTTCAACGCCGCCAGCCGTTCGCCGAGCGCCGTGGCATAGCTAGGGGCCACCGTGGCGCACTGCATCACCAGGCTGCCCGGCGCCAGACTCGCGGCCAGAGCCGCCTCACCCGAAGCCGGGGCATCGAAGAGCACACTCTCGACCTGCTCCGCATTGACCACCACCAGCACTACCACACGGCACTCGGCGGCAAGTTCGGCGGGAGTGGACACGCAGCGCCCACCCCTTGCCTCGAAGGTCTCGCGGGCCTTGGCCGAAATATCGCAGCCAATGACCGGCAGACCGGCTTCGAGCATGGCCGTGGCCGAGCCGAGACCCATGGCACCAAGGCCGACGACACCGATGGATGAGGCGTTTTGTGGGGACACGGAAGACTCCTAGCTGAATGATCATGAGCGAATATGGCGCTCGTCTGGCGGGCCCTAAGAGGGGCAAGAATGGCCGCTGCATGGCTCTGGCGATGCGCCGATGTTAGCGCTACCATTCATTCTTAGAGTAGGATTCTGGTCAGAGCAAGACACAGCGCACAAAGCGAGACCAATGTCTAATCACACGCCTCGCCTTAGATCGTTGCCCTCGCCCGAGGCCGGACCGAAGGCTAAAATCCGCCCGGAAAACGCACAGCGGCCGATAAGAACAGCGAGGGGCGAACGATCAGGAAAGGCGCCGTCGGACAATCAGCAAGCAGTCAGGGACCGACCACAGGAGGGAAAGCCCATGGCGGGCGACAAACAGCGGCGCAATCGCAAGAGTGTCATGCAGCCGACACTCGCTGACGTGGCGCGGGAGGCCGGCGTCTCAGCCATCACCGTCTCAAGGGTGCTCAACTCGCCGCAGGCGGTGCGTCCCGCGACGCGGGCCACCGTCGAGGCAGCCATCGACAAGGTGGGCTATGTGCGCAACATGCTGGCCGGCAGCCTGGCCTCGGCCAATTCGCGCTTCATCGCGGTGATCGTGCCGTCGCTTGCCAATATCGTCTTCGTCGAGGTAATCGCCGGCCTGCAGGCGGAGTTCGAGCGCCACGGCTACCAGATCCTGCTCGGCAACACCGACTACGACCTGGACCGGGAATGCGAGCTGGTGCGTACCTTCCTCGGCTGGTCTTCCTCGGCGCTGGTAGTGACCGGCCTGCGTCATAACGAGGCCTGCCAGCGCGTGCTCGAGCACTGGGAGCACCCGATTGCCGAGATCATGGAGCTTGGCGAAGCGCGGGACCTGAACATTGGGCTCGATCATGCCGAAGCCGGGCGCTGCATGGCGAGACACCTGCTCGGGCGCGGCCATCGCCGGATCGTCTATGTGGCCGCCCAGCTGGAACGCGACTATCGTGCCGGCCTGCGTTTTGCGGGGCACCGCGAGGTGCTGGAAGAACAAGATCTATCGGCACCGCTGCTGGATCTGGAGCATCTCGGCCAGTTCGAGACCGGCGCCCAGGCGCTGGAAGAGGTGCTCGCCCATCATCCGGAGGCCACGGCGATCCACTTCGCCAATGATGATCTGGCCACCGGTGCCATCCTGCACGCCCAGCGTCAGGGCATCCGGGTGCCCGAAGAGATCGCCATCGCCGGCTTCAACGGCCTGCCGATCGGTCAGCGCATCACCCCCCGCCTGACCACCATCCGCTCACCGCGAGAAACCATCGGCCGCGAGGCCGCCCGCCGGGTGATCGCCAGGCTCGAGGGCGCTGCTCGCACTCCTGAACAGCACGACGTAGGCTTCGAGCTGCTGGTCGGTGAAAGCACCTGACGCCCTGCCCAGGCATGGTCGCACGGTCAGGGCTGCCTACCAGTGCCGACCGCTGACGGCGCCGAGGCCGACCTCACCCTGCTCGACGCTCAGCGTCATCGGCAGCGGCGCGGTTGGAAAAGCAAGCTCGGTGATCACCAGCCTCCCGTCATCGATAAACAGCTCCGCCGAGCAGCGATCGCGCAACAGCTGACAGGCGATGCGCGGCCCGGCGGCCAAATGGTAGTGGGTGCAGTGCGGGAAGTGCTCACTCAGTGCGGCCGCTTGACTCGCGTCCGGGTCAGACGGCGCGATACGTTCAACGGTCACATCGAGGCCGGCGTCCATGTATTCCAGCCGATAGACCAGGCTGTCGTCGCCGAAGGGGCGAAGCACCACCGTGGCGCCCGGTACGAGATCGAGCCGGAATTCGGCCAAGGCGGCCTCGGCCTCGCCAAGCTCCAGGACGCTGCCGGTCGCCGGCTGGCGCGGTACCATAATCGCATCGAGGGCCAGGGCGCTATCGCGAACCCGATCCGGAATCGCCTGGCGCAGCACATGACCCTCGCCTTGCTCATCACGAGCAAGGCTCAGCGCTCGGGGAATCGTCATCGCGCCGCGCCAGTCACCGGTCGGCGTCTGATGCGCGTATAGCCAGTTGCTCATCCAGCCGATCACCAGGCGCTCACCGGGATGATCCGACCAGCTCTGGGCGGCGTAGCAGTCGGCGCCGTGATCGAACCAGGTTACCGTCTCTGGGGCCTGATCAGGCTTGAAGCGAATGCCGTCGAAGTCACCGATGAACACCTGGGTGCCGGAGCCACCAGCAGGGCCACAGCGCTGCACGCCGACCATCAACACCCAGCGCTCCTCAAAGCTATCGGCGCCCGCGTCGAGATCCGTGCCGTCACCCCCCTGCTGATCGGTGCCGACTCGGCCTTCTACCGGCAGCGGGAAGAGGTCGGGGCATTCCCAGGCCAGATCGTCGTGAGCGCCATAACCGGCACCAAAGGTGGAAACCTTCTCCCAGTCAGCGCCTCCCTGGGTGCGATAGATGCCGAGCGTTTGCCCCTCGGTGAGGATCATCACCCAGTGCGCGCTTTCGGCATGCCAGAACACCTTGGGATCGCGAAAGTCCTGAAGCCCCGGGTTGTCGAGGATCGCCGCATCACGCGCCTGCCAGCTACGCCCGCCATCGCGGCTGGCTGCCATCGCTTGGGACTGATGGTCTCGCTCGGGGGAGCCGCCCGGCACGTGGCGGGTAAAGAAGGCCACCAGGGGCGTGAGCATGTCCGCACGCAGCGTGCCGCACTCGGCCTTGCGCGGTGCCGTGGTGATCTCGCATTCCGGCACGAAGGCATGCTGCCAATCGACTACCGCACTGCCCGAAAAGCACATGCCGTGTTCATCGGGCGTGAGCGCCACCGGCCGATGGGTCCAGTGCACCAGGTCGCCGCTGCTGGCATGTCCCCAGTGCATCGGCCCCCAGGCGGTGTCATGCGGATAATACTGGTAGAAGAGATGGTACTGCCCCGCGTGATGCACCAGCCCGTTGGGATCATTCATCCAGCCCTTGGGCGGCGTGAAGTGCAATAGCGGACGATATGCCGGCGTAGGGGCGATAGCATCGGTCATGTCAGGCTCGCGGCGATGGTGGCGTCGGAACAGAGCGACGACCCTAACACCTTGGTCGAACAGAGTCCCGTAGGGCTCACCGGTTGGGCATACTAGAGGAAATCTATAACGATTAAGCCCCTATTCCGGTGTGATATGCGACTGATGCCAGACAAGCTCGCTCCGCCACTGTTGCCGCCCACCACAGTCGCTCGAGAGCGCCTCAACGATCACTTCGTGCTCGACGAGCGCATCCGCGTGCTGGTGATTCATGCTCCCCCCGGCTACGGCAAGACCACGCTGCTCGCCGAGCGCTTGCCGGCTCTAGAACAAGCGGCATCCTGGCTGCGGCTCGATCCTCAGGACAATGTCCCACTGCGCTTCATTCGCTACTTCGAGGCTGCCCTCGGCACCCTGTTCCGGGAGCATCTCCAGTGCTCGCCCCCGTCCAGCGGCGACTCGACTGAATATCCTGATGTCTCCCTGGAGGATACCGTCGAAACCTGGCTGTCACAGCTGCCCGGCGAGGCCAAGCCCTGCCGACTGGTGATTGACGAGTTCGAGCATATCACCAACCCCGAGATCCTGGCCGGCCTAATGCATTGGCTTCGCCACCAGCCCCCCTGGCTGACCCTGACGCTGGTCTCGCGCACCTGGCCGTCCCTTGGCCTGCCGGCGCTTCGCCTGCGCGGCGAGCTAGAGGAAGTCGGCGTCGAGGCGCTGGCCTTCGACCATGAAGAAGCCCAAACGCTGTGCGCCGAGCAGCTTATCTTCCCTCCTAGCCGAGTCAGCCTGGAGCGCGCCTTGCGCCTGACTGAAGGCTGGATCATGGCCCTCAACTGGCTGGTCGAGCGCACCACCACGCGAGCCGGCTTCGATGCCCTGCTCGATCGCATGAGCGGCGCGCACCCGGACTTCGTGGCCTGGTTTGACGACCTACTGAGTGGGCGTGCCGATGACGACGACCGCCAGTTGCTGCTGCAGCTCGGGGTACTGGAACGCTTCTCGCCTCAGCTGGTGGCACGCTTGCTGGAAGGTGACCGGATCACCCAACGCTTGGAAGCCCTGGACCGGGCGGGCCTGTTTCTCTACCGCTTGTCCCCCGACGATCAATGGTGGCGCTTTCATCCCTTGTTCGCCCAGTACCTGTGCCATCGTCGACATGAAATGAGCCTTGACTCCCAACACCAGCTGCACCGCCGAGCCAGCGCCGCATGGCTGGCGCTGGGGAAGCCCGACCTGGCGCTTGCCCAGGCCATCAATGCCGACCAGCCGGCGGCTCTAGCGACGCTGATCGAACACCACGGCCCGCACCTGCTAGCCAACGGCCACTTCGCCCTGCTGGCGCGGGCCATGGAAACCCTCGGCGAAGCCCGGCTCAGCGCCTCACCTCGGCTGACCCTGATCTATGGCTGGGTCACGCATGCCCAGTACCAGTTCGACCGCACCGAGCGGACCATCGGCTGGATCGAGGCACAACTCGATGAACCGGACTGGCAAGCGCTGGCCGCCGAGTTCGCCACGCTTCGCGCGCAGTTGGCGATCAACCAGGGCGACGCCGAGCGGGCCGCCCCGCTGGCCCAGCAGGCGCTAACGCTGCCCGCACACTATCTGGATGCCACTCCGGTCTCGGCCGGCGCCATCTACTGTGAAGCGCGTTTCGTTCAGGGCCAGCTGGAGGAATCGCTGGCCCGGATCCAGGCGGTGGAGCAACAAGCCAGACACCTCGGCGACGACCAATTGATCCTCTGGACGCTGTGCCACCACTCGGAGACCCTGGTGGCACAGGGCCGCCTGCAGGCGGCGTTCGATATCCAGGAACGTGCCTTCGCGCACATCGAGCACTGCGGCCTCGACCGTCTGCCGGTGGCCGAGTTCCTGTACCGCATCCGCAGTCAGCTGCTGTGGGAATGGCACCGCCTGGACGAGGCCGAGCAGGCGGCACTCAAAGGCATTGCCGTACTTGACAGTCAGGGCGAGGCCTGGACCCTGCAGTGTCACGTCGGTCTAGCCAAGGTCGCCCTGGCCCGTGGTGACCAGGCCCATTGCACCGACCACATCCGCCGCCTGCGCAAGATACTGGCCGAGGGCGACTATCACATCGACTGGCGTGCCAATGCTCATGCCATCCTGCTGGCCTGGTGGCAGGCCAACGACGATCGCGATGCCGTGACCCGCTGGCTGCAGGAGGC
This sequence comes from Onishia taeanensis, assembly GCF_013349955.1. Classification (GTDB taxonomy): domain Bacteria; phylum Pseudomonadota; class Gammaproteobacteria; order Pseudomonadales; family Halomonadaceae; genus Onishia; species Onishia taeanensis_B. The sequence continues at coordinate 119,240 of NZ_JABVXC010000005.1, read as the reverse complement.
GCCGGCGGCCGAACTCGACACCGCCAGCAACCATTTCGCCCAGGCTAACGTACGCAATCACGCCCGCGCCCTGATGCTACTCGACCGGCCGGAGGAGGCCCGCCCCCTGCTGGAAGCCCTAGAAGAACAGACCCAACACTTCGGCCTGATAACCGATGCCAATCGCAACCAACTTTGTCTGGCGGCGCTGGAATGGCAATGCGACCACCGCGATGCGGCACTGAGGCATATGTCAAAGGCACTCGACCTAGCTACGCGCACGGCCTTGACCGGGAGTTTTCTGCGGCTGGGCAAGCCTCTTCACGACATGCTTACGGCCCTGCTCGAGACTCATGAACTCGATGGCTTGGCGCGCGAGCGAGCCAAGCGACTGATAATGCTGGCCGGCCGCCAGCGCGACTTCGGCCGCGCCGTGCGCCTGATGCTCGACGACACCGTGATCGCCGACATCGTCACGCGTCCCGACGTCCCCGAACTGATCCGCACCTCGCCGCTGACCCGCCGCGAGTGGCAGATTCTCGGCCTGATCCACGCCGGGTTGTCCAACGAGCAGATCGCCGAACAGCTCTCGGTGGCGCCGACCACCATCAAGACGCACATCCGCAGCCTCTACCAGAAACAGAACATCCGCCGCCGGGAAGAGGCCATCGCCCTGGCCGGCGACCTACTGGGCCGCATCCAGGGGGAGTAGTCGCTCCACCTCCTCCCCCTGCCTACGCCTGTCTCGTCCCCGACGGGAGGATCTATCTCCTCGGCACTCCCGCCACCATGAGCCCGACACTCTTTCCCGTGGGCGCGGCCCAGCACCGACGCCCATCCACAACGAGGACCCGGCTCATGATCACAGATACCTCTCAGTACCTCGGCCGCGAGGGCGCCGACTGGTGGCGCGGCGCGGTGATCTACCAGATCTATCCGCGCAGCTTCCTGGATACCAATGGCGACGGCATCGGCGATCTGCAGGGCGTGATCGACAGGCTCGACTACATTGCCTCGCTGAATGTCGACGCCATCTGGCTGTCGCCCTTCTTCACCTCGCCGATGAAGGACTTCGGCTACGACGTCAGTGACTACCGGGGCGTCGATCCCATGTTCGGCACCCTCGAGGACTTCGACCGCCTGGTCGAGGCCGCCCATGCCCGCGGTCTCCGGGTCACCATCGACCAAGTGCTCTCCCACACTTCCGACCAGCATGCCTGGTTCCAGGAAAGCCGACAGAGCCGCGACAACCCCAAGGCCGACTGGTACGTGTGGGCCGACCCCCGGCCCGACGGTGCGCCGCCCACCAACTGGCAGGCGATCTTCGGCGGCTCCGCCTGGCAGTGGGACACCCGCCGCTGCCAGTACTACCTGCACAACTTCCTGGTCGAACAGCCTGACCTCAACTTCCAGACGCCCGAGGTGGTCGAGGCCATTCTGGGCGAGGTGCGCTTCTGGCTGGAGCGCGGCGTCGACGGCTTCCGGCTGGATGCGGTGAACTTCTGTACCCACGGCGAGCTCAAGGACAACCCCCCCCGGGAGGGGATCGCCGCAGGCTTCATCGGCGTGCGGCCGGACAATCCATACGGCTATCAGCAGCACCTCTACGACAAGACCCAGCCCGAAAACCTGGCCTTCCTCGAGCGGCTTCGGGCGCTGCTCGACGAATACCCCGGCACCACCAGCGTCGGCGAGGTCGGCGACGACGACTCCCTGGGCGTGATGGCCGCGTACACCCAGGGCGGTAATCGTCTGCACATGGCCTACTCCTTCGACCTGCTCGGCGAACGGCATGACCCGGAATTCCTGCGTGAGACGCTCGCCGCCATGGAGGCGCGCATCGGCGACGGTTGGCCGTGCTGGGCGCTGGGCAACCACGACGTCACCCGCCTGGCCACCCGCTGGGGCGCCGAAGACGATAGCGCTAGGCTCCGCCTCTACCTGGCCTTCCTGCTCACCCAGCGCGGCAGCATCTGCCTCTACCAGGGCGAGGAACTGGGCCTGCCCGAGGCCGAGCTGAGCTTCGAGCAACTGGTCGACCCGGCCGGCATCACCTTCTGGCCAAGCTACAAGGGCCGCGACGGCTGCCGCACGCCCATGCCGTGGCGGGCCGATGCCCACCACGGCGGCTTCTCCCGGGCCACGCCCTGGCTGCCGGTGCCCGACGCCCACCTAGGCCTGGCCGTGGACCAGCAGGACCTGGACCCAGACTCGCTGCTCAACGCCTACCGGGCCTTCCTGGCCTTCCGCCGTACCCGGCCGGCGCTGATCAAGGGCGCGGTCTGCTACCAACCGGTGCGTGACGAGGTGCTATGCCTCGAGCGTGAGTACGCGGGCGAGCGCCTGCTGGTGGCGCTGAACTTCGCCGGTGAACCCCGCGAGCTTGATGCGCCTAAGGATGCCCAGGCCCTCGACGATGCACCGGCGATGGTCAACGGCAGTTGGCGGGATGGCGGGCTCACACTGCCCGCCTATGGCATCGCCATCGCTCGCTGCATCACCGATTCCGAGGAAACCTCATGGGACATCTGACACTCGAAAGCATCGGCAAGGACTATGACGGCGTCGAGATCTCGCGCGATATCGACCTGACCATCCACGACGGCGAATTCGTGGTCTTCGTCGGCCCCTCGGGCTGCGGCAAGTCGACCCTGCTGCGCATGGTCGCCGGGCTCGAGGACATCAGCCGCGGCGAGATGCGACTGGACGGCGAGCGGATCAACGAGATCCCGCCCCAGGAGCGCGACATCGGCATGGTCTTCCAGTCCTATGCGCTCTACCCGCATATGACGGTGGCCGAGAACATGGCCTTCGGCCTCAAGCTGGCGCGCACCGACAAGGCCGAGATTCGCCGCCGGGTCGAACACGCCGCCGAGATCCTGCAGCTCACCGAGCTGCTCGAGCGCAAGCCCAAGGACCTCTCCGGCGGCCAGCGCCAGCGGGTGGCGATCGGCCGCACCCTGGTCAAGGAGCCGGCAGTGTTCCTGTTCGACGAGCCGCTCTCCAACCTCGATGCCTCGCTAAGGGTCGAGATGCGGGTGCGGATCGCCGAGCTTCACAAGCGCCTCGGCGCCACCATGATCTACGTCACCCACGACCAGGTCGAGGCCATGACGCTCGCCGACCGCATCGTGCTGCTGTCGAGCGGCAGCATCGCCCAGGTCGGCGCCCCGTTGTCGCTCTACCACTTCCCGCAGTCGCTGGAGGTGGCTGAGTTCATCGGCTCGCCGCGCATCAACACCCTGCCGGTGACGGTGGTCGACCCGGGCCCGCAGCGCACCGGCGTGCGCCTGCCCTCCGGCGAGACGCTGGCCGTGGCGGTGGACGGGCGACGCCTCAAGGCGGGCGATACCGCCACTCTGGGGATTCGCGCCGAGGACTTCGTCGCCCCCGACCAGGGCGAGGCGACCCTCGAGGCCAAGCTGATGGTGGCCGAGAAGCTAGGCTATGAGACCCTCGCCCACCTGCAGGTCGAGGGCGCCGAGGGCACCGTGACACAGCGCCTAGACGGCCTGGCCCAGCTAGAGGAGCAACAGGGCATCGAGCTAGGCCTGGACGGTGCCCACTGCCACCTGTTTGGTCCCGACGGCCAGGCCTGCCCGCGTCAGGTGGAGATCCCCGGCATCGCCCACTGAACGACGCTCTCCCTGCTCTGCCACGCCCCGGTGCGCCTCGCGCCCGGGGCGTTGTCGTTGCCATATCGCCGTGATTGGCCTGGAGGAAAACCACTCTCTCGCAGGGAGCGCGGCCCTGACACGGGATAGCCACGCTCATCGCCCCCTCGACGCCGGCGCCAGCGGGACGACATGCTTCCGGAAGTCGCCCCCCCACAACCTGCCATGGCTTCGACCACGACATAAAAAACCCCGGCGAAGGCCGGGGAAAGGGGGGTCCCTGTCGGGACGAGGAAATCAGGGGCTTAGCCCTTTACCCCACCGGCAGTGAGCCCGCCGGCGATCCAGCGCTGGCATAGCAGGAAGGCTAGGGTAATGGGTAGCCCAGAGAGCACCGCCGCAGCGGCGAAGTCACCCCAGCGCGGATTATGTTCGGCGAGATACTGCTGGGCGCCGACGGCGAGTGTCAGCTTGTCCTCGTCGAGCAGCAGCACCGAGGCCATGGGATATTCCATGATCGACATGATGAAGGCGAGGATGAACACCACCATCAGGATCGGCACCGAGAGCGGCAGCAGAATATGATAGAAGGCCTGCCAGGTACTGGCGCCGTCGACCATCGCCGCCTCCTCCAGGGAGCCGTCGATGGACTCGAAATAGCCCTTGATGGTCCAGATATGCAGCGCCACCGCGCCCAGCGACGCCAGAATCAGCGCGCCGTGAGTGTTGAGCCCCAGCCAGGGCACCAACTGGCCGAGGCGATCAAACAATGCATAGAGCGCCACCAGCGAGAGCACCGCGGGGAACATCTGGAAGATCAGCATGCCCTTGAGGATCGGCGCCTTGCCGGCGAAGCGCATGCGCGCGAAGGCATAAGCGCTGGTGGTGGAGAGGGCGAGTATCATCAGCGAAGACGCCAACGCCACCTTGATCGAATTCCACAACCACAGCAGCACCGGGAACGGCGGCTGGACGACGGTGCCATCGGCGCGCTCCCAGGGGATGCCGAAGGCCAGTGCCCAGTGCTCCAGCGAGAAGCGTTCAGGGATCAGGCTGCCGGTGGCGAAGTTGCCCTCGCGGAAGGAGATCGAGATCACCAGCAGCAGCGGGAACACCACCAGGCTGACGAACCCCAGTAGCGCCAGGTGTGCGCCCAGCTTGCGGGTACGGATCGAACGGGGTTGAACCATGGCCATGAGACGACTTCTCCTTAGACCTTGACCTTGGACAGGCGCAGATTGAGCCACGACAGCCCCACCACCAGCAGGAAGATCAGCGTGGCGATGGCAGCCGCCAGGCCGAAGTTCTGGCCGGCATCCTGGAAGGCGATGCGATAGGTGTAGCTGACCAGCAGGTCGGTGGTGCCCGCCGGGGTACTGGCACCGAGGATGTCCGGCTTACCGCCGGTGAGCAGGGCGATCAGCACGAAGTTGTTGAAGTTGAAGGCGAAGGCGGCGATCAGCAGCGGCGTCAACGGCTTCAGGATCAGCGGCAGGGTGATGCGCCACATATTGGTCAGCGGCCCGCCGCCGTCTACCGCCGAGGCTTCGTAGAGATCGTTGGGGACCGACTGAATCAGCCCCATGCATAGCAGCAGCATGTAGGGGTAGCCGAGCCAGGTGTTGACGATCAACAACATGGTGCGCGCCATCGCCGGGTCGGTGAACCAGTCGGGGCTGATGCCGAAGAGGTTTTCGAGGATCAGATTTATCTCACCGTGGTTCTGGTTGAACATGCCTTTGAAGATCAGGATCGAGATGAAGGCCGGCACCGCATAGGGCAGGATCAGCAGGGTGCGGTAGACAGCTTTGCCCTTGAGCTGGTCCCACTGCAACAGCGCGGCCAAGGTGAAGCCCACCGCCAGGGTGAAGACCACCGTCAGCCCGGCGAACACGAAGGTCCAGACGAAGATCTGCAGGAAGGGCCCGCGGATGTCCGGATCGGTGAAGATCTTGGTGTAGTTGTCCAGCCCGACCGCGACCGGCCAGCCTGGGGTAAGCCGCTCACCTTGCTCGGTGACGAAAAAGCCAGTCTCTTGGTTAGGCGTCAGGGTGGTACCGTCGCGCAGGTCGGTCAGGCTGCCATCGGGGTTCGCTTCGAAGCGCGGCAGTATCGGCGCGAAGCTGCGTAGCCCCGCCATCTGGAGTTCGGTGCCATCCGGCATCACCAGGCTCAGGGCCTCAAGGAGCTCACGATTGGCGATCACCTCGCGGATGCCCAGCACCTCGCCGGAGGGGGTTGCCTGGGTCGGCTCGACCGCTAGGGGTTGCCCTTCCACGGCCTGTGCCAGCGGCCGGGATACCAGTTGCCTGGCCTCCCCCGCCACTCCTGAGGCCTCGGCCTCCAGGTAGAGGCGCGTCCGATTGCCGTCACGGACCAGCCGAAAGTCGAAGGCCTGGCCCTCGGCCTGGTAGGTCTGGCCGAGGAACTGGGCACGTACCCGTTCCTCGCTGAGCAGATTACTCGAGCTGTAGTTGCTGAAGCTGATGCCGATGGTATAGATCAGGGGGAAGATGACGAACACCCCCATCCCAGCCAGCGCCGGAAAGATATAGCGGTGGCTCATCAGCTGGCGCTTGCCGAACACGATCGCCAGGCTGGCGCCCAGCACCAGGAACAGCAGCGAGAACATCCACTGGCCGCGCAGCTGGAAGGCCACCACCAGCCATAGCGTGCCGAGCACCAGCAGTGCCGTCAGGGCGCGCATCGCCCAACGGCGGTAGCGCTCGGCGGGGGCGCGGGATCGATGGCGCGGTAAGCCGCGCGAGGCGTTGGTCACAAACATGGGGTCACCTGCGGTCTGTCCCGGCCTGACGCGGGTTCACGGCCGGCCGGGGGCATGGACACGAGAAGGAAAGCGTCACTCGATAGCGGTGCGGATGCGCTCCGCGGCGGCATCCAGCGCCGCCTGTGGTGATTGGCGGCCGCTGCCGATGTTCTGCAGCGCCGGTTCCATGGCCGACCAGAAGGCCCCCATCTCGGGGATGTTGGGCATCGGCGAGCCTAGCTCGGCGTTGGCCAGGGTAGCGGCGATCCGCGGATCGGATTCCAGGTCCTGCTGATAGGCCTTATGGGCCACGGCGCCCAGCGACCCATCGCTGTTGAAGGTACGCAGTCCTTGCTCTTCGAGCAGATAGTTCTCGAGGAACTCGGTGGCCAGGAAGTCGTTGGGCGAGGCCGAGTTGATCATCGCCGCCATCACCCCGAACATCGGCTTGGCCCGCTCATCACCGACCCTGGGCAGCAGCGCCACGCCGAAGTCGATGCCACTCTTCTCCAGGTTGCTCCAGGCCCAGGGGCCACTGATCATGGCGGCCACCTCGCCCCGATTGAAGCGGGTATCCGTTACGCTGTAGTCGGTGCCCTCGGGCAACACGCCACTGTCGATCAATTCACGCAGACGCTCGGCTCCCGCCACCGCGCCGGCATTGTTGACGCCGATGTCGCTGGTGTCGTAGCCGCTGTCGGTATGCTGGAACGCATAGCCGCCATTGGCGGCCAGCAGTGGCCAACTGAAGTAGGGCTCACCGTAGTTGAAGAGAATCGCTTTCTTGCCTTCCTTGGTTAGCTCGGCATCGAGGCTGGCAAGCTCGGCGAAGCTTTCGGGGGGCGTCTCCACCAGGTCCTTGTTGTAGATCAGGCCCAGCGACTCCACCGAGATAGGATAGCCATAGGTCGCGCCGTTCCACTCGACGGCGTCCCAGGTGAAGTCGAAGTAGCGATCGCGGTAGGTCTCGGAGGGCGCAATGGACTTGAGCAGCCCGCTCTGGGCCCATTCTCCCATGCGGTCGTGGGCGAAGATCACGATGTCCGGTCCCTGGCCGCTGCCGGCGGCCTGCTGGAAGCGGTTGGTCATATCGTCGGGATGGACGATGTCGATGACGATACCGGTGTCGGCCGTGAATCGCTTGGCTACTTCACGGATCCCCTGAGGGCCCTTGTTGTCGCCGATCCAGACGGTAAGGGTGTCGTCCTCGAAGGCCATGGCCGGCAAGGTAGCGGCGGCGCTAAGGCCGGCGGCCAACAGCGAAGTCAGGAAAGCATGGCGTGGTGTCATATCGAGCCCTCTAGTTGTTGTGAGGTGACGCGTATCGATGACGTGTCTCAAGGGCAAGGCCCATCCCGGCAGGCGGCGGGCTCTCACCACGTCAAGGGTCGCCAATTGCTCGCCGTCCTGCCTCCTCCCGTCGTGAGGAGGTGGTGGCGTAAGGTCAGGGCGTAGGAGGAAAGTCAAAGATCGGGGCCCCTTGATCGGGGCGGGGAGACGTCGATCGCGAGCGACGCGGCGGGGGACGATATCGTCGCTCAGGGGACCGCTGGAGGCTCCCGGCCACGGTGGCCTCCTGAGGGATGGCGGCAATCAGCGAGTGCTTGGCGATAATGCCACTAAACGGCTCACTGACCGCCGGATTGCTGGGGATGTGTTAGGCAGCTCCGAAAAGGCCGCGTCGGCTGAACACCATGGGAGTCATCCTCTATCAGCCAGGCGCAGGCAGATCGTGTCGGGAAAACAGCTTCCCGCCTGCTCCATGGCAGAGACGTGATGGCGAGATATCAGCCTGATGCCGATCGCTCGTCAGCTGCGCTCTTCGGCCTCGCTAGTCAGTGTCGCCCATGACGGGGTATCACCGGTGGCGGTGTCGGCCTGCTCATCGTTCGCCTGCCAAGCGTCTGGCGTGGCGTCGGGCGTGGCGTCAGCAGACGCCGTATCATCGAGCGCGCCGGTGTCGTTGCCATCACCTTCGCTTGTCCTCTCGCCGCCATCCATACCACCAGGCTCCAGCTCCAGTCGCGCCCGCTCGGTAAGCTCCCGCGGCAGTTCCTTCTTCACCGCCACGCCGAGCTCACGAAACTCGTTGGTCTGCTTGATCAGGTTACCCTTGCCGGCGCTCAACTGGTTCATGGCGCGATCAAAGCTCAGGCGGGCGCCGTCGAGCTTCTTACCGACGTCTTCCATGCTGTTGAGGAACACACGCAGCTTGTCATAGAACTTCTCGGCGCGGCTGGCAAGCTCGGCCGAATGCCGACTCTGATCCTCGAAGCGCCACAGCTGACGCACGATATTGAGGCTGGTCAGCAGCGTGGTCGGGGTGGCCACCAGCACGTTGTTCTCGATGGCCCGCTGATAGAGGCTCTCGTCGTGCTTGAGCGCCTCGACGTAGGCGGACTCGACGGGAATGAACATCACCACCACTTCCGGCGAGTTGAGCCCCGGCAGATCGTAGTAGTGGCGGTCGGAAAGCTCGGTAATGCGATCACCCACTGCCTTGCAGTGCTCGGCAAGTGCCTGATATCTCTCGCCATCGCTGTCGCCGTTCACATAACGGGTATAGGCGGCGAGGGAGGTCTTGGCGTCGATGACCAGATGCTTTTGCTGGGGCAGGTAGACGATGGCATCCGGCCGGCGACGCCCATCCTCGGTGGTGAAGCTGACCTCGCGATCGTAGTCCTTGCCGCGGCGCAGGCCGGCACCATCCAGCACGTTCTCGAGCATCAGCTCGCCCCAGTTGCCCTGGATTTTCTTCTGGCCCTGCAGGGCGTTGGTCAGCTTGTCGGCCTGATCGGTGATCGCCTGGTTCAGGCTCTGCAAGTGCTTGAGCTCGGTGCGCAGCTGCACGCGCTGCTCGCTCTCCTGCTGATGGATCGACTCCACCTTCTCGCGAAAGCCCTTCATCTCACTCTGAATCGGCTGTAGCAGGCCGGTCAGTCGCTGCTGTGACATATCCGAGAAAGCCTTGCCCTTACGCTCGAGGATCTCGTTGGCAAGGTTCTCGAACTCCTGCTTGAGCTGATCGCGACTTTCCTTGACCAGCGTGAGCTGCTCGTCGAAGTGCTGCTGCTTCTGGGAGAGCGTGCTGGTCAGCTCGCCATGGGTCGTCTTCAGGTTGGCAAGCTCTTCGGCCAGCGTCTCGCGAGCGGCCTTCTCGCGCTCCCACCAGGCCTGGTAATTGACCAGTGCCGCCTGTTTCTCGTCGCGCTGTGTGCTTGCCGAACGAAGGTTCTCGCGCAGGTCGGCGACTTTCTCCTGGCTATCTTCGAGCGCCTGCTCGAGCTTGACGCGTTGAGACTCGACCCGCTCGAGGCGCTGCTCACGCTCGGCCAAGCGCTCATGGAAACCGTCCGACAGCGCCGTCTGATGCTCCCGTAACCGCGCCAGCGACTCGGTCAGCGTCGCCTTCTCCTCGCCTAGCGCCTGAGCCCGCTCGCGAGCCTCGCTAAGCGCATCGGTCAGCCGTTCGACGTCGTGCTCACGGGCGGTGAGCCCCTCTCGCAGGCTTGAAAGCTCGGTCTCCAGGCGCGCCTTGGCAAGCTCGGCCTGGGAGAGCGCATCGGTTTTCTCGGCCAGCGCCTTCTCACGCTCGGCAAGCATCGCATCGCGCGCTTCCAGCGTCTCGGTCTGACGAGCCAAGGCCTCGCGCAGCGACTCAGCCTGCGCTGCTGCCTCGGCCTGGGCCTTTTTGAGCGCCTCATGACGCCGTCGACGGGCCAGCAAAGAGGTCACCAGCGCCCCCAACACGAAGGCCGACACGGCCGCCAGCGCGGCCATCATTATGGGATCAAGCATCATGCGTCTGTCCTTGTGTTTCGGCGCGGCCGATGACGTGTGCTGAGACCAACCGGCCTTACTGCACCGTTTCCTGCTCGCTGAAGCGATCGGCAAAGAGCGCGGAACTCAGGTAACGCTCGGCGCTGTCGGGCAACACCACGACGATATTCTTGCCGTGATGTTCGGGCTGCTGGCCGATGCGCACGGCAGCGGCCACGGCGGCCCCGCAGGAAGTGCCGCAGAGAATGCCTTCTTCCAGCATCAGCCGGTGCGCCATGGCCATCGCGTCTTCGTTGCTGACCTGCTCGACCTGGTCGATCATCTCGAGGTCGAGGTTTTGGGGCACGAAGCCAGCGCCGATGCCCTGAATCTTGTGTGGCGCGGGGGCCAGCGGCTCACCGGCCAGGGTCTGGCTGATGATAGGCGAATCAGTGGGCTCGACGGCCACGCTATGAATCGCCTTGCCCTGGGTCTTTTTGATATAGCGCGAGACGCCGGTCAGGGTCCCGCCGGTACCGACCCCAGCGACGAATACGTCCACCGCGCCGTCGGTGTCGTTCCAGATCTCGGGGCCGGTGGTGGTCTCGTGGATGCGCGGGTTGGCCGGGTTATTGAACTGCTGGGGCATGAAATAGCGCGCCGGTTCGGACGCGGCGATTTCCTCGGCCCTGGCGATGGCCCCCGGCATGCCCTTGGCGGGCTCGGTCAGCACCAGTTCGGCGCCCAGCGCCTTGAGCACCTGGCGCCGCTCAAGGCTCATCGACGCCGGCATGGTCAGCATCACCTTGTAGCCGCGAGCGGCAGCGGCGAAGGCAAGCGCGATACCGGTATTGCCGCTGGTCGGCTCGATAATGGTCATATCCGGTGTGAGCAGGCCGCGTTCTTCGGCATCCCAGATCATGGCCGCCCCCACCCGACACTTCACTGAATAGGCCGGGTTACGGCCCTCGATCTTGGCCCAGATGGTCGCGCCTGCGTTCACTCGGTTAAGACGCACCAGCGGGGTATTACCGATAGACAGCGAGTTGTCGTTGTGGATCTTGGCCATGAATATTTCCCTGAGGGTATATGTATGAAATTGAAGATCAGCCGATCATAGCACCGGCTAGGTGTCGTCCGAATAGCCAGGCATACGGGCATCGACGAAGACGCGGTAATCCTGGGCGACGCAGTCGGCATAGGTCACCGCCAGGGTGCTGACCACCTCGATAAAGGGCTCCAGGCGTCCATCGAGTCGTGCGCAGACGTTGCGTGCAAAGCGTGCCGGGTCGTCCTGGTTTAGGGCACGGGCGCCACGCAGGTGCTCGCGCGCGAGAATCCGTCCCCATTGCTTGACCAGCTGGCGGTAGGGTTTGGCACCGTCGAGTTTGTGGGTGGGAAAGTCTTCCTTGAACGGTGAGCGCTCGCGCACCGAAAAGACGCTCTCGCCCAGATGCAGCCAGCCCAGGTAGAGGTCGGGATACTCGGCGATAGCGCTGAAAGCGGCGGCATGGCGAGTCCCTTCATGGGGGAAGGCGGCCTTCCAGGCACGCTTCTCGGCGGCGTTCATCTTGCGCCAGCCTTCGGGAGGCGTCTGCTGTTTCACATCGAGGATCACGTCGTCGTGCTCGTGCTTATGTTCGAGCCTGCGCCCGCCTTCGATCAGCACGTAATAGCGTTCGAGCCCCAGCGAGCCGGTGCCGGCGTCGAGACGCCGCGCCATGTCCTTGATCCGGAAGTGATCCTCCTCGGCCTGGGCGCGTGCCCCGCTCAGGGTATTGCGGTACTCCTCCTCGATGGCCTTGCGCAGTTGGCTACTCAGGTGCGCGGGCAATCGGGCCAGCTTCTCCGGACGCTCCTCGACGGCAAAGCGCCGCCCTCCCTCGTCGAGGGTGGTCCACTTGTCCAGCATCTTGGCCCGGCTTTCCTTACGCGTCACCTTCTCGAGGAAAGGCGCCAAGGGGCCCTTGGCGGTCTCTAGAGTCACGGCCATCGGCGCCTCGCCGCGCACGTGCCCGGCCAGTTCGTCGTGATAGCTTTCAAGCAGTTTCTTCAATGCCTTGCGGATGCCCTTGCGTGACAGGCCGACATTCTCGCGAGCATCGAGCACCAGGCTGATGGCCAGCCGCCAGAGATCGTACTGGTAGTCGCCGATCAGGGCGTCGTCGAAGTCATCCATGCCGTAGCGCACCGCATCGTCGTGATGGCCATAGGCGCCAAAGTTGTAGGCATGGGCATCACCCTGCAGCCAGGTCTGGGTCTCGGGCAGGCCACCGAACAAGGCGAAGCGCCAATCGTGCCAGACATCATCCCAGTAGAGGTGATTGGTGCCGCGAAAGAAGCGGTACGGCGACTGTGCCAGCTTGGCGAACTTGGCCTCCCGGTCGGCATCGGAAAGGCCGGCGTTGGCGGCATCGATGGCATCGAGCACCTGCTGGGGTCGGTTATGGCGTGTCAGGGGCTGCGACATGCGGCGTGTCTCCTCGATAAGGGGCAATAGCCATGAGAGCGGCCAGTCCCTTCATGGTAGAGGTGGATGAGGTTCGATGATATGGCATCAAGGGAGCCGTTACGAAGATGTCACCGGACAAGCGGGCAAGGTATGATTAGCATATTACGCATCAATCTTGTGATATCCCTAGAAGGCCCCGTCATGCCACGTTTCCGTCTGTGCGCCCTGCCGCTGATTGCCGGCCTCCTGCTGGCGATGCTGCTCCCTGGTTGTACCATCAATACCTACCCGGATGGACACCGCGAGACCGTACTCGGCGCACCCGGCGATGAAACACCTACGCCCTACTCACCGGGCGTGATTCTCGATGAAAACGGCGAGCCCCGCTCGATCAGTGATGCCCCGCGCTGACGGCCCGACGAAGCGCATTACTTAACGCAGCGAGCTAAACAGCACTCACGCCCTAGCGCCCCCTTCAAGGCGGCATGCGACACTAGACCGACTGACCAACCGAGGAAACAGCCATGGAATGGACCCCTGCGATGCTCTGGCTCGCTGCCGCCCTGGTGCTCGGCCTGGCCGAGCTGACCTCCGGCACGCTGATGCTGCTGGCACTAGCCATCGCTGCTGCTTTGACCGCGGCGACCACCGCCGCCCTCGGGCTACCCATTAGTGGGCAACTGCTCGCCATGGGCGTGCTGTCCGGAGTGCTGGTTCCCCTGACCATCAAGGTGATCCGGCCACGCTTCTCGCCCAAGGGCGTGGCCTATGGCACCACCGGCACCGGTGCCGAGCAGGGGCGCCATTATCTGACGCTGGATCGCGACTTCGACGGCGCCAGCGGCCTCAAGATCAACGGCGACTTCTACCGCCTGCGCGTCGCCGACAGCACCACCACGCGTCTGCCTCCGGGCACCGACGTTATCTTCAAGGAATTCGATGGCACCACCGCCATCGTCACGCTGGCATCCGCCAGCGCATCATCACAGGAGCAGTGAAAATGGAATTTCCGTTGAGCCCGGGGCTGATTCTCAGCCTGATCGTGGTCGTCATGGGTATCGTGATCATCGCCAAGGGGCTGGTCATCGTGCGGCAGTCCGAGGTCATGGTCATCGAGCGCTTGGGCTCGTTCAACCGGGTCCTGGAGAGCGGCATCAATATCATCATCCCCTTCATCGAGCAGCCCCGTGCCATCACCATGATCCGCTACAAGAAGATGGGGGAAGAGTACCTGCCGCTGACCAGCGACGAAATTCGCATCGACCGCCGTGAAACGGTCATGGACTTCCCCGGCCAGCCGGTGGTCACCACCGACAACGTCACCGTGACCATTAACGGCGCTCTCTACTATCAGATCATCGATCCCAAGCGGGCGGTCTACGAAGTCGAGAACATGAGCCAGGCGGTCGAAGTGCTGGCCAAGACCACCCTGCGCTCGGTGGTCGGCAAGATGGAGCTCGACAAGCTGTTCGAGTCCCGTGCCGAGGTCAACAACGAGATCCAGGCCTCGATGGAAGAACCGGCCTCCAAGTGGGGCGTGAAGATTTCACGGGTCGAGGTGCAGGACATCGCCATGCCTGAAGAGGTGGAGTCCGCCATGCGCCTGCAAATGGCCGCCGAGCGCAAGCGCCGCGCCACCGTCACCGAAGCCGAGGGCGAGAAGTCTGCTGCCATCGCCATGGCCCAAGGTCAGCGGGAATCGGCGATCCTCAACGCCGAGGGCGACAAGGAATCCGCGATTCTGCGCGCCCAGGGCGAGCAGGAATCGATCAAGCTGGTGCTCAACGCCATCGGCGAGAGCGAAGAGAACAAGCGCACCGTGGTCGGCTATCTGCTCGGCCAGAGCTACATCAAGGCCCTGCCGACCATGGCCAAGGAGGGCGAGCGCGTCTTCGTGCCCTACGAATCCTCGGCGCTGCTTGGGTCGATGGGCATGTTCCGGGAAATGGCCGGCTCCCCGGAAGACAGCGTGCGCCAGCACCTCAATGACAATGCCAGCCAGTCCGGCCTGCGCAGCGGCATGCTGGGCGGAGCCAGCAACGCGTCCTGAGCCCATGTTCGACTTCAAGGAAATCGAAGCCTTCGTATGGATCGTGCGCCTCGGCTCGTTTCGGCTGGCGGCGCACCACCTGCACCTGACGCAGCCCTCGGTATCCGATCGTATCGGCAAGCTCGAGGCGCTGATCGGCGAGAGTCTCCTGGAACGTTCTCAGCGGCCGGTGAAACCCACCGCCAAGGGTCGCCAGTTCTACCGCCATGCCGAGCAGCTCCTCGAGGCACGCCAGCAGGCCCTCAAGATCCTCGACCTGGAATCCCCCTTCCAGGGCACCCTGCGGCTGGGGGTTGTGGAGACCGTAGCCCACAGCTGGCTGCCGGCCTTCCTCACCGAACTGGCCCAGCGCTTTCCTGAGATGACCCTCGAGCTCGAGGTCGACAGCTCGCCGGGACTCGCCGAAAAGCTCAACCAGCACGATATCGACCTGGCCTTTCTGATGGGCCCGGTGAATACCAAAAACGTGCTCAATCGTTTCCTGTGTCACTACACCATGGGCCTTGTGGCCAGCCCCTCTCTGGGGCTCGACCCGGCCTTCTTCTCACTGCAGCGACTCGGCAGCATCCCGCTGATCACCTTTGCCCGTCACTCTCGCCCCTACCATGAGCTGGGTTCGCTGCTCCACCACCAGGGACTCGACAGCGTCAAGCTACACTGCTCGAGCTCGCTGTGGACCATTGTGCGCATGACCCTCGACGGGCTTGGTATCGGCGCCATACCGCCACGCATCGTGACAAAGGAACTGGCCAGCGGCGCGCTGATCAAGCTGCCCTGCACCTTGCCCGCCCTGAGCTTCACTGCCTGCTGGCCCCAGCACCTCGAAAGCACCTTGGCAGAAGGCATCACGGAACTCGCCATCGAGATCGCGCAGCGTGATCAGGCCGCCCACGAAAACGCCTGACCCGGTCGCATGAAAGGTTTTTCCGATCAAAAAGTATCGTAAGAATCGATTGGATTTATCGAAAGCGGATTCCTATCGTGAAGGCATAATCACAACCACAAAGACATGCCATGACCTCTGCCCGTCTGACGCCATCTTCGAGCCCCGACGAGGTTCGCCAGGCCATCCGCCGCGGTGACTGGAGCCACCACACCAGCGGCTTGGCCGCTGGGTTCGCCCAGGCCAATCTGGTGATCCTGCCAGCACAATATGCCGACGACTTCATGCGTTTCTGCCTGATGAACCCGAAGCCCTGCCCGCTGCTGGACGTGACCCGCCCAGGCGACCCCGTGCCTCATGCACTGGGCGAGGACATCGATCTGCGCCACGACCTGCCGCGCTATCGCCTCTACCGCGATGGCGCCCTGGCCGGCGAATGCACCGACATCGCCGAGTACTGGCAGGAGGATTTCGTCAGCTTCTCGATCGGCTGTTCCTTCTCCTTCGAGGAAGCGCTGATCAGTGATGGCCTCGACGTGCGCCACCTAAGCCATGGCCGCAACGTGCCGATGTACCGCACCCATCGCTCCCTGACCCCAAGCGGCGTCTTTCGCGGCGAGCTGGTGGTGTCCATGCGCCCTTTTCAGGCGGAGCATGCAATCCGCGCCATCCAGATCACCACCGACATGCCCAGAGTGCATGGCGCCCCGATCCATATCGGCCACCCCGAGCTGCTCGGCATCAAGAATCTGGCCACGCCGGACTTTGGCGAGCCGCCCGTCCTCCATGACGATGACCTGCCGGTGTTCTGGGCCTGCGGAGTGACTCCCCAGCTGGCCATCGAGCAGGCCAGGCTACCCTTCGTCATCACCCATAGTCCCGGTCACATGCTGATCACCGACCTGCCCAACCAACGGCTCAAATTCGGTTAAGCCTACCCGGGCAGGTTCGGGGCAGGCCTGACCCCGCACCCTCAGGCGCCGAAACCCCACGTTCCCATAACAGCAACAAGAAGGAAGCTCCTTATGACTCAGTCCCTTCGCCCCACCCGCCTGACGACCACCCTGGTCGGCCTCGGCCTGATCGGCTTGAGCGCCACGGCCAGTGCCGAAACCACCCTCAACGTGGTCGGCAGCTGGAGCAGCCTCGAGCTGCACCGCCAGTTCGAGAAACCGTTCTGGAGCGAGACGCTGCCCGCGAAGAGCAATGGCGAGATCGAAACCCAGGTCACCACCCATGATCAGATGGGCATCGCGGGCAGCGACGTCTATCGCTACCTGGGAGATGGCCTGTTCGATGTCGGCATGACCGTGGCCGACTACACCGTGGGCGATGCCCCCGCCCTTGAGGGCCTGGACCTGCCGATGATGGCCAGCGACATCGAGTCCGCCCAGCAGGTCGCCGGGGCCTTCCGCCCCCTCGCCGAAACGACCATGAACGAGCGCTTCAACAGCCATGTGCTGGCCATCGTGCCTTACCCCGCCCAGGTGCTGTTCTGTAACACGCCGATCGATGGCATCGAGAGCCTCGCCGACAAAAAGGTGCGCGCCAGCGGCCGCTCGACGGGGGAGTTCATCGAAGCGCTGGGCGCCCAGAGCCTGAACATCGCCTTCAACGAAGTGCCGGGGTCGCTGGAGCGCGGCGTGATCGACTGCGCCGTAACCGGTTCGCTATCCGGTTACAGCGCCGGCTGGCATGAGGTGTCAAGCCACTTGCTCGCCCTGCCGATGGGCGGCTGGGACTATGTGATCACCGCCATCAACCTCGACAAGTGGAACGGTCTCGACAACGCCACTCAGGCCCAGATCCAGTCGAGTCTCGACAGCGAGTTCGTGGCGCCGGTATGGGCCAATGCCCGCACCGAGACGGCACGCGGTATCGCTTGCCTGACCGGCCAGGGCGAGTGCCCGCTGGGTGACCCGGCCGACATGACCCTGGTGCGAGCCAGTGACGACGACCTGGCCCGGGCCCGTCAGGCACTCGAAGAAAAGGTGCTGCCTGCCTGGGCATCCCGTGTCGATGACGAGACCCGCCAGGCCTGGAACTCAAGCGTCGGCGAGATTGTAGGTCTGACTGCCACCGCGCCCTGACCCGCAGCCGCCCCGCCGAAGCGGGGCGGCCCATATGCGAGGTAATACCCCATGAAGACCCTTATTCCCGCGCTCGATGCCGTGGTTGGTGTCACGCGCCTGATTTCCCGTATCGCCGCCCGCCTGATGGGCTTCGCCCTGCTGGCCGTGGTGCTGTTCATCGGTGTCGAGATCCTGATGCGCCAGTTCGCCGGCCATGCCCTCTCCGGGGTTCACGAGTACTCCGGCTATGTGCTGGCGGTGCTCTCGGCCTGGGGGCTGTCGCACACCCTGCTGGAGCGCGCCCATATCCGCATCGACGTGGTCCATGGCCAACTGTCTCCGCGCTCGCGTCAGGCGCTCGACATCATCGCTCTGCTGGCGTTGAACCTGGTGGCCTGGACCATTGCCTTCAACGCCTACCCGGTGCTGGCCAAGTCGCTCGCCAACAGCTCCACTGCCAACACCCCGCTGGCCACTCCGCTGTGGATTCCGCAGGTACTGTGGCTCGCCGGCTATGTGTGGTTCGCGATCACGACCAGCGTGCTCGGTCTGCGCGTGCTGGCCGCGCTGCTCACCCATGATGCCGCTACCATCGAGGCCCTGGCCGGCCCGGACAAGGGCGAAACTGCCCAGGAGACCACCTGATGCTTGCCTTTCTTTCCGTGGGTATCCTGAGCCTGCTGCTGGCCGGTATACCAGTCGCCGTGACGCTGTTCCTGCTAGCCTTTGGCATCGACCAGTTCTTCTCTTTCTTCCCGCTGACCAAGGCACTCGGTCAGAACCTGTGGTCGGCCGCTGACTCCTTCCTGCTGATCGCGATTCCGCTGTTCGTGCTGATGGGCGAGATCATCGTGCGCGCCGGCATCGCCGAGAAGGCCTACCGAGCCATGGACCATTGGCTCTCGTGGCTGCCAGGCGGCCTGCTGCACGCCAATATCACCACCTCGGCGCTGTTCTCGGCGACCTCCGGCTCCTCGGTGGCAACCGCTGCCACGGTCTCCACCGTGGCCCTGCCCCAGGGCAAGATGCTGGGCTACGACGCCAAGCTGTTCTGCGGCAGCATCGCCGCCGGCGGCACCCTGGGGATTCTGATTCCACCCTCCATCAACTTGATCGTCTACGGCTTCCTTACCGAGACGTCGATCCCGCAGCTGTTCATGGCCGGTCTGGTCCCGGGCCTGGGGCTGGCGCTGCTGTTCATGATCGCCTCGTTGCTGCTATGCCTGTGGAAGCCCTCGTTGGGCGGCCCCAGCAATGTGGCCTCCTGGCGCACCCGTTTGAATAGCCTCAAGTTCCTGCTACCGCTACTGGTGCTGTTCCTGGTAATCGTGGGCTCGATCTACCTGGGCTGGGCGACGCCCACCGAGGCCGCGGCCATCGGCGTGATCGCCTCGCTGGGGCTCGCCGCACTGAACCGCAGCCTGGATGGCAAGATGCTGATGGCCGCGCTGGACGGCACCATCAAGACCAGCTCAATGATCCTGTTCATCATCCTGGCCGCCTCCTTCCTCAACTTCGCGCTGGCCTCCTCGGGCATGGTGCAGCAGCTCACCGGTCTGCTGAACGCCTACGACCTCTCGCCCTTCGCGCTGCTGATGGCGGTGATTGCGCTGTTCATCGTACTGGGTTTTTTCATCGAGACCCTGTCACTGATGGTGATCACCATTCCCATCGTCACTCCGCTGATCGTCGCCGCTGGCTTCGACAAGGTGTGGTTCGGCATCGTGATGATCCTGTTCGTGGAACTGGCGCTGATCACGCCCCCGGTAGGACTCAACCTCTACATCGTCCAGGCTTCGCGCCGTGGCGAAGCCTTCTCCGACGTGATCATCGGCACCCTGCCCTACCTCGCCGCCATGCTGGTGATGGCCGCGCTGCTGGTGGCCTTTCCGTCGATCGCCCTGTGGCTGCCCCAGACGCTGAACCAATAGTCCTGAACCAATAGTCCTGAACCAATAGCCCTAACATCCTGACCTGACAACAAGAACGGAGCCTTTTCCATGCTGACCTTCACCCATGCCGACGGTACCTTCACCCTGACACCCGAGCGTCTGGCGATCGCTGGCTGGGCCGGCCGCGACCAGGCCGGCGTACAGCACCATATCGAGGAACTAGCGGAACTCGGCGTTAAGCCTCCCTCCACCACCCCACTGTTTTACCGGGGCGGCATCGAGCTGCTGACCCAACAGGAACAGGTGCAGATGCTTGGTACCCACGGCTCCGGCGAGGTCGAGGCCTGCCTGATCAGCGACGCCGATGGCACCCTGTGGGTGACCCTGGCCTCCGATCA
The DNA here is from genome assembly GCF_013349955.1 of Onishia taeanensis. Classification (GTDB taxonomy): domain Bacteria; phylum Pseudomonadota; class Gammaproteobacteria; order Pseudomonadales; family Halomonadaceae; genus Onishia; species Onishia taeanensis_B. Next base: position 99,374 of record NZ_JABVXC010000005.1, on the reverse strand, counting down.
CACCGACCGCAAGCTCGAGGCCGTTGGCGTCGCCGAATCCAAGCAGCTGTGCGCCAAGCCGATCGGCCGCGAGGCTTGGCGCTACGACGAGATCCGCGATCACTGGGATACGCTGGAACTTTCAAGCGAAATCGAAGAAGACGGCCAGACCGTCACTTACCAGCAGGGTACCCTGGCCGAGCTGCTCGACGTGCCGGCGCTGCTGGCGAAACTGCCAGCGGCGCTTGCGGTGAACGGCAGCCTGGCGCCCAATAGCGTGCTGCTGTGTGGCACCGTGCCAGCCATCGGCAGCATCCGCCCCAGCGAGGGTTTCACCATGCACCTGAAGGACCCGGTGCGCGATCGTACGCTCAGCCACCACTACCGGATCGAGGCGCTGGAGGTAGCACAATGAGCCACCACACTCCCGAGACATCCCGGGCGATGGCAAAGGCTTTCTGGGAGCGCCCGCCCAACCAGCGTCGGCTGGCGGATCTCGCCGCGGCCTTCCAGAATGGCGACTTCAGCTACTGCGAGGCCAGCGAGGCTCTGAGCCAGCGCGCCGCGGCGCTCACGGACATCACCCGCGAGACCTTCCTAAGCCTTGATCCGACCCGCCTGGACGCCCAGGCCGGTGCTCAGCAGGCCCTGCAGGCAGCAGGCGAGGCACCGCGCGCGCTGTCCGGCGTGCCTATCAGCATCAAGGATCTCTTCGACGTGCGCGGCGAGGTGACCCGCGCTGGGTCGCGGGTGCTCGAAACCAGCCTGCCCGCGACGCAGGATGCGCCAGCCGTGGCCCGCTTGCGTCAGGCCGGCGCGCTGCTCGCCGGCCGGACCACCATGAGCGAGTTCGCCTTTTCAGGCCTTGGCCTCAACCCCCACGTCGGTACGCCCCCCAACCCCTTCGATGCCACTCGCATCACAGGTGGGTCGACCTCGGGCGGGGCCGCGTCGGTGGCCTTTGGCCTCGCGGCGGCGGCACTGGGCAGTGATACCGGCGGCTCGCTGCGTATCCCGGCGGCTTTCTGCGGCCTGGTGGGGTTCAAGCCCAGCCAGTCAAGCGTGCCCGGCGAGGGCGCCTACCCGCTGTCACCGAGCCTCGACTGCGTCGGCCCCATCGGCGCGAGCGTCGCTTGCTGTGCCACCCTGTGGCAGGCGCTAAGTCGGCAGGAGGTCACCCTGGATGCCACGCCTCGCCCACTGCGCCTGGCGATACCCGACGGCCCACTGCTCGAGGAGCTCGACGAGGAGGTCTCCGCCGCGTTCGACGAGGCCGTGTTCACCCTGCACCGACTCGGCTGGCACGTCGAGCGCCTGCCGCTCGCGGCGGTGGTGGAGGCTCACGCCATCAACCAGCAGGGTGGGCTCGTCGTCCCGGAGGCGGCGGCCCTGCATCGGGAGCAGTTGTCCGCTCGCGAAGCCGACTACGACCCGTTCATCGCCGAGCGGCTGCGCGGCGGTCGCGAGGTACTGTCAAGCGACTATCTGAACAGGCTATGGCAACGCCCCGGCATTCAGGATCGCTTCGCTGCGGAACTGGTCGGCTTCGATGCGGTGCTGCTTCCCACCGTGGCCATGCTGCCTCCCAAGCACCGTGACCTCGCGACGAACGCCGAGGCCTTTCAGACCGCCAACCGCCGCGCCCTGCGCAACACCAGCGTCTTCAATTATCTGGATGCCAGCGCCATCTCGCTGCCCTACGGCGCGGCCGATGCCGAGCTGCCAATCGGCCTGATGCTGGCCCGCCCTCAGGGTGAGGACAAGGCCCTGCTACAGATGGCCAGCGTCCTTGAGGCAACACTGGGCTAGCGCCGGCCGATGCTCCTCGCATCGAGCCACTCGCATCGAGCCCCTCGCCAAGCCATCCGCACACGTGGGGCCCGATACCTTCTTGTGCTATCCCCTGTCGCAGGCGCCCCAATGAGCCCTGCGACAAACTCGAGGACCCCGGCCTGCCTCGACCTCCCACCACTCGCCAGACAGCTTGTTGAAAGCGCACTTGACCGTTTGAATAAACACAGCGGATAAGCTCCAGTGGAAGGTGATTTTGCGATTGCCCCCAAATGGATGATTGCATCCTTTTTCCAATTGTCATGTTATGTCTATATAAGTAACCCGATAACAAGTCACGCCTAACGCTAGACAGCAGGCGAGAAACACCCCTTGCTAAGAAAACGGCACGCCTATGCCTGAAAGTGAACAGGGAAGTCTCGATGCCACCAAGTTGCTGTCAGCCTTGGCCGATAGCGCATGGGACATGGCCGACCAGTCCCGCTTCACAGAGGGCGTAAAGCGTCTGCTGGCTCTGATTGGCGCCGCCACCGGCGGCAGCCGGGTCTGGGTGTTTCAACTGATCGAGCTCAGTGACGATGCCATCGTTCAGGACTATGTGTTCGAATGGAGTGCCAAGAGCCACTATCAGCAGAGTAACCATCGGCGCTTTCGATTTTTTTCTACACTCTTCGACGATCCTCAATATCAGCAATTGATCGACCAACGCCTGAAGGGGCAGGGTCAAAGCATGATGACGCACCACCTGGCGCCGGGGTCTTTGCGTAATAACCTGGAAAGCCAGGGGATTCTTTCCATGGCAACCGTCCCGATCCGCTTCAATGGCAAGTGGTGGGGCACCCTGGGAATCGACGACTGCAAGAGGGCGCTGTGCTGGAAAGGGACCGGGCTCCAGTTATTGACGATCGCCGCCGAGCTGATCGCCGCGGGCCTTTATCGCCAGCAGTTGAACAGCCGTTCCCTGCAGCTCGAGCTGCTGCATCGCGTGACCGATTGTGGCGTCTGGGAGATAGACCTGGTCTACGGCGAGCTGTTCTGCTCCCAAGGCCTGCGGCGGATACTCAACTACCCGGCGACCTACCCCTATATTCCACTGCGCCGCCTATTGAGTTGTGTGGTGGCAGAGGATCGGCCACACCTGTTCCAGCGCCTGCGCGAGACCCTGCGAGCCAAGGCGAGTGATTGGCGGCAAGATGCCAGAGTGAGCGTCACTGGCGGTGCGCTTCGCTGGAGCGAAATCGTCGCCGAAATCAGCTATGACGATAAGGGGCGACCGCTGAATATCGCCGGACTGCTGATCGACATCAGCCACCGGAAACATCAGGAACAGCAGGCGCTAACAGCATCCCATCATGATGCCCTGACCGAGCTGCTCAATCGTCGCGGCCTCGAACAGCACTTTGCGCATCTCGCCCAGCGCCCCAAAGCCAAAAAAGGCGATAAGCGCTGGCCTTATCTGTTGCTGATGGATATCGATCATTTCAAGCAAGTCAACGACCAACACGGCCACCCCGCAGGTGATGCCCTGCTCTGTCTAATGGCTCGACGCATTCAACAGGTGCTACGTCGGCAGGATAGCTTTGCCCGCATCGGCGGTGAAGAATTCGCCGTCCTGATCGACCAAGTGACTCCCGACCAGGCAAGCGAACTTGGCGAACGCATACGCCATGTCATCGACCAGTATCCGTTCTGCCTGACGATCCCCGATTCCCATCAAAAGCTTGAGTTGCGCATTACGATCAGCCTTGGGCTGGTAGCGCTTCCCGACAGCGACGACCCCTATGACTGCCAGGCTATCGCCATCGCTCGGGCCGACCGAGCGCTGTATGCCGCCAAGCATCATGGCCGCAACCGCATGGTAGTCCACGACAGTGCCTTCTCTATAGCCTGAGCTCGCCTGTTCAACCCAAGCGTGCGTGCCATCAATTACCGGTCCTGCCGCCGAATTCGCCAACGACCCGCTGCGGCAAAACGCCCCAGAGCACCGCTGGGCGATGACATGATCGTGCTTTATCCTTCATGGCGTGCCTTATCGCGCGACATCGCGCCTGGATTCGTTTTCTCCTCTCACGTCGGATATTCGCTCACTTGCCAAGGCCTCCCCGTCACTCCTGCGCCCGCCGCCCGCATGGCGAAATCGGATGGCGGATACGACCCGACCGCTGCCTGGCCTGGCTGGCGCTGGTCGCCATGCTGCTGGTATTCGTCGGCCCACTGATCAGCCAGTCGCAGCGCCTGCTCGAACACCAGCAGGCCGATATGCCCATGTCTCATGCACAGGCTCATTCGACGAGTATGGCTGAGACCGGGGAGCACTCCGCGCATGGCGGGGCATGTCACCACACCGATGTCCTGGCCGCCTGCGGCTATTGCCTGCTGTTCGCCCACACCCCTGGGGTCATGCCCACGCTGGCGTCGCCGCTAGCGGCGACGCCAGCCCCCTCACGCATACGGCCGTTGGCCAGTCCCCAGCTGCCGCATGCCGAAACCACCTATCCGGCGTTCGCGCCCCGCGCCCCGCCGCACTCCCTGATGTCGTGACCCACTCCCCTGACGCAAGGCGGCCCCAGTCGTCTTGCCAACAGGCCTGTGCCCTGCCGCTATCCCAGGGTGCTGCTTCACTCATCAGAGATACCCAATGACCGAACATACAGCCGCCCCGCCCCGTACCGCCAGCACCCTCAAGGCGCTGATCATCCGCCTGCATGGCTATATTGGCCTAATGGTCGGCCCCTTCATTCTGTTCGCCGCCCTGACCGGCACCCTCTACGCGCTGACGCCGGCACTCGAGCAGGCGATCTATCACGAGGCCCTGACCACCGACCCGACGGCAAGCACAGCCAATGCCGCGCCCGCGCCGCTGGCAGAACAGATCGCCGCAGCTCAGGCCTATCTGGGGGATAACCGAGCGCCCAGCGCCATCCGCCCGGCTCCCGAAGCCGGAACCACCACCCGAGTGATGTTCAACGATCCAAGCCTCGAGGGCGGTGAGCATCGCGCCATCTTCATCGATCCGACGAGCCTTGCGGTGCGCGGTGACCTGACGGTCTATGGCACCAGCGGCGTGCTGCCACTGCGACGCTTCATCGATCAGTTGCATCGCAACCTGATGCAGGGCGATATCGGCCGACTCTACAGTGAGCTGGCCGCGTCCTGGCTGTGGCTCGCGGCCCTGGGAGGCCTCGCCATCTGGGCCTTTTCGCCAAGTCCCAGAGTCAACGCCCGCAAGCAGACCCGGACGGCCAAGCGCCTGCGCACCCGACGGCGTCACAGCCTGCTGGGCCTGGTACTGCTGGTGGGGTTGCTCGGCCTCTCGGCCACCGGCATGACCTGGTCCAAATGGGCAGGCGCCAACTTCTTTACCCTGCTCAAGGCCGGCGGCTGGGGCACGCCCCGGGTATCGCTCGAGCTGGGCGCGCCCAACACCACCAATGTTCACGCGGAACATCAGGCATCTCACACCAAAATGGCCCTGCTGAATGCGGACGATGCCGACCGGGTGCTGGCCGCGGCCCGTCGGGCCGGTCTGAACGCCGGCAAGATCGAGCTACGCGTCCCCGGCCCTGGGCAGGCGTGGAAGGTGCGCGAAATCGACCGCACCTGGCCCTCCCAGGTCGACGAGGTGGCCATCCACCCGCAGAGCTTTGCGGTGCTCGACCAGGTGCGCTTTGGTGATTATTCGCTACCGGCCAAGCTGACCCGCTGGGGCATCGATGCCCACATGGGCGTGCTGTTCGGCTTGCCCAACCAACTGCTATTGGCCGCGCTCGGGATCGGCATCATCGTCATGGGGAGCTGGGGATACGTGATGTGGTGGCGTCGCCGTCAGCCAAACGCCGGCCAAGCCCTGTGGCCGCTGCTGCGCCGCCTGCCACCGGCCACGCTGACCTTGCTTGGCGTTACCGCCCTGGGGCTGGGTGTCGCCATGCCGGTGCTGGGCGTGAGCCTGCTGGTGCTGCTGGGCATCGACGGGCTGCGTGGCAACAGGCCCGCGACGACCAGCGACGCCGTCAGCGATTCCCGCTAGGCGAAACCGCCTTCTGCGCTCAGCCCTCAGCCACCAGGTCGACACCGAAGCGGCTGAGCTGCATTTCCTGCAGACGACTCAGGCTACGCCGGAAGGGAAAGGCCAGGTGCCCCTTGGAGTAAAGCGCTTCGAGGGGCACATGAGCGGCAAGGTAGAGGGGGATGCCACGGTCGTAGCACTCATCGACCAGGGCGATGAAGCGGCGTACGCCGTCATCCTGGGGAGACAAGGCAGGCAGCGCCCGGTCACCGGCGACCACGCGTTCCACACCATCCTCGGTGCCTCGGGCAATGCGTGCGGCTTCGGGCTGGCCACCCAGGCTCGGCACCTCGTCCAGCATGATGGCCCGAAAGCGATCACACAGGCCGATGAAATCCAGCGCCGACAGCGGCTGCTCGCAAAGCGCAGCGTAGGAACACCAGAGCACGTCTTTCCCTTGCCGCTTCACTTCGATTTCACGGTGCCCCAGGCTGATGGGCTCACTGGTGGTCGCTTGCCCTGAGGCCAATTCATCGAAGACCGCAGGCAGCGGGCTCGGTGCTCCTGGCTCGACTATCCAGTAACGCTTGCGGGCCTCGCCCGGATGCTGGCGATGATCCTGACCGCCATCGAGGTTAATCACCTCGAGATACCGCTCGAGGGCGGCGATGGCCGGCAGGAAGCGCTCGCGGTTGAAGCCGTCGGCGTAGAGCTGATCCGGCGCTTGGTTGGAGGTGGTCACCAGCGCCACCCTCTGCTCGAACAGCGCCATCAGCACTCCACCCAGCAGCATGGCATCGGCGATGTCGTTGACATAAAGCTCATCCAGACACAGCACCCGCACCTCTTCTGCCAGTTCGGCCGCCAGCTGTCCCAGCGGGTCGGCGGTGCCCATCAGTTGGAACTGGCGCCGGTGCACCCAGCGCATGAAGTGATGAAAATGCTGGCGGCGCACCGGCACCTCAAGCGAAGCGACGAACCGATCCATCAGCCAGGTCTTGCCCCGCCCCACCGGCCCCCAGAGGTAGAGGCCCCTGCCGCGCTCTGCGAGCACAGACGTTTGCTCTTCTCTTGCCTTCTGGGAGTGCGCTCTGTTCAGCGCCACGCCGCAGGCGTCGAGCGCCTCGGCTGCCTGGCGCTGGGCAGCGTCCTCGACAAAGCCGTTCTCAAGAGCGTGCTCATAGGCTTCAAGGGGCGAGAAGGTCATCGGCAGGGCCTGCGTCGTGAAAGAAAATCGCAAGAGACATTACTGTGCCAGCATCGAAGCATGGCAGAAAGCGGCAGGTAGAAAGCGACACGATAAAAAACGCCCCCGCCGGCCAGAAAAGCCGACGAGGGCATGGTGTTGCCAGTCACCAGTATGTAGCGACCTATCCCAGCTGGAACGGATACACCGAGCCGATCTTGAGAAGCTGAGTCAGCTCGTCCAGGGCGGTGAGGGTCTCGACGGCAAGCTGTGGGTCGGCGAGGTCCTCCACCGCCAGGCGATCGCGATAGTGCTTCTCCACCCAGGCGGTGAGATCACCGTAGAGGCCGTCGTCGAGCAGCACCCGGCCAGTCACGGCGGCCCGCTCGGCCTCACTGAGCGCCACGCGTAGGCGCAGGCAGGCAGGGCCACCGCCGTTGCGCATGCTCTGTTTGACGTCCTTGACCAGTACCTCGTTGATCGGGTTGGGGCCGGCGATCAGCAGATCCTGAATGGTGCGCCACACGGCCTCGTTCTCCTGGCACTCGCCGGGCACCACCAGGGTCATCGAGCCGTCCGGGTTCGACAGCAGCTGCGAGTTGAACAGGTACGACCCCACGGCGTCTTCGAGGCTGACCGCCTCTTCCGGCACCCGCACCGGGATCAAGGGCGTGGCCATCTTGGCGCGCAGTGCGTCCAGCGTGCCTTCTTCGTCGCGAAAGGCCTTGGCGTGGTAGAGCAGCACCGGGCCATTGCCCACCGCGATCACGTCGTTGTGGAAGACGCCGCCGTCAATGGCCTCCGGATGCTGCTGGGCGAATACCGTCTGGGCATCGGTCAGGCCATGCTGGCGGGCCACCGCCTGGCTGGCCTCGAGCGTCTGGCGGGCCGGGTAGCGCTTGGGCTCGATGCCATCACCGCCGAAGGCCTGACGGCCGTAGACGAACAGATGCACGCCGGGCTCGCCGTAGTCACCGCACAGGCGGGTGTGGTTGGCCGCGCCCTCATCGGAGAAGGCGGGTGTCGCCGGCAGCACCGGATGATGGGCGAAGTGGCCCTGGTCCTTGAACATTGCCGCCAGCACCCGGCCGGTGGTCTGCGGCTCCAGGTAGCGGTGGAAGCTCGACTGCAGGTTGGCCGGCGTGAAGTGCACACGGCCATCCGGGGCGTCGACGCTCGGCGTCACGGTGCCGGCGTTGGCGGTCCACATGCTGGAGGCGGAGCAGACCGCACGCAGGATCTGCGGCGCCTCCTTGGCGGCCCGGGCCAGCACTTCGCCGTCGCTGCCGGAGAAACCCAGCGCCCGCAGCGCGCCGAGGTCCGGGCGCTGCTGGGGCGGCAGCACACCCTGGGCATAGCCCGCATCCATCAGCGACTTCATCTTGCCAAGTCCCTGCAGGGCCCCTTCCCGAGGATTGGAGACCAGGCCACCGTGGCTCATCGAAGCCACGTTGCCGTGGGCCAGCCCCGAGTAGTTGTGGGTCGGCCCAACCAAACCATCGAAGTTCACTTCGCGCACGTCGGTCGCGTTCACGGCATCGCTCACAGGCTCGCTCATAGCACCACTCCCGCCGGCAGGGTCTCGGGCATCACCAGGCTCTCGGCCTCCATGGAGGCGACCGGGTAGGCACAGTAGTCGGCGGCGTAATAGGCGCTGGGGCGATGATTGCCGCTGTCGCCCACCCCGCCGAAGGGCGCGTCACCGGAGGCGCCGGTGGTCTGGCGGTTCCAGTTGACGATGCCGGCGCGGATGCGTAGCAGGAAGTCGTCCCAGTCGGCCCGGTCGCCGCCGATCAGCCCCGCGGACAGGCCGTAGCGGGTATCGTTGGCAAGCGCCATCGCCTCATCCCAATCGCCGTAGCGATGCACCTTGAGCAGCGGACCGAAGTGCTCTTCGTCCGGCACCGCGATGCCGGTGACATCGATCAGCGCCGGCGACAACAGGCTGGTGCCCTCTTCCAGGCGCTGCATGCGTGCGAGCACCTGGCCGCCCATGGCTTCCAGGGCGTCCTGGGCCTTGAGCAGGCCGTCGGCGGCTTCGACACTGACCAGGCCGCCGTAGAAGGGCGCGTCCTCGCTGAACTGACCGGCCACCCGCAGCTTGGATATGGCCGTGACCAGCGACTCAATCAGACGATCGCCAACCGGGCCCTGGGGCACGATCAGACGGCGGGCACAGGTGCAGCGCTGGCCGCCTGAAAGGAACGCCGACTGCAGGATGGTCAGCACCGCGGCGTTTTCATCCGGCACGTCCTTGATCACCAGCGGGTTGTTGCCGCCAAGCTCCAGGGCCAGGATCTTGTCGAGCTGGCCTGCAAACTGCTGCTGCAGTATGCCGCCGACCTTGGCGCTGCCGGTAAACAGCAAACCATCGATGCCGGGATGGGCGGAGAGCGCCTGGCCAATCGGGGCAGCGCCCTGCACCAGGTTGATCACGCCGTCCGGCAGGCCGGCCTCGCGCCAGCACTGCAGGGTCAGGTCGGCGGTCAGCGGCGTCTGCTCGCTGGGCTTGAAGACCACACTGTTGCCGGCCAGCAGCGCCGGCACCATATGCCCGTTGGGCAGGTGACCGGGGAAGTTGTAGGGGCCAAACACGGCCAGCACGCCATGCGGGCGATGGCGCAGCACCGCCTGGGTGCCGTTGACGTCCTTACTGCGCTCGCCGGTGCGCTCGTGATAGGCGGCCACCGACAGCGCCACCTTGCCGATCATGGCGCCGACTTCGGTACGCGCTTCCCAGAGCGGCTTGCCGGTTTCCTGGGCGATGGCGGTAGCCAGCACCTCACGGCGGCCGTCGAGCACGTCGCGGAAGCGCTCGACCAGCGCCTGGCGCTCGGCGAAGGGGGTACGAGCCCAGGCCGGGAAGGCGGCGCGGGCGGCATCCACCGCGGCCCCGACCTGCTCGGCACTGGCGCTGCCGCCCTGCCAAAGGGTGTCATGAGACACCGGGTCGGTCTTGACGAAGCCCTCGGCCTCACCGGGAAGCCAGGTAGCGCCGATCAGGAGTTGCTGCTTGGCGTGCATGGAATCTCTCCTTGCGCGCGGCGGGACCGCCGCGCCTGCGAAGTGGGTGGCCAACCGGATAGCGCGGCGCTGCCGTGACGTCCGGTCGCGAATTGTTGTGGTGTTCCGTCGCGGCTCAGGTGCTGAGCACCCGCACGCTGTCGCCGGTGCCGACGCCAAGGCGGCGTGCCTCAGTCTCGGTCAGGGTGATGACCTCGCCCTCGGGGCCGCGACCCACCCAGCAGGCGCAGAAGCCGACCATAGCGGTGGTCGACACCAGCCATTCCGGGCGCTCGCGGGTATCGCTGCCAAGCTCAGTGGCGGGCTCGGCGCCCACTTCCACCTGGCAGAGCGTCGAGTTGCGCACCGCGCGCACATCGTCGATATAGGCCTCGACGGTCGGGCCGGCATCGAAGATGTCGATATAGCCTTCCCAGCGCAGCCCTTCCTTCTTGAGCATCTCCAGCGCCGGGCGGGTGTGCTCGTGGACCTCGCCGATGCAGGCCTGGGCCTCCTTCGAGAGGAAGGTGGTGTAGATCGGGAACTTGGGCATCAGCTCGCCGATGAAGCTCTTCTGGCCAAGGCCCGTCAGGCGGTCGGCCTGGTTGAACTCGAGCGGAAAGAAGTGGCTGCCAAGGTTCTCCCAGAAGGGGCTCACGCCCTCCTTGTTGAAGACGCCGCGCATCTCGGCCAGCACCTTGTCCGGGAAGCGGTCGCGGAACTGGGCCATGAACAACCAGCGCGCCTTGGACAAAAGGGCGCCGTTGCGCTCGTGGCGACGGTCGGCACCGCGGTATTCCGGACGCAGGAACAGCGAGGCCACCTCGGCATCGCCGGTGTGATCCGAGCTCAGAAACAAAGTGTCGATGGTGCGGTGCAGATCGAGCTGCACCGAGGAATGCGCCAGGGTGCCGAGCCGGTAGTGATAGAAAGGCACCTCGCGGCCCACCTGGGCTTCGATGGCGCAGCAGCCGGCCAGCTCGCCGTTGTCTTCGTCTTCCAGCACGAAGAAGTACAGGCGATCATCGACCGGAGTGCGCTCCTCGAAGGCACGCGCCGCCGACTCGATCTTGCTTGCCAGGAATTCGCGGTTGTCGGGCAGCGAAGTGAAGCCGACGCCGGTCTGTCGGGAGAGGGCCTGCAGGCCGTCCAGGTCGCCGCGGGCAATCGGACGAATGCGCATCACAGTTCTCCTTCGTCGAGGGCATCGATGGCGTCGGGCAGCGCCAGGGGCGCGGCCAGCACGGCGCGGCCCTCCTCGACGCCGAGGATCTCGGCATGCTCGGGAGAGAGCATCAACTGCCCGGTGGGCGACAGCGCATAGCGGGCCACCACGCAGCGGAACTCGCCGAGCTTCTGGTTGGCGATCATCGCCGGTTCCGCATCGGGCAGTGAGGCGGCCGGGCGGATGCGTACCGGGTGCCAGCTGGCACGACGGAAGGTCTCGAGGCGGTCACGCTCGCCCTTGATCACCGGGCCCGCATCGAAGATGTCGACGTGGCGGCTGCGCACGAAGCCCTCGGCCAACATCTCCTCGAGTGCCGCTTCGTGGTCCGGGTGCTCGCGGCCGATGGCGGCCCGCGCCGGGGGCGTGAGCAGCGGCAGATAGAGCGGGAACTGCGGCATCACCTCGGCAATGAAGCTCTTCGAGCGCACGCCGGCGATATGGTTGATCTCCTGATAGCCGCGCTGGAAGAAATGCTGACCGACGCTTGCCCAGAACGGCGACTCGCCCGCCTCATCGAGGAAGCCCGGGAAGGCCACCGCCAATAGATCGGCGAAGCGTTCCGGATACTGGGCGATAAACATCAGTCGCGCCCGGCGCAAGAGGCTCTCGGCGCTGGTGCCCTTGTAACGCGGATCAAGCGACAGCGCGCACAAAAGCGACGCCTCTGAGACCTCATGAGACAGCGACAGGGTCTGCACCTCGCGGCGCACATTGAGCTGCTGCGAGGCGTGAATCAGGGTCTCCTGGCGGTAGGTGTAGTAGGCATCCACCGCGCCGGCCTGGGCGCGGATGGTGGCGGTACCCACCACCTCGCCGCGCTCCCGGTCCTCGAGCACGAAGGTGTAGTGCTCGTCGCCGGGAAAGTCGACCGCACGGCCAAAGGAGCGCTGGGAACGGGTGATGCGCTCTTCCAGGCGGTCACGATGAGCCGGCAGGTTGGTCAGGCGCGGCGTGGCGGTGCCGGCCAGGCGCTCAAGGGCCGGCAGATCCGCCGGCCGGGCAGGACGAACGACCAGCATGGGCTGTCCTCCATCGTGGCCATGAGTAGGGGCTGAACCTTGGGCTGAAACCGTCACGGTAGCGCTCATGCCTTAGCGACGAGCTTGGCGATGGCCCGCTCGAGGCGCGCCATGCCCTCGCGGATATCGTCCTCGGGGATCACCAGCGACGGCGCCATGCGCAACACGTTGGGACCGGCGATCAGCGCCATCAGGCCCTCCTCGATGGCCAGCGGCAGGATGTCCTTGGCGCGGCCCTCATAGGCCGGCGACATCTGCGCGCCCATCAGCATGCCCATGCCGCGCACTTCCTTGAACACGCCGTGCTTCTGGTTGATCTCTTCGAGCAGCTCGCGGAACAGTGCGTGGCGACGCTTGACGCCCTCGAGCACCTCGGGGGTGTCGATGAACTCGACCGCGGCCAGCGCCACGGCGGAGGCCAGGGCGTTGCCGCCATAGGTAGAGCCATGGGTGCCGATGCCCAGCGCCGGGGCGATGGCGTCGGTGGTCAGCATGGCGCCGACCGGGAAGCCACCACCCAGCGACTTGGCGCTGGTCAGAATGTCCGGGGTCACGCCGTATTCCATATAGGCGTACAGCGAGCCACTGCGGCCAACGCCGGTCTGCACCTCATCGAAGATCAGCAGCGCCTGGTGCTCATCGCACATCGCGCGCACGCCCTCGAGGAATTCCTGAGTGGCCGGCACGATGCCGCCTTCGCCCTGCATCGGCTCGACCATCACCGCGCAGGTGTCGTCGCCCATCAGCTCGCGCACCGCCTCGAGATCGTTGAACTCGGCGTGCAGGATGCCGCCCGGCACCGGCCCGAAGCCCTGGGAATACTTGGGCTGGCCGCCGACGCTGACGGTGAAGAAGGTGCGGCCGTGGAACGACTGGCGGAAGGAAATGATCTTGTCCTTGTGCTCGCCATGTTCGTTATAAGCCCAGCGACGCGCCAGCTTGAGCGCCGCCTCGTTGGCCTCGCCGCCGGAGGAACACAAAAACACCTTGTCGGCGAAGGTGCGCTCGACAAGCGCCTTGGCAAGCTTAAGCGCCGGCTCGTTGGTGTAGACGTTGGCCAAGTGCCAGACCTTGTCGGCCTGATCCTTGAGGGCGTCGACCAGCACCGGGTGACAGTGGCCAAGGGCGTTGACGGCGATGCCGCCGGCGAAGTCGATGTACTCGCGACCCTCCTGATCCCATAGCCGGCTCCCCTCGCCGCGTACCGGGATGACTTGCTGGGGCGCGTAGTTGGGCGCCATGTAGCGGTCGAAGTCGCTGCGGGTCGGGGTATAGCTCATGGTCTGTTCCATCCTTTAGGGATCTGGGTATTGAAAGAGTATACGGGGACGCCGTCACGCTAGGCTTTCAGCGATGGGACGGCGAATTATGAAAAGCGGCGGGCGGCCATCAGGCCATCGGCATACCATAGCGCTGCTTGATGGGCCCATCGGCAACGGCAGAAGACGGCCCTTGAAGAATCCGTCGAGCGCCCCACCTTATTAGCAGGCTAAAAACATCTCCTGCCCCGCCAGGGCTTCTAGACCAGCCCACCAGGGCCTATTCCACAAGGAGTCTGCCACATGCGTATCGATCTATCCGGCAAGCATGCCATCGTCACCGGTTCCACCGCCGGCATCGGCTATTCCATCGCCAGCGGACTCGCCGAAGCCGGCGCCGAGGTGGTGATCACCGGGCGTACCCAGACCCGGGTCGATGACGCCATTTCAAGCCTGAAGCAAGCGCTGCCTCAGGCAAGCATCACCGGAGTAGCCGCCGACCTGGGCACTGCCGAGGGCTGCCAGGCGCTGATCGACTCCCAACCCGACACCGATATCCTGATCAACAACGTGGGCATCTTCGCCCCCCAAGACTTCTTCGAGACCGACGACGAGACCTGGCAGCAGTTCTTCGATGTCAACGTGATGAGTGCGGTACGCCTGTCGCGCCACTACGCCAAGGGCATGCGCGAACGCGATTGGGGGCGGATCCAGTTCCTGTCCAGCGAGTCGGCGCTGAACATTCCCAGCGAAATGGTCCACTACGGCATGACCAAGAGCGCGGTGCAGTCGATCTCTCGCGGGCTTGCCAAGGTGCTCGCCGGCACCAACGTCACCGTCAACGCCATCCTGCCGGGTCCGACCCGTTCCGAAGGCGTGATCAAGATGCTCAAGCAGGCCGCCGATGAGGCAGGTATTTCCCAGCAAGAGATGGAAGCCCGCTTCGTGCAGGAGAATCGTCCTTCCTCGATCATTCAGCGCCTGGCAACGCCAGAGGAAGTCGCCAACATGAGCGTCTACGCGGCCTCGCCCCAAGCCAGCGCCACCACCGGCGCGGCGCTGAGGGTAGAAGGCGGCATCGTCGACACCATGGCCTGACAGCGCCACTCGTTGGCTTGGCCGCCCTGGTCATGGCCACCCCGGCCATAGCTAGGCCATCGCCAGGTGTCGGTCCCGCTGCCAAGCCGGCGGGACCGACTGACGAAGCACCTCCAGAAAACGGGTGACCCGCCTGGGCTGCTGGCCAAAAGGGTACAGCAGGGTCACCGGCAAATCCGCCGGTCGCCATGTCTCGAGACAGGCCACCAGCTCGCCGGGGTGCGCCTGCTCGCGCCGTGCCACCATCCAGTCCGGTAATACCCCAAGCCCTCTTCCCCGAGCGATGGCATCGATGTGCATGGTGTACTGGTCGACCCGCAGCCGCGACGGTGAAGGAGCCACGTCGACGATGCCTGCCTGATCATGATAAAAGGCAAGCCCTGCCTGGCTATCCCCCAGCAGATCCACCCAGTCATGTCCGGCAAGCTCACGAGGATGCAAGGGTTCCCCTCGCCGGGCCAGATAATCCGGATGCGCGTAGAGACGACGACTCAGACGCCCCAGTATTTCCTGGCGCAGGCCGCATTCCGGCACCCTCCCCAGCCACAGGCATAGCGTTCGGTTGTCGCCCACCGATGGCACCGCGCCCTGGGTGCGCACATCGAGTCTCACGCCCGGATAGCGCGCAAGGAACGCCTCGGCGCAGGACGTGAACCAGCCACGCAGGAACATGCTGTGCACGTGCACGGTGATCTCACCGCTGACCACCTCCTTGAGCTCATCCAGCGCCTGATGGCTCTGCTGGGCCAGTTGCTGGAGCTGGTGGCAATAGCGCAGGAAGACCTCTCCGGCCTCGGTGGCGATCATGCGATTGGACTGACGGCGCAGCAGCGGCTGGCCCAGGTGGTGCTCAAGTTGATGGATGCGTCGACTCAGGGTCGACTTGGACACCCCCAGTCGCATGGCACTGCGCGCAAGGCTGCCATCCTCCATGACTGCAGCGAAAGCAGCCAACTCATCAAAGTCGTACATATGGGTAGCGCCTTCCTATCCGTCGCGTCATCCGTTGTGCAGGGCCAAGCGTTGCAGAAGCTGCAACGCGGTGTCGCAGGACATCTGACCCGAGCTAATGAAATAATGCAAATCACAAGGATTCGCATTAACATAAAAGCAAGGGACAACATGGCAATTCATTTTCAAAAGACCCTGCTCGGCCTGGTAGTGGCCGGGCTTGGCGCCACGGCGCAGGCCGATCCCGTCACACGGACAGACCCGGCCACACAAACCGAGACCGTCGCGCTGGATGATGTCGTGGTTACAGCGGCGGGCTTCGAACAGCAGACCAAGAATGCACCGGCCTCGATCAGCGTGCTGACCCGCGAGGACCTGGAAGGTCGCTACTACCGGGACGTCACCGATGCTCTGCGCGACGTGCCTGGGGTGATCGTCACTGGTGCGGGCGCCTCCAAGGACATCAGTCTGCGCGGCATGCCTGCCGACTACACTCTGCTGCTGATCGACGGCAAGCCGCAAAGCAGCCGCGAGTCGCGCCCCAACAGCGATGGTCCCGGCATCGAACAGGGCTGGCTGCCGCCGCTTTCTGCCATCGAGCGCATCGAGGTAGTGCGCGGGCCAATGTCGACCCTCTACGGTTCAGATGCCATCGGCGGGGTCATCAATGTCATCACCCGCAAGGTGGCCGATGACTGGCACGGCAACCTGCAGACCCAGACGGTTCTCCAGGAAGACAGTGCCTCAGGCAACAGCCAGCAGACCAATGTCTATCTCAGCGGCCCGCTTGCCCCGGGGCTGCTGGGCCTTCAGGTCTATGGTCAGACCAGTGCACGAGACGAGGATGAGATCGTCAATGGCCATGCCAAAAGCGACCTGCGCAGCCTTACCGCGCGGCTGTCGCTAACCGCCAGCGAGGATCATGACCTCACGCTGGAGGCCGGGCGCTCGGAGCAGACCCGAGAAGCCAGGATAGGGCGATCCGCGCCCAGCGAAGGCTGCCGCGGCGGCTGCGAGGACTCGTACAACGACTACAACCGCGAGCATATTGCCCTGGGCCACAGCGGCCGCTGGGACCTCGGTACCAGCGAATCCTACCTGCAGCGCGAGGTCAGCGAAAACAAGTCCCGGGAGATGGAGATCACCAACACCACGGCCAAATCCAGCCTGGTGATGCCACTCGCAGCACATATCGTCACCCTGGGTGCCAGCTACGAGGAAGAATCGCTCTCCGATGACACCTCCAACCAGATCTCCGACCGGAACGAAATCGAATCCTCGCAGTGGGCGTTATTCGTCGAAGACGAATGGATGCTAACCCAGGACTGGTCGCTCACCGGCGGGCTGCGCCTGGACGACAACGAAAACTATGGCAGCCACCTGAGCCCGCGCCTCTACAGCGTGTGGAACCTGACGCCCCGCTGGACCCTCAAGGGCGGCGTCTCCACCGGCTATCGCTCACCCAACCTGCGCGAGATCACCGCCGACTGGGGCCAGGTCAGCCGCGGGGGCAACGTCTACGGCAACCCGGATCTCGAACCGGAAACCTCATTGAACAAAGAGCTGGGCCTGCTCTACTCCACGCGTGGCGGACTCGATGCCGGCATCACCGTTTTCCACAACGACTTCAAGGACAAGATCACTCGCATCGCCTGCCCTGATGCTATCTGCACGGCCGGGCCCAACCAGTTCGGCTCCGACCCAACCTATCGCATCAACGTCGATGAAGCCGTCACTCGGGGCGTCGAGCTGTCCCTGTCGGCGCCGCTTGGGGATAGCGTCGAGGCCACGGCCAGCTATACCTACACCGATTCCGAACAGAAGAGTGGTGAGTACGCAGGCGAGCCGCTGACTCAACTGCCCAAGCACCTGGCCAGCCTGTCGCTCGACTGGCAGGCCTCTCAGCGCCTGACCCCCTGGGCTCGCGTGACCTATCGCGGTGAGGAAAGCCAGCCCAATACCGGCCCATCGCAGGATGCCACCGTCGCGCCCTCCTACACCTTCGTCGATACCGGCCTTGGCTACCAGCTGACCGAGCAGGCCAAGCTCAACCTGGGTGTCTACAACCTCTTCGATGAATCAGTCACCTACGACGAGTACGGCTACGTCGAGGACGGCCGACGCTACTGGCTGGGCCTGAACATCGACTTTTGATTCACCACATCACCCGGCCTTTGAAAACGCGGAGACAACGCATGACACCTAGCATCGAACGTCACCGGGGCAAGGTCCTTGCCACCCTGCTCACGAGCCTTGGCCTTGGCCTGCTGCTGGCGGCCTCACCGGCATCGGCGCGAACCCTGGACACCGCCTATGGCGAGGTCAGCGTCGAAGGCCAGCCAGCGCGAGTGGTCACCCTCTATGAAGGCGCCCTGGATACCGCTCTGGCCGCCGGGGTGATGCCACTGGCCGCCATCGCTACCCGAGGCGGCGATGATGTGGCCCGCTATCTGCAGGAGCGCGCGGCAGGCATCGCCATCGTCGGTACGGCTCGCGAAACCAATATAGAAGCCGTCGCTGCCCAACGACCCGACATCATTCTTGCCTCACCGCGCCTGCCCGAGACACAGTATCGGCTGCTGTCGCAGATCGCCCCGACCCTGGTGCCCGCCGTCGAGCCCTTTTCTCAAGGCGCCTGGAAGCAGGAGGCCCGCTTCTTCGCCGAGGCGCTGGGTCGCGAGGCCCCCGTCGAAACCGCCATCGACGCGGTGGAAGAGCGCGCCGCGACGCTGCGCGCCAACGCGGCGGGCAACCAAACCGCCACTCTGGCACGCTGGATGCCCCAGGGAGCGCTCCTGATGTCGCCCCGACTCTTCGCCACCGAGCTGTTAGGCGATAGCGGCTTCACGGTTCTGGGCGGCGACAGCGTGCCCGAAGGCCGCCCACACAGTGATCCGCTGAGCCTCGAGAACCTGTCGCGCCTGGATGGCGACTGGCTGTTCATGGCCACGCTCAATGCCGAGGGCGACGACGCCCTGGCGGCCGCCAAGACCTCACCGGCCTTCGCCCGCCTGGACGTGGCCAAGCGCGACCACGTGGTGCCGGTCGACGGCCAGCTATGGACCAGCGCCTCAGGGCCGCTGGCCGCCGACGCGATTCTCGATGACATCGCGTCGGCGCGGCCGTGACGCCATTACAGGGAATGGCGATGACCACTTCAAGAAGAGGCGGCGCCCCCTGCGGGGAGCGTCGTCGTGCCCTGGTGATTCCTGGGCTCTGGCTGCTTGGCGCTCTGGGCCTGCTGTGCCTGGCAAGCCTGGTGATAGGGGCTGGCGACGTCGGCCCTCTGACCTCGCTGCGTACCCTGTTCTTCCAGCCCCAAGGCCTGACGGCAGCCAGCGAAGAGGCGCGTTTCGTGATTCTCGAGCTGCGCGGCCCGCGCACCCTGGTCGGGCTGGCCGTGGGCGCCGCCCTCGGCGTGGCCGGGGCGCTGCTGCAGGCGGTCGCTCGCAATCCGCTCGCCGAGCCTGGACTGCTCGGCGTCAGCGCCGGCAGTGCCTTCGCGATTGCCCTGGCGCTGGTACTTGGCGCCAGCGCCGCCACCCTGCGTGTCTCGGTCGCCCAGCTCGGCGCGCTGGCCGGCTGTGCCTGCGTGCTGGCTGCCGGCCGTGTCAACGCATTGGGCCAGGACCCGGTTCGCCTGGTGCTGACCGGCGCAGTGCTCTCCGGCCTGCTCGGCGCCCTGACCTCGCTGCTGTTGATGATGGATCAGCGCGCCGCCGACGAGATCCGTTTCTGGCTGGTGGGCAGCCTGGCCGGACGCCGTCTCTCCGACCTGCAGGCCATTCTGCCAAGCCTTTTGCTGGCCGCGGCCATCACGCTGAGCATCGCTCGGCCCTTGTCGGCACTGGCGCTTGGCGAACGGGTCGCCGTCGGGCTTGGCCATCACCCACGCCGCGTCCGGCTGCTGGCCATCGCCGTGGTCGCCCTGCTAGTCGGTGCGGCGACCGCAATAGCCGGCCCGATCGCCTTCGTCGGCCTTGTGGTGCCCTTCGCCGCGCGAGCCCTCGCCGGCCCCGACATCCGCCGCACCCTTTGGCTCGCCCTGCCACTAGGCCCCATCGTGGTGATCGCTGCCGACATCGTCGCCCGGGTGGTGGTGAGGCCCTCGGAGCTCTCGCTTGGGGTGATTACTGCGCTGCTCGGCGCCCCGGTGCTGGTCGCGGTGGTGCGCTCGCGCCGTCTGCCGACCCTATGACGCCACACCACCAATGACTCTCGATAACGCCCGACACCCGATCCTGGAAATGATGAAGGCGCATGAACGCTAGCTCACCCGATTCGATCTCGAACCTCCGCGGCCTGGGCGACACCGGCTCGCCGGCGGCCACCCATCGCCACGTTCCCGTCGTTCGGCCACCTGCGGGCTACTGGCGACTCGCTCTGCCAATAACGGGCAAAGACGGAGCGATCCTTATCGACCGGCGCGCCCTTGCCGCCAACCTTGGCCTGATCGTCGCCCTGCTGGCCCTGAGCGGGCTGTCGCTGTGCCTGGGCAGCGTGACGCTGGCGCCGCTGGAGACCGTCCGTGCGCTGCTCGGTCAGGGTGATGCTATGGACGCCTTCCTGGTGCACGAACTGCGCCTGCCTCGGCTAGCGGCCGGCATCGCCACCGGCGCCGCCTTCGCCCTGTCTGGCTGCTTGATGCAGACCCTGGCCGGCAATCGCCTGGCCACTCCCGGCATCATCGGCATCGACAACGGCGCCACTGCCTTCGCGGTGGCCTCGGTGGTGGGGATGGGAATGAGCCTCGCCCCACCGCCCCTGGCGCTTGCCGGGGCGGCGACCGCCACTGCGCTGACGTTCGGCCTTGCCGGCGGTGTCGGGACGCGCGGGTATCGCTTCATCGTCGCCGGGATCGGAGTTGGCGCGGTGTTTGGGGCTCTGACCCAGCTGATGCTGGCCCGTGTCGATATCGACACCGCCAACGCCGCTTACCCTTGGACGATGGGCAGCCTGAATGCCCGCGACCCGGCCTCGCTATGGGCGCTGGCCGGAGCCCTTTCTATCGGCCTGGTGATATCGCGATACATCGCCCAGGCCCTGAACGTGCTGCGCTTCTCCGACAGCGTGGCCGCGGGGCTCGGCATCCGGGTGCGGTGCTGCCGCCGCGGGGCACTAATGCTCTCGGTGACGCTGACGGCACTTGCCGTCGCAGTAGCAGGACCGGTGGGCATGGTGGCCCTGATCGGCCCCGAACTTGCCCGCCATGTTTCGTCGCCGCGGGGCGTGCCATTGATGGGCTCGGCGCTAGCCGGTGCCCTAGTGATGGTTGGCGCCGATCTTGCCGGACGCCTGATGCTCGCGCCGCTGGAGATTCCGGTCGGCATCGTCACCGCCGTGATCGGCGGCCCCTTGTTGCTATGGATATTGTTGCGCCCCTCTCGGAGGACCTGCTGATGCACCAAAACAGCCAGCTACCCGGACCGCTCAGTGCCCAAGGGCTCGAACTCGGCTATGGCGCTGGCCGCCGCCAGACACGCCGCACGGTTATCGAGAATCTCGACATCGCTCTGCCCGCCGGCCAGGTGACCGCCATCGTCGGCCCCAACGGCTGCGGCAAGTCGACCCTGCTGGCCGGTCTCGCCCGGTTGCATGCCCCTCGGAAAGGCGTCGTGCATCTGGACGGGCAGGATATCCAGCGCCTGCCTGCCCGGGAGCTCGCTCAGCGTCTGGCGCTACTGCCCCAGGATACCCAGGCCCCCGAAGGCCTGACCGTCGCCGAGTTGATTCGCTTCGGCCGTCAGCCCCATCAGGGCTTGCTGCGCCAATGGTCCGTGGAGGATGAGCGCGTGGTCAAGGCGGCACTGGCCGCCGCCCATCTCACCGATCTCGCCGACCGGACACTGGATGCCATGTCCGGCGGACAGCGCCAGCGGGCCTGGATCGCCATGGCGATCGCTCAGCAGACGCCGCTGCTGCTGCTCGACGAGCCCACTGCGGCTCTGGACCTGGGGCATCAACTCGAAGTGTTCGAGCTGATCCGTGGTCTCGCCGCCGCCGGCAAGACGGTGGTCATGGTGGTCCACGACCTGGACAGCGCCTGCCGCTTCGCCGACCACCTGGTGGCCATGCAGAGCGGGCGTATCGTCACCGCTGGCCGCCCAAGCGACGTGGTCTCCGAAGACCTGGTCCGTACGCTCTACGGTATCGACTGTACGCTGCTCAGCGACCCCGCCACTGGCAGCCCAATACTGGCCAATATGCGCCGCACCCGCGCGCCAGCGGTAGGCGACGACGCTCCAGGCTCTTCTCAGCTTTGCAAGACAGGCGCATGATGCAGGCATGTATGGCGCCCAAAGCGGCCAGGCGAGTCCACGGGAGATGTCGCAATGTTCAACACCACCGGCTGGAACCGGCTGCGCTACAGCCTCTACGCCCCGATCTATGACCTGGTCGCCGAGCGTGCCTTTCGCCGCGCGAGGCGTCAGGCGCTGTCCGCCGTGGACTGGCAAACCGGCCAGCGGGTACTGATCGCTGGTGCCGGCACCGGGCTCGACCTGCCCTGGCTGCCGCGCAGCATCGAGGTGCACGGCACCGACCTCTCCCCGGCCATGGTGCGCCGTTTCCAAGCCAGGGCCGACCACCTGGGCATCGATGCCAGCGCCCGGGTCATGGATGCCGAGCACCTCGACTACCCGGACGGTCACTTCGATGTGGTGGTGATGCACCTGATACTTGCCGTCATGCCGCATCCCGAGCAAGGCCTGCGGGAAGCCTATCGGGTGCTGGCCGAGGACGGACAGCTGTGCGTACTGGACAAGTTTCAACCCGACCGCCACCCAGCCGGCACGGCACGGCGGGCCCTGAACCTGGTGACCAGCGCCATCGCCACCGATATCACTCGTCAGGCGCGCCCACTACTGGCAGGAGCCGGCTTCGTGATCGAGAACGACGAGCCGGTGATGATGGGCGAACTGTTTCGCGCCCTGCTGGCACGCAAGGGGCTATCGTCGCACTGAATCAGGTTCAAGCCGATGACGTAAAACGCTCGCGCCATGCCTGAGGCGAGCCCTCAGCGAAGCGTTTCCACACGCGGCGCAGCTGACGATCATCGCCCAGGCCAACCTCACCGGCAATCCGGGCCATACTCCAGGGCGTTTCCTCCATCAGCTGGCGAGCCAATTGCAGGCGCAGCCGCGTCAGGTAGTCCCCCGGCGACATGCCTGCCACAGCGACGAAGCGGCGCCGCAGGTGACGCTCACTCATCACCGCCACCTTCGCCATGGCCTCGAGGGTCCAACGTTCCTTCAGCCCTGCGCAGAGCGCATCCTGCAACTGATGGATGCGTTCGTCGACATGATTACGTCCTTCCAGCCAACTGCCCAATTGAGGCTCGTGCCCACTGCGTCTCAGGTAAAGGACCATTTCCCGGGCCACGGCCAGCGCAAGCCGATGCCCGAGCCGTCGGGTCAGCCAGTGCAGCATGGTATCGATGCCGGTGGAGATACCCGCACTGGTCAGGCAGGGGCCATCCTCGATAAAGATGCAGTCGCCCTGCACCTGGGCGCCAGGCGCCAACGCCTTCAGGCGCGATAGCAATGTGTGGTGGGTGGTGCAGCGCCGGCCGTCCAGCAGGCCGGCCTCGGCCATCAGCAATGACCCTGAACAGATGCCCATCAGGGTCTCGGCGGACCCGGCATGGCGACGCAGCCAGGCCACGCAGCCGGGCTGCAGGTGAGGCTCGATACCCCGCCGGTACTGGCCGGGCACGACCAGCAAGTCCAGCGGCTCCAGCGCCTCCGGCAGCGGCTCGATGCCAACAAGCGATAGCGGCCCCAGCCAGTCCAGCGACGCAAGCGGACCGAAATAGCGAATCGAGATACCAGGCACCCACCGCTGGGCGCCATGCAGAACCTGCAAGGGCCCGACCAGGTCCAGCGGCACCTGGCCAGGAAGCATCAGCACCCCGACCCGCAGCGCCCTTTGATCAGGCAGTGTGTTCACGCCACTCCTCCTGCAGGGTGGCCACCTCAACGACCCGCGCGAACCGACCCTCCAGCACCAGCTCGGTGCGGGCGCGAATCTCATCGGCGCTCCAGGTCCTGCCGTGGCGCTGCATCGGGAAGGTCAGGGTCGCTTGGCTGACGAAATCCACCTCGTAGCCCAGGTCAGAACCGACCCGTGCGGTGGTCTCGCAGCATTGCTCGGTGCGAATGCCGCTGATGACCAGCCGCCGGATCCCGCGCGCATCCAACCATGCGCCTAACGCGGTGTCGGTGAAAGCATTGTGGGCGCGCTTGTGAAAGGTTGCCGCGGCCGAATCATCGAACCCCTCGAGCGGACGAATCAGGCCATGCTCGGGGTCGAAAGGCGTAGCGCTTCCCGGCGCCTCGTGAAAGATGCGCACCATCGGAATGCCGGCCTCGCTCGCCAGATTCAGCAGCTTGCGCTGGTGGATGCGCCAAGGGGCCGCCAGGGTTTCATCCCAGTAATCACGGGCGGGAAAGGAGGCCTGAACGTCGATCATCAACAGGGCGGTCGTCATGGCTCGGTGCTCTCAAGGGAATGGAGAGATCAGCATAGCGCTGCAACGGCGGCAAGAACGGCGACTATCGGATGGAAAGCGGACACTTTCGGCCATGCTGCCGCGAATTGTCAGGAACGCCCGCGCGGTGAGCGCTTGGCGGGCCCGCCGCCGGCCCTGTTCGGCCCTTTCTTTCCCTGCTCTTTCTTTCCCTGCCCTTGCTTGCTCGGGCCACTCTTGCCCACCCCTGGTTTGTTCGGCCCTTGCTTGCCGGCTCCTGACTTGCCCTGACCGCCCTTGCCTGTCGGCTTGCCGGCGCCGGGTTTCCCCGCCTGCTGGCTCGCCCGCTTGGGCTTGGCAGCGTCACCTTGCTTACCCTCGCCGACCTTCGCTCCCTGCCGAATGGCGCGTTTGGGCTTGCTGGACCCTGGCTTGCCAGCCGATTTGCCCTGGGCGGACTTTCCCGGATTGGGCTTGTCGGTTCGTTTGGCGCCCGGCTTCCCAGCCCCTTGCTTGGCGGACTTGGCCTTGCGCTTGGGCAACGAAGCCTCTTCGGTCTTGCGCGAATCGCCGAGCATGCCCTCCAGAGTGGCCATCTCATCGTCGCTCAGCTCTCGCCACTGGCCGGGCGACAGCCTGTTGAGATGAATATTCATCAGCCGCACCCGTTTGAGGTAGGTGACCTCATAGCCCAGGTACTCGGTCATGCGACGGATCTGGCGGTTGAGGCCCTGGGTCAGCACGATGGTGAAGCTGTTGGGCCCGGTCTGGCGGACCGGACAGGGCTGGGTCACGGTGCCGAGAATCGGAATACCCGCGCCCATGCGCTCGATGAAGGCCTGATCGATGGGGCGATCGACCCGCACCTGGTATTCCTTCTCATGGGCATTGCCCGCCCGCAGGATCTTGTTGACGATATCGCCATCGTTAGTCAGCAGGATCAGCCCCTGGGAGGGCTTGTCGAGTCGACCGATGGGAAAGATGCGCTCGGGGTAGTTGATGGCATCGACGATATTGGTGGGATCGGCAGGGTCGGTGGTACAGGTCACGCCGACCGGCTTGTTGTAGAGCAGATAGACCGGCCGGGGCTTGGCCCGCAGCGGCTTGCCGCGCACCGTGACCCGGTCGGCATCGGTGACCCGCATGCCCATTTCGGCGCGGCGGCCGTTGACCTTGACCGCGCCCTCCTCGATCAGCCGGTCGGCCTCGCGACGCGAGACGATGCCGGTCTCGCTGATGAACTTGTTGAGGCGGGTATCGCTTGAATCGAGAGCCATGGGGAAACCGTGGAGAGTCGGGGCAGAAGGCGGCCATCGCGACGAGGCGCGCGTCGCCGGCTACTGCGTGAAAGAAGATCGACCAATGGTAGCGCCCCGGGCCGCCCGCGCCCAGCCGCGGCAACCTAGATCGTGCTTCGCAGCAGGATACGTTGAAGGTTGGTAAACTTGATCCCTGGCATCTTGAGGTGGCTCTGCGTGGAAAGCGCCACCCGGTATTTTCCCGCCTGCCGGCGGGCCCCTCGATCGACCAGGCTCATGTCATGCCTCACGTCCCGCGTCTACCACAATCGCCTCGCTTGCCCACCATCAAGCAGCTGCAATGCTTCGTTGCCGTGGCTCAGGAACTCAACTTCCGCCGCGCCGCGCAACGCCTGCACATGTCGCAGCCGCCGCTGTCCCGGCAGATCCATGGCCTGGAAACGCTACTGCGTACCCGGCTGATCGATCGTGACACCCACCGGGTCGCCCTGACCGTTGCCGGCCAGGACTTTCTGCTCGAAGCGGAGCGCCTGCTGAGCCAGTTGGAGGCGGCCGTGGCCACCCGCCTCTCACAGGTGGAAGACGCTGACCAGGATGTGCGCATCGGTCTGACCAGCGTGCTCGATTTCAGCCAGTTTCCGGCCCTGCACCAGGCCCTGAGCGAGGCGCGAGGCCATCAGCATGCCCGGCTGGAGTATGACTACTCGAAGCACCTGCTGGCGCGGCTGGCCGCCGGACAGATCGACCTGGCCATCATCGGCGAGATCGAGCGCCTGCCGGCGGGGCTGCGCATCAGCCATATCGCCATCGACCCGCTGGTCGTCGCGCTACCGGCCCAGCACCCGGCCGCCGAGGGTGACATCATCGACCTGCAGGACATCGCCGACACGCCCCTTTACTGGTTTCCGCGCCCGGACAACCCCGCCTTCTTCGATCGCTGCGAGGTTATCTTCAACGCGGCGGGGTACCAGCCACCACGCCTGGCGGAACCCGCGGAACACATTACCCTGCTGGCAAGGATTGCCGACGGCGAAGGGCTTACCCTGCTGCCAGCGTCCATGCTCGCCGCCAGCCGCATCGGCGTGGTGTATCGTGACCTCACCCCCGCCCTGAAGCGGCAGTTGGCCATCGACATTCATCTGGCCTGGCGCGATGGCGAACCGCGAAAGCGAGTGCGAAAGCTCATCGAGGCGTTTTCCTTCGAGCCCCATTCCTGCCAGCCCCATTCCTTCCAAGCCAGGCCTGTCGGCGATAGCTGATACCGGCCGCTTGTTAGGTGTTAACGCCCTTCATACCCTCGGCCGTATAGCGCTGCCCCTGAATGCGCTCGGGCTGCATCACCGCCTCCAGTTCAGCGACCTCTTGCGCCTCCAGGCGCAGTGACAGCGCCGCCAGGTTTTCCTCGAGATAGCGCGAGCGGCGAGTGCCGGGGATGGGTACCAGCCGCGAATACTTGCCGAGCAACCAGGCAAGCGCGACCTGTCCAGGCGTCGCCGAATGACGCTGGGCGATGACCTCGACGCTCTTCAGCAACTCCAAGTTGTGCGCCAGGTTTTCGTCCTGGAAGCGCGGATTGTGGCGTCGAAAGTCATCCTCGGCCAAATCCTGCGCCGAGGCGATGCGCCCGGTCAGAAAGCCCCGCCCCAGCGGCGAGTAGGCCACCAGGCCGATATCGAGGGCCTCGACCGCCGGCAGAATCTCGGCTTCGATGTCTCTCGACCACAGAGAATATTCGGTCTGCAGGGCCGTCAGCGGATGTACGGCATGGGCCCGTTTTAGGGTGCTGGCCGAGACCTCGCACAGGCCGACATGCGCCACCTTGCCCTCATCCACGAGCTGCTTCATCACGCCCATGGTCTCGGTGATATCCGCCTCTGGGTCGACACGATGCAGGTAATAAAGATCCAGTTGCTCGACGCCCAGCCGCGACAGCGACGCATCGCAGCAGGCGCGAATATACTCGGGCCGGTTATTGATGCCGCGGGCATAGCTGGCATCCGCCGGCCGGTCGATGCCGCACTTGGTGGCCACCTTGAGGTTGCTAAGCTCGCGGCTGGCGTTTGACGAGCTCAGCAACTGACCGATCAAGCGCTCGTTGTGACCACGGCCGTACATGTCCGCGGTATCGATCAGGGTAACCCCGGATTCGACCACCTCGTGCAGTATCGCCAGCGCGCTGGCCTCATCGGTATGGCCATAGAACTCGCTGAGCCCCATGGCACCATAGCCCATGCTCGAGACACGAAGGCCCTGGCCAAGCTCGCGTTCGGGAAGTGGTGAAGAAGTCGTCGTGGGCGATGTCATCGGTTGCCTCGTCTTGATGAAGTGTCGAGGCACAGCATGGCGCGGACGGATCAGGGCGGGAATTGCCGATTCGGTAATACCTTTAACGCATCACGGCATGATCGGTTGCACATCACCACCAGGCGGCACCCCTCATCGACAGTTGGTTAAGACCATGCCGGCGGGGCTTGGCCGAGCCCGACGTGCAGGGGGTTGGCCGGCCCGGGGGCTCAGGCCAGCCGCTCTTCCCGGGGCGTCATGCCGAAATGGTTACGGTAGGCGGTGGAGAAGTGGGCACCGGAGGAGAAGCCCGTTTGCAGGGCGATGTCGCCCACCGCACGATCACTATCCCGCAGCAGCTTACGCGCCTCCTGCAGGCGCAGATCCAGGTAGTAGCGGCTCGGCACGGCCTGCAGATACTTCTTGAACAGGCGTTCGAGCTGACGCCGGGAAATGCCCAGATGCTCGCCCAGCTCATGGGTGGTCAGCGGCTCCTCGATATTGGCCTCCATCAGCGCGACGGCGTCGATCAGGCTCTGCGGCGCATGACCAAGCCGCGAGCGCAGCGGCACGTGCTGAGGCTCATCGGCCATGCGAATACGCTCGCAAACAAAGTGCTCGGACACCTTCTCGGCCAGCCGCTGGCCGTGGTGCATGCCAATCAGGGTCATCACCATGTCCATGGCCGAGGTGCCGCCGCCACAGGTCAGTCGGTCGCGATCGATCTCGAATAACTGCGGTGACAGATTGATGGCCGGGTGTTCTTGGCCCACGGCATCGACCCGCTGCCAGGGCAGCGTCGCCCGATAGCCATCCAGCACTCCCGCCCAGGCCAGTACCTCGGCGCCACCGGCGATACCGCCCAGTACCACGCCCCGCCCCGCCAAGCGTTTCAGCCAGTCGGCGAGACTCGCCGGCAGCGCAGCGGCCAGCGGGCTCGGCGCGCAGACCAGCAGCAAGTCGAGCGACCGGTCATCGTCGCCAGGCACCAGCGGCGGCGACAGCGACAGCTCGGCGGCGCTGGTCACCGCCCGGGCATCGAGGCCGAAGGCCATGGGGGTATAGAGCCGCCGGCCGGCCAACTGGCTGGCCACCGCCAGGGGCTCCAGTGCACAGGCCTGGGCCAGCAGCGAAAAACCCGGCAGCAGCAGCACTCCTACCTGACGCGGCGGCTGAGCCGAAGAATCAACAGAAAGGTCATGCATTGCGTGTCGCCATCATCCATCCAGCGCGGGAAAACCATCATAGGGCATCGGCGCCCAGACGACAGCCGAGCGGCACTGCCAGCGGGGCGAAAATGGAAGTGTTGGCGCCTGCATGAAAAACGCCTGCCGGCATGAGGCCGGCAGGCGCGATCAGGAAGGTAGGTAGCGCCAACCCGTTACAGGTTGACGACGTCGAAGTCGGCGACGGTCGCCACGTCGGCGTCGTAATCCACGTCATCACGCTCGAAGCCAAACAGCTTCAGGAACTCGTGCTTGTAGCCGGCGTAGTCGGTGATATCGAACAGATTCTCGGTAGTGACCTGCGGCCACAGGTCCTGGCAGGCCTTCTGGACATCATCACGCAACTCCCAGTCATCCAGACGCAGGCGTCCGGCCTCATCGGTGGCCGCCGGCTCGCTCGCGTAGAGCGCCTCGCCGTAGAGGCGGTTGAGCTGCTCGATGGTACCCTCGTGCAGGCCCTGCTCCTTCATGATCTTGTAGACCATGGCAATGTAGAGCGGCATGACCGGAATGGCGGCGCTGGCCTGGGTGACCACCGACTTGAGCACCGCCACATTGGCACCGCCGTCGGTTTCTTTGAGCTTGGCGTCGATGGCGTGCGCGGCGCGATCCAGGTCTTCCTTGGCCTTGCCAAGCGCGCCGTGCCAGTAGATCGGCCAGGTAATCTCGGTGCCAATATAGCTGAAGGCCACGCTCTTGGCGCCCGGCGCCAGCACACCGGCCTCATCAAGGGCGCTCATCCACAACTCCCAGTCCTCGCCGCCCATGACGGTGATGGTGTCCTGGATTTCCTGCTCGTTGGCCGGCTCGACCTCGGCCTCGATGATGGCATCCTTGTTGGTGTCGATGGCGGTGGCGCGGTAGGTCTCGCCGATCGGCTTGAGCACAGAGCGCTTCACCTCGCCGCTGTCCGGCAGCTTGCGCACCGGAGAGGCCAGCGAGTAAACCACCAGGTCGACCTGGCCCATGTCCTGCTTGATCAGCTCGATGGCCTTCTCACGGGCCTCGTGAGAGAAGGCGTCGCCGTTGATCGACTTGCTGTACAGGCCCTCGGCCTTGGCAAACTTGTCGAAAGCCGCCGAGTTGTACCAGCCGGCGGTGCCGGGCTTCTTCTCGGTGCCGGGCTTCTCGAAGAACACGCCCAGGGTGTCGGCGCCGTAGCCGAAAGCCGAGGTGATGCGGGCCGCCAGGCCATAGCCGCTGGAGGCCCCGATCACCAACACCTTCTTGGGTCCGCTCGCCTTGTCCAGACCACGCGCCTTGGTGGCTTCGATCTGCTCGAGGACGTTCTTCTCGCAGCCGACGGGATGGGTGGTGGTACAGATGAAACCGCGAACCTTGGGTTTGATGATCACAGGCAACCTCGACAGTCGGTGATAAAGTACAAGCAAAATGACAGTGGTGCATATTCTAGCGGCTTGGCGCGCGAGTGTCCGCCCCTTGAGTCGGCTGCGCCCATCACCCAAGATGCCCTGCTCAACCGAGAGGATAACCATGGACACTCAAGCCCTGGTCGACCTGCGCGCCGAACTCTGGCTCGCCCTGGCGCCGCTGTGGCTCGAACGCGAGCCCCGCGAGAGCGACTACGCACGCATGGTCGAAGTGATCGAACGCCACGATCTGACGCTCAAGGAGCTGGAATGGATCTTTCGCCTGGAACTGGCGCCGGTGCTGGCGCGCCACCAACTGTCGGTGGCCGGCGAATGGCGACGCTTCGATGACCGTAAGCTGGTCGGCCAGCTGGTCGCCCACTACAAGCGGCTCTCCGGCTGGCGCAAGAAGATGTTGATACTCTTCTCGGGGCTGACCACCATGATGACTCGGCACCGCTGGAACGAGCTGATGATGCGGGTAATGCTGGCGCGAGGAGAAACCCCGGATGCACGTTGACCCGCCCAGCACCATGACCCTGGTCTGGAACACCGGGTCATGGGTTGAAGGTGGTGGGTGAAAGAAGGTGGGTTGAAGAAGGCAGGCTGAAACCGGCGTCTCAGGCAGAAAAAGGCGCATCCAGCGCCGCTTCCAGCGCCACGCGGATTTCGCGCGCGCCGTCCCGGGGGCCGAAACGACGCAGCACCTGCCCCTCGCGACCGACCAGGAACTTGGTGAAGTTCCACTTGATCATCTTGGTCCCCAGCAGCCCCGGCGCCTGGCGGCGCAGCTCGATGAACAGCGGATGGGCGCCAGCGCCGTTGACCTTGACCTTCTCGAGCAGCGGGAAGGTCACTCCGAATTCTTGCTCGCCGAAGGTGCAGAAGGCGCGTGCCGATTCCGGCGACTGATGGGCAAACTGGTCGCAGGGAAAACCGAGCACCATAAAGCCCCGGTCGCGATAGCGCCGATAGAGAGCTTCGAGCTCCTTGAGCTGGGGCGTATAACCGCAGCGGCTGGCGACGTTGACCACCAGGAGTACCTGCCCGCGCAGGGCCAGCAGGTTGAAGGGGTCGCCCGCGGCAGTCTGACAGTCTATGTCGTGGATATGCATGGCGAGCACCGATCCGGCTTTAGCGTCCAAGATGCCATGTCTGTCGCCAACGCGCCAGCCTGCCGGCACTTCCCCCGCGACATCGGCTCACACGAAGAAAAACGCGTCGCCAGTGTCGGCGCCGCGTATGAAAGACCTCACGCCAGCGGCGACGCTGGCTGTCGTCGAGCGGCGCATAATAGAGCTGTTCGATGGCCTCAGCCAAGGCCTGGCAGGCCGACTCGAGGTCGCGCTGACGCTGCTGGCCATCAGCCCCCCGCCCACCGGCCAAGCCCGGCTCGCTATCTGATGACTCACCACCCGACGACTCACCACCCGACGAATCAGCGCCTGGCTTGGCTGCCGCCAGGCGACGCAGGTGCGCCGCCGGCGATTCCCCCGGCCGCGCCGGATAGCCATGACCGGCGAGCCAGGCTGCATCATCAAGCAGCAGACCGCGCAGTGTCGACGGTCGTCGCCAGCGCCGCACTCCGGCCTGCGCGCCAAAGCCTAAAACGGCGGCAAGCGTCAGTACGCCCAGTACTTCGGCGCCCAGACGCAGGGCCCCGACGCCGCCACTCGATACCAGTGACGACACCCGCTCCTTCAGTGTCTTGAACGCCTGCCAGGGGGCCTCCAGCGCCTGCAGCAAGCGCGCCAGCAGTGCCTCACGATCACGACGCTCATAGCCCACGACCTGGCGCTGCCAGCGATACTCGAGCTGCTCCCAGGCAAGTCTGGCCCGATTCACCCAGGCGACATCACGAAAGCGCAGTGGCGACAGGCCAGCATCGGCCAGAAAGGCCTGGCTTCCGGCGCTCAGGGCGGCCGTGCCCTGCTCGATGCGCTCAGGCGCGATGACCGAGGTGGGATCCAACCGATGCCAGGCGCCGTCATGCCAGACCTCGACCCAGGCATGGGCATCGTAATCACGCACCGTGAGGTGGCCGTCCGGATGGCGCTCGCCGCCCTGAAAGCCGGCGACCACTCGCGCCGGGATGCCCACCGCCCGCGCCAGCACCGCGGTGGCCGAGGCATAGTGAGAGCAGTATCCGGCCTGACTATCGAGCAGGAAGGCGTCAACGCGATGCTCGCCCGATAGCCGCGGCGGCTCCAGGGTATAGCGATAGGGCGCCTCGCCGAAGCGCGCCATCACGGCAGCCAGATAGGCCTCGGGATCTCCCTCGGCGTCCCGCCACAGCCGCTTGGCCAGCGCCAGGGTACGCGGGTTGCGCCCTCGGGGTAGTAGCGTATGCCAGGCACGCCCGGCCGGGTCGGCGAAGGCCGGCGCCTCACCGCTGCTTTCAAGGGTCACCAGGCCCCTCGAGGAGAGTGCGGTCACGCCCTCGAAGGTGCCATCGCCGAAGAAGCGCTGCCGCTCCGGGCTTGCCAGCGGCGTCCCCAGCGAGGGTCGCCAGGGCCGGCTGTCCGGCTCCAGCAGGAACTCCGCCCGGTAGCGAGACGAACCGCCTGACGTCGAGCCGGAGCCGGTTACGCCGCCAGGTTGATCAGTGGCCGCACTTCTAGCCGTATCCGCCGTAAAGGGGTTGCGCCGTGCGGTCTTGGCGAAGTCGCTGAGCGGGCGTTCGAGGGTCGCGGCCAGGGCTTCCGGCGTCTCCCGCGACCAGCGCTTGCCGTCGAAGTGCGTCAGGGTATAGACCCGCCAGTAGCGTTCGGCGGGCGCGGGCACCGGGCCCTCAAAGCTGACCCGAAAGGCCCGGGCATCGCTCCGCGACAGCCTGGCGATCTCGCCAGGCGCCATGCTGTCGGAGAGCCCCGTCGAGGCGCGCTCGAGTGTCGGCAGACTCCACAGCGGCCCGAGCCGCGGCATGCCGATGAAGAGTGCCACCATCAGCGGCGCCGACAGGCCCAGTAGCCAGGCGGTCTCACGCCAGGCGACACGAAGGGGACGAGCCTGCGCGCCACCCGACAACATCACCAGCGAGTGCACCAGCCAGGTCGCCGCCACCAGCGCGCCCAGCGCCATGACGATGCTCTGGTCATGCAGGAAGCTCGCCGTCAGGACCACGAAGCCGATACCGATCACCACCCGCGCGTCGCGCCGGGTACGGGTCTCCAGAAGCTTCAGCAGGTAGATGCCGACCAACATCCCAAGCAGCGCCTCGAGATCGCCAAAACCGCCGTATTGGGCCCAAAGCGCCCCCAGCAGCGCTACAATCGAGACCAGGCGCAGGACCACGCCGGCCTGGGGGGCGCGTTCGATCAACTGGCGGTGGCGACGCCAGGCCACCAGCACGGCCACCGCCAGCAACCACAGCGGCATGAACGCCAGATGCATGCCAAGCACCAGACACTGACCGATAAACAGCCGGCGCAGCATGGCCGCAGAGAGACTCTCGCCATCGGCCAGCAGGACAGGCACGGAAGACTCGCTCATGCGCCCTCCGCTCGTGCATCGCTACCCGTAGCCCCTGCCTCAGGTGCAGCGCTCGAGCTCTTGCCGAGAAAGCCGTCGTCCGAACCGCCATGGGCAGCGTCTTCAGAGGCACTATCGAGAGAAAAGCGCGCCAGGGCGCTAAGCGCGCGGCGACGCTGGACGGAACCGCTGGCCGGCGGCAGCACGAGGCCGGGCAGGCGCAGGCCGAAGGGCTCGCCGCGGCGATGATAAGCGTTCACTTGATAGCAGAGCCACGACAACCGGGTTTCCACATCGCCCGTCACCGCCGCATAGTCAAGCCAGGTAGGTGCTGTCGGTGGCTCGCTGAAGTGCTTGGTGGCAAGCACCCCGGTGCGGCTCCACTGCTTCCAGGCAAGCCGCGAGGGGGCATCCCCGGGCACGTAACGCTTGAGCCCGGCGAAGTCCTGTGCCTCACGTGGCGTTTTCGGCCCCGCCTGGGGCGTCGACTCATCCATAGAACGGGCTTCGAGCATGGCGGCATCGGTGCTCGGACCTGGTCGGGGATAGACCAGCAGCGTCGCGGGGCTCTCGACCCAGGCCATGGACCGCACCAATCCCAGCGGCCAGTCGCTCTCCAGGCGCAGCCGCGGCAGAGGCTGATCGCCCCGCGCAGAGACCGGCCAGCCAAGCGTCAGGCTGGCATCGCCATCGACGAGATCGACCACCTCGCGGTGACCTTCGAGGTGTCGCCCGGCGCGGCGACCTGCCCGCCGACCAAGCCGCCGCCCGAGGCACACCGCCAACGCCTGACGATCCCGGGAGGCGGCAAGCCGCACTCTGAGTCGCGCCTCGCCACCGGCGAAGGCCTCGCCCTCGGGGGTGATCGTCACACGCACGCCCAGCAGGTTGCGCCAACCGCGCAGCAACGCCACCAAGGCGATGGCGAGCAGCCAAAAGGACAGGCCGTAGGCCAGATTGTTCTGATAGTTGGTGCCGAACAGGAACAGGATCAGGATCAGGCCCGCCCAGGCCAGGCCAAAGCCGGTCGGTATCACGAACAGCCGATGCTGGGAGAGCGGCGCATCGGCAGGGGTCGAGCGACGGGACCAGCTCCAGGCACGCAGCCGCGCCCAGCCGCGAGTCAGCGGCCCAGCGAAGAGGGCGCTCCGCTTTATCATCGGCTAGCCCAACACCGGCACGGCGGCAAGCAGATCGCGCGCCGCCTTCTCGTCGGCATCGCGGTTGCCGCTGCTTAGCCGGTGAGCGACCACTGGCACCCACACCGCCTGAATATCCTCGGGCAAGACGTGGTCACGACCCTCGAGCAGCGCCCAGCCCCGGCTGGCCTGGAGCAGTGCCAGCACGCCGCGGGTGGATAGCCCCCAGGGCAGATCGCGATGACTGCGGCTGGCCGCCGCCAGTGCCTGCACATAATCGAGCAATGGCTCGGCGACATGCAGGCTTGCCAGGCGTGCCTGCATGTCTTGCAGGGTCATGGCATCGAGCAATACCGGCAGGTCGACGAGGCGTGCGCGCCCGGCTTCGCCGCGCAGAATTTCGCGCTCGGCCTGGCGCTCGGGGTAGCCAAGCGACAGGCGCATCAGGAAACGATCGAGCTGGGACTCGGGCAGTGGGAAGGTGCCGGCCTGATCCTGAGGGTTCTGGGTAGCGATCACGAAGAACGGATCCGGCAGCGCTCGCGTCTCGCCCTCGACCGTCACCTGTCCTTCCTCCATGGCTTCGAGCAGCGCGCTCTGGGTCTTGGGCGTGGCACGGTTCACCTCGTCGGCCAGCACCAGGCCATGAAAGACCGGCCCGGGATGGAAATGAAAGCGCCCCTGCCCCGGATCGAACACCGAGACGCCAAGCACGTCGGCGGGTAGCAGGTCGCTGGTGAACTGCAACCGCTGCATATCGAGTCCGGTCACCCGGGCCAGCGCCTGGGCCAGGGTGGTCTTGCCAAGTCCTGGCAGATCCTCGATCAACAGATGGCCGCGACACAGCAGGCAGCACAGCGCTAGCCGCACCTCCCGCGGCTTGCCGCGCACCACCGTCGACAGCGCTGCCATGACGTCATTGACGCTTGCGTGACGCTGCGCGAGCTGGTTCATGCCGCCTCCTCGAGCCAGCCACCCGCATGCAGCATGCCCAGCGCGCAGCGGGTATCCGGCGTGGCGGTATCCAGGGCCAGCGCCTGCTTGAGCGGCATCCAGCGCACCGAATCGACTTCCTCGGGCTGCAGGCAGAGCGGCCCATCGTAATCGACCAGATAGACACTGCCGTAGATATGGTTACCGCCTTCTGAATAGCGAAAACCGCCACAGGTGCTGAGCGGCTGGCCACGAATACCAAGTTCTTCGGCGAGTTCGCGGCGGGCGGCCAGATGTACCGCTTCGCCGGCGCCGACCACGCCACCGGCGGCCAGGTCATCACCGCCGGGGAAAACCTCCTTGATCAGGGTGCGACGCTGTACGCAGATTTCTCCCCTGGCGTTGCGGACCACGATGTAGGTGGCCCGGTGCCAGAAGTGGAAGCGACGCATCAGCGCCCGGGGTGCACTGCCACAGGGGCGATTGCGGGCATCGACCAACTGGATGTGTTCATCGGCGATCACCGGCGCCGGCAGTGTGAAATCATCGGCGGTCATCGGGCTCTCCCTATCGGATCAGCCTTTTAGCCTAACCAGTCCACCGGGCCGGGGCCAGCCTGGCGACGTTTGACCGATCACCGCTCGCTGACCATGCTCAAAAGACCAAGAGGTTGAGTCCTATCGTCAGCGCCTGCCTCGAGATGCCGCCTGGAGCCCACCGCCATGGCCGATAGCGCCCCCCGCCAACACCTCGCCACTCATGAGGTCGTCAACCAGCCGCCGCCGCTCGAGGACGAGGACTGGCTGGCCGACGACACGCCGCTGCGCGAAGCGCTGGCGCGTGAGGCCCCCGCCTGGGTCACCGATCGACTCGCCGTGCTAGGCCGGGCGGTGGGCAGCCGGCGGCTGCAGGCGCTGGGCGAGGCAGCCAATCAGCACCCGCCGCGCCTGCGGCTCTTCGATCGGCACGGGCGGCGGCTGGACGAGGTCGAGTACCACCCTGCCTACCATGCGCTGATGCACGAAGCCTTCGACCACGGCTGGCATGCGGTAGCCTGGCAGGAGGAAGGCCGCGGTGGCCATCAGGCGCACGTTGCCGCGCTCTATCTGCTGACTCAGGCCGAACCCGGCATCTGCTGCCCGCTGACCATGACCCATGCCGCCATGCCGGTGCTGGCGAAGGATGATCGGATACTGGACCATTGGGGCTCGCGGCTGCTGACCTGGGACTATGACCCACGAGCGTTGCCACGCGATGACAAGTCAGCGGTGACGCTGGGCATGGCAATGACCGAGAAACAAGGTGGCAGCGACGTGCGGGCCAACACCACCCGAGCCCAGGCCGACGGTGAGGGCGCTTGGCTGACCGGCCACAAGTGGTTCTGCAGCGCGCCGATGTCGGATGCCTTCCTGACACTGGCGCAGACGCCAGATGGCCTCGGCTGCTTCCTGGTGCCGCGCTTCCAGCCCGACGGCAGCCGCAACCCCATCGAGATTCAGCGTCTCAAGGACAAGTGCGGCAATCGTGCCAACGCCTCCGCCGAGATCGAGTACCGTCACGCCTGGGCGCAGCCCATCGGCTCACCGGGCCGCGGCATCGCCACCATTCTCGATATGGTCCAGCAAACACGACTCGACGCTGCCGTGGCCCCGGTGGGCATGATGCGACAGGCCCTACGCGAAGCATGGCGCTTCGCTTGCCACCGCCACGCCTTTGGCCGGCCGCTCGCCGAGCAGCCGCTGATGCGGATGGTGATCGCCGACCTGGCGCTGGAAGTCGAGGCCGGTGTGACGCTGAGTCTGCGCGCCGCCCGTGCCTTCGATGGCGAAGCCAGCGGCAGCGACCACGAGCGAGCCCTGGCACGACTGCTGCCGACGCTTGCCAAGTACTGGCACAACAAGCGCGGGCCCGGCTTCATGGCCGAGGCCATGGAATGCCTGGGCGGCATCGGCTACGTGGAAGAAACACCGTTGGCACGGCTATACCGAGAGGCGCCGGTGAACTCGATCTGGGAGGGGTCAGGCAACGTCATCTGCCTGGATGTGCTGCGGGTGATGGCGCGCCATCCGGAGAGCATCGAGGCGCTGACAAGCGAGCTCAGGGCGGCGCACGGCCAGCAGGCCGACCTCGACCGTGCCCTGGCCGAACTCGACCAAGCACTGACGCAGCCCAGCGAGACCCTGACGCTGCGCGCACGCTGGTTGACCCAGCGCATGGCCCAGGCCCTGCAGGCCACGCTGCTGCTGCGCTTCGCCCCGGCGGCAGTGGCCGATACCTTCTGCCGAACGCGGCTCGGCGAAGCGCCGAGCCCGGCCTACGGTGTACTGCCGGTGGAGGCGCCCTTGGCCGCTATCCTCGAGCGAATCACGCCCTGAGCGCCACGAAGGAAGCGCCTGCTGCCGCCAAGCTGTGTACACCACGCCGTCGCCGAATAAAGAGCCGTGCCTCGATCAGGGTGCGTTATTAGCGGGCTTGACGTTACGCGGCATCCAGAACTGATAGGCCTGGGGCTCGGTGGGGTCGGATGTCGCGGGCTGACAGCTGCCCAGACTCGCGATCAGCGCAAGCAGACCCTCGATCGGCATGGGCCTCGCCAACGCATAGCCTTGGGCATGGGTGCAGCCAAAACGTGCCAACTGCGTCAGGCTCTCCAGCGTCTCGACGCCCTCGGCCACCACCCGGATACCAAGCCGCTGCCCGAGCAAGGCCACGGCTTCGACAATGGCCGCATCCTCGGGATTGTCATTGAGGTGGCGCACGAAACCGCGATCGATCTTCACTTCACTGATCGGCAGCAGCTGGAGGCGTGCCAGAGACGAGAAACCAACACCGAAGTCGTCGACCGACAGCTCCATGCCAAGCAGATGCAGCCGAGCCGCCACCTCGCTGCTCAACAGCTCATCATGCATGGCATCGTTTTCGGTGATTTCCAGCACCAGCGACAGCCGACACCCCAGCGACTGCTGCAGTTCGTCCATCAGCGGGACAAGATCATCATGGAGTAGCTCGTTGGGAGAGATATTGATCGACACCGACAGCTGGTGATCTGCTACCCGCCAGAGCTGTGAATCGCGAGCGACCTGCGCCACGATCTGGCGAGTCATCAGCCGCGTCTGCTCCAGGGTCATCAACTTCAGGAAGTGGCTCGGCCAAATCAGCCCACACACGGGGTGCTGCCAGCGCACCAGAGCCTCGACGCCGCTGAGGGCCTGAGAGGCCAGATCGAACTGGGGCTGATAATGAACCACCAGCTCCTGCTCTTTCAGAGCGCGAACGATCTCCCCGCGGCCCCATTCTTGATTGCGCTCATCGGCGGTGTCGCCCTGTGACGGCATCCGCAGTCCATCAAGGCTGTCATGCAGGGCACTCAGTTCATACGGTTTGCTCAACGAATCCAGCATGGCCAGGCCAAGAGTATGGCCCATCCGTTCAGCGATCCGCATTACCTTGGGGTCCACGGCGCTGAGCAGCATCACCGAACCTTGATAGCCGACGTCCGCGAGATAGCGCAGGGTATCGATTCCTTCGACCCCGTCGATTTCCAGATCGAGGATCACTAACCGCGGCCTAAGACAGGTGAGGCATGCCCGCAAGTCGGCAGGCTGGTGGTGAGTCTCGAGCCCCAAGGTACGCAACAGGTGAGTCAGGTCGGCCAAAACACCTGGGTCCTTGTCGACGACGACGGCCAGTGGCGCAGTATCCAGAGGCATCAGAGCTCTCACACGATTGAGTTGTCGCTCGGCCAACGTGGCCTAGCCACTCACTTATACACCCAACTGATCCGGCCAACTAAGCGATTAACGTATAAATGTCTGCGCTATCCGAATAGCACCCGAATGGCCAACCCCAACAGGATCACCCCGGTTACACGATTGAGCCAGTGAGCCCGAGCCTGAAGCCAGGGCAGCACGGCGGAATGCGATAGCGCCACGGCCACCAGCACGTACCAGCCGCCGTCGATGACCATCGCCGTGGCGACGATCAACGCCTTGGCCGCCGCGCTCATGTCAGGGCTGACGAACTGGCTAAGCAGCGCGACGAAGAACAGGATCAGCTTGGGGTTGCCAAGCGCCACCAGCATCCCGTCACGGGCGGCCTGCACTTGAGTCGTGGCCACGCCACTGGCCTGCAGCGCTGATGCCTGGCCGGCCCGCAGCGCTTTCACACCAAGCCAGGCGAGATAGGCGGCACCGGCCCAGGTAATCACCTGGAACAGTAGCGGGTGGCGGGCAATCAAGGCTCCCAGGCCCCAGACGGTCAACAGCGCATAGAGCCCTACGCCCATTGCGTGCGCAAGCGCCGCTGCCACTCCCGGCAGGCGACCACCGCCCAAGGTATGACGTAACACCAGCGCGAGACTAGGCCCAGGCGACATGGCCCCAATGGCACAGACTGCCGCAAGCGACAGCCACAGGGTGAACGGCATGAATATCTCCTTATTTCATGGCTTGCTGGCACTAAGTTCTCGCCGCCCTCCTTGGCCATGCTCTTTCCAGGCAAACATACTCTTTCCAGGTAAACATGCCCTATCCAGGCCAACTTGCCCTGCCAGGAGGAAGATAGCCAAGGGTGTGATAGCGAAACACTATCATAGGCGCCGGCCGCCCCCCGGCCAAGCCGACCTTCGATGCAGCATGCGGGGCGCCTTTTTGCTGCGAATCAGGCACCGAAAACGAAGGCCGACTGCACGCTGCCCATTACCTCGTCCTCAAATACCTTCTTGCCGGGAGCTTCACCGCCGGCCCCAGCCACCACAAACAGCGGCAGCAGATGCTCCTCTTCCGGATGGGAGGCACGCGCGCTGGGTGCTGACGCCCAGTCCATAAGACGCGAAGAGCGGGCCGAGCCGGCAAGCGCCACGGTCTCGCCAAGCCAGGTATCGAAGGCGCGGGAATCCGGATCGACGACCGCACCGCCACGCCTCAATCGCGCCATGTTGTGATAGCTCATGCCGCTGCCGATGATGAGCACGCCCTGTTCGCGCAGCGGGGCCAAGGCACGCCCCAGGGCCAGATGCTCGGCGGGGTCTAGCCCCTTCTTCAGCGATAGCTGAACCACCGGCACCTCGGCCTCCGGGAACGCCAGCTTGAGCGGGATGAAGACGCCATGGTCGAGCCCGCGCTGATCGTCTTCGCTGGAAGCAAGCCCGGCCTCGGCCAGCCGCTCACGCACCTCGGCGGCAAGCTCAGGGTCACCCGTCGCCGGCCAGCTCAGCCGGTAGGTGTGATCGGGAAAACCGTAGTAATCGAAATAAAGCGATGGCGACGCCTGGGTATTGACGGTGAAAGTGTCAGCTTGCCAGTGCGCGG
This sequence comes from Onishia taeanensis, assembly GCF_013349955.1. Classification (GTDB taxonomy): domain Bacteria; phylum Pseudomonadota; class Gammaproteobacteria; order Pseudomonadales; family Halomonadaceae; genus Onishia; species Onishia taeanensis_B. Next base: position 58,397 of record NZ_JABVXC010000005.1, on the reverse strand, counting down.
AGATCACCAAGATTGCGCGAGGCTTCACCTCTAGCGTGTCGGTCAAGCCGCTCAACCAGGCGGCCATACGATCCCACAGCCCAGCCGGCTGCCAGTCCATGAAGAAGCAAGGCCCGGCGCCATGGGGCAGAAACACTGTCGGCAAGGAAGTGGAAGCAGCGGGATGGGACATGGTCGAACCTCCGAGACTCAAGGGCGGCAACATCGCCGCCAGCCGGCTTTTTCAAGCCGGCGCTAGGGCTAAGGGTGAAGTTCAAGATAAGGGGTCACTCAGGATGATGGCTTAGATCTTGAGGCCAAGCTTGGCATCAAGTGAGAAGCGATCACCGCCGCGCAGGAAGATGCCCAAGGCTACCAACCCCCACATCAGCGGATACTCGAGGCCCCCGTTGGTCCAGAAGAAGCCGTTGGGAATGTGCACGCTCAGCGCGACGCCCATCAGCACCATCACGCCAAGTGCCGCTGGGCGTGTCAGCAGGCCAAGCACCAAGGCTAGACCACCGAAGAACTCGACCAGACCCGCCATCAGCGCAAACAGCACGCCGGGTGTCATACCGAGGCTGTCGGCGAAGAATTGGCCGGTCGCTTCGAGACCATAGCCGCCAAACCAGCCAAACAGCTTCTGGGCGCCGTGAGGCATCAGCAGCAAGCCCGCGGTCACGCGAATCAACGGATAGGACAGCACCGACAGGCGCTGGAAGATCGCCGGGCCGGGAGTGACAGTGGATGCGGCGGTATCGATGTTCTGGTTCATGAGCGTGTCCTCGAATCGTCTGTGGTCGCAGCGCCTGTGGTTTGCAACGTCTGAAGTTGCGATGCGACAGCTAGTGGATCGCAACAGGCGCTTGCGTCCTGTGGATGGAAGACAGCATATTGGGGTTTCCGATTTTCCGGGAGATGGCGGAATGGCAACGCATGGTTGATGAATTGGAAACCCCGAACAGTGTCACGCTGGGCGGCGCCCTGGAGGACATCCGCGCGTTCTGTGCCGTGGTGGAGTTCGGCTCCATCTCCGCGGCGGCTCGGGAGCTCGATGAAACCAAAGGCGGCGTCAGTCGACGCATTTCACGACTGGAGGGTCGCCTCGGCGCAGCGCTTCTGGCCCGCACCCCGCGGGCGGTCTCGGCTACCGAGGAGGGGCTCTTGTTCCATGCCAAGGCCCGGGAGGCGCTGCAACTGTTGGGAGATGCCACCGAAAGCGCCCGTTCCTCGCGTTCGGTGCCCGAAGGCAACCTGCGGGTCACCGCACCGGTCGATATGGGCATCGACCTGTTGCCGGCCTTGGTAGTGGCCTTCCAGGAGCGCCACCCGCAGATACGCATCGAACTCTTGATGACCGATACGCCGCTGGATCTGGCCGCCAACCGCATCGACCTAGCGCTGCGCGCCAGCACCGATGACCTGCCCGACATGAACTACCGTGCCTCTGGCATCGCCGACTTCCACATGCGGCTCTATGCGTCCCCCGACTACCTGGAAAAGCACGGCACACCGGCAGACCCTGGCGACCTGCAGCATCACGCGCTGGCGATTCGTCGCGGCCTAGAGGGACCCACGCCATTGGTGCTCACCGACCGGCGCGGCAAGCGAAGCGAGATCAAGGTTCCGCCTCGCCTGCGTACGACAGACTATGCCAGCCTCGCCCGACTGCTGGCTGCGGGTGGAGGGATCGGCGTGCTGCCAGACCTGATCATTCAGCCTCTCGTCGATGAGCACAAGCTAGTGCCCGTCCTGCCGGACCATAGCGTCGCGCAGGCAAGGCTCTATGCCATCACGCTGTCAGGGCTCCAGGCCCCGGCGAGGGTCCGCGTATTTCGCGAATTTCTGCGCCAGGCACTCAACGGCTGAGGCCAACTCGACACAGGCCAAACAGCAAGCCCGGTCTGTCGCTTCAGGACAGAGTCTCGGCATGAGCATCGCACCAGGCCAGGTAGTCACCCGCTGGCAAGGCTCCCGTATAGAGGAACCCCTGCGCCTGATCACAGCCAAGCTCGCGTAGAATATCTGCCTGCCCTTGCGTCTCCACCCCTTCGGCAGTGACCGTTAAGCCCAGTGCATGCCCCATTTCAATCATGCAGGTCATCAATTTGCGGGTACGAGAGTTCGTTTCCAACTGAGCCACAAAAGTACGGTCGATTTTGAGTCCCGTAATCGGCAGGTGCTGAAGGTATTCAAAAGAGGCAAACCCCGTTCCGAAGTCATCAATGCTCACCCCGATCCCCGCATCACGAATGCGCTGGATGGCACGACGTGCCGCCGCCAGATCACCGATCAAGGCGGTCTCGGTAATTTCCACCTCCAACCACTCCGTGGTCAAACCAGTTTGCTCGACCAACTCGATCAGCAAGTCGACCAAGTCGTCATCATAGAGATTGTGCACAGACAGGTTAATGCTGATGACACCCCAGCCAGCATGCCGACGGGCAAAGCTTGCCGCCTCACGAGCCACGAAATGAGTAACGGGATTGATCAGCGAGGTACTTTCCACTTTGGGCATGAACTGGCCGGGGGGAATAAGAGTGCCATCGGCCTGCGGCCAGCGGATCAGGCCTTCGCTGCCACATACCCGATCGTCGGCCAAACGGATTTTGGGCTGGTAGTGCAACGAAAACTCTCTTTCTTGGAGAGCACTGCGCACGCGGGCAATTAATTGCAGGCTATCGAGGGAGTGACGCTCGAGTCGAGGAGAGAAATGCTTGTGAGCGCTGCCTTCCTGAATGGCCGTGAACAAAGCAATACGGGCCTCACGGACAAGGTTTCCCTGCGTGACACTATCCCCTTGCCGCAGACTACTGCCGACCTCCAATTGCATGCGCACAGGCACTTGCTGAATCAGGTAGCTTTCTTCGCCGACATCCAGCAGCTTCAAAGCGATCCGCTCGATATCACTCAGGTCGATATCGTGGAGTATCAGTGCCAGTTCATCATGATTGACCCGATAGGCGAACGGCTTCCCACATACCACACCTTTCAAGCGCTCGCTCAGCGAGAGCACCAGTTCATCGGCGGCATCCAGGCCCATGGCATCAATGACGTCAGTGATATCGGTGATCCGTACCAGCATCAACCCGGTCGTCGCACCTCGTGTGGCGGGCAGATCAAGGTGGCGTCCCAAGTCTTCATTGAGCGCAACCTGATTGGCGAGCCCTGATAGCGGGTCGGTACGCGCCATGGTTCTATGGCGGCGTGCCGACCGACGTCTCAGCAGGAAAAGCCACCCCGAAACTCCCCCCAGCAACAGGTATTGTGCTATGCGAATCAGATAGTTGGCCGTACTCTGCTCGATATTAAGCGAAGCATCCTGGGGCATGAAGGCCATCAGAATGCCGGCGGCAAGCGCCACGCACAGCCCGCCGGCCAACGCATACCAGAAGGCACCTATCAGGACCGGCGCCAACATCAGATAAGGGTATGCGTAGGCCGTTCCTCCCGTGGCATAGACGATCCAGGTGCCCATGAGCAACAACAGAACCAGACTGCCGCATCGCTTGAGATGGGGTAAGGCACACAGTGTAAGCGTGCGCCGTCTGCGGTCTGTTGTTGTCGGAACATCGAATGACCTCATTGCCTGCAGTCCTCATGTACCCCAAAAGAGCTACAAGGGTATACAAAGACGCCAACCCCAGCAGGCTTAATAGTCGCTTGATACCAACGCTTTCCCAGAAAAGTCGCTGATGAGGCAAGCGCGGGTAAGGGTGTATTGCCCCTTCCCGCGGTCTGCTTGTGTCTCGCTTGCTGCGTAAACTGGCCCGACACCGGAACGGTGGCGGAGCTGGCGATCAGAAGGCTTCCCACTCTTCTTCGTTATGTGCCAATGACTTGGCTTTAGCGGGTGCCGCTGCATGTGAAGATGCGCTAGAGGTGGAGGGCAACGAAGGCGCCCTTTCCTCAGCACGCTGAAACGGTTGGGCACCGTCGTCACCCAGCACGAAGGAATTGAGCAGCCGCTGCAGTTGCTCGGCCTGATCGCGCATCTGGCTGGCAGTAGTGGTCGACTCCTGAACCATGGCCGCATTCTGCTGGGTCATGGTATCCATTTCGGTGACGGCCGTATTGACCTGACCGATTCCGGTGCTCTGCTCCTTGGCGCCGGCCGTGATCTCACCGATCACATCCGTCACCTTGGCCACGCTTTCGGCAATCTCCTGCATGGTGGCACCCGCATTACGCACCAGCTCAGCGCCCGACTTGGTGTGCTCAGCGGAGGTATCGATCAAGGCGCGAATTTCCTTCGATGCGTCACTGGAGCGACTCGCCAAGGTGCGCACTTCCTCGGCCACCACGGCGAAGCCACGCCCGTGCTCACCGGCACGGGCGGCTTCTACCGAGGCATTGAGGGCCAGGATATTGGTCTGGAAGGCGATCGAATCGATCATGGTGACGATGTCACTGACCTTGCTGGACGAGTCGTGAATATCCGACATGGTGCGCTCGACATCCTGCATGGCGGACTCGCCGCGGCGCGCCACTTCGCCGGTGCTCAGCACCAGCTGATTGGCCTGTTGAGCGGACTGAGCGCTGTGATCCACGGTGGAGGTGATTTCCTCCATCGAGGCCGAGGTCTGCTGCAGGTTGGCGGCCGCCTGCTCGGTGCGGGTGGCCAGTTCCTGGCTGCCCTGCTCCATTTGCGTCGCGGCATCACGCACGTGATTGGTGCTGTTGCGCACTTCACGCAGGGTGTCCTGCATGCGCGAGACGAAGAGATTAAAGCCCTCGGCCAGTTGGCCGACCTCGTCGTGAGTCGAGACGTTCAGGCGCTGGGTCAGATCGCCCTTGCCGCTAGCGATGTTGCCCATCGTCTGGGCCGCAGAGCGGATCGGCTTGAGGGTACGCTTGACCAACCAGCTTGCCAGCAACGCAACACCCAGCAGTAGCGCCAGTGCCGTCAGCAGCGAACTGATGATCGAGTCACGCAGGTTGTCGCTGGCGGTCGCGCGAGCCTCGGCCATGGCTTCGTCGATATCAACCGCATAGACGCCGGTGCCCAGCATCCAGCCCCATTTATCCAGCCCTATAGAATAGGAGTATTTGTCTTCTTCTTGCCCGGTTTCGGGGTGAGGCCAGGGATACTCATGGAAGCCTCCTCCGGCCTTGGCATTCTCGATCAGTGACCGAATCATGTAGTCACCGTCGGGGCTCTGCAAGCCAATCAGGTTCTTGCCCTCAAGGTCGCGATTGATATGGGCAACGGTGGTGCCATCGTAACGAAACACGAAGATATAACCTCCGTCACCGAAACGAATCGACCGCAGAATCTCCGCCGCCCGGGCTTTAGCGTCTTCATCGTTGGGGCCAGCATTATCGTAGATAGGCGCAATGGCGCTCTTGGCCGCCATCACCACGTCTTTCACTGTCGCTTGCCGACTTTGCAACAGTTCTTCGCGTTGATGCGCCAAGTTTTCCCTGGAAGACTGGACGCTTTGATAGCTCTTCATCCCTACCAGGATGGCGGTTATCAACAATAGTGGCACTAGTACCAATGCCATGGTCTTGGTCTGCAGATTCCACCAGCTTAGCGTTGCTTTATTTTTTTCCATAAGAGCGCATCCACCTCGATCTGCAAAAAGTCCGTTTATTGTCTATCGGCATGTCTCTGCAAAATTTGAGCAAAGCTCGACCAAAGGAGTAGTAAACACCCATCATTCCCATAGGCGAAAAAGGGAGGAGTTCAACCATAAAGACAGCTCCCTGAGGCAGGTCCGCGAGCATTCTTATTTATTAGAAATACCTAACAATAAGAACAGAAAAAGCCAGCTGACCTCTCGGCCAACTGGCTTTGCCATCTCCAACCTCTCGAGCCTTTACTATCGCCTATCAGCTAGGCCATACGATCAAAAGGCTTCCCACTCCTCCTCGGCATGGGCCGCCGACTTGCTGCGAGCGGGCGCCTGTTGACGCGATGCTGGGCTCGACGCTGAGGGCAGCGCAGGCGCTGTTGGCTCATCGTACTGGTGAGACGAGGCGTCATCGCTACCCAGCACGAAGGAATTGAGCAAGCGTTGCAGTTGCTCGGCCTGATCGCGCATCTGGCTGGCAGTAGTGGTCGACTCCTGAACCATGGCCGCATTCTGCTGGGTCATGGTGTCCATTTCGGTAACCGCCGTATTGACCTGGCCGATTCCGGTGCTCTGCTCCTTGGCGCCGGCCGTGATCTCACCGATCACATCCGTCACCTTGGCCACGCTTTCGGCAATCTCCTGCATGGTGGCACCCGCATTACGCACCAGCTCAGCGCCCGACTTGGTGTGCTCAGCGGAGGTATCGATCAAGGCGCGAATTTCCTTCGATGCGTCACTGGAGCGACTCGCCAAGGTGCGCACTTCCTCGGCCACCACGGCGAAGCCACGCCCGTGCTCACCGGCACGGGCGGCTTCTACCGAGGCATTGAGGGCCAGGATATTGGTCTGGAAGGCGATCGAATCGATCATGGTGACGATGTCACTGACCTTGCTGGACGAGTCGTGAATATCCGACATGGTGCGCTCGACATCCTGCATGGCGGACTCGCCGCGGCGCGCCACTTCGCCGGTGCTCAGCACCAGCTGATTGGCCTGTTGAGCGGACTGAGCGCTGTGATCCACGGTGGAGGTGATTTCCTCCATCGAGGCCGAGGTCTGCTGCAGGTTGGCGGCCGCCTGCTCGGTGCGGGTGGCCAGTTCCTGGCTGCCCTGCTCCATTTGCGTCGCGGCATCACGCACGTGATTGGTGCTGTTGCGCAC
>NZ_JABVXC010000005.1:0-51578 GCF_013349955.1 Onishia taeanensis | reverse complement strand
GTGCGGGTGGCCAGTTCCTGGCTGCCCTGCTCCATTTGCGTCGCGGCATCACGCACGTGATTGGTGCTGTTGCGCACTTCACGCAGGGTGTCCTGCATGCGCGAGACGAAGAGATTAAAGCCCTCGGCCAGTTGGCCGACCTCGTCGTGAGTCGAGACGTTCAGGCGCTGGGTCAGATCGCCCTTGCCGCTAGCGATGTTGCTCATCGTCTGGGCCGCAGAGCGGATCGGTAGCAAGGTGCGTTTGACCAGAAAGCTGGCCAATATCGCAACACCGATAAACAGAGCAAATGCCGTCAGCAGCGAATTGATGATCGAGTCGCGCAGGTTTTCGTTGGCCGTGGCACGGGCACCGGCCATGGCCTCTTCCACATCCACCGCATAGACGCCAGCGCCGAGCATCCAGCCCCATTTTTCCAATGGTTCCGCGTAGGAATATTTGGCTTCGTCCTTTCGCGTCTCAGGGTGCGGCCATGTGTACTGATAGAAGCCACCACCGTCTTGCGCGGTCTTGATCAGGCCACGAACCAAGTAGTCGCCGTTGGCATCCTGGAGTCCAATCAGGTTGGTGCCTTCCTTGTCGCGAGCATGCGGCAGCACCACGTTGGTGCCGTCGTACTCGTAGACAAAGATATAGTTTTCGCCATCGAAACGAATCGACCGCAGAATCTCCGCCGCCCGGGCTTTGGCATCGTCGTCGTTGGGGCCAGCGTCATCGTAGATGGGCGCAATGGCGCTCTTTGCGGCCAGTACCACATCCTTCACTGCCTGCTCGCGACTTGCCAGCAGCTCTTCACGCTGCTGTGCCAAGTTTTCGTGAGTATCCTCAATGCTCTGATAGGTCTTCATCCCCACCAGGATCAGGGTGATCAGCAGCATGGGAACAAGCACCAGCGTCATGGTTTTGGTCTTTAGGTTCCACCAGCTTAGTTTTGCTTTTTTTGTCGTCATAAATGCTTTGTCCATAGCGGTTTGCGAAACGCAACATGACTACCGCTATCGGCCTTCACGCCCAACGACTTGAGAACACATAGACCAAAGACGTAGCGAAAGGCCCTGCTTAGGTACGACCGCTCGCCAGATCGTTTGGAAGCGTTCTTGGCCCCGCCCTCTCTGGACTTGAAGTCTCCGGGAATGCCGAGACACTTCACTTGTGTACTAGCGTTGACATGGGCGATTTAAATAAAGTTGCGTTCGAAGCCTGACCATGTATAACGGCAAAACTTTTTTATGCCGAGTGCCGAGCAACATTATGGTCAGCAGCTTTTCCACTCCCCCTCATGAACAGCACGACCCTATATATGCTGGTCCACAGGGTGCATCGCGTGTGGACCACACCAATCGTCGACTCTGTATACAAGCATGGCTGCTGATTCTGCTTACCAGCAGTTTCCTGATCGGCGCCAGCAGCCTGCTGATCGGCACCAGCACCCCCGTGCTCGACCTTCAGGGCTTTATATCTCTGCCATCCAAATGGCGGTTGAGCCTGGACGGCGCCGTTGCCGTGATGCTCGTCAGCGCCGGCCTGCTGGCGCTGCTGGCCCACAAACCACGCTGGCGATGCCTGACTGGCGGCCTGATGATGGCATTGGCCAGCTACGGCCTTGCTCAGTCCCTGTTCACACCAACGACTGAAAGCGATTTAGCCGTGCTCACCGGCCATCCACGGTTGAGCCCATTACCCGCCTCATTGGTTTTGATCATGGGAGCCGGCTTCTTTTTGTCTCCGACAGCGGGGTTCTCCCGACTCATCTACCGGCTGATTGGCTGGCTGGCAACCGGCGTCGGGGCCTTCACACTGGTTTATCCCCTGACGTCCGATATGCCATCCACCTCGGTGGCAGGCCTGACATCAATGGGTAGCCTGCTGTGCCTGTTGCTGGGAGTTGGCTTGCTCATCATCTCGCGCATATGTGCTTATCCGGTGCTATCGCTACCGCGGCCGGCAATAGTGGCCTGTGGTTTTGGAGTCGCGATCAGCGTTCTCTTTTGGTTAGGGAGTAGCTGGGTCCAACAGAGCGAGCGCATCGACGCTGCTGACGAGCTGGTGAGTAACATCGCTTACGGCATGGAGCAGCGAATCGAGTTGCGCGTTGAGATGATTGAACGCCTCACCAAGCGTTGGCTAACGCTGAGAGAGCCTGTACGCGGCTCTGTCCGCAATATCCAACAGGTAGAAGTACGATCTTTTCTGGGGGATGAACCGAGCTTGCAGGCAATCGCGTACTTGGGGCCTGATGGGCAGCCGCGCTGGCAGAGAGGACGTAAGCCGGAGGATATACTGTGGCTGTCGGACCAACTGGCTGACACCGACGCGCTCGGCTGGCGACATCACCCAGACGGTATGAATCAGCGTATTCAGTGGCATTTCCCTGATCCTGAGCGCAGTAGCTACGGGGTTCTCGCGGTGACGCTAGACGACGATCAGCACACCACGCTGGCCGTATTCGACTTCACCAAGATCATCAGCTTGCTACGCTACCTGAATACGGGCGGCTTCACTATCACCTACAGCTCGGGAGACCAGGAGTGGGGCAGGCTATACGCCGAGGATTGGCACGAAGGGATGGCCCAACGTGTGTTTGCTTCCCACCAGGTGAGCTTGCCCGGGGGAGCGACGTACACCATTACCGCCAGGGATAGTCCTCTGTCGCTGGCCAGCTTACCCGGCGTCCTGCCTGTACTTTTTGGTCTGATTGGCCTGGGGTTCACATACTTCTTGATCATCAGTCGCGCCCTGGTTGCAATTCGCGATGCTCAGGCGACAGCCTTACAGCGCAGCGAACAGCGCTTTCGTTCGCTGTTCACCCAGCATCCCGATGCGGTTTTTTCCCACACGCGTGACGGCATCTACGACGGCCTGAACCCCGCTGCCGAAGCTGTCACCGGACTTACCGAGCGCGAACTGGTGGGGCAACACACCCGCTCGATCATCCGCGAGCCGGCATGCTCCCCGCAGGACATCCAGCGCACTGAGTCCGCTTTCCAGCGCGCGGCCAAAGGAACCCCCAACAGCTATAACATGCACATCACTCGCGCTGGGCGACCCGCTCAAGCCCTGGAAGTGACCTTGATACCCAGCATCGTCCAAGGTGAAGTCGATGGGATATTCGGCATCGTCAAGGACATCACCGCGCGGGTCATGGCCGAAGAGCGGCAGCATATTCTGGAGCGCAGCCTGGAGGCCAGCAGCAACGGGGCAGTGATCATTGATGTCCGCGAGGACGACCACCCCGTCATCTACGTGAACCCTGCGTTCACGCGCATCACCGGCTATGTGCAGCAGGAGGTCATCGGCCACCCCCTGGTGTTCCTCAAGGGCGATGAGACTGCTGCGCAAGACATTGAACAAATTCAGGCGGCGATCGAACACGGTAAAAGCCTATCGACCACCGTGCGCGCCTATCGACGCGATGGCACGGCCTTCTGGAACCAGCTGTTCCTGTCGCCGGTACGTGATGCCGAGCAACATGTCACCCACTTCGTGAGCATCATGAATGATATTTCCGAAAGCCGGGAACAGGAGAATCAGCTAGCGTATCAGGCCACGCATGACGTACTGACCGGTCTCGCCAACCGGGCCCTATTCACCGACCGCCTGGCCCATGATGTGGAATTGGCGACCCGTAAAGACCAGACACTGGCGGTGCTGTTCATCGACCTCGATGAATTCAAACCCATCAATGACACACTCGGCCACAAGGTGGGCGACCAGTTGCTGTGCAGCGTCGCGGACCGCCTGAAACAAGGCCTGCGGACCAGTGACACCCTGGCTCGCTTGGGGGGAGATGAGTTCGTGCTGTTGCTACCCGATCTGACACACCCCGAAGAAGCGGCAGATATTGCCGACCGCTTGCTAGAAGACCTCAACAGGCCTCACCGGGTCGGCGAACACGAGCTGCATGTCTCGGCAAGCATCGGTATTGCGATCAATTGCCAAGGACTCGATGAGCCCGAGCGGTTGCTTCAACACGCCGACATGGCGATGTATCAAGCCAAGCAGCAGGGCCGTAACGCCTACCAGCAGTATACGGAGGATCTCGATAGCAAGTTGAGCCAGCGCGTCACCCTGCGCAGTGAGCTGCAGGAAGCCATCGAGCATGGCCATCTTCGCCTGCACTATCAGCCCCTACTGAACCGTGAAGGCTGCGTCGACGGACTGGAAGCACTGGTCCGCTGGTATCACCCAACCAAGGGCTTCATCTCACCGGCGACCTTCATCCCCATCGCGGAAGAGACAGGCCAGATCATTCCGCTGAGCCGTTGGGTGATGCGCAAAGCGTGCCAGGATGCCCGTCGACTGGTGGATCAGGGGCTGCTCAGAGGCCGTATGGCGATCAATCTCTCACCGCTCCAGTTCCACCGACCCAACTTTCTCAGCACGCTACGCGATGTGCTGAGTGACACCGGCTTGCCGGTTAAACACCTGGAGTTGGAACTTACCGAAGGAATATTGATGCGGGATACGGATGGGGCGATCGATATCCTCCACGCGCTTAGCAGCATGGGAGTCAGCACCGCCATCGATGACTTCGGTACCGGCTTCTCCAGCCTGAGCTATTTACGGGATCTTCCCATCGACAAGATCAAGATCGATCGCAGTTTTGTTCAGGACGCGGCCAAGAGCGACAAGAACGCGGCCATCTGTCAGGGCGTCCTCACCCTCGCCCAGCAGCTAGAGCTCAAGGTCGTGGCCGAGGGTATCGAAACATTAGAGCAGCGGGAATATCTGCTATCGCTGGGCTGTGAGGTCTTCCAGGGCTACCTGTTTGCCAAGCCCATGCCACTGGATAGTCTGACCACATGGCTCACGCGCCAAATGCACGCGTCTTCGGACTCATGACGTAACATAATCCTGAAGACCGAGCGCGGAACTGCGGCTGCCGAGGTCGTAGGACTGCGCGGTTTCGCGCTTAATGGGTAGCATCGTGACATGGCGATGCTTCACGACAGTTACCGTCAAACTAACTCAAACTCTCACAGTGAGAATATCAGCCAAACACCGAGCATAAAAAAAAGGCGACCAATGCAGCGTCGCCGAGAAGTCAGGACGAAAAATCCAAGCAGCGCCTTGCCACGACGCGAGCTCCGGCTATCGCCGCCACGAGAATCGGGCGGCGAGCCATAAACCTTTAGCAATCGGGTAGCAGGCCGGACTACCGATACGGTTCGCAGCTGTGTGCTCTCGGACCACAGAGCCTATCGATACTCACCAAGACAGGCCATGGATTCCTCAAAAGGAATCCCACTCATCGACCTCTTGGCGAGATCCGGTTGGGTTCCTACGCTCTTGACCACTACTCGCTCCGCGCTCAGCGTTAGATGACTGCTGGCTGGTGCGAGACCTACGATCTTCCTGGTCGCCATAGCCAAGCTGCGTCTGGGCACCGCGACCCTGATCGCGACCCTGAGCAAGTGACTTGCGACTGGCCGGAAGAGCCGTTGAGGGCGTTGCCACGTCTTCGCGGAGCCGAAAGGTCGCCACCAGGTCAGCCAGGCGGGAGGCCTCGTCTTCCAGCGATGCCGATGCCGTGCTGGTCTGCTCAACCAGAGAGACGTTCTGCTGGGTCGCGCTGTCCATCTGACTGACCGCCGTCGAGACCTGGCTAATACCGCTCTCTTGCTCATGCACGGCACTCTGGATCTCCTGCATCATCGTCGTGACCTGCTGGATTGCTTGCACGGTGGCTTCCATGTCTTCCCGTGTCTGGCCCGACTGCTCGGCGCCATCAGCGATGTGCTGGGTGATCTCTTCGATGATGGTGCGAATCTCCTTGGAAGATTCGGCGGAGTTGGCTGCCAGCTTACGCACCTCACCGGCCACTACCGCGAAGCCGCGGCCATGTTCACCGGCCCTGGCGGCCTCGACGGATGCATTGAGTGCCAGGATGTTGGTCTGGAAAGCGATATTCTCGATGGTCCCGATGATATCCTGCACACGACGCGAGCTCTCCTCCATGGTCTGCATCAGCTGTGAGGTGCGGAGAACGGCTTCGCGGGAGTCCCTCGCTTTGCCGACCGTCTCATCGCTGAGCTGGTTGGCTTTAGTCGCGGACTCGCTGGTCTGACGCACCGTGGAGTTCATCTGCTCCATGCTGGAGGCCGTTTCCTGCAACGCCGACGCTTGTTCTTCGGTGCGACTGGCGAGGTCCTCACTACCCGCCGCGATTTCCCGGGAGCTATGGGCCACCTGGTCACCGCTTTGGCGAAGCATGCCGATGATCTCGATCAGGCGGACCTGCATATCATGCAGTGCCTGGTTCAGGGCACTGATCTCATTGCGCCCCTTCACCTCGATCTGGTTGGTGAGGTCACCCTTGGCAATTTGGGCACAAACCTTGCCGGCTTGCCGCAAGGGGGCCACCAAAAGCCTCTGCATGCCGACATAGGCCAAAAGAGTCAGCAGGGTTGCCACCAGCAAAAAGAACGCCGTCACAACGACGGCCTGCTGGACGCTACTGCTGGCCTCCGCCTTCATTTCACCGGCCCGCTCCTCTGCGTAACCCGCAAATGCGCGCACGCTGTCCGAGAAATCAGGCCCGAGGGTGGTAAGCCGTTGGCTTGCCCCTCGCACTGCGACGATATCGCCACTTTCAATGGCCTCGACCAGCTCCGGCGTCACCATCTTCTCGAAGTCTTCGATCACAGCCTCGAAGAAGGGATAACGACGCTGGGCGGTTGTAATATCGACACTGTGAAATTCTTCGAACCGACCTCTGGTACGCTCAAGGCTTTCTTGCATCTGAGCGAGTGCAGTAGCCGCCATCTCATCGTCGCCACGCTGCGAGAACTCCACATAACGCGCCATACGCAGCCGCATCTCCAAGAGATTCGACTCCATACGATTAGCGGTGTTGGCCTGATCGACGCTGGTTTCCGCCAGTTCGTTGATATCGCTTTCGAGGGCTAGCTGACCACGAATGGACAGAGTACCAATGATGGCGGCCATGCCCACCATGACCAGTAATAGCGTCGTCAGTAGCGTCTTTAGTGTTATTTTGCGCATCGTATGCCCTTTTTACACATGCTGGGTTCAAACGTTCGTTTCGCCGTTTCATATCGGCAAACGCCCACATGTCTTTAGTCCATTAGCGAATGAGAGCTCAAGGGGAGAGATCCCCCGCGGCGTCGTGCGCTGGGAATGAAAAAAACGGCATACGGCGGGATATCGAGCGGTTGGCTGAGAGGCTGAAAGATGAAATCGGGCGGCCCACCTCCTGATCTTCTGACTCGACCGGCAGCCATAGCCGCAGCTTAAACCCAAGGTCTAGAGTGCTGGGCATGAGAACGCCGTCACCGATGTTCAGGAAGCAAAGGATTGATCAATTCGGGGGGTGCTGAGGGCATCAAGACTCGGGGAGGGAACGAGTGAGTACTTGATGTTATGGTGCCGGCGGTCGGACTCGAACCGACACACTGTCTCCAGCGGCGGATTTTGAATCCGCTGCGTCTACCAATTCCGCCACGCCGGCAGCGGAGACGCATTATACGGCAGTTACCTCGCAGGTCAATCATAAACGCATCGCAAGCGACTGACTTCACTGGCGGGAACGGGTATCCTAGGCGCCTTGTCCGAATGGTCCTGTGCCATTCCTGCACCGCTTTTGTTAGCCCGAGTCGATATCTCCCATGCAGCGCGCCGATTTCCATTACGAGCTCCCCGACGAGCTGATCGCCCGTTACCCCTCCGAGCGTCGCAGTGACTGTCGCCTGTTGTGCGTCGATGGCACCTCGGGGGCGCTTGATCACCGTCGCTTCCCGGACTTGCTCGAAATCCTCGAGCCGGGTGATCTACTAGTGTTCAACGACACCCGGGTGATCCCGGCCCGCCTGCACGGCCAAAAGGCCAGCGGTGGCCGTGTCGAGATGCTGCTCGAACGTCCGCTGGATACCCATCGCGGCCTGGCACACATCCGCGCCAGCAAGTCGCCGAAGCCAGGCACCGAGCTGATCTTCGAGGGCGACGTGCGGGCGGTGGTGGAAGGCCGTCAGGATGCGCTGTTCGAGCTGCGCTTTCTCGGCGAAACGCCGCTGATCGCGCTGCTCGAGGCTCACGGCCACATGCCGCTGCCGCCCTACATCACCCGCGAGGACGAACTGGCCGACCGCGAGCGCTACCAGACCGTCTATGCGCGCCGCGATGGTGCGGTAGCCGCCCCCACCGCTGGCCTGCACTTCGATGAGCCAATGATGGCGGCGCTCGAAGAGAAAGGCATCGAGAGCGCCTTCGTCACCCTGCACGTGGGCGCCGGCACCTTCCAGCCGGTGCGTGCCGACGACATCCGCGACCACCATATGCACAGCGAGTGGATCGAGGTCGACGAGGCTGCCTGCGCCAAGGTTCGCGAGGCCAAGGCCCGCGGAAACCGGGTAGTGGCAGTGGGCACCACCGGCGTGCGCTGCCTGGAGTCGGCCTGCCTGAAGAGTGAAGACG
Organism: Onishia taeanensis; assembly: GCF_013349955.1. Classification (GTDB taxonomy): domain Bacteria; phylum Pseudomonadota; class Gammaproteobacteria; order Pseudomonadales; family Halomonadaceae; genus Onishia; species Onishia taeanensis_B. The sequence goes on along the minus strand of NZ_JABVXC010000005.1, from coordinate 43,145 downwards.
GCGAGATCGCGCCCTACAGCGGCGAGACGGATATCTTCATCTACCCGGGCTATGAGTGGCGCTGCGTCGATGCGCTGGTCACCAACTTCCACCTGCCGGAGTCGACGCTGCTGATGCTGGTGTCCTCCTTCGCGGGCTTCGAGCCGGTGATGAACGCCTACCGGGCAGCGGTGGAGGAAGGCTACGCCTTCTTCAGCTATGGCGATGCCATGTTCCTGACCCGCGCCAGCTAGCGGTACCTAATAGCCGACATCCGGTAGCCGTATATCGAGTTTTCCAAGGCCCGCCGCGTCGGGCCACCCTTCTTTTGGCGCTCTCATTAGGAGTGCGGGCAACGTCTGTAGCCCGCGCCTTCTCGAGAGCCTTGATGCGAGACAGCCTCCATGCGTAACGAATGCTTCATGACTTTCGAACGCCTGGCCACCGATGGCCGGGCCCGTCGCGGTCGCCTTAGTTTCCCCCGTGGCACCGTGGAAACCCCGGCCTTCATGCCGGTAGGTACCTACGGCACCGTCAAGGGCATGACGCCCCAGTCGGTCGAAGAGATCGGCGCCGAGATCATCCTCGGCAACACCTTCCACCTGTGGCTGCGCCCGGGCGTTGATGTGATCGAGGAACACGGCGACCTGCATGACTTCGCCCACTGGAACAAGCCGATCCTCACCGACTCCGGCGGCTTTCAGGTCTTCTCGCTTGGCAAGACGCGCAAGATCACCGAGGAAGGGGTGCACTTCCGCTCGCCCGTCGACGGTTCCAAGGTCTTCATGGGGCCCGAGGAATCCATGGCCGTGCAACGCTCGCTGGGCTCGGACGTGGTGATGATCTTCGATGAGTGCACGCCCTACCCGGCCAGTCATGATGAAGCCAAGCGTTCGATGGAAATGTCGCTGCGCTGGGCCAAGCGCTCCCGCGATGCGCATGGCGACTCGCCTTCGGCGCTGTTCGGCATCATCCAGGGCGGCATGTACGCGGACCTGCGCCAGGCATCACTCGAGGGCCTGGATGAGATCGGCTTCGACGGCTATGCGATCGGCGGTCTGTCGGTCGGCGAGCCCAAGGAAGAGATGATCAAGGTGCTCGACTATCTGCCCGAGTGGATGCCGGACGACAAGCCTCGCTACCTGATGGGCGTGGGCAAGCCGGAAGACCTGGTCGAAGGCGTGCGTCGTGGCGTCGATATGTTCGACTGCGTGATGCCGACCCGTAACGGTCGCAACGGCCACCTCTTCACCTTCGAAGGCACGATCAAGATCCGTAACGCCCGGCATCGTCACGACACCTCGCCGCTGGAAGCCGACTGCGACTGCTACACCTGCCAGAACTTCTCGCGGGGCTACCTGCACCATCTGGATCGCTGCAGCGAGATGCTCGGCGCGATGCTCAACACCATCCACAATCTGCGCCACTACCAGCGCCTGATGGCCGGTTTGCGCGGTGCCATCGAAGCGGGTACATTGGCAAACTTTGTAGAAGCATACTATGGTCGTCGCGGAATGCCGGTTCCACCGCTGGAACCAACCCCAAAGTAATGGGGTCGCAAGTCCGTCTACACCGAATCTGACGACCGGGTGATGGCCTCATCATCCGGTTATTATTGACCCTAGAAACCCTCTTAGGAGAACTACCCTCATGCTGGACTTCTTCATCTCCCCGGCACACGCTGAAGGCGGCGCGGCCGCGGGCGGCGGTATTGCCCAAATTGTCATGCTGGGCGGCTTCGTGCTGATTTTCTACTTCCTGCTGTGGCGCCCCCAGGCCAAGCGGGCCAAGCAGCACAAGCAGCTGATCAGCGGCCTGTCCAAGGGCGACGAAGTGGTCATCGGCGGCGGCATGCTGGGCCGGATCACCAAGGTGACCGACGAGTTCATCTCCATGGAAATCGCCGAAGGCACCGAGATCAACGTGCAGAAGAACGCCGTTGCCTCTGTCCTGCCCAAGGGCACCATCAAGTCCATCTGATCTCGCACCCCGGCACCGCCGGCGGGCAGGCCCGCGCCCGCCCGCCGGCGGTGCGCTGGTGGCGACCCCCTCTATCGCTCCCGCGATGTCGCCATGTTAGCTACAAGGCAGGGCCTGCATGCTTAACCGTTACCCCTTGTGGAAGTATCTGCTGATACTTCTTGTCCTCGCCGTCGGCCTGGTCTATTCGCTGCCCAACCTCTTCCCCGCGGACCCCGCGGTGCAGATCAGTCCCGCCAGTGGCGGCGAAAACCTCAGCGAGTCTCAGCTGGAGCGGGTTCAGTCCGCCCTGGCCGATGCCGACATTCCCCTCAAGTCCACCGAACGCGACACCAATAGCGTCCTGCTGCGCCTCGATAGTGCATCCGATCAGATGCGCGCCCGTGGCGTGGTCGATGGTCTGCTTGACGACGACCATGTGGTTGCCGTCAACCTCGCCGAGTCGACACCATCCTGGCTCAAAGACTTGGCCGCCTCACCGATGACCCTGGGCCTGGACCTGCGCGGCGGCGTGCACTTCCTGCTCGAGGTCGACATGGACGCCGCCGTGACCCAGCGCCTCGAGGTCAACGCCAGCGCCATGCGCGAGACCCTGCGTGGCGAGCGCATCCGCTACCGCAACACCGAAATCGACGGCCGCACGGTGAGCATGGACTTCATGAACGCCGAGGATCGCGACGAAGCCAGAAACCTGATCAGCCGCGACTTCCCTGACTTTCAGTACGCGGACGCCGAAGCGGAGCGTGGCGCAACTCTGACCATGACGCTCAGCGATCAGGCGGTCGATGAAATCCAGGACTACGCGATCAACCAAAACCTGACCACCCTGCGCAACCGCGTCAACGAGTTGGGTGTAGCCGAGCCACTGGTGCAGCGCCAAGGCCCCAATCGCATCGTGGTCGAGCTGCCCGGTGTGCAGGACACTGCCGCCGCCAAGCGCGTGGTCGGTGCGACCGCCAACCTGGAATTCCGCCTCGAGGCTCGCCCGGACACCCCGGATCAGGAAACCGAGACCCTCGAGTTCCGCTCCAGCCCACGTACCGCCGAGCTGATGCGCGACGTCATCATCACCGGCGACAGCGTCTCGAGCGCCACCCGCAGCTTCGATGAGAACGGCCGCCCACAGGTCAACATCGATCTGGACGGCACCGGTGGCACCCTGATGAACCGGGCAACTCGCTCCAATATCGGGCGCAACATGGCCGTGGTATTCATCGAGCACAAGACCAACGACCGCACCGTCATGCAGGACGGCGAGCCGGTGGTAGTACGCGACCCCTATACCGAGCGCGGCATCATCAGTCTTGCCACCATCCAGAGCGCCCTGGGCAACAGCTTCCGTATCACCGGACTCGATTCGCCCACCGAAGCGGCCGAGCTGTCCCTGCTGCTGCGTTCAGGCTCGCTGGCCGCCCCGATCTACTTTGTGCAGGAACGCACCATCGGCCCAAGCCTCGGCCAGGACAACATCGACCGCGGCATCCTCTCGGTGCAGATCGGCCTGCTGTTGGTGGTGGCCTTCATGCTGCTGCGCTACAAGGCCTTCGGCGTGATCGCCAACGTGGCACTGGGCATCAATCTGGTGCTGGTGATCGCCGCCATGTCGATGCTCGGCGCTACCCTGACGCTGCCCGGCATCGCCGGCATCGTGCTGACACTGGGCATGGCCGTGGACGCCAACGTGCTGATATTCGAGCGCATACGCGAGGAGTTGCGAACCGGGCTCTCGGTACAGCAGGCGATCCACGCCGGCTATGAGCGTGCCTTCACCTCAATCGTCGACGCCAACCTGACCACCCTGCTGGTGGCGCTGATTCTGTTCTCGATCGGCACCGGCCCGGTCAAAGGCTTCGCCGTAACCCTGTCGCTGGGCATCCTGACCTCGATGTTCACCGCCCTGATGGTGACCCGCGCCATGGTCAATCTGACCGTCGGCGGCAAGCCACTCAAGAAACTCTGGATATGAGGAGCCTAGCGATGCGACAGTTCGATTTCATGGGCAAGCGCCGCCTGGCCTTCACGACCTCGGCGGTGCTGCTGCTGATCGCCCTGGTGTCTCTGGCGGTGCAGCAGCTGAGCCTGGGCCTCGACTTCACTGGCGGCACGCTGGTTGAAGTCAGCTATCACGCAGCGCCGTCGCTCGATACCGTGCGCCAGACCCTGGAGGCCGCTGGCTTTCAGGATATCTCGGTGCAGACCTTCGGCACTGCCGACGAGATCCTGATCCGCCTGCAGCAGGCCTTCGACCCCGATGTCGGCCAGCAGGTCACCGACCTGCTGCGCGCCAGCGGCGATCAGGTCACCCTGGTGCGGGCCGAATTCGTCGGCGCCCAGGTCGGCGAGCAGCTGCGCGACCAGAGCGGCCTTGGCATGTTGGTAGCGCTGGGCATGGTGATGCTCTACGTGGCCTTCCGCTTCCAGTACAAGTTCGCCGTCGGCGCACTGCTGGCGCTGGTTCACGACGTGATTCTGGTGCTTGGCGCCTTCTCGCTGTTCCGGATCGAGTTCGACCTGACGGTACTGGCGGCCGTGCTGGCGGTGATCGGCTACTCGCTGAACGACACCATCATCGTCTACGACCGGATCCGCGAGAACATCCGCCTTTCGCGTATCGATGACATGTCGGCCATCTTCAACGACGCCATCAATCAGACCCTGAGCCGTACCCTGGCAACATCGGGCACTACGATACTGGTGTTGCTGGCATTGCTGATACTGGGCGGCGACATGATCCATAACTTCGCCGTGGCGCTGCTGATCGGTGTCGGCGTCGGCACCTTCTCGTCGATCTACGTGGCCTCGGCGCTGCTGCTGCCGCTCAAGCTGCAGCGCACCGACCTGATTCCGGCGCCGAAGGAAAACGAGGACGCCGAGGAACTGCCCTGATCGGCAGCCGACTCTGACGCTCTGCCGTCGTGTCCCTGACCGACGCTCACGCCCCCGCTCATCGAGCGGGGGCGTTTTTATTGGATGCCCCCTCCTACGAGGCCCCGTTCCATAAGCCCCGCTCCGAAAGCTCCGCTCTAACATCGGGCACAAAAAAAACCCCGCACGCCTTGGCGTGCGGGGTTTCGTCTTTCGCGATCAGATCAACGTGATCGCGGTTCACTCAAGGTCGAGCCAGCGTCAGACCATATGCGGCTTGAGCTGCTGCATCATCGTCTTGTAGAGACGCGGACCGGCGGCCATCAACTGGCCTTCGATTTCGACGCTGGGGCCACCGTCGGGGGTGCCCATCAGCGCGCCGGCTTCCTTGAGCAGTAGCGAGCCGACCAACTTGTCCTGCTCCTCGAGGCCAAGCACGAAGGCCGCATCGCAGCGGCCGCTGGCCAGTTCGGCCAGGTCGAGCAGGCCGCTGCCGGTGGCAATCTGCGTTTCGATCTGTGGGCCGAGCTGCTGCACCAGGGTCAGGTAAGTCGGCAGGTGGCGCGGGCGCAGCCACATCTCAGGCAATCCCATTGCCAGGCGTGAACCGGCAATGGCAGTGGTCTTCGGCACGCGAATGCGCTTGCCGTTACGCTGGGCGCCGCGACCGCGGCTGGCCAGAAATTCGGTATCGGCGAACGGGCAGATCACAACGGCGTGCTCCGGGCGGCCCTTGACCAGGCACACCAGCGACAGGGCAAACCCGCTGCCGGCCACGCTCAGGTTGGAATAGCCGTGGAAGGGTTCGATCTTCCAGTGATGATCGGCGCCTTCACCCTGACCTTCACGGTAGGGAATATAGCGACCGGAGACGCCGTGCTCGGGATAACCGCGGGAGAGCTGGTTGGCCACCAGCGTCTCGACATTGCGGCCAGCGTCTTCGAGCAGGCGGTCGAGGTTGTGTTCTTCATGAGAGTTTTCAATGCGCTCACGAATGCGCACGAACTGTTCGGCGGCACTACGCATGGCGCGCAGACCGAATTGGACCATCGGATGCATGATCGGGCCTTCGAGGAGTCGGGTACTGTTAAAGAACGGTGACGCAAATCGGGGCGCATCCTAGCAGATTCGCCGCCCCTTCGCCATCGACAGCACAAGCCAAGGGCCACAAGCGATGGCTGGTGCATGCTAGACTGTCCCGCCCATCGACACTCAAGACAGGCCCTGGCCCCCATGCTCGAGCGCATTCGCATCGTCCTCATCGGCACCAGCCATCCCGGTAATATCGGCGCCACCGCCCGCGCCATGCACAACATGGGCCTCGCCGACCTGGCCCTGGTCGCACCGCGTAGCGAGTCGCGTTCGGCGGAGGCTATCTCGCGGGCCTCGGGGGCCGACAAGATCCTCCATCACGCCCCCGTGTATGACGATCTGGAAAGCGCCGTGGCCGACTGCCGGCTGGTGGTCGGCGCCAGTGCCCGCTCGCGAACCCTGCCCTGGCCGATGATCACACCGCGCGCGCTGGGCGAGCGCCTGCCGGCGGAGCTTGCCGATGCCGAGGCCCGTGTCGCACTGGTATTCGGCCGCGAGGATACCGGCCTGACCAACGCCGAGCTGCAGCGCTGCCATGCCCACGTGCACATCCCGACCAACCCGGACTACAGCTCGCTGAACCTGGCCGCCGCCGTCCAGGTACTGGCCTACGAGTGCCGCCTGGCCTGGCTGGATCACCAACCGGCCCACTCGGCGCCGGAAGCCAGCACCGAGCCGGCAACGCAGCGCGACGCCGAGGCCGACCAGGTGGCGGCGAGCGCCGAGCACGAGGCGGTGTTCGGCATCACCTGGGACCACCCACCGGCCAGCCACGCGGATCTGGAGCGCTACTTCGCGCATCTGGAGCGCACGCTGATCACCCTCAAGTTCCATGACCCGGACAAGCCCCGCCAGTTGATGGCCCGGCTACGCCGCCTATACCTGCGCGCGCGTCCCGATCAGATGGAGGTCAACATCCTGCGCGGCATTCTCAGCGCCACCGAGAAGCACACCGCGCGCAACGATCAAGCGTGACCCCAAAGCGCCTGCATGCGCCGACCAGAGAAGGCGCCTTGCAGCGAACATCCGACGCCCCAATAATCAAAGTCCGCTCGGCCCTACTGCGCGCCGACTCTCGTTCAAAGGATTTGCCGCATGTTTCGTCGTCTGCGAGAAGATATCAACAGCGTGTTCGCCCGAGACCCGGCGGCGCGCAACTTCCTGGAAGTGCTGACCAACTACCCAGGCCTGCATGCTCTGCTGGCGCATCGCCTGAGCCACTGGCTGTGGCAGAAGAACTGCAAATGGCTGGCGCGCACTCTGTCGCAGCTATTTCGCGTGCTGACCGGCATCGAAATCCACCCCGGAGCCACCATCGGCCGGCGCTTCTTCATCGACCATGGCATGGGCGTGGTGATCGGTGAAACCACCGAGGTGGGCGACGATGTGACCCTCTACCAGGGCGTCACCCTGGGCGGTACTAGCTGGCACAAGGGCAAGCGCCACCCGACCCTGGAAAACGGCGTCATCGTCGGCGCCGGCGCCAAGATCCTCGGCCCCTTCACGGTGGGCGCGGGGGCTAAGATCGGCTCCAATGCGGTGATCACCAAGGCGGTGCCGAGCGGCGCTACCGTAGTCGGCATTCCCGGCAAGATCGTCAAGCGCGAGGAGCCTGACGTCGAGGACGTCCTCGACGTCGACCCGGCTCGCCGCGAAGCGATGCGCCAGAAGTTCGGCTTCGATGCCTACGGCGTCAGCCAGGACATGCCCGACCCGGTGGCACGCTCGATGCAGGCAATGCTCGACCATATGCATGCCGTCGATGGCCGCATCGAGCTGATGTGCGAAACCCTGCGTCGGCTCGACCACAGCTATCGGGCAGGCCAGCTGCCGGAGCTGCGTGACGAGGATTTCGAAGGCGTGCTCGCCGACGTCGACAGCTGCTGCCCGCCGCTCGACGACGATCAGGACAAGGGGAGTACGAACACCGCCCGGGAAGCGCCCCGCAAGCAAAGTGGCGGAAGCGCCTGAGCCCTTGAGCGAGCCTTAGCGCCGAACGACGCCTACTGAGCCACGGGCCAAATTGTTGACCAAGATACTCGGGTTTCTCATAATGGGCGCCTAGCGATCATCCTGCGACCCGCCGCGTGCGGGTCGGCCCTCGACCCTATGTTCGACCTTATGCGTGCGACTCTGCTATGCGCTTGACCACCAAAGGACGTTACGCCGTCACCGCGATGCTCGACCTGGCAATGAATGGCGCTGCCACGCCGACGAGCCTGGCCGACATTTCCAAGCGTCAAGAGATCTCGCTGTCTTATCTCGAGCAGCTGTTTTCGCGGCTGCGTCGCGCCGGCCTGGTCAAGAGCGTGCGCGGCCCCGGCGGCGGCTACCTGCTGGCCGGTAACCCGGTGGATATCTCGGTTGCTCGGGTCATCGACGCGGTCAACGAGTCGGTGGATGCCACCCGCTGCCAGGGGTTGTCCGACTGCCAGCAGGGCGACACCTGCCTGACTCACTACCTGTGGTGCGATCTTTCCAAGGAGATCCACGGCTTTCTCGACGGCATCAGCCTCGGCGAACTGGTCAAGCGCCATGAGGTCAAGGATATCGCCAAGCGCCAGCGGCTGCGCGCCGACGAAGACACCATCGCCGTGTCGTCGTCGACCGCGCCCTGACTCCGTTACTTCACTTTCGCCCGGATCATCATGAGCGCTCCCGTCTATCTCGATTATGCTGCCACCACGCCCGTCGACCCACGCGTCGCCGAGGTGATGGCGCGTCACCTGACCATGGATGGCACCTACGCCAACCCGGCGTCGCGCAGCCATATCGCTGGCTGGCTGGCCGAACAGGCCGTCGAGGGCGCCCGCCGCCAGGTCGCTGACCTGATCGGCGCCGACCCCCGGGAGATCGTCTGGACCAGCGGCGCCACCGAAGCCGACAACCTGGCGCTGACCGGCTTCATGCGGGCCAATCGCGCCCGGGGGCGTCACCTGGTGACCTCGATCATCGAGCACAAGGCCATCGTCGATACCGCCATGGCACTCGAAACGGAAGGCTTCGAGGTAACCTGGCTGACGCCCGGCGCCGACGGCCGGATCACCCCTGACCAGCTCGCCGATGCCATGCGCGACGACACTTCACTGGTGTCCCTGATGGCGGTCAACAACGAGCTTGGCACCATCAATGAGTTAAGCGCCCTGTCAGAGGTCGTGCATGCTCGCGGTGCGACCTTCCACGTCGATGCCGCCCAGGCCCCGGGCAAGCTGCCGCTCGATGTCGCCGGCATGGGCATCGACCTGCTATCACTGTCGGCCCACAAGGCCTATGGTCCCAAGGGCATCGGCGCGCTCTATGTGAAGCGCGACCCGGATCTGCGCATCGAGGCACTGATTCACGGCGGCGGCCATGAGCGCGGCATGCGCTCGGGCACCCTGCCGACCCACCAGATCGTCGGCATGGGCGAGGCCTTTGCTCAGGCGGCCAGCGAAGGCGAGGCCGACCGCGCCCACGCAAATGCCCTGCAGCAGCGCTTCCTCGACGGCCTCGAGGGGCTCGAGGGCCTGCACCGCAACACGGACACCCGAGTATCCGTGCCGCACATCATCAACCTGGCCTTCAGCGGCCTGGACGGCGAATCACTGCTGATGGCACTGCGTGGCCTCGCTATTTCCACCGGTTCGGCCTGCAACTCGGCAAGCGTCGAGCCGTCCTATGTACTGAAGGGCATCGGCGTACCCCGGGCCCAGGCCCTGGCCTCGCTGCGCTTCAGCGTCGGCCGTTTCACCACCGAGGCCGACATCGACACCGCCATCGCCGAACTTCGGCATGCCGTGCCGGCGCTGCGTCGCTGAGCGCATCGCTTACACTCTCGCATCACTTATACTCTGGGGCAGCTCCCACGTACCCGACACCTTCAAGGAGGCTCGCACCATGGCCCATCTATCGATCACTCCCGCCGCCGCCAGCCAAATCCGCCAGGTGCTCGACGAGCGCGGCCATGGCCTTGGCCTGCGCGTTTCGGTCAAACCTAGCGGCTGTTCCGGCTACAGCTATGTGCTGGACTTCGCCGATGAGACCGGCGGCGACGACGTCACCTTCGAGGAGCACGGCGTGGCCGTGTATGTCGCCCCCGAAGCACTGGACATGCTCGACGGCAGCGAAGTCGACTACGTCTCGGAAGGCCTCAACCGCTTCTTCCGCTTCAATAATCCCAACGTCAAAGATCAGTGCGGCTGCGGCGAAAGCTTCACCGTCTGAACCGCGACTCCCATCGGGCCTCTCGACCATCGCGACCTCAAGCGTGATGGTCGGCCTGGGTGTGTTGGTCAAAGATTGTCCCCCGCGGACTTCCGGCGTTATAATCCGCGCCTCATCAGCCGCCGAGCGCGGCGGATCCACGATTTTCGACGCGCCGCCCGTGGCATGCACCTCTTGTGTCTCGCTTCGGGCGGCGCGACGTCCTATGAAGTTCCTGACGCTTCCAACCCCCTACGGAGACCTGTCCAATGGCTACCGAACGCACGCTGTCCATCATCAAGCCTGATGCCGTTTCAAAGAACGTGATCGGCGAGATCTACACTCGCTTCGAAAAGGCCGGCCTCAAGATCGTCGCTGCCAAGATGATCCACCTCTCTCAGGAGAAGGCCGAAGGCTTCTACGCCGAGCACAAGGAACGCCCCTTCTTCGGCGCCCTGACCGGCTTCATGACCTCCGGCCCGGTGATGGTTCAGGTGCTGGAAGGCGAGAACGCCATCGCCGTCAACCGTGACCTGATGGGCGCCACCAACCCGAAGGAAGCCGAAGCCGGCACCATCCGCGCCGACTTCGCCGAATCCATCGATGCCAACGCCGCTCACGGCTCCGACTCCGTTGAGTCCGCCGAGCGTGAAGTGGCTTACTTCTTCGGCGCCGACGAGATCTGCCCGCGCGGCTGATAGCGTCTCCACGCGGGGGGCTCGGCCTCCCGCGTACCGCCCACCGACCCCGCGATGCCGACCATGACCGCCACGACCGACACCCCGTCCCGCACCAACCTGCTCGGCCTGTCCCGAGAGCAGATGGAATCCTTCTTCCTGTCCATCGGCGAGAAGAAGTTCCGCGCTGCCCAGCTGATGAAGTGGATTCATCAGGAAGGCTGTGACGACTTTGCCGCCATGACCAACCTGTCCAAGGCACTGCGCGAACGCCTGGCCGAGGTGGCCGAGATTCGCGGCCCCGGCGTGGTCTATGAAGGCACCTCCAGCGACGGGACCCGCAAGTGGGTACTCGAGGTCGAGGATGGCAGCTATGTAGAAACCGTGCTGATCCCGGCCGAGAACGGCAAGCGCCGCACCCTGTGCGTGTCCTCCCAGGTGGGCTGTTCACTGGACTGCAGCTTCTGCTCCACCGGCAAGCAGGGCTTCCAGCGCAACCTCACCGCCGCCGAGATCATCGGACAGGTATGGGTCGCTCAGCGCAGCGTAGGCCCGCGTCGCGACACCGCCAATCGTCCGGTCACCAACGTGGTGATGATGGGCATGGGCGAGCCGCTGATGAACTACGATGCCGTCGTGCCGGCCATGAAGCTGATGCTCGACGACAACGGCTATGGCCTGTCCAAGCGCCGTGTCACCCTGTCGACCTCCGGCGTCGTGCCCAAGCTCGACCAGCTCGGCGACGAACTCGACGTCAGCCTCGCCATCTCACTGCATGCCGCCACCGACGAGCTGCGCAGTGAACTGGTGCCGCTCAACCGCAAATACAACATTCGTTCCCTGCTCGATGCCTGCCAGCGTTACCTGGCCAAGTGCGACGACACTCGCATCGTTACCATCGAGTACACCCTGATCAAGGACGTCAACGACCAGAAGGAACATGCCGAGCAGCTTGCCGCCCTTCTCGAGGAGTTGCCGTGCAAGATCAACCTGATTCCGTTCAACCCTTTCCCGCATTCGGGCTACGAGAAGCCGTCACGCAACCAGACGATGCGCTTCCAGCAGTGGCTATACGAGCTGGGTTACACTGCCCCGGTACGCAGTACTCGTGGCGATGACATCGATGCGGCCTGCGGCCAGTTGGTCGGCCGGGTCAAGGACCGCACCAAGCGCCACGAGCGCTATATCCAGTCTATCCAGCTCGACGCCGACTGACGGCCCGGGGTGCGCTTGACTTCAACCAGGCAGAACGCTTTGATGGGCAAGCCTTATCGGTCATGTCTACACCTCAGGTGCCGTGGCCGACTGTCACCCGGATCGCTTCCATCATGCCGCAAGAGATGTCCATGACCCGTCGTCATCGTCGACCGGCTTTTGCCGGACGAGGCGCCCTGATCACCACCCTGCTCTGCATGGTGTGGCTCGGCGGCTGCGCCGCCCCTGGGTCACAGCCGCGTGATCAGGAGGGCTCCGCCGAGGCCTATACCCGCCTCGGCACTGCCTATCTCGAGCGCAACAACCTGCCGCGCGCCACCCGTGCCCTCAACCACGCACTCAAGGCCGACCCCAACGACCCCGAAGCGCTGCAGGCCATGGCCATTATTTTCCAGCGCCAGGGCGAGGCTAGCCTGGCTAGTGACTACTTTCGACGGGCGCTGGACGCCGCTCCCGATTCGACCCGGGCACGCAACAACTTCGCCGCCTTCCTGTATGCTGAGGGGCGAATCCGCGAAGCCTGCGATCAGCTGGCCATTGCCAGCGAAGACACACAATACGCCAATCGCGCCCAGCTTTTTGCCAACCTGGGCCAATGCCAGCGCGAACTTGGAAATCCGGTACGCGCGCGGGAGGCCTTGGAGCGCGCCAAGGTCATCAATCCGCGCATGGCCCGAAGTTACCTGCTACTGGCACAGCTTGACTACGCGCAGGGGGACCAAGCCCGTGCCTGGGACAACATCCAGGCGCACATGCGCCTGACAGGCATCAACCCGGAGAACCTGACGCTGGCGCGCGACATCGCGCTGGCCAGGGGCGACACCGAGCAGGCCGAATTCTATGCCCGCCAGCTCGCGTCACAAGGTTCACCGGATGGGTCCCGTGGCACGCCCTGACAACTGATTTTTGATCAAGGATGCTCAGTCATGAGCGACATGCACGACAACGACACCGTCGATATGGCCCGCCAGGCATCCCCCGGTGACATGCTACGTCGAGAGCGCGACAACCAGGGGCTTTCCGTGGAAGAGGTCGCCACCTCCCTGAACTTGCGTCCCGCCGTCGTCTACGGCCTGGAAAAAGACGACTACGAGCAGGTGCCGGTGGCGGCCTACCGACGTGGCTATCTGCGTGCCTATGCCCGTTTGCTGGGCATCGACGAGAAGGGTGTCCTGGACGCCTATCGTGATGTCAACGGTCCTACTGAAACCGAGCGACGTGTGACGCCGGTCAAGGTTGCCAAACCGCCCTCGCGGATTGGCGCCTGGCTGGTGAAGCTAGTCACCTTGGTCGTGATCCTGGGCCTTGCCGGCCTGACGCTGCTGTGGTGGCAGAGCCGCGAAAGCACCGGTCTGCCGGGCCTTGGCGACAACGAACCAGTGGCCGTGGATACCTTGGATGGTACCCCTGTGACCGAAGAACCCGCTGAGGTCGATGCCAACGGCGCAGATACGACCGCCGTGAACTCGGCCGGCAGCGACACCGCCGTCGAGACCGCCATCGACGAGGAAATGCCGCCGCTGCCCGCCGAGGACAGCGAGATGGGCCTGACCGACGGCGCTAGCACCTCCGGTACCGGCCAGCCATCGGCCACCACCTCTGACGATCAGACCAATCCCAGCGATGCCGAACAGGCCGACGTCGCCTCAAACACCTCTGAGAACGCCGCCGAGAACGTCGACAACGCTGCTGCTTCGACAGAAGCGAACAACACGCCTGACACCGCCGGCACCGACGTGCTCGAGCTGAGCTTCAACGAGCAGTCCTGGACCGAGATTTTCGATGCCAACGACGACCGTATCTTCGTTGGCCTGCAATCGGCCGGCAGCAGCGCCCGTGCCGAAGGCGAGCCGCCTTTCCGCCTGACCATCGGCAATGCCAGCGGCGTCGAGCTGCGCTATCAGGGCGAGATCGTCGACCTGGACGAGTATGCCGGCAGCAACAACGTCGCCCGCTTCAGCCTAGGAGAATGATTCCGCATGCACGCGCAGTCTCCCATCGTTAGACGCCGCTCACGCCAGATTCATGTCGGCAACGTGCCCGTGGGCGGCGATGCGCCGATTTCGGTGCAGAGCATGACCAACACCGACACCCTGGATGTGGCCGCCACCGTTGGTCAGATTCGTCAGCTAGAGGCCGCCGGCGCCGATATCGTGCGCGTCAGCGTGCCCGACATGGACGCCGCCGAGGCCTTCGGGCGCATCAAGCGCGAAGTGAACGTCCCGCTGGTCGCGGATATCCACTTCGACTATAAGATCGCCCTGCGCGTCGCCGAACTCGGCGTCGACTGCCTGCGTATCAACCCCGGCAACATCGGCCGCGAGGACCGGGTACGGGCCGTGGTCAGCGCCGCCCGCGACAACGGCATCCCGATCCGCATCGGCGTTAACGCAGGCTCCCTGGAAAAGGATCTGCAGAAGAAGTACGGCGAGCCCACACCGGCGGCGCTGGTCGAGTCGGCGATGCGCCACATCGACCACCTCGATCGCCTCGATTTCCAGGAGTTCAAGGTCAGCGTCAAGGCATCCGATGTGTTCATGGCGGTGGCCGCCTATCGGGACCTGGCGAACCGCATCGAGCAGCCGCTGCATCTCGGCATCACCGAGGCCGGCGGCCTGCGTTCGGGCACGGTGAAATCCTCGATCGGCCTGGGCATGCTGTTGATGGATGGCATCGGCGACACCATTCGCGTGTCGCTGGCTGCCGACCCGGTCGAGGAGATCAAGGTCGGCTTCGACATGCTCAAGAGCCTCAAGCTGCGCGCCAAGGGCATCAACTTCATCGCCTGCCCCAGCTGCTCGCGGCAGAACTTCGACGTCATCGGCACCATGAACGCCCTTGAGGAGCGCCTCGAGGACGTCATGACCCCACTGGATGTCTCGGTGATCGGCTGCGTGGTCAACGGCCCCGGTGAGGCCAAGGAAACCGATGTCGGTCTGACAGGCGGCTCGCCAGCCAACCTCGTCTACCTCGACGGCAAGCCGGCCAGCAAGCTTCGCAACGATCACCTGATCGACGACCTCGAAGCGCTGATCCGTGAACGGGTCCGCCTCAAGGAACAGGCCGAGCAGGACGTCATCGCCCGGGACGCCTGATCCCGACGACCCCCTCAAGGAGCAAGCATTGAGTAAGAAGATCCAGGCCATCCGTGGCATGAACGACCTGCTGCCGGACCAGTCACCCCTTTGGCAGTACTTCGAGGGTCAGGTTCGCGCGCTGATGGGCCGCTACGGCTATGACGAGATCCGCACTCCGGTGGTCGAACAGACCGCGCTGTTCAAACGCTCGATCGGCGAAGTCACCGACATCGTCGAGAAGGAGATGTACACCTTCGAGGATCGCAACGGCGACAGCCTGACGCTGCGTCCCGAAGGCACGGCAAGCTGCGTGCGCGCGGCCATGCAACAGGGCCTTTTACACAACCAGACCCAGCGGTTGTGGTACCAGGGCCCGATGTTCCGTCACGAGCGTCCCCAGAAGGGCCGCTACCGGCAGTTCCACCAGGTCGGCATCGAGACCTACGGCCTGGAAGGCCCGGACATCGACGCCGAGGTCATCCTGCTCTCGGCGCGGCTGTGGAAGCAGCTCGGCCTCGACAAGCACGTCACCCTGGAGCTGAACTCGCTGGGCTCCATCGATGCCCGCGCCGCCTACCGCGATCTGCTGGTGGCCTACTTCGAGCAGCATCTCGACGCGCTCGACGAGGATTCCCAGCGCCGCCTGGCCAGCAACCCGATGCGCATCCTGGATTCCAAGAACCCGGCGATGGCCGATGTCATCGAGGGCGCGCCCAAGCTGATGGATCACCTCGACGAGGAATCCCGCCGGCACTTCGAAGAGCTGACCGCGATCCTCGATGCGGCCGGTATCGATTACGTGATCAACCCGCGCCTGGTGCGCGGCCTCGACTACTATTCGCGCACCGTCTTCGAATGGACCACCACCGCGCTGGGTAGCCAGGGCACGGTCTGTGCCGGCGGCCGCTACGATGGCCTGGTCGAACAGCTCGGTGGCAAGCCGACCCCGGCGGTCGGCTTCGCCATGGGCGTCGAGCGGTTGATCCTGCTGCTCGAGACCCTCGAACTGGTACCCGACGAGGCCCGCCCGCCGCTGGACGCCTACGTGCTCGGCATGGACGCCGCGGCCACCCGCAGCGCTCTGCTACTCGGCGAGCAGCTACGTGGCGCGCTACCTGAGCTGCGTGCCCAGGTCCACTGCGGCGGCGGCAGCTTCAAGAGCCAGATCAAGAAGGCCGACAAGAGCGGCGCCAGACTGGCGCTGTTGATCGGCGAAGAAGAACTCGCCGAAAATGTCGTGACCGTCAAATTCCTGCGCGAGGATCGCGAGCAGCAACGCCTGTCCCGCGACACGCTCGCCGAGGTCCTGCCGGCGCTGGTCGACCGGCCGCTGGGCCACGCCTAACATCCATGATGCCCGCCCCCGCACCGGCTACCGGCGCGGGGGTCACTGACGCAAGGAGACCGCCCGTGGCGGAGCTGAACACCGAAGAAGAACAGCTAGAGGCCATCAAGCGCTGGTGGAAGGAAAACGGCACCTCGCTGATTGCCGGGGTGGTGATCGCCGCCGCCGGGATCTTCGGCTGGAAGGCCTGGCAAGGCTACCAGGCCAATCAGGCCGAAGCCGCTTCCGTGCGCTACCAGCAGTTGCTGACCCTGGCCAGCCAGCCAA
Source organism: Onishia taeanensis (assembly GCF_013349955.1). GTDB lineage: Bacteria > Pseudomonadota > Gammaproteobacteria > Pseudomonadales > Halomonadaceae > Onishia > Onishia taeanensis_B. The sequence goes on along the minus strand of NZ_JABVXC010000005.1, from coordinate 26,466 downwards.
CGCTTGAAGACGCCGCCCTGACCCAGGCCCGCGAACAGGTGACCGCGCTCAACGACGAGCACGGCGGCAGCCTCTACGCCGATCTGGCCACGCTGATCGAGGCTCGCCTGGCGGTGGCCGACGGTGACCTGACCGGCGCCCGTGACGCCCTGGCCACGCTGATCGAGTCGACCGATCGCGACTATCTCAAGGACTTGGCGCGGCTGCGTCTGGCTCGCTTGCAGCTGGCCGACGACGAGGCCGATACCGCGCTTGCCACCCTCGACGCCATCACCAGTCAGGCCCTCGGCGCCCAGCGCCTGGAACTGCGTGGCGATGCTCAGCTAGCGCTCGGCAACCGGGAAAATGCCCGCGAGGCCTATCGCGAAGCCCTGGCCACCGCCGAATCCAGCGGTCAGCCGATGTTCGGCACACAGCTCAAGCTCGACAACCTCGGTGCAGAGGAAGCCACGCTATGAAATCGACGCTGTTGATCGCCCTGGCATCCCTTGGCCTGCTCGCCGGCTGTGCCGGTCAGGTCGAACCCGAAACGCCGCCCAAAGAGCTGACCAACTTCTCCGAGAGCGTGACGCTGGACGGTGTCTGGTCAGTGCAAGTCGGCGATGGCCTGGGCGAGGCACGCTATCCGATCAGCCCCTCCCTGGACGGTGACACCCTGTTCGCCGCCGATGCCGAAGGCGAACTGATGGCCATCAACGCCGAAAGCGGCGAACGGCGCTGGACGGTGGAGCTGGACAACCCGGTATCCAGCGGTCTGACGGCCGTGGCCGAGCGACTCTATCTGGGCACTCGCAACGGCGAAGTGCTGGCCATCGACCAGGCCGACGGCAAGGTGCTCTGGCGCTCGCGCGTACCCAGCGAAGTGCTGGCCGCCCCCCAGCCCAACCAGCGACTGCTCGTTGTACAGAGCGTCGATGGCAGCGTCACGGCGCTTGAGCGCGACAGCGGCGCTGAACAATGGGTCTATACCACCAGCGCCCCGGCCTTGACCCTGCGCGGCACCGGCACGCCGAGGGTCATCGAGCCGGTCACCTTCGCCGGCTTCGCCAACGGCCGCGTCGCCACCATCGACAACCGCAGCGGCCAGGCACTCTGGGAGCAGCGTATCGCCGTGCCCCAGGGCCGCAGCGAAGTGGACCGTCTGATCGACCTCGATGGCGAGCCGCTGCTGACCCGCGATGGCCGCCTCTATCTGACCAGCTATCACGGCCGCCTGGTGGCCATGGAAGCCCAGAGCGGCGAGACCCTTTGGGAGCGCGATATCTCGAGCTACCTGTCGCCGCTGCTGGTCGGCGATACCCTTTACGTCATCGACGACGCCAGCCACGTGCTGGCACTGGACGCCCTGTCCGGCCAAATCAAATGGCGCAGCAATGTCCTCGAAGGCCGCCAGCTGACGGCGCCTGCCTTTGCCGACGGCAAGCTGGTGCTCGGCGACTTCGAAGGCTATGTGCACCTGCTCGATGCCACCGACGGCCACTTGGCCGGTCGTGAGCACATCGATAGCTCGGGCATCAGCCTGCGCCCCCTCACTGACGGTCGGCGCATCCATGCGCTGGCCAACGACGGGCGCCTAGAGGCGCTGGAGATCCGCGAACTACCATGAATCCTGTCATCGCCCTGGTCGGCCGACCCAATGTCGGCAAGTCCACGCTCTTCAACCGCCTGACCCGTTCGCGGGACGCCCTGGTGGCCGACTTCCCGGGCCTTACCCGTGACCGCAAATACGGCAACGGGGCGCTCGGCGACAAGACCTATACGGTGATCGATACCGGCGGCATCAGCGGCGACGAGCAAGGCATCGACGCCGCCATGGCCGAACAGTCGCTGCTGGCCATCGACGAGGCCGACATCGTGCTGTTCATGGTCGACGGCCGGGCCGGCCTGAACGTCGCCGACGAGGCCATCGCCAACCACCTACGCGTCAATCAGAAGAAGACCTGGCTGGTGGTCAACAAGACCGACGGCCTGGATGAAGACACCGCCTCGGGTGACTTCTGGGGGCTGGGCATCGGCGACCCGCGCCCGATCGCCGCGGCCCACGGCCGCAACGTCACCGCGCTGATCGAGGAAGTGCTCGCGCCCTTCCCCGAGCGCGAGGCCAACGCCGCGCCGCCGGATCTCAGCAACGGAGTACGCATCGGCGTGATCGGCCGGCCCAACGTCGGCAAGTCGACCCTGGTCAATCGCCTGCTTGGCGAAGAGCGGGTCGTGGTCTTCGACGAAGCGGGCACGACCCGCGACGCCATCGAGATTCCCTTCGAGCGTCGCGGCAAACCCTATGTGCTGGTCGACACCGCCGGGGTTCGCCGGCGCAAGAATGTCACCCAGATCGCCGAGAAGTTCTCGATCATCAAGACGCTGGATGCCATCAAGGAATGCCATGTCGCGATCATGGTGCTCGATGCGCGCTCTGGCCTGGTCGAGCAGGACCTGCACCTGCTGGACTATGTGCTGAGTTCCGGGCGAGCCCTGGTGCTGGCGGTCAACAAGTGGGATGGCCTGGAGGCCGAGGCCAAGGAGAAGATGCGAGCCCAGATCAAGCGTCGCCTGGGCTTCGCCGACTACGCCGAGATGCACTTCATTTCGGCGCTGCACGGCACTGCGGTGGGCGATCTTTATCCGTCCATCGACCGTGCCTTTGCCTCCGCCAACAGCCACTGGTCGACCAATCGCCTGACCAACATCCTGCAGGATGCGGTCACCGAGCATCAGCCGCCGCTGGTCCATGGCCGCCGCATCAAGCTGCGCATGGCCCACCAGGGCGGCAGCAATCCGCCGATCATCGTCGTGCACGGCAACCAGACCGAGGCGCTGCCGGAAGCCTACAAGCGCTTCCTGACCAACACCTTCCGCAAGGTGCTCAAGGTGCGCGGCACGCCGATCCGCTTCGAGTTCCGCTCCGGCAAGAACCCGTATGACAACATGGCCGGCGCCGGCGACCGCGAGAAGGCCAAGAAGCGCGAGCTGGGCCGGACCAAGGAAGCCCGCAAGAACCGCCGCTAGGCGGGCCAACTAGCCGCAATTCATGCCTGGCGCATCACACAGCCCCTGTCGGACTCGCTCCGGCGGGGGCTGTGACTTTTAAAGCGCCTGGTGGTTTGCGTTAACGAAAGATGGTTTTACAGCGGCACCCGAGGCAGACAGTCGTTCAGGTTTCTGCCTGCAAGCGCCGATTGCCGACCCACTGGCAGGCAAACTGCCAGGCGATGCGTCCGCTGCGACCGCCGCGCAGGGTGGCGAAGCGCAGCGCCTCGGCGCGGGCCTCGGGCGACCAGCCATCAGCGGCGTCGAGATGCGCGACCCAGTGCTGGCAGGTCTCCAGGTAGGCGTCCTGGCTGAAGGGATGGAAGGCCAGCCAGAGGCCGAAGCGATCGGATAGCGAGATTCTCTCCTCGACGGCATCGCCGTGATGCAGCTCATCGTTCACCACCCGAGTCTCCTGATTGTCGCTCATGGATTCCGGCAGCAGATGGCGACGGTTGGAGGTAGCATAGAGCAGCACATTGTCGGGCGGGCCGGTGATCGCGCCGTCGAGCACGCTCTTCAGCGCCTTGTAGGCATCGTCATGCCCCTCGAAGGACAGATCGTCGCAATACACCACGAAACGATGCGGCTCATTGCGCAGCTGGGCCACCAGGCTAGGCAGCCCCGCCAGGTCGTGCCGGTCGACCTGCACCAGGCGCAGCCCTTCGGGGGCCAGGCCATTGAGCAGGGCCCGCACCAGCGACGACTTGCCGCTACCCCGGGCGCCCCACAGCAGGGCATGGTTGGCGGGATAGCCGCGCAGGAAGGCGCGGGTATTGTCGACCAGCGCGCGCTTCTGTCGCTCGATGCCCAGCAGGTCATCAAGGCCAAGCGCGTCCCGGGGCGGGACTGGCATCAATTGCCCACCCAGGGCATGACGCTGCCACAGGGCCGCAATGTCATGTTGCCAGTCGATCTCGACCGAGGCAGGCGGCAGCCACGGCTCCACCCGCTCCATCATTGCCAGTAGGCGCCGGGCTAGAGCATCCTCCATGCAATCTCTCCTTGGTTGCAAACGTCGCGGTTTTACCGCACAGGCGATCAGGGTATCTTGTGGCAAACTGTGATATGCCGTCCAGCGAACCTGCCGCTGTCGGCCCAAGGAGGATGTCAGAATGCGTTGGATACAAGGAATGGCCGTGGGTGCCCTGAGTCTGGCCCTGGCTGCCTGCTCGAGTTCACCCACCGGGCGTCAGCAGCTGACGCTGGTATCCGACCAGCAGCTCAACCAGATGGGCGCGCAAACCTTCGAGCAGTACCAGCAGAAACTGCCGACGGTGGGCGGGGCCACCCTGAACTACGTGCAGTGCGTGTCGAATGCCATCGTCGCCGAACTGCCGTCTTCGGACCTGGCGCCCCAGTGGCAGGTCAAGGTCTTCGATGATCCCTCGGCCAACGCCTTCGCCCTGCCCGGCGGCTATATCGGGGTGAACACCGGCCTGCTCGAGATCGCCAGCGACCAGGATCAGCTGGCCGCGGTGATCGGCCACGAGGTCTCTCACGTGCTGGCGCGTCACGCCAACGAACGCGTATCGACCCAACAGGCCACCCAGCTCGGCCTGTCGGTGATCCAGAGCGCCGCCGGTATCGAAGGGCCCCAGGGCGACACCATCATGGGCGCTCTCGGCGCCGGCGCTCAGTACGGCATCATACTGCCCTTCTCGCGCAGTCACGAAAGCGAGGCGGATAAGCTGGGCATTCAGCTGATGGCCGATGCCGGCTTCGACCCTCGTGCCAGCGTGACCCTGTGGGAGAAGATGAGCCAGGCAGGCGGCAGCCAGCCACCGGTATGGATGTCCACGCACCCCAGCAACAACCAGCGCATCGAGGGCCTCGAGGCCAGCATGAACGAGGCCCTGCCCCGCTTTGAACAGGCGCGCCAGTCCGGCAAGACGCCTAACTGTAGCCGTTCCTAGATGACCCGCCCGCACCTGATTCGCCTAGGCTTGGCCCTGCTGATCCTGCCGGTCGTCGTGCTGCTCGGGCTCTACTTTCTGGAACTCGGCGACGTGCGCAGCTGTATGCTCGACGGCGGCCACTGGGACTATCTGGACGGGGTCTGTCGCGATACGCCACAGCCCTTCGTGCCCTGGCTCGCCCGGGCGCCCTGGCTGGTGAATGGCGGCCTCGCGTTGTCGGTGCTGGGGCTTGGCATGGCCATGGTGGGGCTGTATATCAGAAAACGCTGAAAGCGCTACTTCCTGCGCCGAGGCGAACGGAGCGCCATCTGAGTGGCCCTATCTATGTAGCCCTATCTATGTAGCCCTATCTATGTGGCCCTGCCGCCTGCTCCATCAAAAAGCCCGCCGGTCTGATGACCGGCGGGCTTTTGCTTGATGGGCTGAAGCTAACGCTAGGGTCTGATGCTTAGCCCCGGGGCTTACATTTGCAAAGAACGCCGAAGCGAGGGAGTGAAGAAGGCCCCTAGCCGTTGGCGGCAAGCGCCTGGCGCAGCATCTCCCGCACCGGCGCGGTATCGGGACGACGCTGACGCCACTGATAGAAGGACTCGGCGGCCTGCTCGACGAGCATGCCCAGGCCATCCACCGGACGTGCGCCGCGCTCGGATGCCCAGGCGAGAAACACCGTCGGCGTGGCGCCATACATCATGTCGTAGGCGGTGGCGCCGGGGGCGAACAGGTCGTCGGGCAGCGGCGGCAGGTCGCCGCCAAGGCTTGCACTGGTGCCGTTGACCACCACATCGAAGGGCCCCGTCACGGCGTCGAAGCCACCGCCATGCAGGCGGCTCTGGTCGTCATTCAGCGCAGCAAAGTCCGTGGCCAGGCCGGCCGCCTTCTCGGCCGTGCGATTGGCGATCATCACCTCGGCGGGGCCTTCGGCCAGCAGCGGCTCAATCACCCCGCGCACCGCGCCGCCGGCGCCCAGCACCAGCACCCGGGCTCCAGCAAGGGTGACGCCGTGATGCTGGAGGTCTCGCACCAGGCCAATGCCGTCGGTGGTGTCGCCGAAGGTGCGGCCGTCCTTGCCGAGCACCAGGGTATTCACCGCTCCGGCACGCCGGGCCCGGGGAGTCAGCACCTCGCAGAGGCGAAAGGCCTCTTCCTTGAAGGGCACGGTGACGTTGGCACCGCGACCGCCCCCGGCGACGAAGTCTCGCCAGGCACCGGCGAAGTCGTCCCGGGGCGCCTCGATGGCAGTGTATTCCATGGTATCGGCGCTCTGGGCGGCGAACGCCGCGTGGATCTGCGGCGACTTGGAATGGCCGATAGGGTGGCCGAACACGCAGTAGCGATCGCTCATGCCTCGCCCTCCTCGGTTTTCTCGGTGGCCTCAGCTTTCTCAGCCTCGGCGAGCCAGTCCCGGGGCCGCAGGTAATCCTGGTACAGCACCTCTTCAGGGCTGTCGGGGTCCGGCGTCCAGCCGTAGTGCCAATGAACCGCCGGCGGCATCGACATCAGGATCGATTCGGTGCGCCCGCCGCTCTGCAGGCCGAACAGGGTGCCCCGATCCCAGACCAAGTTGAACTCCACGTAGCGACCACGCCGGTAGAGCTGGAAGTTACGCTCCCGCTCGCCATAATCGTCACCGCGGCGGCGCTTGACGATCGGCAGGTAGGCGTCGAGAAAGCTGTCGCCCACGGCTCGCTGGAAGGCGAAGCAGTCATCGAAGCCGCCCTCATTGAGGTCATCGAAGAAGAGCCCGCCCACGCCGCGAGTCTCATCGCGATGCTTCAAGTAGAAGTACTCATCGCACCAGGTCTTGTAGCGGGCATAGACGTCCTCACCGAAGGGCGCGCAGGCATCCCTGGCCACCCGATGCCAGTGCACCACGTCCTCGAACACCGGATAGAAGGGCGTCAGGTCGTAGCCGCCGCCGAACCACCAGACCGGCGCCTCGCCCTCTTTCTCGGCGATGAAGAAGCGCACATTGCCGTGGCTGGTCGGCACATGAGGGTTGGTCGGGTGCAACACCCAGGACACGCCGACCGCGTGGAAGCTGCGACCGGCGAGCTCGGGGCGCGCCGCGCTGGCCGAGGCAGGCAGTTCGGCGCCATAGACATGGGAGAAATTGACGCCGCCCTTCTCGAAGACGGCACCATTCTCGATCACCCGCGAACGACCGCCGCCACCGGAGGGGCGGTCCCAGGCGTCTTCACGAAAATCGGCGGCGCCGTCCTCGGCGGCAAGCCCAGCGCACAGGCGATCCTGCAAGTCGAGCAGGTAAGTCTTGACGGCATCGAGATGGGCGTGTGCCACACGGCCTCCATTCACAGCTTGAAAGTGGGGATAAGGGTCACCGAGGCAGCGCTCAAACCTTGAACGTCGCCGCCCGGCTTTCAGTCTCTCAGCACGCGACCGCTGACCAGGTCGCGGATGGTACTCGGCTTGGGATGATCGCCGAGTGGCCCTTCGAGCACCGCGGCGAGGCCATCGCCGAGGGTCTCGCGCACCGTTTCGGCGGTAAGCGCCGGTGGCTCGCCGGCGCGATTGGCCGAGGTCGAGACGATGGGGCCGCCATAGGCCTCGCAGAGCCTGGCCACCAGCGGATGATCGCTGACCCGCAGCGCCACGCTCTGGTGGCAGCCGCGCAGCAGGGAATGCGAGCGGCCATTGTCCGGCACCAGCCAGGTGTTGGGGCCGGGCCAGCTCACCACCAGCGGCGCATGCAGCTCGGCGGGCAGGCCATCGAGCCAGGGCGCGAGCTGGGAAATGTGGCCGGCGATCAGGATCAGCCCCTTGGCCGGATCGCGTTCCTTGAGGCGTAATAGTGCCGTCAACGCCCGCTCATTGTCGGGGTCACAGCCAAGGCCCCAGACCGCTTCGGTCGGGTAGGCAATCACGCCACCAGCGTCCAGGGCATCCACTGCGGCCTTCAGCGCGGCGTCGAGGGCGGGAGTATCGGTCATCGGCGATCCTCTGAATCGAAAACAACTGGGCAGCGAAAGAACGGGCATCGGGAGCGAACTGGCGCAAAGTTTAACATGTGCGCCACGCTCAAGGGGGCGCCGAGCGGCTAGAGCAGATGCCCGGACAGGCGAACCCAGCCGCCCACGGCCTGGGTGACCAGCCCTTCGATTTCAAGCTCCAGCAACCGCCGCTGACAGTATCCGACGTCCCTACCGGTGAGCTCGACCAGCACATCCAGCGGCGTGGGGCGCTCGCTCAACAGCTCGAGCAGCGGATCCTGGGAGCTAGCTCCGCTCCCCAAAGGGGCTTGGGTCACCTGGCTTGCGCGGGCAGGCGTCTCCGTCGAGCCGCTAGCCGATGCCCCGGCCCGGGGAGGCAACTCCTCGAGGATATCCTCGATGCCGGTTACCAGGGTCGCGCCCTGACGAATCAACCCCAGACAGCCCCGAGCCTGGGGATTGTGGATCGAACCCGGCAAGGCAAAGACCTCGCGGTTCTGCTCCATGGCAAGCCTGGCGCTGACCAACGAGCCGCTCTTTTCGGCGGCCTCGACCACTAGCACCCCGAGTGACAGCCCGGTGACGATGCGATTGCGGCGGGGAAAGAACGCCGGACGGGCTCGCGTTCCCGGCGGATGTTCCGAGAGCAGCAGCCCGCCCTCGCCCTGCAGGCGGCGATGCAGCGCCTCATGGCGCGGCGGATAGACCACATCGACTCCACACCCCAGCACCGCCACGCTCGCGCCGCCGGCATCCAGAGCCGCTCGCTGGGCGGCGCCGTCGATGCCCAGTGCCATGCCGCTGACGGTAGCATAGCCCTGGCCCGCCAGGTCGCGACCAAAGGCGGCGGCGCTCTCGAGCCCATCGCGAGTGGGCCGCCGAGAGCCGACAATGGCCAATGCCGGTGGCGTCAGGGCAGCAAGATCGCCGCAGGCCCACAGCACCACAGGAGGATCGGGCAGCTCATCCAGCAGTGAAGGCCAGCACGAATGGCCAGGATGCAGAAGGGCATGATGGGGCGAAGCGGCAAGCCAGCCATCCAGGGCGTCGATGGCTGGCGCCAGGGGACTGCGGCCGGGGTGATCGAGCCACAGCCTGAGCGCCGTAGCCGCGGGTTTCGGCAGCAGCGCCAGAAAGCCCACGGGCCAGCTCGCGTGACATTCCGGTACGCATTCGCGCAGGGTCTGAATGCGCCGAGGCCCCAGCCCCGGCAGCAGCGATAGTACTAGCCAATCCTTGGCCGTCATCACGCCGTCCTCTTGCATTGAAATAGCATCTATCGAGATAGCGTCAGCTAATTACTTGGAGAGTGTCAGCTCACGCCCCAGGGATGTCTGTCTTACCGCGATGAATACAGGTCCATCGAATCGGGGCTGTGCACGCGATCCCCGACCTCGAGGGTGCGGCTGGCTTGCATGACCAGGCCGTAGCTGACCCGGTCATAGCTGCGAAAGACCATCACCAGGCCGGCATCGACGCCCGGCAGGCGCACCGGCTCTTCGGTTCGGGGGTCGCGAACCAGCTCACCCTGCTGTTCGATGGCCAGCACATGGCCAGGCTGGACGCCATCCCGAGTGCCGGCGTCCAGTGCCACGACGTTCAGCCGGCCGATGAAACGAACGCCGCCCGGCACGGCGAGGATGCGTCCCTCGACCGCGCGTTCAGGTGGACGAGGCTGAAACTCCCCAGTCAACTCGAGCTGCTCGAGCGGCATCACCAGGTCGCCGTCGCGCACCTCCTGGCGGGAGCTGAGCAGCGCAAACTGGTTGAACTCGCCCTCACGTCGGGACAGGCGGCCTTCGCCGATGCTGATCAACTCCTGGCCGAGAAAGGCGCCCTGGGCATCGCGATAGACCTCGCCGGGCCGATAAATGCCGTAGCGAGCATCGCGCCTCAGGTCGCCGCGCACGAACACGCTATCGCCGGCACCGCTGATCAGCCGCTTGTCGCCGCTGGCGACCACATAGGGCTGCTCGTTCAGATTGACCGAGGCATCGACGATGCGATGCCGGGTCAGAAAGTTCTCGACCACCTCAAGGGGGAGTGGCGGGATGGCCTCACGCCGCGGGATGCGCTTTATCTCGGGCGACAGCCTGACCACGTTCTGGCCGCGTTCGAGCCCCAGGCAAGGGCGGCCGTCACAGTCGCGAATGACGATCACGTCACCCGGATAGATCAGGTGCGGGTTGGCGATCTGCGGATTGACTCGCCAGACCTGAGGCCACTGCCAGGGGTGGTTCAAGAAGCGTCCGGAAATGTCCCAGAGGGTATCGCCGCGAACCACGGTGTAGCGCTGGGGGGCATCGTCGCGCAGCATTCGTTCCTGAGCATGCGCAAGGCCCGCCGCGAGCAGCCCCAAGACCAGCACCACAACGACCCCCGACCATCTGGCGGCGGCAAGCGGCTTAACATCTGGGTCATGGCCACGCCCCATGCCGATGGCATTGCCCAGTCCCTCGAGGATTCGTCTGGACTGCCGCCGTGCTTGCGTCATTTCGTGCTCCCTCACCCTCGGCGCGCGGCCAGGCATCTGGTTAAAAGTCGTTGCCGCCATCAGTGTATCCCTGGCGCTGCGCCTCGGCCACGCCCAACGGCGCGCCACAGCACAGTCGAAAACCCTAGCGTCCCCAGCATACACACCCGGCGTTCGTGAACGGGCTTCGTGCACTCAGTGAGGCGGCCAGCGAAGCGCCTATCATAGAGTTGCCACTGGGCTGCCACATAGTTGCGTACTATCGTGACCATAAGATGGATAGCGGTTCCGTTCGCCGGGTCCGGCCACTACAATACGATTAATCTCTCAGAATTTTACCCACGGTGATTTCAACGTCATGGCCAAGTTACCCATCCTCGAGTTCCCGGACGAGCGCCTGCGCACTCAGGCGGTGGCGGTAGACGCCGTCGATGACGACATCCGTCAACTGGTCGACGACATGCTGGAGACCATGTACGACGCCCAAGGCATCGGTCTGGCGGCAAGCCAGGTCGACGTGCACAAGCGGGTGATCGTGATGGACGTCAGCGAGAACCGTAACGCCCCCTTGGTGCTGATCAACCCCGAGTACACGCCGATCGGCGATGAGCGCGAGCCAATGCAGGAAGGTTGCCTGTCGATCCCCGAGTACTATGCCGAGGTGCCGCGTGCACTACGCGTCCACCTGAAGGCGACCGATCGCGACGGCAACCCCTACGAGCTCGAAGCCGACGGTTTGCTGGCTCACTGCATTCAGCACGAATACGACCACCTGGAAGGTCGGCTGTTCGTCGATTACCTGTCACCGCTCAAGCGTGACCGGGTAATGAAGAAAATGCAGAAGCGCCACCGTCAGATGCAGCCCGCCTGAACGCCAGCCCTTACGGACGCAGGCCAGGTTCTGGCCTGCAGAAGGCCGGCCCCGTCACCCTGACGCGGCCGGCCTTCGTCGTTGTCGGCGGCGGTACGCTATGCTGTCGCCCACTCTGATCGTTTTTGACCCAGCAAGGCCTTTCATGACCCGACCCCTGCGTGTGATCTTCGCCGGCACTCCCGATTTCGCCGCGGCAAGCCTCGATGCTCTGCTCTCAAGCGAGCATCAGGTGGTGGCCGTCTATACCCAGCCCGACCGCCCCGCCGGGCGCGGCCGCAAGCTGACCCCGAGCCCCGTCAAGGCGCGAGCGCTGGAACACGGCCTGCCGGTCTACCAGCCCGCCTCGCTCAAAGACGCCGATGCCCAGGCCGAACTGGCCGCCATCGACGCCGACATCATGGTGGTGGTGGCCTACGGGCTGCTGCTGCCTCAGGCGGTGCTCGACATCCCGCCGATGGGCTGTCTGAATATCCATGCCTCGCTGCTGCCGCGCTGGCGGGGTGCCGCCCCGATCCAGCGCGCCATCGAGGCCGGTGATTCGCAAAGCGGCGTGACCATCATGCAGATGGATGCCGGGCTCGATACCGGCGCCATGCTGCTCGAGCGGCGCCTGCCGCTGGATGCCAGCATCACCGGCGGCGACCTGCATGACCGGCTGGCGGCACTCGGCGGCGAAGCGATCGTCACGGCGCTGGATGCCCTCACCGGCCCCGGCCTGACCGCCACACCACAGCCCCAAGACGGCGTGACCTACGCCGCCAAGCTCTCCAAGGCTGAAGGTGAGGTCGATTTCACCGCGCCGGCGGCGGCGCTGGCCGCCAAGGTCCGCGCCTTCAACCCCTGGCCAGTGGCCTGGACGCGCCTCGCCGGCGAACCGCTCCGGCTGTGGCTGGCCGAGCCCGGTCAGACGCAAGCCGATGACCCTGACGCCGCCCCCGGCACCCTCTTACCCGCTGCTGCCGACGCCCTGCGCGTGGCCTGCGGGGCAGACGGCAAGGAAGTGCTGAAAGTCACCCGCGCCCAGTTACCCGGCGGCAAGCCGCTGGCCGCTCGTGACCTGCTCAACGCTCGCGGCGAGCGTTTCGCGACGGGCACTCAGCTTGGTGGCAATAACCAGGAGACCTCTTCATGAGTCAGGCCAAGGACAAACGCCGCCAGAATGCCAACGGTGGCAAGCGCCGCCCCGGCAAGGGCCAGCGACAGGCATCCGCAGACGCCCAGGGCGGCCAGGGGCTGCGCGCCGAAGCGGCTCGCGCGCTGGTGCCGATCCTCAATGCCAAGGGATCACTTGCCGGTCTCGACGACAGCCGTGTGGCGCCCCGCGACCGGGCGCTGCTGCGCGAGATCTGCTATGGCGTCTGCCGCACCCTGCCTCGCCTCGAGGCGCTGGCCGGCGTGCTGTTGAGAAGTCCCTTCAAGGCGCGCGACACCGATATCCAGGCGCTGCTGCTGGTGGGCATCTATCAGCTGCTCTACCTGCGCATCCCGGCCCACGCCGCCGTCGGCGAAACCGCCGGCGCCGCCCGCCTGCTCAACAAGGCCTGGGCGACCCGCGTACTCAATGGCTGCCTGCGCCGGCTGCAGCGCGAGGCCAGCGAAATGCAGGCCAAGGTCGACCGTGACCCGGCGGTCGCCTTGCTGCATCCTGTCTGGTGGCTCAAGGCGCTGCGCCAGGCGTGGCCGAACGACTGGCGCGAGATCGCCATCGCCAACAACCAGCCAGGGCCGATGACGCTGCGGGTCAACCGGCGCCGTTCCAGCCAGGAAGCCTACCTGGAGCGCCTGCGCGAAGCCGATATCGACGCCCGGCCCTGCCAGCATGCCCCGGATGGCCTGACCCTAGAGGCGCCCTGCGACGTCAGCGCGCTGCCCGGTTTCGCCGAGGGCGAAGTGAGCGTTCAGGACGAGGCCGCCCAGCTCGCCGTGGAGCTGCTCGGCCCAGCCCTGGCGCCTCGTCCGGGGGCTCGGGTACTGGACGCCTGCTGTGCGCCCGGCGGCAAGACCGCTCACCTGCTCGAAGCCTTCGATATCTCGCTGCGCGCCCTGGACAGCAGCGCCGAGCGCCTGCAGCGCGTCGAGGCCACCCTGGAGCGCCTCGGCCTCTCGGCCCAGGTCAGCGCCGCCGATGCCAGCCAGCAGGACTGGTGGGATGGCGTTCCCTTCGAGGCCATCCTGCTCGATGCCCCCTGCTCGGGCAGCGGCGTGATCCGCCGTCACCCCGACATCAAGCAGTTGCGCCGACCCGAGGATATCCCTCAACTGGCCGCCCTGCAGGCGAAGCTGCTCGACAACCTGTGGCAGACCCTGGCCCCCGGCGGCACCCTGGTGTACGCCACCTGCTCGGTGCTACCCGAGGAGAATGCCGAGCAGATCGCCGCCTTCCTCGAACGCACGCCGGATGCCGTGGCCAGCACGCCAGAGGACCTGGCCTGGGGACGCGTCGCGGGCGCCGGACGTCAGTTGCTGCCGCGCGAGCACGGCCACGACGGCTTCTTCTATGCGCGGCTGACCCGCCAGGCGTAGGCCGCGACACGGGCCGAGCATGGATCGAGCACAGATAGAGACGGGCACCGCTGAACCAGCGCCCGGCAAGGCCGAAGGGAGGAGACAGCGCTCAGGCGCTCCTGCCTTCGGCTTGCGGACGGGCCCGCCTTGATGCCTATACTGGCGGCAGAGCCTCGGCGTCAGCCGGGGCCTTTTCCACGGCAAAGGAGTGACCCATGTCCCACGTCTACAAGCATATCGAGCTGACCGGTTCATCCACCGTAAGCATCGAAGATGCGGTGAACCAGGCCCTCGAACGCGCCAGCCAAAGCGTGCACGGCATGCGCTGGCTCGAAGTGGTCGATACCCGCGGCCATATCGAAGACGGCCGTGTCGCCCACTGGCAGGTCACCGTCAAGGTCGGCTTCACGCTCGAATAAGCCGCCCGACACCCCGAGTCGATGGCGAATAGACCACTGTGCCGCCGCCGGAGCAGTTCTGACCCGGCGGCGGCAAGCCGCTCACCGAGGTCATCCCGCCTCACCCTGTCGCCCGCCCGGCGAGTGGTTTATGCTAGCCACCGCCTGCCGACGCCCCTCTCAGGCCGTCGGCCCATTAGCCTGCGGACATTTTCATGAAGATCATCATTCTAGGTGCAGGCCAGGTCGGCGGTACCCTGGCCGAACATCTGGCCCATGAAGAAAACGATATTACCGTGGTCGATACCGACGGCGAGCGCCTGCGCGAGCTGCATAGCCGTCTGGATATTCGCACGGTATCGGGCGCTGCCTCTTATCCGATGGTGCTGCGCCAAGCGGGCTGTGAAGACGCCGACATGCTGATCGCCGTGACCAATTCGGACGAAGTCAACATGATCGCCTGTCAGGTGGCGCACACCCTGTTTCGCACCCCGACCAAGATCGCGCGGGTGCGGGCAACGGCCTATCTGACACGCAAGGGCCTGTTCGCCCACGATGCCGTACCCATCGACGTGCTGATCAGCCCCGAGCAGGTCGTCACCGACCATATCCGCCGGCTGATCGATTATCCCGGCGCCCTGCAGGTGCTGGAATTTGCCAACGGCATCGTGCAGCTGGTCGCGGTCAAGGCGTTCTACGGCGGCCCGCTGGTCGGCCAGGAGATCGGCTTTTTGCGTCGCCACATGCCCAAGGTGGATACCCGGGTGGCGGCCATCTATCGCCGCAACCGCCCGATCATTCCGCGCGGCGACACCGTCATCGAAGCCGATGACGAGGTGTTCTTCATTGCCGCCCGCCGCGACATCCGCTCGGTGATGAGCGAGCTGCGCCGGCTGGACCGTGACTTCCGCCGGGTGGTGATCGCCGGGGGCGGCCATATCGGCGAGCGTCTGGCCGAAACCCTGGAGCACAGCCACCAGGTCAAGATCATCGAGCATAGCCTCGAGCGCTGCACCACCCTGTCCGAGCGTCTCGATCGCACCGTGGTGCTGCACGGCAGCGCCACCAGCAAGCGGCTGCTGCTAGAAGAAAACATCGAGGACTGCGATATCTTCTGCGCACTGACCAACGACGATGAGGTCAATATCATGTCGTCGATGCTGGCCAAGCGGCTAGGCGCCAAGAAGGTACTGACCCTGATCAACAACGCCGCCTATGTCGACCTGGTGCAGGGCGGCGAGATCGATATCGCCATCTCGCCCCAGCAGGCCACCATTGGCGGCCTGCTGACCCACGTGCGCCGCGGTGATATCGTCAACGTCCACTCGCTGCGCCGGGGGGCCGCCGAGGCCATCGAGGCCATCGCCCACGGCGACGCCCATTCTTCGAAGGTGGTGGGCAAGACCATCGACCATATCGACCTGCCAAGCGGCACCACCATTGGCGCCATCGTGCGCGGCAAGGAAGTGCTGATCGCCCACGACGACGTGGTCGTGGAATCCGGCGACCACGTGATCCTGTTCGTGATCGACAAGCGCCGCATTCGTGACGTGGAGCGTTTGTTCCAGGTCGGCCTGACCTTCTTCTGATAGGGATGGCCCCGTGCAAGCCACCGCCAGCTCACTGCCAATGACTCACTGCCAATGACTCGCTACCCATGACAAGGACGGTCACGCCATGAGCCTGCGCATGATCCTGCGCATTCTAGGGCTGCTGCTGATGCTCTTCAGCCTGACCCTGCTACCCCCGATCCTGATCTCGCTGCTCTACGCCGACGGCGTCTGGAGCAGCTTTGTCATCGCCATGGTCATCACCGTGGCCACCGGTGCGCTGCTGTACTGGCCCAACCGCAACGCCCGCAAGGAGCTGCGCACCCGCGACGGCTTCTTGATCGCGGCGCTGTTCTGGACCGTACTCGGCCTCTTCGGTGCGCTTCCGCTGATGCTGGACGGCGCTCAGGCGCTCTCGCCGACCGACGCGGTCTTCGAGTCATTCTCGGGGCTGACGACCACCGGCGCCACCGTGATCACCGGCATCGACTTTCTGCCCGAGGGCATCCGCTACTATCGCCAGCAGCTGCAGTGGCTCGGCGGCATGGGGATCGTGGTCCTGGCGGTCGCCATTCTGCCGACGTTGGGCATCGGCGGCATGCAGCTTTACCGCACCGAGATTCCGGGGCCGCTGAAGGACTCCAAGCTGACTCCCCGCATCACCGAGACCGCCAAGGCCCTCTGGTACATCTACGCCACCCTGACCCTGACCTGCTTTGCCGCCTATTGGCTGGCTGGCATGAACTGGTTCGATGCCCTGGGCCACAGTTTTTCCACGGTGGCGATAGGCGGTTTCTCGACCTATGACACCAGCATCGGTCATTTCGATAGCGCCTTGATCGAGATGATCTGCATCCTGTTCATGATCGTCTCGGCGATGAGCTATAGCCTGCACTTCGCCGCCTGGCGCGAAAAGCGCCTGAGCCAGTACCTGGCCGACCCCGAAGCCCGCTTTCTGCTGCTGTTCCTGCTGGCCCTGACCGTGATCACGGTGGTCTCGCTATGGCTGACCGGCACCTACACCGATCTCCTCGGCCTGCGCCACGGCCTCTTCGAGGCCGTCTCAATCGCCACCACCGCAGGCTTCGGCGTCGCCGACTTCTCCGTCTGGCCAGGCGCCCTGCCCTTTTTGCTGTTCGTCGCCGCCTTCGTCGGCGGCTGCAGTGGCTCCACCGGGGGCGGCATCAAGGTCATCCGCATCATCCTGATCCTGAAACAGGGCATGCGTGAGGTCTTAAGGCTGATCCACCCCAATGCGGTGATCGCGGTAAAAATCGGCAAGGTCAGCGTCCCGGACAGCATCGCCCAGGCCGTATGGGGCTTCTTCTCGGTCTATGTGCTGCTGTTCTTCTTGATGCTGATCGGCGTGATGGCCACCGGTCTCGATCAGATCACGGCCTGGTCCGCGGTGGCGGCCACCATCAACAACCTGGGCCCTGGGCTGGGTGAGGTGGCAAGCCACTACGGCGACATGCCGGACGCCGCCAAATGGATTCTGGTGGTAGCGATGCTGCTCGGCCGCCTGGAAATCTTCACCGTGCTGGTGCTCTTCACACCGGCCTTCTGGCGCCGCTAGCTGGGCCGACCGCCCTGCGGGGCGGGTTTGGCCTGGCCGCCGGCATCGTGGATAATCTTCTCTCCTAACCGTCTAGCGAGCGTCCATGACCGAATCTCAGGACATCACCACTGCCGAGCCTCAGGCAACAGGCCAGGGCCCACGCCGGGTGATCGTACGCGGCGATACCCGCTACACCCTGCTTGGCACCGCCCATGTCTCCGCCGAAAGCGCCAACGAAGTCCGTGAGCTGATCCGCTCCGGCGAGTTCGACGCCGTGGCGATCGAGCTGTGCGCGTCGCGCCACCAGAGCCTGGTCGAGCCCGATGCCCTGGCCAATCAGGACCTGTTTCAGATCTTCCGCCAGGGCAAGGCCGGCATGGTCGCCGCCAGTCTGGCACTAGGCGCCTTCCAGCAGCGTGTCGCCGAGCAGTCGGGCATCGAGCCCGGCGCCGAGATGCGTGCGGCCCTGGAGGAAACCGACGCCGCCAGCCTGCCGCTGCTGCTGATCGATCGCGAGGTGGGGGTGACGCTCAAGCGCATCTACGCCAACGTGCCCTGGTGGCAGCGCTTCGGGCTGTTTTCGGGGCTGCTGGGCAGCGTGGTGTCGCGTCAGGAAGTCTCTGCCGCCGACATCGAACGCCTCAAGGAAGGCGACGTTCTGGAATCGACCTTCAACGAGTTCGCCGAACAGTCCGAGAGCCTCTATGCGCCGCTGATTCGTGAGCGCGACCGCTACATGGCGCTGCGTCTCGAAGAGCAGGCGCCTACGCATTACCGCAACGTGCTGGTGATCATCGGCGCCGGCCACCTCAAGGGCATGGCCGAGCACCTCGAAGGAGAGCTGCCGGCCGCTCCGCGGGCCGAGCGCGAGACTCTGGAACACACCCCGGCGCGCTCGAAAATCTGGAAGCTGCTGCCCTGGGCCATCACGCTGCTGGTGCTGACCGGCTTCGCGGTGGGCTTCTCCAAGGACACAGGGCTTGGTTGGCAGTTGGTCGGCGAGTGGTTCCTGATCAACGGCATTCTCTCTGGGCTGGGTGCCGCCATCGCGCTGGGCCACCCCGTCACGGTGATCGCCACCTTCTTTGCCGCCCCCTTGACCTCGCTCAACCCGACCATCGGCGCCGGCTTCGTCGCGGCCGGGGTCGAGCTCGCCATGCGCAAGCCCAAGGTGCGCGACTTCTCGAACCTGCGCCATGATGTCGCCAGCCCTAAAGGCTGGTGGAAGAACCGGGTTTCCCGCACCCTGCTGGTGTTTCTGCTCTCCACGCTGGGCTCCGCCGCCGGCACCTGGATCGCCGGTCTGCGCATCGCCGGGCAGCTCATGAGCTGATTCACACGGCTTGTCTTTTCCATAGCCCTTGTCTCACGGCTTCTTGCCGCAAGGGCTATTGCCGCCGCAACGGCTTCTGCCCCCCTACGACGAGAATGCTACGCCTTGTTACAGTGCCCAGCCGAGGCGCTGACCTTAGGCATTGCTAACCTCGAACCCCTCAGCATATCGACCGGCACTCGCTGTAATGTCTCGCGCCTGCCGCTTGTCATGCGTGTATTATCCTGTCGACACTCCCAAAATTGTTGCTTAATGTAATTTTTCAGCAAGCACCAGAATCTTTTGTTCCCCCTCAAGAAACCGCTTATATGCGATAACACCGCTCAAGCCCGCAGCCAATACGGCCGATACAATAACAAAAAGAAACACTGACGCCTCGAGAGCATCAGGCGATAGAAAACATGGAAGACAGGTTCCCCGAGGGCAGTTGTCATGCCAAGCATTTAACGCGATAGCTGCGCACCGCCATAAGGCCTGACGTGATGCCATACAAGCTCTACGAGCCTCAATACCGCTACTCTCTTCCGCGCTGGCGCTTCATGTACTGGCTGCTTTGCGACGGAGGTCTGCCCGAAAGCATCCAAAAGCGATTGCTGTCGGGCCCCAGTATCCAGTCCGCTGCCATGTGGTCGGGCACCCTCACCACCCTGGCGATGACAGGCATCGCCCTATACCGGGCCCCCGACCCGTGGTTTTGGCTCTGGTTCGTGGTAAATCTCGGGCTCTCGGCCTATCGCGCTTGGCTTCACTCCCGCGCCAAACACCAATGGCGCCACAAGAGTGGCGTTACGCCTACCGACCAGATCTATCTGGCCAGCCTAATGTGGAGCTTGTCGACCGGCCTGGGGACTGCGCTATGTCTGCTCAGTGGCGATGCCGTGCTACAGGTACTGGCTATCCCTTCCATGGTTGCCATGGCCACGGCCACGGCGAGCTTTTCTCATGGCACACCGCGCTATGCCGTGCTGCAGATCCTGCTGCTGGACCTACCGTTGAAGCTGGCCGTTCCCTTCCAGCCCGAGCCCTGGTTCTGGATATTCGTGGTGCAGGCCCCGTTCTTCTGGGGAGCCCTGTACCTGATGGTGCATGCACTCAACGACACCTCAACGCAGGCGCTACTCGGCGAATACCAAAGCCGCCGCATGGCACGCCTGGACCCACTGACCGAATTGCTGAATCGCGATGCTTGGTTTCGTGAGGCACTGGCGATTCGAAGTGCGGGCCGTGAAGCCCTCCCGGTCAGCCTGCTCTACGCAGACCTCGACGGCTTCAAGGGCATCAACGATACCTACGGGCATCAAGCGGGCGATGACTTGCTGCGCTATATCGCCAATGAAATGAGGCACGCACTGCGCCATGAGGACATCCTGTCGCGCTGGGGCGGAGATGAATTCCTGATCCTGCTGCCAGGCGCCAACCCCGAGACCAGCCGCTTGATCGCTCAGCGGATGATCGATGCCATCGGCACGCTCCGCCCGCAATATCCGGACCTAGGGCTCAGCGTCGGTATCGTTCAATGCGACAACTGGCGCGGCACCGACCGAGAGCGACTCGAGGCGCTGATCGCACAGGCGGACCACGCCCTCTACCAAGCCAAACAGAACGGCAAGGGGTGTTTCCAGGAAATCAGCGCCTAGGTTTCGTACGTAAAGTCAGCGAGCGAAGGCAAGACAAGGCAAAAATTGGCGAAAAAGCGGAGTTTACGTGGTGTAAATGAGCATTTTGAGCCAATTTTTAACGCCGTATTGTCGAGCGCAGGTAGTTTTCGTACCAAGCCTAGGTACGACGTGCCAGCAGCCTCTCCATGGCCGGCGTCGGCCCCGGCAGGCGACTATGCCGCCGGCTGGCGCCGTAGCTGTCGTTGAAGGCGTCGAAGTAATCATCCAACACCTGGCCCGCGTCGCCATCGCCGGCCTGACGCAGAAGCTCTGCGGCCACCTCTGCGGTGCATAGATGCGCCTTGGAGGCAGGTTTGCGCAGCCGATAGCGGGTCTCGCGTTCGGTGGCAAGCGGCAACACCGGCAAGCCATCCAGGTAGGAGCTGCGGCGGAAGATGCGGCGCGCCTGGCGCCAGGTGCCATCGAGGATGATGAACACCGGAATCCTGGCTCCATTGCCCACGGCGGGGTCTATGGCGTCGTGCACCGCCTGCATGCCCACCACCCGGTCGGCGTAGTCCGGCTGGTCGTCAGGGAAGATCACGAAGGGGGCGAAACGCTCATCGGCCAGCAGCTCGAGCAGCTGTTCGTCCGGTGCCGTGCGATACCAGGTGAAGACCTCGGTGCTCGGCAGCACGTCGGCAATCAGCCGCCCGGTGTTGGTCGGCTTCAGGTGCTCGAGCGGATGGGTAATCAACCAGAAGCGCGCCAGGCTCTCGGCTTCCACCCGATAGGGGCAAAGACAGTTCAGCGCCGGCAAACGGCAGGTATCACAGCGTTTCACGGTGCTGCCGCGGGCCTTGAATGGCTTGCTCGGCGGGCGAGATGCATCGGCAGAAGGCGCCTGAGACGCCCCGGGCGCGTCAGAACCGGTGGCCGAGGGGCCTTTGACGTCGCCAGTGGACGGGCCGGCGGTTTCTCCCGCCGGCTCGGTAGTGTCATTCATGGTGTAATCGGGCTCGAGCGTGGTCGCTGGGTAGGCCGCGCATTCTAGCATGCGCGGCCTACCCTGGCCCCGCCCCGCCTGTTACGACGCTGTAGCCGGCGTGTGTTGCCCCACCGGGCGGCGCTTCCAATAGCCGGCCAGTATGGAGCCAGATACGTTGTGCCATACCGAGAACAGCGCACCGGGAAGCGCCGCGCTTGCCGAGAAGAACTGGCTGGCCAGGGCCACCGCGAGGCCGGAATTCTGCATGCCCACCTCGATGGCCACGGTGCGGGCGATTCGCTCCTCGAAGCCAGCCAGCCGCGCCAGACCATAGCCACCGGCCAGGCCGATGCCGTTGTGCAGCACCACCGCCAGCGCTACCAGCGGCCCAAGCGTCAGCAGGCGGTCGGCGTTAAGCCCCACCACGATGGCGATGATCAAGACGATAGCGGCCATGGCAAGCGTCGCCAGCATGGGCTCGACCCGGCGGACCCGGTCGCCAAGCAGGTGGTGAACCACCACACCCAGGGCGATCGGGGCGATGACCAACTGGGCGATGCTCATGAACATGCCCGCCACCGGCACGGCGATGCTCTCACCGACCAGCAGCCAGGTCAGCAGCGGCGTAGCCGCCACCGAGACCAGGGTGGAAGCCAGCGTCATCGACACCGACAGCGCCACATGGCCACCGGCCAACCAGGCCATCACGTTGGAGGCCGTGCCGCCGGCGGTAGCGCCGACCAGCACCATGCCGGTGGTCAGGGCCGGGTCGAGGCCCAGCAGTTTCGAGACCAGCAGCGCTGCCAGCGGCATCAGCGTGAACTGCAGCACGATGCCCACCGCCACCGGCTTCGGGGCGCGCAACACGCCGAGAAAATCCTGGCGCGACAGGGTCAGGCCCATGGCAAACATGATCAGCGCCAGCAGCAGCTTGATCTGGCCGGCAAGTCCGGTAAACCAGTCCGGCTGCCAGGCGGCGCACAAGGCAAAGAGGATCGCCCAGACGGGAAAGAGGCGATTGAGACGTTCGAAGGCGTGCATGAGGTGTCCTAAGCGTTACGTGATGAGAAAAAGCCAGGCAAATGCCCGGCCGTCAGGCCGTTAAGACGGCTCTTGATATCCCGGCCGAGATGCACTCTTCGGCATCGACAGCGAAGCGGGACGCCCATCATGCCGTATGCGCGCTAATGAATGAAGGCGCGCCCCGGCATTCGGGACGCGCCTTCATCGTGGGCCTTGGAAAATGGCCTAGCCTAGAGCACCGCTTACTCGCCAGCGGCAGCCGCCGGATCATGGCTGTAATTCACCGGCAGCCACTCATAGCCCTCGCCGTCGGCACGCAAATGGCCGATGCCAGGGAAGGACAGATGCGCGCCGGCCACCCAGTCGCCTTCATCGGCGACGGTGGCGAATATCGCCTTGCGTTCCTCGCGGGCCTGTTCGGGGGTACTGTCGAAATCGATGGTGACGTCCGGGTGCGGGAACTGCACCGCGGCGGCATGCATGGTGTCGCCCCACAGCACCAGGGTCTCGCCGTTGCTCTCGACGCGATAGGTGCTGTGCCCCGGCGTATGGCCCGGATGTTCCTCGGCATAGATACCCGGCGCGAGCTCGGTATCGCCCTCGAAGGCCTCGAAGGCGCCCGCTTCGATGTAGGGGTTAATGGAGGCCATCGCGCCCTGGAAGAAGCCCTTCTGGCCTTCCGGTGCGGCTTCGAGCTGGGCCGGGTCGAGCCAGAAGTCGACATCGTCCTGGTCGGCATGCAGGGTCGCGTTGGGGAACATCCGCGACTCGCCATCCATCAGCCCACCCACGTGGTCCGGGTGCATATGGGTCAGGTAAATCTCATCGACCTGCTCGGGCCGGTAGCCGGCCGCTTCAAGGCTTGATCCCAACTTGCCAAGCGACGGCCCGAACAGCGTGCCGGCCCCGGTGTCCACCAGCACCAGCTTGTCGCCGGTGTTGATCAGGTAGGCGTTGACCGAGGTTTCGACCGGCACGTTCAGGTAGGCGTCCTCGAATATTGCCTTGGCCTCGTCGGCGGGCATGTGCAGCAATTCGTGCATCGGCAAATTGACGGTGCCGTCGCTTAGCGCCGTGACCTCGAAATCGCCGAGCATCATGCGGTAGTAACCGGGATTGGGGCCATCGGCCATATCGCCGGCGGCGACAGCCGGCGCACTGGCGGCCAGACCCAGCACGGTCGCGGTGGCCAGCGGCAAGGTGGTGCGCGTCAGAAAAGCGGTCATGGCAATCTCCTGTTCGAGTGTTGGTCGGTGACGAACAACTTGGACATAAAGCTAGCGGACAAATAAATATTGTACAAGGTGAAGCCAAAACCCTCTGCGCACGCCATGGCGGCTAAAGGCCACGGCCCTTTCAGCCGTTATCGCTGCTCGGTGCGAGCCCAGTGGCGAGCAGATCGTCGGGGACTTCGAGCCGGCCGGTAGCCTTCCAATGCTCAACCAACTTAGGCACGCCCTGCCCGGCCGGCAAGGCGAGACGGCCGACACCGGGCGGCGCCAGTTGGTGAGCGTCGGGGTCGATGACGACCGCATCGGCGTCCAGGGGTACCTGTTCGAGCAGCAGTGCCGCCGGCATTACCGCAAGCGAGGTGCCCACCACCAGCAACAGGTCCGCCTCGGCGACGATGTCACAGGCATCCGCATAGCGCGGCACCGACTCGCCGAACCAGACCACGTCCGGGCGTAGCTGGCTGCCCTTGTCGCAGAGATCGCCCATTCGGATGCCACCTTGGCGCAGCGGATAGCGCAGCCGCTCATCCACCGAAGAGCGCGCCATCAGGATCTCGCCATGCAGGTGCAGCACATCGGAAGAACCGGCCCGCTCATGCAGGTCATCGATGTTCTGGGTGACGATGCTGACCCGAGTGCCGACCTGTTCCAGCTCGGCCAGCGCCCGATGGGCCGCATTGGGCTCAGCGCGGCGCACCTGCTCACGGCGCTCGTTATAGAAGCGCAGCACCCGTTCCGGGTCACGAGCGAAGCCCTCAGGCGTGGCCACCGCCTCGATGGGATGCTCCTCCCAGAGGCCATCGGTTGCCCGAAAGGTACGAATGCCGCTCTCCGCGCTCATGCCCGCGCCGGTCAGCACCACCAGGTGGGGCACACGTTGTTCTTCCATTCATTACCTCTAGCCGCTCGGCCGCCAGCTCCTCACTTTTAAGAAACCCGCGACCGACTGTGCATATGTTTTGCCTATCGCTGACGCTATCACTCCCTCCCCAGCGCGGCCAGACAGCGCACCGCCCGGTGGTATACCGCCTGGCAAACTGCACGAGCAGTGATCTTGCCGGAGAATCAGCACCCTGCGGTTAAGCCGGTCCATAAATGATCCACTTCGAGCCAGCCAACACCTGGAATCATCGATTGATTGAGGTTGGGCGGGGCAGGGCCGAGGAAGAGAGTACGACTATACACCGGCCTCCGAGGGGAGGCCGGGACCGCAGGGAAAACCGCTGTCGGTCAGAAGCGGACGTTCAGCAGAGCTGATATAACGCCCAATAAACGGCGCGAGCTTGCGAGCGTCCGGCGACCGAAGGGAGCGAATTTGATGGATTGGTTATGCATCCAGCTTTAGCTCCAGCCTCGATATCTCCCGTATTTTTCTAATCGCGTCCGTTGTGTCTGACGAAATTCTAGTAAAATGATCTTCCCAATCCTCATGCTCGTCAGTCCGACTTAACGACCTCTTAAGCTCTTCAACCGCAGACGCTACTCGACTATCTAGGTAGATAGATTTCAACTCAATATGATCGAATATTTCAGATAATGCTCTATCATACCTCGTTTTCAGGGCCTGAGATTCTGCAACGGTTTCCGGATCCTGTTGCTTTTCTTCATACTCCTTCTTGTCCCTTTCCCATGCTTTTACGTTTCCGATATCTTCATGCGGGTAAAACCCGAAGTAAGGATGGCGGTGATTTATATACTCCCATTCTTCAAAATCTGTGACTTGGTGGCTTACGTACTTTTCAATATCATGAAGCAGGCAAAGTATCGTTTCATATGACTCCTGCTTCTTAACCCACACTTGCTGCCTGATCCAGAAGTTTTCCGAAAACGTTGACTCAATCTCTTTGACTATTCTAGTATTATCACGGAGCTGGTTCTTCAACTCATGAAAATCTTCTGAGTTAGCTCTATTCTTTGCTTTTTGCACGAGGTATGCGGCGAGAAAAGCACCTGCCCAGCTAAGGACGATGACTCCTGTATAGCTAAGGATATGTGGCCTACTTGCTTCTCTGAATGCGGCAGCCATGGCCTCAATTTCTTCTATGGATAGCATTGACCCTCAACACTCCCGGTATGCATAACGCTTGCAGCATGCGCGCCCGCGGAATCGAGCCGAAGGCGCAATGTAGTGGGCATCGCCGTAACTGGCCTTGTTAGCCATTTTCCCCTCATAGCAGCTTAGCCAACATCTTCAACAAGTACCGCCGCAGCAATTTTCTTGGCAATATCTTCAACTGAGTCGTGCTGGGTAGTAAAGCCTGCCAAGTCGGGCAGTATTCCGCTGTACTGCTTAACATCATCGAATGTTACATTGTGTAAGACAGGAATAAGCGTACTCTTATTTAACAGTGCACCAAGTTCCCTTTCAGTCCAAAACCTACCTGTCAAATAGGCAGGGGTGAGGACTGTAATACCTGAACGCGCCTTCCTCAGTCCCGCATCCATTTGTAGTGATTGGCTGCGACCTGGAATAATTGCTACCTCATCAAACCATACAGCCACGCCCAAACTTTCAAGCTCATCTCGAAGCTGTGAGGCAATTTCAGCACCATCAATTCGAGCATAGCTTAGGAAAGAGTCATATTCGCGCGGGTCTAGTGAGGCAACTGCTTCATGTACTTTATCTGCAAGTTGGCGCTCTGGCTCGGAGTATCTAACCGGGCTTGAGGCGGTCCGTAATTGCCTATTTAAGTCAGCTATAACCTTTCGATTATGAGCATCTGCTTTTTGATTTTGCTGTCGCACGCTCCTATTGTGATCGGAAACCACTTTCCGATTATGTGCATCAACCTTTCGGTTGTGGTCATCAATGATTTTCTTATTGGCACGATTGACTCGATCAACCTCACGTTTGACCTGCTGCTGAGCTTTTCGTTGTGCCTCTCGTATTTTTCGATTTAGCTCATTAGAGTTGAATTTTGCCATAGTAAAAGCTTCCGTGTAGAGATCTATAATATCTGGCTAACTGTTCAGCATTTCTTCGCCGTGCGGAGCATGGCGTATAAATGCCTGTTGGACTAAGCCGCCCATCAGGCTGCTA
>NZ_JABVXC010000059.1 GCF_013349955.1 Onishia taeanensis | reverse complement strand
TCACACGATGCGCAGTGACTCGTGGCGGTGCCATCCCCAGGTGGGTGATCGACCCGCGACGAGCCTCCCACGGCATTTTCACCGTTGGGACAGCTCACATTAGCGGAAGCTATCTCACTTCACTAGCCTAACAGGGCTTTACGCTGGCAGGTGAGGCAATCATTGCGTAAAAAGTACGATGAGACTGCGCCAACTCGCATGTTTCATCGCCTCATCGTGTCTTCTGGCAGCAGATCCTTCGCCCGGTGATCTCGAGACTGTCGAAAAAGGTCTCACAACAAACCGAACCGAATGACGAGCTAGATGCAGAGCCGCATGCCCGGCGCGGTCACGCTCAGGGGAACCTCGTTCAGCGTCTCCAGCGCTCTCATCAGGTTCGCTTTGCTTGAACGCATCAGGCATTGACAGCCGAGTCTTCACGACACAACATGGAAACAAGTTTCCG
>NZ_JABVXC010000058.1 GCF_013349955.1 Onishia taeanensis | reverse complement strand
TGCAGAGTTCTGAATATGACATGGATACAACACCTTACCGATTTGATCAGGTGTTGCACTCAGAATTTGCGGGCAAGCTTAGGGGGCACAGATAATGGGCTGGCCCTAAGCAATAGAGCTTTGCAAGGCGTTGATTTGTGGATGGAAAAAAAAATGCGCAAAGTCTTCTTTATGAGTGATCACCTGGTTCAGGCACTTAAATCCGAAAAGCTCTCCCAGACATTAAAGCCCTACCGTTGCAGAGTGATTGAGCAGGTGTGATCACCAGCGCTAAATATAATCCATTTATCGAGAGGGGCGGGGTCATGGCTGAAATGTTAGAGAAACTATCATGCGCTACCTGATTTTAATGTACGTCATCATGACCCTAGGGTTCTTCTGGAACTTAAAGTGGTCGCTAGTCGTATTCACGATCACCTGGGTGCTGTGCCTTATCTTCAAGCGCTA
>NZ_JABVXC010000057.1 GCF_013349955.1 Onishia taeanensis | reverse complement strand
TGACCCTGGATGACCGCACCGGACGCATCGAGGCCTCGATGTTCGGTGAGCTCTACGATCAGGTGCGCAACAAGCTGGTGCCTGACAGCGTGGTGATCGTCGAAGGCGAGGTCAGTCAGGATGACTATTCCGGCGGCCTGCGTCTGCGCGGCAAGGATGTCACGCCGATCATCGATGCGCGGGCGCGCTTCGGTGAGGCGGTCGAGATGAGCATTGCCGCCGAGGACATCGGCGGTCGCTTCACCCAGCAGCTGACCACCTTGCTGACGCCACACCTGGCCAGTGAAGGCCTGCCTATGCGCCTGCGTTATCGCAACGCCGCGGCGGAGGCCTGGCTGGAGCTGGGCGAGCAATGGCGCGTTGCGCCCAGTGATGAGTTGTTGATCCAGCTGGGTGAGGTGGAAGGCCAGCGCGGCGTGCGCCTCAAGTACCGTGACTGACTTGCTGGCCG
>NZ_JABVXC010000056.1 GCF_013349955.1 Onishia taeanensis | reverse complement strand
GGAAAATGAAGCCATGTCGCTTGACCGATATCGATGCCGAATAAAAACGGAATAAGTAACATCGCCCAAGCGCCATGTTGTTTTGGAATCATCATACCCCCTCCTTCATCTTCGATTGTACCACTCTCCTTCTTTTTTCTTTGTTACGCTTATCACACATTTTTATAAATGTGTGACAAACCATTGAATCGTTTGTAAAAACGCTTCGCGCGTCACTTTATGTCCCGCATGTTCATCAATTCGCATCGTAAGCGGCTGATGAAACGGCTCAATTTGTTTATAAAAGGCGTATGTATAATCAAACGGAACGACATCATCTTGTTTTCCGTGCCAAATAAAAAGCGGACGGCCATTTAATTTTTCAGGCTGCAATGACAAATCGTATGTCATTAACGTGTTGCGCAACGATTCAAGTTGCTGCCTAGAGAGCGGTAACGTCATCCCTTTTCTTTCTGCAAA
>NZ_JABVXC010000055.1 GCF_013349955.1 Onishia taeanensis | reverse complement strand
TGAGAGTCTGGCAACTCAGGTATCGCCCCATGAATCCCATGACACTCTGCTTTGCGGATGACACCCTGGAACGACGTTATCGGCGTCGACAGATCGAGACCTCACACAAGCTCAGCCGGATCACCATCCCGCTGAGCTGTCTGCTGTTCGCGTCCTATGGGCTGATCGAGCTCAGTCTGCTGGAGCACTACGAGCCCTACCTGCTGCTGCGCACCAGCGTTCTGATCGGCGTGTTGGGCCTGTTCCTGCTGTCACGCCTCCCGCGTTTCCGACACCACGTCAACGGCATCCTGTGCCTGGCCTCGCTGGTGGCAGCGCTGGGGACGCTGGCGATGTTCCATGTGGGGGACGGTCACGCCGGAGAGCACCTGGTGGAGAGCCACGCCGCCGGACAGCATGAGGACGAGCATGGTGACTTCCCGGTCTACTTCGTCGCCCTGTTGCTGGTGGTCTTCTGGACCTACACC
>NZ_JABVXC010000054.1 GCF_013349955.1 Onishia taeanensis | reverse complement strand
GGCGGCTGGAGACACGCGCGGCGTCTCTGCGCGCGCGGCTGTCAGCGTGCGCACTCGCTGATGAGGCCGGCTGGGCATCAGGCTGGCTGGCGGTGCCTGCCGGGTCCTCATTCTCGGACGACCGGGAAGTGGTGTCCGTCATCGTGGGATCAATGTGCTGCTTGGCCATGAGGTTCCTCGTCCAGAGATGCCTCGAGTCTATCAAACAAGGGCGATTGCTCGCAGGCATGGGGGCAGCAGAGCATGCTGCAATGCCTGCTGGCAGGAAAGGCGCCTGTCGGGACGTGCTATGCATGAAGGTCTCAGACAGAAACACCTCATGCAAGAACGCCACCCGGGGAAGGTGGCGTTCTTGCATGAGGCGTTATCGGCGCTGCTCGGGAGTGTCACGAGCAGCG
This sequence comes from Onishia taeanensis, assembly GCF_013349955.1. GTDB lineage: Bacteria > Pseudomonadota > Gammaproteobacteria > Pseudomonadales > Halomonadaceae > Onishia > Onishia taeanensis_B. Next base: position 72 of record NZ_JABVXC010000054.1, on the reverse strand, counting down.
CGGGCCTGCAGCGTGTGACAGGCCCGCAAGGTGTGCTTGCTCAGGCCTCGTCAGGACGGTCCAGCACGTAGT
>NZ_JABVXC010000053.1 GCF_013349955.1 Onishia taeanensis | reverse complement strand
GCCCAGGAGGCGCTGATCCGCCAGATCTCGGATGAGGTCGCCGAGCTGACCCACAAGTATCACGGCCTCTTGTGGGGTGAACATGGCAAGGGCGTGCGTTCCGAATATGCGCCCACGTTCTTCGGCGAGCTCTATCCGAGTCTGCAGCGCCTGAAGGCGGCCTTCGATCCGCATAATCAGCTCAACCCGGGCAAGATCGCCACCCCGCTTTGCACTTCTACCCCGCCCGACACCGCGAGTGAGGCGCCCTCGGCCGATCAAGAGACGCACGAAGCGACGAACGATGGCGACGAGCAGACGGTGAAATGGATCGATCCGGGGCTGCTGACTATCGACGGCGTGCCGACCCGGGGCCAGCATGACCGCCAGATCGACGAACGGGTCTGGCAGTCCCACGCCGCGGCGGTCTACTGCAACGGCAATGGCGCCTGCTACAACTACGATCCCGATGACGCCATGTGTCCCTCATGGAAGGC
>NZ_JABVXC010000052.1 GCF_013349955.1 Onishia taeanensis | reverse complement strand
GATTTTGATCCCATGATGACACCAACCAGTGCGCTCATGCTTCCTCCGCTCTTGACGTGGTATGAACCAGCTCACAGTGCCTGCCAGACGTGCCGGGCAATGCGCTGTGTGGGCGTGGCCGAGCCGCGCGGGCAGATCATGCCCGCAAGCGGCTCAATGCGTATGTCTGGAAAAACAAGCGGCGCAGTATAGCACCGCGACCGACAGGCGGCATGTACCTGTCTGGACGGTCAGGATGTGGGTGCGCCCGTGGATCAGCAGGACCACGCCGAGACCAGCGCGAAGCGTGGCACCGGCTCGCCCTGGATCTCGACGTTCTCCATGAACATGCTCAGCGGGCGCACCCACAGCCCGCATTCACCATACAAGGCACGATAGACCACCAGCAGTTCTTCGGTCTCGCTGTGGCGACTGGTGCCGATCACTTCGTACTGCGCGCCCTTGTAGTGGCGGTAGAGGCCCGGCACGGGACGATTTTCCGG
>NZ_JABVXC010000051.1 GCF_013349955.1 Onishia taeanensis | reverse complement strand
GGAAAATGCCTTTTTGATCTTTCCCTTCGCTTTCACCAAACAACTGCTTCCACCATTCCGCAAAATATTGTAATGCTGGCTCGTAGTTAATGAGCATTTCAATCGTTTTTCCTTTGTTATATAGCACGTTACGCACTGCAGCATATTGATAAGCAATGTTTTCGTCTAACTCCGATTTACTAAAATCTTCACGCGCTTGTGCAGCGCCTTTCATCATCGCTTCAATGTCCGCACCGCTGACGGCAATCGGCAACAAACCAACCGCTGTTAAAACAGAGTAACGGCCACCGACATCATCTGGAATAACAAATGTTTCGTATCCTTCTTCTGTCGCTAATGTTTTTAACGCTCCACGCGCGCGGTCTGTTGTTGCATAAATGCGTTTGCGCGCCTCTTCTTTTCCGTATTTTTCTTCAAGAAGCTTACGGAAAATACGGAAGGCAATGGCGGGTTCTGTCGTCGTTCCAGATTTTGAAATGACG
>NZ_JABVXC010000050.1 GCF_013349955.1 Onishia taeanensis | reverse complement strand
CAGCTGCCCTGGCCGCTGGCATCGGTCGAGATCATGCCGCCGATGGTGGCGCGATTGGAGGTCGACAGCTCCGGGGCGAAGAAGAGTCCATGGGGCTTGAGGGCGGCATTGAGCTGGTCCTTGACCACGCCGGCCTGTACGCGCACCCGGCGCCGTTCGACGTCGATGTCGAGGATGGCATTCATGTGCTTGGACACATCGACCACCAGGCCGTCGGTCAGCGACTGGCCGTTGGTACCGGTGCCGCCGCCGCGAGGCGTAAGCACGACCTTGCGATGCGCCTCCTGTCCAGCGAGACGAGCGATGCGCTCGAGGTCCTCGGCGTGGCGCGGATAGAGCACCGCCTGGGACAGCCGCTGATAGATGGAGTTGTCGGTGGCCAGCACGGTGCGGTTGGCGTAGTCAGGGGCGATCTCGCCTGCGAACCCGTCGGCTCGCAGGGCCTCGAGGAAGCGCAGGTAGTCGGCGTCGAGCCGGGCGAGGGT
>NZ_JABVXC010000004.1:59035-306546 GCF_013349955.1 Onishia taeanensis | reverse complement strand
TGAGGTGATGAAGGTATGGCAGATCAAGCACCCTGAGTTATTTACCAAGCGGGTGGTTAATCACACGGGACCCGACATATAGCGATCTTTCATCATCACGTTTTTTGCAAGCCATCTTCAGGTTATTGCTTGGGGTAGCATCTGGGTTCGCTAATAGCTGACTAATAATTACCGAGTGATCATTTTCTCCACTCACGCTGGTCTTTAGCTACTCCTGAGTATAGAAGCGCCGGGTCGCCGTGCCGTGCGGAAATGGCGTTTTTCACCCATTCTCTGATGGAAGTCGGCTTTTATATGCAGAGTGACTGGGGTGATGAGCGAACGCAGGGGGCGCTGATGTGGCAGGTGATCAAGTCGGTGCTGGCGGCTTTCTTCGGGGTGCAGAAGGAGCAGCAGCGCAAGAAGGACTTCGAAGAGGGCAAGCCGGTCGCTTTTATTATCGTTGGGCTGCTGATGGCGCTGGTGCTGGTGGTGGGCGTCTTCATGCTGGCCATGAGCGCGGCAGACTAGGCAAGGCCGGGGCGGGGTGAGCACCTGGATGGCGTCCGAGCGAGAGACCCTACTAACGTTGATGGCTGCGTTTAGTGATTGCGCATACCCTGAATAAGGATATCTCGTCAACCTTTCTATACTCATCTTTGTCGTGGCTCGCTTGAGCCATGGCGGACCCTGGCTTCAGCCGTAGGTCAAAGATGTCTGGGAAGTCTGAGAAGTTCGGAACGTCAGGGACGTCAGAAGTGCGGGCGGCGTGCTCACAATGACCGTGACCAGATAGACAAGGAGGAGCCGATGCGCAATTTGCCTGGTGTGGTGGCAGCCGTTGGCGGTAGCGTCTGGCTGACACGTTCGACCCTGGTCCATGGCTGGAACATGCCGCTTGGTGTGACGGCCCTGAGTCGCGATATCCACGGCTTGCACATGACGATCTTCTGGATCTGTGTGGTGATCGGCGTCGTCGTCTTCGGTGTGATGTTCTACTCCCTCTTCCGCTACCGTCGCTCGAAGGGCGCCAAAGCCTCTCTTTTCCACGAAAACACCAAGGTTGAAGTGATCTGGACGGCGGTTCCCTTGCTGATTCTGATCGGCATGGCACTGCCGGCGACCGCCACCCTCAAGCAGATGTATGACGCCAAAGATGCCGATCTGGACGTGATGGTCACGGGGCAGCAGTGGCGCTGGCACTATGAATACCTGGGCGAGGACGTTGCCTTTACCTCCAACCTCACCACGCCTCGCGATCAGATCGATGGCCTCGCTGCCAAGGGCGAGAATTACCTGCTCGAAGTTGACGAGCCGCTGGTGCTGCCGGTGGGGCGGAAGGTGCGTTTCCTGCTGACCTCTGATGATGTGGTGCACTCCTGGTGGGTGCCTGACCTCGCCGTCAAGCAGGACGCCATTCCCGGTTTCGTCAACGAAAACTGGGTGCGCATCGAAACGCCCGGAACCTATCGCGGCCAGTGCACCGAACTATGTGGGCGTAATCATGGCTTCATGCCGGTGGTGGTCGAAGCAATGGAACCCGAAGCCTTCGATAGCTGGCTCGCCGAACGCAAGCAGGCCGCGGCCAGGGAAGCCAGCGGCGTTGATCGTGAGTGGACCATGGACGAACTGATGTCCCGTGGCCAGCAGGTCTATGAGTCGATCTGTGCCTCTTGCCATCAGGTCGATGGCTCGGGGAGTCCGCCGGTCTTCCCGGCATTGACCAACAATCCTGCCCTGATAGCCGAGCGGGACCGGCACATCGCTACCGTCATCAACGGGGTGGCGGGTAAGCCGATGCCTGCCTTCAGCAGTAGCCTGAGCCCGGTGGAGATTGCCGCCGTGATTACCTATGAGCGCAATGCCTGGGGCAACGATACCGGGGATAGCGTGCAGCCGTCGGAGATTCAGGCAAGGCTCGAATAGCCGGCCTGACGGCTCTTGTTCGCGACGCCCGCGTCGCGATCACCCGAATGACAGGAGATACCGATGGCGCCCAAGCTACCTCCACAGTTACCACCACAGAATCGTGTCGAGCAGGCCGGTGATGCCTCGGGAACGGCGGGTCATGCCGACGCAGGCTACCACCACGGCCCCAAAGGCCTGCTGCGCTGGCTGTTGACCACCAATCACAAGGAGATCGGTACGCTCTACCTGATCTTCTCGCTGAGCATGTTTTTCATTGGCGGGATTTTCGCGCTGGTGGTGCGTGCCGAGCTCTTCCAACCCGGCCTGCAGCTCGTGCAGCCGGAGTTCTTCAACCAGATGACCACCATGCATGGGCTGATCATGGTGTTCGGTGCGGTCATGCCGGGGTTCGTGGGTCTTGCCAACTGGATGATTCCCTTGCAGATCGGGGCGCCAGACATGGCGCTGCCGCGGCTCAACAATTTCAGCTTCTGGCTGTTGCCGGTCGCCTTCACGCTGCTGCTGTCGACGCTGCTGATGCCGGGCGGTGGGCCCAACTTCGGCTGGACCTTCTATGCGCCGCTGTCGACCACCTACTCGCCGCCATCCACGACCTTCTTCATTCTCTCGCTGCATATGGCGGGCATCAGTTCGATCCTGGGGGCCATCAATATTATCGCCACCATCCTCAATTTGCGTGCCCCGGGCATGCGCATGATGGATATGCCGCTGTTCGTCTGGACCTGGCTGATCACGGCCTTCCTGCTGATCGCGGTGATGCCGGTACTGGCCGGTGTCATCACCATGATGCTGCTGGATATCAACTTCGGCACCAGCTTCTTCAATGCTGCGGGCGGCGGCGATCCGGTGATGTTCCAGCATATCTTCTGGTTCTTCGGCCATCCCGAGGTCTACATCATGATTCTGCCGGCGTTCGGTATCGTCTCGGCCATCATCCCGACCTTCGCTCGCAAGCGGCTGTTCGGCTACGCCTCGATGGTCTATGCGACGTCCTCGATTGCCATCCTGTCGTTTCTGGTCTGGGCGCATCACATGTTCGCCGTCGGCCTGCCGCTGGTCGCCGAACTGTTCTTCATGTACACCACCATGCTGATTGCGGTGCCGACCGGGGTGAAGGTGTTCAACTGGATCGCCACGCTATTCCAGGGCTCGATTTCCTTCGAGACGCCGATGCTGTTCGCGCTGGCTTTCGTGGTGCTGTTCAGTATTGGCGGCTTCTCCGGCCTGATGCTGGCGATTGCACCGGCCGACTTCCAGTATCACGACACCTACTTCGTCGTCGCGCATTTCCACTATGTGCTGGTGCCGGGGGCGGTCTTCGCCATCATGGCCGCCGTCTACTATTGGCTGCCCAAGTGGACCGGTCATTACCCCAATGAACGGCTCGGCCGCTGGCATTTCTGGACCTCGGTCGTGGGGGTGAACCTGACCTTCTTCCCCATGCATTTCTCTGGGCTGGCCGGCATGCCGCGTCGCATACCTGACTACGCGCTGCAGTTTGCCGACTTCAACATGGCCTCGAGCATCGGTGCCTTGCTGTTCGGCACCTCGCAGCTGCTGTTCGTGTTGATGATCATCAAGTGCGTGCGCGGCGGCGAGAAGGCCCCGGCCAAGGCCTGGGACGGTGCCGTGGACCTTGAGTGGACGGTGCCGAGTCCCGCGCCGTTGCACACCTTCGAGACGCCGCCACGATTCCAGCATCAAGAGCATTAACACCAGAAGCATTAAAGCCTGCCTGGGCGTTGGTGCGGGGTATCTAGCCAGAGTTATTAGGCAGGGTTATTAGGAAGGGTTATCTGAGCAGAGTTGTCTGCGCAGGGGTATCTGGGCTGGTGAGGGAGGAAGGCTCATGACAGGAGTGCAGCGCACGGTAACGCGCACATTGGTGGTCCTGCTGGCGATGTTCGTCTTCGCCTTTGCTCTGGTGCCCCTGTATGACGCCTTCTGTCGGGTGACAGGCATCAACGGCAAGGTCGAGAACACCGCTCAGGCCCTGATCCGCGACAGCATCGATGAGTCCCGTGTGATTACCGTGCAGTTCATCACCCGAGGCAGCCCCGGGCTTCCCTGGAAGCTCGAGGTGCTCGACCGTCAGGTGCGTGTCCATCCCGGCGCGGCCACCGAGGTCCATTTTGCTTTCACCAATCATGGTAAACAGGCGGGCTGGGGGCGGGCGGTGCCCAGCGTGTCACCCTCAGAGGCGTCGCTATATATGCGCAAGGTGACCTGCTTCTGTTTTCAGGAGCAGCGACTCGACGCCGGTGAGCGCTATGAGGCGCCGCTGGTCTTCCAATTGACCCGCGACCTGCCCGACGACATCAAGACGGTGACGCTGGTCTACACCCTGTATCCGGTAGATGACAAGACGCTGGCCGCTAAGGTCTTGGCCAATGAGGCCCCGGCCATTGTCGTTCCAGGAATTGCCGTTCCAGGAGGTGAAGCATGAGTGGCAGCTACTACGTTCCCCCGCAGAGCAAATGGCCGGCGCTGGGATCTTTGGCCTTAGGGGTCATGATGGTAAGCCTCGGCATGCAGTTGGTTCATGGCACTGGTGGGCTGGTCATGACACTGGGCATGGCGGCAGTACTGGCGGTGATGTGGCTGTGGTTTCGCGATGTGGTCCGTGAGTCTCGCCAGGGCCTGTACGACGCGCAGATGGATCGTTCCTTTCGCTGGGGAATGGGCTGGTTCATTTTCTCGGAAGTGATGTTCTTCGCTGCTTTCTTCGGTGCGCTTTTCTATGTGCGAGTGTTTGCCGTGCCATGGCTGGATGGCGAGGGCGCCAAGGGGGTGGCGGCGCTTCTGTGGCCTGATTTTACGGCCAGCTGGCCGCTGATGAATCCACCCAGTGATGCCATTAGCGGGCCGCGGGAGGTGGTGAGTCCCTGGCAACTACCGCTGGTGAATACGATTTTTCTGGTCACCTCCAGCGTCACCCTGACGATCGCCCATGAAGCCCTGAAGGAAGGGTACCGGAAGACAACCCGAAACTGGTTGATCGGTACCGTTCTGCTGGGGGGGTGCTTCCTGGTCGTTCAGGGCATCGAGTACTACGAGGCCTACCACCACTACGGCATCACGCTGCAGGCGGGTATCTATGGTTCGACCTTCTTTCTGTTGACCGGTTTTCACGGCGCCCATGTCACCATCGGTGCCATAACCTTGGCCGTGATGCTGATGCGGGTGATGCAGGGGCATTTTAGTCGTGAGGACCACTTTGGTTTCGAAGCGGCCGCCTGGTACTGGCACTTCGTCGATGTGGTCTGGATTGGCCTGTTCATCTTCGTATACGTCTTCTGAGCCCCGCGCCTGTTGAGCCGTGGGGAGTTGGAGGCTTGAGGGCGTGAGAGTTCGTGAGAAGCCGCTGATTCAGGGGCTCGCCAAGTCGCCGAAATAGAAGCCGTAGGTCAGAAGGGCGAATAGCAGCACAGCAAGGGTGACGCGCAGCTTGAGGGATATCAGCAAACGGCGAGAATGTCCCTGATCGCGCAACAGGAATCCGGCGCCGGCCGCCAAGCTTGCGACCATGCAGATAAATACCAGTGTGATCAGGGCTTTCAACATGAGGGGCACCGTGAGTCAGAACCCTTTCAGTTCAAGCAAGCGCGCCCCGACTGTCAAGGTCGTCCTGATGTGGTGGGGCTTCTGGAGCCTGCTGGTGATATTGGGACTTTCGCTGGGGCAATGGCAGTGGCAGCGCGCCGCAGAGAAGGAGGCGTATTTGGCAGCGCTTGCTGCGGCGCCCACGCTGGTATCGCCGCATGAGGCACCACCGGAAGGCGCGACACTGATTCTCGAGGGGCGCTATCAGGCCGATGAGACTCGCTTTCTGGACAACCGGACCCATGAAGGTGAATTGGGCGTGGCGGCCTTGACGCCTTTGCGGGGTGCAGACGGGCGACTGTGGTTGATCGAGCGTGGCTTTATGCCCACCGGTGTCAGCCGTGAGACGCCCTCGGTGACCACCCCCCGAGGAACGGTCACCCTCAAAGGGCACTGGCAGCAGGATGGCAAACGGGCGCCGGTGTTTGGTGCCAATCAGGAAGGGCTGAGGCTGCAGCGGATTCAACTCGATGCCTGGAAGAGCTTGGGTGGCTTTGCCCAGGCGGGTTGGCTGCATCTCGAGGAGGGGCCCGGCCTGTTGAAGCCGTGGTGGGAGCCCAGCGTGCTGCCGCCCAGTCGCCACCTGGGCTATGCCGTGCAATGGTGGGGGCTGGCGGCTGCCGCCCTGGTGGTGATGCTGTTGGGTGGACGGCGCATGCGGCGAGCTCGTCAGTCTGAACCTGTATCCGAACGCGTACCCGAACAGATATCGGAGCATGTGTCCGAGGACCTTCAAGCTTCCGGTCGGCAGGAGTCTTAGCCATGACGTACGTTAACCGCCAGCGCCTGAAACTGCTGACACTGATAGCCGTCTTTGCTCTGCCACTGTTGGTGGCCTGGGTGATGGTGGAGTGGCGTGTGGGCATTCCCGATGCGCGCACGGCACATGGCGAACTCAAGCCCGAGGTGCCATCTCTTGATGCCTGGCCGCTAGAAGGGACTAGGCCGCCGGCGATGGACGATGACTGGCTGCTGGCCTTTGACTGCACGCTTGACTGCGACCGGGTGGCGGACCAGTGGTGGCGTTTGCACCGCGCGCTCGGTAAAGAAGCGACCCGCGTTCGCCGCCTGCGTATCGATCCTGCCGCCCAGGTCAGCGCCGAGGCTCTTCCCGGTGAAACCCGGCTTCGCTGGGCTCAAGAGCCTGATTGGCAGGTCCCAGGTCAGGTCTGGATCGTTAGCCCGCAAGGCCAGGCGGTACTGGGCTATCGTGCTGGCGTCGACCCCTATGACGTACTCGATGATCTCAAGCAGCTGTTGCGCATGAACCCTGAGCCCGTGGTCAAGGTGAACGGCTAGCCCGGCGAGCATGATGCAGCAGAGGGATGAGAGGTATGTAGAGAGGCATGTAGAGAAGGATGAGATTGCTCCAGGACAGGAGGTGACCATGTCGCAGCATGATCTCAGGCTGAGCCTGCTCATTCGGTTGAGCCGGTTAGGTATTGCCTTCACGGTGGCTGTCATTCTGATGGGCGCCTTCACCAGGCTCATGGACGCTGGGCTGGGTTGCCCAGACTGGCCTGGTTGTTATGGCCACTGGGCCGTGCCAGATTCTGGCGTGGCCGAATCTCATCCTTCGGCAGTGCCTTTGGAACCTCTCAAAGCCTGGCTCGAAATGGTCCACCGTTATCTGGCCACGATGCTTGGTGGGCTGGTGTTGATGATGCTGGCGCTGGGCTGGTCGCGGCGCAAGCGTCCGGGGTACCCCTGGCATATCACGCTTGGCCTGCTGGCTGTCATTCTGGTGCAGGGGGCCTTCGGTGCCTTTACCGTCACGCTACGGCTATGGCCGCAGGTGGTCACGCTACACTTGCTGGGTGGCCTGGTGGTGATGCTGCTGTTCCTATGGCTACACCTCAGGTTAGGCGTTACGGCGATCAGTGCGCATCCCGCGAAACGAGCACTTCCTAGGCTTTCACACTGGTGGGGCGTCGCCGCTTTGCTGCTGGCGGTTCAGCTGGCACTGGGTGGCTGGACCTCGAGTAATTATGCGGGTATTGCCTGTCAGGGCTTTCCGACCTGCAACGGTCAGTGGTTGCCGGCAATGGACTGGAGTGAGGGCTTTCATCTGACGCAGCGCGTGGGGCCTGAGTATCTTTACGGTCAATTGCATGCCGATGCGCGAACCACGATTCACCTGGCGCACCGGTTCGGAGCTCTGGCTTTGGGGTTGAGCCTGGTGTTGCTGGCTGCCCGTCACTGGCGTGAACCGCGCCTGCGCCCTTGGATGGCTGGCATGTTGGCCGCCTATGGGCTCCAAGTGGGGCTGGGCATTGCCAATGTGGTCTGGTGGCTGCCTTTGGGGCTGGCGCTGGCGCATACGGCCGGTGCGGTACTGCTGGCGCTGACCATGGCGTTGGCTGCCTGGCAGGCCAAAGTGGGGACGTCACTGGTTGGCTTGCCGCAAACGCGGGATCAAGAGCAGGCAACGGGTGAATGCGTGATAATTTTATCAGCGCCTCAACGTCATCGTTCGAGTGGACTTGGTGAGGGCGTGACTTGAGCGCTATCGGCAAGCATGACGACATCGCCCGGCCGTGAGGCCGGGCGATGTCGTTCGATCGTGCGGAATGGCGGTCATTAAAGTCGGCAATCTGCTGAGGCCCTCGCAATAAGGCGCCGATGGTAGGCAGGCGTGCATTTCAGCCTCACTCTGCGTTAAGCAAGTGCCTTCTAGGGCTTGGCAGCGTTGGGTTGCTGGCAGTCAGGCACGTACAATGCCCCTCTTTATGCGATAAACAGCGAGAGGCGACGACATGAGTGAGACGATGGCTTGGGTAGTGGCGGGCCTCGCGGTAGTGATTCTGGCAGGTCTTGGCGCCTATGCATTCACTCTCTGGAAGGAAGTGCGGCGGCGTGAAGCCTTCAAGCGGGATGAGGTCGAGCGGGCCAATCAGCAGTGCCTGTCCAGCCTTGATGCGATCGCGCGCTCGATGATCAGCCGCCAGGTCGACCTGGTCGAGGGCTCGCTGCGCTGTAAGGTCTTGCTCGAAATCATTGATCCAGCCCTGTTGCAGCGCGATGGTTTCCAGGTGTTCGCGGTTGTACATGAACGTACTGAGCATCTGCATACTCATTCCGCCCGCAATGCGCTGAGTCTCAAGGAGCGCCTCGACGAAGACCGGCAACGCATGGCCGTTGAGGATGAGTTCGAGACTGCGCTCATCGAGGCGGCTCGGGGTGTGCTCTCCTTCAAGGAGCGCTGGCCAGAAAGCGGCAACTAATGCGGACGTTTGCCTGTGCCCTTACCCTTGAGTCACCTGGTCGGTGGTAAGTCGCGTGAGCTTGGCGTTGAGTGCCGCTCAGGATTGTGTTTGTCTCTATTAGGAGACACTTGATTATGTCCAATGTCTAGCTGAATATCCTGTGATGTGCTTATCTTTGGTAAGGATTCGAAATGATGGGCTTTTCTGCAGCTTGATGTTAAGTTCCAGTGTTTCGTAACGCCGTTGGCGGGCATCGCCGTGATGCAAATAAGAAGGAGTCTTGCATGAAGAAGTCAACAACAGGTTTGCTGCTTGGTTCAGCGCTGGTAATCGGTCTATCCGGTTGCGCGAGCTCGGCTTCACAGTCCTCGGGTGGCATGGCGAACGATGATGCCTGGTACCAGAGCCCATTCGTTTGTGCTGTCGCGGGCGGCCTGATTGGTGGCGGTATCGGTTACGCGTCGAGCAGCGAGTCCGACGAGGACAAGGGCGCAGCCATTGGTAGCACCGCAGGCGCCACTATCGGCGGCATGCTATGTGCCAATCCCAAGCCGGCCGAGCCGCAGTGCCCGACATTTGGCGGCACAGTGCCGGCAGGCGTGGCCACCAATTCCGAAGGCTGTCCGCTCGACTCTGACGGTGACGGTGTCTATGACTACCGCGACCAGTGCCCGGGCACGCCGACCGGTGTTGAAGTAGATGCCAAGGGCTGTCCGTTGGACTCCGACGCCGATGGCGTGCCGGACTACATGGACCAGTGCCCTGACACCCCGGCAGGTGCCAAGGTCAATGCCCTGGGCTGTGAAGCTGACCTGGTGCTGGAAGACGTCAACTTCGAGTTCGACTCTGCCAAGCTGACCATGGGCGCCGAGAGCATTCTCTCTGACGTGGCGGAAAAGCTGGCGGCTAACCCGGAAGCTCGCGTGCGCCTGGAAGGGCACACCGATTCCATCGGCTCTGACAGCTATAACAAAGAGCTTTCCCAGCGTCGCGCCGACTCGGTCAAGGCGTTCCTGGCAAGCGAGGGCATTGATGCCGATCGCATGAACGCAATCGGCTATGGCGAAGAGCAGCCGGTCGCTACCAACGACACTGAAGCTGGTCGCGCGCAGAACCGTCGCGTTGAGCTCGGTGAGTGGGAGTGAGGCACTGAATCATTGATGTATTGATTCAGGCTGGTCTGACGAGGGGTGCCATTGGCACCCCTCGTTTCGTTATGGCCTGACGTTGCGTTATGTCCTTGGCCCGAAGGCTTCCAGCATGGGCCACAGAGCCTGTCACGGCTGGACGCGCCTTGCCTGCCCCTGCTAATGTGCGCTGCTGTCTAGATCGGGTCTTTATGCCTTTCTAGAGGCGGTGTCCGTACACACTGCCACCCCCGTATTCATTCATTTCAGCCTGTCGCATGTCGTCCCTGGTATGGATGACCACTGCGCTCAAGGATGCCCGCAATGCCAATCGTTACCCTGCCTGACGGCAGCCAGAGAACCTTTGAAGCGCCGCTTTCGGTGATGCAGCTGGCCGAGTCTATTGGTCCCGGCCTGGCCAAGGCCTGTGTGGCCGGCAAGATCGATGATGTGCTGGTGGATGCCGCCGATATCATCGATCATGACGCCAAGGTTGCTATCCTGACCGCGCGCGACGAGGAAGGCCTCGAGGTGATTCGTCACTCCTGTGCCCACCTGATCGGTCATGCCGTCAAGCAGCTTTACCCCGAGGCCAAGATGGCGATCGGCCCGGTGATCGATGACGGTTTTTATTACGACATCGATTTCGGCCGTTCCGCCACGCCTGAAGACCTCGAGGCCATCGAGGCGCGCATGAAGGTGCTTATCGAGGAGGGCTATGACGTCGTTCGCGAGTACGTCGATCGTGACAAGGCGATGCTGACCTTCCTCCACCGTGAAGAGCCCTTCAAGCAGGAGCTGGTGCGTGGGATTCCCGAGGGCGAAACCATTCGCCTCTATCATCACCAGGAATATATCGACATGTGCCGCGGGCCGCATGTGCCGAACACTTCGCACCTCAAGGCCTTCAAGCTGACCAAGCTTGCTGGCGCCTACTGGCGGGGCAGTGCCGAGAACCCGATGCTGACCCGCATCTACGGCACCGCCTGGGGTGACAAGAAGCAGCTCAAGGCCTATCTCAAGCGCCTCGAGGAAGCCGAGAAGCGTGACCACCGCAAGCTGGCGCGCAAGATGGACCTCTTCCATATCCAGGAAGAGGCGCCGGGCATGGTGTTCTGGCACCCTAACGGCTGGACTATCTATCAAGCGCTCGAGCAATACATGCGTCGAGTGCAGATCGAGCACGGCTACCAGGAAATCAAGACACCTCAGGTCGTTGACCTGTCGCTGTGGAAGGCGTCCGGACACTGGGGGCACTATTCCGACCTGATGTTCACGACCGAGTCGGAAAAGCGCGAGTATGCCGTCAAGCCGATGAACTGCCCGTGCCACGTTCAGGTCTTCAACCAGGGCCTGAAGAGCTACCGTGATCTGCCGCTGCGTCTGGCCGAGTTCGGCAGCTGCCATCGCAATGAGCCGTCGGGCTCCCTGCATGGCCTGATGCGCGTGCGTGGCTTCACCCAGGACGATGCGCACATTTTCTGCACCGAAAAGCAGATCCAGTCGGAGGCGGAAGACTTCATCGCCCTGACGCTCAAGGTTTACAAGGAGCTGGGCTTCGAGGACGTCGAGCTCAAGCTGTCGACTCGCCCGGAAGGCTTCATGGGTGAGCCGGATCTCTGGGATCGTGCCGAGGCCGGTCTCGAAGCCGCCTTGAATGCCACCGGTCTCGACTGGGAGCTTCAGCCAGGCGAGGGCGCTTTCTACGGGCCCAAGATCGAGTTTGCGCTGCGTGATTGCTTGAATCGCGTATGGCAGTGCGGCACCCTCCAGCTCGACTTCAACCTGCCGGGTCGCCTTGGTGCACAGTTCGTCGATGAAGATGGTGCACGCAAGACCCCTGTCATGCTGCATCGTGCGATTCTTGGGTCCTTCGAGCGTTTCCTTGGTATCCTTATCGAGCACTATGCCGGGGCCATGCCGCTATGGCTGGCGCCGGAGCAGGTAGTGGTCATGACGATCACGGATTCGCAGCGTGATTTCGCACAAGATGTGGTCAATCGCCTGCAGAAAGTCGGTCTTCGTGCCAAGGCGGACTTGAGGAACGAGAAGATCGGCTTTAAAATCCGTGAACATACGTTGCAGAAGGTTCCGTATCTTCTCGTAGTAGGGGATAAGGAAGTCGAGGCCGATGCGGTTGCCGTTCGCACCCGCACCGGTGAAGACCTCGGCTCATTGAAGGTCGATGACCTGATCGCCAAGCTCAACGACGAGCGGTGATCACTACGACGTCAACCAACACGGAGATGTAACGATCAAGAGAAATACTCAGCGCGGCCGTCCTCAGGACAAGCGCCCTCCAATGAACGAGCGTATCAGCGAAGACCAAGTCCGCCTCATCGGTATCGAAGGTGAGCAGCTTGGGATTGTGTCCACCAGTGATGCCTTGGAACAGGCGGAAGCGGCTGGTATGGACCTCGTGCAGATCTCCAATGCCGATCCGATCGTGTGTAAGATCATGGATTACGGCAAATTCGTCTTCGAGCAGAAGAAGCAGAAAGCTGCTCAGAAGAAGAAGACCAAGCAGATCCAGGTCAAGGAAGTTAAATTCCGGCCTGGCACCGACGAGGGCGACTATCAGGTCAAGCTGAAAAACCTGATCCGTTTCCTCGAAGGTGGCGACAAGGGCAAGGTCACGCTGCGTTTTCGCGGCCGTGAGATGGCCCACCAGGACATCGGCCGCAAGCTGATGGAACGGGTAGCCAAAGATCTCGAAGATCTGGCGAACGTAGAGTCTTTCCCGAAGATGGAAGGCCGCCAGATGATCATGATCCTTGCCCCCAAGAAGAAGTGATCCAAAGGCAGTTGAACGGGTGTCGGTCGGGAGTTGATCTCGGCCGGCACCGGCCTTGGGTTTTCTGAAGAACCTCGAGCGGAGTTTTCCCTCATGCCGAAAATCAAGAGCAACAGTGGCGCTGCCAAGCGCTTCAAGAAGACGGCCAACGGCTTCAAGCACAAGCAGTCGTTCCGTAGCCACATCCTGACCAAGAAGACCACCAAGCGTAAGCGTCAGCTGCGTGGGATGAAGCAGATCCACGCCTCCGATGTGCCGCTGATTCAGCGCATGCTGCCGAATCTGTAAGCGACGCTGGTAGACCACTTTTTAACGTCAGGAGAAAGCTATGACACGTGTCAAGCGTGGCGTCGTTGCACGTCGCCGTCACAAGAAGATCATGAAGCAGGCCAAAGGCTACTACGGTGCGCGTTCACGCGTCTTCCGCGTAGCCAAGCAGGCCGTTATCAAAGCTGGCCAGTACGCCTACCGTGACCGTCGCGTCCGTAAGCGTCAGTTCCGTGCGCTGTGGATTGCGCGTATCAACGCTGCTGCCCGCAACAACGGCCTGTCCTACAGCCGCTTCATCGCTGGCCTCAAGCAGGCCGGTATCGAGATCGACCGCAAGGTGCTTGCCGATCTCGCCGTTCACGAAAAGGCCGCCTTTGCCGCTATCGTCGAGAAGGCCAAGGCTGCTCACTGAGTGAACTGATCGTTTCGACGTGCCGGTGCAACACGATGCCTCATCGTCTGCATCGCACGCGTAAAGGTCGCAGGGGAAGAGCAGCCGCTCTTCCCCTGTTTTTTTATATGACCCTGTTGCGGTGTGGCTCATCGACATCGCAGCAGCGCATTCGGAGCTCAACGGATGGACCACCTTCCCAACCTGGTTGCCGAGGCGCGCGGCGCCATCGATGCTGCCCAGGACATCCCCGCGCTCGACGAAGTGCGGGTGCGATACCTCGGCAAGAAGGGTGAAATCACGGCCTTGCTGAAGGGCCTCGGCAAGCTGCCGCCCGAGGAGCGTCCGGCCGCTGGCGAGCGCATTAACCAGGCCAAGCAGGAACTCGGCTCCGAGCTGGACCGCCGTCGCCAGTTACTCGAGAAGGCCGCTCTCGATGCTCGCCTGGCGGCCGAGCGCCTGGATGTGACGCTGCCTGGAAGAGGGCAGCCGGGCGGTGGCCTGCACCCGGTGACGCGCACTCTCGAGCGTATCGAGAGTCTCTTCACGCGCATCGGTTTCGATGTGGCGGTCGGCCCGGAGATCGAGGACGACTATCACAACTTCGAGGCCCTCAATATCCCCGCCCACCACCCGGCACGGGGCATGGCGGATACCTTCTATTTCGACGCCACGCGGCTGCTTCGCACCCATACCTCACCGGTGCAGGTGCGGACCATGAAGAACGAAGAGCCGCCGATTCGCATCGTCTGCCCGGGGCGAGTCTATCGCAGCGACTCTGATCTGACCCACACGCCGATGTTCCATCAGGTCGAGGGGCTCTTGGTCGATGAGGATGTCAGTTTCGCCGACCTGAAGGGCACCATCGAAGACTTCCTGCACGCCTTCTTCGAGCGTGATGACCTGTCGGTGCGCTTCCGGCCGTCCTACTTCCCCTTCACCGAGCCGTCCGCCGAAGTCGATATCCAGTGCGTGATGTGTGGTGGTGATGGCTGTCGCGTCTGCTCGCATAGTGGCTGGCTCGAGGTGATGGGCTGCGGCATGGTGCACCCCGAGGTATTCCATCATGCGGGCATCGATACCGAACGCTACAAGGGCTTTGCCTTTGGCATGGGGGCCGAGCGGCTGGCCATGCTGCGTTACGGCGTCAACGACCTGCGCCTGTTCTTCGAGAACGACCTGCGCTTCCTGCGCCAGTTCGCTTGAATCCCTGACTGCAGAACACAGGATATGTCATGAAATTTTCCGAACAGTGGCTGCGTGAATGGGTGTCGCCTCAGCTGGCGACCCAGGCACTGGCCGACCAGATCACCATGGCGGGCCTGGAAGTCGATGCCGTTGAGCCGGTCGCTGCCGCCTTTAAAGGCGTCGTGGTGGCCGAGGTCGTCGACAAGGCGCAGCACCCCGATGCCGACAAGCTGAATGTCTGTCAGGTGGTCGACGGCAGTGGCGAGACGGTACAGGTGGTTTGCGGGGCGCCCAATGTGGCGGTGGGTCAGAAGGTGGCCTTCGCCCAGGTAGGCGCCGTGCTGCCCGGCGACTTCAAGATCAAGAAAGCCAAGCTGCGTGGGGTCGAGTCCCGCGGCATGATCTGCTCGGCATCTGAGCTGGGGCTCGAGGAAGAGACCTCGCCGGGTATCATGGAGCTCCCGCTCGATGCCCCGGCCGGTGAAGACTTCCGTGCCTGGATGGGTCTTGACGACAGCACCATTGAAGTCGACCTGACGCCCAACCGCGGTGACTGCCTGAGCCTCAAGGGCATGGCCCGTGAGGTCGGCGTGCTCAACCGCCTGGCCGTCGAAGGCCCGGCGATGGCACCGGTGACGCCGACCCATGATGAGACCTTCCCGGTGCAGGTGCGTGATGGCGAACGCTGCCCGCGCTACATCGGTCGTCTGATCAAGGGGGTCGACGTCACCGCCGACACACCGCTGTGGATGGTCGAGCGTCTGCGTCGCAGCGGCGTGCGCTCCATCGATCCGGTCGTCGATATCACCAACTATGTGATGCTCGAACTCGGCCAACCGCTGCATGCCTTCGATCGCGCCAACCTGCATGAGCGGGTCGAGGTGCGCCTGGCGCGTGCCGGTGAGCAGTTGACACTGCTCGACGGCCAGGAGATTGCGCTGCGTGACGATACCCTGGTGATCGCCGATGGTCGTGGTGCCCTGGCGATTGCCGGTGTCATGGGCGGCGAGCATTCCGGCGTGAATGCCGATACGCGGGATATCTTCCTGGAATCGGCCTTCTTCACCCAGCTGGCCGTGGCCGGTCAGGCCCGTAGCTATGGCCTGCACACCGATGCTTCGCATCGCTTCGAGCGTGGCGTGGACCCGAAGCTGACGCATGACGCCGTCGAGCGGGCCACCGCTTTGCTGCTCGAGATCACCGGCGGCGAGCCCGGCCCGCTCATCGAGGCGGCCAGTGCCGAGCATCTCCCCACGCCGCGCCAGATTGTCCTGCGCCGTGCCCGTCTCGAACAGGCCCTGGGGCTGTCGCTGCCGGCCGAAGACGTTACCGATATTCTCGAACGTCTGGGCATGCCAGTCGAGGCAGATGATGTCAGTTGGCGTGTAGCGGTACCTAGCTGGCGGTTCGATGTCGCCATCGAGGAAGACCTGATCGAGGAAGTGGCGCGTATTCACGGCTATAACCGCTTGCCGGTGCGTCGTCCTCAGGCTCGCCTGGGTCTGCGTCCCGACGGTGAGGCCCAGCAGCCGCTGTCGCGCCTGCGTCGCCAGATGGTCGCCCGTGGCTATCAGGAGGCCATCAACTATAGCTTTGTGGCACCTGAGCTGCAGAAAGCGCTGCTGCCGCAGGCCGTGGCGCCGACCTTGGCCAACCCGATCTCCAGTGACATGTCGGTCATGCGTGCCAGCCTGTTCCCGGGGCTGATCAAGGCTCTCGAGCACAACCTCAACCGCCAGCAGAGCCGGGTGCGTCTGTTTGAAACCGGCCTGATATTCCGCGGTGAGCTCGACGAGCTCTCCCAGATTCCGATGATGGGCGCCCTGGTATGTGGTAACCGTGATCCGGAAGGCTGGGCGGCGCGCGGCGACAAGGTCGACTTCTTTGATCTCAAGGGCGACCTGGAAAGCCTGTTGGCCATGGGCGGTGAGCCCGACGCCTGGCGCTTCGAGCCCGGCGAGCATTCGGCACTGCATCCCGGTCAGGCAGCAAGGGTGCTGTATCGTGGCGAAGAAGCCGGCTGGATTGGTACCCTGCATCCGGCCGTGCGTGCCGAGCTGGGGCTCAAGGTCGAGGCGGTACTCTTTGAGGTGCGCCTGGATGTGCTGAGTCAGGGCCAACTGCCGGCTTTCACGCCGCTGTCGCGCTACCCAGAGGTCCGCCGCGATCTGGCCATGCTGGTCGATGAGTCGCTGCCGGTGCAGTCGCTGCTCGACTGTCTGCGCGAGCAGGCCGGTGAATGGCTGACCGAAATCAACCTCTTTGACGTTTATCAGGGCAAAGGGGTAGAGGATGGTCACAAGAGTGTGGCGCTGGGCTTGACCTGGCAGCATCCATCGCGCACGCTGAATGACGAGGAAATCAATCAGTTAGTCGATGCAATCGTCACCGAATCCGGACAGCGCTTCGGCGCTCGGCTGAGAAGCTGATCCACTGGCTGCCAAGCCTTGAGCCGGAAGACGGCGATGCTGCCATCCTGCACGAGGGAATGACCATGGGTGCGTTGACCAAGGCGGAACTGGCCGAACACTTGCACACCGAGCTGGGTTTGTCCAAGCGTGAGGCCAAGTCAATGGTGGAGGCCTTCTTCGAGGAAATCCGCGGTTGTCTGCGCGAGAACGAGCAGGTGAAGCTGTCCGGTTTCGGCAACTTCGATCTGCGTGACAAGCGCGAGCGGCCAGGCCGCAATCCCAAGACGGGAGAAGAGATTCCGATTTCTGCCCGGCGAGTGGTGACCTTTCGTCCCGGCCAAAAGCTCAAGGCCCAGGTGGAGAGCTTCGAAGGTCCGTTGACGTATTAAGTCTGACGTATCGAGTGCTAGGCAGTCAGTTGGCAGGCCAAAGGCGCCATCCATGGGGTGGCGCCTTTTTGCATGTTGGCCTGGATAACATTGCCAGACATGTCCACGTCAGTCTGTCAGACAGCTCCGTTTTCCATGACGTAGGTGATGATGACCTTGATCACGTAGCCCAGCATCCCCGCGCCGAGCACGATGAACAGCATGATAGTGCCGAATTTGCCGGCCTTCGATTTGCGAGCCAGGTCCCAGATGATGAAACACATGAACAGGATCAGGCCGCCAATCATGATCGGAGTGATCCATGCCTCGAAGGTCTCTTGCATCTCGTCTCTCGCTCGCCCAAAAGCGCGAGTATAACCGCCCCGAATCCCTGTCGACAGCGCTGCGCGGCGACAGGGATTCGGCTCCCGCAAGGACTATGGTAATATCCGAGTAAATTTCTCAAGCAAAGCAGATCCATGTCCATGCTGAAGATTTTCGTTGGCACCATGTATGGCGGCGCCCTCGACGTCGCCGAGCAAGTCAAGCCGCTGTTTGAGCAGGCAGGTTACGAAGTCGCGATCTATGATCAGCCGACCCTCGAGGATCTGACCGGTTCACCGACTGATCTGGCGCTGTTCTGCGTATCGACCACGGGTTCTGGCGATTATCCGGGCAATTTCGTGACCTTCGCTCGCTCGCTTCAGGAGCGTGGGGCCGATCTGTCGGCGCTGCGCTATGGTCTGATCGCGCTGGGCGACAGCTCTTATGTGGATAGCTTCTGTGGGGCAGGACGATCGCTGGATTCGCTACTCGCTGAATATGGCGCCCAACGCCTCGGTGAGCGTCTTGAAGTCGACGCCATGGAAACCTTCATGGCCGATGATGCTGCCATTCCCTGGGCCGAAGAATGGATCGAGTCTCAGCAGCTGGCGGTATCCTGAATGAACGCCTCCACGACTCCAGAGCGCTTCAGCGTGATGACCGGCCTGATACTGGTGATGCTCGCCAGTCTGCCGCGCTATGCGCTCGAAGGGCATGAAACCCGCCTGACGCTTGTACTGATGGCCACCGGTGTCGTGGCGGTTGCGGCTGGGTTTCATTGGCGCATGCTCGCGAGCAGTGCACGCCTGCAGCTGCCGGGGCTTATCAAGCGGTTGCTGGTTTGCTTGCTGGGCGGCGGGCTGATCATCGCTGTCTGGCAGGGCATCAGCCTTGGGGGCGTCGATGCGATCTTGCTGCTGTCGCATGGGGCGGCACTGGGGCTGCTGATCCATGTGGTTTCCCTGCTATGGCGGCGTCCCGCGACGGACTGATACCGATTGGCCGACGACATCTGGGCTAATCAAATGCAAGGGGGCTCGGTATTCGAGCCCCTTCTTCGTGGGTGAGATCTTTGTGCTTGCTGTGAGCTTTATGTCGTGGAAGCGCTCAGGCTCATCCGAGGGTGTAGCAGGGCTCGTAATGGCTGCCGGGCAGCTTCATGCGTCCTTGCTCGACGAAGGATGTCAGCAATTCATCCAGGCGTGACATCAGGTCCGGTTCGGCGTGCAGGCGGAAGGGACCATGGGCTTCGATCGCACGGATGCCAGGCTCCTTGACGTTACCGGCGACGATGCCCGAGAAGGCGCGGCGCAGGTTGGCCGCGAGCTCATGAGTCGGCTGGTTACGATGCAGTGCCAGTCCGGCCATGCTGGCGTGGTCGGCGGCGAAGGGTTCCTGGAAATTGCGATCGATGTTCAGGCGCCAGTTGTAGTAGAAGGCATCCTGATGGGTGCGCCGGAATTCGGCCACCTCATCGATGCCCAGCCGCATGGCCTTGGCGACGCTGGTGGGGTCGTCGATGATGATGCGGTAGCGTTCACGGGCAGAATCGCCGAGGGTATAGGCCAGAAACTCGTCGATGCGCTTGAAGTAGTCAGCGCTGCTGGCCGGTCCCGTGAAGATGACCGGGAAGGGGATGTCCTTGTTGTCCGGATGCAGCAGTATCCCCAGCAGGTAGAGAATTTCCTCGGCCGTGCCGACCCCTCCGGGGAACACCACGATGCCGTGGCCGACCCGTACGAAGGCCTCGAGGCGCTTCTCGATGTCCGGCATGATGACCAGCTCATTGACGATCGGATTGGGCGATTCGGCGGCGATGATGCCCGGCTCGGAGATCCCCAAATAGCGACCGTGTGAGCGGCGTTGTTTGACGTGAGCCACGTTGGCGCCCTTCATCGGACCCTTCATGGCGCCCGGTCCGCATCCGGTGCAGATGTCCAGCTCGCGCAGGCCCAGGTGATATCCGACCCGCTTGGTGTAGTCGTACTCCTCACGAGAAATCGAGTGCCCCCCCCAGCAGACCACCAGGCTCGGGTCCAGAGAGGGCTGGAGAGCGCCGGCCTTGCGCAGGATATGGAAAACCGCATTGGTGGTGCCTTCACCGGTGCTCAGGTCGAAGCGCGGATGCGTCTGTATTTCGTTGTAGACGTAGACGACGTCACGCACCACCGACGACAGCAGTTCGCGGATGCCGCGGATCATCTTGCCGTCGACGAAGGCTTCGATGGGGGCATTGCTGATCTTGAGGCGCAGGCCGCGATCTTCCTGAAGCACTTCGATGTCGAAGTCGCGATAGGCTTCCATGACCGCGAGTCCATCGTCGGTCATGTTATCGCTGTTGAGAATGGCCAGCGCGCAGCGGCGTAGCAAATCGTGTAGGCCTGATGTCGAGGTGTCGCGCAGGCGATTCACCTCGTGCTGTGACAGCACCTCGAGGCTGCCTTCAGGAGACAGCGTCGTGGAAATGGTCTGGGGCATGGGCGGTTTCCTTGTTATGCCGCGTCGGCCTGGGCACAGGCCTGTGCCAGCAGGCGGCGAATCTCATCCTGGTCATTGGCGCTCATGGCATCCTGACCAAAGGTGCTTTCAAGCCACTCTTGGAAGATGGCATCGAAGTCCTCTGCCAGCACCTCCTCAGGATCATATTCCACCATTTCCATGACCAGGGGAATCTGCGGAATCAGGTAGCCCAGCGGAAAGAGCTGTTCGTCGCTTGCCTGGCGCTCCATGGCCAGCAGGGCGTGATGAATGGCGTCGGCGCGCCGGGCGAGAGGATCGGACATGAGGCTGAATTCTCCGTTGGCTTTGCCATGCGATGCTAACACGTCACCAGGCCCCCCGCAGCGCTGCGCGCTGCATGCTTATCTGGTAACATCGCGGGATATAACCTCTTTCTGATTCGTAATCGAGTGCGTCGCTGCTTCATGTTCAATGCCCAGTATTTCCGCACCTTCATTACGCTTGTCGAGACCGGCAGTTTCACGCAGACCGCTCACCGGCTGGACATGACGCAGCCCGGCGTCAGCCAGCATATTCGCAAGCTGGAGCAGTACCTGCAGAAGTCATTGCTGATTCGCCAAGGGCGTCGCTTTACGCTTACCGAGAGCGGACGACGGGCCTATGATTACGCGATCAAGCTGTTCGCCGAACATGAGCATTTTCGCCACTCCCTGGACAATGAGTCGCTGGATAGCGGCGACTGCCGCATCGCTTCCCGCGCCAGTGTGGGCATGATGCTATATCCCTTCATTCTCGGTTATCAGCAGATGCATCCGGGGCTGACGGTGAGTTACAACTTTGGTTTCAACAGTGCGATCACCGAGGACGTGAGGGCGGGGCGCTACGATGTGGGAATCGTGACGGAAGTCAGTCGGCATGCCGAGCTGCATTACGCGCCCTGGCATCAGGAGCCGCTGTGCCTGGTGGTGCCAGCAGACTTCGCCGGCACCACCCTGACCGATCTGGCGGCACTGGGGTTCATGAACTACGCCGATGGTGTCCACCATGCCACCCAGCTACTGCGTGCCAACTTCCCCGGTGAATTCCGTTCGATGAGTCGTTTCCCGCGTCAGGGCTACACCAATGACGTGTCGATGGTCATGGATGCGGTGGCGCGAGGCCTGGGATTCAGCATCGTATCGCGTCCGGTGCTCGAGACCTCACCCTGGCAGCGTCAGGTCAAGGAGCTGCCCATGCCGCAGCCGGTTTATGAGTCCTTTCACCTGTTGACCCCGGCGGGCGTCGAGACACCGCGTCGCTATACGCGCCTGCTCGACGAGTTTCTCGAGCAGCGGCGTCATACCCTCTATGGCTTCCCGGAAGAGCCCCATTTCGATAGCCATAGCTGATAGCGCGCTGGCCGGCTCCGCATTTCTCAGTATCTCAGTGCGCTCATGACGCTCCTCGTCATGCTTACTGCCATAACTTCGTCATTCGTCCCGCCATAAAGATTCGTTCCGCCATAAAAAGGGCCCGGCAATTACCATTGCCGGGCCCTTTTGCATCAAGTGCTATTGGTTAGCGCTGCCTTCCATCAGGCGTCCAAGGGGCAACTGATGGAGTGCTTCACTCAATCGCGATACTCGTCGATGCTCGGGCAGGTGCAGATCAGTTGACGGTCGCCGGCCACGTTGTCGACGCGATTGACCGATGGCCATACCTTCGCCGCCTTGACGGACGGGGAGGGGAAGGCGCCGGTTTCGCGGCTGTAGGGACGCTCCCATTCGGCATCCATCAGGTCGGCCATGGTGTGAGGCGCGTGGACCAGCGGATTGTCTGCTGCCGGCCATTCGCCACTTTCGACGCGCGCGACTTCCTTGCGGATGCTGATCATGGCGTCGCAGAAGCGATCGATCTCGTAGCGGGATTCCGACTCGGTCGGTTCCACCATCAGCGTGCCGGGCACCGGGAAGGACATGGTCGGCGCGTGGAAGCCGTAGTCCATCAAGCGCTTGGCGATGTCTTCCTCGCTGATGCCGGACGCCGCCTTGAGCGGACGCAGGTCGAGGATGCACTCGTGGGCCACGGTGTCATGACGCCCCTTGTAGAGGATCGGGTAGTGCTCGCCCAGGCGCGAAGCGATGTAGTTGGCGTTGAGAATGGCAAGCTCGGTAGCCTCGCGCAGCCCGCGGGCGCCCATCATCTTGATGTAGGCCCAGGAGATCGGCAGTATCGCCGCGCTACCGAAAGCTGCCGCCGAGACGGCGCCACAGTCCTTCTCCACGCCGGGAATGGGTGTGACCACATGGTTCGACACATAGGGGGCGAGGTGCGACTTGACGCCGATCGGCCCCATGCCCGGTCCGCCGCCGCCGTGGGGGATGCAGAAGGTCTTGTGCAGGTTGAGGTGGCTGACATCGCCGCCGAAATCGCCGGGACGGGTGATGCCGACCTGAGCGTTCATGTTGGCGCCGTCGATGTAGACCTGGCCGCCGTGGTCGTGAACGATCTTGCAGGCCTCCTGCACCGCTTCCTCGAACACGCCATGGGTCGAGGGGTAGGTGATCATGATCGCCGACAGGACATCGCTGTGCTTTTCGGCCTTTTCGCGAAGGTCTGCCAGGTCGATGTTGCCGTCCGCGTCACATTCCACGACCACGACCTTCATCTGCGCCATGGCGGCGGAGGCCGGATTGGTGCCATGGGCGGAGCTCGGGATCAGGCAGATGTTGCGGGAGCCTTCGCCCTGTGCCTGCTGATAGCGACGAATCGCCACCAGGCCGGCGTATTCGCCCTGGGCGCCGGAATTGGGCTGCATCGAGATGTGGTCGTAGCCGGTGACTTCCACCAGGAAGGCCGCCAGCTCGTCGATCATCTGGTGATAGCCCACCACCTGATCATGGGGCGCGAAGGGGTGGATATTGGCGAATTCCGGCCAGGTGATGGGAATCATCTCGCTGGTCGCATTCAGCTTCATGGTGCAGGAACCGAGTGGGATCATCGCATGGGTCAGCGACAGGTCCTTGTTCTCCAGTCGCTTGAGATAGCGCAGCATCTCGGTTTCGCTGCGGTAGCGGCTGAAGGTCGGGTGGGTCAGGAAGTCGCTGTCGCGCTGACAGGCGGCGGGGATGCCGGTCTTGCCCTGGTCCAGCACTTCGTCGTCGAGCGCCGGCACCGAGAGGTCGTGTTCTTCGCCGAGCAGAACGTCGAAGAGCACGCCAAGATCGGCGGCTGTGGTGGTCTCGTCGAGGCTGACGCCGATGTCGCCGTTGTCGAAGAAGCGCAGGTTGATCTCGTGGGTCAGCGCCCGTCCGTGGACCTTGCCGGCATCGACGCCGGTCAGACGCAGGGTGTCGAACCAGCTGTCATGGGCCAGCTGAACGCCCTTGCGGGTAAGGCCTTCGGCGAGAATGGTGGTCAGACGGTGGATGCGTCCGGCGATGGTGCGCAGGCCCTCGGCGCCATGATAAACGGCATAGAAGCCGGCGATATTGGCCAACAGTGCCTGGGCGGTACAGATGTTGGAGGTCGCCTTCTCGCGGCGGATGTGCTGTTCACGCGTCTGCATGGCCATGCGCAGGGCCTGATGACCACGGCTGTCCTTGGAGACACCGATGATGCGGCCGGGGATCGAGCGCTTGAGCTTGTCGGTGGTCGCGAAGAAGGCCGCGTGCGGGCCACCGAAGCCCATCGGCACGCCGAAGCGCTGGCTCGAGCCGATGACGATGTCGGCGCCGAGGCTGCCGGGTTCCTTGAGCAGCACCAGGCTCATGATGTCGGCGGCCACGCAGGTCATCACGCCGCGCTCGCTGGCGCTTTTCAGCAGCGGTGCCAGGTCGCGGACTTCCCCGCTCTGACCCGGGTACTGGAGCAGGGCGCCGAAGACGTCGTGAGAGGCGAGCTCCTCGGCCGGACCGGTGATCAGCTCGAAGCCGAAGTAATGGGCGCGGGTGCGCACCACGTCCAGCGTCTGCGGCAGCACGTCGTCGGCGACGAAGAAGGCTTGGGTCTTGGCTTTCTTGTTGGCGCGCTTGCATAGCGCCATGGCCTCGGCGGCGGCGGTAGCTTCGTCCAGCAGTGAAGCATTGGCCAGCTCCATGCCGGTCAGGTCCATCACCACCTGCTGGAAGTTGAGCAGTCCTTCCAGGCGGCCCTGGGCGATTTCCGGCTGATAGGGCGTGTAGGCGGTGTACCAGCCTGGATTTTCCAGCACGTTGCGCTGAATGACTGCCGGCAAATGGGTGTTGTGGTAGCCCTGGCCGATGTAGGTCTTGAAGACCCGGTTCTGACGCGCCAGGCGTTTCAGATAATCGAGTGCCTCGGCTTCGCTGCGCGGCGGGTCCAGGTCGAGCTCACGGCCCAGGCGAATGGCGCTCGGCACGGTCTGCTCGATCAGGGTCGCGATGCTGTCGGTGCCCAGTTGATCGAGCATGCCGGCAACGTCGGCCTGGCTGGGGCCATTGTGTCGTTGGATGAAAGCATCGTGGCTGGCAAGGTCGGCCAGGCGGCGAGTATCGAGTGGCATGAAACACCTGTGCGTTTGATCGAACGATATGGCCAAGCGGGCCGTGAAGCGAGCGGGCCGGTGTAAAAGAGGGCGCGAGCGAGGGGATGCCCGCGCCAGGGTGCGGGTCAGTCCTGGTCGGCTTCGGCGACCTTGGTGTAGGCCTCGGCATCCAGCAGCTTGCTGAGCTCGCTTTCGTCGGCAAGTTTGAGCTTGGCGATCCAGCCGCCCTCATAGGGCGCTTCGTTGACGGTCTCCGGTGCATCTTCCAGCGACTCGTTGACTTCCACCACTTCACCCGCCAGCGGCGCGTAGAGATCGGAGGCGGCCTTGACCGATTCGATGACCCCGAACTCCTCACCGGTCCCGAGTTCCTGACCGACTTCCGGGAGGTCAACGAAAACCACGTCACCCAGTGATTCCTGAGCGTGGTCGGTGATGCCGATAGTGACGGTGCCGTCGCCGTTATCCAGAATCCATTCGTGGCTTTCGGTGTAGCGAAGGTTGGCAGGGATATTGCTCATCGCGTTTTCCTATAAGAAAAAGGTTTACCTAGGAGAGAATCGTAACGCCCTCGGCCGCATTTGGCGAGTCCCGCTGACGTCGATTCTTGCCGGCAGCTGCTGCTGCTTCGGTCTCATCTTAGGCGGATTCACGATGGGGTTCACCCCTATCGGCGGCAGTGTCCGGCCGACTGGCGCTGCCAGAGGCATAATGAGAGCCTGCACGCTACGCTTATTCAGGGGTTGAATCAGAGTGCCAACTGCGCAGGGCTCGTTCGGGTTCTTCATTCGACCTGTTGCAAGGGGGTTCGGCCGTCGACTTGCCCAACGGCAATCGTCGCTATAAGGTTAATTTGTTTCTGATAGGAAAAAATTTCCCGATGCCATTTGAGGGCCGTCGCCACCCTGGCATATCTCTCAGCCGAGTATTGGAATGGCTGTTTCCATGCTTGCTAAGACCAATGGTTAAGGCTTTTTGCTGCTATTGGTGCGTATTGCAAAATTTTCGCATGGGAGGCTGGAGCAATGATGGTGGGTTCCGCTATGGTGTCGTTGGTTCGTACATTGGCTGGTAAACCATCGCTCGAATGGCCCTTCATGAGGCCTGAGGCAATGCACCCTGGTGCATAACAACAATTAACGACGGGAGAACAACCGTGGAAGCAATCACAAGCTTTTTTTCAGCTGTAGAAGGTGTGGTGTGGGGGCCGCTGATGCTGGTCCTGTTGCTTGGGGTCGGCCTTTATCTGCAAGCGGGCCTCAAGCTGGTACCGATTCGTCGATTGGGAACCGGGTTTTCGCTGCTCTGGAAGGGGCGTGAAACCGGCAAGGGCGATGAAGGCGAGGGCGAAGTCTCGCCGTTTAACGCCTTGATGACCTCGCTGTCTGCCACTATCGGTACCGGCAACATCGCGGGCGTAGCCACTGCCATCTTCCTGGGCGGGCCGGGCGCTGTTTTCTGGATGTGGATCACTGCCTTGGTCGGCATGGCCACCAAGTTTTCCGAGGCCGTGCTGGCCGTGCGTTATCGCGAAGTGGATGAAGCGGGCGATCACGTCGGTGGTCCCATGTACTACATCCGCAATGGCCTTGGTAAGAAATGGGCTTGGCTGGGCGGTGCCTTCGCTTTCTTTGGCGCCGTGGCGGCTTTCGGGATCGGCAACACCGTGCAGTCCAACTCGGTGGCAGCGGGGCTCAACGAGTCACTGGGTCTGCCCGCCTGGATCACGGGGGTCGTCATCATGGTGCTGGCGGGCGCCGTGATTCTCGGTGGTATTCGGCGCATCGCCAAGGTGGCCGGCAAGCTGGTGCCGATCATGGCGATTGCCTATGTCGTGGCGGGTATCCTGGTACTGATCATCAATGCTGATGCCATCGGCAATGCGCTGGGCATGATCTTCGGTTATGCCTTCTCGCCGGTATCGGCGGCAGGTGGCTTCGCCGGGGCGGCAGTGGCCAAGGCCATTCAGTTTGGTGTCGCCCGTGGCGTCTTCTCCAACGAAGCCGGCCTGGGTAGTGCGCCGATCGCACACGCGGCGGCACAGACCAAGAACCCGGTCCGTCAAGGGCTCATCGCCATGCTGGGTACCTTCCTGGACACCATCGTGGTGTGCTCGATCACTGCGTTGGCCATCCTGACGTCTACCCAATGGACCAGCGGTGAGACCGGGGCAGCCTTGACGTCTCTGGCCTTCGATGAATCCCTGCCGGGCATCGGTCAGTACATCGTGTCCTTCGCGTTGGCGGTCTTCGCCTTTACCACCATCCTGGGCTGGGCCTTCTACGGCGAAAAGTGCATCGAGTTCCTGTTTGGTGTGCGCGCCATCAAGCCCTACCGTGTGGTGTATATCCTGGCGATTCTGGCCGGTGCCGTGGCACCGCTGGACTTCGTGTGGCTGATGGCCAGCGTCTTCAACGCCATGATGGCCTTCCCCAACCTGATTGCCCTGGCCCTGCTGTCGCCGGTGGTCTTCAAGTTGACCAAGGATTACTTCGACGGCAAGCCGGTACTGCCTGGCGAAGAACTCAATAAATGAGGCAATGTCGCGGCCGCCTGGGTGGCCGCGGCACCTGCTTTCAGCAATGTACGGATGAACCTAGCCGATGAACGAACTACACAAGACACCGCTTCATGACCTGCACGTGGAACTCGGTGGCAAGATGGTGCCCTTCGCGGGCTATTCGATGCCGGTGCAGTTTCCGCTAGGGGTCAAGAAGGAGCATGAGCATACCCGCGCCGCCTGTGGTCTCTTTGATGTTTCTCACATGGGGCAAGTGCTGGTAACGGGCAGCGAACCGGCCAAGGCATTGGAAACCCTGGTGCCGGCGGACCTCCTCGGCCTTCCCGAAGGCATGCAGCGCTATACGCTTTTCACCAACGGCGAAGGCGGTATTCTCGATGATCTGATGGTGGTGAATGCGGGCGACCATCTGTACTTGGTCGTCAATGCTGCCTGCAAGGAGCAGGATATCGCACACCTGCGCACCGGCCTGGGTGACGATCATCAGATCGAGGTGCTGGACCGTGGGCTGCTGGCCTTGCAGGGACCCAAGGCCGCCGGCGTGATGCAGCGCCTGTGTCCTGATGCCTGCGAGATGGTCTTCATGCAGCATGGCCGTTTCGAGATCGAGGGTATTCCGGTGTGGATCAGCCGTGCCGGCTACACCGGCGAGGATGGCTTCGAGATTTCGGTGCCTGCCGAGCAGAGCGAAGCGCTTGCCCGCCTGCTGCTGGCTGAAGACGAGGTCGAAGCCATTGGCCTGGGCGCGCGCGACTCGCTGCGTCTTGAGGCTGGTCTGTGCCTCTATGGCCACGATATCGACGCCACCACCACGCCGGTGGAAGGGGGACTGATCTGGGCCGTGAGCAAGCCGCGTCGCCGCGGCGGTGAACGGGCCGGTGGCTTCCCCGGCGCCGATTTGGTGTTGCATCAGGTTGAGGCCAAGGACCATCAGCGCAAGCGAGTCGGCCTGCTGGGCGAGGGGCGAGCCCCGGTCCGTGAAGGTGCCGAGCTTTACGATGCCGAGGATCGCAAGATTGGCGTGGTGACCTCTGGCGGCTTCGGGCCCAGCGTCGGCAAGCCCGTCGCCATGGGCTACGTCAGCATCGACCAGGCGGCCATCGACACCCAGGTATTTGCCGATGTGCGTGGCAAGCGTCTGCCGATGACCGTGACCAAGATGCCGTTCGTGACCCCGGGGTACTACCGCGGCTGATCGATCCGGCCTAGACGGATGCTTATAATCAACTCTTAAATATACCGTTATCTTTGCGAACGTCATGAGCCGCTTCCCTTGGGAGGCGGCTTTTTTCGTTGTGTAGACATGATCAATATCAAGGCGACGCCAGAAATATCGGCCGTTCCGATTTAGGTTCAGCAAGGTGCGAGCGGGATAGGCTATCGTGGGCCAGGTGCGACTGAACTAATCTATTCATAGGTGAACGTGGATCGAACACCCTGGCCGAGGAACCCGCCATGAAGCGACTACAGACGGCACTCATCGTTCTAGTATGTGTCGCTGCTGTCGCCGGAGGTGGGTATTACTGGTGGCAACAGCAGCAGGCCGAGCTGGCGGAAGGCTTTGCTCTGGCCAATGGACGCCTTGAGGCGACACGTATCGATGTGGCGCTGAAATTCAGTGGCCGGATCGCGGAGGTCGCGGTCACGGAAGGTCAGCGAGTAGCAGCAGGAGAGGTGGTCGCGCGCATTGACGCCACTGAGCTTGAGGCGCAGATTCGCGCTGCGCAGGCCGGTATTCGGCAGGCGGAGCAGGAGTTGGCCCAGGCCAAGGCCCTGGTGATCCAGCGCACGAGCGAATTGGCGCTCGCCGGTTCAGAGTTGAGCCGCACCCAGACGCTCGCAGGGCGAGGCTATGCTTCACAGGAATTGCTGGACCAGCGGCGCTCGCTGAAAACCACGGCCGAGGCGGCTCTCAACACCGCGCGTGCCCAGGTGGCCGCCGCGGAGGCGTCGATCGAGGCGGCCCAGGCGCATGTCGCGGCGCTCAATGCCAACCTCGCTGATTATACCCTGGTCGCGCCGCACGCCGGTCGCGTGCAGTATCGTCTGGCCGAGCCCGGCGAGATCCTGGCAGCGGGCGGCAAGGTCGTCTCATTACTCAACCTGACCGATGTCTACATGAATGTCTATCTGCCCACCGACCAGGCGGGGCGCCTGCGCTATGGCAGTGAAGCGCGGCTGATTCTCGATGCCGCTCCGCAGTATGTAATCCCGGCGGCTGTCGATTTCGTGGACTCGGAAGCGCAGTTCACGCCCAAATACGTTGAAACCAAGAGCGAGCGCGAAAAGCTGATGTTTCGCGTCAAGCTGCAGATTCCAGCCGATATCCTAAGCCGTTATCAGGACGTCGTGAAAACCGGTGTACCGGGCGTGGCCTATGTCCGTGTGGCACCGGAAGTCCAGTGGCCCGAAGCCCTCGCAGTGAAGCTGCCCTGATGACGGACCTCAACGATGCGGTCGCAAGCCTTGACGGTGTCTGTCATCGCTACCAGTCGATCATCGCTCTGGATAACGTTTCGTTAACGATTCCCTCTGCCCGGATGGTGGGGGTGGTCGGGCCGGACGGGGTAGGTAAGTCTACCCTGCTGGGCCTGATGGCGGGAGTGCGCCGTCTACAGGTTGGCAAGGTTACGGCCCTTGGCGGGAGGATGGATGATGCGCAGCATCGCGCCGCAACCTATGCTCGCATCGCCTACATGCCCCAGGGCCTGGGGCGCAATCTCTATCACACGCTATCGGTGCGCGAGAACGTCGATTTCTTCGCTCGTCTCTATGGCCAGTCGAGTACCGAACGCGCTGCGCGCATCACTATGCTGCTGAGGAGTACCGGGCTCGAGGCCTTTGCCGACCGGCCGGCAGGCAAGCTCTCCGGTGGTATGAAGCAGAAACTCGCCCTGTGCTGTGCGCTAATACATGATCCGGACCTGCTGATCCTCGACGAGCCCACCACCGGCGTCGATCCATTGTCGCGCCAGCAGTTCTGGCAGTTGATCGAGCGCATCCGTGAACGCCGCCCCACGATGAGCGTGATCACCGCCACCGCCTATATGTCGGAGGCTGAGCGTTTCGATCAGCTAATCGCCATGAATGCCGGCCGCGTTCTGGCGGAAGGGACACCCGAGGCCTTGAAGTTACACACCGCGACCGACACTTTGGAGGCGGCCTTCATCGCGCTATTGCCGGAAAAGGATCGGCAGGGCCATCGGTCCATTTCGCTGCCGCCGCGCGGGGCTCAGGCAGGACCGCCGGCCATCGAGGCGCAAGGGCTGACCATGCGGTTCGGCGACTTCACGGCTGTCGATCATGTCAGTTTTTGCATCGAGTCCGGGGAAATCTTCGGGTTTCTCGGCTCGAACGGCTGTGGCAAGACCACCACCATGAAGATGCTCACCGGGCTTTTGACCGCGAGCGAAGGCAGTGCCCGGTTGATGGGCAAGCCCCTGGGGACCGATGCCATGGCCACGCGACGACGCGTAGGCTATATGTCGCAATCTTTTTCGCTTTATTCCGAACTCTCGGTACGGCGTAATCTGGTACTGCATGCCGACCTGTTTCATCTGCCCAAGGCGCGTCGTGGGCCTCGGGTCGCGGAGCTGATCGAGCGCTTCGATCTCGGCGCAGTAGCGGAATCGACTCCCGACAGCCTGCCGTTGGGTGTGCGCCAGCGTCTCCAACTCGCGGTGGCGGTACTGCATGCTCCCGAGCTGCTGATCCTCGATGAGCCGACCTCCGGCGTCGATCCGGTCGCGCGGGATGCCTTCTGGGCGCTGCTGATCGAGCTGTCACGCAAGGACGGGGTGACGATCTTCATCTCGACCCACTTCATGAACGAAGCCGAGCGCTGCGATCGTATCTCGTTGATGCATGCGGGGAAGGTCCTGGCCCAGGGCGAGCCCGATGCGTTGCGTCGTCAGCGGGATGCGCAAACCCTCGAAGGCGCCTTCATCAGCTATCTACAGGAGGCCGGCGCGGAAGGTGCAGCAGGGCCGGTGTCGTTAGATGTTGGAACAGGAGGTAGCCGAGCTGAGTGTCCCATGGGCTGGCTTTCTGTCTCGCGAATCTGGGCGTTCGCCAGGCGCGAGGCGATGGAGGTCCTGCGCGACCCGATCCGCCTGGTCTTCGCGCTGTTCGGCCCGATCGTGCTGATGGTGGCGATGGGCTACGGCATCACCTTCGATGTCGAGAATCTGTCCTACGCGGCACTCGATCAGGACCAGTCGCAGGAAAGCCGGATGTTTCTCGAGGCCATGACGAGTTCACGCTATTTCGACGAGCAGCCAGCGCTTGCCGATTTCGACGAGCTGGACCGGCGCATGAAGGCCGGGGATATCTCCCTTGCCGTGGTGATTCCGCCCGACTATGGCCGTGATCTGCTCTCGGGCCGAGTCCCCCAGATCGGTGCCTGGCTCGACGGCTCGAACACCACTCGCGCGGAGACCGGGCGCGGCTATGTGCAAGGCGTGCTGGCCACGCACCTTGCCGATCTCGCGGGGCGCGAGGGCGGGGAGGTCGTGGATAGCTACCCGGCGAGCGTCGAGCCCCGGCTGCGCTACAATCAGGCCTTCCTTTCCCAGCACGCGATCCCACCCGGTGTGCTGATGATGCTGCTGATCATGATTCCCGCCATGCTTACCGCCCTCAGCGTGGTCCGCGAGAAGGAGATGGGCTCGATCCTCAACCTCTATGCGGCTCCGGTGCATAAGATCGAGTTTCTGCTCGGCAAGCAGCTGCCGTATATCGGCGTCGCCATGGTCAGCTTCGTAAGCCTCGTGGTGCTGATGATGTCGCTGTTCGGGCTCGGCATGCCGGGCAGTCTGGCGGCGCTGGTCAGCGGTGCGGTTCTGTTTACCACTGCGGCCACTGCCTTCGGCCTGGTCGTCTCGACCTTCGTGCGTTCACAGATCGCGGCGATTTTCGCCACGGCGATCATCGTCATGATACCGACGATCAATTTCTCCGGGATGATGTATCCAGTCTCGACGCTCGAGGGCGGCGCGTCGCTCATTGGCAAGGCCTTCCCGGCGCTGTATTTCCAGCAGATCAGTGCCGGCGTCTTCAACAAGGGGCTCGACCTCAGGGTGTTGTATCCCAACCACCTGCTCCTTGGTGGCTTTTGCGTGCTGTTCTGGGTCGTGGCCAGCGCCTTGCTGCGCAAGCAGGAGCTCTGACATGCGCTGGATCAGCAACATCTATCGGCTGGGGGTAAAGGAAATCTACAGCCTCCTGCGCGATCCCGTGCTGATGGGGCTGATCCTCTATACCTTCACCTTTGCCATCTATACCGTCGCCAACGGGGTGAAGACCGAGCTCAATAATGCCTCAATCGCCATCGTGGACGAGGACCGCTCGGTCCTCTCCTCACAGCTCATCGCCGCCTTTTTGCCACCGTATTTCAAAGCACCGGAAGTCATAGAACTGTCCGAGCTCGATCCGGGCATGGACAAGGGGCGCTACACCTTCGTACTGGATATTCCGCCACGATTCGAGGCCGACGTGCTGGCGGGGCGATATCCCGCTATCCAGCTCAATGTCGATGCGACGGCGATGGCGATCGCCGGCAATGGCACCCACTACATCGCTAGCATCCTCAACGCAGAGCTTCTCGCGTACGTCAGTCGCTCGAGCGGAGACGCGGCGCTGCCGGTCGATCTACGAGTGCGCGCGAAATTCAATCCCAATCTCGATTCGACCTGGTTCATGGCGGTGATGCAGATCATCAATAACCTGACCATCCTGGCGATCGTGCTGGGCGGGGCAGCGGTGATTCGCGAACGTGAGCATGGCACCCTCGAGCACCTGCTGGTAATGCCGGTGACCGTCAGTGAGATCCTGCTCGCCAAGATCTGGGCCAACGGCCTGGTGATCGTGATGGCGGCGATTCTCTCGCTGCAGGTCGTGGTGCAGGGCCTGCTTGGCATTCCCATTAGCGGGTCGGTGACCCTCTTTGCGCTGGGGGCGGCCGTCTACCTGTTCGCCGTGACCTCCATGGGCA
Source organism: Onishia taeanensis (assembly GCF_013349955.1). Classification (GTDB taxonomy): domain Bacteria; phylum Pseudomonadota; class Gammaproteobacteria; order Pseudomonadales; family Halomonadaceae; genus Onishia; species Onishia taeanensis_B. Next base: position 273,497 of record NZ_JABVXC010000004.1, on the reverse strand, counting down.
TCACGCTCTCCAGCGTGGCGACGACCATGCCGCAGTTCGGTTTGCTGTCGATTCCGGTGTTCGTGGTGATGAACCTGCTGTCAGGGGGCATCACCCCGCTGGAGAGCATGCCGCCAGCGCTGCAGAAGGCGGTACAGGTGCTGCCTTCAACGCATTTCATCCAGTTCGCCCAGGCCGTGCTGTATCGCGGCGCAGGGATTGGCATCGTGTGGCCGCACCTGCTGGCGACGGCGGCGATCGGTATGGCCTTCCTGGCGTTTGCGCTGGTGCGCTTTAGGGCGACCCTGGCGGCGGTGCACTAGCCCGCACTGGCTTGCCGCTAGCGCGGATAGACGCGACGGAACGTCAGGCTGATACGCACGCCGGGCAGCTTGCGTGGCAGCAGGGCATGTTGCAGCTGGCGCTGGGTGCCCGGCCCCATCACCAGCAGGCTGTCATGCGGCAGCCAGACATTGAAGGCCGCCGCGCGGCGGTCCTGCCAGCGAAAGCGCAGCGGTCTTTCGGCACCGAGGCTCACCGCGGCGATCAGCGGGTCTTTACCCAGCTCCGGCTCGTCATCGCTATGCCAGCCCATGCGGTCCTCACCATCGGCGTAGCGATTGAGCAGCACGCTGTTGAAGCTGAGCGCCTGGCCGTTGGCTTCCAGGGCCCGTTCAACGGCATGCCTGATCTCCTCCACTGCTGGATGCCAAGGCGTGGGGGTAAACGCCTCGCCGGAATAGCGATAGGCGGCGTCCGGGTCGCCCATCCAGATCTGGCGGCGGGGAATGGGGTGTTGGCGGCCATAAAGGGTGAGGGAGGGCCGCTGCCAGTCCAGTTGCTGACCCAGCTGTGACACTAGCTCATTGGCACGCCGGAGGCCTAACAGACCAAGTCCCAGCGATAGCGGCGGCGAGTCGAGAAGGGCCTGCCAGTGAGGCGGCCCGAGGGTTTCGTCATTCATGGACCTAGCTTGCCAGCCCCGGCAGCGTCTGTCGCGGGGTCAGGACGCCAGCGGCAAGAGTTCAAGGCTTGCCAGGGCAAACATTACGCCGATCAGTCCGCCGCCGATCACATCGCTGATGTAGTGCAGCCCCAGTCCGACCCGGGACACCGCGATCACGGCGGCAAGCGGGGCCACGATCACCAGCAGCCAGGGCGTGGAGGTAGCCGTCAGCACTGTGAACATCACCGCATGCATGGTGTGGCCGCTGGGGAAGCTGTAGCGATCCCTGGGTGGTTCGGTACAGGGAATGCACTCGAAGGTGATGGAAGGCCGTTCGCGACACAGGCGCGTCTTCAGAAGGCGATACACCAGCAGAGCGGCGATGGCGGTCAGGCTGAACTGCAGCAGGCGTTGCCAGCCCAGGCTGGGGTCGAGCAAGGGTTGCGCCAATATCAGCACGACCCAGGCTGGCCAGTCGCCGATTTTGCTGGCGATTCGCAGTGTCGCCAGTGGCAGCAGTCGGGTATTGCTGGCCAGGGCGAAGCGATGGCATAGCCGCCACTCGAGCAAGTCGAGGCGTTCAAAGACGGTAGGCGTGCGAGGCGTCATCTGGAGTCTCCTGTAAAGAAAGCAGGATGCGCAGGAAGTCGTCGGCGATCCGGTCCCAGCCGTTCGATGCCACGCGCTGTCTGGCCTGGCGTCCCAGCTGGCCGTAACTGGCCGGGTGCTGGCACAGCGAGACCGCATGGTCGATGAAGCCCTGTTTATCCCCCACCGGTGCCGTCAGGCCTTGCTGGCCGGACGTGATCAGCTCGCTGGCGGCGGCATGGTCGAAGGCCACCACCCCAAGGCTGCTGGCCATGGCTTCCGCGACGACGTTGCCATAGGTTTCCGAGCAGGAGGGAAAGATGAAGATGTCGGCGCTGGCGTAATGCCTGGCAAGCGCTTCACGATTGATGAAGCCGGTGAAAATGGCGTCGGGCAGACGCTGTTGCAGGCTTTCTCGCAGGGGGCCATCACCGACCATGACCGTGACCAGGTCTGGCTGAACCTCCTGCATTGCCTGCACGCTCTCCACCAGCAGGTCCAGGTTTTTCTCGCTGGCCAACCGCCCCACGTGCAGGGCGACCGGTTGATTCTCACCGACGCCCCAGGTCTGGCGTAGCTGCGGATCGCGCTTTTCTGGCGAGAAGTGTTGAGCATCGATGCCGCGGCTCATGACCTGGACGTTATCGAAGCCCTGGGCGCTGAGCGCCCGCACCTGTGTGGCGGTCGGCACCAGAGTTGCGCCGGTACGGTTGTGGAAGTGACGCAGTACTGCCGCTACCGGCCTTTTCAGCCAGGCGAAGCCATAGTCGCCAGCGTAGTGATCGAAGTTGGTATGAAAGCCGCTGGCGACTGGTAGGCCCAGACGCCGGGCCTGGCGCAGCGCCGACCAGCCCAAGGGGCCCTCGGTGGCGATATAGACCGCATCGGGGCGGCGGTTTCGCCATAGCCGCGCCAGAGCCCGCCCAGCGGGAAGCCCTAGCTTGACGGCTTTATACCCGGGAAGGTGAAACCCGCTTACCTGTAGCTCGTCCTCGATCCCTTCTGCACGGCGACCATCGTCAGGCCTTGGGCGCACCAGCTGCAGGGTGATGTTGCGCGCCTCGAGTTCGCGGCTCAGGTGCCCCAGGGTATGGGCCACGCCGTTGATATCCGGCGACCAGGTTTCGCTGACGAAGCAGATGCGCATAAGGCTCGTGTGTCCCGTTCATGAGTCGTGAATTCAGGATCACGGTGGCGCATGACAGCACAGGGACGAATTGGTGAAGTCTGAATGACACTCGGTGCCAAATGTCGGTATGAGCGACGCTGGTCGTGTTTGCAGAAGATGGGATTTGTCCTCGTGGGCCAGGCCTAGCGGAGTATCCGGCGGGGATCGATGGGCTTGCCGCCACGACGCATGTCGAAGAGCAATTCATTGCCGCGATCTCCAGAGCCCGTTCGGCACACAGCATCGCCGCGGCTCACGCGCTCGCCAACGTCGACCGACAGTGACTGGCAGAGCGCATAGACGCTCTGCAGGTTATCGGCGTGGTGCACGATCACCACGCGGCCCAGCTGGCGCATGCTGCCGGCAAAGCGGACTTCGCCGTCGGCCACGGCCAGCGCTTTGTCTGAGCTGGCGCTGGTCAGCAGCATGGGCTGCAGGGTGCCGCGTGAGTCCTTGCCATATTCCCGTGCGACCCGGTGTTTCTCGAGCGGCCAGGGCCAACTGCCGGCCGAGGAGGGCAGAGGGCTACTGGGGGCGGGACGACTCGTTGAGGACGATGAGGACGAGCCCGCAGATCGGGAGGCGACGCTCGATGATGTGCCGCTGCCACTGAGCGGCACCTTGATCAGTTGGCCGACCCGCAGCGATGAGGCGGACGTGCCGGGGTTGCCGGCGCTCAAGCGGCTGGCGCGGGTGCCAAAATGCCGGGCAATGGCCGTGTAGGTATCGCCGGGGCGCACCTGATAACGGTAAGGGCCGCCGTAGGGAGCGCGTTCCTGATGGGTGGGAATCAACAGGCGCTGGCCGATGGCCAGGGAGCGGGCCCGGACGCCTGGGTTGAAACGCTGCAGACGCTCAAGGGGTACACCGGCCTGATTGGCCAATGCGCCCAGGGTATCGCCGCGCTTCACGCTGATCCAGTTGCCGGGGGTGACCGACTGGTTCCAGCCGCCATGACTCGCACAGCCGGCCATCAGCAGGGCGACCAGAAGCAGAACGGCAAGGTTCAGATGCTGGCGTCGAGGGTACGATCCTTGTCCTGCCACAGCTCGTTGATCCATGTCTGGAAGCGTTCCTTGTAATCCGGGTCCTGATGGTAGTCGCCGCCCGGCATCCAGGCCGGGACATCGAGTCGTTGTACGCTGACTCGAATGGCGCCCTCGCGTCCGCAGAGAAAGCGCCAGAACGTCGGCTGAGGGCGTGCATAGACGATCGTGACGTCGAGGATGCCGCTGAGCCGGTGCCCCAGCAAACCGACCACCTGTGCGGTGCCGCCGGCCTTGGGCCGCAGCAGGTGGTGGTAGGGGCTTTGCTGGGCCGCCTGCTTGGCCGGTGTGAATCGGGTGCCCTCGACGAAGTTGTAGATCGCGGTTGGCATGTCCTGAGCACGTTCGCACATCTGTTTGGTGGCTTCGCGATCACGACGGGCCAGTTTGGGGTTCTTCTCCATGGCTTCCCGGGAGTAGCGGCGCATAAAGGGAAACTCCAGCGCCCACCAGGCGAGGCCGATGACCGGAATCCAGATCAGCTCGCGTTTGATGAAGAAGCGAGGAATCGGGATGCGCCGATGCAGCGCCATCTGCAGCATGAAGATGTCGGTCCAGCTCTGGTGATTGGCCACCACCAGCCACCAGCGGTCGGGGCTGAGCCCCTCCGGGGTGTCGATATGCAGGTCGGGCCTGAGCCAGCGACGCATCCACCACAGGTTGAAGCCGATCCACTGCACGGCGATGGCGTTGAGTAGTTTGAGCAGCTTGCGGCGCAATGGGCGCCCGGGCGCCACGACTTTGAGCAGGATCAGGGTGAGCAGCGGTATTGACCAGATCAAGGTGTTGATCACCAGCAGCAACAGACTGACGAGCCCCTTTAGGGTCGACATGCGTTCTCCTTCAACGACTTGGCGCAGGGGGCCAATGCTACTGCAAGTCCCGGGGGCTGCCCAGCGGCACGATCAACGCCGGAAGAGTAAAGCTGCTGATGGCAGACGCAGCGTCTTGAAGATATCTCATCAACATGGTGCTAGGCGCCTGACAGCGGCGTCGCGACGGTGGTCTGGAGTACCTCGGCAAGCGCTTGGGCGGCGACCGATAGCTTGCGATCCTGATGCGACAGTAGCCCGACGTCATGGACGATTACCGGATCATGGAGCGGCAGGCAGCGTGCGCCCAGGGCCTGCATCTGAGGCGCGCACAGCGAGGGGACGGCACTGACACCGAGCCCGCTGGCGACCATGCGCCCGACCGTCGCCAGCTGGTGACTCTCGAAGGCCACCGTCAAAGCAATGCCCCGGGAGACCAGCGCCTGCTCCAGCAGGCGACGCACCATGGACGGCCGCTGCAGAGCGATCAGGTCCTCGCCAAGCAGGGCCTGCCAGGAAAGCGATGCTTCGCTGGCAAGCGCAGAGGTGGCAGGCACCACGGCGACGAAACGGTCGCTGAATAGCGGCGTGAAGGCCAGGTCATCCGTTGCTTCAGGCGCGAAGGCGATGCCCAGTTCGACCCGTTCGCGACGTACCATTTCAATGACCTCTTCGTTAATGACGTCGTGAACGGTTACATTGATACGTGGGAAACGCTGGCGGAAAGCCATCAGCGCATCGGGTAGCAGGTTGCAGGCAAAGGACGGCATCGCGGCGATGGCGACACGCCCCAGTTCCAGTGTGAAATGCTGGCGCAGGCGCTCCTCGGTATTGTCCCAGTCAGCAATCAGGCGCTTGGCCAGCGGGACCAGGGCTTCGCCTTCGGGCGTCAGGCTGACGCGACGGGTGCTGCGAATCAGCAGCGGTCCACCCAGGCTATCCTCCAATCCCTTGATGGTCAGGCTCAGGGCTGGCTGGGAGAGATGCAGGCGATCGCAGGCCCGGGTAAAGCTCAGGGTCTGGGCCACGGCAAGAAAGGCGCGAAGTTGCTTGACGGTCATGGGGGCATCCGCGGAAGGGTATGTTGGACTTATTGGCGAATGATATTAATCAATAAATAAAACAAACTTAACAAATAGATCGTGTTGCCACGACACTGGCAATGACTCGACAACAATCACACTTCAACCATCGAGGCAGCGATATGGCCGGATTCGACAAGCGAGTGGGTTCCTATGAGGAAGCGATGGACGGGCTCGAGAGCGGCATGACCGTGATCGCGGGCGGCTTCGGGCTCTGCGGGATTCCCGAGAACCTGATCGGTGAGATCAAGCGCCGTGGCGTCAAGGACCTGACCATCTACTCCAACAACTGCGGTGTCGATGGCTTCGGCCTCGGGTTGTTGCTGGAGGACCGTCAGATCAGCCGCATCTACGCGTCCTACGTAGGTGAGAATGCGCTCTTCGAACAGCAGATGCTGAACGAGGAAATCGAGGTCGTGCTGACACCGCAGGGCACGCTGGCCGAGAAGATGCGCGCCGGTGGCGCTGGTATTCCGGCGTTCTATACCGCTACTGGCTATGGCACTCCGATCGGCGAGGGCAAGGAAGTTCGCGAGTTCAACGGCCGCCACTACATTCTCGAGGAATCGGTGGTCGGCGACTTCGCCATCGTCAAAGGCTGGAAGGCCGACCGCTATGGCAACGTCATCTATCGCGACACGGCACAGAACTTCAATCCGCTGGCGGCGACAGCTGGCAAGATCACGGTGGTTGAAGTCGAGGAAATCGTCGAGCCGGGTGAGCTCAAGCCCGACCAGATCCATACGCCGGGCATCTATGTGGATCGCGTCATCAAGGGCAGCTTCGAGAAGCGCATCGAGAAGCGCACCGTGCGTGAAGGTTGAGCAATGCCTGTTCACGCCGCCGGTGGGTAACCGGCGTTTCTCCACCCCAGACTAGAAAGAAAAGAGGCAATATCATGGCATTGACTCGTGAACAGATGGCGCAGCGCGTAGCACGTGAACTCGAAGACGGTTTCTACGTCAACCTGGGGATCGGCATCCCGACCCTGGTGGCCAACTATGTGCCTGAGGGCATCGATGTAATGCTGCAGTCCGAGAACGGCCTGCTGGGCATGGGACGCTTTCCCACCGAGGAGGAAGTCGACCCGGACATGATCAACGCTGGCAAGCAGACCGTTACGGCCCGCGATGGCGCGGCCATTTTCTCCTCGGCGGAATCTTTCGCCATGATTCGCGGCGGCCATGTCGACCTGACGGTGCTGGGCGCCTTCGAAGTCGATCAGCATGGCAACATTGCGTCCTGGATGATCCCGGGCAAGCTGATCAAGGGCATGGGCGGCGCCATGGACCTGGTGGCCGGCGCCGAGAATATCATCTGCACCATGACCCACGCCTCCAAGCACGGCGAGTCCAAGCTGCTCGAACAGTGTAACCTGCCGCTGACCGGTGCGGGCTGCATCAACCGCGTGCTGACCGACCTGGCCTATCTCGAGATCAAGGACGGTGCCTTCCACTTAGTGGAGCGTGCCCCCGGCGTTAGCGTCGAGGAAATCGTCGAGAAGACGGCCGGCAAGCTGGTCGTGCCGGACCATGTGCCGGAAATGACGTTCGAGGCCTGAAGGTCTCCCTATCCGGCTAATGGCAAGGCGTCGGCATGAGCCCGGGCACCGTGTTTCGGTCCCGGGCTTTTTAGTGGCCAGTCATTGAGTTAGTGGCACTGACCTGTCAGTAGGCCATGCAATGGATGGGCAAGAGCAGTACTTGGAAGGCGACCCTGAGCTCGCTCTGTGGGCTGGGAGGTGGGCTGGTGAAAATCTGACCATGATGAGGATGGCGAGGCAGTGCCCCACCTCGGTACTCGCTCTCCCATGAATCTTCACAGCGTTATCCACAGAATCTGTGCATAAGTCCCGACTGGGCTGGAAAGTCCTCGTGAAGCGGGTAGAATGCGCTCCGTCCTACCTAGCCTCCCTGGTTCAGGCCTTTCGAGCCCGTATGCAGAGAGGCTATTAGCTGTTGTCTCGGTCCTCGAGGCTCGGCTACAGGTCGTCACGTTTGATCGTTATCGTCATTGCCATCGTCCTGATGCATGACCACTTTCGTTACCGTTGGGGAGAGCGTTTGGTGCGTAGTCTGCCGGCAACCCTGCCGATCCTGTTCGTCTGTGAAATCAGCTTCCTGCTGGGCCATGGCTTGATCATGACCCTGCTTGGTGTGCGTATGTCGTTGGAGGGCTTCCCCTCGCAGATGGCTGGCCTTCTGATGTCGAGCTTTTCGTTCGGCTTCGTGATCGGTAGCTACTGGCTCGAAAAGCGTATTCGCGCCGTGGGGCATATCCGCGTCTTCGCTGCCTGCGCGGCGACGCTCGCGGTCACCGCCATGCTGCATGGCCTCTGGGTCAACCCTTGGGCCTGGCTGGTATGGCGGGTCTTCGGCGGCGGTGCCACGGCGGGCCTGCTGATGGTGATGGAATCCTGGGTGTCCGGCGAGTCCAGCAACGATAATCGCGGCAAGGTGCTGGGCTGGTATCTGGTCTGCTCGACGCTGTCGCTGGCCGGTGGTCAGTGGCTGCTGAATATCGCCGACCCCGCGACCATGGTGCTGTTTTCGGTCGCGGGTATGCTGTTTGCGATGTCGCTGGTGCCGCTGTCGATCCACCGTATCCATGGTCCCAAGGCGGCTCAGGAGCTAAAGCCCCAGAAGATCAAGGTTCGAGAGCTGTTTCGGCGCGCCCCGGTAGGGTTGGTGGGGGCCTTCACTGCAGGCCTCATGGTGCAGGCCTTCTTTGCCATGACGCCTTACTACGGCCAGGAGATCGGCCTGTCGACCGGTCAGACCGCCCAGTTCATGGCGATTACCACCCTGGTGGCGCTGTTCGCCCAGTGGGGGCTTGGCCGTCTTTCTGATCGTATCGACCGCCGCAAGGTGATTCTCGCCATGGCGGCGATCATGGCGGTGTCCGGGGCCTTCATTTCGGTGGCAGCAAGGGCCGATTACCTGATGCTGCTGTTAGTGGCAAGCTTCCATACCGCCATGCTGCACACGCTCTATTCCTTGAGCCTTGCGCACACCAATGACTGGCTCGAGCCCGAAGAGATCGTAGCGGCCAACGGCAAGCTGATGATGGCCTATGGCGTCGGCTCGATCGTGGGCCCCTTCGGTGCCTCGCTGGTGATGCAGCTGATTGGTCCCGATGGCCTGTGGTTCTTCCTCGGGGCAGTCGCGCTGGCGCTTGCCGGCTTCATCAGTCTACGACTCTTCATGCGCCGAGGGTCCGTCAAAGAAGTGGAGCAGGAGCCCTTTGTGGCGATGCCGGTGCTGGAGACCCAGCATTATCTGAATGAACTCGATCCACGTCACGAGCCCGTGCAGTTCGAGCTGGACCTGCAGGGCGAGTCGCTCTCGGATGAGGATCGCTACACGCGAGAGGAAGAGCAGCCAGAGCCGGCCACCACGGCGGCGTGAGGAGGTAGCAGTAACACGCCCAAGCCCATGAGAACGGGCCTGGGCGCTGCATGACGATGGCCAGTCGCGCTCAGGCGTGGCGGGTAATCATTTCGTCGAAGCTCTCTTTCGGCTGCACCCCGGTCAGTGCCTCTACCTTGCCGCCATCCTTGAACAGGGCGATGGTCGGAAGACCTCGCACGCCGTTCTTGGCGGCAAGATCGGGCGCATCATCGACGTTGATAGTGACGACCTTGAGGGCATCGCCGCGCTCCTCGGCGATGGACTCGACGACTGGGTCGAGCATCTTGCAGGGGCCGCACCAGGGTGCCCAGAACTTCACCAGTACCGGTGTGTTGCTGTCGATGACATCCTGCGTGTAGTTGCTGTCGGTAACCGCTAGCAGGTTGGCCATGTATCTCTCCTCTTTGGGCATCGGGTAATGCATGCCGAATGTTTGAAAACGCGTCGTCTGACGCCAGTGCACCCACCTTAGCGCTTTGGGAATTTAGTTCGCAAGCTCATTTTTGCATCCGCCTGCTCATTTGACCAGATCGTATGACGTCGTTGGTCAGCTCCTGCGGGTGGGAAGCGGGTCAGAGAGTCCGGCTCAGTCCCTGTCCGGTGCGAAGTCCGGATCAGCGTTACGCTTGCCATGGTGCAGTTTCGCCAATGGATGGGGACTCGTCTTTGCTGAGCGTCAGATCGAAGGCAGTCAGGATGCTGGGGTTTTTTGGTTTGATCGAAGATGGGAAATTCATGATGCCCTTAGTCTTAAGCCATGCAAGGGCGACCTGTGCGGGGCTGGCATCATGCGTGGAGGCAATATGTTCCTTTCAGGTGCCTGACACCGGCGCGTTTCAGCTCCGTAATCATCCCGAGGCCCTTCATCAGTAGGCGCGGGTTGCGCAGCGCTCCACCCAGATGGCGGAACGCTCGCATCTTATTGTCCGCCGGCGTGGTGTCGAGCAGAGCTTCGACCGGGACACCGGCACGGGTCAGTTGGACCGCGATCAAGAGCAGGAGTGGCCCGCTGAAAGCCATCGAGGACCGTTGGAGAAAGCCGCTTTAAGACCGACGGCTGGGGCAATTAGATGTCATGTAGCTTTTTTGCTATGTATGCCTGTTAGCATCATTTGCCGAAGGCTGTCTTCTGGTAAGTCTCAGGCAATCGGTGCTGCGCTTGAATCACCGTAGTGTCGCGGCTAGCGGTGACTGACGATCATCACGCTGACCTGGGGATATGCGAGAATCAGCTTTTGACCAAGCCGCCAGTCGACACTGGCTGCCTCCTGAATCCTGGCTGGAACCCCTGACATGAGCGATGCCTACTACCTTCATCTCACCGATCGGCTGCGTGATCTTATACAAGACCCCGAGGCCTTCGAGGATGACCGTTTGCCGTCGGAACGGGTATTGGCGGAGCGTTTCCATACCACTCGTGTCACCCTGCGCCAGGCATTGGCGCAGTTGGAAGGGGAAGGGCGCATACATCGCAGCAACCGTCGTGGCTGGTTCGTTTCGCCTCCGCGTCTCGACTACGATCCAACTCGCGATGCCGGCTTCAATGATTACGTGAAGGCCCAGGGGCGTCGGCCGCGCACCGAAGTGTTGCTCACGGATATACGACCCCATCGACCGGCAGCAGAGGCCCTGGGCTTGCCCCTCGATCAGCCGTTCCACCATATCCGTCGCCGCCGGTTTGTGGACGACCGTGCGGTGCTATCCGAGTCACTCTGGGTGGTGCCTGAACGCGCGCCGCAATTGCTTGAGGGTGACTTCACCCATTCCTTGTGGGGCCAGCTGCGAGGGCGTTGGGGACTGACGCTGGCTCACCGCTCCCTGCGTCTCTACTCCGAGGCCATACGCGAGCAAGAGGCGGAGGAGCTGGGCGTCGCCGCGGGCACCGCGGGGTTGTGTGTGAGACGGACTATCCTCGACGAGCAGCGTCGTCCAGTGGAATACGATGAAGAGCACTGGCTCCACAATGCTCTGTGCATCGCGGTGGAATTGGAAAACTCTGTCTAATTAAACGAAATGCGCTTCACTAAGCCTTCAAGATTCTGTCATGGGGCTGTCATGGGGCATCGCCAAACTCTTGGTATATACCAGATAGGTAATCACTTATCTGACCTTCACCAAGAACCGGAGAGTCCCATGTCCTTCTTCACTCGCACCCTGCTGGCCAGCGCTATCGGCATGACATTGTCTACTGCTGCCCAGGCCGCTACCGAGCTGACCGTCTACACCGCTGTCGAAGCCGACGATCTGCAGAAATACGCCGAGCGCTTCCAGCAGGCGCACCCGGATATCGAGATCAACTGGGTGCGAGACTCCACCGGTGTGATCACCGCTCGCCTCTTGGCCGAGAAGGATAATCCCCAGGCCGATGTGATCTGGGGCCTGGCGGCCACCAGCCTGCTGGTGCTGGAAGAAGAGGGTATGTTGGCCCGCTATGCCCCTGAGGGCGTCGACGCTCTGGACCCCAAGTTCGTCGACCCAGCTATCCGCGAGGGCAAGGACCCGGCTTGGGTCGGGATGGACGCCTGGGTCGCGTCAATTTGCTACAACACCATCGAAGGCGAACGCCTTGGCGTACCTAAGCCCGGCTCCTGGGAAGACCTCACCCGTCCTGAGTATGAAGGGCACGTGATCATGCCCAATCCCAGCTCCTCCGGCACGGGCTACCTCGACGTCGCCAGCTGGATGCAGCTTTGGAACGAGGAGGGGGCCTGGGACTATATGGATCGCTTGCATCAGAATATCTCGCGCTATACCCACTCCGGTTCGGCTCCTTGTAACCTCGCCGCTTCCGGTGAGGCGGTGGTGGGTGTCTCATTTGCCTTCCGTGGTGCGCGCCTCAAGTCTCAGGGTGCACCGGTCGAACTGGTCTTCCCCACAGAAGGCGTGGGCTGGGACATGGAGGCTGCGGCCATCATCGAGGGTAGCGACAAGCGTCATGCAGCCGAGACCTTGCTCGACTGGGCGGTGACCGAGGAAGCCAATGCGCTCTATAACGAAGGGTATGCGGTCGTGGCCTATCCGGGCGTGGCACAGCCCATCGATAACTATCCCGCCAACATCACCGAGCTGATGATCGATGCCGATTTCAATTGGGCAGCCAATAATCGCGATCGCCTGCTCCAGGAGTGGCAGGGCCGTTATGACGGCAAGTCCGATAGCCAGTAACTAACTTCGCTATTCTTGTGATCGCCCCGGCGTGTTGCGCCGGGGTCGGGAGTATTTCGTCATGACCACCCTGACCGCCCCTGTATCACCTACGGCTCATGCCGCCGTTGCCGATGCAGGGATTCATCTCGAGATTGCCGGGCTCAGCAAACGTTTCGGCCATTTCACTGCCCTGCAAGATATCGATCTGACGATTCGTGAAGGCGAGTTCGTCTGCTTTCTGGGGCCTTCCGGCTGTGGCAAGACAACCCTGCTGCGAGCCATCGCGGGGCTGGCCCCCCAGAGTACGGGGCGCATCGTTCAGTGCGGGCGCAACATCTCGCGCTTACCGCCCCAGGCACGAGACTTCGGCATCGTCTTCCAGTCTTATGCGCTCTTCCCCAATCTGACGGTCTTCGACAACGTGGCCTATGGGCTGCGCAACAGGCGCGATGATCGTCACCGGATGCGTGAACGGGTAGCCGAGCTGCTAACTCTGGTAGATCTGGTCGGCAGCGAGGGCAAGTATCCGGCAGCACTGTCCGGGGGACAGCAGCAGCGTGTTGCGCTGGCGCGTGCGCTGGCTACCGAGCCAGGATTGCTTCTGCTGGATGAGCCGCTATCGGCTCTCGACGCCCGGGTGCGTGTGCACCTGCGCAGCCAGATCAAGGCCCTGCAGGCCCGCTTGGGTGTGACCACCATCATGGTGACCCACGACCAAGAGGAGGCCCTGGCCATGGCTGACCGTATCGTGGTGATGAATCACGGCGTGATCGAGCAGGTGGGCACGCCGGCCGAGATCTATCGGCATCCCGCCAGCGCCTTCGTGGCCGAGTTCATCGGTAGCATGAACTTTCTGGAGTGCTGTCCTGAGGGCGAGCAGAGCCTGCGGCTCGGCCAGCGTCGTCTGGATTGCACGACCCATGAGTGCGCCGATCTGGAGCAGGCGCGACTGGCCATTCGTCCCGAGGCCGTGGAACTGTGTGGCCGTGACGAGGGACTGTCGGCGCGGGTGGAGCACATCGAATTCTTGGGAGCCTTCCTGCGCGTCAGCCTGACGCTCGAGGAATGCCAACAGGCATTGACGGCGGACATCGCCGTGCGCGATGGCGATGCGCTTGGCCTGACGCCGGGCATGACCCTTGGGGTGCGATTGCCGGCCGAGGCGATGCGCCTCTTCCCTAGCCAGGAGGCGCGGCCATGATGGTAGGTATGCCTTCCTGGTCCCGGCGCTGGTCCGGCGAATCCCTGATCCGTTTGTTGGCACTGCTGCTGGCCCTCGGCCTGCTGGTGGTGGGCCTGCTCTTCCCGCTGGCGGCCATGCTAGTCAAGAGTGTTCAGGATCGTGCCGGTGACTTCGTGGGCCTCGCCAACTTCGCGCGCTACGTCCAGACGCCGGCCCTGGCCGGCTCCATCGTCAACTCCCTGACCATCGCCCTGACCAGCACCGCGGTCGTGGTCGGCCTGGCCTTCCTCTGTGCCTATGGCCTGACGCGTACCTGCATGCCCGGCAAGCGACTGTTCCGCATGCTGGCCATCCTGCCGATCCTTGCGCCCTCGCTATTGCCGGCCATCAGTCTCGTCTATCTGTTCGGCAATCAGGGCTGGTTTCGCGAGGTGCTGATGGGGGAAAGCATCTACGGCCCCATCGGCATTGTCATGGGGCTGAGCTTCTGGATATTTCCTCATGCCCTGATGATCCTGGTTACGGCCCTGTCCAACAGTGATGCGCGCCTCTACGAGGCGGCCGAGGCCCTGGGGACCCCGAAGTGGCGCAGCTTTTTTACCATCACGTTGCCGGGCGCGCGCTATGGCCTGATCTCCTGTGGCTTCGTAGCCTTCACGCTGGCCATCACCGACTTTGGTGTGCCCAAGATCATCGGCGGGCAGTTCAGCGTGTTGGCCACCGACGTCTACCGCCAGGTGGTGGGGCAGCAGAACTTCCAGATGGGAGCGGTGGTCAGCGTGATCCTGCTGTTGCCGGCCTTGCTGTCCTTCGTGGTGGACCGCTGGATCCAGCGGCGTCAGGTGGCCCAGCTCTCGGCACGGGCGGTGCCCTGGCAACCCAGCCCCAGCCCCATGCGTGACTGGACCTTTGCCACGATCTGCTATGGAGTGGGGGCGATCATCCTGCTGGTGATCGGTACCGCCATCTATGCCTCTCTGGTGCAGTTCTGGCCTTACAACCTGTCGCTGACGTTCAAGCACTACGCCTTCGAGGCGCTGGCCGGAGGAGGCTGGACCTCCTGGGGCAATTCGCTGAAGCTCGCCTTCTCTGTGGCGACGATCGGCACCCTGGCGATCTTCTTCAATGCCTGGTTGATCGAGAAGAGCGAAGGCTACCGCCCGCTGCGTCAGGGTCTGCACTTCCTGGCCATGTTGCCGATGGCGGTACCGGGCATGGTGTTGGGTCTGGCCTATATCTTCTTCTTCAATCAGGCCGGCAATCCGCTGAACTGGATCTACGGCACGTTGATCATTCTGGTGCTCAACACCTTGGTGCATTTCTACACCGTCTGCCATCTCACCTCGGTGACAGCCCTGAAGCAGCTTGACCCCGAGTTCGAGGCGGTGGGGGCGTCGCTGAAGGTGCCTTTCTGGACCACCTTTTATCGCGTGACTCTGCCGGTCTCACTGCCTGCGGTGCTGGATATCTCGGTGTATTTGTTCGTCAATGCCATGACCACGGTCTCGGCGGTAGTCTTCCTCTACACCAGTGACACACGCCTGGCCTCCGTGGCGGTGATGCATCTGAACGAGGCCGGCTACTTCGCCAGTGCAGCGGCAATGGCGGTGCTCATTTTCTTCACGTCTCTGGGCGTCAAGCTGGCGCATGCGGCGATCAGTCATCTGCTGTTGACCCGGGCCCAGCGTTGGCGTCAGGCGGGCTAGGCCCGCCTCCACATTTTTTTTGTCTAACATTTCTGGTATATACCAATGACCATGCCCAATTCCGATGCCTACCTGCTCACCCCAGGACCGCTAACCACCAGTGCAACCGTCAAGGCGTCTATGCAGCGCGACTGGGGCTCCTGGGACGACGAATTCAATATGATGACCGCGGAGATCTGCCGTCGCCTCTTGGCGTGTGCCAACGCCAGCGAACGCCACGCCTGTATCCCCGTTCAGGGCAGTGGCACCTTTGCGGTGGAAGCCGCGCTCGGCACATTGATCGACGCTTCTCGTACTACTCTGGTGCTGGTCAACGGCGCCTATGGCAAGCGCTTGGTAAGCCTGCTCGAGCGAATAGGCCGCCCCGTTGAGGTGATGGAGTTTGGCGATGCCGCCCCGTATGACCCGGCAGTTGTCGAGGCGTACTTGGCGGCCAATCCGAATATCGGCTACGTCGCTTTGATCCACTGCGAGACCAGCTCTGGCATGCTCAACCCCCTGGCGGCCATTGCCGAGGTGGTGGCCGCTCAAGGCCGCGAGCTGATCATCGATTCCATGAGCGCCTTCGGCGCGCTCTCGGTGGATGCCGAGCGCCTTCCCTTCCTGGCGTTGATCTCATCGGCCAACAAATGCTTCGAGGGCGTGCCCGGTTTCGGTTTCGTGATCGCGCGCCGCGACGCCTTGGAGGCCGCCGAGGGGCGCTGTCATTCCCTGTCGCTGGACCTGCATGATCAGTGGCGTTACATGACCCGAACCGGTCAGTGGCGCTATACGCCGCCGACCCACGTCGTGGCCGCCTTCTTGCAGGCCATGAAGGAGCACGCCGAAGAGGGAGGAGTGTCAGCACGTCATGCGCGCTACGCCGCTAATCGAGAGCGTCTGGTCGCCGGCATGCGTGAACGAGGCTTCGAGACCCTGCTGGAAGATCGCTGGCTCTCGCCGATCATCACCACCTTCCTCAGCCCGGCGCATCCGAACTTCGACTTTTCGCGCTTCTATACCGAACTCAAGGCACACGGCTTCATCATCTATCCCGGCAAGCTCACCGAAGTAGAGAGCTTTCGCATCGGCAGTATCGGTCGCATCGACATCCAGGTGATGGACCGGCTGTTGAGCGCCATCGACACGGCCCTGGGCACCATGGACGTTGATGACGCCCGTCCTGCCCACTGAACACGACCCACTGGAGATTGACCGATGCAATACCGCACTCCCGAACGCCTGCAGGGCGTCATCCTTGATTGGGCCGGCACCTTGGTGGATTTCGGCTCCTTCGCGCCCACCCAGATCTTCGTCGAGGCCTTCGGAGAACTGGGCGTCGCGATCAGCCTGGATGAAGCGCGCGGCCCCATGGGGATGGGCAAATGGGACCATATTCGCACCCTGTGTGATGAGCCTGCGATCGCTGCGCGTTTCGAGCAGGCCGTGGGCCATAGCCCCACCGATGATGACGTCACTTCGCTCTATGAGCGCTTCATGCCGCTGCAGGTTGCCAAGATTGGCGAGCATTCGGCACTGATTCCCGGCGCGCTTGAGGCCATCGCCGAGCTGCGCGAGCGCGGCCTGAAAGTTGGCTCTTGCTCGGGCTATCCCGCGGTAGTCATGGAGCATGTGGTGGCGCAGGCGCGAGAGAACGGATTCGAGGCCGACCATGTTGTGGCCACTGACGAGGTGCCAAACGGACGCCCGCACCCGGCTCAGGCCCTGGCCAACGTGATCGCCCTGGGGCTCGAGGACGTGGCAGCCTGCGTCAAGGTCGACGACACCGTGCCTGGCATCCTGGAAGGGCGTCGGGCCGGCATGTGGACCGTAGCGCTGACTTGCTCCGGCAATGCGCTGGGGCTTGATCATGGAGCCTATTGCGCTCTGCCAGAGGCTGAACTGGCCGAGAGACGCCGCCGCATCGAGGCACAGTTCGCCCCGTCGGAGCCGCACTTCATGATCGATACCATCGCCGAACTGCCAGGGGTGGTCGCCGAGATCGATGCCCGCCTGGCGCGTGGCGAGCGGCCCTGATCCATGCGGTCCCGGCCGCTGGCTGGGACCATCATGCTATAAGGAGAGTGTCATGCGACCCTTCTGGTTAGATCAGGCTCTGGCGGCGGAGTGTGATGAACCGGCGCCGCCACTGGATCGGGACCGGCGTGTCGACGTCTGCATCGTTGGTGGTGGTTACACCGGGCTATGGACCGCCATTATGCTGCGCGAGCAGGCACCCAGCCTGCGGGTAGTCCTGATAGAGGCTGATATTTGTGGTGCTGGCGCCAGCGGCCGCAACGGTGGCTGCGTGCTGGGCTGGGCCAGCAAGTACCCGACTCTGCGGCGACTATTCGGTGAAGAGGAAGCCCGTCGGCTGGTTGTCGAGTCCGAGCGCTGCGTGGGAGAGGTCGGCGACTTCTGTCGCCATCACGGCATCGATGCCGAGTTTCGCCAGGATGGCACCCTGTTCACTGCGACCAATCAGGCTCAGCAGACAGCGGTGTCGCCCTTGATGAATGACTTGGTTGAGCAGGGCATCGGCAGTTTCACGTTGATGAAAACCGCAGAGGTAAAGCGACGCAGTGGCTCGCAGCGTCATTGCCAGGGATGGTTCTCGCCCCAGGCGGCCACTGTCCAGCCGGCCAAGCTGGTACGAGGCCTGCGTCGAGTGGCACGAGCGCTAGGCGTCGAACTGTTCGAACAGACACCCATGCAGGCCCTCGATCAGGGCCGTCCGGCTCGAGTGCACACACCGGGCGGGAGAGTCGTCGCCGACAAGGTGGTGCTGGCGACCAATGCCTGGACGGCCAGACTGTTGCCAGCCTTTCGTCGTACCATCGCCATCGTCTCGAGCGACATGGTAATCACCGAGCCGATGCCCGAGGCGCTGGCCGCCACGGGATTGTCAGATGGTGTCTCGGTGCTCGACTCACGCACCTTCGTGCACTACTACCGCACCACCCCCGAGGGTCGCCTGATGCTGGGCAAGGGCGGTAATACCTTCGCCTTCGGTGGCCATGTGCATGGAATCTTCGATCGGCCGTCTCGGTATCGCGATGAGCTGCGCCAGAGCCTGACAAACTTCTTTCCGAGCCTTGGCGAGGCCTCGATGGCGGCCAGCTGGACTGGCCCCTCGGATCGGTCGGTGACGGGGCTGCCATTTTTCGGTGCGTTGCCAGGAGCAGCCAATGTCGTTTATGGCTTTGGCTATTCCGGCAACGGCGTCGGGCCGACGCGGATGGGCGCCAAGCTGCTCAGCGCCTTGGTGCTGGAACACGACAACGCCTGGCATCGCTCGCCGCTGGCTCAAGGGCCGCTGGGTCGTTTCCCTCCCGAGCCGGTGCGCTATCTCGGGTCCCTGGTGGTCCGTAATGCCATTCGTCGCCAGGAACGGGCCGAGGAGCTTGACCGGCCACCCCATCTCTGGGACCGCTGGCTGGCCGGCTTCGCTGCGGCTGCGGGCAAGTCCGACAAGCTCGCCTCATGAGCGCGCTGGCACTGAGTCTAGTGCTGCTGTCCGTCTGTCTGCACGCCGGCTGGAATCTTCTGGGCAAGGGGCGTGCGCCGTCACTCGCCTTCTTTGTGCTGGCGATGGGCTGCGGTGCCCTGATGCTGTCCCCGATCCTATGGATGGGGCCGTCGCCGGCGGCACTGCCTCCCGCTTTCTGGGGTTGGCTGGTCGCCTCAGGCCTGTGCCAGATGCTCTATATGGGTGGTCTGGCCTGGGCCTACGCACGTGGTGAAATCAGCGTGCTCTATCCCATCGCCCGCGCCTTGCCGGTGGTGCTGGTGCCGCTGGTCTCGGTGGGCGTGCTGGGCAGCCGGGCCCTTACGTCGCTGGATATGCTCGGCATGGGGCTGATCCTGATCGGCGCCTTGTGCCTGCCTTTGACCAGCCAGCAGGCACTAAGCCCCTCGACCTACCTGACCGCGGCATTCGGCTACGCCTTGCTGGCGGCGGTGGCCACTGCCGGCTACTCCCTGATCGATAATCAGGCTCTCTTGCTGATGGTGCAGAGCGGCCATTCCAGTTTCTTGGCCGGCGGACACTTCATGGTGCTCCAGGCCCTTGCGACCTGTGCCTGGGGCATACCGACGGTGCTGTTACTTCGCGTCGAACGGCGACATCTGCCGTCGCTCTGGCGGCAGGAGCGCATTGCGATACCACTGACCGGCATCATGGTGCTGTCGACCTATGGTCTGGTGCTGGTGGCGATGGCGCTCACCGAGGAGGTGAGCTTGGTGGTCGCCATGCGTCAGCTGTCTATTCCGCTTGGCGTCCTGCTGGGGGTCTGGTGGCTGCGAGAGCGGGCTGCACCGGCCAAGTGGCTTGGCACCGCATTGATGCTCGCTGGCTTGTGGGTGGTCGCGCTGCCCTGAGCCGGCTCACGTCAATTGAGCCGGTGCGTGTCAATCATCGTTCCCCGCCCGCGCGGGCGGGGAACGGTCAGACTGCTAGACGGGCGTGGCCCTCGGCCAGTCGCCGCACCCTCGGGGCGAAGTGCTCGAAGCCTGGCGTTTGTTGTCCGGGCTCCTTGCCGGCATCGTCCAGCCGACGCACCTTGAGGATGGCCTCCAGGTGGGGGTGTTGGGCGAAGCGCTCCACCTCATCGCCCCCCATCGCCCCACCCTGCAGGCGCAGGGAATGCTGCGACGCGCGGGACAGTCCCTCGGCGTAGCTCGGTTCCACCGCACAGAGATAGCGCTTGGCCGCCACATGTTCGCGGATGCAGGCAACCACGACCGGTGGCAGGTGATCTTCCACCAGGGCCGCTCCACTGCGTTCGTGGCAGCGATCTTCGGTGTCGGTCAGGGCAAAGGTGCCGAGGTGGCCGGCGAAATGGCCGATATCGTGAAGCAGGGCGCCGACGATGATCTCGTCACTCTCGCCTTGCTGTTCGGCCAGCCAGGCGCCCTGCAGCATGTGTTCGGCCATCGTCACCGCCTCGCCCAGGTAGCTCTTGGCGCCCTGATCGGCGAAAAGGGCGGAGAGTCGATTGACGACGGTATCTGCTGTGCTGGTCATGCGTTATCTCCTTGGGCATCAGCTTCCAGGCAGGCCAGGGTGGACAGTAGACTGTCACGATCGGCATAGCAGCCTTGCAGCCAGCGAGAGCCTTCTCCCGAGTAGCCGGTGCGCGCATGCAGTACCCGAGTGTTGTCGACCAGGAAGGCCTCGCCGGGGGCCAGCTTGAAGGTCACTCCCATCTCGGGGGACTCGAGGAGTTCGCCGAGCCGGCGATAGGCAGCGTAGTAGGCGGCCATGTCGGCATAGGGAATGTCGGTGAAGGGGGCCGCTGAGCGGTTATTGAAGCGGATGCCGATCAGCTCGCCGTCCGGCGCCAGTTCGATCATCGGGCGCCGGGCTTGCAGGCAGACATCCCCCATGCCGCGATACTCGAAGCGGGCGCAGTAGCCGGCCAGCAGCTCAAAGCCGCGCGGATCCTCCTCGCGCAGGCAGTGGGCAGCAAGAAAGCCATCCACCACCCGGTTGTCGCCACCGGCTGCTGAGTTTTCTAGGCAATACAACAGTTGTAGGGTTGGCACAGGGTCCCGGTAGGGATTATCAGTGTGGGCCGGCAGGCTGAGGCCGGTGAAGGCGAGATTGGTTGGTGCGATCTCGCTGCGGACCTCGAAATAGCGGCCGTAGTTAGTCTCGCGGGTGAAGCCGAACTGTGCCACCACCGCTAGCAGGGCGCCGTCCTCGACCGGCCCCCCCGTGAGCTTGCCGATGCCGTAGCGGCGAATGTCGGCTAGCCACCGGCGCTTCGTGGCGGCGTCGTTGCCGAGGGCCGTGATATCGGTACAGGGCAGGTGCTCGGCCAATGAGGCATCCCAGGTCTCGCGGTGCGCATCGAGCCAGCCGCGACGAGAGGACGGTTCACAATCATAGGCATGCTGCCAGAGCCAGGTGCTGTCATAGGCGAATGTGCGCGCCTCAGGTGCCATGGCCACGATCAGGCGCCCCGCCTCCACGTGCGCCTCGGTTAGTCGGAGGGTGGCGGGGATATCGGTGAGGCTGATGAGGCGCTGGCCGTTGTCGAGGGAACGAGTGGCGGCGTCCTGGGCGTTGTCGCGTAACCAGACGGCGTGGAAGCGGCGCCGCTCGCCCTGTTGGAAGGTAAGGAGGACGGCCTGGCCGTCGTCGATCAATTCGGCGGTCTCGAGCATGGGGATCTCCATGACACTTCAGAAGAGTGGATGCCTGGCCATTTGACGTCGTCGGTGGCATAACGACAATCAACGATTATTGGGATGAGAGGGCGATAATATTTATGGCTGAGTCGACGGCGCTGTTGCCTTCACTGGAATGGGTGCGGGTCTTTGAAGCGGCCGCGCGACTGGGCAGCTTTACTGCCGCGGCCCGGGAGCTGGGGCTGACCCAGGCCGCCGTCAGCCAACGCATCCGGCACTTGGAGGAGCGGCTTGGGGTGTCTTTGTTCGAGCGTCAGGCGCGGGGGGTGACGCTGTCGCTGCAGGGCGAGGCCTGGTTGCCCCATGTGCAACAGGCGCTAGAGCGGTTGACCCATAGCGCTGACAGCCTCTTCGCGGCTCCACGCACTCGGCTTAGCTTGATGGCCTCGGTATCGTTGATCGAGCTCTGGATCGTGCCGCGCCTGGCTGAGTTGCAGGCAGTGTTGCCTAGGCGGCAGCTGCTCCTCTCGACCATGCATCGCTGGCCAGACTACGCCCAGGCGGAGGCCGACCTGGATATTCGCTTCGGCGAGGGTGACTGGCCGGAGCGTGACAGTCAGCGGCTTTTCGGTGAGGTGCTAGCGCCTATGGCGACACCTGCGCTCCTGGCCACCGTCCCGGACTGGCGGCAACTGCCGAGGATCGCCGTGGCTGGGCCACGGCTCGGCTGGCGGGAGTGGGACCAACAGTGCGAGGAGGCTCCCGGCCCCATGCCGGTGGTGCGCCTGGATAGCCTCGTTCAGGCGCTGCGTGCCGCCGAGGCCGGAGCGGGTGTGCTACTGGGGTCGTTGCCGCTGTGTGCCTCGGCGCTGGCATCCGGGCGCCTTCACCGGGCCAGCCAGGAAACGTTGCCCATGGCCGAGGGGTACTGGCTAACGCGCTGCCTCGATCGGCCCGCCGGGCGCGAGTTCGAGCAGGTGCTGGCAGCCTTGCGGCACGAGGGGTGATGGCTATCTGACGTGTTCGGCCACCTGTGAGCGGTCAAGCGCCGGAGAGTAGCGCGCCTTCCACCAGACCGAGGGCCACTGTGGCCGACACGCTGAGCAGGGTGCCTAGAAGCACGTACTCTGTGAGCTTGCGATCGCTGCTTTCGCGTAGGTCGCCGAAGCGCAGCACTGACTTCTCGGTCAGCAGGAAGCCCACTGCAGTCATCTCGTCCAGCAGTACTAGCGTCAGTACTAGGAAGCGCTCGAGCATGCCGATGCGGGCTCCTGCGGCAGCGAGAGTCCCGGGCTCGTTGACTTCATCGCCCCAGGGGCGCATGGCCTGGGCTATGGCTATCGGACGTGTCACTAGGAGGTAGGCGCCGGCCAGAGTCAGGGCTTGTGGGGTGGTTATCTAGGCGGCGACTTCTAAGAGGGGCTGTATGCCGCCCAGTTGAGCCACAGCCCCGGGCCCACAGGAGGCCCGGGCAGACAACCAAGTCCGTTTCAGGCCTGCACGATGCTCGTTTGACCGCGACGATCCAGCGTGCCGGACAGGCGGGTCAGGACCAGTGCCAGGATGACGATGCCGGCGCCGATCCAGGCGGTGTCGGTAAGTGCCATGCCCTCGACGACGTGGCCGCCGACCACCGAGCCCAGGGCGATACCAATATTGAAGGCAGCGATGTTGAGGCCGGAGGCGACATCGATGGCTTCGGGGACGAAGCGCTCGGCCTGTTGCACCACGTAGACCTGCAGGCCCGGCACGTTACCGAAGGCGAAGGCGCCCCAGACCAGTACGGTCAGGACCGCGGCCACCGGGTGAGTGGCGGAGACCGTCAGCATCAGCAGGATGGCGATCAGGCCCGTGAAGATCAGGGTCAGGGCGCGGATGGGACCCATGCGGTCGGCCATCTTGCCACCGTAGATGTTGCCGACGGCCACCGAGGTGCCGTAGACCAGCATGATCAGACTGACGGCGTTGTTACCGAACCCGCTGACGTCCTGAAGGATCGGCGCCAGGTAGGTGAAGGCGGTGAAGGTGCCGCCATAGCCCAGGATGGTGATCAGGTAGACGAGCAGCAGGCGTGGATGAGTGAGTACCTTGAACTGCTGGCCAAGTGTGGCAGGCACGGACTGCTTGAGATTGCGCGGCACCAGCAAGGCGCTGCCGATCAGGGCCAGGGCGCCGAGCGCCGAGACCACCAGGAAGGTGGCGCGCCAGCCGAAGTTCTGGCCGATCCAGGTGCCCAGCGGCACACCGGTGACCAGGGCCACGGTCAGGCCGGTGAACATGATGGCGATAGCGCTGGCTTCCTTGTCTTTGCTGACCAGGCTGGTGGCGATGGTCGAGCCAATGGAGAAGAACACGCCATGGGCCAGGCCGGTGAGAATGCGGGCCGTGATCAATGAGCCGTAGCCGGGCGCTTGCCAGGCCAACAGGTTGCCGGCGATGAATAGGGCCATCAGCCCCAACAGCACCAGCTTGCGATTGCATCTTCCTGTGAGGGCGGTCAGTACCGGTGCCCCAATGGCGACCCCCGTGGCGTAGAGGCTGACCAACAGGCCGGCCGAGGGCAATGAAACCCCCAGATCCTGAGCGATGGTGGGCACCAGACCGACGATGACGAATTCGGTGGTGCCGATGGCAAAGGCACTGAGCATAAGTGCGTACAATGCGATGGGCATGGCAGA
This sequence comes from Onishia taeanensis, assembly GCF_013349955.1. Taxonomy (GTDB): domain Bacteria; phylum Pseudomonadota; class Gammaproteobacteria; order Pseudomonadales; family Halomonadaceae; genus Onishia; species Onishia taeanensis_B. Next base: position 249,638 of record NZ_JABVXC010000004.1, on the reverse strand, counting down.
GCTCCTTTGATGAGCGTTCGAGGCGTGTGAACGCCGCAGAGTCTGCGCCTGCTATCTTGTGCGATAAACGGGGGTAAAATAAAAACACTTTTACAGAAAACGTAATAGTGTGGAGGGGGGATAATGAGGCGACGAGGGGGCGAGGAGAGAGCATGCAGAGTCGTACCGAGGATCTTCGCCTGCTGGTGGCGGTGGTCGACAGCGGGGGCTTCAGTGCGGCGGCAAGGCTGGCGGATGTGCCGGTTGCCAAGGTATCGCGCGCCGTCCAGCGCCTGGAGCAACAGCTCGACACCCCCTTGCTCAATCGCACCACCCGCAGCGTGACTCTAACCACCGAAGGGCGCGCCTTTGTCGAGCGCGTGCGGGAAGGCCTTGCTGTGCTGGCGCAGGCGGAGGAGCAGACGCGCTTGAGCCGCGAGCGGCCCAGCGGCCCGCTGCGGGTGGATGCGGCCACCCCGTTCGTTCTTCATCAGTTGGTACCCCTGATTGGGGCCTTTCGCGAGCAGTATCCGGGGATCGAGCTAGAGCTGTCCGCGTCGGACGATATCATCAACCTGCTCGAGCAACGCACCGACGTGGCGATTCGCATCGGCAGCCTCGAGGACTCCACCCTTCACGCCCGGATGCTCGGCCGCTCGCCGCTGCAGCTGGTGGCCAGCCCCTCTTATCTGGAGCGCCATGGGGTGCCGTCCAGCCCAGCCGGGCTGCGGGACCATCAGTTGTTGGGATTTCTGAATGCCAACAGTCTGAATCGCTGGCCAGTAGAGGGGCTGACTCAAGAGGGCGCCAACATCAGAGCGCAGTTGAGCACGTCCAGTGGTGAAGTCATGCGACAGCTATGCCTTGCCGGCGAGGGGATCGCCTGCCTGTCACGCTTCATGATTCAGGAGGATCTTACTCATGGGCGTCTGGTCAGCCTGCTGGCCGATCGCATGCTTAGCCCCCACCGACGCGAGCAGGTCCAGGCGGTGTACTACCGCAACACGGCCCTTTCGTCACGCATCGGTGCCTTCCTGGATTTCATTACGCCGCGGCTGAGACTGTGATCCTGAAGCTTGTCATGACGAGCTCCATTTCGCTGGCATGGAAGAGCTCAGGCGAGTTCACAGCGGGTGTGCTGGGGGAGCAGCAGCTCGGCTGAGCGGTCATGCTTGCCCGGCAGGCAGGATTGGATCAGCGCCAGGCCACCCAGGGTAATGCGATGCTCGTCGCCGCCGGCGAAGGCGAGCCGCTGTGAACAGCTCGGATAGAAGCGGTAGTTGAGCAGTGCCGATACCGGGAAGACGCCGTGATGGCGATCGCTACTACTGTCCAGGCCCGCTTGTTCCAACTGTGCATCCAGCGTATTGAGATCGCTGCCCAGGCGATCGCAGTCGAAGCCAGCGTGGTGAAGTCGTGGTCCCATCACGGCAAGCCAGGCCGCCAGCGGATGAGCGCGCTGCAACAGGCAGAACATATTCCAGTCAGGCATTGGCCAGGGCCGGCCTCTTGCCAGCAGGTTCTGGCCGCCTGTGTCTTCTTGAAGTGCTTGGGCGACCAGTGCCTGGAGAATCTCCCGAGGCTCACGCGTCAGGGTGCCCAACTGAAGTTCACCGAGCACCAGCCAGGGGCCGTTGTCGGGGGGCGCATAGAGTGAGACCAAAAGGCCTCGATCAGCCATCGCATGTCGCTCTTTCGCGCGATAGCCGAACTGGGTGAGTGTGGGCAGCAGCTTGGCCGCGGCAAAGGGGCCATGGTTCAGAGTCAGCAAGGCGAGGAACTCGGGCTCGCTGCCCACCGGCCACAGCCGCAGGCCACCGATCTCCGGGTGCAGGTGGATGTAGTCCAGCCACAGCTGTTGGAGAAATTCTTGGCGTTGCATCGGACGCTCTCTCCCTGACGTCGAGCCTTCGAGTATTCCACTGAGTATAGGTGCAGCAGACCTCTAGGCTTTCAACGCGAGCCAGACGCAACCAACGCGGAGCACTATCGCCTTTTACCCGTATATGAAGACAGCCGCCCTTGGGCGGCTGTCTGTCAAGCAGCCAGCGTCCGTATGGCTGCCTGCTTGCTAAGCTATTCACGAACTCGCTGTTACGAAGGTGCTTATCAAGTACCTATCAATCAAGTACCTATCAAGCACCCAGGAAGTGAGTACGGGGTACTGTTCACGAGTTCGTCCTGAAAGGTTCCGGCGCTCTTACTGTTCCGCGCTTTCCGGCATCAGGGCATTGTCGCTCACGTATTGGTTGAACTCGGTGAAGCCACCCACGTGGGTCTGATCCACGAAAATCTGCGGTACGGTTTCGACCGGCTTGCCGATGGTCTTTTCCATATCGGCCTTGCTGATGCCTTCTTCATGGATGTCGATATAGCGAAAGCCACTGATGGCGCCGACATCGCTCAATTTATCGGCGAGCTCCTTGGCACGAACGCAGAAGGGGCAGCCGGGGCGACCAAAGATAACAACAAACATGTAGGGCTCCTTAAATAAACGTGATATGTGACGGGATCGATTTGAATATGGGCACATTGTTCACCAATGTGCCGGGGGATGCCAATAGAGTCTGGCTACGTCGACTATTGCAGGCTGCTATAGCAGAGCCGAGCGGCTATCGTCTTAGCCGGTCTCGTGTCGGTCTTCATCGGCGCGCACCAACAGCTTGACCAAGTCGCCATGGATATCCGGGGCGCTGACCAGCAGATTTTCTCCGTAGAGGTCTTCGGGAATGCTCGACGGGCATGGATACAGATGGCCGGTGCGGGCGCCAGCCTCGCGAGCGATCAGGACGCCGGCGGCAAAGTCCCAGGGAGAGACGCTCTCGTAGTAGGCATCGAGGCGGCCGCAAGCCACATTGCACAGGTCGAGGGCGGCGGCACCGTTACGACGCACATCCTGACAGTACTCGAGTACGGCGGCCAGGCGACGGATCAGCGGCGGCCGACTATCGCGGCGATAGGGAAAACCGGTGGCCACCAAGCTGTTAGTTAGCTGTGACGCGCGGCTGACGCGAATACGCTCGTCATTGAGCCAGGCGCCCTGGCCGCGCACTGCGGTAAAGGTTTCGCCGAGGAAGGGCGCATGGACGACGCCGATCTCGATGTGCCCATCCTTGACCCAGGCGATGGACACCGCCACGTGAGCAAGGCCGTGAGCGAAGTTGACGGTGCCATCGATGGGGTCCACCACCCAGAGGGCGCCCGACTGTTCAATGGCGCCGCGATCGGGGGAGAGTTCCTCGGTCAGCCGTGCTTCGCCGGGGAAGTGCTTTTCGAGGGCGCGACCGATCAGGGTGTCGACGGCGACATCGGCATCCGTCACCAGTTCGTTCCCGGCTTTGTAGCGCTGGGAGAAGTCCTGTGACTGACGGGCGTCGATGATGGCCTGGCCGGCCTGTTTGGCGATGTCGATGGCGATCTCGAGGCGTTGGGCAGTCTGCATGGCGGCTCCGCGGCGGTGAGGGGAGGTTGGTGTCGTCGAAACTCGTATTCTAGCATTACGTGTCGCTTATGGCGTCTCCGGAGATCTCATGCCACGTTCATTGCTCGGCCTCTATTTTTAACGCGGCCTTTGTCTCCCGCTATGGATTTGACGTGTCCCACTTAACTTGGGCGCCATTCGCTGACTTGCACCGATCGCCCTATATTCCTGCTCTATGTGCCCGCCCTATGTGCCTAGCGCTTTCGTCTGACGCCCCGTATATGTTGCAGCGCCGCACTGGTGTTTTCCGCAAGCCTCATCGTATGCTGATTCAGGATCTCCGCCGTGCGGAGCGTCATGCCTTTTACAGGAGTTAGCAATGAGTAGCACGTCACAGGAGACATCGCCGCGAGTTGCCTTGGTCACCGGGACTACCAGCGGTATTGGGGCAGCAGTGGTCGAGGAGTTTTGCCGCCAGGGGCATCAGGTACTAGCGGTGGATTTCAACCCCGATGGTCAGGCAGTGGCCGACGCGGCTGGCGCGGTCTTCTTTCAGGCGGATCTGACCGATGGAGATGCCTGCCGTGCGGCGGTGGCAGAGGCGCTGCGTCGCTTTGGGCGCCTGGATATCCTGGTCAACAATGCCGGTATCCAGCATGTGTCCAGCATTGAAGAATTCCCGGAGGCCAAGTGGCGACAGATCATCGACCTGATGCTGACGGCGCCCTTCCTGCTGACGCAGGCGGCCTGGCCGTCGATGCGTGAGGGAGGATGGGGGCGCATCATCAACATCGCGTCTGTGCACGCTCAGGTCGCGTCACCCGGCAAAGCCGCCTATATCAGTGCCAAACACGGCATGATTGGCCTGACCAAGACCGCGGCACTCGAGGGGGGCAGTCAGGGCATCACGGCCAACGCCATCTGCCCGGCCTATGTGAAGACCCCGCTGGTCGATAATCAGATTGCCGATCAGGCCAAGCTTCATGATATGAACGAGCAGCAGGTGATCGAGCAGATCATGCTCAAGAATGCCGCGGTCAAGCGCCTGATCGAGCCGGGCGAGGTGGCATCACTGGTTGCCTACCTGGCCTCGGAGCTCGCTGGCGCTGTCACCGGGGCGAGCTGGAACATCGACCTGGGCTGGACCGCTCAGTAGCGGTGTCAGGCCGGCTTTCGGGCAAGGCCTCGCCGGTTTTCCGGTAAGACGTGGGGCTAGATCTAGCCTAGCGTCTTACCGGGTGTTTCTGCAGCTTGCGCTGCAGGGTGCGACGGTGCATACCCAACGCCCGAGCCGTCGCCGAGATGTTGCCATCATGTTCCTGAAGCACCTTCTGGATGTGCTCCCAGGTCACGCGATTGATCGAGGGGGGATTGTCGGCGACTTCGGCATCCGGATTGCCATCCTGGTGCTCCAGGGCGGCCAGAATTTCATCGGCGTCGGCAGGCTTGCACAGATAGTTCGCCGCGCCGAGCTTGATCGCCTCCACGGCGGTGGCGATGCTCGAATAGCCGGTGAGTACCACTACCCGGCAGGCCGGGGCCAGCTCCAGCAGCTCCGGCAGGAGCTTTAGGCCTGAGCTCTGTTCAAGCTTCAAATCCAGGGTGGCGATCTCGGGCGGTGACTGTCGGGCATGTGCCAGGGCCTGTTCGGCATCGTGGGCCACCATGACCTCGAAACCGCGACGGCTCATGGCCCGCTGCATGACATGGCAGAACATCTCGTCATCGTCGATGATCAGCAGGCGTTGTGGCGTCTCTGACATGTTGTCCTCGTCTCTGATCTTTCTGCGTGCTGGCGCGCGCTTGATACGGTCGGGAAGGTGGCATTCTTGCGGCTAGGCTGGCGTGCCCAGACCCTATTCAGGGCCCTCAGGCTCTTTTCAGGCCTGGCTCGTATCCCGCCTGGGCAGCTTGACCTCCGTCAGGGTGCCCCCTTCCTCATGATTGTACAGGCTGACATTGCCACCGAAGCGGTTAATAGTGGCATGAGTGAGCACCAGGCCGATTCCCATGCCTTTGGACTTGGTCGATATGAAGGTTTCACCGAGCTGGTCGGCAATCGACAGGCTAACCCCTGGGCCATGGTCACGAATATCGAAGATCACCTCGTTGGCATCCCAGTTCAGGCTGATGACGATGTTTTCTGGGTTAGCATCTGCGGCATTGTTGAGCAGGTTCATCAGCGCCTGTTCCAGGGTCGCGTCAACCGCGAGCTCCGGCTTGCCGCGGCGTCCGGCTATTTCCAGCTTATGGCTGACGTCTGGCCGGACCACCAACCAGCGCTGCACCACGCTCGAAAGCCATTCCTCGGCTACGCGACTTTCGGGCTCACCTAGACGCCGCCGGTCGGCATTGGCGACCAGTTGCTGAAGTCGTGTCTTGCAGGTGTCGACCTGCGCTCTCAATAGGTCGATATCCTCGATCAGCTGTGGCCGGTCGCCGGCATCCTGACGCATCTCCTTGAGGAGCACCGCCATGGTCGATAACGGTGAGCCCAGCTCATGGGCGGTGCCGGCGGCCTGGGTGGCCACTGCCAGTACCTGTTCATTGCGCAGCGCGGCCTCGCGGGTACGTGACAGGGTCTTCTCCCGGCGCCGAAGGGCATGCGCCATCTTGAAAATAAAGAAGGTCACCAGGCCTGCCGACAGCCCGAAGTTGATCCACATTCCCAGTACATGAAGGCTGATGTTGTTGGCGATCACGCCGTTGCTCAGCTGGGGGACCTGGTCGAAGAACAGCATCAGGAAGGTGTACCCCGCCATGGCGCCGCTGGCGATGATCCAGGCATATATCCAGGGCAGAGTCGCAGCGGCAATGGTCACCGGTACCAGGTAGTAACTGATAAAGGGGTTGGTGGAGCCGCCGGTGAAGTAGAAAAGCAGGGTAAGACCGGCCACATCGACCATCAGGTGCAGCAGGTATTCCGTATCCGTGACGGCCCGCGGTCGGCCTAACCGCCACCAGGTGGCAACGTTCATGAGACCCATGGCGACAATCACGGTAATAATCGGCAGCACGCGCAACTGAAAGCCCAGGACTTCGATGCCGAAGATGATGGCGCCCAGGAAGCCGGTCCAGGTGATGCCTCGGACGATCGTCAGTCTTACCAGGTTGCGGTTGGGGGTCGACAAGGGTAACGGCAGGGCGGCTTGAGCGGCGTGCATGATGGCTCCGTTCCGGTAATGGCTGCATGATACCGCAAACCCTGATGGCTGCATCAGCCAGGGCGGCAGGCGGAAGCCTGTTTTGCATAAAAATGCCGCAACCGTGCAGGTCGCGGCATTGCTGCTTATGGGTATCGGGCATGAATACCCAATCAGCGGTGGCGATCAGGCGTAGGTATTGATCTGGGTACCCATGGTGCCTGATGTGGCCAATTCGCCTTGCGGAGCAACCGCTTGGCCAGGCGGCGTGACCGACTCCATTAGCTGGTTGACCTGTGATGCTTGAGTATCAAGGTTTTCCTTGAACAGCTCGGCTTGAGCCTGTTGGCTGCTGTTGAACTGCTGCAGTGCCGTGGCCATGCCGACCGTGGCATTGATGGATGCATCCATAGGGTGTTCCTTTTGTTACCGATGAATTTTGGTACTTCGCTGTTTCTATCGACTTATTTTCTCTTGACTGTAATTCTACTCTTCACAAGCTTCTTGGCCAGCCCTCCCAGGGGGAGAGATCTCAAGACAAAAGGTGGCCGATCATCTGACATCGGTGGACTCGCCCCGATCGTTGTTCAACCGGCCTGATTATCTGGGAGAGTCGTCCTGCGCCAGTCAGGTTGCTGAGGTCAGGTCGAGCAATAGGGACGAGTAATGTCGCCTGGCAGGCTCAGGCCGGAAAGTGCGGAATGATAGCGTGCCTGGATAGGCCAATTGGGCCGCTGCGCTGGGAGTGTTAAGATAGGGTCATCTTTTGGCCCTGTGGCCAGCCACCTCTAGCAGTGACGGATTTCATGAGCGAGCTTGAGACTCAAGTCGATCTGCGACGTACCTTCGCGATCATTTCCCACCCCGACGCGGGCAAGACCACCATCACCGAAAAAATGCTGCTGTTCGGGAACGCCATTCAGATGGCGGGTTCCGTCAAGAGCAAGCGCAATGACCGCCATGCCACTTCCGACTGGATGAAGATGGAGCAGGAGCGCGGCATCTCGGTGACCACCTCGGTGATGCAGTTCCCCTATAACGGTCGTATCGTCAATCTACTCGATACGCCCGGCCACGAGGATTTCTCCGAGGATACCTATCGCACGCTGACCGCGGTGGACTCGGCGCTGATGGTCATCGACGGTGCCAAGGGCGTCGAGGATCGTACTATCAAGCTGATGGATGTCTGTCGCCTGCGTACCACCCCGATCCTCACCTTCATCAACAAGATGGACCGCGACACTCGCGACCCCGTCGAGGTGATGGATGAAGTCGAGACGGTGCTCAATATCCAATGTGCGCCCATGACCTGGCCCATCGGCATGGGACGCCATTTCCGCGGGGTCTATCACCTCTATAACGATGTCATCCATCTCTATAAGCAGGGGCAGGGCAGCCGCATTCCCGAGGATGTGCGCATCGAGGGGCTCGATAATGCCGAGGTCGATGAAGTACTGGGTGAGTCTCAGGCCGAGGAGCTGCGGATGGAGGTCGAGCTTGTGCGTGGCGCCTCCCATGAGTTCGATCTCGACGCCTATCGTCGCGGTGAGCTGACGCCTGTCTACTTCGGTACCGCCATGGGCAACTTCGGCGTTCGCGAGATGCTGGATGGCTTCGTGGAGTACGCACCGGCGCCACAGCCCCGTGAGACCGATTCGCGTGAGGTGGATGCCAACGACGAGCGCTTCACCGGCTTCGTGTTCAAGATCCAGGCCAACATGGATCCCAAGCACCGAGATCGAGTGGCCTTCCTGCGGGTCTGTTCCGGCAAGTACGACCGCAACATGAAGATGCGCCACGTGCGTATCGGCAAGGACGTCAAGGTGCCCGATGCCCTGACCTTCATGGCCTCGGATCGCGCTCACGTGGAAGAGGCCTGGCCCGGCGACATCATCGGTCTGCATAACCACGGCACCATCCAGATCGGCGATACCTTCACGGTGGGCGAGGATATGCGTTTTACCGGCATTCCGCACTTCGCGCCGGAGCTGTTCAAGCGTGTTCGCCTCAAGGATCCGCTGAAGATGAAGGCGCTGCAGAAGGGGCTGCAGCAGCTCTCCGAGGAAGGGGCTACCCAGGTGTTCATGCCCCTGGACAATAATGACCTGATCTTAGGAGCTGTGGGTACGCTGCAGTTCGACGTGGTCGCCCATCGACTCAAGGAAGAGTACAAGGTCGACTGCCTCTATGAGGGGGTCAACGTCCAGACGGCTCGCTGGGTCTATTGCGATGACGCCAAGAAGCTCGACGAGTTCAAGCGCAAGGCGAGCACCAATTTGGCCTATGACGGCGGTGGCTGTTTGACTTATATCGCGCCGACCCGCGTTAACCTGCAGATGACCCAGGAGCGCTGGCCGGATATTCGCTTCAGTGCGACGCGCGAGCACTGAGACGGGCTGCGCCCGGAGCTGGAAGAACGCCCGCTTCGCGGGCTTAAGCTGTAAGCTGGAAGAAAACCCTTGACCCGATGATGGCATGGTTCATGCTGTCTTCCAGCTTCCAGCTTCCAGCTTCCAGCTTCCAGCTTCCAGCTTCCAGCTTCCAGCTTCCAGCTTCCAGCTTCCAGCTTCCAGCTTACGCTTATGCTTATGCTTATCGACGCCCACTGTCACCTGGATTTCCCCGACTTCGACGTTGACCGCGAGGCCATGTTCGAGCGGGCCAGGTCGGTGGGCGTCGAGCATTTCGTGGTGCCGGGCACAACGCGGGCGCGTTGGCCATCGGTGCTGGCGCTGGGGAAGCGAGACGATACGAGCGTCTGTTTGGGGCTGCATCCGTACTTTCTCGACGCTCACAAGGTGAATGCCAGCCGCCTAGGCACCCATCGCTTGGGTATTGACCCGTTAGATGAAGGTGATGACCTTGACGCCCTGGAGGCGGCGCTCGACGCACATCCCGAGGTGGTGGCGGTGGGTGAGTGCGGCATCGACGCTCGCTTCGAGGCGTCGCTGGATGCCCAGTGGGAACTGTTCAAGGCGCAGCTGCGCATTGCCAGGGAACGCCATTTGCCGGTGGTGATCCACTGTGTACGCGCCAATGATCAGGTGGCCAAGTGCCTCAAGGAAATCGGCTTGCCGGCGGGTGGGCTGATACATGCCTTCGCCGGGAGTCTGCAGCAGGCACAGCGGTTTCTGGCACTGGGTTTTGTGCTGGGGCTTGGAGGGGCAGTGACTCACGAGCGCGCACAGCGCCTGCGTCGTTGTGTGGCGGCTTTGCCAGAAGATGGTTTTGTGCTGGAAACCGATAGCCCCGACATGCCGCCGGCGGGCTTCAAGGGCGAGCGTAACGAGCCGGCAAGGCTTGCGCGAATCGCCGCTGACGTCGCCGCGCTGCGTCATGTCTCTTGCGCCACGCTGGCAAAGGTCAGTACGGCCAACGCGGCGCGAGTCTTCAAACTGGCCTGCTAGCCAGCGATTGGTTGCCATCGGTCTGATTGGCAGATGGCGTGGTTGCAACAGCAATTTGGCCGAATAAGCCGGTTCGATAAGCCTCTTTCATCACCCCTTGTGAGTGGCCAGCTCTTCCGGGTCGAGGCGTTCGAGCGGATAGGGCAGACGCTGGCGCTGGCAGCGTACGCCATTCACCGTCAGCGGCTCGGCGACTTCCTTGGTGGTCAGCACCGCCAGCAGCTCGACCTGGTCGTAGGCGTCGCGTTCAGCGGCGAAGACCTCCCCCTGGCGCTTGCCCTCAGCGTCCAAGAGTTCGCTGCCGACCACGGGTACGCCATTGCCCTCGAGCGTGAGTCTCATCAGGCGTTTCTTGACCTGACCGCGGAAGTGAGCACGGGCAACGACTTCCTGGCCGGTATAGCAGCCTTTCTTGAAGCTAATGCCGCCAAGCGCTTCCCAGTTAATCATCTGCGGCAGATAGCTGTCCTGCTGGCTGGCGCTCAGCCAGCCGAGGCCGGCCTGGATATCCTGAAGGCACCATACGGCGTTGCCGACCGGTATTGCCTGTTGCGTCAGTGCCTGCCAGCAGCCCTCGAGATCGGTGATCGGCAGTAGGGCGATCAGGCGCGGACGTGGCCCGGGGTGGCGAACCACCAAGCGATCACCATGCTGGCGCTGATGCCAGATATGTGGCGGCTCGACGTCGAGGCGCGCCTCGAGCAATGCTGGGGCGTCATTGCCAATCAGGCCAATCGCTGCCAAATCGTCGCGCAGGCGCATCTCGGTTTTGTAGAAAACGGCGAATTTCTCGAGGTGGGCCTTAAGCGGTTCGAGCAGCGACTGCTCCATCAGCAGCCAATAGCAATCCGGCGCCACCCGCAGGGCTTGAGCATTGGCCAGCATGCGCCCCTTGGTGGCGCAGAAACAGGTCAGCGGCGCGAAATCACCATCGGCGAGAGACATCTGCGCGCTGGTCTGTCCCTGCAGGAAGCGCTCGGCATCAGTGCCTGCCACCTCGAGAATGCCCAGGTGCACCAGTGGCGTGACGACGGTGCCATCCAATGCCTGGCGCGCCGGGGTCGGCGTATCAAAGATGACGCGGGCCTCGCCATCGGTGGTGGCGCCGATGCGTTCACTCCAGTCGGTCATACGAATCTCCCTGTTGGAATCGGCATTCAGTAGATGCGTCTCCATGGTCTGTGGGTTGGCTATGGGGGCAATCGGCGCCGATTCAAGTCTGGCCGGCCGCTGGCGAGGGCATGCTAAACTCACCGTTCAATCAAGTCCCTTGCAGGAGCGTATCGATGGCGAGCATTTCACTGGCCTTCAAAGGGGTCGAAAGTACCGAACTGGTCAATCGCATCACTACCGCCTTGATGATGCTCGATGGCGTTGACAGCGCCGAGGTGGGACGCCATGGCGCCGAGGTGGAAGGGCGTGTACGCCGCGAGGCATTGATCAAAGCCGTCGAGAAACTCGGCGTAAAGGTGCACTGACATGACCATCACTGTGATCAGTCAAGGCGAGGGCGGATTGCGCCAGAAAGTCGAATTGGAAGGTTTCGAAGACCTCTATGTCGACGCTCCTGGCGTGGTCGGCGGCGACGAAAGCGCCCCCGATCCCCATGACTATTTCGATCTATCGCTGGCCGCCTGTAAGGCGATCACCGCACAAATGTACGCCTATCGCAAGGGCTGGCCACTCACCGGGGTCAAGGTCTGGGTCGTGCGCGATGAACGCGATGAGCGCCACGGGGTCTACCGGCTGGACGTCAGCATGCACTTCGAAGGTATCGATGATGCCACGCAGCTAGATCGGTTGACGGAGATTTCCGATCGCTGCCCGATTCATCGTCTGATGACCACATCCACGGTGGACATCACCACTCGACAGGTCTTGTCTGACCAAGATTGATTTATACCGTTATCTTGTTGGTCGAGTTAGTTACTATTCAAGCCGGGAAGGGACATGAGCAAAGCGTTTCGTCTGCAGTCGAAGTTCAAGCCCGCGGGGGATCAGCCCGCGGCTATCGATAGCCTGATAAAGGGCCTGGATTCGGGCCTGGCCCATCAAACGCTGCTGGGGGTGACCGGCTCGGGCAAGACCTTCACCATGGCCAATGTGGTCGAGCAGGTGCAGCGGCCGACCATCGTCATGGCCCCCAACAAGACCCTGGCCGCGCAACTCTACGGCGAATTCAAGGCTTTCTTTCCCGATAATGCCGTCGAGTACTTCGTCTCGTATTACGATTACTATCAGCCCGAAGCCTATGTGCCGTCTTCGGATACCTTCATCGAGAAAGACGCATCGGTGAACGATCACATCGAACAGATGCGCCTGTCGGCCACCAAGGCGTTGCTGGAACGTCGCGATGCGCTGATCGTGGTCTCGGTGTCGGCCATCTATGGCCTGGGTGACCCCGACCAGTACCTGAAGATGCGCCTGCACTTCACTCGAGGCGAGCTGATCGATCAGCGCAAGTTCCTGCGTCGTCTGGCGGAGCTGCAATATACCCGTAACGACATGGATTTTCGCCGCGGCACCTACCGGGTGCGCGGCGACGTCATCGACATCTTTCCCGCCGATGCCGAAGACGAGGCCGTACGGGTCGAGCTGTTCGATGACGAGATCGACGGCATCAGCCTGTTCGATCCGCTGACCGGCGAGGTTCGCGGCAAGGTCCCGCGTATGACCATTTATCCGAAGAGTCACTACGTGACGCCCCGGGACACGATTCTCGAGGCCGCCGAGCGCATCAAGGGCGAGATGACCGAGCGCCTGGACTTCCTGCGCAAGCACGACAAGCTGGTCGAGGCACAGCGTCTCGAGCAGCGCACCCTCTATGACATCGAGATGATGCACGAGCTCGGCTACTGTAACGGCATCGAGAACTACTCCCGCTACCTCTCAGGCCGCGCTCCGGGCGAGCCGCCGCCGACCTTCTTCGATTACCTGCCCGCCGATGCGCTGCTGGTGATCGACGAGTCTCACGTCAGCGTGCCCCAGGTCGGCGGCATGTACAAAGGAGACCGCTCGCGCAAGGAGACCCTGGTCGAGTACGGCTTCCGCCTGCCTTCGGCGCTGGATAACCGCCCGATGAAGTTCGAGGAATGGGAGCGAATCAGCCCTCAGACGATCTTCGTCTCGGCAACGCCCGGCCCCTATGAAGCCGAGCATGCAGGCCAGGTGGTCGAGCAAGTCGTGCGCCCGACGGGTCTGGTGGATCCGGAAATCGAAGTGCGACCGGCTTCCACCCAGGTCGATGACCTGCTGTCCGAAATCAAGCTACGCACCGACGTCGGCGAGCGGGTGCTGGTAACCACCTTGACCAAGCGCATGGCCGAGGACCTGACCGAATACCTCGATGAACATGACGTGCGAGTGCGTTATCTGCATTCGGACATCGATACCGTGGAGCGGGTCGAGATCATCCGCGACCTGCGGCTCGGCAAGTTCGACGTGCTGGTGGGGATCAACCTGCTGCGTGAGGGCCTGGATATTCCCGAGGTCTCATTAGTGGCGATTCTCGACGCCGACAAGGAAGGCTTCCTGCGCAATGAGCGTTCCTTGATTCAGACCATTGGCCGGGCCGCGCGGAACGCCCATGGCAAGGCGATCCTCTATGGCGATCGTGTCACCGACTCGATACGCAAGTCCATGGACGAGACCGAGCGGCGCCGAGAGAAACAGCTGGCCTTCAACGAGGCGCACGGCATCTCGCCGGTGACCATTACCAAGTCGGTAGAGGACATCATGGAAGGCGCTCAGGCTCCGGGCAGCAAGCGCAGCCGTCAGCGGGGAGAACGCAAGGTGGCAGAGCCTACCGGCGAGTACAGTGCCGAGCAGCTGGCAACGCTTTCCCCTGATGAGGTGCGGCGCGAGATGTCGAAGCTTGAAGATGCCATGCACGAGGCGGCCCAGAACCTTGAGTTCGAGGCGGCGGCCCGCCTTCGTGATCGGCTGCACACTCTAAAAGAACGCCAGTTGGCGCTGGGATAAGCGATGCCGGAGGGGCCAGAAATCCGCCGCGTGGCTGACTGCTTACGGCGTATCTGCTGGCTATGGCAACCTGGTGGCATGTGGTGATGCCAGTTGGGTTTGATCATTCCGTCGTTTAAGTTTTTATACCGTTATCTTCGCTGTATTTGCTTGCATCTCAAAGAACGTGGCATTGGCAATTCAGCGCAAAGGGGTGATGCGATATAATATCTACATTTCGTTCGCCGTGACCTGACCGCGGCGGGCCCGATGACAACGCTAGGGAGTCGCTTCCATATGACCGTGATCCGCCAGGATGATCTGATCCAAAGCGTGGCCGACGCGCTGCAATACATTTCCTACTATCATCCCAAGGATTTCATCGACGCCATGCATGGTGCCTACGAGCGGGAAGAGAATCCCGCCGCCAAGGATGCCATCGCCCAGATTCTGATCAACTCGCGCATGTGTGCGCTGGGTCATCGACCCATCTGTCAGGACACCGGTATCGTCACCGTCTTCGTGCACGTCGGCATGAACGTGAACTGGGACGCCGATATGAGCCTCGATGACATGGTCAATGAAGGCGTGCGCCGTGCCTACAAACTGCCGGACAACGTCCTGCGCGCCTCGGTGCTCGCGGACCCGGATGGCAAGCGTCAGAACACCAAGGACAACACCCCGGCGATTATCCACCACAAGCTGGTGCCCGGTGACAAGGTCGAAGTGCATGTGGCCGCGAAGGGCGGCGGCAGCGAGGCCAAGTCCAAGTTCGCGATGCTGAACCCGTCCGACTCGGTCGTCGACTGGGTACTGGAGCAGCTTCCCAAGATGGGCGCTGGCTGGTGCCCGCCGGGCATGCTCGGCATCGGCATTGGTGGCACCGCCGAAAAGGCCATGGAGATCGCCAAGGAATCATTGCTCGACCCTGTCGATATCCAGGAACTGCAGGCCCGTGGTGCCAGCAATCACGCCGAGGAGCTGCGCCTGGAGCTCTACGACAAGGTCAACCAGAGCGGCATCGGCGCTCAGGGGCTGGGTGGCTTGACCACGGTGCTTGATATCAAGGTCAAGGATTATCCCACCCACGCTGCCAACAAGCCGGTGGCGATCATTCCCAACTGTGCAGCGACCCGACATGTGCACTTTAGCCTCGACGGCAGCGGTGCCGCCGAACTGCCGGCACCCAAGCTCGAGGATTGGCCGGAAATTACCCGCGAAATTGGCGAAAACGTCAAACGTGTCAATCTCGATACCGTGACGCCGGAAGAGGTGAAGAGCTGGCAGCCGGGCGACACGCTGCTGCTCAACGGCAAGCTGTTGACCGGTCGTGACGCAGCTCACAAGCGTATGACCGAGATGCTGGCCAAGGGCGAACCGTTGCCGGTCGACATGAAAGGGCGCTTCATCTATTACGTGGGCCCGGTCGATCCCGTTCGCGACGAAGTCGTGGGTCCGGCTGGCCCGACCACGGCGACCCGCATGGACAAGTTTACTCGCACGATGCTCGAGGAAACCGGCCTGCTGGGCATGGTCGGCAAGGCCGAACGTGGCCCGATGGCCATCGAAGCGATTCGTGACAACCAGGCGACTTACCTGATGGCCGTGGGTGGTGCTGCCTACCTGGTGGCTCAGGCCATCAAGAAGTCACGAGTGGTCGGTTTTGAAGACTTGGGCATGGAGGCCATCTACGAGTTCGAGGTCGAAGACATGCCCGTGACCGTGGCGGTCGACAGCCAAGGTGAGTCGGTTCACCAGAGCGGTCCGGCCAAGTGGAAGGAAATCATCGCCCAGCGCGCGTGAGTCCCTGCCATGCCAGGCTAACCGCTGAACGGCCCCCACAACCTTGCCGTGGGGGCCGTTACTGGATGTTGACTGTCGAAAGGATGCGACCATGACCTCCTGGCTGCTGGGAACGGCCATCTTCCTGATTCATGTATCAGGCCTGTTATCGGCTGTGATTGCGCTGATGTCCAGCCGGACATCGCAGGGGGCGATCGCCTGGATCATTTCGCTGGTGTCGCTTCCCTATTTGGCATTACCCGCCTTCTGGATCTTTGGTCGACCACGTTTCTATGGCTATGTGTCGGCACGCGGCGAGCGAGATACGGTACTGCGCCGCGTGCTCGAACGCTATCGCTCCCAGGTCGACCCCTTCCTGGCCGGCAACACTCAGGGGGACCTGCGCGCCGTTGAACAGTTGGCACTGATGCCGATGACCCGCGGCAACCGCACCCAGTTGCTGATCGA
This sequence comes from Onishia taeanensis, assembly GCF_013349955.1. Classification (GTDB taxonomy): domain Bacteria; phylum Pseudomonadota; class Gammaproteobacteria; order Pseudomonadales; family Halomonadaceae; genus Onishia; species Onishia taeanensis_B. The sequence continues at coordinate 233,478 of NZ_JABVXC010000004.1, read as the reverse complement.
TGGAGAAACCACCTTCGAGAGCCTCTTCGCCGGCATCGATGCCGCCGAAGACTACGTGCTCATCCAATTCTTCATCGTGCGCCATGACGCCCTCGGCGTACGCCTTAAGCATCACCTGCAGAAGGCCGCGGAACGCGGTGTCCGCGTATACTTCCTGTATGACGAGATCGGCAGTCGTAAGCTCAAGGAAGGCTATATTCGAGATCTTTGTCAGGCGGGCGTCGAGGTCAGTGCCTTCCATTCATCTCGGGGTTGGCGGCATCGCTTCCAGCTCAACTTCCGTAACCACCGCAAGATACTGGTGGTAGACGGCAGGGAGGGCTGGCTTGGGGGCTTTAACGTTGGCGTTGAGTATCTGGGGCAGGACCCGCGACATGGGCACTGGCGCGATACTCATCTCAAACTGACAGGGCCGAGCGTGCTAGGTCTTCAGGAAGCTTTCTGGGAAGACTGGCACTGGGCGACAGGCGAGGTGCTGGGTATTGCCTGGGAGCCCCAGGGGGCCTGTGACAATGGCCAGAACGTGGTGGTGGTCCCCTCGGGGCCGGCAGATCGCCAAGAAACGGCGAGCCTGCTGGTCCAACATGCCATTCATAGCGCCGAGCACCGCCTGTGGGTCACGAGCCCCTATTTCGTGCCTGACCATAGCGTATTGGATGCGCTGCGCCTGGCGGCGATGCGTGGTGTCGATGTGCGGATCATGATCCCCGAGCGTCCCGACCACCTGCTGGTCTTTCTGTCTGCCTTCGCATTCCTCCCGGACATGCTGCGTGCCGGCATCAAGGTCTATCGCTATCAGCCGGGGTTCCTGCATCAGAAGGTCATATTGATCGACGACAGCGCCGCCAGCGTGGGCACCGTCAACCTCGATAACCGCTCCTTCCGACTCAACTTCGAAATCACGGCCTTCGTGCCGGACCGGCGTTTTGCCGGGGAGGTCGAGACCATGCTGGAGGCGGATTTCACCAATTGTCGCCAGATCGACTACGAGGAGCTTCAGCGGCGGCCCCTGTGGCGCAAGCTTGTCTCGCGGGCGGCATATCTATTATCGCCCATCCAATGACAGGTCCGGCTTGATCCCCTGAAGAGACAACAACTTGCATCAGGTCGACCCTGCCGATTGGCAGTCAGTGAGTGAGCAGCTAGAGTAGCAGGCTTTGCGGGTTCGGCCAGTTCGGCCCCCGCCCAGACATGACATTCCATCGGAGTCGCGGTGAACCTCGAGACCAAGTGGCTGGAAGACTTCGTCGCCCTGTCCAATACCCGTAGTTTTTCGGCCTCGGCGCGACAGCGCCATGTCACCCAACCGGCCTTCAGTCGTCGTATTCGATCGCTTGAGCAGGCGGTGGGAGTGACCCTGGTGGATCGTTCGACAACCCCTGTCGGGCTGACACCCGAAGGTCAACTATTCTTGGTCACGGCGCGTAACCTGGTTGAGCAATTGAATGAGTGCCTGGGGCATTTGCGTGGCGTGGCCATGGATACCGAGGCACTGGACATCGTCGCCGCGCACTCACTGGCTCTGGCCTTTTATCCGCAGTGGATCTCGCGACTGCAGCAGGGGCTGGGGGAGTTGCCAACTCGCCTGGTGGCGATGAATGTCGGCGAGGCCATCCATGTGCTGCGTGAGGGCAATTGCGACCTGATGCTTGGCTATTACGATCCCTATGCAAGCATGCAGCTCGATGCCGAAGTCTTTCCGTCCTTCTCGGTCGGCCGGGTCAAGATGATCCCTGTCTGCTTGCCCGATGCCGGCGGCGCGCCGCGCTTCCCGCTGGCCGGCGAAGGACAGATTCCCTTCCTCTCCTATACCCAGGGCGCCTTTTTGGGGCGCAGCGTGCGTATGCTGCTCAAGAACGATCCGCTGCGCCTGCGGCTGCGTACCGTCTACGAGACAGCCATGGCCGAGGGCCTCAAGGGCATGGTGATGCAAGGCGTTGGCATGGCCTGGATTCCTGACTTTTGTATCCGCGAAGAGTTTTCCAGCGGGCGTCTGGTACGGGCCGGTGATGAGAGCTGGGACGTACCGCTGGAGATTCGCCTGTACCGCTGTTCGCTGGTTCACAAGCCGGGCGTCGAGAAGCTATGGCGCCAGATGATGAAGCTACCCAGGGACTTCCTGGAAGCCTGATCCGGTTCATCATCTCGGTTTGGCAGCGCCCAGCAGGGTGCTAGGAAGTGCCGAGGCTGGCGGGTAGTCCCAGGAAGGTCTGAATGATGAAAAAGTGATCCTCGAACAGCTCCTCGGGCTCCAGGTCCGCAAGTGCCACCCAGCGAGCGCGCTCGCCGCCCTTGGCGGGCTTGAGCTGGGGGAGTTGCTGCTCCGGGCGCAGCGCGAAATAGAAGGCCTCGGCCAGAGTTCGGCCGCGCCAGCTGCGGTGAGGCTCGTCGAATAGGCGTTGGCCCCGCAGCGAACCCTTCAGTACCGGCGTCGGCACCTTCAGGCGCACCCTCTCCCTTAGCTCCCGTAGGCAGGCATCCAGCAGCCGCTCATGGGGGTTGATGAATCCGCCTGGTAGCGCCAAGAGGCCCTTGCCGGGTGCTGCGCTGCGCTTGACCATCAACACGTGGCCCGATTGGACCACCACGGCGTTGACCGTCACGAAAATAGGCGGGTAGGGCGCATCTGCCCAGGCGCTGCGATACTGCTGCAGCAGTTGCTGCTCTTCCAATAGATGCTGGTAGTGCTGGCTGCGAGTGAAGGCCTGAAGGGTGTCGAGTACACCGGGGGGCAGGTCGTGGGCCGCGCCGGTGGAGGTGTAATCACTGGCGGCAGCCGGCGACCGGAATAGCCGTTCACGGATTCCGCTGGCGGAGATGCCCTCGACCAGCGGCACGCTCACCGACTCCCATTGCGGAAACAGGGTAAGGTAATAGCTCGATTGGCCCCGGCTGGCTCCAATCAGTCCGATGCGGGGCAGGCGCCCCTGGCTCGGCGAGGCGATGTCGCGTACCTTGCGCTGAACGTCGCGAACCCAGACATCATCATTGTAAAGCGCATCAAGCAAAGGCTCGATTTCCAGTCGCGCGTTGTCGGTGTCATCGAAACAACTTCTCAGCATGTCGTGGCGCTCCTCGAAGCGCCAGGGGTTGCGCAGCGAACGGGCCTGCCAGGCCGAGCCGACAAGGACGATTACCTGATGGGCACGTTTCAATGCCTCGTGGATGACCGCTCTGTGCCCCAGATGCGGTGGCTGAAAACGGCCTATGAAGACCAGGCAATCGAAATCCTTATGGCTATCGGTGGTGAGCTGGGTATGCGCCATGCGGGCTCCGTGGCTGATGACCTTGGTGCGCTAAGAGGCGCATTATCGATGCTCGTTGCCCTGCCTGCAATCTGGCGTTGGCGGCTGGCGAAGCAGCGTGCCAAGGGCTCGGGTATGCTAGGTGCAGTCGATATCACTGTTGCAGGGAGCTTGCATGTTACGAACCAGGGTTCTTTTCTGGTGGGAAGTGGTCCGCCATGCCGTGAAGTTGTGGCTTGAACGCAATGCCTTCAGCTACGCTGGCTCGCTGGCCTTCTATACACTGTTCTCGCTGGCACCGACCATCATTATTGCGGTCATGGTCATAGGATTGGTGCTTGGCGAAGAGGCCGCACAGGGGCAGATCGTCTCTCAGTTACAGGGCACCATGGGCCTTGGAGCCGCCGAGGCCATCCAGAATGCCGTCGCCCAGTCGCGTATACAGGCGTCTGGCCTGCTACCTAGCATGCTTGGCTTTGGTGCCTTGCTGATCGGTGCCACGACCGTCTTCGCGCAGATGCAGTTTTCTCTGAACACCATCTGGGGCGTGATGCCCCATCCCAGTGGCAACAGCATGTTGCAGTTCATCAAGAGCCGGGTGCTGTCGCTGGCGGTGGTGCTATCCATCGGCTTTCTCTTATTGGTCTCACTGGTTCTCGGAGTGGTCGTACGCGCAGTGTTGCATGCGGCCAATGATCTTTGGCCTGGCATCGGCTTCATGATTGGCGGGTTGGAGTTCCTGATTTCCCTGGCCATGATCGCCTTGCTGTTCGCCACTATCTTCAAGGTGTTGCCGGATGTGGTGCTGCGCTGGAAGGACGTGATGGTAGGGGCGTGCGTGACGGCGGTGCTATTTTCGATTGGTCGATACGGCATCGCTTTTTATCTGACCTATACGGCCACGGCATCAACCTATGGCGCCGCCGGTTCTGTGGTATTGATTTTGCTGTGGGTCTACTACAGCTCTCTTATTCTTTTGCTTGGTGCGGCGTTTACCAAGTGCCACCTGCTGGCCCGGGGTAAACATATCTTGCCGCGGAATTCAGCGGTGCTGGTCAAGCAAGAAGTGCAAACCGACTGAGATAGTCACTGCCGGGTGACCGGTTTGCTTGTCAACCGATGTCGGCCATTCTCGATTTGAGTTGAGGTGTCGGACAGCGGAACCAGTCCGAACTGCATCTCTACCGTCGCCGCTTTGATGGCGAACCCCAAAGCGGCAAGCGATAGGCATGTGGTAACCAGGAGCAGAAATGTCAGAGCTAACATGAAAACATCCGTCTTGTGGCTTGTGGCTTGAATATAGCTCGTGCCGAAATAGTTGTACATAAAAGCTGTATAAATGTAGCCCAGGTATAATTTTGGCTGTAGCAACATGACCTGGTTGTGCCTGGTTGCTGTGGACATCAAGGAGACCATGAATGAGCAAGTGCTGCCTGAAGGCGCTGGTCACCGGCAAGGTACAGGGCGTCTGGTATCGCAGAGCGACTCAGCAACAGGCGTTAGAGGCAGGGGTGGCAGGACACGCCCGTAACTTGGAAGATGGGCGTGTCGAGGTGTTGCTATGCGGCGAGTCCAGCGACGTCGATGCGGTCGTCCGGTGGCTGTGGGAAGGACCACCGAACGCCCAGGTCACTGATGTGGTTGTAGAAGACGTCGGTTGGCAGGATCTCGACGCCTTCATCACGCTCTAGGCCGCTATTCCCAGGCCTGAGGGCATGGCGCCAAGTCAATTGCCAGTCGAAAGTTACTTGAGCGTATCGACCATCCAGTCAATCACTGCGGGACCATCTGCGCTCAGGCAGGCGGTGATGATTGGCGTCTGGGACCAGCGCGGTGCCAGGAACTCGCGGCTTTCAGGTGCGAACACTGTCTGCCCTTCGGCGATGCCTTCCGTGACCACGTTGAGATGGCCCCTGGCGGTTGTGAAGAGCTCGGGCCGAATGAGATAGGCCAGCGCGCAGCTATCGTGAGGGCAGCAACCGTCAATGCCAAGCGCCTGCTGGTAGAAGGCCCGGTAGAAGGCGTAGCTTTCGGCCAGCACTCGGCCAAGCTCGCCCTGGCCTGCGGCGATGGCGTCCATGTCCTTGGGTGCCAGAACGCAGCGGTGAGTCGCATCCAGTCCCACCATCGTCAGCGGCCAGCCGGCGCTCAGTACCCGGGCAGCGGCATGCGGGTCGTTGAAGATATTGGCCTCGGCGACCGGGGTGACATTGCCGCCTTCCTTGATGGAGCCCCCCATGACGATGACCTGTTTGACCTTCTCGGTAATGCTGGGGTCGAGCTGCAGTGCGGCGGCCAGGTTGCCGAGAGGGCCCACGGCCACCAGGCTGACCTCGCCGGGACGAGCGTTGACGGTGTCGACGATGAATTGAGGGGCGCTGACCGCAAGCGCATTACCTTCGATACTGGGCAGATCGATATTGCCCAGGCCGTTGGCACCATGGATATGCGCCGGAGCTGGATGCTTGGCCTTGACCAGCGGGGCGGCGGCACCTTGGGCGACCGGGATGTTCTGCCCCGCCAGCTCGGCAAGCAGTAGGGCGTTATGGGTGGCAGTATCGATATCGACGTTGCCGTAGGTGGTCGTCATGCCCAGCAGCTCGATCTCCGGGTGGGCAAGGGCAATGGCGATGGCCTGAGCGTCGTCGACGCCCGGATCGGTGTCAAAGATGATCGGTTGGCTCATGGGGCTTCCTTAGCCGAGCGGGTCAATGCCCGCGCATCAGTGATTGAAAATGGGATGGCTCAGCTGCGGCGCAGCGTCAGCGCTGGCCACTCGGCAAGCGCTGCATCCACTGCCGCAGCATCGGGGATGCTCGGCGCGGCGCCTTCGCGCTGCACGCAAATCGCTGACGCCACACTTGCTCGACGCAGGCAGGTCTCGACGTCGCGGCCGGCAAGCCGTGCGGCCATGAAGTGGCCGATAAAGGTATCGCCAGCGGCGGTGGTGTCCCTGGCTTCGACGCGATAAGCGGGCAACTCGAGTCGGGTGTCGCCGTGCTGATAGCAGACACCATCACCTCCCAGGGTCAGCACCAGCTCAATGCTCGGCAGGCGGTCGCCGAGTGCCGCTAGCAAGGCGTTAGCGTCACTGTCTTCGGGCAGACTGACGAGTGCTGCCGCCTCGCCGCGATTGACGAACAACAGTTGGCAGGTCGACAGCGGTAACTCGTTCACGGCCGCGTGCATCGGCGCCGGATTGAAGGCGATTGACAGCCCTCTGGCATGGGCCTGCTCCATGGCGCGAGCCAGGCCGTTGGTCTCGTTCTGCAGCAGCAGCCAGCCGCTGGGCTCGGCATTATCGATGCGGGTGTCGATGTCGGCATCATCAAAGCCGTGGTTGGCCCCCGGATAGAGAATGATGGCATTCTCGGCTTGGTCATCGACCTGAATCAGGGCATGGCCGCTGGGCTCATCGACGAGATCCAGTGCGTCGGCGCCGACGCCTGCATCGGTCAGCAGCGTGAGAGCCCACTGGTCGCTGCGCCCCAGGCGCCCCCAGTGCTCGACCCGCCCACCCGCCAGGGCCATGGCGAGCGACTGGTTGGCCCCCTTGCCGCCAAGTACCTGCTGGTAGCCGGTACTGGCCAGCGTCTCGCCAGGGCGAACCAGGTGGGGTACACGATAGACATGATCGATGTTGATGGAGCCCAGGTTATAGAGTGGGCGATGGATATCAGGCATCCGAGTTTCCTTGCCAGGCGCGGATATTGTCCACGGACAGCCGGACCACATTGGCGCGTGCCTCGGGTGTGATCCAGGCATTGTGCGGGGTGACGATCAGGTTAAGTGGCTCATCGAGGGCCTTGATCAGGGCGTGACCGTCTCGCGGGGGCTCTGCCGGCAGCGAATCAACCCCGAGACCACCCAAGCGCCCCTCACGCAGCGCCTCTAGGGCCGCCTGTTCATCTATGATACCGCCTCGTGCGCAATTGATCAGCAGTGCATCCTCTCTGAGGCGCTCCAGCAGGACGGCATCGACCAGGTGGCGCGTCTGGTCGGTCAAAGGGCAGTGCAGGCTCACAACGTCAGCCTGGGGCGCCAACTCATGAAGGCTAGGGCGCGAGTCGTCGGCCTTGCCGGGACGGGCAGCGAAGCTGACGCGCATCTCGAAAGCTTTCGCCAGCGCTGCCACCCGCGAACCAAGCTCACCCTGGCCGACGATCACCAGGTGCTTTCCCGAGAGCTGCAGGGTGCGGTGATTCAGCAGGCAGAAGAAGGCACTCTGCTGCCAGGCGCCGTCGGCAACCTCTCGTTGGTAGAGCGGAAGCCGATTGGCCAGGGCCAGCATCAGCATCAGCGTGTGCTGGGCGACGCTGGCGGTACCATAGGCGGTGACGTTGCGCACCTCGATGCCCAGCCGCTTGGCAGCCTGCATGTCAATATTATTGGTGCCGGTCGCCAATACGCAGATCAGCCTCAGGCTGGGTAGCGCCTCGAGGGTCTCTGAATTCAATAGCACCTTGTTGACGATGGCCACACTGGCGCCGTCGAGGCGCTCCAGGCACTCCTCTGGGCGAGTGGTGTCATGGACCTTCAGGGTCTCGACTTGGGCGCGCAGCGGGTTCAGGTCGATATCGTCGCCGAGGCTGGCGGCATCAAGGATCACGGCTTTCATGGGAGCGTCCTGATCGTGTTGTGAGGTAGTGTGTCGGGCTGACTGTGAACAACGATGATAATGCGCGCTTGCTCGCCTTGCCCGCCAGGGGGCGCAACACGCTATAATGTCGCGCTTTCGTAGCAGGCTTGGAAAGCGCCTGGGCCGCCCCGATATTGTGTCAAGGCTCGGCCCCAAGCCCGCCACTGGCTCCGCTGGTTGGCAGTGCGGTGTGCCTAAGCTGTCGCTATGCCGGGTGCTTTGCAGGTACAGGTACTTCTTAAAGGTACAGGTACTTCTTAAAGGTACAGGTACTACGACAGGTAGTACGACAAGTACCATGCCCAGCACGATGCCCAGCACTTAGAGCTAGCCGTTGTGATCAAACCGTTGTGCTTATGTAGTCGTGCTCAGGAGAGTTGAACGATGCCCATCTATGAATATGAGTGCAAGGCCTGTGGCCATCGCCTGGAAAAGCTTCAGAAAATCAGCGCCGAACCGCTGACCGATTGCCCAGCCTGCGACAAGGATTCGCTCCAGCGGCTGATCAGCGCGGCGGGCTTCCGGCTGGCCGGCAACGGCTGGTACGAGACCGATTTCAAGTCCGGCAGCAAGAAGAACCTTGCCGGCGAGGGCGGGGCGGATACTAGCGCCTCGCCCAAGACAACGGCCAAGGACGGAGCGGCGGCCTAAGCGCCCCGTCCTTCTTTATTATTCGATAACGCAACAGAACAGGATTTGACATGCGCAGCCATTATTGCGGCCAGCTGAACGAGACTCTGGTGGACCAGCAGGTCACCTTATGCGGCTGGGTTCACCGCCGCCGTGACCATGGTGGAGTAATCTTCCTCGATCTGCGCGACCGTGATGGTCTGGCGCAGGTGGTGGTGGATCCCGATACCGCCGAAGCCTTCGCGACCGCCGACCGTGCACGTAACGAATTCGTGCTGCGCATTACCGGCCGTGTTCGTCTGCGCCCGGAAGGCACCCAGAACCCCAACATGCCGACCGGTATGATCGAGGTGCTGGCCAAGGACGTCGAGGTGCTCAACACCGCCGCCACGCCGCCTTTCCAACTCGATGAACACGGTAAGGTCGGCGAGGAAACCCGCCTCAAGCATCGCTATATCGACCTGCGCCGCCCGGAGATGATCGACAAGCTGCGCCTGCGCTCGCGGATCTCTCACAGCGTACGCGCCTTCCTGGAAGACCAGGGCTTCCTGGATATCGAGACCCCGATCCTGACCCGTGCAACGCCGGAGGGTGCCCGCGACTACCTGGTGCCGAGCCGCACCCACGCCGGCAGCTTCTTCGCGCTCCCGCAATCGCCGCAGCTGTTCAAGCAGCTGCTGATGGTTTCCGGCGTCGATCGCTACTATCAGATCGCCAAGTGCTTCCGTGACGAGGATCTGCGCGCCGACCGTCAGCCGGAATTCACCCAGATCGATCTCGAGGCATCCTTCGTCGACGAAGACGACATCATGGCCATTACCGAGACCATGATCCGTCAACTGTTTCAGGAGGTGCTCGACGTCGAACTGCCGCTGTTCCCGCGCATGCCGTATGCCGAAGCCATGAGCCGCTTTGGTTCCGACAAGCCGGACCTGCGCATCCCGCTGGAACTCACCGATGTCGACGACCTGATGAAAGACGTCGACTTCAAGGTCTTCTCCGGCCCGGCCCAGGCCGACGATGGCCGTGTGGCGGCGCTCAAGGTGCCGGGCGGTGCCAAGCTGTCGCGCAAGGAAATCGACGAGTACACCAAGTTCGTCGGCATCTACGGGGCTCGCGGCCTGGCCTGGATCAAGGTCAACGAACGTGCCAAGGGCATCGAAGGCCTGCAGTCGCCAATCGTCAAGTTCATGGACGGCATCATCGAAGACCTGCTCGACCGGGTCGAGGCACAGGACGGTGACATCATCTTCTTCGGCGCCGATAACGCCCGCATCGTCAACGAGGCGATCGGTGCGCTGCGCGTCAAGCTGGGTGAAGATCTGGAACTCTATACCCGCGAATGGGCGCCGCTTTGGGTGGTCGACTTCCCGATGTTCGAGGAAGACGGCAACGGCCGCATGCAGGCGCTTCACCATCCGTTCACCGCGCCGTCCTGCGATGTCGACACCCTGCGCGACCGCCCGGCCGAGGCGCTGTCCAAGGCCTACGACATGGTGCTCAACGGCACCGAGCTGGGTGGTGGTTCGATTCGTATTCATGACCACGGCATGCAGCGTGCGGTGCTCGACGTGCTGGGCATCGGCGAGGAAGAAGCCGACGAGAAGTTCGGCTTCCTGCTCGACGCCCTGCAGTACGGCGCGCCGCCCCATGGCGGCCTGGCCTTCGGTCTGGATCGCCTGGTAATGCTGATGACCGGTGCCAAAACGATCCGTGAGGTCATCGCCTTCCCGAAAACCCAGAGCGCCGCCTGCCTGATGACCGACGCTCCGGGTGTGGTTTCTCCGACGCAGCTCAAAGAGCTCAATATCCGCCTGCGTCAGAAAGCCAAGCCCGAGGGCGAGCAGGGGGTTTGAGCCACACCTAGCACCTGAATACACGCAATTCCGATCCGCCGGCGCCCTTGGGGCGCCGGCGGCGCATGAAAAGGAGGTTTTTTTCATGGCCGGACACAGCAAATGGGCCAATATCAAGCATCGCAAGGCGGCACAGGACGCCAAGCGCGGCAAGATCTTCTCCAAGCTGATTCGTGAACTGACGGTGGCCGCACGACTGGGCGGTGCTGAGCCAAACGACAACCCGCGTCTGCGGGCGGCCATCGACAAGGCGCTTGGCAACAACATGACCAAGGACACCATCCAGCGTGCCGTCGACCGTGGGGCGGGCAACACCGATGGCGATGCCATGGAGGAAACCGTCTACGAGGGCTATGGCCCGGACGGTGTCGCCGTGCTGGTCGAGTGCATGACCGACAACCGCAATCGCACGGTTTCGGAAGTGCGCCATGCGTTCTCCAAGCATGGTGGCAATTTGGGGACTACCGGTTCCGTGTCCTTCATGTTCCATCATCAGGGCCGGCTGCAATTCAGCGATGGCACTAGTGAAGAAGCGCTGATGGAGGCCACCCTGGAGGCCGGCGCGGAAGACGTGATCAGCCATGACGACGGCAGCATCGAGGTCATTACCCAGCCGGGGGATTTCTGGGCGGTCAAGGAAGCGCTGCTCGAGGCAGGCCTCACGCCATCACACAGCGAGATCGATAAGTATCCCGACAACTACTCGCCGATCAATGAGGTCGAGGTGGCCCAGAAGGTCATCAAGCTGGTGGACATGCTCGAGGACCTCGATGATGTACAGAATGTCTATTCCAACGCCGATTTCGACGAGGCCGTTCTTGAACAACTCGAATGACCGGGTAATCAACGCGGAGGCATGCCCATGCTGATCCTGGGCATCGATCCGGGGTCGCGCATCACTGGCTATGGCGTGCTCGATGTCAGCCAGCCTCGGCCGGTGTATGTCGCCAGCGGCTGCATTCGCCTCAAGGACGATGACCTGGCTCAGCGCCTGGCCCAATGCTACGCCGGCATCAGCGAGTTGATCGCCGTGCATCGACCGGCGGAATTCGCCATCGAACAGGTGTTCATGTCTAACAACGCGGCTTCTGCGCTTAAGCTTGGGCAGGCGCGTGGAGCCGCCATCGTATGTGCCGCCAATCATGGGCTGCCGGTCAGCGAATACGGGCCGCGACAGATCAAACAGGCGGTCACCGGCACAGGGGCTGCCGATAAAAGCCAGGTACAGCATATGGTGACGGCCGTATTGGGGCTTTCGGCAACGCCCCAGGCGGATGCCGCGGATGCCCTGGCTATCGCCCTGACGCATGCCCATGCGCGGCTCGGTCTGGTCAAGCAGGGCGCCTTCGGTGGCCGTAACTCGCGTCAGGCACGAGGCAAGAGCTGGCGGGACTATCGCCCCGGTTGATATGCCGGTCGCACGAAGGCCCCGCCTCTGAAACAAGCCGCATCGTGCGTCTTATTTCCAGGTCAGACAGCTGGCGGTTTTATATTATCAAACGCTGTTTGGATATGCTGGTCAGCCTGTGGGTCGACCAGTATAGTGATTCGACACTTTCTCAGGTATTGGCTCAAGAGCTTGCTCAAGAACGTAGTCAAGAGCTGACTCAAGAACTGACTCAAGAACTCTGAACTCTCTCAAGGATCTTGACGGTATGATTGGACGCCTTCGTGGCACTCTGCTGGAAAAGCAGCCGCCCTGGCTGGTCGTGGATGTGGGCGGGGTAGGCTATGAACTCGAAGCCTCCATGACGACCCTGCTGGCCCTGCCCGGTGTCGGCGAAACGATACAGTTGCACACTCACCTGACCGTACGCGAGGATGCGCACCTGCTGTTTGGCTTCGCCAGAGAGAAGGAGCGTGCGCTGTTCAGGGCGCTGATCAAGGTCAATGGCGTCGGCCCCAAGCTGGCCCTGGCCATCCTCTCCGGCATGGATGAGGACCAGTTCATTCGCTGCGTGATGGATGACGACATCAAGGCCTTGACGCGTCTACCCGGCGTCGGCAAGAAGACCGCCGAGCGGCTAGTAATCGAAATGCGCGACCGTTTCCCGCACTGGACCCAGGCAAGCGAGAACGCCCTTGCCGGGCTCGAACAAGCCGCCGCCCCAGACACGTCGGCGAGCGATGCTCGCGCTGATGCCGAAGCCGCCCTGGTAGCGCTTGGCTACAAGCCCACCGAGGCCGCCAAGATGATCGCCGCTCAAGATGAGGGCCTGTCGACCGAGGCACTGATCAAGGGCGCTCTGGCCCGCAAGTTGGCGGGTTGATGATTCATGACCATGGTAAAAGTGAGCGCATGCGCTTCAAGGCAGTGTCCGCACGGCACCTCCAGGCACTGGAGGACTCATGATTGACAGTGATCGGCTGATCGCCGCTCAGCCCCGCGAAGGGGAAGTGCCGATCGATCATGCCATTCGCCCCCAGCGGTTGGCCGACTATATCGGCCAGCCGGCGGTGCGCGAGCAGCTCGACATCTTCATCAGCGCCGCCCGTGGCCGCGGCGAGAGCCTCGACCATACGCTGGTCTTTGGCCCCCCGGGGCTTGGCAAGACCACCCTGGCCAATATCATCGCCCATGAGATGGACGTCGATATCAAATCCACGTCGGGGCCGGTGCTCGAGAGGGCCGGGGATCTGGCCGCCATGCTGACCAACCTCCAGCCCGGCGACGTCTTGTTCATCGACGAAATTCACCGCCTGTCTCCGGCGGTGGAGGAAGTCCTGTATCCAGCCATGGAAGACTTCCAGCTCGATATCGTCATCGGCGAAGGGCCAGCGGCACGTTCCATCAAGCTCGACCTACCGCGTTTCACCCTGGTCGGTGCCACAACTCGGGCGGGGCTTTTGACCTCGCCGCTGCGTGATCGCTTCGGCATCGTTCAGCGGCTCGAATTCTACAGCCTCTCGGAGCTCACCGAGATCGTCACTCGTTCCGCGCGCCTACTCGGGGTCGAGGCAGACCAGGCGGGTGCGGCCGAGATCGCTCGCCGAGCGCGGGGCACACCGCGTATCGCCAACCGCCTGCTGCGGCGGGTGCGCGATTTCAGCGAGGTACGCGGCAGCGGTGTGCTGGAGGCCAATATCGCCGACCAGGCACTGAACTTGTTGAATGTCGATTCCCATGGTCTCGATCATATGGACCGGCGGCTGCTGCTGGCGATGATCGAGAAGTTCGAGGGCGGTCCGGTGGGCGTCGACAGTCTGGCAGCGGCGATCAGTGAAGAGCGCGACACCATTGAGGATGTCATCGAACCCTATCTGATTCAGCAGGGCTTTATGATGCGCACCGCGAGAGGGCGAGTCGTTACCCGTCAGGCCTACCTGCATTTCGGCTTGAGCCGAGATGAGGGCCTGTCGCCGGATGAATCAACACCTACGCAAGAGGGCGGGGCATGAGTGAATTTCAGCACCCAGTCACCGTCTATATCGAAGATACCGATGCGGGTGGCATCGTCTACTACGTCAATTATCTCAAGTATATGGAACGGGCGCGCAGCGAGTGGCTGAAGCAGTTGGGGATTACCCAGCGCGCATTGCTCGATGACGGCATCCAACTGGTGGTGCATCGCCTGGAATGTCGCTATGCCAAGCCTGCCCGGCTTGACGACGAGCTCAGCGTCAGCGCGGAGCTCAAATCGCACAGTGCCTGTCGACTGAGTTTTCATCAGGTCGTTCAGCACGGTGGGGAACCCCTGTGCCATGCCACGGTCGACATCGCCTGTCTGGATGCGAACAGCCTCAAGCCCAGGCGCTGGCCTGCCGGCCTTAACAAGGCGCTGTCAGCCTGAAGAAATGACCTGCCAGCCTGGGGCGCTAACGTCACAGGCTCGGCCTGAGGTTTTCGTATGACGAACGCGTTTGATAAAAGAGGATTCTCGTGAACGACTCCATGTCCATACCACATCTAATCCTGAACGCCAGTGGCGTGGTGCAGTTCGTGATGCTGCTGCTGATCATCGCCTCGGTGCTGTCCTGGGTGGTGATCTTTCAGCGCAGCTTCGTACTGCGTCGCGCCAAGCGGGCCCACAAGGCCTTCGAGGACCGCTTCTGGTCAGGCATCGATCTCAACGAGCTGTACCGCGAAACCCCTGCAGAGCAGGAAACCCAGGGCGCCGAACACGTGTTCCGCTCAGGCTTTCGAGAGTTCAACCGCCTGCTGCCTAAAACGCGTAACCCTCAGGCGATTCTCGAAGGCGTTCAGCGCTCGATGAGAGTCGCCTGGTCGCGAGAGGAAGAACGCCTGAATCTACACCTGATCTTCCTGGCCACGGTGGCTTCCGCCAGCCCGTATATCGGCCTGTTCGGCACCGTCTGGGGTATCATGGGTTCCTTCCAGAGCCTATCGATGACGCAACAGGCCACGCTTGCCACCGTCGCGCCCTGGATCGCCGAGGCCCTGATTGCCACCGCCATGGGCCTGTTCGCAGCGATTCCGGCGGTTATTTTCTATAACCGCCTGTCGGCCGCGTCCAACAAGCTGCTCGGCAAATACGAAGACTTCGCCGAAGAGTTTCATTCCATCCTGCACCGCAACCTCCAGGGGCGCGGTGACCAGGATGCGGCCTGAGGGAGCAATGCCATGATGCATGGTCCGTTTCACCGTGGTGGCCGTGGCAAGCCAATGGGCGAAATCAACGTGGTGCCCTTCATCGATGTAATGCTGGTGCTGTTGGTCATCTTCATGATCACCGCGCCGATGATGACGCAGGGTGTCCAGGTCGAGCTGCCCAAGACGGCGTCCGAGCCGATTGCCGATATCGAGGACCAGGAGCCGGTGATCGTCTCCGTCGACCGCGAGGGCAGCTATTACATCTCTGTCGGTGACGATAAAGCGACTACCAGCCTTGAGGATATCTCCGACAAGGTGATTGCCATTCTTAATCGGCGCCCCAATACCCCGGTACTGGTTCGCGGTGATCGCAATGTGCCCTATGGCCAGGTCATCACCCTGATGAGCACACTGCAAGTCGCCGGCGTCAGCGATGTCGGCCTGATTTCCGAACCGCCGCCCGCCGACAATTAAGGAGCACGCATGGCCAGACATGACTCCCGCGTGGGCTACGGCCTGCCGGTGGCCCTGGCGCTTGCCCTGCACGTCGGGGTCGTGGTGATCAATGTGCTGGAATTTCCGACCTCTGACGAAGAGCCAAGCTCGGCTTCGGTGGTCAAGGCGACGCTGGTCAGTACCGAAACTGCCACCGACCAGGCGCAGCGTACCGAGGCCGCCAGGGCCCGCGCCGCCGAGCGTGAGGCGCAGGAAGAAGCCGCTGCCGCTGAGCGTCAACGTCAACAGGAAGCCGAACAGGCGGCCGCAGAGCAGCGAGCTCAACAAGCGGCTGAGCAGGAAGCGGCACGCAAGGCCGCCGAAGAGGCACGTAGTCAGGCCGAGGCCGAGGCGCAGCGACGTGCCGAAGAAGCTGCCGCCGCCGAAGCTCGCCGACAGCAAGAGGAACAGGCACGCCAGGAGGCAGAGGCACAGCGCCAGGCGCAGGCTGAGGCTGAGCGTAAGCAACAAGAGGAAGCCCGACGCCAGGAGGCAGAGGCCGAAGCGGAAGCCAAGCGCCAGGAGCAGGCCCGCCAGAAGGCCAAAGCCGAAGCTGAGGCCAAGCGACAGGAAGAGGCGCGCCAGCAGGCCGAAGCCGAAGCTGAGGCCAAGCGTCAAGAAGAGGCGCGCCAGCAGGCTGAAGCGGAGGCCGAGCGCAAGCGTCAGGAAGAGGCTCGCCGTCAGGCCGAAGCCGAGGCCGAACGCAAGCGCCGGGAAGAGGCCGCCAAGCGTGCGGCCGAAGCGGCCAGCAATAGCCTGGATAGTGCGATTGCCGGTGAGGAAGAAGCCATTGCCAATGCCCGTCAGGCGGAGCAGGCCAGTAATAGCTTCCAGAACTTGGTGCGCAGCGCCGTCGAGCAGGCCTGGATTGTTCCGCCTAACCTGAGTTCAGGTGTCGAAGCGTTGGTCCGTCTGACGTTGCTGCCCACTGGCGAGCTGGTCAATACGCAGCTCGTCCAGAGCAGTGGCGATGCGGCCTTCGATCGCTCGGTTCTTCAGGCGGTGGAACGTGCCGCGCCTTTCCGCGAGATGCAAGATCTGCCGCCTGCGGCCCAGCGTCGCTTTCGCGACTTTAACCTGAGATTCAAACCGGGAGATGTGCGCTGATGAAACGTTATATGAGCCTGTGGTGCGGCATGCTGTTGCTGCTGCTGACCAGTCTTGCCCATGCTGACCTGACCATCGAAATCACCCAGGGCAGTGACCGTGCCACGCCGATTGCGGTGGTGCCTTTCGCCGAGCAGGGCGCTCAGTTGCCCACGGACATTGCTAGCGTGATCGCCAACGACCTCGAGCGCAGCGGCCAGTTCAAGCCGCTGTCCCGAGACGACCTGATCGCCACGCCGAGCGCCAGCAGTGAGGTCAACTATCGTGACTGGCGGGCGGTAGATGCCGATTACCTGGTGGTGGGCAAGGTCGGCACCGATGGCAGCATTCAGTACGAGCTGATGGACGTCTACGGCCAGGAGCGCATGCTCGGCAAGGTCATCAATCTCGCCAGCCCCGATCAGTCGCGAGCCGCGGCGCACCGTATCAGCGACGAGATCTTCGAGGCCATCACCGGGATTCGTGGCGCCTTCTCGACCCAGATCGCCTATGTCACCTCACAGGGGGTGGGCGAGGACATCCAGTATGGCCTGCAAGTGGCTGATGCCGACGGCTACAATAGCCAGCAGATTCTGTCCTCCGACGAGCCGATCCTATCGCCGGCCTGGTCGCCGGATGGCCAGAAGCTGGCCTATGTATCCTTTGAAACCGGGCGTCCGGCCATCTATATCCAGAACCTGGCATCCAGTCAGCGGGTGCGAGCCAGCTCATTCGAGGGCATCAATGGGGCTCCGGCCTGGTCCCCGGACGGCCGCAAGTTGGCCATGTCGCTTTCCAAGGATGGCCAGCCGGAAATCTACGTGATGGATGTCGGCGCGGGTAGCTTTCAACGCCTGACACGCAGCGACGCCATCGATACCGAGCCAACCTGGGCGCCAGACGGCAAAAGCCTGGTATTCACCTCGGATCGCAGCGGCGGCCCGCAGCTGTATCGCTATGATTTGGCCAGCGGCGAGGCCAAACGGCTGACCTTCACCGGGAACTATAATTCTCGTGGGCGCTTTTCGCCTGATGGCGAGACCCTGTTCATGATCCATCGCGGCAGCCAGGGGTTCCAGGTCGCCAAGCAGGATCTGGAGACGGGTCGCCTGACGACCTTGACCGACTCACGGGCCGATGAATCACCCAGTGTTGCCCCCAACGGCACCATGGTAATCTTCGCCACCCAGCAGGGCGGTAAAGGGGTGCTCTCAGCGGTCTCGGCGGATGGCAATGCGTCATTCAGGCTACCCGCCGCCCAGGGTGATGTTCGAGAACCCGCCTGGTCCCCGTTTCTGAATTAAACGATGATTGCGTTAATACCCTGCCAGTCACTGGCATCTTTCAAGGAGTCGAATATGCACCTTTCCCCCTATGCCAAGCATCTCGCCGCAGCGCTTTCACTGGTTGTCATGGCCGGCTGTTCCAGCACTGGCGGCACCCAGGACGGTTCCATGGCGGGTAGTGAAGGCGCCGGCAGCACCAGCGGTGGCGCGTCCAGCCAGGGCATGAATTCCGGCCAGGTCGGGTCCAACAGCATGGGCATGCGGGATGGCCAGCAGGACGATATTCCCCAGGTTCGCACCATCTATTTCGATTATGACCGCGACACCATTCGCAGTGAGTTCGAGCCGGTCATGGCCTCGCATGCCCAGTACCTGCGTTCTCACCCCAATGCCAATGTGGTACTTCAAGGACATACCGACGAGCGCGGTACCCGTGAGTACAACCTGGCTCTCGGCGAGCGTCGCGCCAACGCCGTCCAGCGCTTTTTGATGGTGCAGGGCGTTTCTCCGTCACAGCTTGAGGTGGTCAGCTATGGTGAGGAACGTCCGGCCGTGCGTGGCAGCAGCGAAGACAGCTACGCCCAGAACCGTCGTGTGGTGTTCGACTACTGAGTCGCCAGGTACCGCCTGCAGCCGATGGAGTGATACATGAAAGATGGTCTGTCGAGATTGACGTTGACGACCCTTGGCGCCGGGCTTTGCCTGGCGCTGCCACCGCTGGCGAGTGCCGCACCGGTGGTCGAGGATCTCTCGCAGGGCTCCGGTAACTTCTATCAGCGCGCCGAAGTGCGCGAGGAGTCCGGGGGTAGCCTGGTGCTGTTTAACCAGGTGCAAGAGAACCAGGAGGAAATCAAGCGCCTGCGTGGCCAGATCGAAGAATTGCGCTACCAGCTAGACCAGCAGCGCAAGATGGCGCAGCAGCGCTACCTGGACCTCGAGAAGCGCATTCAGTCTGATGATGCAGCAGCCGCCGCAGCGGAGCAGGCAGTGGCTGCGGGCGAAGCAGAAAACGCTACGAGTTCGGCAAGTGAGTCTTCGGCGGGCAGTGAACCGACTACCAGCGATGAAGCACGCGCCGCCTATCAGGCCGCTTTTGCCAAGGTGCAGGCGCGGGACTTTCCCGCCGCCATCACGGCCTTCGAGAGCTTTGTCGCTGACTACCCCAACAGCGGGCTGACCGCCAACGGCCACTACTGGCTGGGTGAGCTATATTCGGCACAGACCGAGCTCGACAAGGCATCCGCGGCTTTCGAGAAGGTGATTCAAGACTTCCCGCAAAGCAGCAAGATGCCCGATGCTCTCTACAAGCAGGGGCTGTTGAGAGCGCGCCAAGGTAAGCCCGACGAGAGCCGTGCCTTGCTCGAGCGGGTACGCAAGGAGTTTCCTGACAGCAGTGCGGCCGGGTTGGCCAATGACTTTCTCAACCGGTCTGCGGACTGAGGCAATTGGCCACTCGAGGAGCATCGATGAGCTGCAAGATCGATTATCAGGCAGGTCCTGACCTGCTAGCGGATCGGGTGATCCTGGTTACCGGGGCCGGCGACGGCATAGGCCGGGCTGCCGCGCTGAGCTATGCCCGTCACGGCGCCACGGTGATTCTGCTCGGTCGCACGACCTCTAAGCTTGAAGCCACCTACGATGCCATCGAGGCGGCGGGTGGCCCTCAGCCGGCCATCTTCCCGCTGAATTTCGAGGGTGCCACCCTCAAGGACTACCACGACATGGCCGAGACCCTCGACAAGGAGTTCGGCCGGCTCGACGGTATCCTGCACAACGCGAGCCTGTTGGGACGGTTGACGCCCTTCGATCAGTACGACCCCGCGCTGTGGGAGCAGGTCATGCAGGTCAATATCAACGGGCCAATCTGGATGACGCAGGCGCTACTGCCGCTGCTGAAGGCCTCTGATGATGCCTCGGTGGTCTTTACGTCCTCGAGCGTGGGACGCAAGGGGCGGGCTTTTTGGGGCGCCTATGCGGTTTCCAAGGCGGCGACCGAGAACTTCAGCGAGCTGCTGGCCGATGAACTGGAGAATGTCTCCAGCATTCGCGTCAACACTTTGAATCCTGGGGCCACACGCACGCAGATGCGTAAAACGGCCTATCCCGCTGAGGATCCGCAGAAACTGCGGACGCCGGATGAGATCATGCCGACTTATCTATGGCTAATGGGGCCCGATAGTCAGGGTCATAGCGGCGAGCGCTTCGACGCCCAGCCACCAAAATCCTGATATCAGGACGCTTTCTCAAGATCCAACGACAATGGCCTGGCGTTTACGCCAGGCCATTGTCGTTGGAGAAGACGTCTGGTGAAACGCCGTTTCAGCCTCGCTTAGTATCCGAGCGCCTTGGCCAGTGCGGCGGGCGTAGCGAAAACATGATCCGCCTCCCAGGCATGGATATCCTCCACTTCGTCCAGATAGCCATAGCCCACCGCGACGGCCGTCATGCCGGCGGCGCGAGCCGCCTCGATATCGCGGCGATGATCACCGATGTACCAACATTCCTCGGCCGTGACGCCTAGCCGGCGCGCGGCTTCCCAAAGCGGCGCCGGGTCGGGCTTCTTGACCGGAAGATCATCGGCGCAGAGGAAAGCTCCGGGAGTCAGGGCCAGCGCCTCGATCAAGGGGGCGGCATAGGCGCGGGGCTTGTTGGTGACGATGCCCCAGGCTCGCGGCGGTTCGGCCCAGGCCGTGATCAAGGGCGCCAGCCCCTCGAAGAGTCGGCTCTCGGCGGCCACATCCTGTCCGTAGGCGTCGAGCAAGAAGCTGCGGGCCGCATCATGCTGGACATGGTCGTGCTCGAGACCGAGTGCCAAGGTGACCAGCGCGCTGCCGCCATTGGAAACCTGCGCCCGAATCGTCTCATAGGGCAGGGCAGGCAGGTCGTGGTGGGCACGCAGGGCATTGGTGGCTCGCGCCAGGTCGGGGGCGGTGTCCACCAGGGTGCCATCCAGATCGAATAGCAGGGCTCGCGGCGGCTTAGGCGTTGCTAGGCTCATGTGGTCTCCCGCCGGGTCTGGATCATGTAGTTTACCGAGACATCGTTGGCATCCAGGCGATAGCGACGTGTCAGCGGGTTGTAGGTCAGCCCGGTCTGCTCACCGAGATGCAGGCCTGCAGCACGCCCCCAGCCAGCAAGCTCGGCGGGACGGATGAACTTCTTATAGTCATGGGTGCCCCGCGGCAGGAGCCGCAGCACGTACTCAGCACCGAGGATGGCAAAGGCATAGGCCTTGGGGTTGCGGTTGATGGTCGAGAAGAACACCTGCCCCCCGGGCTTGACCAGGGTGGCGCAGGCGCGAACCACGGCTGCCGGGTCCGGTACGTGCTCGAGCATCTCCAGGCAGGTGACGATGTCATAGGCGCCGGGCTGCTCGGCGGCCATTTCTTCGGCGCTGGCCTGGCGATAGTCGACGTCCACACCGCTTTCCTCGCGATGCAGCCGGGCTACGGCCAGCGGCGCTTCTCCCATGTCGATGCCGGTGACCCGAGCGCCTCGGTGTGCCATAGCTTCGGCGAGGATGCCGCCGCCACAGCCGACATCGATGACGCGCTTGCCCGCCAGACCTGAGCGGGCGTCGATAAAATCCAGACGCAGCGGGTTGATCTCGTGCAGGGGCTTGAACTCGCTGTCCTTGTCCCACCAACGGCTGGCCAGGGCCTCGAATTTGGCGACTTCCGCGGCATCGACATTATCGCGATAATCGTTGTCGGGGCGGCCATCCCGGTCCTTCTGCGGGGCTTGCTCCGGCGCTCGATCCTCAGCTTGTGCTGAGTCGTCTTGCTGGGGGTCGTGATTAGACGCCTGGGATTCACTGCTCATCTGGTCTTTCTCCCACAAAATGATTGCTGGCCACGCGGCAAGGCGCGTGATCTAGACTCGGTGCCATGGCTGCGACGTGCTCGGCGGTGCCGAAGCACCCACAGCAGAAAAGCTGAAAGGCGAAAGCCCGTGCGCATTCTGGCTTAAGCAGAGCGCATGGCCCGCTCGTACTGACGGGCCTCATGGAGCAATGCCTGATGGTCGAGCCCAACGAGTTCCGAAGCCTCCAGGCGCGCGCGGCCGGCGACCCAGACATGGCTGACCTGATGGCTTTGTACGGCATAGACCGCCGCCGACGCCGGCTGGTGGACGGGAACGCTGTTGAGAGCCTCGAGGTCGACGGCGATCAGGTCGGCATCGAACCCTTCGCGGAGCTGCCCACGACGCTTTTCCATGCCAAGCGCTCTGGCGCTGTCGCGAGTGGCCAGGGCCAGTGCCGCCATGGCCGGCAGGGCGGCAGCGTCACCACTAACGCCCTTGGCGAGTAATGCCGCCGTCTTCATCTCATCGAACATGTCCAGGTCATTGTTGCTGGCGGCACCATCGGTGCCGAGCCCAACCGTGATACCAGCCTTCTGGAGCCTGTCCACCGGGCAGAAGCCACTCGCAAGCTTGAGGTTCGACTGAGGGCAGTGGATGACGGCGGTAGCGGTCTCGCGTAGGAGCGCCAGGTCCTCATCGTCGACCTGGGTCATGTGCACGGCCTGAAAGTGCGTGCCAAGCAGGCCGGCATCAAACAGCCGGCGCAGCGGTCGCTTGCCGTACTGGGTTAGCCCCTGCTCGACTTCATCGCCTGTCTCATGGACGTGCATCTGGATCGGCAGGCCGAGCTGCTCGCGGGCCTCGCGCAGTCTGGCCAGGCTGGCGTCGCCGACCGTGTAGGGCGCATGAGGCCCGAAGGCCAGTGAAATCAGCGAGTGATCATTCAGGTGGGCCTTCAGTGCCTCAGTTTGGCGCACGCCACTCTCGAAGTCCTTCGACCAGGGGGTGGGAAAGTCGATCAGCGGCGTGCAGAGCTGCGCGCGCATGCCGGCTTCCTCGATTACCGGCACCACGGCCTCCGGCGCCAGGTACATGTCGGCGAAGGAAGTGGTGCCTGAGCGGATCATCTCGGCGCAGGCCAGGCGCGTCCCCGCCGCCACGAACTCAGGGTTCACGTGGGCGGCCTCTGCCGGCCAGATATGCTCGTTGAGCCAGGTCATCAGTGGCAGATCGTCGGCGAAGCCCCGCATCAGGCTCATGCCGGCGTGATTGTGGGCATTGATCAGCCCCGGCAGCAGGGCATGGTGCGTTAGGTGCAGGGTGCGCGCCGGTCGAGCGTGCTGGGCGACCTCATCGATCGGCCAAGGGCCCAGCAGGCGGCCGTCATCGATGGCGATGGCATGGTCCTCGAGGGTCGGCAGGCCATCACTCATGGGCAGAATCCAGCGTGCCTCGATTACCAGCTCTACGTCACGCGGTGCGTTAGATGGCATCGCATCACTCCTTCGGTATGATGGCCCCATTCTACCCGCTCCTGCGGATGCTTGCCTGCCCCGGAGAGACCATGACTGCCCACCTGACACCGATTCGCTGGTGCGATGACGACAGCCTCGAACTGCTGGATCAGCGCTGGCTGCCAAGCCGGCGCGAGACGCTGCGAATCGACACTGCCGAGGCGGCCGCCGAGGCGATCACCGCCATGGTGGTGCGCGGTGCGCCGGCGATCGGCATTACCGCGGCCTATGGCGTCGTGCTGGCCGCACGCCAGGCCACGGGGCCGCAGTGGCCGGCAACGCTGGACGCCGCCATGACAAGGCTTGGCGCATCACGCCCCACGGCGATCAACCTGTTCTGGGCGCTGGAGCGCATGCGGGCTGTGGTCACGGCGCACCGCCATGTTGCTGAGCCGCCGGTCGAGCAGCTCCTCGAGACGGCCCGAGATATTCAACGCCAGGATCTTGCCGACTGCCTGGCGATGGGAGCATACGGGGCCGAGCTGCTTGGCCGAGAGGCACCCAAGGCGGTCATGACCCATTGCAATACCGGGGCATTGGCCACCGGCGGTCATGGCACGGCCCTCGGCGTGATCCGCACCGCCTGGGACCGTGGGCTGATTACCCACGTGCATGCCAATGAGACACGCCCCTGGCTGCAGGGCGCTCGCCTGACCGCCTGGGAGCTGGCCGAGGAACGTATCCCCGTGACTCTGGCGGTGGATTCGGCGGCCTCGCTATTGATGGCCCAAGGCAAGATCGGCTGGTTGATCGTCGGCGCCGATCGGGTAACGGCCAATGGCGATGTGGCCAACAAGATCGGTACCTTGGCGTTGGCGGTGCAGGCGCGTCATTTTGGCGTCAAGGTGATGGTGGTGGCACCGACCAGCACCTTCGATGCGAGCCTGGCAAGTGGCGCCGACATTCCTATCGAGACCCGAGAGGCCCGTGAGCTGACCCACCAGGGCGAGCGCGCCGTGGCGCCTGACGGCATCGATATCTACAATCCGGTGTTTGATGTCACCCCGGCTGGACTGATCGATGCCATTGTCAGCGAACAGGGCATCATCGAATCGCCAAATCGGGCCAGCTTGGCGGCCTGGCTGGGAGAGACCTCTCCGGGTGGCTCCGCCTGATGGTCGGCTATGCCATAATGCAGGGATTCGCTCATCGAACAGATGGTTATAGCAAACGCTAATACATACAGTTGATATAGAAAAGGACTGCCATGATTCGCAAGGCTGTGTTGCCCGTCGCTGGCCTAGGTACTCGCTGCTTGCCGGCCTCCAAGGCCATTCCCAAGGAAATGATCACCATCGTTGACAAGCCGGTGATCCAGTACGTGGTCGAAGAGGCCGTGGCGGCTGGCATCAAGGAAATCGTGCTGGTGACCCACTCGAGCAAGGGCGCCATCGAGAACCATTTCGACAAGCATTTCGAACTGGAAACCACCCTCGAGGCCAAGGGCAAGCTCGAGTTGCTCGAGGAGCTGCGTCATATCATCCCCGATGACGTCAAGATCATCAGCGTGCGCCAGCCGGAGCCGCTGGGCCTGGGCCACGCAGTGCTCTGCGCTCGCCCGGTGATCGGCGATGACGAGCCCTTTGCCGTCTTGCTGCCCGATGTGCTGGTCGACAGCCAGGGGCTTGATCAAAATGACCTGGCCGGCATGATCCAGGCATTCGAGCAAAGCGGCCAGTCGCAGATCATGGTCGAGAACGTGCCCCAGGAGCTGGTCTACAAGTACGGTATCGTGGCTCTCGAAGGTGAAACCCCGGAAGCGGGTCATTCCGCAGCGATGGCCAGCGTGGTCGAGAAGCCCGCCGTGGAAGATGCGCCTTCCAGTCTTGCGGTGATCGGCCGCTACCTGCTGCCGGGCTCCATCTTCGCGCTGCTGGCCGAGACCCAGCCCGGCGCCGGTGGCGAAATCCAACTGACGGATGCCATCGATACCCTGATTGCGCGTGAGGGCGTTCAGGCGTTCCGCATGCAGGGAGCGACCTACGACTGCGGGCATCAGCTTGGCTACCTCGAAGCCATCCTGGCCTTTGCCAAGCGCCATCCCAAGTTCGGCGCCGGCTTCCAGGAACTGATGCAACGCTACGTCGCCGAGGACTAAGCCATGCGCGTTGTCGTACAGGGAAGTGAACTTGCCGCCGCGACGGCTGCGGCGGCACTGGCAAGCGTGGGGCATCGCGTCAGCTGGCAGCCTCACCCCGACCAGCCCTGGGCTGAGCTGGAGCAGGCCGATTGGCTGAGTCGCGAACCGGAGTTGATCGCACAGTTAGAGGCGGCCTGTCGAGATGGGGCCCTCACGATCAGCGACACCAGTGCCGAGTTGGCGGCCGGGATAGCCGAGATCGATGTGCTGTGGCTGGCCCTGGCACCGGATCAGCGCGATGCGGCGCAGCAAGCCGTCGAGGAGCTCGCCGCTCGCCAGTCTGAGCCGCTTGTGGTGGTCAACAACTCGACCTTTCCGGTCGGTGAGACCGAACGGCTGGAAGCGCTGATGGGCCATGCCGGCCAGGTCGCCGTAGCACTGCCTGACATGCTCGAGGAGGGGCGTGCCTGGCAGGTCTTCACGCGACCGGTGCGCTGGTTGCTGGGCAGCGAGGATGCCCGCGCCACCGATCAGGTGCGTGAGCTGCTGAGGGCCTTCAATCGACGCAGCGAAGTCTTCCAGTGCATGCCGCGACGTGCCGCCGAGCTGACTAAGCTGGCTATCAACGGCATGCTGGCCACCCGCATCAGCTACATGAACGATATCGCCGGTTTGGCCGACACCCTGGGCGTCGATGTCGAGCATGTTCGCCAGGGCATGGGCGCAGATACCCGCATCGGCTATGAGTATCTCTACCCGGGCTGCGGCTTCGGTGGTCCAAACTTTTCACGGGATCTGATGCGCCTGGCAGACGTGCAGTCGGCCAGTGGGCGGGGCTCGGCGCTGCTAAGCCAGGTGCTGGATATCAACGAGCACAAGAAGGAGACCCTGTTCCGCAAGCTGTGGGCCTATTTCCAGGGCCAACTCGAGGGTCGCACCGTGGCTATCTGGGGCGCAGCCTTCAAGCCCGGCACAGCACGCATCGATCATGCGCCGGTACTGCCCTTGCTCGAGGCGCTATGGGCCCAGGGCGTCAAGGTCCGCTTGCACGACCCGGCCGCGCTTCATGCGCTGCGAGAGCGTGTCGGTGAGCATCCGCTGCTTACGCTGTGCGAGGGTGATCCTTATGCGGCCTGTCAGGGTGCCGACGCGCTGATGCTGGTCACCGAGTGGAAATGCTACTGGAACCCGGACTGGCGACTGCTGGGCAGTCTCTTG
This sequence comes from Onishia taeanensis, assembly GCF_013349955.1. Taxonomy (GTDB): domain Bacteria; phylum Pseudomonadota; class Gammaproteobacteria; order Pseudomonadales; family Halomonadaceae; genus Onishia; species Onishia taeanensis_B. The sequence goes on along the minus strand of NZ_JABVXC010000004.1, from coordinate 207,073 downwards.
GGCGAACGCTTGATCCTCGACGGTCGCAATATCTTCGATCCTGACTTCGTGGCAGGCCGCGGCCTGGTCTACCGAGGCATCGGACGACGCGCCAACCCATGAGTGCCGGCCGCTGCCACTGATTTCCAGTCGGCAGTGGCCACTGTCAGCCTCAATCCTGCCAGGGCAGTAGCACGAATTTGCCGACATGCTGCTTGGTCAGGAATTCCTGCTGGGCGGCGACGATATCGCTCAAGGCGAAGGTCTTGGCGACCAAAGGGCGTATCTCGTTACGCTCGATATAGCGCACCAGATTCGGTATCACCTGTTCGGCCCAGGCGGTCGTGCCGATCAGCCGCACATCCTTGAGGTAGAGCTCGCGCATATCCAGCGTGACCACTGGGCCGGCAATGGCTCCGGATGATACCAGGCGACCGCCACGCTTGAGTAGCTTCAGCATGACCGGAAAGTGCTCGCCTGCCACGTTGTCCACTACCAGGTCCACTGACTCGGCACCGAGCTCGGCCAGCAGGTCAGCGTCGCGGTCAAAGAGATGGTCGGCGCCGATGGCCTTGAGTTTTGCGTGTTTGCTCGCGTGGGCGACCGCCACCACGGTGGCACCACGACGCTTCGCCAGTTGCACGGTGGCCGATCCCACGCCACCCGAGGCGCCAGTAATCAATACCGTCTCTCCCCGGCAGAGCCCCGCCCGAATCAGCATGTTCTCCGAGGTACCGTAGGCGCAGGGAAGGCTGCCTAGCTCGGCATCTGTCCAGTCGCAGTCGACCGCAAAGACCTCGCTGGCTGGAACCTTGACGAACTGGGCAAAGGCTCCATCGAAATCCGAGCCCATCCAGTGATTATCCCAGCGATCGAAACCGTGCTTGCGCATACAGGAGCGCACCAGCACCCGTCTGTCGAGCATACCCGCGTCGGCATCCGGTCCCGCTTCCACCACGATGCCACAGCAATCGGTACCCTGAATGAAAGGGAAGGGGGTTTGCGCGTTCCACCCACCATCATCGATGGCGTCATCGCTATCACTCCCGGCCATAGCGTCGGTGGAAGCCGTCACAGAAGACGAATACCAGCCCAGGCGCGTGTTGATTTCGGTATTGTTGATACCTGCCGCCAGCACCTTGATCAATACTTCGCCCGGCCCGGGTGTCGGAACAGGGACCTCTCGATAATCAAGTTTGTCATATTCGCCGGCACCGGTAGTCACTACCGCTTTCATCATGTCGCTCATGAGCCGCTCCGTTATCTGTATCAAGCGCTTAAGAACCAAAAAACCCCCGCCGATGGCGGGGGCTTTGACGCATAGCACATCCCGTGAGATGGGCTTGTCGAAACCTAAGTCCGGAACCTAAGTCCAAAACCTACGTCCTGAACCTACGTCCTGAACCTACGTCCGAAACAAAAGTTACGCGAAGTTCTGCGCAACGAAATCCCAGTTAAGGATCTTCCACACGTTTTCGAGATACTTGGGACGGGCATTGCGATAGTCGATGTAGTAGGCGTGTTCCCACACATCGATGGTCAGCAGCGGCGTCTGGCCGTGAGCAACCGGGGTGTCGGCATCGTCGGTGTTGACGATATCTACGCCGCCGTCATCGGTCTTGATCAGCCAGGTCCAGCCGGAACCAAAGTTGCCAGCCGCCTTGGCGTTGAAGGCTTCCTTGAATTCTTCGAAGGAGCCGAACTTGGCGTTGATGGCATCGGCCAGTGCACCGGTCGGTTCACCGCCACCATTCGGCGACAGGCAGTGCCAGTAGAAGGTGTGGTTCCAGACTTGAGCTGCCTGGTTGAACAGGCCGCCGGAGGAAGACTTGATGATCTCTTCCAGTGACTTGTTGGCATCGTCGGTGCCATCGGTCATCTGGTTGAGCTTGGTCACATAGGTCTGATGATGCTTGCCATAGTGATATTCCAACGTCTCGGCAGAAATGTGCGGTTCAAGCGCGTTCATTTCGTACGGCAGGGCGGGTAGTTCGAATGCCATGATTTACTTACTCCTCGTCGGTCAAGGGGAGGTACATCCACTCAAGTACTGGAGCCCTCAAAAACATAATTCAAGGAGCGGGAGTCCAATTCGTCAGGGCGGATCCCGAACCTTTAACGAGATGCCAAAGGCATGCCAAGAAGGTGCGTATATGGCAAAAAAACCTTACGATACCAAGCATCTGCGCCTATGTAGTGTCGCCTCATCATAGCACTCTGGGGTATGCTCGCCAATGATCGAGGTTTATGCCTCAATCGTGGCCACTCCGGCCTCACTTTCTTTTTACATTCTCTACCTGGCAAGGAGTCACCTATGGCCGAGCGCCCTGAGGAAGAGCGCCTGACCCACATCGTCCCGGATGTGAATGCCAGCCTAGGCGGCCAGGCTCGCTACACGCCGCCAGCACCGAGACTGTGGCCACTCTGGTGCCTGATTTTGCTGCTGGCGGGAGCCCTTGGCGGATTTGGCTATCTGGCTTGGCAGGAGCGTCTCAACCTCGAGAAGGAGCTCCGTCAGTTGCAGGGTCAGCTATCCAACGTGCACGCGCGCTTCGATGGTTTCGATGCCAACCGCGGCAGCAATCTAGAACGTTTCGAAAATGCTCTGGATGCCCTCGGCGAAGAGCAAGGCCAGCTGGTGCAGCGGCTCAACGAACAGGAAACCCAACTGACGGACTTTCGCGACACGCTTTCCGGCAGCGATGACAGTGAGGCGCTCATCGCGCGCCTGAACGCGCAAGCCGAGCGTCAGGACAATCTCAAAGCGGCACTGGATGCCATTGGCACTTCGCTGGATGCCCTCGAGAACAACGGCAATGATGCCCGGGCGGCCCTGGCCGCGCGCCTGGACGTGATCAAGGGCGACACGACGACGCTTGATGATCGCCTGGACGAGGTCGCAGCCAAGCTTGCGCAAACTGAACAGCGCCAGTCCGCTCAGGAAGTGGTTTCCGCTTCGCTGATGAGCTCGACGCGCTCGCTCGAGACCGACCAGGACGCTCTGACGGAACGCCTCGATGAGCTCGCGACGAACCGAGACGAGGCAGCCACGTCGAGAGAGGCCTTGCTGAAGCGTCTCGATGATTATCGTGCCCAACTGACCGAACTGCGACAGTCGCAGCTGGCCATCAGCGCCCAGCTGGAATCGCTGGAGAGTCGCTAAGATGCGCTGGAGCCCTGGATGGCGACTGTGCGTCTTGAGCATTGGCATTACCGCAGCGCCCATTGCCCAGGCCCTGGACGTGGAGATTGACGGTCTGGACGGCCAAGCCGCTGAGAATGTCGTGCTCTATCTCGACGCCATCGAGGCCTCCCAGTACCGCGAAGAGCGCCTGATGGCCAAGGTGCGCAATCAGACGCTTGAAGCCATGCGTGTGTATGGCTATTACGAGCCCAATGTCGAGATCCGCTTCACGGGTGATCCCATCGATGGAGCCGAGCTTTCCATCACACCGGGTGAGCGGGTCAAGGTTACCGTGCTGGAACTGAACGTAACCGGCGACGCCGAGCAGGATGAAGCCTTCGATAGCGTCCTTGCCGACCCTGGACTCGCCGTTGGTGAACCGCTGGTGCATGCCTCCTACGACAGCCTGCGCAGCAAACTGTCGTCACTGTCTCTGCAGAGGGGCTATTTCGATGCGGATTTTCCGGAGCGACGCATGGAGGTGCGTCCCTGGGAACAGAGTGCGCGTATCTATCTGACGTTTGATAGCGGCCCTCGCTACCGCTTTGGAGATATCGTCATCAAGGGCAGCCAGATCGATGAAGACCGTCTGCGCAGGATGCTGCCCTTCGCGTCTGCCGACCCCTACCTGGCCGGCCAACTGGCTCAGTACAATCAGCGCTTGTCGCAGAGCAACTGGTTTTCTTCGATCAGTGTGCGCCCTCGGCTGGATACCGCCTCTGATCTAGCACTGGAACCGCCCTCGAAGCGATCTCCCTCGCCCTGGTGGCAAGAAGCAGGACTCGAGGATGCTGTCGCCGAGACCGAATCGGCCGCAGCCAGCCGCATCGAGCAAGTCGCGTTGATCGCCGCCGACCGCCTTTTCCCGGACCCGCGCCATGAAGTGCCGGTCGACGTCACCGTCGTACCTGCCGATCGGCATCGCTTCGAGGTGGGGATTGGCTATGCCACCGACGTGGGGCCCCGCACTCGGCTGTCCTGGACGCAGCCCTGGTTGAACAGCGCGGGCCACAGCCTGACCAATGAGCTTTTCCTTTCCGCGCCCGAACAGGAGTTCTCCGGCGAATATCAGATCCCGCTCGAGAACCCGCTGCGCGACAGCTACCGCATCGACTACGGCTTTCAACAGGTCGACAACGAGGATACCCAGAGCTTGGAGATCTCGACGGAAGTGTCTCGGCGCTGGAAGTTCGACAACGGTTGGACCCAGGATGTGTTCGTGCGCACGACTTACGAAGACTTCACACAGGCCAGTGAAGACGATCAGGTACTGCTGTATTACCCCGGCATCAGTTGGTCACGCACCCGCAGCCGCAACCCGATTTTTCCAACCTGGGGAGACCGCCAGCGTCTGTCGCTGGCCTATTCCGACACCGCCTGGGGGTCTGATGCTACCTTCCTGCGGGGCACGCTCGATACCCAGTGGATTCGCATGCTCGGCGACAATAATCGTTTCGTTGGCCGCGTGGGCATGGGGGCCATCGAAACCAATGACTTCGACAAGATCCCCCCGTCGCTGCGATTCTTCGCCGGTGGCGATAGCAGCGTGCGTGGCTATGGCTACGAAAGTCTGTCGCCTGAAAACGCGGATGGCGAACTGACCGGTGGTCAGCAGTTGTTTACGGCCAGCCTAGAGGCCCAGCGCCGGGTCACTGGTGATTGGTGGGGCGCGGCCTTCGTCGATACCGGCAACGCCTTCGATGCCTGGGGAGCCCCTGACTTGAAGACGGGGGCGGGTCTCGGGGTGCGCTGGATTTCCCCGGTGGGCCCGATTCGTTTCGATGTGGCGCATCCCCTGGATGACCCCGACAACGCCTATCGCATTCACTTCTCCATTGGCCCGGAGCTCTAAACCGGAAGGGACAAGACCGGAATGAACATACGCAAGGCATGGGGCCGGGCGCTGTTGCGATTACTGCTGTGGTTGCCCATATGGCTGATCGGCCTGGTTATACTCGCGATGGGGCTGGCACTCTCTCCCTGGGGGACTGGGCTGCTGCTGGAACAGGGACAGTCGAGAGGCTTCTTCACCTATCGTGACGCCTCGGGAGCCCCGCTGGATCATCTGGTGATAGACGGCCTTGCTCTCGAGGCAGGGCCGGCCAGCATCGACGTCGAGCGCCTCGAGCTCGTCTGGGCAGACGACTGCCTACTCGACAGCAAGCTGTGCCTCGACCGTCTAGGCGTCACCGGGGCGCGGATTCGCCTTGCCGCCAGCGAGGCAGGTGAGCCGGATCAGCCCACTTCCGAGAGCGGAGCCGCTCCGACGATCAACGTGCCATTCCCCATCGAGCTGCGTGACATCCTGCTTGATGATGTCGACCTGCGTCTTGCCGATGGCACGCACCTGACGTGGTCGCATTTCCAGACCGGCGCTTCACTGGACGCTGGCACCTTGACCCTGTCACCCACCACGCTGTCCGGCATGCGGCTGAGGTTGCCTTCCAGCGAAGGCCAGGCCCTGGCCCTGGATAACGCGGACCGTACGCCTTCGTCGCTGAGCGCCGGTGCGATCGACGGTGCGGGCAAGGTAGCCCGGCAGATACCACCGGTGGCACGCGATGCAACGACAGCGAGTGAGACCGCTGTCCCGCTTGCCGAGCGCGAGCGTCTCGCCTTGCCGGCCATCACACTGCCGCTTGCCATCGAGGTGCCGAGCCTCGTCATCGAGGATGCCGCACTCACCGGGCCGAGCGCTTATCACATCGATCGTCTGGCGCTGAGCCTGTCAGGACAGGGCAGCGATATCGAGATATCGCCCCTGACCCTTGCCATGCCTGAAGCCGACGCCCGCCTCGAGGCCAATATCACGCTGCGTGATGACTATCCGCTCGAGGCGAGTCTCAATGCCCAGGTCAAGCAGCTAGCCGCTATGCCGGCGCTTGCCGGCGAACGGCTCGACCTGCGTCTTGACGGCAGCCTGGCCGACTTGAAGATATCGCTTTCCGCCAAGGGGCCCGCGACCGCGCAGCTCGACGCCAGTCTCGATGCTCTGGCTCCCACCTTGCCGTTTGAGCTCAAGCTAGAGTCCGATGCTCTGCAATGGCCCTTGTCCGGTGCGGCGCCCAGCGCTGATACACCGTCAGGTGCGGGAAACAAGGGGCAGCCTTACCGGTTGACTGACCTCAGGGCGCGCCTGAACGGCAGCCTGCTCGACTATCGCTTGGCCCTGTCGGCCGAGGCCTCGGGACCGGCGGTGGCGCCCACTCGGCTGGCAGCGACGGGGACCGGCGACGCCGAACACTTTGCCTGGCTACCGTTATCGCTGAAGAGCGGCGAGGGCGCCCTGATCAGCCGGGGCAAGGTCAACTGGGCGGATGGACTGACACTCGATACCACCATCAATCTGGACGGACTCGATCCCGGCGCCTACACCAGTGCCGTGGCTGGCCGTCTGGACGGCGATGCCACCCTGAGCTTCGTGCAGGCAAACGATGGTTGGCGACTCGGCATTCCGGAGCTTGCCATCGACGGCACCCTCAATGACTTGCCGGTCTCTGTGTCGGGCAGCCTCAGCGGCAATAGCGATATGCGCTGGAACATCAAGCAGCTCGACCTGCGCCAGGGCGAGAACCGCCTGACCGCAGAGGGTCAGATCGGCGATCAGATGGATCTATCCGGCTCGCTGCAGGCGTCGGGGCTCAATGCCCTGTCACCGGAGCTTGGCGGCACCCTGCAGGGCGACTTCCAGCTTGGCGGCAGCCTGGACACGCCGACTCTGGCGCTGGACCTGAGCGGCGAACGTCTGGTCTTTGCCGAAAACCGCCTGGGTACCCTGAACCTGCGGGCACGTACGCAGGGGCTCGAGGATCCAGAGCTTGATCTCACCCTGGAGGCAGAGCGCCTAGACGCCGGCGGTCAGCGGTTTTCGCGCCTGACGCTCGGGCTCGACGGCCGCTTGTCCGAGCATCGGCTGACCCTCGAGGCAACGGCCGGGCGAGGCATGCCGCTGTCCCGGGCTGGCCTCACCCTGGAGGGCGGCCTCAACGCCGACGGCGACCGATACCAGGGGCAACTGATGCCGCTGGAGGTCGACGCGGATGCCGGCACGCTGCGCCTGGACGAGGCCCTGAGCTTCGATGTCGACATCGCCAAGTCCGCAGTCAGTCTCTCGCCGTTTTGCCTGGTCCGAGAGGAAGGCGGGCGTCTGTGCAGCACCCAGCCCATCGATGCCTCTGCCAAGCAAGGGCGGGCCAGGCTGCAGCTCACGGAGCTGCCCATGGCCCTCTTGGAGCCTTCTCTGCCGGTTGGCTGGAAGGCAAGCGGTGATAACAACGCCGAGGTCGTGGTCGCCTGGCAGGATCAGGGCACCAGCTGGTCGCTGGATGCCAACCTCGATAGCCGCCTGGACATCGAGGCCCAGAATGCCTTTGGCCAGGCCGTCACGCTGCCCACCACCCAGTTGAAGCTGACCGCCAATGCCACCCCTCAGGCCGCCAATGCCGAGCTGGATCTCGAACTCGAGCAAGGCGGCAACGTCAACCTGACGCTGCGTATCGACGACCCCCAAGGGCAAGGAGCATTGGACGGGCGTCTGCGGCTCCAGAGCCTGCAGCTCTCGCCTTATCAGCCCCTGGCTGGCGATATGGAAACCCTCGAGGGTAGTCTGAATGGCGATATTGCGGTGGGCGGCACCCTGGCCTTGCCCACCCTGACCGGCAACCTGACGCTCGATTCGCTGCAAGCGAAGGGCAGCGGTATTCCGCTCGAGGTGAGAGATGGCGAACTGACGGTGCGTCTGCGTGGCGACAGCGGCCAGATAGAAGGGGTGATCCGTAGCGAACGAGGGCGCTTGGACATTCAGGGTGACGCCCGCTGGCCAAGCCTCGATGAGTGGGAACTGGCGATGTCGCTCGATGGGCAGGAAGAGCCATTGCAGCTGGATATAGCCGATATTGGCCGGCTGCGAATCGCCCCGGATCTCCAAGTCGATGTGCGGCCCGAACGGCTCAGCGTGCGCGGCCAGGTCAAGGTACCCTGGGCGCGGCTGGAGATCGGCCAGATTCCGCCATCGGCGACCAGCCCGAGCCCTGATGAGGTCATCATCACCCGGCGTGACGAACGCCGGGCGCGTCGTGAGGCGACACGGGCCGAGAAGGCCGGCGCCGGCGAGGATACCGCCGACGCTCTGGCCTCGGCGGGTATGGCCACCAGCATCCAGGTCGAGCTGGTGCTGGGCCCTGATATGGATCTCAAGGCCTATGGCCTGGAAACCGGCCTGGACGGCCGCCTGCAGGTTCGCCAGAGCAGCGGCCCCGTTCAGCTGTTCGGCGAAGTCAGCCTGGTAGGCGGCCGCTTCCGCGCCTATGGTCAGGACTTGAGAATCCGACAGGGCCAACTCCTGTTCAGCGGGCCCGCCGATCAACCGCTGTTGCAGTTCGAGGCAATTCGCAACGAAGACAAGACTCAGGACGGCGTGATCGCCGGTCTGCGAGTCTCCGGATCCGCATCGGCGCCTAGCCTATCGGTGTTCTCCGAGCCCGCCATGGAAGAGTCTCGAGCCTTGTCCTATCTGCTGCGGGGGCGCGCGCCCAATGATACCGAATCCGACAACAGTGCTCTGACGTCGGCATTGATCGGGCTGTCTCTGTCCCGCACCGGCGGTGCCATAGGCCAGGTCGGCGAGGTCTTTGGCATTGGCGACCTGGCTCTCGATACGGCCGGCAGCGGTGATGAGTCAGAAGTCGTGGTTAGCGGGCAACTCAGCGACGATCTACGTGTCAGCTATGGTGTCGGTGTCTTCGAACCGATCGCCGAACTGACGTTGCGCTATACCCTGTGGCGCAACCTATACCTTCAGGCAGTGTCGGGTGCCGCCCAGGCCGTTGATCTGGTATATAGCTTCAGTCTCGGCAAGGCGGACGCCAGGCAATGAGCCGGTTGCTCTCACTTTTTCACAAGGTCTTTCATAAGGTCTTTCGTCATCTCAAGGAGCCCATCATGCGCCATGCCGATAAACAGCAACCCGTCAGCCCGGAACGGGCTCTACCGGGGCGCGACACACCGCTGAGCATTAGCGGTATCCATCATGTCAACGGCGCCTCCATGTGCCCGCCGTTTCCGGAAGGCAGTGAAGACATCGTGCTGGGTCTGGGCTGCTTCTGGGGCGCCGAGCGGCTGTTCTGGGAGTTGCCCGGCGTCCTGGTCACGGCCGTCGGCTATGCCGGCGGTTATACGCCCAACCCGACCTACGAAGAGACCTGCAGCGGCTGGACGGGCCATACCGAGGTAGTGCGGGTGGTCTACGACCCGGCCGTTATCTCGTTGCAGAGTCTGCTGCGTGTCTTCTGGGAAGCCCACGACCCCACTCAGGGCATGCGTCAAGGCAATGATATCGGCACCCAGTACCGTTCGGCGATCTACGCGACCAGCGAGTCTCAGCGCCAGGCGGCCGAGCAGAGTCGCGAGCAGTATCAGCACGCCTTGAAGGATGCCGGTGGGGGAGAGATCACGACCGAGCTCGCGCCGCTGGAGGCCTTTTATTACGCCGAGGAGTATCACCAGCAGTATCTGGCAAAAAATCCCAATGGCTATTGCGGTCTGAAGGGAACCGGCGTCAGTTGTCCGACCGGCTAGCCACGAAGGTGGGCCAGTGAGTCGCTGCGCCTGCCGAGGCCCAGTCGTTGAGCTGCCTGGCCACGCGGCGCATCAGCCAGGAGCTTGGCCGACCATGACGGCACTCGATGAAACCGACGTGCCCGCCATGGCGGGCGATCTCGACTCTGACGGAATCCGCGGGAGTGGGGAGGCGCTCGAACAGATCGCCGGGCATGAAGGGATCGTCGGCAGCATGCAACATCAGCATCGGTAGCTCGATATTGCCAAGCAAGCGCCCCGCCGATGCCCGGGCATAGTAGTCGCTGGCGGAACTGAAACCATGCAGCGGTGCCGTCACCTCATTGTCGTAAGCCCAGAAGGTATCGAGCTCTTTGAGCTGATGCGGGTTCAGGGCGATCGGCATGGGCTCAAGACGCATTTTTGCCGCAATCTTGCGTTTTAGATCCTTGAGCAGGTGGCGCTGATAGACTTTGGCAAAGCCACGATTCAGTGCATCGGCACTGGCGGCGAGGTCCAGTGGCGCGCTAATGACGATAGCACCGGCCAAGTCGAGGCCATCGCCTCCCTGCTCGGCCACCAGTTTGGTCAGCATGTTGCCGCCCAGCGAAACGCCAGCGGCAACTTTCAGGGCCTTGGGGTAGCGCTTCGCCAATTGGCCGAGCACCCAGTAGGCATCGGCGGTATCGCCGCTATGGTACGCCCTGGGCAGGCGATTGGGGGCCTTGCCGCAGCCACGAAAGTGCATCAACACGCTTCGCCAACCAAGCCGCGCGGCGGTAGCCATCAGCCCCTTGGCATAGGGGGACTCGACCGACCCTTCCAGGCCATGGAAGAGGATGAACAGCGGAGCGTCTTCTGCCACGGGGGGCGGTAGCCCCCAGGCCAATTCCACGAAATCGCCGTCCGGCAGATTGACGACCTCCGTTTCGAAAGCCAAGCGCGGTGCAGGCAACATCCGCGGCAGTAACGTCTGCAGGTGGCGATTGGCAAGCCCTCTGGCAGGGCGAAAGTCGGCGGGAACGATGGTGCGTGACATGCCTGCCTCGCGAGTGGGGGATACCCCCAAGCTTATCGTGCCTGAGGGATGCTGCAACACTTCTCGCGGGTCAAATGACCGGTGTCAGGTTCTCGCCCCCCTGATCGGTCACCAGCACATTGTCCTCGATACGCACTCCACCATGGGGAGCCAGTGCCTCAACGGTGGCCCAATCAATCTCGCTTCCAGCAGGCGCCTCACGAAGCGGGTCCAGGAGCATCGGGATCACATAGCACCCCGGCTCCATGGTCACCACCATGCCGGCCTCAAGCGTTCGCGTCAGCCGCAGCGCCGGGTGCTCGGCAGGCGGCGGTAAGGCCACTCCATCAGCGCTTTGTCGACCGGCCACATCATGAACCTGAAGGCCCAGCAGGTGCCCCAGCCCATGGGGACAGAAAGCTCGGGTAATGCCCTGTTCAACGGCCGCCGACGCGCTGCAACGAATCATGCCCAGCTCACCGAGTAGCGCCCCCAACCCTTGGTGCATGCGGGCATGCAGCGTTGGATAGTCGACGCCGGGCGCCATATCCCCAATCAGGTTCTGCTGGATCGTGGTCACGCCTTCGATCAGGCCGGCAAAGGCGTCGCTGGCATCGCCACCGGCCCAGGTGCGGGTGATATCGGCCGAGTAGCCACGGTAACGATGCCCGGCATCGATGAGCAGGCTGTGATGATCAGCGGCAGTTGCCAGCGCATAGTGCTGATAGTGCAACACGGCAGCATGCTGATTGACGCCGACGATGCTTTGATAGGGCAGATCCGATTCGCGCTGACGACTGGCCCCCAGGTAGGCGAGCTGGATATCGAGTTCGGCGCCGCCGTCGAAAAAGGCGTCGCGAGCGGCACGGTGACCGAGTCCGGCACGTCGATTCGCCTCGCGCAGACAGTCGATCTCATAAGCGCTTTTCCGCACGCGCCCCTCGTCCAGGGCTTGCGTCAATGCCGGCGGGTTGAGCTCGGCGCCGAGAGCGCTGGCGGTATCTGCACCGACGTCGCCAAGGACGGCATAGCGACCGGCAGGCAGGCTAGGGGGAGTTGACGTGGCCACGGGCTCTACGGCAAAGGCGTCGACCCAAGCCTCCTCGGGCAGCTCGGTGCCCAGATGCCAGAAATCCGTGGGTGCATGCAGCTGAAGTCTCGGCCGTTGTCCTGGACGCACCAGCAACCAGCTGTGAGCCAGGCCCTGCTGGGGAACCCAGTGCATGAAATGGCCGTAAGTGGCAAAGCTCGCGTGCTGATCGTCGGCGAAATGACGCTGCGGATGGCCACTATAGATCAATGCGCCATCGAAGCCATGTGTCGCCAGCAGACGGTCGTAGGCGGCCTGGAGTGCCTCGAGGTGGGCAAGCTGCTTGTGTTCAAGCGTCTCTTTCATGATGTCACTCATCTTGGGTGTCCATAAGGATCGAATCAGACCGCCGGCGCATCAAGGGTCGACCAGAAGTTCTCGAGACCGCTTTGGTGGGCCTCGCGATGCCGATAAAGCCTCACTTCAAGCGCGATATCCCAGTGAGACGCGCCGGCGCGCATCAGTTGCCCCGTTTCCAGGACGTCACGCGCGACTCGCTCGGGTAACCAACCAAGCCCATGGCCCAGGCATACCAGTTCCTTGACGTTGCTGCTTTGAATGCTCTCGGTCAGCACGTTGAAGTGGCAGGCCTGGGGCTGGCGAAGCAGGTGATCCTCGATCGCTGCCTGCATCAACCCACGAGCGTGATAGGCAATCAGCGGCTGGGGAGCGCGCCTCTCCCCCGGCAGCGTGAAGCGGGGTTGCCCGAAACCGTCGGGGATGGTGACCGGCACCAGCCGCTCGGCGCCGATGACCCGGTGCTCGAAGGGCGTCATATCGAGTTCCAGGGGCGTGCGCCCCTTCGGCCAGTAGCAGGCCGCCAGGTCGCACTCGCCGCGCTCCAGCGCCTGGAAGTAGTCGGCGGCCAGCCAACCGGTGGCGCGTAGGTAAGGTTGTAGGGGCGGCTGTCCCATCTCCTCCAGCCAGCCGGACAAGAAGTGCGATAGCAGGCTTTGAGGGGCCGCCAGCAATAATCGGCGTGACTGCGCTTCATTGAGGCGCGTTATACGATCACGGGTAATGCGTAACCGCTCGGTGGTCTGCTCGCACAGCGCAAGAAACTCCTCGCCTGCCGGCGTCAGCGACAATGGCAGGGTCTGGCGGTTGATCAGCGTCGTTCCCATCTCCTCCTCGAGCAGCTTGATGCGGCGGGAGAAGGTTGGCTGGGTGACATTCTGCTCATCCGCAGCCCGCGAGAAATGTCGCGTGCGGGCCAGGGCAATGGAGTCTTCCAGCCATCGTAATTCCATAGCATTCCTGTCGTCTGAGGTGCCGTACCGTGTCTATCCGCGCAGCAAAGCGAGGCGGCAGGAGCCGCCTCATGACTCACAGACGGCCTTCCTCTACACCATGGCAGGCAACCCGGGCTCCATCCTCTACATCGATCAGTGCCGGCACTTCCTGGCGGCAGCGCTCATTGGCATGCGGGCAGCGGCCATGGAAGACACACCCTGATGGCAGGTTAACCGGGGTCGGTACCTCGCCTTGTAGTCGAATATGCTGCGGGCGATCATCTTCCAGTCGCGGAATCGCCGACAGCAAGGCTTGGGTATAAGGATGTCGCGGTTTCGCAAAGAGGGTGCCGGTGGGCGCAATTTCACACACCATGCCCAGATACATCACCGCTACCCGTGTGCCAAAGTGTTCGACCACGGCGAGATCGTGGGTGATGAACAGGTAGGTCAGATTGCGTTTCTGCTGCGCTTCCATCATCAGGTTCAGCACCTGGGCCTGAATCGACACATCCAGGGCCGAGATCGGCTCGTCGGCGACGATGAACTCCGGGTCCACGGCCAGGGCTCTGGCGATGGCGATGCGCTGACGCTGCCCCCCCGAGAACTCATGGCCGAAACGCGAGCCCCAGTCAGGGTCGATGCCCACTGAGTCCATGACGTCGCGCACCTGGTCACGCACGCGCTCCTTTGACCAGTCAGGGTGGTGCAGGCGAATCGGTTCTTCCAGCGTCTGCTGGATGGTCATGCGCGGATTGAGCGAGGCGTAGGGATTCTGGAAGATCATCTGCATACGCCGACGGTAGGGCAGCAGTTCCTTGGCGGACAGGTGATCGACGCGCTGTCCGTCATAGTGGATCTCGCCTTGACTCGGCGATAGCAGCCCCATCACGGTGCGCGCCACCGTGGACTTGCCGCAGCCGGACTCACCCACCACGCAAAGCGCTTCGCCGCGGCGGATGTCGATATCGATGCCGTTGATGGCATGCACGTGCTCCTGCTCACGGACCAGCTTGCCGCCCTTGAACTTGAGCTGCTCGAGGAAGTCGCCAGATAGCGAGAAGCGCTTGTAGAGGTTGCGAATCTCCATCAGCGGTGCAGCGGTATCGTTTTCCCGGTGGCCAGCGAGGGCCGCAGACGCCTTGGGATCGTGCTGTGACACGGCGGCGGTCATAGGATCTCCTCCCGCGAGTCGCGTTGTTGTTGATTGACCAGCTCAGCGACCATGTGACAGGCCACCCGGCAGTTACCCGAATCGACAAACCCCGGAACCTTGTCGAGACAGGCCTTGCGGGGCTCTCCGTTGGCGTCGTTGACGAAGCCACAGCGCGGATGGAAAGCGCAGCCGCTGGGCAGGTTCGATAGCGAAGGCATGCTGCCGGGAATCTGATTGAGCCGTGACCCAGGGGTGGCCATCTGCGGCAAGGCATTGATCAGCCCCTGGGTGTAGGGATGTTGCGGGTCGTTGATGATTTCGCGGGTCGGGCCCTGCTCGATCACTCGGCCGGCATACATCACCAGCATGCGCTGGGTGACCTGGCTGACCACGCCCAGATCATGGGTGATGAGCACCAGGCCCACGTTGTGCTTCTCGCACAGCTCCAGCAGCAGATCCATGATCTCTGCCTGGATGGTCACGTCCAGTGCAGTGGTTGGCTCGTCGGCGATGATGATATCCGGGTCGAGTAGCAGAGCGATGGCGATGATCACCCGTTGACGCATGCCGCCGGAAAGCTCGTGGGGGTATTGATCAAGGCGCGTCTCCGGTGACGGGATCTGCACCTGATTCAGCTTGTGCAGGGAAATCGCCCGAGCCTCTCGAGTCGAGATGCGGCGATGGGCCTTGAGGCATTCGACCATCTGTTCCCCGATCGAGAGCACCGGGTTCAGGGTCATCATCGGATCCTGAAAGATCATCGAAATGCGGTTGCCACGGATGCGTCGCAGGCCGCGATCCTTCATGCCCGACAGCTCCTCGCCGTCGAAGGTGATGCTACCGCCAGCGATATAGCCGGGTTTGGCGATCAGGTTCAACAAGCTGAAGGCCGCGACCGACTTGCCTGCCCCGGACTCACCGACGATCCCCAATCGCTCGCCGCGATCGAGGCTGAAACAGACGTCGCGCAGGGCGCGTACGTCGCCGCCGCGCAGGGCGAAACGAACGTCGAGGTTATTCACTTCCAGAAGTGCCATGGGTGACTCCTCAGCCCTTGTAGAGACGTGGATTGAGGACATCGCGCAGCCAGTCGCCCAGCAGGTTGATGACCAGCACGAGAATGACCAGCACCGCACCGGGGATCAGCGTGATCCACCAGGAACCCGACTGAATGTAATCGAAGCCCGACTTGATCAGCGAGCCAAGCGAGGGGTGCGTCTCCGGCATGCCGAGCCCGAGGAAAGATAGCGCGGCCTCGGAGATGATGGCGTTGGCGACCTGCACGGTCGAGATGACGAAGATCGGCGACAGGGTGTTGGGCAGGATGTGGCGAAACATGATCCGCCGACTCTTCAATCCCATGACCCGTGCAGCATCGACGTACTCCTTGCTGCGCTCGGCCAATACCGAGGCACGCACGGTACGGGCGTACTGCGGCCACTCGGCCAGGCCGATGATCAGCACCAGCAACGGCACCGCGTATTCACTGAAGGTGGCACCGCCGAAGATCGCCTTGACCAGGGCACCGACGATGATCGCCACCATCAGGGTCGAGAAGGACAGCTGGATATCGGCCAGACGCATCAGGAAAGCATCCACGCGCCCTCCCAGATAACCGGCCATCAGACCGAAGCTGACACCGATGGCGGCCTGCATCAGCACGGCACCGAAGCCGATGATCAGCGAGACGCGCAGACCATAGAGAATGGTCGACAGCAGATCACGCCCCTGGGCATCGGTGCCCATCAGGTACTGAGGGTCGGCGCCGTCGATCCAGAAGGGGGGAAGCTCCGAGGCCATAATATCGATCTGAGCGAGATCATAAGGGTTGGCCGGCGCCAGCCAGGGGGCGAATACGGCGGCGAAGATCAGCATGGCAAAGAGCACCAGGCTCACTTGGGCCACCAGGTCGCGCTTGAAGCTATAGAGCAGGTAGGAATCGCGGAAGCGTGCCCACCTGCCGGGAACGATTGTGTCACTCATGGCGTTCTCTCTCATGGCAGCAGGGCTCAGGCGGGCTTGCCGGTGAGCTTGACGGTGGGGTTGACCAGGCCGTAGATCAGGTCGACCAGGGTGTTGGTGATCACGAAGATCAGACCGACGATCATCAGATAGGTAACGATCAGCGGAATATCCGAGCGCTCGATGGCGTCGAGGAACATCAGTCCCATGCCCGGCCACTGAAAGACCGTTTCGGTGAGGATGGTGTAGGCGACCAGGGTACCTATCTGCACCCCGCCCACTGTGATGACCGGCAGCATGGTGTTCTTGAGCGCATGCACGAAGTAGATGCGGCGCAGCGAGATGCCTTTGGCACGGGCGAACTTCACGTATTCCGACTGCAGTACTTCGAGCATCTCGGCCCGAATCAGGCGAATGAACAGGGGCAGCATGATCGAAGCCAGCGAGATGGCGGGCAGCACCAGGTAGGTGAGGCCTTCCAGGGAGCTGAAGTTGGTGTCCCAAGTGCCGAACACATGCACCGGGTTGCCGCGGCCATAGGCGGGCATGCCCCCGTCGGTCGACAGCAGATCATTGAGCCAGGCGCCCCAGGCCGTATCGGCAGGGAAGGGCGTGAAGTCGACGCCAATGGCAAACAGCTGAATCAGCACGATGGCGGTCAGGAACACCGGGATCGAGATACCGACGATCGACACACCCATGAAGGCCCGCGATAGCCAGGCTCGGGGCTTGATGGCGCTGTACACGCCGATCGGCACTGACAGCAGCACGATCAGGAAAGTGGTCGCCGCTACCAGCTCCAGGGTGGCGGGGAGGTGGCGCATGATCACCTGAGTGGTCGGCTCATTGAAGATGTATGAATAGCCGAAGTCGAATTGGGCGGCGTTCTTGGCGAAACGCAGGTACTGGACGAAGAAGGGGTCGTTTAGCCCCAGCTCTTCACGCAGCTCCGCGCGCTCGCTTTCGGGCACGGACTGGCCAACCATCTGCTGGATCGGGTCGCCCAGGTTGTCCTGGATGGCGAAGCTGATCACGCTGATGACAAACATCACCAGGAAAGCGTGGAACAGTCGCTTGATCAGAAAGGCAATCATGGATTGCGTCCTGTAGGCAGGCGGTCCCCATCGCACGGCCAAGTGGCCGTGCGATGACAACGGAATCGGCAAACGCCGGCCCGCAAGGGCCGGCACGGGAGGCGAGGATTACTCCTCGATGACTAGATCCCCGATATAGGGGAAGTTCATGACGTTGACGACCGGCTCGATATCGACGTTTTGCGCCGAAGCCCAGGCCAGATCCTGCCAGTGCAGCGGGATAAAGGCCGCATCGTCGTAGAGCGCCTTCTCCACGGCCTGAAGCATCTCGGCACGCTTCTCCAGGTCGACCTCGACATTGGCTTCGGCGACCAGGGCATCGATCTCCGGGTTGCAGTAGTTGCCGGCGTTGTACTGGCCAGCACCGGTGTCGGGGTCCGGGCACTCGGTGAGATACTGGTAGAAGTTAGCGGAGTCCTCGGTGTCGGCGTGCCAGCCGATCATCATCATATCCGCGGCGCGGTCGTCGAACTCGCCCCAGTACTGAGCCTTGGGCAGTGTCTTCAGGTCGACGGTCACGTTGATGCGCGCCAGCATGGCAGCCACGGCCTGGGCGATCTTGGCATCATTCACGTAGCGGTTGTTGGGCGCCATCATGGTGATGCTGAAGCCGTCCTCATAACCTGCCTCGGCCATCAGTTCCTTGGCCTTCTCCACGTCATAGCGCGGGCTGAGCTCGTCGTTATGGCCCGCATAGCCCGCCGGTGAAAGCTGAGCTGCCGGAGTGGCGAAGCCTTTCATCAGGCGGTCGGCGATGCCTTCCTGGTTGATGGCATAGGCAAAGGCCTGACGCACGCGCGGGTCCTTGAAGGCCTCGACGCGATTCTGGTCCATTTGGAAGGTGATGATCCGCGTGCCCGACATGGTCACCAACTGGACGTCTTCATCGTCGCGGATGCGGTCCAGGTCGTTGGGCGGCACCGGCGCGATGAAGTTGACGTCGCCCGAGAGTAGCGCGGCCACGCGGGTGGCGTTTTCGCCAATCGGCGTCAGTACCACCTTGTCGACGTTGCCCGGGGAGTCGGTGTCCCAATAATCGTCGTACCGCTCGAAGTCGGTTCGCACGCCCTGCTGGCGGTTGGTCACCTCGAAGGGACCGGTCCCTGAGATATGACGAGAGGCGTAGGAGTTACCGTTCTTGACGATTTCGTCCTTGGGGTCGCCGTCCTCATCCGTGCCGCTGTAGAACTGGCTGTCCAGCGGGAAGATGTAGGTCGCCAGGTTCAGCAGCAGCGGGTAGGGCTTGGAGGTGGTGAACTCGACCGTGGTGTCATCGATGGCTGTTACGCTGTCGATAGGGGCGAAGATCGCCTTGAAGTCAGAGCTCTCTTTCAGCCGCTCGACGGTGAAGACCACGTCGTCTGCGGTGAAGGGGTTGCCGCTGTGGAAGGTCACGCCCTCACGCAGCGTCATGCGCATGGTGGTGTCGTCGACCTGTTCCCAGGATGTGGCAAGGCGCGGCTCGAACTCAAGATCCTGGGTCCAGCGCACCAGCGGGTCGAAGGTCATGTGCGACAGCTGAAGGGTGGCGCCGGAGAGCTGCTCGTGGATATCCAGCGATACTGGGTCGGCGTCATAGGCCATGCGCAGGGTGTTTTCCGCACTGGCAGTGGCAGGCAGTAGGGCAGCACCCACGGCGGTGGCCCCGATCACGGTGGCCAGCAGAGTTTTGCGAAAGATCATGTAAGTCCCCAATTGTGGTTGTTATCGACGGTGTCATGCCGTTGTTATGCAGCCTCGCGGGGAGCGAGTGCTCTAAACACCTTAGACAGTCGTTTGAGGACCAGACAATCGAAATTATGACAGGCGTCATTCACTAGCTGAATCGGCCAGCGCATGAGAGGGCAACTCGGGGGCTTCAATCCGTCTGGTCGGCAGGTACCAGGCGGTCGACGCGATACAGCTGCGGCACCTGATCGAGGCCTTCGACGGTGCACTCGAGGTCGGTGACGCGACCATCATTCAAGCCATAGACCCAGCCGTGCACGGCCAGTGGCTGGCCACGTTGCCAGGCCCGTTGAATAATCTTGGTGCGACAGAGGTTGTCGACCTGCGCCTTGACGTTGAGCTCGCACATGCGATCAACCTGCTCTGCGAGGGGAAGCGTCTCGAGAGTTTTACGGTGGCGGCTGTAGAGCTCGCGCACGCTGTGCAGCCAATAGTCGACGATGCCGCATTCCCCGCCTGTCATGGCGGCCTTGATGCCTCCGCAGCCGTAATGTCCCACGACCATGATGTGCTTGACCTTGAGCACATCGACCGCGAACTGCACCACGGACAGGGCATTCATGTCGTTGTGATGCAGCAGATTGGCGACATTGCGGTGCACGAAAACTTCGCCCGGCGGCAGGTCGACGATCTGGTTGGCCGGCACGCGTGAATCCGAGCAGCCGATCCACAGGTAATCGGGGTTCTGCTGGCCGGAGAGCCGCGCAAAGAAACCAGGGTCCTCTTTCTGGACGCTCTCGGCCCAATCGCGATTGCGCTCCAGTAGTGTCTTCATCTGATTCATCATCGTCGAACCCTCTTCGGTGCGGCCGCTGTATTGGGCGCGTCTTGTACCCTTGTGATGCCAGACGGTCAACGCAAGACCTCCCGGCACCTGTTCATCACTGTTATCATCCCCGCATCGGTTTTTTGGTTCCAGTATTCAGGAGAACATCGTGTCCCAGTTCGATTACGACCTCTTCGTCATTGGCGCAGGGTCAGGCGGCGTGCGCGCCGCACGTACGGCCGCGGCCGCCGGTGCCCGTGTCGCTATCGCGGAAGACCGCTATCTTGGCGGCACCTGTGTCAATGTGGGCTGCGTACCCAAGAAGCTTTACTCCTATGCCGCGCATTTCCAGGAAGCCTTTCACGATAGCGCCGGCTTCGGCTGGCAGCTGCCGGAAGCGCCGCGCTTCAATTGGGCGACACTGCGTGACAACAAAATCAAGGAGATCAAGCGGCTGAACGGCATATATGGCCGGCTACTCGATAATGCCGACGTGCGCCTGATCAATGGCCGCGCCACGGTGACCGACGCCAACCACGTGGAAGTGAATGGCGAGAGCTTCAGCAGCGAGAAGATTCTCGTCGCCACCGGCGGCTGGCCTTGGGTTCCGGATTTCCCGGGCAACGAGCACGTCCTCAACTCCAACCAGGTCTTCGACCTCGAGCGCTTTCCCGAGCGTTTCCTGGTACTCGGCGGAGGCTATATCGCGGTCGAGTTCGCCAGCATCTTCAACGGCCTGGGCAGCGAGTCTCATCTGGTCTATCGCGGAGAACTCTTCCTGCGCGGCTTCGATCATGAGGTTCGCGAGTTCACTCGCGATGAAATGGCCAAGAAGGGCGTCAACCTGCACTTCGAGACCAATATCGAACGTATCGATGCCGACGGCGACGCCTACCGGGTCACCCTCACCACTGGCGAGACCCTCGAGGTCGACGCTGTGCTGTCGGCCACTGGCCGCAAGCCGCATCTTGAAGGCTTAGGGCTCGACAAGCTCGACATCGCCCTGGATCGCGACGGCAAGATCGCGATCAATGAGCGCTTCGAAACCTCGACGCCTTCCATTCTGGCGCTGGGCGACGTCACCAGCGGACCGGAACTCACGCCGGTTGCGTTGGAAGAAGCCATGCAGCTCGTTCAGCACCATTTCGGCGACAGCGCGCCCAAGCCTCTGGATTACGCCAGCATCGCAACGGCGGTGTTCTGTCATCCCAATATCGGCACCGTGGGGCTCTCCGAAGAGGAAGCACGCGACAAGTATGCGGCGATTCGCGTCTATGCTGCCGACTTCAAGCCGATGAAGCATACCCTGTCCGGAAGCGACGAGCGCTGCCTCATGAAGCTGATCGTTGATGATGCGAGCGACCGGGTACTCGGTGCCCATATGGTGGGTGAAGAGGCAGGCGAGCTGATTCAGGGCATCGCCATCGCCGTTCGTGCAGGCCTGACCAAGACCGATTTCGACGCCACTGTGGGCATTCACCCCACCGGAGCCGAGGAATTCGTCACCATGCGCAGCGTGACACGCACCTGATCAATAAAGCTCATGTTACCCGCGCGCCTTTACTGAACGCGCTTGCTCAAGGCCATTCCGCATGCGGGATGGCCTTTTTGTATGCCGACGTTGAACCTGTCGCGATTGAGCTGGGCTAAACTGGAATTGAATGTCTGCATGCTGGCAGGCCGCGCCAGGCAGGGCTTGCAGCGCGGTCATAATCTTAAATTATGGATTTTGCGCATCGTAATAAAGGCCCCTTTGATCTGGTCATAACCCTTTGTTATGCTTATGCGCAAATTCGCCAATAGCGAAGCATATCTATGAACGTACCGACGCAGCCTTTCACGACTTCTGCCGAACTAGCACGACCAAGCGTTGCTGATGCCGTAGTGGGCAATGCCAAGACATCTCTGTTCATTCGCAAGCCGAATCCCGACGATGGCTGGGGCATTTACGAGCTCGTCAAGGCGTGTCCACCGCTGGACGTCAATTCCGCCTATGCCTACCTGCTGCTGGCCACCCAGTTCCGAGATAGCTGCGCCGTCGCCACCAATGAAGAGGGCGAGATCGTGGGTTTCGTCTCCGGCTACGTAAAGAGCAATGCGTCGGATACCTATTTTCTGTGGCAGGTCGCCGTGGGTGAGAAGGCACGCGGCACGGGGCTTGCCCGTCGCCTGGTCGAAGCCGTGATGAGCCGCCCCGAACTTGTGGATGTGCGCCACCTCGAGACGACCATCACCCCAGACAATGCGGCATCCTGGGGCCTCTTTACCCGCTTGGCAGATCGCTGGCAGGCACCGCTCAACAGCCGGGAATATTTTTCCACTGACCAGCTCGGTGGCGAACACGACCCGGAAAATCTCGTACGTATCGGCCCCTTCCAGCCCGATCGTATCTAAGCGCCCGCGCATATTTCTGCAACAGCCTGCTGGAGCCACTGGCAGTGGGCTGTATGCTGTCGCGCCCAGATTTTCCTTTACTCCATATTTCTCACTATTTACTCGCTATTCATCACAAGGAGGTCAACATGCAGACCCAGATTTTCGAACAGATGGAATCAGAAGTTCGCACGTACTCACGCTCTTTCCCGGTCGTGCTGACCAAGGCGCAGGGCGCACGCCTGACGGATGAAAGCGGCAAGGTGTATATCGACTTCCTGGCCGGTGCCGGCACGCTCAACTATGGGCACAACCATCCGAAGCTCAAGCAGGCCATGCTGGAGTATCTGGCCGATGACGGTATCGTTCACGGCCTGGACATGTGGACCAAGGCCAAGCGTGAGTACCTCGAAACTCTTGACGAGTTGATCCTCAAGCCGCGTGGCCTCGACTATAAGATCCACCTGCCAGGGCCGACCGGCACCAATGCCGTCGAGGCGGCGATCCGCCTGGCACGCGTGGCCACTGGCCGGCACAACATCGTGACCTTCACCAACGGTTTCCACGGTGTGACCATGGGTGCGCTGGCCACTACTGGTAACCGCAAGTTCCGCGAAGCGACCGGCGGCATTCCGACACAAGGCGCTGCCTTCTTGCCCTTCGACGGTTACCTCGGTGAAGGCGTCGACACCCTCGACTACTTCGAGAAAATGCTTGGTGACAATTCCAGCGGCCTGGATATTCCTGCCGCCGTCATCATCGAGACCGTACAAGGGGAGGGGGGGATCAACCCCGCCGGCATCGAGTGGCTCAAACGCCTCGAACAGATCTGCCGTGACCATCACATCCTGCTGATCGTCGATGACATCCAGGCCGGCTGTGGCCGTACCGGTAAATTCTTCAGCTTCGAGCACGCCGGCCTCAAGCCGGACATCGTCTGCAACTCCAAGTCACTGTCCGGTTTCGGCCTTCCGTTCGCTCATGTGCTGATGCGCCCCGAGCTGGACAAGTGGAAACCCGGCCAGTACAACGGCACCTTCCGTGGTTTCAACCTGGCCTTCGCTACCGCCACCGCAGCCATGCGTGAGTTCTGGAGCGACGACAAGCTTGAGCGTGATGTGATCCGCAAGGGCCGCATCGTCGAACAGCGCTTCCAAGAGTTGGCAGCCTGGCTGACCGAGAAGGGCATCCCGGCCTCCGAGCGTGGCCGTGGCCTCATGCGCGCCCTGGACGTGGGTACCGGTGACATTGCCGACAAGATCACTGAAGAAGCTTTCAAGCGCGGCCTGATCATCGAGACCAGTGGCCATGACGGCCAGGCCATCAAATGCCTGTGCCCTCTGACCATCAGCGACGAAGATTTGCTGGAAGGGCTGGACATCGTCGAAGCCAGCATCAAGCATGTATTTGGTTAAGTCGACGCCGGCCACCCGATAACGTGATGGCAGCGCCATGGGAACCCGGCAAAACCGGGTTCCTGATCAGTATTCCAACAGAGGAAGTTCGCAATGATCGTTCGTAATCTCGAAGAAGCCCGTAAGACAGATCGTCTGGTGAAGGCCGAAAACGGTAACTGGGACAGCACACGTCTCTCGCTGGCCGACGACGGCGGCAAATGCTCCTTCCACATTACCCGTATTTTCGAAGGCACCGAGACCCATATCCACTACAAGAACCACTTCGAAGCCGTTTACTGCATCGAAGGGGAAGGTGAAGTCGAGACTCTGGCCGATGGCAAGATCTGGCCGATCAAGCCAGGCGACATCTACATCCTCGACCAGCACGACGATCATCTGCTGCGTGCCAGCAAGACCATGCACCTCGCTTGTGTCTTCACACCAGGCCTGACCGGAAACGAAGTGCACCGTGAAGACGGCTCCTACGCTGCGCCGGACGACAACAGCTAAGCTCCATGTTTGCCGATGCAGGCGACGTGCACACAGGCGACGTGCACACAGGGCCTGCATGCAAAAGCCCCGATGAGTGGATCATCGGGGCTTTTTGGTTTCTCGCCATTTCGTTTCAGACTACGAAGTCGATCACAAAGCGGGTCAGGTCAATCCTGGCTGATGTGTCCTTGCTTGCCAGGGTCAGGGCGCCTTATCGAAAGACAGGGTCACTTCGCCAAGGGTCACGCCGAACTTCGACATGTTGGTCCGGTTGATCAGGCGGCCATCCGGCTGCAGATACATCCAGTCGTCCATGGTGAAGGTCAGGTTCCGGTCGCCCACGGCAACGTCGAGCGGATAATTCATGTGGAAGACATGGCCGTACTGCCTTGCTTCCACCTCGCCCTCGACGTCGCTGGCCTGGCCGACCCAGCGATGCTCGTCGATGCGCTCGAAGGTCCAGACACGGCGGTCGGTTTCGCCATTGGCATACTGGAAGCGCTCATCAAGCGTCAGTGTATCGCCTTCGACGGTGCCGGTGATATCGACGGTAAAGCGCCGCTGCACTTCGCCTGAGTAGTCTTGGACCATGCCCCAGGCCCGGGTATCGCCTTCAAAATACTCGGCAATATCCAGCCTCGGCTCACTGCCTGCATAATCCTCGACGTCCACGCCGGCGCAGCCCGTCAGGGCAAGGCCGAGAAACGCAAATGCCCAAAGGGGGTATTGCTTGGCAAGATGGCGCATGCATTGCTCCTGATCTGAAAGGTCATGGCGTTGAGAGTCGTGCCTTGGCAACGCGTTCAGTGGCAAAACGCGAAAGAAGGGCGGTTGCACTGATGTCGAACGATGGGCGCAGCGCCGCATATTTCGGCCAGCAGGACAGCGTGCGCCTCGCGCTTTGCGCAATGCCTGGGTCCGATGGCCTGACTAGAATTGCGGTGCATCGAAACCAACCGGTTCATCGGTATAGACGCATACATTAGCGTCTTCGATGTCGCCATCCGTGGATTCCACCTGCGACTGGAAAAACGCCTGAATTTCACGGCGTTGGCAGTGGGCTTCGAAGGCTTCACGATTGGCCCAGACTTCATGGAACACGATCGGATAGCTTTCACCCTGAGCAAAGGGGCTCTCGATCTGGCGAGTCACCGTGTAGCGCAGACAGCCATCTTCACGGTGCGCATTGGGCTCAAGGCTCTGTAGCGCCTTGAAGGCGGCATCTTCGCGGCCAGGCTTGGGCTTGAAACTGGCGATGCAGTAGATCTTCTGCGACATGCGTAACTCCTGGAGGATGAACCGGACATCGGTGTTATACCAGAAACAATGTAACGGCCGGAGTAGCTTGGCTGGGCAACGGCTGGGACATCGCCGCGAGCAAAGCCTATCGAGCCTGACAACTGCTTAAAACGCGGCATCTTCCTCGGCGATGATGCCGTCATGCTTCAGCTGACCTTCGATCATGGATAAGTTGGCTCGGGCGGCGGAAATCTTTTTAATATGGGCCTGACGGTTATTGCCGTCATCTTCTTCCCATGCTTTTTCGGCCAGTTCCAGCGCTTCTTTGGCTTGGGCCAGGTCATGCAGGGAATATTCTGCGCTCATCGGTAGTCTCCTGTTATGAAAGCCGCGAACGGTAGCACTTGCTGCCACAAGTGTCGATTTGACCAGCAGGCGAGTAAAGCCCGTATCCAGTCACTACCAAGGCTACTACTGTAGTAGTCGCTGGTCGCTGGTCGCTGGTCGCTGGCTTGGGCGACGGTGAGCCGATCACGGATATCTCAGTGGCTCTGTTTAGAGCCCCATCCATAGCTTCGCATAATATATATTATGTTAAATTAGATGCGCGAGGCAAAAGAAACTTGCCACTATTGCTGCCTTTTTGCCTTAGGTTACTGGCCATTTGGCCGTCATACTTACATCATTGGACTCTTATAACATCTTCCCTATGCCGCCTCGATGCCTTATGGCGTAGCGGTCATGGTTATTGTCGACGCTTCTCGGGAACACGCTATGAAAACCACAATACGTCTCGTCATTGTCATCATCGTGCTGACGGTGGCTTTGGGCAGCATTTTCGGATGGAAGTACCTGAAAATGCAGGAAATGGGAGAAAAGAACGCACAAGCCCAACCACCGACGTCCGTCGAATCAGTTACCATCGAGCCTCAATCCTGGCGCCCGGGCTTGAGCTCGGTCGGCTCTCTGCGCGCCATCAACGGTGTCGCAGTGGCCAATGAAGTGGCTGGCGTTGTCAGTGAAGTGGCCTTCGAGTCGGGTCAGCGCGTCAGCAAAGGTGATGTGCTGATTCGCCTCGAAGACAGCGTCGATCAAGCCGCGCTTGCGGCTCTGGAAGCCCAGGCACAACTGGCCAACGAGACCTACCAGCGTTATTCGAATCTGTTGCCACGCAATGCGGTCTCCCAGTCTCAGTTCGACGAAGCTCGGGCCAACTATCAGGCTGCCCGCGCCGATGCCGAACAACAGCGTGCCCAGCTCAACAAGAAAACCATCCGCGCTCCCTTCGACGGCGTCGTTGGCCTGCGCCAGGTCGACCTGGGCGAATATATCGCCGTCGGCACGCCGATTGTCGACCTGAACATGCTGGACCCGATCCACGTGGACTACAGCGTGCCGGAGCGCGCGCTTGAGCAAGTGGCCGCCGGGCGCAGCATCGAGATTACCGTCGCCGCCTATCCTGACCGCGTCTTCGAGGGTGAGATTCTGGCCATCGCACCCTCGGTGAATCAATCGAGCCGCACGCTCAATGTGCGTGCCAAGCTCGATAACGCCGACGGCGCACTGCACCCAGGCATGTTCGCCGAGGTCAATACGCTTTCCGCCGATACGCGGGAGGTTCTTACCCTCCCCCGCACGGCGCTGTCCTTCAATACCTATGGCGACTTCGTATTTCGTATTGTCGAAAATGACCAGGGCCAGACCATCGCATCCCGCCAGCAAGTGACGACGGGCAGCACCCGAGGCGATGTCATCGAGATTGTCGATGGCCTCTCAGAAGGCGACCAGGTCGTGGCCACTGGCCTTCTTCGCCTGCGCGATGGTCAGCCAGTCAAGGCGGTCGACATGAATGCGTCAGAGTCTCAAGCGACGAATGCTGACGAGGAGGCGCAGGGCTGATGAAATTCACCGATATCTTCATCCGGCGCCCGGTGCTCGCCACCGTGATCAGCCTGCTGATCCTGCTGATTGGTCTGAGGGCCGCCATGGATATGGAGGTTCGCCAGTATCCGGAGCTTGAAAGCACCGTGATCACGGTGACGACATCCTATCCGGGAGCCAGCTCTGAACTGGTGCAGGGCTTCGTGACCACCCCCTTGCAACAGGCTATTGCCGAAGCCAATGGCATCGACTTCATCGAATCGACCAGCATCCAGGGCTCCTCGACCATCGAAGTCAACATGGAGCTAAACTACGACGCCAACGCCGCCCTGGCTGAGGTTCAGGCCAAGGTGGCCAGCCAGCGCAGCGTACTGCCAAGTTCTGCCGAAAGCCCAGTCATCGAGTCATCGACCGGTGACAGCACGGCACTGATGTACCTGGCGTTCTATTCAGAGCAAATGGAAGTACCACGCATTACCGATTACCTGACGCGCGTGGTACAGCCCAAGCTTCAGGCCCTGCCGGGGGTCGCCAAGGCGAGAAGCTTCGGTCAGAGCATGGCCATGCGTATCTGGCTAGACCCGCAGCGCATGGCGGCCCTGAACGTTAGTCCCAGTCAGGTCATCAATGTCCTGCAAAACAATAACTACCAAGCCGGTGTCGGTAAGACGCGCAGCGAGTTCGTGCTCATCAATCTGACGACCAATACCGACATCACGGACCCCAGTCAGTTCGAAGACCTGGTGGTGCGTAATGACGGAGGCGATCTGGTGCGCCTGAGAGATGTCGCGCGTACCGAACTGGGGTCCGAAAGCTATGACAGTACCGCCTGGTACAGCGGAACGCCCTCCACCTTCATGGCCATTGAGCAGGCGCCCGGCGCCAATCCGCTGGATGTGGCCACGGCCGTTCGCGACACCCTCCCGGAAATCCGCCGACAACTGCCGACTGGCCTCAAGGTCGTACTGCCCTACGATGCCTCTGAGTTCATCGATGACTCCATCAAGGAGGTGGTCAAGACTCTGCTCGAAGCCCTCGTCATCGTCTTGGTGGTGATCTTCCTGTCGCTCGGCTCCTTTCGCGCGGCCCTGGTGCCTGCGGTAGCGGTCCCGCTGTCCTTGATCGGTGCGGCATTCGTGATGCTGATGCTGGGCTTTTCGCTCAACCTGCTTACGCTTCTTTCGATGGTACTGGCCATCGGCTTGGTGGTGGATGACGCCATCATCGTGGTCGAAAACGTACACCGACATATCGAGGCCGGTGAATCCCGTTTCGATGCGGCCATCAACGGCGCGAGGGAAATGGCGGTGCCGATCATCGCCATGACCACCACCCTGGTGGCGGTCTACGCGCCTATCGGCTTCATGGGCGGCCTAGTCGGCTCACTGTTCACGGAGTTTGCGTTCACCCTGGCAGGTGCCGTGGTCGTTTCGGGCATCGTGGCCCTGACGCTTTCACCGATGCTATCTGGCAAGGTGCTGAAGCCTCACGGACAATCGTCGCGCTTCGAAAAAGGTGTCGAGTCTACCTTCAACGGCTTATCGAACGGCTATCGAGGGCTGCTGACGCGCACTCTCGAGACCGTCTCGGTACCGGTAGTGTTCGCCACGGTGGTGCTGGCCTCTATCTATTTCATGTTCATCACCAGCCAGAACGAGCTGGCCCCCACGGAAGATCAGGGCATTATCTTCTTCCAGGGCACCGCACCGCAGACCGGCACCCTCGAGTACCTGGAACGCTATGCCAATGACATCCAGGCCCGAGTGGAAGGCATCGACGGCTACAAGGAGTCGTTCATGATTCTCGGCGGCACCAGCGCCGACACGGTGTTTGGTGGTTTCAAGATGGCGCCCTGGAGCGAACGAGATGTCTCGCAGATGGAAGTCATGCCTAGTCTGCAGGGGGCGCTATCTCAGGTGACCGGCTTGCAGACTGCCGCCTTCGCACGCCCTTCCCTGCCCGGCTCCAGTGGCGGCTTGCCCGTTCAATTCGTACTGACGACGGGCAACAGTTACGAGGAGCTCAATGCCATCGCCGACGATCTGCTCGGACAGGCCATGGGTAGCGGAAACTTCGCCTTCCTGCGCAAATCGATCGATTTCAATCGGCCCAACACCCGCATTCTCGTGGATCGAGACCGGGTGGCGGATATCGGCCTGACCATGGCTGATATTGGCCAGGCACTGTCGACGCTACTCGGTGAAGGCTTCACCAATCGATTCAGCATGGACGGGCGTAGCTACAAGGTCATTCCTCAGGTCGAGCAGCAATACCGCCTCGATGCCTCGATGATCGATAACTACTATGTCGAAGCCGATTCCGGTGAGCAGGTGCCACTGAGCAATCTGGTGCGCTTCGAGGACAGCGTGGAACCCTCTAAACGCAGCCAGTTCCAGCAACTTAACTCGGTCGTCCTCGAGGGCGTACCGCGCCCCGGCGTCACCTTGGGCGATGCCCTTGCCTGGCTCAACCAGACAGCCGCCGAGAGCCTGCCTCCAGCTTACTCGGTCGACTACAAGGGGGAGTCACGGCAGCTGATGAATCAGGGTAGCGCTCTGGTACTGACCTTCTTCCTGTCGCTGATCGTCATCTACCTGGTGCTGGCGGCACAGTTCGAGAGCTGGCGTGATCCACTGATCATCCTGGTTTCGGTCCCCATGTCGGTGGCCGGCGCCATGACGTTCATCACCCTTGGGGTCTCGAGCCTGAATATATACACCCAGGTAGGCCTGATCACCCTGATCGGGGTGGTGGCCAAGAATGGCATCCTGATCGTCGAATTTGCCAACCAGTTGCAGCATGAGGAAGGGCTCAACAAGCGTGACGCCGTCATCACCGCCTCGGCGATTCGCCTGCGCCCGATCCTGATGACATCGGTAGCCCTGATCGTCGCCATGGTGCCGCTGCTGATAGCCACCGGTGCCGGAGCGGTCAGCCGATTCGATATTGGCCTGACCATCGCTTCCGGGCTTGGCATCGGCACCCTGTTTACCTTGTTCGTGCTGCCGGCGTTTTATCTGCTGCTGGCCCGCGATCACAATGCGGCCAAGGATGCCGACGCCGAGGCAAGGACAGCCTCGTGAACGTGCAGGCACCGGGGGCTCCCCGGTGCCTGCACAGCGCGTGCCTACATGGACAGGCTCGTCATCACTCCTTATCATCGCGGAACTCTTCTCGAAGATCGCTGTGAGAAGGCTTAATATTCCGGCGGTGGCTAGGGTCGGATACCAACGACCGGGAAAGGTGCAGGATAAAGATGGGCAATCGCTATTCATGCCTGGCGGCATTATTGGGACTCTCGCTTCTTGCAGGGTGCGCCTGGTCGCCCCAGGCTCAGCAAGAGGCACATGCCAAGCTGGCCACCACGGCCCAGTTGAATGCGCATTTTGCGCAATTGGAAGCAGCGGTTGACGGTCAGTGCGGTGGCCAACAGGAGCGCTACGCCCAGCAGCAGCAGCGACTCGACGGCGTGGATGCCGACATCCGCGAAGTTGGCAGCCTGCTGCGTCGACTGCGGGCTGATCTGGCGCAGGCCGATCGCGAACCGCAGACGGTGGTTAAGGACTGTGCCGTCGATTCGGATATCGGCAACAAGGAGCTTCTGGGGCGCTCCGAATGGGTAGGTCTGCCAAGCATTGGCACCTATCTCCAGGCGAGGATCGACTCAGGTGCCGACACCTCATCACTCTCGGCCCGCGACATCACGCCCTTCGAGCGCGATGGCGATAACTGGGTGAAGTTCAAGCTTGCCCTGGAGCCGGATGACGCCGTGGTCGATGCCGTTCGCGACAAATGGATCGAGGCGCCGATCGAGCGCCGTGTGCGAGTGCTGCAGTCCAATGGCGAGGCCTCACGCCCGGTGATCAGCTTACTGATGACGCTGGGTCCGATTCGCGAACAGGTCGAATTCACTCTGAATGACCGCCGCCAACTCAGCTATCCGGTGCTGCTGGGACGGCGCTTCATGATGGATATCGCCGTTATTGATGTGGCCGAACGTTACCTGCACCCACGCCCGGAATTCCCGGAAGGTGCGCCCGCTAGCGACGCCTCCGCCGACGAGGCGCGCGACATCGATAACGCCAAGACGCCTGACCAGAGCTAAATCCCTCTCTGTCTGCCATCATTACCCCCACCCACCGCTCCGCCGGTGGGTGATGTTTATTTGAGGACTGCGTATGTCACGTCTGCCCTTCTATTTCCTCGTCGGCTTTCTGCTGATCGCCGGCATTGCGCTCAGCGTGCATCGTCATGTTGCCTTCGAGGTGCCCTGGACGCCAGGCGAGCAGCGCCAGGTCTGGGAGGTCGAAGCTCAGGTCAACTTCACTGCCCTGGGCGATCCGGTCATGGTCAATCTGGCGCTGCCATCCACCCAGCAGGGCTACCGGGTGCTGACCGAAAACACAGCCTCTTCCGGCTATGGCCTTGCCTTCCTCGAAGACCAGGGCAGCCGCCAGGCCCAATGGTCGATTCGCGACGCCGCTGGCCCACAGCAGCTCTACTACTCGGTGCAACTGCTGGTAGCCCCTCAGGCAGTTGATCGTGAAGCCGAGCCACCTCCCCTGCCTCGCGAGATCGCCTGGGAGCGTCCTTTCGATACGGCCGCCAGCCAGGTCATCGAGCGTGCTCAGCAGCGTTCTGCGGATGCCGTCACCTTTGCTCGCGAGCTGATCCGTGACTTCACCGGCGATCGTCAGGGCGAAAACGCTCGACTGCTGCTGACCCAGTTCGAGCGCACGCCACTGCTGGTGCGCTTGCTCAATGAGGCCGACGTGCGGGCCCGCGAAGTCAGCGGCCTGGCACTCGATGACGGCCGTCGCCGCCAGTCACTGCAAAGCTGGTTGCAGGTGTTCAGCGACGACGGCAGTGCGGTGCTCTTCAACCCGGTAACCGGCGAACAGGGCAAGCCCGACAACCTGTTGCTGTGGGAAGATCGAGGCGGGGCCGTGCTCGAGGTACAAGGTGGAACCAACTCCCGCGTCAGTTTCTCGATGATTCAACATAATCAGCCGGCCTCCACCGCGGTGCGCAATCAACTGGCCGAAGACACCCTGATCAATTTCTCGATTCATAGCCTGCCACTCGAAGAGCAGGCGCTCTTCCAGACCATTCTGCTGATCCCGATCGGTGCGCTGGTGGTGGTGTTCTTGCGGGTGCTGGTGGGGCTCAAGACCTCAGGCACCTTCATGCCGGTGCTGATCGCCCTGGCGCTCATTCAGACCACCCTACTCACCGGCTTGATCGGTTTCCTGCTGGTGGTCACTGTGGGCCTGATCATCCGAAGTTATCTTTCTCACCTTAACCTACTACTGGTGGCGCGAGTGTCGGCGGTGATCATCACGGTCATCGCCATCATTTCGGTTTTCTCGGTGATGTCCTATCGGTTCGGCCTCAATGCCGGCCTGACCATCACCTTCTTCCCGATGATCATCCTCGCCTGGACCATTGAACGCATGTCGATTCTCTGGGAGGAGGAAGGCCCCAAGGAGGTGCTGATCCAGGGGGGTGGCAGCCTGCTGACGGCGGTACTGGCCTATCTGGCCATGAACAACCCCTGGGTGCGCCATATCACCTTTAACTTCCTGGGCGTGCAGTTGATTCTGATGGCTCTGATCCTGCTGCTCGGCAATTACACCGGTTATCGGCTTCTGGAGCTCAAACGCTTCAAGCCGGTGACGGAGGATTGAGCCCATGTGGACGACTCCCGGCAAGTTGAGAAGCAAGGGCATCATCGGCATGAACCGGCGCAACATCCGCTACATCGGCCGCTACAATAGCCGTAAGCTCTATCCGCTGGTCGATGACAAGCTCAAGACCAAGCTATTGTGCCATGAGCATGGCATCACTACTCCGGCACTGATCGGCACCGTAATTACCCAGTTCGAGGTCAAGCACGTCACCAAAATCCTGCAGGGGCATCCCGGTTTTGTAATCAAACCGGCCAAGGGATCCGGCGGCAAGGGCATTCTGGTCATCGAGCACGTCGATGGCAGTGCCTATATCAAGCCCAGCGGCGCCCACTTGGGCCGTGAGGATATCGAACGCCACGTTTCCAACATCCTATCCGGGCTCTATTCCCTGGGCGGGTCGCCGGACGTGGCCGTCATCGAGTCATTGATCAATTTCGATGACACCCTGACCCAGTACACCTACGAGGGTGTGCCAGACATCCGCGTCATCGTGTTTCAGGGCTATCCGGTGATGGCGATGATGCGCCTGTCCACCGCTGCCTCCGATGGCAAGGCCAATCTCCATCAAGGCGCTGTCGGGGTCGGGCTGGATATCGCTACCGGTACGGCATTGCGCGGCGTACAGTTCGACCGTCCCCGGCATGACCATCCGGACACTGGCCATGAGCTCGCCAGTCTGCGCATTCCCGGTTGGGGGACCCTGCTAGAGCTGGCGGCGAGCTGCTACGAGATGACGGGACTGGGTTATCTGGGGACCGACATGGTGCTGGACCGGGATCATGGCCCGATGCTGCTCGAACTGAATGCTCGTCCCGGGCTCGCCATTCAGATGGCCAACGGTGAAGGGCTTCGCCCTCGCCTGGATCTTATCGAGCAACAGCCCGAGGGCGTCGATGCGGCCTCCAGGGTCGCGTTCGCCCGGCAGCACTTCGCCCGCCGTGCCGAGCTCATCTCATCTGCGGATCCGGCGCCGGCCTGAGGCTAAGTGTCCGGCTGTGTTATCAGCCGGTCGCACCGGCGCCTTCCAGAGGGGGTGGCGCTCTGACTGGCTGAGGGCTCATGTGGCGCGTAGAATGGTCGCTTTCGTTACACCGCTAGGCGCGCCATGCCCCAAACGCAATCACTGATTCAACAAGCCGAGCGCCACTGCGAGTCGCAGGGTGCACGCTTCACGCCGATTCGTCGTCGCGTGCTGGAGATGATCGCCACCACCAGCGGCGGCCTCAAGGCTTACGAGCTGCTCGACCGACTGACCCAGGAGCACGCCGCCGCGCGGCCGCCCACGGTATATCGCGCCTTGGAATTCCTGATTGAACAGGGACTGATTCACCGCATCGAATCCTTGAATGCCTATGTCGCCTGCCCCTGCCCTGAGCACGCCCACGGCTTTCAGCTGCTGATCTGCCGGCACTGCGGTCGCGTGGAAGAGCTGCACCTTGATGACGTCAACGACCAGCTGGCAAGGCGCGCTCGCGATCAGGGGTTTCGCGTCGAGCGTCAGACCATCGAGCTGCTTGGCAGCTGCCACGCTTGCCTGGCGGCCCACCACGAGCCTACCCTTCACGCCCAATCCTGAGTCGAGCCCCTCATGAGCGACGTTTTCAAGCGCCTGGAGCGCGTTCCCACCGGCACTCGCGAATCGCTGGCCACCATCCTGGACAACATCGGCTGGAACGACGCAGGCCTGATCCCGGCTATCGCTCAGCAGCATGACAGCGGCGACGTGCTGATGATGGCCTGGATGAACCGCCAATCACTGCAAGAGACCCTCACCACCGGCTGGGTCTGCTATTGGTCGCGCTCCCGCGGCAAGCTGTGGCGCAAGGGCGAGTCGTCGGGCCAGATGCAGATACTCAAGGCCGCGCACCTGGACTGCGATGGTGACACCCTGTTGCTCTCCGTCGATCAGACAGGGCCCGCCTGCCACACCGGCCGGCGCAGCTGCTTCTATGTTGCCCTCGATGATGATGGCGCACAGATCGAGGGCGACACCCTGATCGACCCCGACCAACTCTACGCTCGTTCCTGATAATCATGGCCAGTCGCTCAAACGGCTCGAACCCGCGCAATTCTTCCAGCTGCACTTCCAGCAAGCTGACGCGACTGACCAGCTTCCCCTTGATCGGTCTGATCAAGGTCTATCAATACGGCATCAGCCCCTTGATAGGCCCTCGCTGTCGCTTCTGGCCAAGCTGCTCACACTATGCGCTGGAGGCAATTCGTGAGCATGGCCCTGCTAAAGGGGGCTGGCTTGCCTTGAAGCGATTGAGCAAGTGCCACCCCTGGCATCCCGGCGGTATCGACTTGGTGCCTGAGGCCAAACCCGAACAGCCCCCATGCAAGCATGCGGGCTGTTCGGATAAGCCAGGGGCTGATGGTCACCGCGACGAAAGGACCTCCCCCCGCGACTAGCACGAGACTGACCTGTCAGGCGCCGGCTTCCGCCTTGGCCACCTGGTAGATGCGCTCGAGCATCGCATGCAGCCCATTGCTACGGGTCGGTGACAGATGCTTGTCCAGGCCAAGGTCTTCGAGAAAGCTTGGCGGCGTGGCAACAATCTCGGCAGGCGGACGATCGTTGAAGATCCGCATGAGCACGGCGATCAGGCCAGAGACGATGGCCGCATCGGAGGTGGCATCGAAGTGCAGCCGGTCGCCATCTCGCTGTGAACGCATCCAGACATTGGACTGACAGCCCTGAATCTTGAGCTCATCGGTCTTCCACTCGTCGGGAAAGGCCGGCAGTTGCTTGCCCATGTCGATGATGTATTGATAGCGATCCATCCAGTTATCGAACATCTCGAACTCTTCGATCAGTTCGGCCTGGCTTTCCTGAGCGGTGTCGGACATGGTCTCTCCATAAGATGCGTGGCTGCGGGAACGGCTGACGCCTCACCCCGTGAATACTGGGTGCCAGTATAACGGCTCGTCGCCCGGGGCGTCGTCCCCTGCCCGCCGCCTCTTCTGCCCCCAGCCACCCTTTCGGCCCCCGGCTGTCATGCCCTCACCGGCTCACTGCCCCCTTGCTCCTACTCGTCGAGGTCAATCGAGCCCATGGCCGCTCATCTGCTGCTGCCATTCCTCGGCTTCGGCGTGCAGGTAGCGGGCGGTGGTATCCAGCCGGGAGTGACGGGCGCTGCGGGCTAGGTAACGAAGCTCTACTCCGCCCTGGGCCTGATGCGTAATAGCGGTATGGCGAAGCCAGTGGGGCGTTGCCGCGCGCAGGGTACGCGCCAGAACCGCATTGCCAACATCTGGCTGATCGCCCGACGGCACGGCGTGCTGCTCGGCCGACGCACTCTGATCGCCCGCATCGCGACTATCTCCGTCCTCAAGCCTGACCGCCGCGGTATCGAACGCCTTCTTGATCAGTCGATAGAGCTGGTTATCCCCCAGGCCACGCTTTCCATCCAGCCCACGGAGTACCGGCGAGTCGTCATCGGACTCAGGAAACCTGTCCAGACCCAGCTGCTCACGCCAGTCACCGAGCAGGGCCATCATGTCCGGCGGCACTGGAATCGTCGCCAGCTTGCTACCCTTGCCAACCACTCGCCACCACCAGCGCCCTTCCCGACGCTGGAAATCTCCCATCCTGGCGGCGGCCATCTCGCCGATGCGCGGAGCCAAGAGATAGGCAAAGCCGAAGATCATCCGCCGTCGCTGCCATTCAAAACGCTCACGCGGGCTGGCTGTCTGAGCCAGCGGCTGATTGAGCCAACCCCAGAACCAATCCCATAAGGGGCGCTCCAGATAGCGCTCGATGCCCTCCTGGCGATTATCGAGACGCCGGCGCTTGCCCCGCATCAGGCGAAAGGGGTTATGGTCCACCCACCCCGCTTCAACCAGCCAGCTATAGAGCCCCTGCAGAATCACCAGGCTCTGGCGACGACTGGCCGCCGACAGCGGGCGACGGAAGGGGCGCCAGTCGTCGGCATGGCGGGGCCTGGGCGGCCCTATCCAGTGCGCGGCGGGCCTTGGGTCAGCAAGGAAAGCCTCGAAGTCGTCGAGACCGTCCCGTCGAAGCGATCCAAGCGTCAGGCCCTGACTGTCCAGCCATAACAGCAGTCGTTCCGCTTCCTTGCGATAGGCACGAAAGGTTTGGACGCTATCCCGATACTCCTCCAGCCAGGCGGCCACGGCTTCGACATCGCTATGAGCGCTGATCCGTACGCCATCGGCAAGCACCGCTGCCCTGCCCTCCAGGGAAACCGGCACCTCGCGCTGCAGCGCCACCTCTCCCACCTGCTGCGGCCATCGACTCTCTGTCACCTCGCGCTCCCTGTAATGGTTCCTGCACTGCCGCTGTGTCGCCCGATCAGTCGGTCATGTTGTAAAGATGCCGCCGAATCATGGCCTTCATGTCCGTCTCCAGCACCTAGATTGCTATTGTCGCCGTTACGCGGGCATATAATCAAGATAAGGCGCGTAATCATGAATTTATATCTCTAATGATAAATAATTTTACGTAATACGTATTACGTAAAATGCTTTATCCAATGCCTGGTTGCCGATAATATGGCTAAGATAGAAAAGGCCTTGGCCCGCCACCTCTCACAGAGCAATGGACACCCGGCGCCAGGCATACCGGCGATAAATCGATGTGTTGAACAGGAGAAAAGCGTCATGGCGCGAAGCGGCGTGCAGTACGAGGATGTGCAGCGGGCGATTCATACCCTGCTGAGCCGCGGAGACGCGCCTAGCGTGCAGCGCATCCGCGAGGTGCTGGGAACGGGCAGTTTCACCACTCTCAGCGAGCACCTGCGGCAATGGCGGGTCGAGCGCGAAGAGAACCGCGACCAACCGCCCGCCCAGGAATTACCCGAGGCCTTGCAGACTTTGACGCAAGAGCTGTGGCGCCAGGCGCAGGACACCGCCAGCGAGAGCCTGGCACTCTATCGTCAGGAGTCCGATCAGCGCGTTACTGATGCCCTTGAGGCCGCTCGTGAGAGTGAGCGGCGGGCAGAAGATGCCGGCCAGCGTGAGGCAGCGGTTGCCGATCACTTGGCCAACGCCCAGACCCGGCTTGAGGAACAGAGCGCCACCCTGGCGAGCTGCCAGGCCCAGCGCGACAGCCTTGCCGAGCGTGAAGCGAAAGCCCTGCAGCGGGTTCAGCAACTCGAGCAGGAGCTCACGCGACTCCAGGAGCGCAATGAGGCGCTGGCCGCTCAGCACCATGAAGAGTTGGCGGCGCGCGATGCCGAGCACCAGGCTCGGCTGCATCAGGAAGAGCAACGCAACGAAGCCGCCGAAGCACGACTGATGAGCCTGCTGGATGACGCCCGCCAGGAGCGCCATGCCGCCGATAAGCAGCATGGCGTTCGCCAGGCACAACTGGAGGCACGCAACGAAAATCTCGACAAGCAGCTGCAGGAGCAGCGCACACAGCTAGCCGATTCCCAGCAGCAGCATCGCGAGGCGCACTGGGAGCTTGAACAGCGCAAGGAACAGGACCGAGACAGGAAGCGGCAACAGGAACGTCTCGAGCATCGCCTGGAAGAAAAGGATGCGGAAATTGCAGCGCTAAAGAAGCGCCTGTTGGAGACCGAAGCGCGGCTGGCCAAGACGCCACTGCCGCCCTTCGTCTACTAAAGCGTTAAGGGCAAGTTGCCACAGGTAGGTTGAGAGAGACAGAAGGGCTGAAAGGTAACCAGGTAGGAAAGCAGCCGGATAGACAAGTCGCGCCCTAACGCAAAACGGGCGCTCTGGGGCGCCCGTTCTTTGCTGAAGCTTAATCACTCGGCGACGCTCAAGCACCGCCTTGCCACCCGCTTTGGCCAATTAGCGGTAGTAGGCCTGGCTGGTATCGGTGTGGTCGGTGATATCGCGGATACCGGTAAGCTCCGGGATGCGCTCGAGCAGGGTCTTCTCGACGCCATCCTTGAGTGTCAGGTCGACGGCCGAGCAACCCTGACAGCCGCCACCGAAGGCCAACACGGCCACGCTGTCCTCGGTCATCTGCATCAGCTTGATTTCACCGCCATGGGCGGCCAGCCCCGGATTGATCTCGCTGTAGAGCACGTAGTTGACGCGATCCTCGAGGGGGCTATCGGCGTTGACCTTGGGCATCTTGGCGTTGGGCGCTTTGATGGTCAGCTGCCCGCCCATGCGATCGGCGTTGAAGTCGACTACTGCCTCGTCAAGGAACGGCAGGCTGTTCTTGTCCAAGAAGACGGTGATCTTATCGAGCGCAAGTTTCTCGTCTGTCGGCTCTTCCTCGCCCGGGCGGCAGTAGGCCAGGCACGTCTCAGCGTAGGGCGTACCCGGCTGGGTGATGAAGATACGCACTGCGATACCTTCGACGTTCTGCTTCTCGAGCAGCTCGGCGAGATAATCCTGGGCACTGTCGGTAATCTGGATGCTCTGGCTCATGGGGAGATGGTCCTGATTCGAGAGGTCGAATTTGCTTATCATGTTAAGCAAAAGTGCGCGGCGAAACAATCCCGAGTGAATTACTCAGGCTTATGATACCCACCCGGCTTGGCGCTGCCCGTCGCCACCGCCTTTCTGATAAGCTATCGCGCAAAACCGAGACTCGACCCGCTCGACACAGTAGAAGAAGCGACTCACGCTGGAGACCGCCCCGAATCATGGCCGCTACCCCGACCCCCGTCACTGCCACCCTCGCCGAACGCCTTGCTTCCCGCATTCTGATCCTCGATGGCGGCATGGGCACCATGCTGCAGAATGCTGGACTCGATGAAGCCGACTTTCGCGGCGAGCGGTTCGCCGACTGGCCGTCGGACCTGAAAGGCAACAACGACATGCTGGCGCTGACCTGCCCGGACCTGGTGACGCGCATTCACCGCGACTATCTGGAAGCGGGCGCCGAAATCATCGAGTCCAACACCTTCAACAGCACTCGACTGTCTCAGGCCGACTACGGTATGGAAGCGCTGGTGCCTGAGCTCAACCGTGAATCGGCACGCCTCGCCCGCGAGGTCTGTGATGCGGTTGGCGCCGAGACCGCTATCCCACGCTATGTGGCCGGCGTCCTCGGCCCCACCTCGCGCACGGCTTCGTTATCACCGGACGTCAACGACCCGGCCAAGCGCAATGTCACCTTCGATGAGCTGCGCGAGAACTACTACGAGGCCGCCGAGGCGCTGATCCAGGGCGGCGCCGACCTGATCCTGATCGAGACCATCTTCGACACCCTCAATGCCAAGGCGGCGATCTACGCCCTCGAGGAGCTATTCGAGTCACTTGGCACACGCCTGCCGGTGATGATTTCCGGCACCATTACCGATGCTTCGGGTCGCACCCTGTCCGGCCAAACCACCGAAGCATTCTGGAACTCGGTGCGTCATGCCCAGCCGTTCTCCGTGGGCCTCAACTGCGCGCTGGGGGCCGAGGAGCTGCGCCCTTATCTGGAAGAGCTCTCGAACAAGGCCGACACCTTGGTCTCGGCACACCCCAACGCCGGCCTGCCCAATGAATTCGGCGAGTACGACCAGACCCCCGAAGAGATGGCGGCCATCGTCGCCGAGTTCGCGAGCAGCGGTTTGGTCAACATCATTGGCGGCTGCTGCGGCAGCACCCCCGAGCATATCAAGGCCATCGCCGATGCCGTAAAGGACATGGCGCCGCGCCAGGTGCCGGATCGACCGATCGCTTGCCGGCTGTCGGGCCTCGAGCCTTTCAACATCAGCGCCGACTCGCTGTTCGTCAATGTCGGCGAGCGGACCAA
Source organism: Onishia taeanensis (assembly GCF_013349955.1). Taxonomy (GTDB): domain Bacteria; phylum Pseudomonadota; class Gammaproteobacteria; order Pseudomonadales; family Halomonadaceae; genus Onishia; species Onishia taeanensis_B. Next base: position 166,550 of record NZ_JABVXC010000004.1, on the reverse strand, counting down.
CGTCACCGGCTCGGCGCGCTTCAAGCGTCTGATCAAGGAAGAGGACTACACCACCGCCCTCGAGGTCGCCCTGGAACAGGTCGAGAACGGCGCCCAGATCATCGACATCAACATGGACGAGGGCATGCTCGAGTCCGAGGAAGCCATGGTGCGCTTTCTCAACCTGATCGCTGGCGAGCCCGACATCTCGCGCGTACCGATCATGATCGACTCCTCGAAATGGGAGATCATCGAGGCCGGCCTCAAGTGTGTGCAGGGCAAGGCGGTGGTCAACTCCATCTCCATGAAAGAAGGCGAGGACGCCTTCCGGGAGCAGGCGACCCGCTGCATGCGCTACGGCGCCGCGGTGGTGGTGATGGCCTTCGACGAGCAGGGCCAGGCGGATACTTTCGCTCGCAAGACCGAGATCTGCGAGCGCGCCTATCGCTTGCTGGTCGACGAGATCGGCTTCCCGCCGGAAGACATCATCTTCGACCCCAACATCTTCGCCATCGCCACCGGCATCGAAGAGCACAACAACTACGGCGTGGACTTTATCCAGGCCACTCAGTGGATCCGCGAGCATCTGCCCCACGCGCTGGTCTCCGGCGGCGTGTCCAACGTTTCCTTCTCGTTTCGTGGCAATAACCCGGTGCGCGAGGCCATCCACTCGGTGTTCCTCTATCACGCCATTCGCGCCGGCCTCAGCATGGGCATCGTCAACGCCGGTCAGCTGGCGGTCTACGACGACCTGCCGGCAGAGCTTCGCGAGGCGGTCGAGGACGTGGTCAACAACCGCCGTGACGATTCCACCGAGCGTCTGCTCGATATCGCCGATAAGTTCAAAGGCGACGGCAGCGGTGCCGCCAAGAAGGAAGATCTCGAGTGGCGCAGCTGGGAGGTTGAAAAGCGCATCGAGCATGCGCTGGTCAAGGGCATCACCGCCTATATCGAGGACGACACCGAACTGGCCCGCCAGCGCGCCACCCGCCCCATCGAGGTCATCGAAGGCCCGCTGATGGACGGCATGAACGTGGTCGGCGACCTGTTCGGCGCCGGCAAGATGTTTCTGCCCCAGGTGGTCAAGTCGGCCCGGGTGATGAAGCAGGCGGTCGCCTACCTGATTCCCTATATCGAAGCCGAGAAGAGCGGCGAGACCCAGGCCAAGGGCAAGATCGTCATGGCCACGGTCAAGGGCGATGTCCACGACATCGGCAAGAACATCGTCGGCGTGGTCCTGCAGTGCAACAACTACGAGGTCATCGATCTGGGCGTGATGGTGCCGGCCGAGAAAATCCTGCAGACCGCCCGCGACGAGAACGCCGACATCATCGGCCTGTCCGGACTGATCACACCCTCGCTCGACGAAATGGTCCACGTGGCCAAGGAAATGCAGCGCCAGGGCTTCGATATTCCGTTGTTGATTGGCGGTGCCACCACCTCCAAGGCCCATACCGCGGTCAAGATCGAGCCACAGTACGAGCATCCGGTGGTCTACGTCACCGATGCCTCCCGAGCGGTCGGCGTGGCATCTAGGCTGCTGTCGCCGGAGCTCAAGCCGGCCTACACGGCCGAGTTGCGCGCCGAGTACCAGACCGTGCGGGAACGTAACGCCAAGCGCCGCCCCAAGGCCGCCGACCTGAGCTACGAGCAGGCCCGCAAGCGCCGCTTCAAGACCGACTGGGCCGCCCAGCCGCCTGCGGCGCCGAACTTCACCGGGCTCAAGGTGTTCGACGACTACGACCTCGAAGAACTGGTCGAGCGCATCGACTGGACGCCCTTCTTCATGAGTTGGCAGCTGGCCGGCAAGTATCCGAAGATCCTCGATGACAAGGTGGTTGGCGAGGCCGCCCGCAGCCTGTTCAAGGATGCCAAGGAGATGCTCGCCAAGCTACTCGACGAGGGCCATATCACCGCCCGTGGCGTCATCGGCATCTGGCCGGCCAACAGCGTCGAGGATGACGTGATCGAGGTCTACGCCGACGAGTCGCGTAGCGCGGTCATCGAGCGCCTACACCACATCCGCCAGCAGACCACCAAGAACCGCGATGGCATCTGCTATAGCCTGGCCGATTTCATTGCGCCTCGCTATGACGCCAAGGGTGAGGAAAGTGGCATTCCCGACTGGATCGGCGGTTTCGCGGTGACCACCGGGCATGGCGTTGACGAGCTGAGCAAACGCTACGAGGCGGCCGGCGACGACTACAACGCCATCATGGTGCAGGCCCTGACCGACCGTCTCGCCGAAGCTTTCGCCGAGCGCATGCATGAGCGTGTCCGCAAGGAATTCTGGGGCTATGTGCCCGAAGAGTCGCTCGATAACGAGTCACTGATTGCCGAGAAATATCAGGGCATTCGCCCGGCGCCCGGCTATCCGGCCTGTCCCGATCACACCGAGAAGACGACTCTGTTCAGGTTGCTCGACGCCGAGCAAAACAGCGGCCTGGCGCTGACCGAAAACTTCGCCATGTGGCCGGCCGCAGCGGTCTCCGGCTGGTACTTCGCCCATCCGCAGTCGAAGTATTTCTCCACCGGCAAGATCACCCGCGACCAGGTCGAGTCGCTGGCCCGCCGCAAGAACATGCCGCTTGGAGAGATGGAGCGCTGGCTGTCCCCGGTGCTTTCCTACGACCCGAGCTGATATCGGTGTTGAAGCTGCCCTGAGCCACCGAGCCCTTAGCTAGCTAGGATTCAGATGCTATCGACGCTTCTACGCTGCACGTCGGAGTCTGCCCTCAGGGCGGGCTCCATCACTTGACTGGAAGGCGGCATGCTGCCCGAATCCTCACGACGAAATACCATTCTCAAGCTTGCCCTGCCGATCATTGCCGGCATGCTATCGCAAAGTCTGCTCAACCTGATCGATGCCGCCCTGGTCGGTTCGCTGGGCGAAACGGCGCTGGCAGGCGTCGGCATCGGCGGCTATGCGATGTTCATGATCACCGCCCTGGTATTCGGGTTGTCCTCGGGCGTTCAGGCACAGACCGCCAGGCGCCACGGTGAGCAGGACTGGCATAAACGCACCGATGCCCTGCATGCCGGCCTGGCCATTGCCCTGTCGCTGGCCTTGCCGCTGACGGCGCTATGTCTGTGGCAGGCGCCGACATTGATCGGCCTGATCAATCCTGACACCGGCGTTCACGCCCAGGCCGTCGAGTACTTCCGCTGGCGAGTGGTCTCACTGGTTCCGATCGCTATGATCTTCTGCTTCAGGGGCTACTGGAATGGCGTTCAGCAGACCGGCATCTATCTGCGCATCATCCTGATCATGCATGTTGTGAATGTGCTGACGAGCATTGGGCTGATTTTTGGCTATGCAGGCCTGCCAACACTAGGTGCCGCCGGTGCCGGTGCGGGTACCAGCCTATCCTTGCTGTTCGGGCTGATCCTGTGGGCGGCATATACCTGTCGTCACGCCGGCCCCATCGGCGGCAGGTTCAATATCACTACCCTGCTGACGACGCTGCGACTGGCTGCACCGCACTCCTTTCAACAACTGTGGTTCGCCGCCGGCTACGCCGTGTTGTTCTGGATCCTTGGCCAGTTGAACACCGCAAGCGTAGCGGTGGGGCATGTGCTGGTGAATCTGTCACTGCTGCTGATTCTGCCAGGTGTCGGCCTCGGGGTGGCGGCGATGAGCCTGGTCGGACAGGCAATGGGCCAGCAATCGAACCAGGAGGCGCACCGCTGGGGCTGGGACGTGGTTCGCATCGCCTGGGTTGGCCTGACTCTACTGGCTTTGCCGATGCTGATATTCCCCGATATCGTGCTTGGTATCTTCCTGCATGACCCTGCTCTGGTAGCCCTCGGGCACCTGCCTTTACAGCTGACCGCGCTGATGATGGTCCTGGATGTCTGCGCGCTGGTGCTGGGCCAAGCCTTGCTCGGTGCGGGCGCCAATCGCACCGTGATGGCCATGACCCTGGCGACCCAATGGCTGATCTTCCTGCCTCTGGCCTGGTGGGTCGGGGTAGCGCTGGGGCATGGCCTGCTGGGCATCTGGTGGGTGCAGCTCGGCTACCGTTGCTTGAATTCGCTGGGCTTTGCCGTCATTTGGCAGCGAGGCCACTGGCAACGACTGGCCATCTAGGCTTTCTCCGATCACACTCGACCTCCTGACGTCGAGATGGATCGGCCCTAATAACTCTTTGATTAAAATCTATGAACATTTATTCTTTCATAGAATATAAGGTTAGGAGTATCGTCGCTCATAAACGGCATCACTCCTTCATCACGCCCTGACCAGCAGGACACGACTGAATGTATCGGTACGACAACTACGACCAGACCCTCGTCGATGAGCGGGTCACCCAGTTCCGTGACCAGATGAACCGCTACCTTGATGGCCGCCTGGGCGAAGAAGAATTCCGCCCACTGCGCCTGCAGAACGGTCTCTATATCCAGAAATACGCGCCGATGCTGCGTATTGCGATCCCCTACGGCATGCTGTCGAGCGATCAACTACGCCGTCTGGCCTCGATTGCCCGGCGTTACGATCGGGGATACGGTCACTTCAGTACCCGTCAGAACCTGCAGCTCAACTGGCCGGCCATCGAGACGGTGCCGGATATCCTTGGCGAATTGGCCGAGGTGCAGATGCATGCCATCCAGACCAGCGGCAACTGCATTCGTAACACCACCAGCGATCAGTTCGCCGGCATCGCCGCCGATGAAGTCGAGGACCCGCGCCCCTGGTGTGAGCTGATTCGCCAGTGGTCAACACTACACCCCGAATTCGCCTTCCTGCCGCGCAAGTTCAAGATCGCGGTGACCGGCGCCGCCGCCGATCGTGCAGCCATCCAGGTCCACGACATCGGGCTGCGCCTGTGGCGCGACGCCGAGGGCGAAGTGCGCGTCCGGGTGCTGGCCGGTGGCGGCCTGGGCCGAACGCCGATGATCGGCGACGTGGTACGCGACGACTTGCCCTGGAAGCACCTGCTTACCTACCTCGAAGCCTGCGTGCGCGTGTATAACCAGTTCGGGCGCCGCGACAACAAGTTCAAGGCCCGCATCAAGATTCTGGTCAAGGCGCTGGGCATCGAGGAATTCCGCCGGCGGGTCGACGCCGAGTGGGAACATCTCAAGGATGGCCCCCAGACTCTGACACCCGCTGCCGTGGAAGCCGCCAAAACCCACTTCCCGGAACCCGAGCGCCGTCCGGTCAGCGAAGCAGCCATCGCCGCCTATGAGCAAAAGCGTCAGGACGACCGCGCGCTTGCCCGCTTCGTGACCAATAACGTCACCGATCACAAGGTGGCCGGCTACAAGGCCGTCACCCTGTCACTCAAGCGTCGCGAGCTGGCCCCAGGCGACGTCACCTCGGATCAGATGGAGGCTGTGGCCGACCTTGCCGAGCGCTTCAGCTTCGGCGAGGTTCGCGTGACCCATGAGCAGAACCTGGTGCTTTCCGACGTCCCCGTGGATCAGTTGGAAGCCCTCTGGCAAGCTCTCGACGACTTGGGCATGGCCAACCCCACCGTGGGCACCCTCAACGATATCATCTGCTGCCCAGGTGGCGACTTCTGCGGCCTGGCCAATGCCGTATCGATCCCCATCGCTCAGGCCCTGCAAGAGCGTTTCGAGGACCTGGATTTCCTCTATGACCTGGGGCCGCTGGATCTCAACATCTCCGGGTGCATGAACGCCTGCGGCCACCACCATGTGGGCCACATCGGCATTCTGGGCGTCGACAAGAAAGGCGAGGAATACTACCAGGTCTCACTGGGCGGCAACTCGACCGATGACGCCTCCCTGGGCAAGATCCTCGGTCCGTCGTTCTATCGCGAAGACGTCCCCGATGTGATCGACAAGGTGCTCAAGGTCTACGTCGAGTCGCGCCACGATGACGAACGCTTCCTCGACACCTATCGCCGCATCGGGATCAAACCTTTCAAGGAGCGGGTCTATGCCTGATCAACAGCCGACAGTGGCCCGTACGCTGCTCAAAAAGGGTCAACCGGAAACCGACACCTGGGCGCTTTCTCGCGATACCGAAGCCCTGCCCGAGCAAAGGCCGGCCATCGTGCCACTGGCACTATGGCTCGATGCCAAAGAAGACAATGGCCTGGCGCCTTGGCTGCCTAGCGATACTGCGCTCGATAACGAACTCGCCAAGGAGCTTGCCGCTGCACCGCGCATTGCCATCGACTTCCCGGCCTTCACCGACGGCCGTGGTTACACTCTCGCGCGGATGTTGCGCGAACGCTTCGACTACCAAGGTGAGATTCGCGCCATTGGCGATGTACTGGTCGATCAGCTCTATTACATGAGCCGCTGTGGTTTCGATGCCCTGGCGCTGCGCGATGACCAGCTTCTTGAAGATGCTCAGCGTGCGCTGGGTGCCTTCAGCGTCAGCTATCAGCCTGGCGTCGATACCCAGGAGGCCCTCTTCGAGCGTCGTCTGCGGGAAGGCAATCACTCCTGAGCCGCCTCTGATCGACGGCTATGAACCACCAAGGGCCCGGCATAGCCGGGCCCTTGGCGTTTGTCGTTTCTCACTGCGTTTCAGCCACACAATACTACGGGCGCGCGCATCCTCAGCCGCGACGCTTTTGCTGACGTTCGCGATTGTTAGCCCGTGCTCGTTCGGACTTTTTCAGCATGATCAAGGTTGCGCCTAGCCCACCCTGCGATGCCGGGGCCGAGGCATAGGCCTGCACTTCCTCGAACTGAGCCAACCACTTGGCCAGATACGAGCGCAACACGTTGGCGGGGCTGTCATCCTCTCGCCCCCGACCATGCACTATCATCAGCGATCGCAGCCCATGGGCATGGGCGTCTCGGATAAAGCCGAACAGTTCGCGGCGACACTCGGTAAGCGGCCGGCGTTGCAGATGCAGGTGGGCCTCGGGCGGATAGCCTCCATGACGCAGGCGCTCGACCACCCCGAGCTGGATGCCGTCACGACGATATTCGAGGGGATCATGGGAGCCGACCACTTCCACAAAATCATCCGATAGGAAGTTGCCCTGGTCCTCTGCCTGCTGTGCCGCCAGACGTCGCGCCTGCTGTGCCTCGTTAGGTCCCTTGGGCCTCCGACTCACATCGGCTCGATCCTTGCCCTTGGCAAGCGGGAGCACATCTCCCATCTGACGGCGAAATTCGCGATCCATCATATTCATGGTGATAGCCTCCCGGCGCGACGGTGTGCTGACTGGCGTTCCAGAAGCATGCCATGCCAGGATGAGCGCGCGAACCCCCAATGACCTCAAAATCCACTACCAAGGCCACTTTCATGCGCATCCTTAGATACGCCATCGGCGCCTCGCTTGGCACCATGCTGGTCGTCGCCGCCTATCTATGGTGGGTGCTGTTGAGCCCATTCGGCTATGATCGTCCCGCCGACCTTCCCGCGATACCCAGCGGCGAATATCAGGTGTTCGTCTACGGCACCTTGACCTACGCTCCCGTTCGCTGGCTAGTTTACGGGCGCACGGGCAGCCCCGAGGCGGCCAGTCTGTCCGGCTTTCACCAGCGAGAACTGGATCTGGTAGAAGCCCCAGACCAGCGGGTCGATGGCATGGTACTGCATGTAGATGCTGATGAGTTGGCCGACCTGGATCGTTATGAACGCCTGGGCTATCGCTATAAGCGGGTGCGCGTTCAACTTGATAACGGGGTCAGCGCCTGGGTGTATCGACGCCTCTAGTTTTTCCCACTGAGCCCGACACTGCAATTTTATTCTAATCGAGTAAAGATAACGGTATAAAATAAAGAGTGGAAGACCACACAAGCTGCACGGTTGTGGGTGCCTTGGGGGCCGCCTACAATATCTGCCATCACTTGCGCACCCCCGTACAAGGACCCTGACGACGTGATCACCCTCTACCATAATCCCCGTTGCTCCAAATCCCGTCAGGCGCTGGCGCTGCTCGAGGAAACCGGTATCGAGCTGCATGTGCATCGCTATCTGGATGTGCCACTGGATGCCGAGCAGCTCGCTGCGCTGCTCGACCGCCTCGAGGGTAACCTCAAGGATCTCGTCAGGACCAACGAAGCTGAGTGGAAGGCTCAGGATATCGATATCGACGACCGCCAGGCCGTCATTGCCGCCATCGTAGCCTCACCGAAGCTGATGCAGCGCCCGATTGCCGACCGGGGCGACCACGCCATCATCGGTCGGCCGCCGGAAGCGGTACTGTCGCTGATCGACGCCGCATGATTCGCTCTTCCAATCATTGATACCTGGAGCCTAGATGAGCATCACCACGCCTTATGTGCTGATTCTGTTCTATTCCCGACAAGGCGCCACCAAAGCCATGGCTGAAGCCATGGCCGCCGGTGTCGAGTCGGAATCTGGCATCGCCGCTAGGCTACGCACCGTGCCGCCGGTTTCTGCGACCTGCGAGGCGGTGGACCCTGACATTCCCGCCGAAGGTGCCGTCTATGCCAGCCTCGATGACCTGAGACACTGTGCGGGCCTGGCCATCGGGAGCCCGACGCGCTTCGGCAATATGGCGGCTCCGCTCAAGCACTTCCTGGATGGCAGCAGCGAGCTATGGATGAATGGCGCTTTGATCGACAAGCCGGCCAGCGCTTTTACCTCTACCGCCAGCCTGCACGGAGGCCAGGAAACCACGCTGATGACCATGCTGGTGCCCCTGTTGCATCACGGCATGGTGCTCTCGGGCTTGCCCTACAGCGAGACCGAGCTTTTCACCACCACCACTGGCGGCACCCCCTACGGGGCCAGCCATCTGGCCGGACAGCGCAGCAATCGCTCTCTCGATGAGCACGAGCGAAATCTTTGCATGGCACAAGGGAAGCGTCTCGCCCGCCTGGCTCTGGCGCTTGCCCCCATGCGTGAGAGCACCTGATGAGACAACGGTTGGAACGCATGGAAGATCAACAAGGGCTCGACACCATGGTCGACAAGAGTCGCCGACTGGTCATCACCAGCTATCTGGCTCTGCTCGTCTTGCTCAGCTACGGTGGGCTGATCATGCATGATGTACAAACCGATGGCTGGGGCCCCTGGCTGGTGAGAGTGATACCGCTGTTGCTGTTCCTGCCGTCGATCCTGGTCAAGCGCGCCCGTGGCCACGCCTGGCTGTGCTTCGTCAGCCTGCTGTATTTCATGCAGGGCGTAATGTTCGCCACCCTGCCCGGCCAGACGGCGTTTGGCCTGCTGGTTGCGATGGCGTCGCTGGCACTATTCGTTGCCAGCCTGGGCTATGCACGCTTTCGTAGCCGCCAACTGCGCCATCAATCATCTGGCCACCCACAGCAGAAATGACGCCATTATCCAAGGCTGACACCACCAGCCACCTCGCCAACTGGCGCGCGGCGGCAGTGGCCACGCTACCGGTCATGTTCGGTTATCTACCGCTGGGAGCGGCCTTCGGCATCCTGGCAGTCGACGTCGGCATCCCCTGGTGGGCAGCGATGGCCATGTCGATCCTCATCTATGCCGGCGCCGGCCAATTCCTTGCGGTGGCGCTGCTCGCCAATCAGGCTGGCCTGATGGAAGTGGCAGTCGCCACCCTGATGCTCAACTCTCGCCACCTCTTCTATGGGCTGTCGCTGTTGCGCGCCTTCGCCGGCGCCGGATGGCGCAAACCCTACCTGGTCTTCTCGCTCACCGACGAAACCTATTCGCTGCTGACCTCGCAGGAAGGCCATGCCGGGCAGGACCACGCCCAGGCCTTCCGGCTCAGTGCGCTGAATCAGCTATGGTGGGTGCTAGGTAGCCTCGCGGGGGTGCTGATTGGCAGCCAACTGGCTTTCGACACCACCGGAATCGAGTTCGTACTGACCGCCTTGTTCATCGTACTGACCATCGAACAGGCGCGAAGACTGCGCCGGTGGCTACCTTTCATCGTCGCCACCTTTACCGCGCTGGGCGCCCTGGCATTGCTGCCCGAGCGTCATATGCTGCTGGGCGCCATCGGTGCCGCCAGCCTGATCCTATTACTTCAGTACCGGCTCGGATCAGCAAAGCAACGCACGGCAAAACGATGCATGGCAAAACGATGCATCGCAAAACAACAGCAGCGAGAGACATCGTGACCCAGAATTCCTTGCCTTTGCTCGGCTTTATCGCCGTATGCGCCCTAGCGACTTTCTTGACCCGGGCCCTGCCCTTCATCGCCTTCTCTCGTCAGGCAGAGCATCCGCTGGTCATCCACCTGGGGCGCTACCTGCCGCCAGCGGTGATGCTGATTCTGGTCATTTACGCAATGCGTGACTGGCGTCCCCTGTCGGCGGGAACCGCCAACCTATCCGCTAATGGCTGGCCGATGATACTGGCCGGGCTGATCGTGGCTGGCATGCAGCTTTGGCGTCGAAATGCCCTGCTATCGATTCTAGCCGGCACAGGAACCTACATGAGTCTGGTTCAGTGGGTGGGCTGACGATCATGCGTTGGTGAGGCGTGCACAAACAACGGTTGAGCCTTCGCCTTGCAACAGCGAAGATAAAGAAAATGCAGAGGGAAAGATTGCCATGACAAGGAACATTGCCGATATCCGGCGCGACTACGAGGGCGGCAGTCTCAATGAAGAGAATACGCCCGAGACACCTGAGCCACTCTTCGATGAATGGCTGACCCTGGCACTCGATAGCGAGGGAGACGACGGCAACGCCATGTCGCTTGCCACCGTCGATAGCCTGGGACGCCCCCATGCGCGTATCGTCCTGCTCAAGGGTTATGACGCGCGTGGCATGGTTTTCTATACCAATTACCAGAGCCACAAGGGCAGCGAGCTTGCTACCGTCCCCCATGCGGCACTGGTTTTTTGGTGGCCGTCGCTCAGCCGGCAGATTCGCGTCGAAGGCCGGGTAGAGCAGGTCTCGGAGTCTGAATCCGATCAGTACTTCGCCAGCCGACCGCGTGAGAGCCAACTCGGGGCTTGGGTGGCGACTCAAAGCGTGGAAATTCCCGATCGCCAGTGGATCGAGGATCGCCAGGCGCGGTTCGAACAGGCTTACGACGGCCAGGATATCCATCGCCCCGCACACTGGGGGGGGTATCGCCTTGTGCCAGAGATGATCGAATTCTGGCAGGGCCAGCCCAGCCGGTTGCATGATCGCATCCGCTACCAAGCGCGCGAAGGAGAATGGTTCAAGGTGCGCCTGGCGCCCTGAGACCGCCGGCCTTAGACTTCCGTTCGCCCTTCAACCACCCGCAGAGCAAATATCGGTCAGAAATGACAGCGCCCGGCCAAACTGGCCGGGCGCTGTGCTATCAGTGCTGCAAGCTCGCCAAGGTTACTCGGCGTCAGGCAGCCACTGCTGAACCACATCCTGGTTGTCGTCGACCCACTGCTTGGCATTCTCGTAGGGATCGCTACCTTCTTCCTGGTTCATGAGCATGACTTCGCCCATCTGCTCAGGGGTCCACTGGAAATTATCGAGGACAGCATAGGCCTCCGGCATATCGTCTTTCAGGCCCTTACGAGCGATGGTGTGAATCTGCTCGGCACCGCCGTAAACACCCTTCGGATCCTCGAGATACTTGAGATCCCAGCGAGCGAACATCCAGTGCGGCGTCCAGCTGGTGACGACGATCTCTTCCTTGTTCTGGATGGCGCTAGCCAATGCCGCCGTCATGGTCGCGCCACTACCGCTGCGCAGATCGGCATCGAGATCGTACTCGTCGATCACGTCTTCGGTCAGACTCATCAGGCCAGCACCCGGATCGATACCGACGATCTGGCCATCAATGGCGTCTGAGTTCTTATCAATATCAGTGATGGTGTCCATGTCGCTATAGGCCGGTACCACTAGCCCAAGCTTGGTGCCATCCAGGTTGGTACCCAGGTCTTCGACGTTGTCTTTGACGCGATCGAAATAGTCTGCATGAGTCGTGGGCAGCCAAGCCGCAACGATCGCATCCGCGTCACCATAGGACAGGGCCTGCCACATGGCAGCCGCTGAGAGCGATGACATTTCAACGTCATAGCCTTGGTCTTCCAACACGGCACGCACCACGTTGGTGGAAGCGACTTCGGAGGCCCACTCGACGTAGGCGAGGGTTACGGTACCCTTCTCTTGGGCCTGCACCTGACCAGCTGCGACGGCCGTGCCAGCCGCCATCATCATGGCGCCAAGGCGCACACCGCGTGACAGAGTCTTGATATCGAACATCCTTCACCTCTCTATTGCTTATTGGTGTTGAGCAGGACACCAGGATCACACCCCGATAGTCAACAAAGACCTGAGCTGAGCCTGAACGTCCTCATGATGCATATGACTTCGCATCATGCAGCCCATCACACCTCAATACCGACAGGTGTGATGGATCACGCAATACGTCACGACTTGCGTGTTTTACGGAAAGACTGGGTCAAACGATCCAGCAGCATGGCGAGAATCACGACCGCGATCCCCGCTTCAAAGCCATCGCCGGGACGCAGGCGCTGGATGGCACGCCATACCTCGTTACCCAAGCCATCGGCACCGATCATGGCCGCGATCACCACCATCGACAGCGCCAGCATGATGGTCTGGTTGATACCGGCCATCACGGTCGGCAAGGACAGCGGCAACTGAACCTTGAAGAGCTTTTGCGACGGCGTGGAGCCGAAGGCATCAGCCGCTTCAATCAAATCCTTAGGAACCTGACGGATACCCAGGGTGGTGAAGCGAATCGCCGGCGGCATCGAGAAAATCACTGTGGCAAAGATCGCCGACACAGAGCCGATGCCGAAGAACGGAATCGCCGGAATCAGATACACGAAGGCCGGCATGGTCTGCATGAAATCCAGCACTGGCATGATCACGCGGTAGAGACGCTCAGAAAGAGCGGCGGCAATACCCACGGGAATCGCGATCACCACTGCTACCAAGGTAGCAATAACCACCAGAGTTAGCGACTCGATCATCGGGTCCCACAGATCCAGATTCCAAATCAGGGCAAGACCCAAGATGGCGCCGATACCCAGACGGATACCCGCTGCGCGCCAGCACAGCAGCGCGATCAACCCCATCAGGCCCCACTCGGGGATCCACATCAACAGGTCGTTGAGACCGTTGATGCCTGTCTGGGTGACCGCGGAAATGCCGCGGGTAACGCCAGAATAGTTAGTTGTCAGGTAATTTAGACCGGATTCGATCCAGTCACCCAATTCGATACGGGGAATCTCAATCGCCATCTCAGTTGTCTCCTGCTTCTGCCAGTTCGGCCAGCACCGCACCCTTGACCACTACGCCGAGTAGGCGACGTTCCTCATCAACCACCGCGATGGGGAAGCTCTTGTCACTGAACATGGCAAAGAGGTTATGCAGTGGCTCGTCTGGGGCAACGCTACGGAAGTTCTGATGGATCAGGCTTTGGATGCTCTGCTGGCCTTCCTTGACGGCCTTGTCGGCACTGTCGGCATCGATGAGACCCACAAGCTTGCGATCACGACTGGTGACGTAGATGGAGTCCAGACCGTTCTCACTCATCTTGCGCAGGGCGGTACGCGGACCGTCATCTTCACGGGCGGTAGCGCGTACCGGGCGCATGGCATGGCGAGCGGTGAGGATGCGTGACATATCCACGCCCTCGATGAAGCGCTCGACGTATTCATCGGCTGGCGCAGTCAGAATCTGTTCCGGCGTGCCAATCTGCACGATCTCACCGTCCTTGAGCAGGATGATGCGATCACCGATGTTAAGGGCTTCATCGAGGTCGTGGGTAATGAAGACCGTGGTCTTCTTCATGCGGTGCTGAAGCTCAAGCAGCTCCTGCTGCATGTCCTTGCGGATCAGCGGATCGAGAGCGGAAAACGCCTCATCCATGAGCAATACGCTTGAATCGTTAGCCAGTGCACGCGCCAGACCAACACGCTGCTGCATGCCGCCGGACAATTGGCTAGGCAGCGCATCTTCCCAACCGTCTAGCCCAACCTGCTTCAATGCATTACGGGCGGTTTCAGTGCGCTCGGCCTTGTCGACGCCGCGAATTTCCAGGCCATATTCAGCGTTCTGCTGCACCGTGCGGTGGGGAAACAGCGCGAAATTCTGGAAAACCATGGAAAAGTGACGACGACGGCATTCCAGCAGCTCTTTGGTGCTGAGCGTCGGAATGTTCTCACCATCGATGATGATCTCGCCTTCGGTGGTATCTATCAGGCGATTGAGGCAGCGGATCAGGGTCGATTTACCCGAGCCAGAAAGCCCCATGATCACCAGGAGCTCACCTTCGTAGACATCGAAATCGATGTTGGACAAGCCCAGCGTCTGGCCAGTCTGCTCCAGGATTTCCGGGCGCTTTTGCCCTTGGTCACGCAGCTCGAGGGCCTTCTTAGGCTGGTTGCCAAAGACCTTACTGAGGCCGCGCACCTGTATCTTTACGGGTCGTGTTTCGCTCATCGGCTCTGCCTGTTGTTATGTCATGCCGGCACGCCCTGGCAGGCCACCTCTAGGGGCCCTTGTGACTATGCACGGTCCATGACTGTCGTGATTGAACTCGCAGGATCATACATACTTATAAATATCCCCTCAAATCAGAACAGCTGATGATTAATCAACGATGACATGGCACAACTTCGTTTCAGAACGCTCTCGAAGAAGGCTGACTAGCAGCCTGCTTGGCGCCTTTCTCAGGCACGGCTCAATCCGGTGGCGATGCCAGTCGGTGGCGCTGCCAGTCGGATTCGGGCTCGTTCAGCCTGAGGAGCGCATCGACCACTTGCTCTTCCATGTTGAAGCGCAGACGGAAGCCCAGTTGCTTCATCAGCGAGCGCATGGGCTGGTTGTCGATCATGATCTTGCCGAACATCTCGAGGGTTCCCAGCCCCTGGCAATAGCGGATCATCTTGGTCATCAGCAAGCGCCCGAGCCCATGGCCATGCAGGTCATCGCGAATGATCACCGAGAACTCGGTACGGATGTTGTCTGGGTCATTCCATACCCGCACCACCCCCAGCATTTCTGACTGCCCTTCTGCATCCAGCCGCACCGCAATAAACGCCATCTGGCGGTCATAATTGATATCGGCAAGCGTCGCCAGGTCGCGCTTGGTCAGGTCCGCTTTATGATGAAAGTAGCGAAACCGGATGCTCTCCTCGGACAGGTGCTTGTGGAAGCCGGTGATCAAAGGAGCATCTTCGGCCCGGATCGGGCGCACCTCCACGTCCATTCCATCCAGCTCGACCCGTTCACGAAGTTCTTCAGGATACGGCATGATGGCATGCCGAGCGGGTGTTCCTAGATCCAACGCAAAATCCACGGCAAGCAGGCCATCATGGTTGAGCAGCAGCGGATTGATTTCCATTCCCCTCAGCCGCGGCAGATCAGACGCCATCTGGGACAACTTCACCAGCAACTCGCAAATCGTCTCGACATCCTGCTCAGGCTGCCGGGAGTGCTCATCAATCAACTTGGCGGCGTGGGTGCGGCTCACCAGGTCGGCGGCGAGCGTCATGTTAAGAGGCGGAAAAGCCACATGACGATCAGCCAGCACATTGACCTTGTAGCCGCCGACACCAAAGACCACCAAGGGCCCGAACTCAGGGTCTCGGGTAATGCCCGCACACAGCTGCAGGGAATGCTTACCGCGTTGCATTGGCTGCAGGCAGTACTCGTGGACCAGCGAGTCGGGAAACTTCTCGCGGACCTTCTGCTCGAGCCGCATCATGCCGTTACTTACCTGCTCGGGTGTGGCGAGGTCCTGAAGCAGGCCCGCCGAGAGCTTGTGCGGGTGGCTGCGATAGCGATACGGCACGATGTTGTTATCGTGCACGATTTTCAGGGCCAGGGTGTCTCCTGAGTCGTGCTCGGCCTCAAGCAGATCACGCGCGACAGCGGCGCCTTCCTCCGGCGTGACGATATAACGACTCCTGGGAGTCTCAATGCCGTAGGCCGCCAGCACCTGAGCCGTTTCTGCATGGGTCAGGCAGTGACGCTGTTGCTCGAGAGCCTGATCGATCAGTTCGTGACAGTGCTGGCGAATGGCCGCACTGGTCGCAAAGGGAAGCGAGGGCGGCGTCTCCTGGAGCAGAGCCTGCACGCGACGATAGTTAACCATATGCATGAAGGCACCGACGGCCTTCTCTGGCGACATGTAGGTCGGGATACCGGCCAGGTTGCTCTCATGTCGTGCCGACAACGCCTGCTCTAGCCCCATCCAACTGGTCAGCAGGTTACGCTTGAAACGGCGCCGATTGGCGACCACCGCCTCGGCCGTGACCTTCGAGGGTGCTAGACGGGTTGGTGCATGCACCAACAGGACCGCATCCACGCCGGGGTCAGCGGCCACGACCTCCAGCACCTCGACGATCTGATCCGGCGAGGCACCCCCACCCAAATCCACCGGGTTGCGTCCCGGCAGCGTCATGTCCACATCGTCTCTTGCCAGCGCCGCGCGGGTGGTATCGCTGAAATCGGCCAGACGCCCGCCCTGGCTGATCAGGCGATCGATGGCCAGCATCGCCGGCCCCAATCCGTTAGAGACGATCGCCAGTCGGTCACCTCGTAATGGCCGCATGCGCGACAGCGTTTCCAAGGCATCGAAGAGCTCATCGGAGTTGTCGACGCGCACCACCCCTGCCCGCGCCAGGGCCGCATCGAAAATCACGTCACGATTGGCGACCCCCGGCGTCGGCGGCAGATTCGACAGCAGTGACTGCGGCGTGCGACCGCTCTTGATCGCCAGTACCAGCCTGTGCCGAGATGCCTCACGCAGGGCCGTCATCAGGTGCTGCGCATCCTGGGTGCGCTCCAGATGCAGCAGAATAGACTGGGCTGCCGTATGTTGATTGATATAGTCGAGCAGGTCCGGCAACAGCACGTCGACACTGTCACCCAGGGTCACCAGGTGCGAGAGACCGATACCCCGCCCTGCCGCCCAGTCGATGATGGCATTGCCGAGCATGCCCGACTGGCCAAGATAGGCGACGCGCCCGGCCTTGACCGGCTGGCCGGAATAGGAGGCATTGAGCCGCCGCCCGGGCACCAGGATGCCCATACACTCCGGGCCCAGCACGCGGATGCCCGAAGGCCTGGCGGCACTCAGCATTTGTTCACGGATGGAACCGCCATCATGACTGCGATCATCCAAATAGGAGCCGCCGGACAGCACCATCGCGGCGCGGACACCGGTTGTGCCAAGCTCGGCGATCAGATCAGGCACCGTGTCCACGGGCGCGCAGATCACCGCCAGTTCGGGCACCTCGGGCAGATCGGCAACGTGACTGAAACAGGGGACACCATGAACATTCTCGTATCCCTTGGTATTGACCGCCCACAGCTTGCCGGGAAAGTCGCCCTCCAGGAGGTTCTGAATCACCAGACCGCCCATTGAATAGGGCTTTTCCGAGGCGCCAATGATCACAAGACTCTGCGGCTCGAAGAAGTGACGAAGAAATCGCGTACCCAAGACCTGTCCTCCCGAGTGGGTGTAGCCTCCTTGTGTACGACTTATTGACACTGTCATGCAAGGAAGCAAGGCGATTAAGGTCGCATCAATAACCGCGGAGCCGTCGATGATCACCTCATATATCACCCATCCCCGATGCCATGATCACTTTATGGGGCCCGATCATCCCGAGAGCCCGCTGCGCCTCGATGCCATTCGCGCCCGGCTTGCCTTGAGCGGCGTGCTACAACAGACCATGCAATCGGAAGCGAAACCCGCTACCCCAGAACAGCTCGGGCGCGTCCATCCTCACCGTCACCTGTCCTCGCTCGAGCGTTGTGTACCCGAAGACGGCATCACCCTGCTCGATGGCGATACCTTGATGAATCCCGCGACCATGGACGCCGCTCGAGTGGCGGCCGGGGCCGTGGTACGAGGCGTGGATCAGGTCTACCGCAGCCAGGCCGACAATGTCTTCTGCGCCGTGCGCCCACCCGGCCACCATGCTGAAGCCACCGATGCGATGGGGTTCTGCTTTATCAACAACATCGCAGTGGGCGCCGCCCATGCCATCGCCAGGTATGGGGCCGAGCGGGTCGCTATCCTCGACTTCGACGTACACCAGTGCAACGGCACCGTGGACATCTTCAAGGACCACCCTAACGTGCTGGTCTGTTCAAGCTTTCAGTACCCTTTCTATCCGTGGCGCTATCTACGTAGTCAGTGGCACAACATCATCGACACGCCGCTGCCGCCAGGGACAGACGGCCCGGCCTTCAGGCGTGCCGTGGAAGACGACTGGCTGCCTGCCCTGCATGCCTTCAAGCCGGACATGGTGCTGGTGTCCGCTGGCTTTGATGCCCACCGAAGCGATCCCATGGCCGACCTATGCCTCGAGGCCGCCGATTTCCATTGGGTGACGCACTTGGCCATGGAGATCGCCGCCCTCTATGCCGACAACCGCCTGGTTTCTGTGCTTGAAGGCGGCTATGACATGGAGGCCCTTGGTCGCTGCGCCGAAGCTCACGTTAGCGCCCTGCTGGGCCTACCCTTCAAGGAGTGAGCGATAGGCATCCATGCCACTTTGTGTTTCCGCCCTTGGGGAAATATCGCCCCGTGCATGCAGCCGGCCGGGTGTATCGCCCGACACCGCCGAATGGTCGCCTACAGGCAATGATTCGGCGTAAAAACAGCCATCTGACCCAAGCGTGTTGTGTTAGCCTGATGGAAACTAAGTTTCCGATAGTGAAAAATCCATGAGCGCCAATAACGACCAGACCGCCGCCTTGCAGATTGCCTCAGGCCGCAAGGCCTTCGTCGAGCCACTACAGCTCGGGGAACGCCTCAAGGAAATCCGGCTATCCAACCACTGGACTCTGGAAGACGTCAGCAAGCGCACTGGCTTGGCACGTTCGACGCTGTCCAAGATTGAAAACGATCATATCTCTCCGACCTTCACCGCCGTGCAGAAACTGATCAACGGCCTCGATATCGACCTGCCCCAGTTACTAAAGCAGCCCAAGCCTCAGAGCCGCACCCTGGGGCGGCGCGACCTGACCCGCGCCGGCGAAGGCCAACAACACCCGACCCCCACCTACGAACATGAGCTACTGTCCTGGCAACTGGCGCAGAAGCACATGATTCCCTTCAAGACCATCGTGCGGGCCCGGACATTCAGTGAGTTCAGCGAATGGGTACGCCATGACGGCGAAGAATTTCTGATCGTGCTGGAAGGAACCATCCTGCTCTACACCGAGTTCTACGAGCCACTACGCCTGGAGCGCGGTGACAGCATCTATTTCGACAGCGACATGGGGCATGCCCTGGTGTCCATCAGCGACGATGACGCGGTTGTTCTCTCTGTATGCACCCGCGGCCAGACCAGCTGAGCCATCTGCATTCCGCGACATGCCCCCGGCACCTTTGCAGTTCACATCGAGTGCCATACGCCAGAAGACACGACACTCGCACAAGCAAACGCCCCGGCGCCTGATGCGCCGAGGCGTTGTACTGAGTACCCGAGTTCAGGGTGCCAGGCACGAGGCAATCACTTCATATCGATAATGGCTTACCTTTTTGATGTCTTGCGGTCCCCCGCTCGACGCAGCGGAATCGCGTCGTAGACCAGACGCTGCTCCGAGTGAACAGCCTGAAAATGCCGCCCCTTAGCACGCGCGATCAACATCACCCCGAAACGCTCGGCGAGTTCAACACCCTTTTGGGTCACCCCGGAGCGCGACACCAGAATGCCGATCCGCATCTGAGCAACCTTGAGAACCATCTCTGAGGTGAGTCGCCCCGTGGTATAGAAAATGTCGGCGGACATGGCGGCGCTGTCCTCGTCGAGCCATTGCCGGCCGGCCAAGGTATCAACGGCATTGTGACGCCCCACGTCTTCAACGAAATCCAGCACTTCGTCCTGACGGCAAAGCGCACAGCCATGCACCGCGCCGGCACTCTTGTAGGTTTCGTTGTAAGCGCCGAGATTCTCGAGCAATGCATAGAGTGTGGATTGAGCAAGCGTTGTGCTCGGCACAGGCGCCACGCCGGCAGCATCGAGCAGACGGCCGAAGACAGTGCCTTGGCCGCAGCCGGTCGTTACGGTGCGCTGGCCCAGGCGTTCTTCCAGATCGTCAGGCGCCCGACGACTGACCACGGCCGCTGCCTCGACGTCCCAGTCAACATGAACCGCTTCCAGGTCGCTGCGCGCCGGCACCAACCCCTGATTGCGAAGATATCCCACCACCAATGCCTCCGGGTCGGCGCCCAGCGTCATCAGGGTGACGATTTCTCGTTTGTTCAGATAGACGGTCAGTGCGCGCTCGGCAGAGATGGCCTGCCGACGCACGTCACCAAACTCGTCATGGATATCTATTTCTAGCGTCGCCGGAAGGCGGGCGTGACTAAGACGTATCGCACACATGCATCGCTCCTTGGCGACAAGCGCGGCAAGCCGCTAGGGCAGCACCGCGCAAATAACGAATCAGTTCAGCGTTAACTGCACCATATTGACCATCATTGCATTCGAGGCGCCTACTGTCTGTATCTGACCGCCGCCTTTGGCGACCTGAGATAAGGCGCCCCTGCATAGGCACAGCGTCTTCATAATTTCCAACATACGTTTTCAAGAAGTCCTGAAGTGAGTCGCCTCGCCATGAGCTCCCCTGACACGACCGCCCCCATCAGTCGCAAGCACCTAAGCTTTAGCCTCGTTCCCGAACAAAAGCGCATCAAAGGGTTCACCGCGACCCAGTGGCGTATTCATGACCTCGCACCGGGCAATACCGGCCCCCAGGTGCTGGCGTTGCAACTCTACATGACCGAACGTGCGGCCTACCGGTTCAACCTCGGCTCGCCTAGCCCGCGACTATTCGTGCGTGCCGGGTTCTCGGGACAAACTCCCGATCCCACCGCCTTGACGGCCAGTCAGGAAGTGGCGGCAGGCTGGATGGATGGCGAGCAGCAGGTACTCGAGGTAGCCATGCCGGTCGCCATCCAGCTGTGGCTGGAGGCCTATCTCGCCCATCATGGCGAAGCGCCTGTCGAAGGCCGCAAGAAAAAGCGCAAGGGCGCCGGGCGCGCTCAGGAGAACCAGGCATGACGCGTTTTTCTCGCTGGTCACAGCGCAAGCGTGGTCTTGAACCAACTGACGGGCAGACGTCAGAACGAGCCTTCACACCAGACAAGGAAGGGGCGGTTCACGATGGCGCAATCCACAAGGATAGCGTCAGCGACCATGAGTCGGCTGAGGACAGCCAGGCAACGCCGTCCCAGGAGGCCATCGAAGAGCTACCCGATCCGGCCACCCTACCCCCAGGCAGCGATCTCACCGCCTACCTGGCCCATGGCGTCAGCCGCGAGGTCCGCCGTCGTGCGCTGAAACGCATGTTTGCCGCAGACCACTATCACCATCGCGACGGACTCAACGACTACGATGACGATTATCGCCAGCTCAAGAGCCTCTCGCAGGAAGTCGCCGACCGGCTGCGGGAGTGGACGCGTCAACCCTCTGACAAGGTGGAAGATACCCAGCGTGAGCCGGAGCAAGCAGAGCACGACATCAGTGAGCCGGCTGAAACGACAGAGGCCAAGCGCGAAGACACGCCCGAGGCCGGTGACGGCTCACTGTCCGACGACCAGGCTCAAGCGGCCGATGAAGTGACAAGCGAGTCCACTCCCCGCCACGCCGAACAAGGGTCGCAAGAAGAGGCCCACGCCAAAGGCCACGGGACGAATGAGGCCAAGCCACCGTTGCCAGAGAAAGGCCGAACCTGACAGAGCGTCAAAAGAATAGCTGAATGCTATCGGATCGATAGCTATATTAGCGCTAAGTTTAGACCAATGAGGATTGGCGCTGACTGGGTTAACCGACGAAAATTAAGTAAAAATTTGCTCCTGACCGTTGAGGCTACATGAATCAGTGCATCGACCTGACCCCGCTGGATGCCGATCAGAACCTGGCAGCACGGGATACTGCGCACTCCCGTATCTCCTGGCCTGCCAACCTCACGCCTGAGAGCGTCACCTATTCAAGCGATGGTCACTTGATAATCATTGCCGACGAACTGACAGGTCGCCGAGCGGCCCGTGAGTTGAAGGGTCGTGGCCTTGCCTCGATCACGCTGCTGGTAACCGCACATGCGACCGACGCCAGCACCGCAGACCTCGAAGAGACACATGCACCGGCTGAGAACCTCGGAGAGGATGGTGAAGATAACGCCCAGCTTGAGAGGCTTCTAGAAGACACCGCATTTCTGTCGGTGCATCAGGCCCACCGCTGGCACCTCACCGGCTATCTCGGCAAGTTCACCCTCACTCTGCCCCACGATGACGGAGAGATCGACCTTGCCAAGGCGAGCCTTGGTCGCGCGCATTTCGATCTGGTGCTTGATCTGGGCACGCCTCCCACGCTCGCGCTGGAACTCCCCCCCCCCGGTTACAGCGCCACTCTCTGGGGCACAGAGGAGTGCCGGCAGGTCATCAATGACCTTCCTGAACAGGTCGGCGAATTCGCCAAGCCGCGTTATTTCCACATCGATCATGACATCTGTGCCCATGATAGTAGTGGCAAGACCGGCTGTACCCGCTGCCTTGAGGTCTGCCCCGCAGACGCCCTGTCACGCCAGTCGGGACGTATCGAGTCCTGGATCGAAATCGATCCGATGCGCTGCCATGGCGCCGGCAGTTGCACCAGCGCCTGCCCGACCGGGGCCATCCAGTATCGGCTGCCGCCTCCTGTTGACCAGCAAGCCTATGTCGAGCGTCTGCTCGACGCGTATCGCCTTGCGGGGGGACAGGCACCGGTGGTGCGCTTCGCCGAGGCCAGCTTCCTTTCGACTGAATCGCCGGCCCCGGCGGGCCATGTGCTGGATGTGCCTCTCGAGGAGCTTGGCGCAGCGGGACAGGATCATTGGCTGGCAGCCCTCGCCGCCGGAGCCGCCGAGGTCCGCATTCAACTGACCGACAGCCTGCCGCCAAGCCTGAGAACCCTGATCGACGATCAGTATCGTCAGGCCACCACCCTGCTCGAAGCGCTCGGCCATGACACTCGCCGCTTGTGCTTGATAGAACCTGGCGACAGCGAAAGCCGAGATGCCCTGCCCTCATTGGCAGCGCTCTCCCTACCCGATCGCACTGTGACGCCCGACCACGATACGCCCGGACAGGATGCGCCAAAGGCCGAGGCCAGTGAGCACGGCAAGCGCGCGCGTCTCAATGCCACTCTGGCCCACCTCGCCGCAGCAGGACAGCCCAGCGGGGAGCGCCATGCCATGCCGCAGGGCGCGCCCTTCGGTGATGTGGTCGTAGACAACGATGCCTGCACACTCTGCCTGGGTTGTGTCGCGGTATGCCCAACACCGGCTCTCGCCGGCGGGCGCACCTCCCCCGAGCTGAGTTTCCGTGAGGCAGACTGCGTGCAGTGCGGCCTCTGCGAAGAGACCTGCCCGGAAGATGCCATTCGCCTGATGCCGGGTTTCCTGGCAGCCCCAGAGCGTGAAGCACGCCAGATTCGCAAGCAGGAAGACGCATTCCCCTGCATTCGTTGCGGTAAGCCCTTCGCCAGTGCCAGCGCTATCGCCGCCATCAAGTCCAAGCTTGCCGATCATCCCTACTTTGCAGGTGACGCCATGGCTCGCCTGGAAATGTGTGAAGACTGTCGGGTCAAGGACGTCTGGCAGGGCCTGGCCAATGACCCCGAATCACAGCTGAAGATCTAGTTGAAGCACGATGTGGCGCCACTCTTGAAGATGACAATCTCAGTAACGCTCCAGAAGACGGTTTTGATGCGACGGTTTTGAAAACAAGGTAACGCCATGAACGATACCTCAGCGACGACCCGGCCTGATACGCAGGAAGGCGCGCATGAAGGCACTAAAGAAGACACAGACGCCCTGCGTGCCGACATCTATCGGCTATTGGCGAGACTGCTGCGTGAACCGCCTTCGGCGGAGCTTCTGACGTGGCTTTCAGCGCTCGACGCCGATGCCGATGGCAGCACCCTGGCTAAGCGCTGGACAGCATTGATCCAGTCTGCGGGAACACCAGGAATGCCTCAGGAAGCGCTCGTCAAGAAGCTCTCGGCGGCGCATTTTCGCCACCTAGTGGGCGTCGTCCAGGGAGAGATCACCCCTTATGCCTCCTGGTATCGGCAAGGCAACCTGATGGATGAGGCGTTGCTGGCACTGCGCCGAGATCTGCGCCGCCTCGGCATCAGCCGAGCGGAAGAGTGCCACGATCCCGAGGACCACCTCGCCGCCGTATGCGAGACCATGGCCATGCTCCTGGATGACGGCCAACAAGACGAAGCCGCCCCCTTCTTCATGGCTCACCTCGCTCCTTGGGCGTCGCGCTGCTTCGATGACCTAGCGGCGGTAGACACCCCTTTCTACGCGCATCTGGGAGCGTTAGGCAGCGCCTTCATGAGTGAGGAGCATCGTCATCAGACAGACGAGGTCGCTCGACAGCCAGTGAGAGTCATTACCCCGGATACATGTTCCGCTAATCCCACACCTGACATGACCGATAACTAAACAAGCAGAACTGCTTAATAACGATGCCGGGCAAAAAGATCCGGATCGCAGAGGAGTGAACCATGGCACAACATCACAACCCACAGCGTCGCCTCTTCCTGAAAACGGTCGGCACGGGCACCGCAGCGGCCGGCGCCATTTTCGCGATCGGACAACCCCCCCTGGTTCAGGCAAAGGCCACACCGTCGACTGCCCCTGACGCGCCTCGCGGCTATCGAGAGACCGACCACATCCGCCGTTATTACGCCACCTTGCGCGACTAACCCGGACTGCACTTTCGGCCAAGAGGATCGACACCATGCGATTGACGCGTACTTCCAACACCGCCAAGGCCGGCAATGGCCTGGGCATTTCCCGCCGGCAGTTTATGCAGCGCAGCGCCCTCGCCACGGGTGGCATCGCCAGCGCGGGCTTCATGGGCCATTCGATGGTCCGCTCGGCGGATGCCGCCGACAAGACACCGGTCCTTGATTCACCGGTGGAAACCAAACGCACCATCTGCTCACACTGCTCGGTCGGCTGTGGCGTCTATGCCGAGGTTCAGGAAGGCATCTGGACGCACCAGGAGCCGGCCTTCGATCACCCCATCAACCGCGGCGCCCACTGCGCCAAGGGCGCCTCGCTGCGTGAGCACGGCCATTCCACCCGTCGCCTCAAGTATCCAATGAAGCTGGTCGGTGGCGAATGGCAGCGACTCTCCTGGGACGACGCCATCGAAGAAATCGGCAACAAGGTCCTCGAGCTCAGCGAAGCCTACAGCCCAGATAGCATCTATTGGCTGGGCTCGGCCAAATTCAACAACGAACAAGCCTACTTGATGCGCAAGTTCGCCGCCCTGGCCGGCACCAACAATACCGACCACCAAGCGCGCATCTGTCACTCGACCACCGTTGCCGGGGTTGCCAACACCTGGGGCTACGGAGCGATGACCAACTCGCTGAACGACCTCCAGAACAGCAAGTCGATCCTGTTCATCGGCTCGAACCCAAGCGAAGCCCACCCGGTCGCCATGCAGCATATCCTGCTGGCCAAGGAGCGTAGCAAAGCACAGATCATCGTCGTCGACCCGCGCTTCACACGCACCGCCGCCAAGGCGAACAAATATGTGCGCCTGCGTCCCGGTTCCGATGTCGCCTTCATCTGGGGCCTTTTGTGGCACATCTTCGAGAACGGCTGGGAAGATAGCGAATACATCAACCAGCGCGTCTATGCCATGGAAGAAGTCCGCGCCGAAGTCGCGGCCTATTCACCTGACGTGGTCGAGAACATCACCGGTGTGCCCGAGGCGGCCATGTATGACACCGCCAAAACCATCGCCGATAACCGCCCCGGCTGCGTGGTCTGGTGCATGGGTGGCACCCAGCACACCACCGGCAATAACAATACGCGTGCCTACTGCATCCTCGAACTGGCACTCGGCAACATCGGCAAATCCGGTGGTGGGGCCAACATCTTCCGTGGCCACGACAACGTTCAGGGCGCCACCGACCTGGGCCTGATGTCACACTCGCTGCCGGGCTACTACGGCCTCGCTGAGGGCGCCTGGAAGCATTGGGCCGATGTCTGGGGCCTGGACTACGAGTGGCTCAAGAGTCGCTTCGATCAGTCCGACTACGCCGACGGCAAGCCGATGTACTCCAGCGGCATCACCGTCTCTCGCTGGATCGACGGCGTGCTCGAACAAGAAGACCAGATCTCCCAGCGCGCCAAGCTCAAGGCGATGTTCTACTGGGGCCATGCGGTCAACTCACAGACCCGCGGGCCGGAAATGCAGAAGGCCATGCAACAGCTCGAGATGATGGTCATCGTCGATCCCTACCCGACCGTGGCGGCCGTTATGAACGGACGCACCGACGGTGTCTACTTGCTGCCGGCCAGCACACAGTTCGAGACCTACGGAAGCGTGACCGCCACCAATCGCTCCATTCAGTGGCGCGATCGAGTCATCGAGCCGAGCTTCGAATCCAAGCCAGACCACGAGATCATGTACCTCTTGGCTCGCAAGCTGGGCTTTGCCGACGAGCTGTTCAAGAACATCGAAGTCAACGGCACCGAACCGCTGATCGAAGACATTACCCGCGAGTTCAACCGCGGCATGTGGACGGTGGGTTATACCGGCCAGAGCCCGGAGCGCCTCAAGCAGCATCAACAGAACTGGCATACCTTCAGCTTCAATGACCTGAAGGCCGAGGGTGGCCCCGCCGACGGCGACTACTACGGCATGCCCTGGCCCTGCTGGGGCACTGCCGAGATGCGCCATCCCGGTACGCCGATTCTCTACGACACCTCAAAGCCGGTCTCGCAGGGCGGTTTGACGTTCCGTGCGCGTTTCGGCATCGAGCGCGAAGGGGTCTCGCTGCTGGCCGACAACTCCTTCAGCCAGGATTCCGATCTCGATGATGGCTACCCGGAGTTCACCGCCGACATGCTCAAGGACCTGGGCTGGTGGGATGATCTGACACCTGCAGAGAAGCAAGCCGCCGAGGGCCAGAACTGGAAAACCGACCTGTCCGGTGGCATCCAGCGTGTGGCCATTGCCCATGAATGTGCGCCCTTCGGCAATGCCAAGGCACGCTGTAACGTCTGGACCTTCCCTGACCCCATTCCCAAACATCGCGAACCGCTCTATACCAGCCGGCGCGACCTGGTCACCGACTACCCGACCTGGGACGACGTCGCCTCTCACTACCGACTGCCGACGCTCTACAAGAGCATTCAGCAGAAAGATGTCACCGGCCGCTACCCGATCATTCTGACCTCGGGCCGCTTGGTGGAGTACGAGGGCGGTGGCGAAGAGACTCGCTCGATGTCCTGGCTGGCCGAGCTGCAGCAGGAGATGTTCGTCGAGATCAATCCGGCATTGGCCAATGATCTCGCGGTCAAGGACGGCGAGATGGTCTGGGTCGAAGGGGCCGAGGGCGGACGCGTCAAGGTCAAGGCCATGGTCACCCCGCGCGTCGCTCGAGAAGTGGTGTTTATGCCCTTCCACTTCGGCGGCATGTTCCAGGGCGAGAACCTGCATGACCGCTACCCGGAAGGCTCGGCACCCTATGTACTGGGTGAGGCCGCCAATACCGCGACGACCTATGGCTACGACAGCGTGACGCAGATGCAGGAAACCAAGTGCACCCTGTGCCGCATCGAGCGGGCCAGTTGAGTCCAGAATACCTATAAGAGATCCCCCCGGGACCGGACCCGGGGGTGAGGAGATAACCATGGCGACGATGAAATTCATGTGTGACGCAGAACGCTGCATCGAATGCAACGGCTGCGTGACCGCCTGCAAGAACGCCAACGAAGTGGAATGGGGTATCCAGCGTCGGCGTGTGGTGACGCTGAACGATGGCGAGCCCACCGAAGTCTCGATCTCGGTAGCCTGCATGCACTGCGACGATGCGCCCTGCATTGCGGTCTGCCCGACCGAAACCCTATTCAAACGCGACGATGGTATCGTGCTGCATGACAAGGATCTGTGCATCGGCTGCGGCTACTGCCTATACGCCTGTCCCTTCGGCGCTCCGCAGTTCCCAGGCACCGAGGCCTTCGGTGAGCGCGGCAAGATGGACAAGTGCACCTTCTGCGCCGGCGGCCCAGCCGATTCCAAGGAGGAGGAGTACGAGAAGTACGGTGCCAACCGCATTGATGAAGGCAAACTGCCGCTATGCGCCGAGATGTGCTCCACCAAGGCGCTGATCGCCGGTGATGCCCAGACAGTCGCAGACATCTTCCGTCAGCGGGTGGTTCAGCGTGGACACGAAGATGGTGCTTGGTCATCAACCCAGCGAGTCGGCCCGCAAACTTCGATGGATCACCTCGCCTTTGATGCGACCCGTCAGGAGTAAGGAGGCCCTATGCACACCCACAACGCATGCCTGGCCCTTGGCCGGCGGCTGACCCTGCTCCTGCTGCTGGTAACAAGCCTGTTGCTTGCCGGCCAGGCGTTGGCTCAGGGCGCCGATACCGAGGGCGAACTGGCCACCGCCGTGCCACCGGTCGATGCCGAGATTTGGCGACAGGTGAAGAGCGGCGAAAACTTCATCGACACGCGCCACGACTCCACCTACAACCTGGTCAACCCGAGCGGCGAGACCTGGCGGCAGATTCGCAACCGTTGGGTATCGCCCTTCGGCCTGATCGCCGTGGGCGGCATGGCCGCGCTGATCCTGGTGTTCTACTTGATCGTCGGTCGCAAGGATCTTCAGGAACCGCGCAGCGGTCGCAAGTTGCTACGTTGGTCGACCCTGGAGCGCGCCTTGCACTGGACAGTCGCGACACTGTTCGTCGTTCTGGCGCTGACCGGACTCAACCTGCTGTATGGCAAATTCGTGTTCAACCCCCTGTTTGGTGACGCCGTCTGGGCCGCCATGATGTCTGGTACCAAATTGCTGCATAACTACCTGGGACCGATATTCGGCATCCTTTTGATCGTCATCCTGGCCAAGTTCCTGAAAATGAACATTCCCAACAAGACTGACTGGGAGTGGTTCAAGAAGGGCGGTGGCATGATCGGCAAGGAGCACGTCGACGCCCACTTCGCCAACGGCGGTGAGAAAGCCTGGTTCTGGCTGCTGGCCACTGCCGGCGTTCTGGTGATCGCCAGTGGCCTGGTCATGGACTTCCCGAACTATGGGCAAAGCCGGGATACCATGCAGTGGGCCAACGTCATCCATTCCCTGGGCGCCCTGGCGCTGACGGCCGTTTCCCTTGGGCATATCTACATCGGCACCATCGGCACCGAAGGCGCCCTGGAAGGCATGACCACCGGCTACGTCGACGAAACCTGGGCCAAGGAGCACCACAACCTGTGGTACGAAGAGGTCAAGGATCAAGCGGTCACCCCCGACTCTTCGCCAGAAGCCAACCAGAACGGCCAAGCCACTCAGCCGCCCGGCACCCCCGGCTAGACAGGCCGACAGTGCCAGTCCCGCCACCAACGGACACCGCCCACCGGCGGTGTCTTTTGTTATGCTTGAGATATCACCGATCTAGCGCCCCGCGGCGCCCCAGCAGGAGTCATGACCATGCAACACCTCGACGACGCGACCCGCACCGAACTCGAAGCGGCCGCCTTTCGCCGCCTGCTCAAGCATCTGGATGACAACAAGGACGTGCAGAACATCGACCTGATGATTCTTGCCGATTTCTGCCGCAACTGCCTGTCCAAATGGCTGGTGACCGCCGCCAGCGAACAGGGTACCGAACTCGATTACGAAGCGGCCCGCGAGTATGTCTACGGCATGCCTTACAGCGAATGGAAAGCGCACTATCAGGCACCGGCCAGCCCCGAGCAACTGGCCGCTCTGGAAGCCCGCAACCAGGAAAAGAAGGACAAGGCATGAGCGAGCGTCGCCCCGGTTTCGAACCACTGCGTATCGCCGTACTGACCGTTTCCGATACCCGCAGCGAAGACAACGACCGCAGCGGCCAAGCATTGGTCGAGCGTCTGAGGGCGGCTGGCCATGAGCTGGTCGAAAAGCGCATCCTGCCGGACGACGTCTACGTGATTCGCGCCCAGGTCGCCGCTTGGATTGCCGCCCCCGACGTTCAGGTGGTGCTGACCACTGGTGGCACAGGCTTTACCGGCCGCGATTCGACGCCGGAGGCGGTCGGCGTGCTGTTGGATAAGCGCATCGAAGGGTTCGGTGAGCTATTCCGCCACCTGTCCTGGCAGGAAATCGGCAGCTCGACCATCCAGAGTCGCTGTCTCGGCGGGCTCGCCAATGCCACTGTAGTGTTCTGCCTGCCCGGCTCCACTGGCGCCTGTCGCACCGCCTGGGATGGCATTCTCAAGGAGCAGCTGGATGGCAGTCATAAGCCATGTAATTACGCCAACCTCGTGATTCCAGAACGGGGCACCCATGGTTAAAACACATATCCGACATAAGCCATGCAGCTATCTATCACCCCAGGCCAACCTCGTGATTCCAGAACGGGGCACCTATGGCTAAAACACATATCCGACATAAGCCATGCAGCTATCTATCACCCCAGGCCAACCTCGTGATTCCGGAACGGGGCACCTATGGCTAAAACACATATCCGACATAAGCCATGCAGCTATTTATCACCCCAGGCCAACCTAATGATTCCGGAGCGGGGCACCCATGGCTGACCCGACAAGTGAGTTACAGAGCGTCGAAGACGCGCTGGCCGCACTGCTCGAGGGCGTCGTGCCAGTGGCCAGTGAGCCACTGGCCTGCACGACAGCCGCCGGACGCGTGCTGGCGGATGACGTTGCGGCGCGCTTGGACGTACCGGCCTTCGATAACAGCGCCATGGATGGCTACGCCCTGCGCGCCATCGACGCAGGCCGTTGGCTGAAAGTCAGCCAACGGATTGCCGCCGGCTCCCAGGCCGCACCGCTGGAAGCGGGTACCTGCGCGCGCATTTTCACCGGCGGCGAACTGCCACCGGGAGCAGACTGTGTGGTGATGCAGGAGCGTGTTGAACGCGACGGCGACCAGGCCAAGATGCCAGGCGACATTCCGGCTGGCGATAACGTTCGCCGTCGCGGACGCGACGTCAGTACTGGCGCAATGCTGCTTGCCGCCGGTACGCGGCTCGAGGCCGCGGCTCTTGGCCAGCTGGCAGGTCAAGGTATTACCGAAGTCAGCGTGCGTCGCCGGCCGAGAATCGCCCTGCTGTCGACCGGTGACGAGATCATTGATCCGGGTGAGCCTCTGGCCCCCGGCCAGATCTACAACTCCAACCGCCCCATGCTGAAGCGGCTGATTGAGCGCTTCGGCGGCGAGGTGGTCATGGCCATGCGCGTCGCCGATGATTTCGCCACCACCTGCCAACTGCTAGGCAAAGCCGCCGAACAAGCCGATGTGGTAATCACCACCGGCGGTGTCAGCGTTGGGGAAGAAGACCACGTCAAAGCGGCCTTAGAAAGGTTGGGACAGCTCGATCTTTGGCGGCTAGCCATGCGCCCTGGGAAACCGCTGGCGCTAGGACGCCTGCCGAGTGTCAACGGCGAGGCCCGGCTGGTGGGCCTGCCCGGCAACCCGGTATCGAGCTTCGTGGGCGCCTGGATCTACCTGCGTCCGCTGCTTGGCGCCCTGCTGGGCTGTCCGGCCTTATCGGAGCTGCCCAGGCTCAGGGTGAAAGCCGACTTCACTACCCACACCAAAGCACGCCGACATTACATGCGCGTCGACCTGCGCTTCCTGCCCGAAGGAATCGTTGCCAGCGCCTTTGCCGATCAGAATTCGGCAGTGCTGTCTTCCTGCGTGACGGCCAAGGCGCTGGCCGTGATACCCGACCATTCGAGCGTGGTGCCGGGTGATGTCATTGATTGTTTGTGGCTCACGGAAGCCTGACGCCAGGCGCCTGAAGCGCGCTTGCCATGTCCGGCCAGAGTGAACGGAAGTCGGCCTCCAACTGCACATAATCGGCTTCCAGCCAGGGGCGCAATTCGGCCAGGCGATTGGGACCGCTCAGGCGCTGGCCGATCCCGGCGATGGCGCGACAGGTGAAGTCGAAATCCGCATAGCGAGTCAGCCAGTCCTGCTCGACCAGCGGCGGTACCATCGACGCCAGGCGCTCCGGGGCCGACTGGACCTTGAGCAGCCGGTAGCAGCGCTGAATCAGCGCCTGCTGGGCAGGGTCGCCGGCCAGCAGGCGTGCCAGGAAATGGTCCCAGACCAAGTCAAGCGCGATACCCGCGTATCGGCTACGCCCTTCGGGTGCCCTGCCCCGCGCGGCTCGCGTGCGGGGGTGGCCATCAACCAGACGATCGGTGCGGCGATGATGGCGAATGCCGTCGGCCACCGGCGCCGGCCAGGCGCTAAGGTCACTTCCCTTGACGCCATCGGCGATCAGATTGCCATACAAGAAGTCATCGCTACCGTGGTGGGAAAGCCAAGCATGGGCGAGAAAGTTCATGGCGGCGACCTCTTAACGCCCACGCGTGCCTGGGCTACCCCTTTGGCACCAGCCCGAAAGCGATGTATTACCGAAACCTTCACAGGCAGTTGGCTGGCTTGGGCAGCCCGGCAAGCCTCGCCCCGACCTTGGCGGGGCTATCCGGAAACAATCGCATCAGATGCAGTGACTTGCCCTTTTCAGCGCCTAGTGCCAGCCCGACGGCCTTGACCAGCGGGCGCATGGCCGGCGCCACCTCGTAGCGCTCATAGAAGTCACGCAGCACCTGGATCACCTCCCAGTGCTCAGCGGTGAGGATGCGCCCCTCCTCTGCCGCCAGCGCCTCGGCCACCGCTGGCGACCAGTCCGCCATATCGACAAGGAACCCTTCAGGATCCAAGGCAACCTCTTGGTCGAGCACTGGAAGATAACGGTATATTTCACTAGAGGCCATCAGAACCAGCTCACTGTCTTGTCGGCTTCTTCTGTCAGAGTCACGAAGCCTTCAACATCGACGATGTTCGCCTGCTCCGCGCAACGTTCGAGCAGACCACGGGCGGCAAGATCTTCTCGCAAGGCAAAGAGCCGCCCTGCCAAGCCGGTGAAAAGCGATGCCTGGGCAGGCAGAGCACCCAATACGCCATCTTCGATGAGCAACAGCCGATCATCGGGGCCCATCGCCGCCAGGGCGTCATCGACGGTTCCGGCAGTCGCAGGCGAGCGATTGAGAAGGTGCAAGATCATGCGAAAGGCGCTCCTTGTAGCGTTGCCCAGTGGTGGCTGTTTCGTACTGGAGGGGCAGTGGCTGGATCCAAATCCCACGGATATACCACCATACAGGCATGGCGTTGTAGTCAGAAATTCAGAACCAAGCGGTGTTGATCGAGCAGCTTGGGCAAGGCTGCGCCCTCCACTACCGATACCGGCAGCAGCAGGTCCTCGGTACTCAAGCCCCGGCTGATCAGGGCATGCGCATCGACCAGCAGGGTCTCAATATCGTACATGGCCAGCATGTCGATCACGCCATGGGTGCCCTTCTGCCCAAGCGCCCCTGCCTGCTGGCCGTCCAACAGCGCCAGCACGCCGTCACCTGAAAACAGTAGCGACACCCGCTGTCCGAAGGCGGCGGCCACCAGGGCTGTATCTAGGCCTTCCCGGAGCCAGCTGGAGCCGTGGGGCGAATGGCGCAGGATGACCAGCAGGTCACCCTCGGTAACGCGCTCACCTGTCGCAATCTCTGTCTCGTTCATGTCATCCCCATTCACCGCTTGCTGTTTCGTCAGCCATTATCTCAGGCTGGCTCATCGCTTGGCCTGATTCATGGTGAGAAGGTAATCAAGCGATCATGGCTAAGGCCCGCTTCCACTAGTTGGCCGAGCCCCGTCAACTCGAAGGGAGGTTCCAGGCTATGCCCAGCCTTGCCATGTCGTGCCGCTTCTCGTTCGTCGAGCAGGCCACGGCGCAGGCCGGCCGCAATGCAGACCAACAGCTCGGTGCCGTGCTCGTCATGCAGCATACGCCAGGCATCACCCAGATGAGGTTCATCTTGCGGCGGCGCCGCCAAGCGTGCGGCATTGTAGACGCCGTCGTGATAGAAGAACACCGTATCCAGGCGATGGCCTCTCTCGACCACTGCCCGGGCAAAGCGCAGCGCCGAATGAGATGCCTGTGAACTGTAGGGTCCCCCCTGAACCAGCAATGCGTAGCGCATGGTTTCCTCGCAGCACGGGGCACTTTAAAGGGTGAATATATAAAAATGTTCTAAACGGTCGATCTTGCTGACCAGATTATCAGGAATGCCTTACGCAAAACGACACGACTTGAGACACACCATGTCGGGAAACTTCGCTAAAAAGGCGCCTCCAGAAACGTCTCATCCAAAAACGACTTGGCCCCGCCGATCCGGCGGGGCCAAGATAACATTACCTGCCGAACTCAGTCGTTGCTCATGATGCCGAGAATCGACAGCAGACTGATGAACAGGTTGTAGATAGAGACGTACAGGGTAATGGTCGCGAGAATGTAGTTGGTCTCGCCACCGCGATGCACAATCTCACTGGTCTGGAACAGGATGGCCGCCGAGGAGAACAGCACGAAACCGGCAGACACCGCCAGCGACAGCGCGGGAATCTGGAAGAAGATACCGGCCACCATGGCCAGAATCAGCACGATTGCACCGGCCGTCAGGAAGTTGGCAAGGAAGCCGAAGTCCTTCTTGGTGATTAGCGC
This sequence comes from Onishia taeanensis, assembly GCF_013349955.1. GTDB lineage: Bacteria > Pseudomonadota > Gammaproteobacteria > Pseudomonadales > Halomonadaceae > Onishia > Onishia taeanensis_B. Next base: position 132,161 of record NZ_JABVXC010000004.1, on the reverse strand, counting down.
CACTGCCGACAGGCCCACGAAGGTCGCGCCCGTCATGGCAAGCGCGTTCATGATCAGGGCCGCACCATTGGGCAACGTCAGGTAGGCACTGAGAATCGGCCCCAGAGTGAAGCCCATGAAGCCGGTGAAGGCGAAGGTCGCCAGCAGGCCCATGGCCGAATTAGCGGTCTTGTGCACCAGGAACATCAGCCCGTAAGCGCCGATGAAAAAGACCAAGATGTTCATCTGCTGAACGCCCATGGCCACGGCAGCGCCAGCGGTCAGGGCAGAGAACAGCAGCGTCATGGCCAACAGCGCATAAGTGTTACGCAGCACCTTGTTGGCGCTGACGGCACTCTCCTGGCGTTGTGTTACATGAGTGTCTTGATAGGCCATCTGTCGATGCTCCCTTTGTTGATAATCATACCTTCGACCAAGGATGCCGCGTCAGAGTTCGCGACGCAAGAACTTAAGGTTGATTGGCGGCCCGGCATTCAACGCCCCCTGGCAAATCGCCAAGCGGTTATTTTTCAAGCCCCTTCGGTGCACGAACAACAGGCCCGCAGACGTCAAGCGCCCTGGCAGCCGGCCACTGACGCCATTCGACGACACCTCGTGACACCCGATATCGGTGGATATACTGGCGCCACAGAAACTCGGGAGAAAAGAACATGATGCGCTGGAGCTTGGTGATAATGCTTGCCCTGATGCTTGCGGGCTGCCAGATCGTCCCACAATGGCCTACAACGCCCAGTGGAGAACCCAGTATCGAGGAACTGCCCGCACCTGACGAATCTCGAAGGGATGGCCGCGTTCCCCGACAGGTACGTTTCCCCGAAGGGGAATATGCCGCCCTAGAAAAAACCGGCACTGCCAGCATTCGCGGTCGGCTCTATCAACGCGATGCGCGCGGAAACCTGGTCCCTGGGGCCGGCGAAACGGTTTCCATCGCGCCGGTTACCACCTATTCGGCAGAAGCCGCCGAGGTCGTGCTCTCTGGACGCGCCATCGCGCCGGCCGATCCGCGCGCACGGGAATACACGCACTATGCGCGCACCGATGGTGACGGCAATTTCGTGGCCAATGGTCTGCCGGCAGGGGAATATTACGTCGCCGGTCGGGTCAGCGCCCTGGACGGACGCCCCATCATCCACCAAGTCAGCGCACGAAACGGCCAGACGGCATCGGTCACACTCGAACGATAAAGCGAGGATGACCGATGCCGGGCTGAACGGCGCGGCACCTGCCGCGCACTGTAGCTGACGAGTTTGCTGGCAGGACTCGTCTCAGGGTTTTCAGCCCAGTTTCTCGAACCCGCCTTAGCGGTTCACATTCACCACGACACGACCGCGCACCTTACCTTCGATCAACTGCCCCGCCGTTTCGATGGCCTCGCCGAGACCGATCTGGTGGGCTATTTCATCAAGAATCGCCGTGTCCAGGGTCTCGGCCAACCGGGTCCAGGCGGCCAGACGATCCTCGCGGGGACGCATAACGCTGTCGATACCGGCAAGGGTCACGCCGCGAAGGATGAAAGGCGCGACGGTCGACGGAAAGTCCATGCCCTGCGCCAGGCCACAGGCCGCTACCACGCCGCCATAGCGAGTACCGGCACATACATTGGCAAGGGTATGACTGCCCGCCGAATCGATCGCGCCGGCCCAGCGCTCCTTGGCCAGGGGCTTGCCCTTCTCGGTCAGTTCGGCCCGATCGATGATCTGCGAGGCACCCAAGCGCTTGAGGTAGTCCGCTTCTTCCGGCCGGCCGGTGGAGGCCATGACCTCATAACCCAGCGCTGCCAACAGGGCGATCGAAAAGCTGCCCACACCACCATTGGCGCCAGTGACCAGTACCGGCCCAGATGCAGGCGTCAGCCCGTGGCGCTCGAGCGCCATCACCGAGAGCATGGCCGTATAGCCTGCCGTGCCAATCGCCATGGCCTGCTGGGTCGAAAAGGCTTCGGGCAATGGGATCAGCCAATCATCCTTGAGGCGCGTCTTCTGGGCGAGCCCGCCCCAGTGGCCCTCGCCAACGCCCCAGCCGTTGAGCAGCACACGATCACCCGGCGCGAAGCTTGCTGAATCGCTTGCTTCGACGGTCCCCGCCAGGTCGATTCCAGGCACCATGGGAAAGCGGCGCACCACTGGCCCCTTGCCGGTAATGGCCAGGGCATCCTTGTAGTTCAGGGTGCTGTATTCCACCCGCACGGTCACTTCACCTTCGGGTAACTGGGCGTCATCCAGCTCCGTTAGCTCGGCGCGGTAGCCGGCATCGTCCTTCTCGATCAGGATGGCCTTGAACATCGTTCCTCCTTTTAGACTGGTCGTCTAATCATGGATAAAAAACTCGACCCATGGATCGAGGTCCAGCGTCCGGCGTCAGTCGCGTCGGCGAGGTAATCCCGCCATGAAGGCGGCCAGAAACGTATCCAGCGGCGCCGCCGATTCCTTCAATTTGGCGCGCATCACGGCCCCTTCCCAGCCGATCCAGAAATAGTCCGCCAGGGCACCGCAATCGGCGCCGGGGGCCAGCTCACCGCTTGCGCGCGCCTCATCGAGACACTCTGCCAGTCGTTCCTGCCAGTCGCCGAGCACCTGCTCGAGGGCCGCTCGATAGCTGTCTGGCAATAGGCCGATCTCCTGGCCTAGGTTGCCTACCAGGCAGCCGCGCCGGAAGCCATGTCGGGCCATGCCCTGCTTGGCATCCTCGGCAAACGCCTCGATACGTGACAGCGGCGGCAAGGAGGCGTCACACAAGTGGCGATCGAGCTTGCGCGCAAAAAAGGCCGCATACTGCTCAAGCACGGCTCGCCCGAAGACCTCCTTGCTGGAGAAGTAATGATAGAAGGAGCCCTTGGGCACGCCGACTCGCTTGAGGATGCCGTCGATGCCGGCAGCCCTGAAGCCCTGCTCGGTGAGCACTTCCAGGCCGCTGCGAATCAACGCCTCCCGGGTGTCCGGGTTGTCTCGCCGCACCCTGGGCGGCCTGCCACGGCGGCGAATGGCGGTAGTGTCAGTCATAGCGGTTAATTTAGACCAGCCGTCTAGTTGCATCAAGCCCTTCACCAAGCCCGCAACAGGTGTCTCACTCGTTGGATGTTGACGAAGGCAGGCCGGAAGATGGCGGCGTTGCAGTAGCTCGCGAGGCGCGCCACTGCTCCAAATAGGAGAGCAGCGCCGGAATCACGGCCAGCACCAGCAGCGTCGAAAAGCCCAGGCCGAAGGCGATGGAGACCGCCATGGGAATCAAGAACTGCGCCTGGAGCGAGGTCTCGAAGAGCAGTGGCATCAAGCCGCCAATGGTGGTCAGCGACGTCAACAGCACCGCCCTGACCCGCTGCACTGCGGCTTCAACCAGCGCCGTATCGATATCCAGGCCCTTCTCCCGCTGCTGGCGGTAGAAACTCACCAGGATGATGGCGTTATTGACCACGATGCCGGATAGCCCAAAGAGCCCGAACAGCGAGAGGATCGTCAGCTTGATGCCCAGCGCCCAGTGGCCCAGCAGCGCCCCCACCAGCGCAAACGGGATGATCGCCATCACGATCAGCGGCAGGCTCCAGGAGGCAAAGACCCAGGCCAGCACCACGAACATCAGCGCCAGCCCCATGATCAAGCCGGTGCGCATATCGCCAAGGGTGTCGCGCTGATCCGCCGAGCGACCCTCGAAGCTGTAACGCAGGCGGTGCTCCTGAGCCAGCTGCGGCAGAACCCGGGCCTCTAGACTAGTTAGCACCTGGTCACTGGAAGTGACGGCCTGATTGAGGACAGCGGTCACCTCGACCGCCAACTGACCATCCGCATGCCGCAGTGCCTCGAATCCCTGTCGATAAGAGAGCTCCATCACCTGATCAAGCGGCACGAAGCGTCCATCCTCGAGACGAATCGGCAGACGCGACAAGGTGCTTAGCCGCTCGCGCTGTTCTCTGGGCAGCAGGACTATCACCTCAATTTCATCGGCCCCATGCTGATACTTCTGAACCAGGCGGCCGTCGAAGGCCGCACGCAATTGCCTGCCCAGCGATTCCGTGGTCAGCCCCAGCGCCTCGCCTTGGGGGCTCAAGGAGTAAACCAGCTGCTCTCGCCCCCAGGGCATGTCGTCATTGGTATTCAGCACTCCCGGAAGGTTGGAAAGTGCGGCGGCAAGCGTCGTCGCCGCCTGCTTGAGCACCATCGGGTCATCACCGCTCAGTCGGATATTGACGTCCTCTCCCGGTGGCCCCGCGCGCCGCTCGCTGATACTCAGGTTGTCGAGTCCCGGCGGTAGGTGAATACGCTTGCGCCAGGCGGTAATGAACTCGGCATTGCGAACCTCACGGGCATCCGGGGATACCAGTTCCAAGCGCATCGCACCGACCTGATCGCCGCTGCGACTGCCGCCGTCGTCATCGAGACTACTGCCATGCAGTGTCACGGCATGTACCACCAGCGGCACACCGAAGGCCTGCTCGGTCTCGTCCAGGGTGTCTTCCAGGTGGCCAAGGAAACGATCCACCCGTTCACGGTCGGTGCCAGAGACGAAGCTGGCATTGGCGTAGAGGATGCTGGATTCAGGCGTCGGGAAAAACTCGAAGCTGATCCGCCCACCCACCAACAGACCAATGGTGACAAGCATCACGGCAACGCCAGAGGCAATAGTGGCGGCGCGATGGCGCAGCGTGAAGATAGAAAAGGCTCGGAAAGGCCCCTCGCGGAAGCGCTCGAATCCCTTATCGAAGCGCTCGCGCAGCCGCGTGACCGGATGCGGACGACGGCCAACCGGCGCCGGCTGGAAGGCATGACGCAGATGCGCCGGCAACACGATGAAGCACTCGAGCAAGGACGCCACCAACACGCAGATCATCACCAAGGGGATATCGACGAGGATATTACCGATCACCCCGCCGACCACCAGCAGCGGCATAAAGGCCGCCACGGTGGTCAACGACGAGGCCAGCACCGGCCACACCATGCGTTTGGCCGCGCCTTCCGAAGCAAGATGCGAGGCTTCGCCGAGGCGGTAGTGGGCATCGGCATCCTCACCGACCACGATGGCATCATCGACGATCACCCCCAGCGCCATGATCAGTGCAAACAGCGAGATCATGTTGATCGACCCACCGATGCCCCACAGCACCGCCAGCGCCGCCAAAAAGGCGGTGGGAATCCCTACCGCCACCCAGAAGGCGACCCTTCCCGGCAAGAACAGATATAGCAGCACCATGACCAGCAACAGCCCGCCCAGGCCATTGCCGACCAGCAGCGAGATACGATCATCAATCAGCTGCCAACTCTCGTCATAGGCTTCGATGGTCACCGACGGCGGCAGCGTCGGGCGAGTATCGGCCAACCACTCCTCGAGCACCTGGGCGGCATCGAGGGAGTTACCGTCTTCGGCCCGCTGTAACAACAGCTCAACCGCCGGGGCCCCGGAGCGCGACAGCGTGGTCTGGCCGTCCTGAGGCTCCTGTCGCAGGGTGGCAATGTCGCCCAGGCGAAGCTGCGCCCGCTGATCGGCCACCACGGGCAGCTCGGCAAAGGCCTGGGGATCGCGGCGCTGTTCTATCGAGCGTAGCTCGCGGGTGCTGTCCTGTTGCCCCATCAGCCCCGCCGGCAGATCCCGCGATAGGCCCTGCACCCGGTCAGCGATCTGATCGAGGCTGAGCTGAAGCGTCATCAGCCGCTCGGCCGGCACCTCGATGCTGATCTGCTGTTCGGGCAGGCCGCTGATTTCCACTCGGTCTATACCGGCCTGCAACAGCTCATTTTCGAAGCGATGCGCTAGCCGGCGCAGTTCTGCGGGGGCCAGGTCCCCATGTATCAATAGCCTGGCAACCGGGTCGTAGCGGGCGACGCGAATCACCTGAGGTCGCTCGGCATCGGCGGGCAGATTAGTGAACTCATCGACCTGCTGGCGCACGTCATCCAGTGCGATGATGGAATCGGTGCCTTCGTTGAACTCCAGCGTCAGGCTCGACACACCCTGAGCGGAGGTGGAGGTCATGCGCTTGAGTCCCTCCACGCTTTTCAGGCGCTGCTCGAGTGGCACGGTAATGCCTTCTTCGACGTCTTCCGCCGAGGCACCGCTCCAGACTACCTGCACGCTGACCACATCCAGCGCAAAGGTCGGGAAAAACTGGATGTTCATGCGCAGTACTGCCAGAGACCCGCCCAGCAGCATCATCAGCATGATCAGATTGGCCGCCACCTTGTGGTGAACGAAGAAACCGATGATGCCGCGGCGACGACTCAAGGCGTCGACTCCTCGTCGCTGACCGCCGCCGACTTGCCGTCGTCAACCAGCAAACCGTCCACGGCGTTGGGCAGATGCGTCGTCACCACACGCTGTCCAGAGGCCAGCGCATCACTTTTCACTAGCAGCCAGCGCTCTCTCGAGCGCATCGCCGAGTCATCTTTTACCGTTTCATTCTTTGCAGCGTCATTCTGTTCGACTGCATCTGGGATCGTTTCACCCAGCACGGTCACGTTCAGCCGCTCGAGTCGGTCGTCATCATTCACCAGGTAGAGCGTATCGTTGCCGTAGAGGGTGCTGTATGGCACGGCCAGGCTGTTGGGCACCGGAGGCAATTCGAGGAGCACGGAAAGCATGTTGCCAGGTCGCACCAGACCGCCTTCGGCTGTGGTGGCGAGGGGTGTGGTTGTGCGGGTTGTGGTTACCAGAGTAGGTGAGAGAGTAGGTGCGAAAACAGGTGCGATGGACAGTATCGCCTCGGTGCCGGCCGGATCGCCCTCCCCGGCCAGCCGCTGCAAACGTAGCTCGATATCACGCTCGGGCACCCTGGCCCAAAGCGGCTGCCCCTCGCGCAGCGCGGTAAGAATGTCGTCCTGATAGCGGTTGGGGACTCGAGCCCGCAACTCGAGTCCGCTCAGCGGATAAAGGCTCAGCAAGGCCGCACCGCTGGCGACACGATCGCCGGGAGCGGCTTCAATGCGGGTAATCACGCCATCGAAGGGGGCCATAACACGGCTGCGCGCAGCATCTCGCTCGGCGACTTCGAGGCCTGCACGAGCACGCTCGAGCTGGGCCTGAAGTCGTTTGAGTCGGGTAGGATGCTCGTCGAGCAGGCGCTGACGATTGGCCACGGTCAGCCGCGCCTGGTCCTCACCGTCATGGGCATCATCGAGCTCAGACTGGGCAAGGAGGTTGCGCGAAGCCAGTGACTGGGCCCGCTCGAGACGACGCAGCGCGTTATCGAGTATCGCCTGCTCACGACGCAGGGCCTGCTGGTCGTTGGCATAGCCGATCTGTTCGCTCTCTATCTGCGCTTCGAGATCAGCGACCTCGGCCCGCGCCTGGGTGAGCGGTGGCTGCACATCCGCCTCGTCAAGCGCGACCAAGAGCTCGCCCTCGGCTACGCGCTGGCCATCATGTACCGGCCGCATCGACACGCGTGCTGCCAGAGGTGCGGTCACGGTAATCAAATCAGGCGCCACCACGCTGCCATACAACGGTACCACCGGCCGATGTGACGCCAATTCGACAGGCATCGACGTCACGCGCCAGCTCCGCTCCGCGGCGGTCACCTCAGTTGGAGCCGGCGCCGTCATCTTGAGATAGATGAATACCAGCCCACCCAAGGCCAGGATCAGCAAGGGAATGAGTCGCTTGAGCACAGGGCCCCCATCGAGCCGGCAATATCATCTGGTGATGATACAACCTATTGTGCCTTCCCGCGCTGGGACAAAAGTGCGCACCGGACAGGTGGTCGACCGGGCTCGATAGGCGCTGCAGCTGTCACAAGAACCTGGCGCAAAAGACAGGGGCCGTTTCAGTGCGACATCATTTCCTCAGCAACCTGCTGCCCACTCATGTCTGTCGGGTAGTAGGTCGGCCAGTTCATGACCTCGTCGAGCAAGGCCTGGCGGTCATCTCCCCAGTACAGGTGGAAGTGTCCGGCTTGGGTGGGAAAGATGCTGTGATCACTGAACTGGATAAAGTCGGGAAGCCCGGGATTGGCATTTGCCGCGTCATCTTCAAGCGCGAAGATATATCTCACCCCCCGATTGCCTGCCTTATAGGTCAAGATTTCAAAGCCATCATAGCCATAGGTGCCGGTTACCACGTCGTCGCCGTGATAGAAGCTCACCGCATCTCCTTGAATGACGATACGGTCGACCTCTGTTTGATAGCCCATCTCGTAGTATTTTTTATACGCCTGCGCTGTTTTCTCTTCTGCTCGCTCTGCCTTGTAAGCAAAGACCCGGTCAAGTGCCCCGCTTTGCAGGAAGGGGTAGACGGATTGCCAGTCCCCTTGCCAATCCGCAAGCGATCGATCTTTTATCTGGCTGTCCTGAAAATACCCGGCATAGATATCTGCGTCCTGGTCATGGCGGTGGCCATGTGCATGGCTATTTTCCTGCTCATGATCGTGGTCGTAGTCGTAGTCGTAGTCGTAGTCGTGGTCGTGGTCGTGGTCGTGGTGAGGCTGATGGCTGTGATCATGATGATCGTCGTGATGGTGTTCATGCCCGTCGTGGTCGTGCTGAGATGCTTGTGCACTCTGAAGCACTGCCAGCGTCAGCACACCGAAAGTGAAGGCACGGCTTGTGATTGCAGCTGGGAAACGCATCGTGGAACTCGCTGTGTCTGTTGAGTAGGAAAACGAATCGCCAACATTATGTTATAACGTAACATAAATCAATTACTATCCATCCGCTCCGGGCCATACCTGCCGTGGCAGCCTGGTACCGTCCTCAGGGACTTGCCTTGATGTGCGTCAAGGCGGCCATGAACGCCTCATACCATCCTAAGTAAGTGGTCGTTGGCGGCCGCTCATCGGCTGTTTCTTTTCATTTAAGGAGGATGCGTCATGAAGGCTCTGGTATTCCATGGTCCCGGCAAGCGTCGCTGGGAAGACAAGCCGCGCCCGACGCTAATCAATCCGACGGACGCTGTGGTACGCATCACCCATACCACTATCTGCGGCACCGATTTGCATATCTTGAAGGGCGATGTCCCTGCGGTCACGGAAGGTCGCATCTTGGGGCATGAAGGCGTAGGGGTGGTCGAAGAGGTCGGTGAAGGGGTGAGCAATATCCAGGTTGGCGACGAAGTGCTGATCTCCTGCATCACCTCCTGCGGGCGCTGCGACTATTGCAAGCGCGGTGTCTATTCCCACTGCCGCGACGGCGGCTGGATACTCGGCCACTTGATTGATGGCACCCAGGCTGAGTACGTGCGTATTCCACACGCAGATAACAGCCTCTATCCGCTACCCAAGGAGATGGATCGCGCGGCGGCGGTGATGCTCAGCGACATCCTGCCCACCGGGCACGAAATCGGCGCACTGAACGGCGAGGTCACGCTCGGCGACACCGTCGCCATCGTCGGCGCTGGCCCTATCGGCCTGGCAGCACTGATGACTTCACGGTTCTACTCTCCAGCGCGAATCATCATGATCGATCCCGATGAGAACCGGCTGGCGATGGCAAAGCAACTCGGCGCCACCGACATCATTGCCCAGGACCCAATCGAAGCCATTGAAAAGCTCACCGGGGGCGAAGGCGTAGATGTCGCCATGGAAGCGGTGGGGATTCCCGAGACGTTTGATATCTGCCAGCGCATCGTGCGTGCAGGCGGGCATATCGCCAATATCGGCGTGCATGGCAAGAGCGTCGACCTCAGGCTGCAAGATCTGTGGATCAAGAACATTACCCTGCGAACGGGTCTGGTCAACACCGACACCATTCCAGTACTGATGAGAGTCGTCGAGAGCGGCAGCGTCGAGCCCGCAGGGCTGGTGACTCATCGCTTCAAGCTCGACGAGATCGAAAAGGCCTACGATATCTTTGGCGAAGCGGCAAAAGAACAGGCTATCAAGATGCTGCTGACCGTCGAATGAACGCCTAGTGGCAGGGCGCAGGCGCGACGAATGTGGCGCTCGCGCCCACTCCTGTTGATGGAAAAAAGTGGGGAGTGCTCACCCTATAGCTGTTTACGCCACCGGTCCTCGACCGTCTCCAGCTCAGCCGGACCATAACGAGCGGCGGGTTGATCACTGTGATAGGCCCAGAGCTGGTCACCACAATCGTAATGCCACCACTCGCTTGGCAGATTGGTGAAGCCTTGGGCGGCCATCGCGTTATACAGCAAACGCCGATTGTCTCTGGCAACACACTGTCGCTCGGTCGGAGCCTCGAGCGCTTCCAACGACACGGTATGTGATTCGCTCACTGCCTCATCGAACAAGGTGCCCATATCGAGCAAGAGTCCATCAGCGTCGCATAGCGTGACATCCACCGCCCCACCGGTCAGGTGAGGGCTGGGGGCTTGCTGGCTACGACTAGGCACCGACACGAACTCGCGAGTACGTACCGTCAGTTCAGCCTCACTCAAGTCGCTGCAATGCGCTCGCAATGACTCAAAGAGCGTATCGAACAGATATTGCTGCACCCGCCAGGGGCGCCAGCCATCCAGCACCACCAGCCCCATACCGTCGGGAAGAGAGCGTGCCACCTTAAGCAGACGACGGTAGGTCGTCTCCCTGACGTAGCACTCATCGACAGAGCCGGGCACCCCTTGCTTGGCATATACCGGAAATACCTTGATAGGCAGCGGTGCCAGACCGAGAGGCACCAATGGCTCATCACTCTCATTGATGGGAATCTGGCTCACTTTGGACCAGTCAGGCTCACTCATGTGAGGAATAGGTGTAGCGAAGGACCTAGTTGCCCCTTCTTTCAATGTTGGCATCGTTCTTTACCCCAAGACCGTCGGTAACCAGAGCGTCAGCGACGGGAACACAATTAAAACCAGAAGCACCAGAATGGCCATGAGCACAAACGGCCAGATCGTTCGAAACAGCGACACGATTTCGAGTCGGCTCACGGCGGCAGCAACGTACACACAGGCCCCCATCGGCGGCGTAATCAAGGCGATGGTGATGTTGAGTGTAATGATGATACCCAGGTGCACCGGATCGATACCCGCCATCATGGCGACCGGGGAGAAGATCGGCGTCAACAGCATCAAAGCCGACACCTCTTCCATGAACATGCCGGTCACGAAGGTGATGCCGCTGAGCATCAACAGAATAACGATCGGGTCTGAAATGTAGGGCGTGAGCAACTCGACAAACTGAGTCGGCACCTGAGCATAAGACAGCAGCCAGCTTATCGTCGCCGATGCCGCCATGATCAAGAAGATAGCTGAGGTGAGCCGCGTAGTTTCGACAATCGCCTGCCAGAAATCTCGCAGCTTAAGATTACCCAGCACCATGCCGCATAGTGCCACATAGAGTGCAGTGAGCGCGCCAGACTCGGTCGGCGTGACAAACCCCATGACGATACCTGCCACGATGATGAAGGGCGCGACCAATGCCGGAAGAGCCCCCAATGCAGCCACCCCAAGCTCTCGTGCTGATGGCAAACCACCTTGCTTGGGCATGCCGTGTCGCCAGGCATACCAAGCGTTCATTCCCATGAAGGCGACACCCAGAATAAGCCCTGGGATCACACCCGCTAGGAACAGATCGCCGACAGAGGTATTGGTGAGGGAGGCGTAGAGAATCATGAAAATACTGGGTGGAATTATCGGCCCAATCAAGGAGCTACCAGCCGTCAAACCGGCCGCGAATGCGGTCGAATAGCCATCCTTTCGCATCGCTGGAACGAGCAATGAGCCGAGTGCCGAGGTGTCCGCAACAGCAGAACCATTCACGCCGGCAAAAAACACACTCGACACGACATTGACGTGCCCCATCCCTCCGCGGAAATGGCCAACCAGTAAGCGCGCCAGCCCCATTAGCCGGTCGGTCAGCCGACTGGCATTCATCAGATTACCCGCGAGGATAAATAACGGAATTGCCATCAGGGAAAATACGTTGATACCGCTGAAGAATTGCTGCGGCATCATGCGAGGTACCATGCTGAAATCAATGAACAGGAAGCCGACCAAAGCGGTCGTCAGCAAGGAAATAAAAAGCGGCAGTCCCAACAGCACATGGGCCAGGAAGACCCCCAACATGGTGAGTGTCATTCGACTTCCTCCGCGATTGTCTTGAGCGGTGCCGGGCCATAAAGCAGTGCCTGCCAGGCAAGCAAGGCAAAGCCAGCCGGGACGGACAACATAGGAATGGTGCGGCTAACCCCCAACCCCGAGCTGGTAAACATCGATACTGACATTGCATATTGGTAGCTAACCACAGCACCGCCAATGGCCAGCGTGATTGTCAGCAGCCATTGGTAGACGTTCAGAAGTCGGCATAACCCTGATGGAAGAAGACGCTCAATAAGCGCCACTCGCATGTGTCCACCTTCGATCCAGACGGCCCCCATTGCCAGTAACACACTGGCGATAATGAGGTACCGTGCAAGCTCGTCGGTCCATATCGGTGCGCCACCCGCGATATAACGCATGAAGACGCCGAAGAGAATGGCCAGTAAGTCGATCAGCAACAGACTACTGGCAAGCCACAGAGTGGCCTTCTGGCTCACCAGAAGGCTCCGAGAGCGTAGAGATAACATAGGAGTAAGAGCCCCAACTGGGCAGAGAATGTCTCCCTCTGCCCCGAGTGTGATGTCGAACTGCGCCGCTCATGAAGCGGCGCCACATGGCTTACTTGCGGAGATCACTCATACCGGCATCTTCAAGCGCCATATCGACCCACTCTTGTTCGATACCCTGCTCGGCGAGCCACTCTAAGTACGCTGGCTGACCCTGTTCCCGGAAGGCATTGAGCTCTTCATTCGTGGGGCGGATCACCTGCATGCCCTGCTCTTCTAGATAAGCGATACGCTCATCGACTTTGGCTTCATTTTGCTCGCGTGCCATGGTGTTGGCTTCGGCCACCGCCTCCATGAAGTTGGCTCGCATCTCCTCATCCCAACCATCGATCATGGCGCCATTACCTACCAAGAATTGATCGGAATACTGAATGTTCGCCAACGTCAGGTAATCCTGCACTTCGTATAGGCTGCCGAGGATGATATACATCGGCGGATTCATCTGACCGTCTGCGACACCGGTCTTGAGAGCCATATAGACTTCGGTCCAGGGGATCGGCGTACCGGACGCGCCGAAGGCCTCATAGAGCGCCACCTGGCTTGGGTCCATTGCGCGGAAACGCAGGCCGTCGAAGTCAGCCGGCGACGAGATCGGCTTTTTATCGTTGGTGAATGCCAGGAAGCCCCCCTCCTCGACCACGGCCAACAGCTCCGCGCCAGTGCGTTCGCGAAGCGCCGTTTCTACATTGCCCCAATACTCGCCTTCATCAAAGAAAGTACGCGCCGATGCAAAATCATCGAACAAGAAGGGAGTGGCGCTGACGAAAATCTCCGGCACTACCGGCGACATGCCCGCAAAAGAGGCAATGTTGAGACTCGGCGAGTTCATCACCTGCTCCATGCGCTCCTGCTCTTCACCCAGCATGCTATTGGGATAGAGCTTTATCTCGATTTCACCGTCAGTTTTCTCGGCGACCAGCTCTTTTAGATTGGCGGCAAAGGCATGAACGGCATTTTTGTCAGCGTCAGGCGCACCGTTATAGCTAAGATTGACCGTGGTGGCGGCTTGGGCACCAGTGGCGAGGGATGCCATCACACAGGCTGAAGCAAGAGTGGTAAGCGCAAATTTCCGAGACAGGTCCATATCGGACTCCTCAATGAAGTGTCTTGTATAGTTATGTGGTCGGCTCACCGATGTGGCCTTGTAGGTCAGGCTATGGGTACCTCTGTTGCCTTTGCAATAGACCGGGCGTTGTTCTCATGACAACAGACGCGGCGCATCGCTGTTAAAAAAGCGCATGCCGCGTTGCAAATGCTGGAGGCATGCTTCTGCCGATACCGTTAACGCACGGCCATGACGACTGACAATCTGCGCCGTAGCGCCGTTCAGAGCCGGGTGCGCCATTTCCAGAATACCGATCTCTTCATTATCAAGCGCATCGATGACAGTAAGCTGCGGCATGAAGGTGACACCGATCCCCGACACCACGAAATTCCTGAGCACTGCCACCGAATTGGTGTGCAGCCGCGCCCGCAAGGAGATGCGCTCCTGATGAGCGACGGCATTGACTAAATGGCGCATACCGAATGGATGGTTCATCAGGCCCAGCGGATATCCTTGAATGTCTTGCAGAAACACTTGCCGCTTCAATGCCATCAGCGGATGGCCAGCGGGAACGATCAAGTCGAGGGGATGCTTGGTTTCAACGTGGCATACCAGTTGTGCGTCAACGGGTGGGGCATAAAGCAACGCGAAATCCACATGCCCCTGGATGACCAGGTCTATGGCCTCGTCCATTCCCGCCATGGTGACGTCGAGTTCAATACCGGGGTAAGCCGTCATGAAGGACTCCAGCGGCTGGGAAACCAGGTCAGCGATGAAGCCCTCTCCCACCGCGATACCTACCTGCCCACTGACCAACCCCTGTAGCTGCTGAAGTTTCGATAGCACCACCTTTTCGGCAGACACTTGGCCTTGAAAGTGGTCAACCAGGAACTGACCTGACTCTGTCACCTGAACACCAGACGAGTGGCGATGGAGAAGCGCCACACCGAGGGACTCCTCAAGTGCTTTGATCTGACGGCTGACCACCGATACATCGATGTTCAGGTGATCGGCGGCTCGTCGGAATGACCCTCTTCTCACGACTTCACTTAGATACGCTAATGCGCGCTGATTCAACATGGGGAGTAAGGTTACCTAAGGTGTGAATTAACAATCGCGGATGGTTCATCTCATCCATTGTTTGCCACCTGGTTAGCGTGAGGGAGAGCCCGGCAAACCTGTCCGGTATACCCCAGAATCATGTGCTGACCAAATCAGCCGGACGGCTGGTGGTATTATTCGAAGATGCACGAAACGAGCGTCCTGCTGATAGTCCAGAGCTCGTAGTCCCGGCCGAGGAAGGTGTTGCGGCCACGTCCTTTACATGATCGCCCGTTAGGCTTCGAGCATTATGCAGGTGGGCAAGAAGCGATGACCGGCATACTGCTGATAAAGAGTCTCAAGCTAGCATCAGCATACCGGCACCCATTGGCTGCCCGGCCGACGCCGGTCGGGATACTTATCTTGCACTGTCGGACACTTGCGTCGACTTGCGCCCGGTAAAGCGCCGGTGCAGGAGGTTGTAGGCCAAAGCGCCCACTATTACCCCCCAAAAGGCCGACCCCAACCCCAGGAAGCTCATGCCGGACGCCGTGGCGATAAAAGTGATCACCGAGGCTTCCAGGTGATCCTTTTGGGAGGCGAAGGCATGGATGTTGCTGGTGATGGCACCGATCAGCGCTAGCCCCGCCAGCACTGCGACGAACTCGCCGGGCAACGAGGTGAACAGCGTCACGATGGTCCCGGCAAAGGTGCCACCGATCAAGTAGAAGATCCCATTGGCGACCCCGGCCACATAGCGCTTATCTGGATCCTCGTGGGCCTCCTTGCTGGTGCAAATGGCCGCGGTGATGGCTGCAATCACGGTGGTAATACCGCCAAAAAAGGCGGTGGCAAAGGAAATCAAACTGGTCACCGTGACGACCGGCTTGGCGGGCGTGTTGTAGCCAGCGCTTCGCATGATCGCCATGCCCGGCAGAAACTGCCCGGTCATGCTGACTAACACCAGCGGGATGGCCAGGCTAAGGATGGCATGCCAGCTCCATTCCGGGGCAATGAACTGCGGATCGGCTAGGCTAAGTGTCACCCCCTTCAGGCTGGCCCCTTCAAGCATCACCGCCAGGATTACCCCCACCACCAGCAGCACCACCAGGCTATAGCGCGGACTCAACCGCTTGAAGACGAGGTAGGCGAGGATCATCCCAATAGACAAGGCCGGTACCGACTCCAGCGACACGAAGACGCCCACGCCGAACTGGAACAGGATGCCCGCCATCATGGCGCTGGCTATGCCTGGCGGGACCAGCCGAATGATGCGATCGAAGGAGCCGGTGACGCCAATCACGAAGATCGCCGCTGCCGCCACCAGATAGGCGCCCACCGCCTCGCCTAACGAAAGGTCGGGAAACAGCGTGACCAGCAAGGCCGTGCCAGGTGCCGACCATGCGGTGACCACCGGGACCTTGAGCCACAGGCTGAGCAGAATGCCCGAGACCGCTGCGCCAAGCGAAATCGCCCAGACCCAGGATGTGATCATGGCGTTTGAGACGTCAGCGCTCTGAGCGGCCTGAAAGAAGATCATCAGTGGCCCAGAGTAAGACACTAGCACGGCGACGAAACCGGCAGTGATGGCGGATATCGACCAGTCCTTGAACATCACAACAATCCTCGACACGAGTAGCGATGCACCTTCGCGCAGCGCACAGCTGAAAACGCCCGCGCTGCCAAGCAATCGCGGGCCAAGGGGGAAGCGCCGACGTCCAGACGCCTGAACTATCGATCAGCCTACTTTTTTAGCTGAAAAACGCTTGCGCAGGGCCTCGCGTTCCAGCGAGAAGTCAAAGTCCTGGAACTCCACCAGCATCGAGATAAGCGCGCCCAGGATCAGCGCCCAGAACGACGCGCCGATGCCAAAGATCTTCAGGCCCGACACGGCGATCAGGAAGGAAAACATCGCCCCTACTTCATGCTTGCCGGAGAAGGTAATGTGCATCGCCGAGCTTATCACTCTAAGCAGCGCCAATCCGGCAATGATGGCGATAAAATAATTCGGCATCGCTTCGATCAGACTGAACACGAAACCATAGAAAGGGGCAGCGATCACGAAGATGATGCCAACGATTACCGCCGCCACCCAGCGCTTGTCGTGGGTACCTGCCTCAGGGGAGGAACAGATACCCGTCATTGGCGCGGCGATGCAGGTGCTGTGAAGATTGAAAAAGGCAGACACCATGGTGCCAATGCCTCCAACGAAGGTGATGGCGTTGGCCGGCACCTCCTTGAAGCCCATGCCCTTGACCAACCCCACGCCGGCGGGGGTCTCCATGCCCACTAGGATCAGCGCCAGCGGCAGGCCGTAGGCCAAAAAGGCGTCCATTGAGAAGGCCGGCGCGATGAACTCGGGCATGCGAAACGAAAACTCCACGCTTGAGAAGTCGGCACCGGAGAAGGCCATATAGATCACGCCCACCGCGAGCGTCACCACCAGCGGGGGGACTCGACGCAGGAAGCGCGCCGAGAAGAAAAAGGCCAGGATCATCACCATCGCCGGTAGCAACGCACTCTGCAGCGGCATCACCATGTTGGTGCCGAACTTGAGCAGCACCCCAGCCACCATCCCCATGACGATGGGCATGGGAATGAGCCGCATCACCAGGCTCATCCAGCCGGCCAAGGCGACTACCACCGAAATGGCGCCCGCCATCAGCGTCGCTCCCAGGGCCTCATTGAGCCCTACCACAGGAATGATGGCGGCGAACAGCAATGCCCCGGGAATGGAGTTGGCCATCGGCAGGGGCAGCCGATAGTAGGCCGGTAGCAGTAGACCGAACAGGCCGTTGATGAAGAGGTAGCTGATCACCCATAGCAGGGTGAAATCCTTGGGTAACCCGGCGGCGGTACCGGCACTGATATGGATGATGCCTGCGCTGAGGCCGAAAATGCCAGCGACCACGCCAGCGCTCAGGTTGTCGGCATTCAGGTCACGCAGGAAATCCCGCGGCGCCGACGCTAGGCCGACGCCTCTCTCGAGATGTTTCATGGTGTGCTCCAGGGGATTATTGTCGTTGTCGTCTTTGGTAGCTTCGGCAGACCTCGAATGCGTAGAGGTCCAGGGCTCAGCCCTGATCGCCGCCGCCGACCGGCAGTACGCTGCCGGTGATATAGCTCGCCTCGTCCGAGGCCAAGAACAGAATCGGGGCGGCCATCTCGTCGAGCGTGCCGTAGCGTTTCATCAGGCAGCTCTGCTTGGTCTGGTCGATATGCGCCTGAAACCAGGCCCGTTCCGTCTCGTTACTGGGCTCCGGGGTACCCCGGGAAATCTTGCGCGGCGGCGCCTCGGTCCCACCGATGCCGGCGGCCGCCACACGAATACCGTGCTCGGCGTACTCGAAGGCCAGAGACTCGGTCAGTGCATTGACGCCTCCCTTCGCCGCCGAATAGGGAATTCGATGGATACCCCGGGCCGCCACTGACGAGACGTTGACGATCACGCCGCCACCCTGCTCGACCAGGAGCGGCAACACGGCTCGGCAGCACCACAGTGTCGGCATCAGCGAGCGCTGGACTTCGGCGGCGATCTCGCTTTCGCTGAATTCGGTGAACGGCTTGAAGTTGATGGCCCCACCTACGTTGTTGATCAGGATATCGATACGACCGAAATGCTCGGCTGTCTTGGCCATGACGTCAGAGGCCCCGGCCCAGGTCTCCAGGTCGGCCAACACACTGATCGCCTCCACGCCCTGAGCACGCAGATCGTCCACGACCTCCTCCACCAGTTCCGAACGATCCACCAAGGCCAGGCGTGCTCCCTCCGCGCCGGCCCGCTCGGCCACTCGCCGCCCGATCCCCTGGGCAGCGCCGGTGATCACCATGACCTTGTCCTGGAAACGTAAGTTCTGAAAACGTGAGCCCTGAAAGCCTAAGCCGTCGATGCGTTGCGCGCTCATGCCACCTCTCCCGGTGCCTGATTGGGTGTGAACTTCTCGTAGTGGAAGCTCTGCGGCACGATGCCCTCCTTGTCGAAGTGCTTGAGCACGGCATCGACCATCGGCGGCGGCCCGCACAGATAGACGTCGATATCGCCGTCGTGCAGCACCTCAGCGTCCATGTGATGGGTGACATAGCCCTTGCGCGGATGCGTGCTGGCCTCGTCCACCACCACGGTGGAGTAGGTGAACGTCGGTAGCCTCTCGGCGAACGCGTCCAGCGCATCGACCTTGACCAAGTGGTCGTCCTTGTTGACGCCGTAGATCAGGTGCATCGGCTGGTCGCTGCCCTGCTCTTCTTCCCGTTTCTGAACCAGTTGCTCGAGCATGGAGAGGAAGGGCGCGAGGCCCGTACCGCCTGCTAGCATCAGCACCGGGCGCGTTATCTCGCGCAGATAGAAGCTGCCCAGTGGCCCAGTGAGAGAGAGACGATCGCCGACCTTGGCTTGCTGGGTCAGGTAGCCGCTCATCAGACCATTGGGGATGTTGCGGATCAGGAAGGTGGCGCGCGGCTCCCCTGGCTTCGAGCTGAAGGAGTAAGAGCGGTGCTGACCGCTGCCCGGCACATCGATATGGATGTACTGGCCCGGCAGAAAGGCCAGTTCGCCGCCCTCGTCCAGGTCGACCGCCAGCTCGATGCTGTCCTCGGAGAGTTGCTCGACTGCGGTCAGGGTGCCCTGGATCTTGCCCACCTGGGTCATGCATAGCGTAGAGGCCACCGGCACCTGTATGACGCAGTCCGACGATGGCACCATCTGGCAGGTCAGCACCTGGCCTTCGGCGGCCTCCTCGTCGGAGAGCGCATCATCGAGATACTCGTCGCCCAAATCGAACTCGCCCTGCTCGCAGTGGCCCTTGCAGGTACCACAGACGCCGTCGGAGCAGTCCATAGGCAGGTTGACCTTCTGGCGATAGGCCGCATCGAGGACCGTTTCCCCCTCCTTGCAGCCGATGAAACGCGTGACGCCGTCCTCGAAGTTGAGTGCAATGTTGTAGCTCATGGTCGAATCTCCTCCCGCACAGGATCAGCGTGACCCGATCAGACGTGATAAACGTCGATGACCTGATGGATGTAGTCGTTGTTGAGTTGCACGACTTTTCGGGTGATCAGCGGCGTCTCCCCCGACACATCCAGGGTGTAGAAGGCGCAGCCGAAGTAGCTGTCGGTCTTCTTGTAGCGGTGGCTCAGGGTGTGCCAGTTGAAGCGCAACTCCACCCTGTCGCCTTGCTCCTTGAGCACCTCGAGATTGGTGACTTGATGGGTAGTGCGGGGCTCGGGAGTGCTCGCCCCGCTGCGCTCGGTCTTGATCCGATAGACCCGGTCCTCCAACCCCTCACGGTTCGGGTAATAGATCAGCGAGATCTCGGCGTGCGGGTCCCGGGTCAACTGATCGTCGTCATCCCAGGCCGGCATCCAGAACTCGGCGTCCTGGTGATAGCACTCGAGCCAGGCGTCCCACTGGCGGTCGTCGAGCAGGCGCGCTTCGCGGTATAGGAACGCCTGGATGTCGTGATAGCTGATGCTCATGTCTGTTCTCCCCTTCTCTATAGGTGCCGGCCTTAGGCGTGCTGGGCGGCGGGCGCAGTGGGAATAAACCGGCTGCGTTCCTTGTCGATGGCGCGCAGCATCTCTTCGACCCAGTGCTGGTGATGCAGCACATAGAGCCCCTCGTCCTCCGGGGAGGCCCCGCTGAGCAGCGGCTTCATATCGATGGCTTGGGCGTTCTCATCGGCCCCTGTGATCCACTGCTTGGCGCCGCGAGAAAGATCGCTCCACTCGGCAAGCGAGCCGTTATAGCCGTCCTGGCAGGCGCGAAACTCCTCAAGGTCGTCCGGTGTCCCCATGCCCGAGACGTTGAAGAAGTCCTCGTACTGGCGAATGCGTACCCGTCGGCTCTCCGCGGGCTCGCCCTTGGGCGCGAAGCAGTAAATGGTGACCTCGGTCTTGTCCACGGAGAGCGGACGCAGCACACGGATCTGGGTGGAGAACTGATCCATCAGATAAACGTTGGGATAGAGACAGAGATTGCGGGTCTGGTTGACGATGGAGTCGGCCCGAGCCTCACCCAGCTCAGCTGCGATCTCATCCTTGCGACTGAAGATCGGGCGGACCTCGGGGTTGATCAGCCGGGTCCACAGCATCATGTGGCCATTCTCATAGGAGTAGAAGCCGCCCTGGCTCTTCGACCAACCGTCGGCGTCCACCGCCTTGGTGCCACCGGCGTCGTAGTTGCGACGCTCCATGGTCGAGGCATAGTTCCAGTGCACCGAACTCACGTGGTAACCGTCGGCCCCGTTCTCGGCCTGCAGCTTCCAGTTGCCGTTGTAGGTGTACGACGACGTCCCGCGCAGGATCTCCAGGCCTTCCGGCGCCTGGTCGACGATATTATCGATCACCTTGCGGGTTTCGCCGAGATAGTCCTCAAGCGGCATCACGTCGGCGCTCAGGCTGCCGAACAGGAAGCCCTTGTAGTTCTCGAAACGCGGCAGGTGCTTGAGGTCATGAGAGCCTTGCTGCTTGAACCCCTCCGGGTAGGCGCCGTTCTTCTCGTTCTTGGCCTTGAGCAGCTTGCCGTCGTTCTTGAAGGTCCAGCCGTGGAACGGGCAGGTAAAGGTGCCCTTGTTGCCCCGCTTGCGTCGGCAAAGAGTGGCGCCACGGTGGGCACAAGCATTGATCAGGCCATGCAGCTCGCCGGCCTTGTCGCGGGTGATCACCACCGGCTGGCGGCCCATGGTCACGGTGAAGTAGTCACCCGGCTCGGCAATCTGGCTCTCATGGGCCAGGAACAGCCAATTACCCTCGAAGATGTGCTTCATCTCCAGGTCGAAGAAGGTCGGGTCGGTGAACATGCTGCGGTGGCAGCGAAAGACGCCGTTGTCAGCGTCGTCGACGACGGCGCCGCGGACGCGTTGTTCGAGACGATCAAGCTGGGTAGTCATGACGGTGATCCTCGCTTGGCGATCATGTTATTGACGTTATTGGAGCGCAGGGCCCCAGCCGTGCCGCCGACAGGATCGTCAGCACGGGCACGTTCGATGCAGATAGGGAATGGTGTCGAGCCGTGCGATCAGACCCTGGCAGTAGCAGCCAGTTGGCTCGCCTGGTCCTGCTCGTCTTCCTTGGCCCGCGGACGCTTGTGGCGAACCTGTAGCTCGGGGGCGGCGGTCTTGGCCAGTGCGACGTCGAACACCACTTCAGCGAAGGGGCCGTCCAACTGACGGCTGGCAATCTCGGCCGCGTCTTCGCTGCGGCGGGCAGGAACCACCAGTTCCTCGCGGGTAGCAAAGGCGAAGTCGTCGAAGGTATAGGGGTCGCCGGCCAGATTGATCTGGGTCGTCAGGTGCTGATGCCCCGGCGCGGAGACGAAGTAATGGATATGCGCCGGACGCTCGCCATGCCGGCCCAGTGCCTTTAGCACCATATCGGTAGGGGCACCTTCCGGCACGCCGTAACCGGAGGGGATGATGCTGCGAGCCGTGTAGCGACCGTTGCTGTCGGTAAGGATGGTGCGACGCAGGTTGTATTCGCTCTGCGTCTGGTCGAAGAAGGAGTAGCCGCCCCTGGAGTTGGCATGCCATATCTCGACCTTGGCGCCAGCTACCGGGTTGCCCTCGACATCACGCACCTGGCCGGTCAGCCACATGGTCTCGCCATCCGTATCCTGACCATCGTCCATCCGTGCGAAGCCCTCGGCCTGCGGGGCGCCTGCCACATAGAGCGGCCCCTCGATGGTCCGCGGCGTGCCACCGGTGCGCTTGGCCTCGGCATCGATCGCGTCCTGGCGCATATCCAGATAGTGGTCGAAGCCCAGACCCGGCGACAGCAAGCCGAATTGCGTCTGGCTGCCCAAGGCGTTGAGCAGGTTGACGGCGGACCAGTACTCCTCCTCGCTGACATTGAAGTCATCGATCAGGCGGAACAGGTCCGAAAGCAGCCGATGCATGATCTGCTTGGTGCGCTCGTTGCCGCCGTCCTGGTCAAAGCCGGCGACGGTGGTCAGGAAGTCTTGAACCTCGGGGGTATCGAAAATCTTAACGGTCATGGTCGATTAGCCTCGTTTGTTATGGTTTTCCATTCCGCTCGCGGACGCTGGCGTGCGTTATCCGCGTTTCAGGCATCATCCTCGCGGATAGAGGACGGATGACGGCACAGCGGTTTGACGCTGATGTCCATATAGGGGAAGAGCGGCAGATTGCTGACCAGCTCCTGCAATTCGGCGTTGTCTTCAACGTCGAAGATGCTGACGTTCGAGTAGCTGCCGGCCATGCGCCACAGATGGCGCCACTTGCCTGCGCGCTGCAGTTCCTGGGAGTAAGCCTTCTCGGTCGCCTTGATCTCGGCGACCTGCTCGGCAGGCATGGACGGCGGCAGCTTGACGGTCATTTCCACCTGAAACAGCATGACGTTCTCCTTTTCAGTTCTTGCGTGCGTTACTTGCGTGCGTTACTTGCGTGCATAGTGTGCGAGCTTGTCTTCATCCAAGGTGACGCCGAGCCCAGGCCCTTGCGGGAGTTCGACCCCAAACGCGTGGTAGTGGAGTGGCTCAACGACAATGTCGTCCTTGAGCAACAGCGGACCGAACATCTCGGTGCCCCAGGCCATGTCGTCCTGGGTCGCCCAGGCATGCAGCGACGCTGCGGTGCCGATGGAGCCTTCCAGCATGGTGCCGCCGTAGAGGCCAATGCCGGCAGCCTTGGCTACATGGGCCAACTCCAGCACGCCATAGAGCCCGCCGGACTTCGCGATCTTCAGGGCAAAGGCACCACTGAAGCCGCCAGTCGCCAGCTCGAGCCCATCGCGGGCATCCTGAACGGCCTCGTCGGCCAGCATCGGTACATTGAAGCGTTGTGACAGCCGGATCAGCCCGGCATGCTCGCAGGCGGGAATGGCCTGCTCGATCAAATCGATACCGGCATTCTGGAGTGCCTGAATGCCGCGCACGGCAGTGGGCTCGTCCCAGGCCTGGTTGATATCGACCCTGATGCTTGCTCTGTCCCCCAGGGCTTCCTTGATCGCCGCCACATGACGCACATCCTGATCCACCGGGTTGGCACCGATCTTCAACTTGAAGTCGCAATGAAGGTGCTGCTCGAGACGCAGCAGAGCCTCGTCGATGTCCTTCTGGGTATCACCGCTGGCCAGGGTCCATAGCACCGGCAGATGCACCTGGCGGGCGCCGCCCAACAATTCGGCGACCGAGAGGCCAAGGCGCTTGCCCTGAGCGTCGAGTAATGCGGTTTCCAGTGCCGACTTGGCGATGGCGTTGCCTCGGGCATGCCGATTCAGCCGAGCACGGAGTGCTTGGATGTTGCTCGAGGGCTGGCCGACCAGCAGAGGCGCCAGATAGGTATCGATGTTGGTCTTGATGCTCTCGGGACTCTCGGGACCATAGGCCAGGCCACCGATGGTGGTGCCCTCACCGATCCCCTCGACACCATCGCTGTGATGCATCCGCACGATGACCAGGGTCTGGCAGGCCATCGTTGTCATGGAAAGCTTGTGCGGGCGAATGGTCGGCAGGTCGACCAGCAACGTCTCGATTGTGTTGATCACAGGGGGCATGGGGGCTCCGAGGTCCAGGAATCGGGTAATTGCAGGGCAGTTTGATTGCAGCCTGCAGACGGAACCAATATTGTTTAAGTCCCTTTCCATACCCTGGAGGTATCATGGAGTTGCGCCACCTGCGGTACTTCTGCGTAGTGGCCGAAGAGCTGAACATGACCCGGGCGGCCGTCAGGCTGAACATGGCCCAGCCCCCTTTAACCCGCCAGATCAATCAGTTAGAAGAAGAAATAGGTACTCGACTATTCGAGCGAAGTTCTCGGGGCCTGACCCTCACCCCGGCGGGCCAGTTCTTTCATGAGCATACTCTGCAGATACTGGAAAAAGTCGACACCACCATCGCTGGCACCCGGCGTATTGCCCGCAGCAAGCACCAGCTGTTCGGGATTGGCTTCGTGCCGTCGGTGTTCTACGGCCAGCTTCCATTGCTGGTGCGCGGGCTACGACAAAAGGAGGACCTGGAGCTGACACTGGCGGAGCTGACTACCGTGCAGCAGATTCAGGCATTGAAGGTGGGACGTATCGACCTTGGATTCGGCCGGTTGCGCATCGACGATCCCGATATAGAGCAGGAAGTATTGTTCGAAGAGCCGATGATGGCGGCACTGCCTAACGGCCACCCCCTGGAAGGCACCACGCCGACCATGGCGCAGCTAGCCGAATACCCACTGATCCTGTTTCCGGCCACGCCGCGCCCCAGCATGGCGGACAGCGTACTCGGCATGTTTCGCCGCCGCGGACTACGGGTAAGAGTCGCGCAGGAAGCCAATGAGATGCAGACAGCGCTGGGGCTCGTGGCCTCGGACCTGGGCATCACCCTGGTACCAGAACAGGTTCGCAGGCTTCAGCGGGACGGGATCAACTATGTCTATCTGGCCGAGAAACACATCACCATTCCCATCCTCTGCAGCCGGCGCAAAGGGGAAAAGCCAAATGAGATCATGCAGGCCGCCAACGCCATCCTCGCCGTGCTGGTCGAGAACCGTCGAAGTGGTCGCTATCCCTGATGTTGGTCTACCTCATACAACGGTCTAAAGGTTCCTGTATAACCTAATAGGTTCCCAATCGTTATACAGATCGATCCATATCGGCTTTCTCTAACGGCCAGGCACAAAAAAGCCACCCGTAGGTGGCTGATTTGTTTGATGCGGTGGCGGAGGGACAGGGATCGCCCTCATCAACCCGACAACCCATTAAAAATCAGTAGCTTGGCTGTGTTGATTCCTCCTCAATGTAGCGCTTTCCTGTAACAGAAGCAATGAGTTCGTACTTGGAGCTTGGCGGTAACCATCGCCCAGCGCTACTGTAGGTATTCGCGTAGAGCGAGAGGTCATAACGGTGCTTCTGGAAAAAAGCTAGACGTCGGATCAATGGGGTTGAAGGAACAGAACATGGATAGACAGCTTTTGCTGGAACATGCTGAATCGATGCAAAACATGATGGTGGCCCGTGCCACAGGTGGTGATGCTAGCGATTACGAATACTCTCAGATTCGAGCCGCTTTGCTAGATGACCCAAGCATAGCGCAGCTTGTTCCTCAAATGGTTAAGACATGCCGTTCACCAAGCCAGTTTTGGAGCTTCATCAAGAAAATCGAGCAGTATGAACCGAGAAGACAGTTCATTTGGAGCGAGTTTAGGCCCCTCCTCGACAAGCTGGAGCAAGTAGGCGCTCCATCTGACATGGCTATTACCGATACACTCGAAAACTTTGACTCGACCCATGTTCATATGGCATGGCAGAAGACGTTGTCTCGAAGAACATCGGACCCTGAGGGTGCTATCACAATGGCCAAGTCCCTAATTGAAAGTGTCTGCAAGCACATCATAGAAGAGGTGGATGGACAGGAGTACTCGGGCAGAAGCGATGACCTGCCAGCTTTATATCGTAAGGCATCACAAGCGCTGAACCTTGCTCCAGAACAACACATGGAGGAAACTTTCAAGCGTATTCTTGGAGGATGCTCTAACATAGTCACTGGTCTTGGTGAGCTTCGTAATAAAGTTGGAGATGCTCATGGCCAAGGGCCTCGGCCAGTTAAGCCGAGTCCTCGACATGCTGAATTTGCAGTCAACCTTGCGGGAACAATGGCTGCCTTTTTGATTGCTACACTCGAGGTAAGGAAAAGTCCCTAATTTCCTGATCTAAATCTTCCAGAAGCATGGTTTCGATTGAGTCTTTCGCAGCACCGTCGTGACCTGGAAAGAGTGTCGCTGTAGTCACTCCTAACATTTCTATCTGTCGCATCAGATTGTATGCTTCCGAAAGAGGAAGAAGATGCCTTTTTAGATAGCTCCGGGAATGTCTATGATTCAAAAGATCAAGATCGCCAAGATCAAAGCCTTTGATAAACGTAAAGCGCCCCTTCTGAGCGGCCAAGTTCTGGCTGGTGGAGCCTGGAGCATTTCTAATTCTAAAGGTTTCCTTGAATCCTGCTGCTTGCATTGTGTCAAGTTCTACAACGGCAAGCATCCACTCTGAAAGGTTTGCATCTTCTCTCTGTGAAAGCAGCCTTCTCCTTTCATGTATGGCCTGGGAAACAGAGAAGTAGCAAGCAACTAATGGTGAAGTTGTCCAGTCTAAAAGTCTTGTAGGAACCCCGTGGTGCTGTGCTTGTGCGAGAAAGTGAAATACAGCATTGTCATCTGACGGCCAAAGGCTTGGGTACTTAAATAAATCTACGACGCGCCCATGACTGTTTGTCCCTCTTGGCTCTAACAGAAAATCTCTTAGCTGGTCGCTATCTCCAGCCACTTTTATCCCAGCATCGTCGCAAGCATTTACAAATCTTGCTAAGTACGCAATTTCCTTAAATGCTCTTGAGTCATCACCGTAGATGGCATTCAGCTTGCGAGACCCTGTGGCCCTTGAAATTGATGGACTGAGAGTCCAGGACTGATGGCCTAGCCCCCTATAAATAATGCCCGCACTTTGGTTGTCAATAAAATGTTTCAGAAGTTTTGAGGCATTGTGATGCTCAATCTGAGGTATCTCATCCCACATCGTTTATTCCTTCTTATCTTGATGATTCATGTCCATTCCAGATCGAGCGTCTGACATGTCTAGGGTGCTTCGCAAAAATAAACCAAGGCACACAGGCGAACGATTAATCTACAAGCTGTGCGTCCCCGGCGTCCATCCTTCGGCTCGCGTCGGTTGCTGTCAGTGCGGTGCCGATCCGTGACCACTAGGGTGTACCTGAGCGAGCACGCCTCAAGGCGCCCTGTATCCGTGTTCACATCCATGGTTTGACAGCCCTAACGAGCACACCTATTGTGACCATACCCAAGCGAACACAGTGCTCGACAAGGGAGTGAACGACAATGGCTTACATTCGAGCCTACCTCCGCGCCTCCACCGATGACCAGAACGCCAGCCGTGCCCGTGAGGCGCTGACCAGCTTCACCAGCGAGAAGGGAGTGATGGTCGCTTCGTGGTACATCGAGAACGCCAGCGGCACCAAGGCCGACCGTACTGAGCTGGCTCGACTCATTGACGATGCCCACCCCGGCGATGTGCTGCTGGTCGAGCAGGTGGACCGACTGACGCGCCTGACGAAAGGCGATTGGGACAGGCTCAAGGGCGCCATCCAGAGCGCGGGTCTTCGGGTCGTCTCCCTGGACCTACCGACGAGCCACGCGGCGCTGACCGTGGGCAACGGTGACGACTTCACCGGGAGGATGCTCGATGCGGTGAACGCTATGCTCCTCGACATGCTGGCGGCTGTCGCTCGCAAGGACTACGAGGACAGGCGTAGGCGTCAGGCCCAGGGCATCGAGAAGGCCAAGCAGGATGGCCGCTACAAGGGCCGTCCGGTGAACGAGGAGCTACATCGGCGGGTCATGGAGCTTCGAGAGCAAGGCTTCAGTGTCCGCAAGACTGCCGACATCGTGGGCTGTGGTGTCAGCACCGTCCAACGTGCCATGAAGCGAGTCGAGAAGCCCGCTCAGTGAGGACATCGAGCAGCAGGACACCAAGGCAGGGCCAAGCGGTCCTGCTTTTTTGTGTCGGCTCGAAGTCATCCCCTGGTGCATCGGTTGTCACCGGGAGCCAATGAGCGCGGGCATCCTGAGAGAAGTCCAACCATCCTTGTTTGAACCAGACCCGTTATCGGATCAATCTCTTTATAATCAATATCTTACTCATTATTGGCATGGCCTGTAGCGTGCCCGTTGCTGGCGCTCATAGGCGGGCGCCAAGGACTACCACCAGACAGCAAGGAGCCGAAGCAATGCGTATTGAGTTCACACGCTGGGGTACGGAGCTGGCCATCATGGGACTGGTCGCAGGAGATGTCTTCCTGCGGGTGCCGATGGTCGGGCTGCTCGCCTGGAATCAATGCGGCCTGTCCCTGGATCGCTGGGCAGATGCCAAGCATGACCCGGTGATGTAAGTCCTGACGCTCAGCCATGGGGGATGGGTGCCGTCGTCGTTCATTCCCCCGGTGGGTGTCTTGAAGATCGACTTCCAGCCGCCACCATGCGCCCGCTCGGGGCGGGGTACGGGGAAGCGCGTTCTTTTATATACACTCAATACCGGCTCAGAGATGCGCCACAAAATGGCCGGGGGTAGCCTGTAGGAGTCCCATCGGAAGGAGTCCCATCGGAGTCCCGTTCCTCCAGCTCAGTGACGGACACACGGAGTCGAGGGCGAGACGGTAGGAGTCCCGTTCCTCTGGTTCAAGGACTGGCGCACGGAGTCAGAGGAACAGGGGTAGATCATGTTCCAGTGCGTCTACTATCCGCGCCACGGTGGTGATACCTCGGAGTGGCTCCCAGGAAGCGCCACCATGTGGCAAATCGACAGGGCCAACGCCTTGATGGTTTGCCAGATTTTGCGATAAAGCCCGCCACGACTTCCGCCACCATCGAGCCGACCATAAGCAGCCACGAGATCGCTGAGGTGGTCGAAGTACGGCATGACAGCGTGAAGCCCACCGTCGAACGCCTTGCCGCTAGGGACGTAATCGAATTCCCATCACTGGTGGAGATTCCCACGGCAACCAAGCCCACCACTGAATTCCGCATCGGCAAGCGCGACAACTATGTGATCGTCGCTCAGCTCTCCCCGGAGTTCACCGCTCGCTTGGTGGATCGCTGGCAAGAGCGGTGGGGATGGTCATGGTTGTTGTTTCCTCATTGGTGATTCCCCCTCGCCGAGCCTCCCCCTCATCGGCCCTCGAACCGGCCCAACGAAGGCCAGCCGATGAAGCACGCGAGGAAGAATCCCGATAAGAGGTTCGAGTGGATGGGCTAGTAGTTGGTCAGCGGGAGAGGCTGACGGAGTGATCTGAAGGCATGGCCGTCGTTGATGGCGGACACGGGTATGGTCACTGACACAAGCACGGGTGCTCTCTGTCGGCGTCATCGGTGGACCTTCGGTGAGCGGTGATCGTCATCCAAGATCACCCATTCGCTGTTCCCCAATACTGCGTCGTTTAGAGCAGTCCATTGGGCTGTTGATTTCCTCAGGCAGCCCCCATGATCCAGGCGTCAAGCCTCTCCTGGCGAGTCACGTCCGCATCATCGGACGACCATCCTTGATCTGACGCCTTCGCTGTCGTTGGTGTTGGTAGGGCCCGCTCCAAGAACGGAAGCGCTATCCCGCAAGCCTTCACATACTTCTGAGCTTGGCGATGGCCCACGTCGAGAAGTCCCTTGACGTTCCTCGTCGAGATGATCTCCAACTCCTGAAGGATGACATACAGGCTGATCTTGTTGAGTGGCAGGTTGCGCTCTTTCTGGCTGTGGTGGTCCAGATTCGCAATCCCCGCAATGACATCCGACGCAGGACATCCAATGTCACCTACGGCTCGCTCCTTCATGGCATCCTGCACAGTGTTCTCGATGCGCTTTTCCCGATTGCTTCGCTTGGGGATGTCGCTGATGTTGCTCTTGTCGAGGCGTTCGCCCTCTTGAGAATCGACGTAACCGGCTCGAATCTTTGCAGACCGCCCCCTGCCAAGCCGCCGCTTGAGGTTCGGCATTTCGTCAATCGGGTAAGTCTGGTCGATGGCGTCGTCCGTAGCCGGTGCTTCGCCCAACCCGAAAGCGGGGCCGAACGGCCACCGATCACGGGACAAGCTGTCCATGTGCCGAAGCTGTCTTTCGGTTTGCTCCTTGAGCGCCAGTCCTCGGGCCTTCATTTCTTCCCGGCCTGAGCGGCCATGTCTGACAACTGTCGTCACCTCGGAGCTGGTGGATGTGCTGGTCGTTGGAGCAGTGGCGTTATCCATGATCGTGTCTTCCTCATGAGTGGAACCACTCGACCAGCCGGGCCACACACCAGCCCATGGCCGCAGGACTTCCAACCGGGCACACGAAAAGCCCAGTCCTACGGTTGGCCGGTGAGTAGCTCCACTGATGAGCGGTTGGATAGATGGTGGTGTGTGGTGAAGCGTCCTCGCTGAACGCTGTGGGGAGCGGCAGCAGTGAGCGTCTGTAGCGAGTAGGAGATGCAGGTGGCGGCCTTCCCCAGTAGTGGGCCGTAACCGCGTTCTGCTAGATCGGGCTTCCCCGTAAGTGGGCGGTAATCACCCGGAGAGGGCCGGTTCTCCTATGGTGGGCTCGATCCCCCCCTCGTAAGTGAGGGGGAATCGTCATAGGCAGCGCCTTCTCCACGAGAGGGCCGTAATTGATTCGTCGCTGTGTGGCGCTGCGAGAGGTTCTAGTGTTAATCGGTAGGAATGCCCGCTGAGGAAGAGAAAAGCCTATGTGCGGGCGCATGTGGTGAAGGTCTGGGGCTATTTCGTGATGCCTTTGAAGAGCAGGGCTTGCTCGCTCTGCGTGTAGAGTTCTGCGTACGCCTCGTCTACATCCTCGCCTTCCAGATGCGGCAGGATTCTGGCCAACTCGGGAGCCTCGAAGAGGGTCTTCCGGGCCAGGCCATCAGCGACCATGGTCAACTTCGTCAACTTCCAGTGTGATGCTCGATGGCCGAACTTCTGGAGCCAGGCTCCCGCCAGCTTGGCGCGGGTGTCCTCATCCACCCATGCTCCCTGCTTGGCGTAGTAGCCGATTGTCCCGACAGTGACGTACGTGACGAGGTGCGCCATGTCCTGAAGGTTCATCGTGTTGCGCGTGAAGAGCCCCATGTTTTACCCCTTCCTGCTATAGGCCACAAAAAAACATCGCGATGAGCATCCAGGTTATATGTCGCCTACAGCCAGACCATCAGCCACTAGAGCTGCCCTCAAGTCTTCTTGGGCTTTACCTCTCTCTTCATTCCCACTCTTTGCAGTGATCATCATGTTATTTAGCAGCTCCATCTCCACTTTGAATGGGCGGTAAGCTCTGAGCTTTGCTGTCAGCTTTTGGTACTTCATGGTAGACCCGATGTCTTCCGAACCAATGCTGGAGTATCGGTTTGCCTCAACAAATAAGTCGGTGAGTTTTTTTAGAGTCATACCCAGCTTCAGGTCAGAGATGATCCCCATTGTGCCACTTCCCTTTGTTCGTGCATTCATTGCTACCCTAGCGATAATCGGGCCGCTGTTTCAAATAGAGCTTCTTATGTGTGCGAATGTAGGTGGCCCAGGTCAAGCCCTCGATACTCAAGGCGACAGATGGCGTCGTTCAGGGTCTCCAGTTCGTAGCCGGACCCGTACCGTGCTGACATGCCCGCTTCGGTGTGGCCTTGCAGGGCATCCATCACATACTTATCGACGCCCGAGTTCCGGCAAGCGTCCTCGAAGTTGTGGCGGAGCGAGTGAAAGGCGTTCTGCCCGTGCTTGATCTTGAGGGAGTCGAGCAACGCCCGGAATCGCTTGGAGTAGACGGACGAGTAATAGCCGTCATTCCCCATGGGCATGTCAGGGAACAGCCGTTGGGCCCCTTGCTGGCGCATCTTCTCGACATGCTCAAGGAAGCCCAGCCGCTTCAGTTCGGGGTGGATCGGCGTCTTGCGCCAGCTACTGGTGGTCTTCAGTGACTTGTCATCACCGTCGCCGTTGATGTCGATGAAGTCGATGTCGTTCTGGCGCTTCACATCCGAGACATAGAGTTGCAGGACTTCCCCCATCCTGGCCCCGGTGAACAGCGAAACCAGCGGCACCCAGAACATGCCCGAGTCCCGAGGCACCAGCGTACCGGGCTGGCGCCAGTGATGGAGCGACTTGCAGCCGGTGAAGACAGGGGCGTGGAAGATGGCTCTAAGTTCCTCCAGCGTGAAGGGATCGCGTTCTTCGCGGGCACGCTTCTTGATGGCCACCTTCAAGCCGTTCAGTGGGTTGGGCGGACACTCGTCATAGTGCTTGGCGGCCCAGTTCCAGAACGCGGCGGCGTATCCGATCAGCTTGTTCACGTTCTTGCCCGACATCGGCGCCATGCCCAGCTCATCGGCTCGCTCGGCGGCCTTATCAATAGCCAGTCCCTGGAGCGGCTTCTGCTTCGTCCAGTTGCTGGGGAGCTTCATCAAGACCGACTTGAAGGCACGACCATCGGCCTTCGCGTAGGCGTCCAGCGGCTTATCGCCGACGACGGTGATAAAGTTGTCTAGGGTGGTCCGGTGATCGTTGGTGGTCTTCGGCGCCCAGCTCAGGGACTTCTCGGCTATCCACTCCTTGGCCACGGCGGAGAGCAGTGGGCCTTGTCCATCGTCCGCGAGACTCTGGCGAGCCTCCGACGCTGGGGCGGTGGCCTGTGATGGCAGCGAGTCCACGGTGGGTGTCGGGACTATCTCGCCCTCATTGCGTGACTGCTGGTCCTTCCCGGCGCGGATGTAGGCGGCCTGTAGTGCACGGGCCAGTGAGCGCCAGCTTGGGGAGTCTGGCGACAGGGCAAGCTCCACCCCGTCCCATGACAGGATGTCCTCGGCCTCACCCATAAAGAAGGTGTCCACCCGGCCACGAGCATAGAGGTGCCGAGTATGGCTTACACTGTCCTCAAGCTCCTCCGCCGTCTCGTCAAAGTCCCAGCGCTCCCAGTCCGTTCCGGGCTCGCCGGGTTCCTCCTCGAAGTAGCCTTCCGTCCTGATCTCTTCATCTTCCTCCAACAATGATGCGTGATACCGGGAAGCAAGATGATCTATCTGTTCATTGGTGAGGGAGTCGAGGGGCTGGGCTTGGGCTGCCATCCAGCGGCGGTGATGATCGAACTGCTGATCCACTTCAACGGCTGCCTTGCGGACACGGCGTATCGCCTCCTGATAATCGGAGGTCTTGAGAGAGAAGGTCTCTTCAGCCTTGGGGTAGCTGGCCTGAATGTCTTGAGGGATGGCAGCTCGGTGGTAGTAGCGAGCGCCACGGCGATACAGGCGAGGATGTCCGGTAACTTTCACGGTCTTCATGACCTCCCAATGTAACAGTCCAATGGGGCGGCCATAAACAAAAACGCCCCGAGACCAGTAAGTTACTGAAATCTCAGGGCGTCGTAGTGTGGTGGCGGAGGGACAGTCCGCTTGATTAGGCTTCAGAAACATCCAATAAAATATAATTACTCATTGTTTTAGCTTTATTTTTTTTAATCTCTGTCCAGCAAGATCCAAAGCCGTACCGACATTTCCAGAGTCAAAGTATGGGCCGGAGTATGGGCTAGGGTATGGTACGCTAATCCTTCGACAACGAGGAGGCGGCCATGGGCAAGCTCACCACACGTGGAGTACAGAAACTGGTCAGGGAGGCCAAGCCCGGGTTGACCAACGATGGTGAGGGCCTGTACCTCAAGATCGGCAAGAAAGGGGGAGCAAGCTGGATCTATCGGTTCCGGCGCAATGGCAAACTTCGCGACATGGGCCTTGGTAGCTATTCGGACGTCAGCCTTGCTGAAGCGCGAGCTCGTGCCGGCAAGAACCGTAGCCTCATCAAGGAAGGCCTTGATCCCCTTGAGGCCAAGGTAGAAGAAGAGCAAGTAGACGAGGCCACGCCCACCTTCACCAGCTGTGCCGCCCGCTACATCATGTCCCACCGCCGCAGCTGGCGGAACGCCAAGCACGCGCGGCAATGGGTCAGCACGTTGAAGGCCTACGCTCGACCGGTCATCGGAAACAAGCCTGTCGATGAGGTCACCACCCAAGACGTCCTGAAAATCCTGTCACCGATCTGGACCAGCAAGACCGAAACGGCCAAGCGCGTGCAAGGCCGGATTGAGAACGTCCTCGACTACGCCGCGGCGCACAACTACCGAGATCCTGTGAACCCGGCCCGCTGGCGTGGGCACCTCGACAAGCTGCTGGCCAAACCATCTAGGGTCAAGCAGGTAAGCCACCATCCGGCTATGCCCTATGATGATGTTGCCGCCTTCATGGCCGAGCTTCAGGGCTATACCAGCGTTTCCTCCAGGGCCCTGCAGTTCCTGATCCTGACAGCTACGCGCACTTCAGAGGTCCTGCGCGCTGATTGGCTGGAGCTCGACCTCAACAATCAAACCTGGACGATCCCAGCCGACAGAATGAAGGCACGCCGCGAACACCGTGTGCCGCTGTCACGGCAAGCGGTGGAGCTGCTGGCCCAGCTACCGCGAGTGAAGGGCAACTCCTATGTCTTCCCCGGAGCGCGCTACGGACGCCCTCTCTCCAATATGGCCATGCTGCAGCTGATGCGAGGCATCGGCTATGGTCAGGGTGGCGAACGGGGCGACTACGTGCCCCACGGCTTCCGCTCGAGCTTTCGCGATTGGACCGGCGAAGTCACCAGTTATCCTCGTGACGTCGCAGAAATGGCGCTGGCCCACACCATCGAGAACAAGGTGGAAGCGGCCTATCGCCGTGGAGACCTCTTCAATAAGCGACGGGCCATGATGCAGAATTGGGCCGATTTCATCCTACCGCAGAGCTAGTAAGGACACTCTTGAAGTACTGAACACTCGGGCATGGCGCATGTTTTGCTGTGGCAAGGCAGCCTGCAGGCCCTACAGCAGTATTTCTTGTTATCAAAGCGTTACAACAGGTAGCACACTTCATCGAGCGCTACGCTGACGAGCTGCATTCAAGACACTTCGAATCGCCCAGAGAGCTTTAGGAAACTATGTTGACTGACCGAGCCCGGCTTGTAAGGGGCGGGCTCTTCTATTCCTGCATCAGAACATCACCGCCACGGAGCGCCGCATGACAGCAAAGAAAGCCCCCAAATTCTATGTCGTTTGGGTCGGCCGGCAGACCGGGATCTTCACCACACAAGAAGGCGACGACATCTGGCAGCGTGGCCTCGGCCCCTTCGGGCCGCACATCTCGGCGGAATAAGGCGTCAAAAAAGGACGATCATACTCACCCGGGAGAGACCTTCGACACGGAAATCTACTGCGATGGTGCTTGTGACCCCAATCTTGGTGATGCCGGCTCGGGCATGGCCATCTACCGCAAGGGCACCCTCGACCAGCTCTGGTATGGCCTCTACAACCCCAAGGGGACCAACAATACAGCCGAGTTAAACGCCTTTTTCCAAGCTCTACATATGGCCAAGGAGGAAATTGCGCAGGGATCGTCCGTGCGGATCCACTGCGACTCCATGTACACCACCAACGCCATCACGAAGTGGGCCGGCGAATGGCGGAAGCGCGGCTGGAAGAAAGCCAATGGAGAGGCGATAAAGAACCCGGAGATCATCCAGCCCACGCATGCGCTGTACGAAAGCCTCAAATCGTCGCTGACCATCGCCCACGTCAAAGGGGACGCAGGAGTTGAAGGCAACGAACTAGCCGACAGGATGGCAATGTACGGGGCCGACCAACAGGCCTACCACCGCTTGTAAGCCAGGCGAAACCTGCGCGATGCCAAAGGTTCGCACGACGTATAAAGCCATCTTCTGGATCGTCGCTGCCTTGGTGCTGATCGCGCTGCTGTTTCCTTACCTCCTGCCCCTGTTCTACTAAGAGGAGATCGCCATGAAACGACTCGCTGCCTGCATTGCGCTTTCCGCGACGCTCGCCACGTCGGCTTGGGCCGCCCCGCAGACCGTGACGTTGTCGGTGCCGGGCATGACCTGCGCCGCCTGCCCGATCACCGTCAAGGCCGCCCTCAACAAAGTGGACGGTGTCTCGCACGTCGATGTGAGCTACCCGGATCGTGAGGCGGTGGTCACCTTCGACGATTCACGAACGCACGTCGAAGCATTGACCGAAGCCACCACCAACGCCGGCTCCCCCTCATCCCCGACACCCTCGGAAGCGGATCGGGAGTGACCATGAAGAACCCCAAGCCCCTGCTGCGCGCAAGCGTGATTGGCACCGTCCTGCTGGCGCTGTGCTGCTTCACGCCCATCCTGGTGATCCTGCTGCACCGTTGGCCTGGCGGCACTGACCGGCTACCTGGACGTGGTACTGCTTCCTGCCCTGGCCTTCTTCATCGGCCTGACCCTCTATGCGCTATGGCGCGAGAAGCAATACGACGCCTGCTGTAACAACGCCTCTACCTATTCAAGGAATTCCCCTCATGAGTGATGACAAGAACCCGCACATCGCGGTGATCGGCAGCGGCGGCGCCGCCATGGCGGCGGTCCTGAAGGCCGCCTAACGCGGCGCCCGCATCACCCTGATAGAACGCGGCACCCTCGGCGGTACCTGCATCAACACCGGCTGTGTACCTTCCAAGATCATGATTCGCGCGGCCCATATCGCCAACTGGCGCACGGAAAGCCCCTTCGATGCCGGCCTGAGCAGCCAAGCGCCGGTGGTAGATCGGGCCAAGCTGCTCGAGCAGCAACAGCGGCGTGTCGAGGAACTGCGCGATGCCAAGTATGAAGGCATACTCCGCGACCACCCGGCCATCACGGTCCTGAAGGGGGAGGCGCGGTTCGTCGATGCCCATAGCCTGACGGTCACGCTGAATGAGGGCGGCGAGCAGACCGTCCGCTTCGATCGCGCCTTCATCGGCACCGGCGCCCGACCGGCAGCACCGCCGGTGCCGGGCTTGGCCGACACTCCCTACCTGACCTCCACCGGCGCGCTGGCACTGGATACCCTTCCCAAGCGGCTGATCGTGATCGGGGCCTCAGTGGTCGCCCTGGAACTGGCCCAGGCCTTCGCTCGGCTGGGCAGCCAGGTCACCGTGCTGGCCCGGAGCCGCCTGTTGTCCCAGGAAGACCCGGCGGTAGGGGATGCGGTGGAGGCGGCGTTTCGCCGCGAGGGTATCGAGGTGTTCAAGCAGACCCAGGCGAGCCGTGTGGATTACCTTGATAATCTATTCATTGTCGACACCAATGCCGGCACCTTGCAGGCGGATCATCTGCTGGTGGCCACCGGACGGACACCCAACACCGAGGCCCTGCATCTGGCGAGCCTCGGCGTGGAAACCGCGCGTGGGGCGACCCTGGTGGATGAGCAGTTGCAAACCACGGTACCGGGCCTCTACGCCGCCGGTGACTGCACCGATCAGCCGGAGTTCGTCTATGTCGCCGCCGCCGGGGGCAGCCGGGCTGCCGTCAACATGGCCGGGGGCGAAGCCACCCTGGAGCTGAGCGCCATGCCGGCGGTGATCTTCACCGACCCCCAGGTGGCCACCGTCGGCCTGACGGAAGCCGAGGCCATCGAGCAAGGCTTCAGCGTCGATACCCGCGAGCTGGACCTGGAAAACTTGCCCCGGGCACTGGTGAACTTCGACACCGGTGGCTTCATCAAGATGGTGGCCGAACGCGACTCGGGGCGATTGCTGGGCGTACAGGCGGTGGCGGGAGAAGCCGGTGAGCTGATCCAGACGGCGGTGATGGCGCTACGCGCACGCATGACCGTACACGACATCGCCAATGAGCTGTTTCCCTACCTGACCATGGTAGAAGGGCTCAAGCTCTGTGCTCAGACTTTCACCAAGGATGTGACGCAGTTGTCCTGCTGTGCCGGGTGAACGATAGCGTTGCCTACACGTCTGCGACCTTTACCACCGTACCATGGTAAGGCCAGTAAACTCTTTTCGGAGACTTCGCAGGTGCCGACATGAGTGACATGACCATAGGCAAAGTGGCCCTGCAGAGGACGATAGATCCTGTATCATCCACGCCTGAAGTCAGCGTCACGAGACTGACAGGACTCGCCGTGTCGTCGTCATCATGGCCTGCCCAGCGCGATTTCTGCGTAGATACCCTGGTAGTCAGTGTCATGCGTTCTATCCGGCTCCGGCTTGGGATTCAGGGCTACCATGCGACCGCTGGGGTCATCTAATAGGCCGCGAAGTTGTTCATAATCGAAGCTCCAGCCCTCGGCGTTGCGCTGGTTGAGACGTGTGATGGTCTCTACCAATGTGGACATGCTGTGCCCTTCTCCCTCCAAAGGCGGGAATGCCTGAACCAGCAGTTGCCCCTCGTACCAGCCGATCTTGATGGACTGGTTGACGATTCGGACCTGGGTGCCGGCGGGCACGCGGTCGAAGATCGACTCGATGTCCCCGGGGAACATGCGAATACAGCCACGACTGGCACGCATGCCGATTCCATCCGGTTGGTTGGTCCCATGGATCAAGTAGCCATCGAATCCAAGGATAATGGCATGGTCTCCCAGCGGATTGTCCGGGCCTGGGGGCACCACGCTGGGCGCCTCTTCACCGCGTGCCCTGGCTTCACGCTGAACCGACTCGGGTGGATACCAGGCGGGATTCTTGATGTTCATGGTGGTCTTGGTGACACCGAGGGGCGTACCGAAGCCCTCGCGACCGATGCCAATAGGATAGGTCTCGACACGCGGCGTCTCGTCGTCATCCACCTCGGGATAGTAATAAAGGCGCAGCTCGGCGATGTTGATGACGATCCCGTTGCGCTCGACATCGGGCAGGATGAAGCGTCCGGGAATGGTCACCTCGGTTCCCTCGCCGGGGATCCAGATGCTGGTGTCCGGATTGGCTCGCATGATCTCCCGGTACCCCAGGTTGTGTCGCCTGGCGATATCGAGCAGGGTATCCTCTCGATCATCCACCGTTATGCGGTAGGTGTCGCCGATCACATTGCCTTCCTCAGGCAGCGGATAGTGGCCGCGGGGCCATTCGCCCTCCTCTTCGGCCTGAGAAGCGCCGATGAGTGCCAGCCAACCGGCCAGCACCCCCACCACTGTGCGTTTTCGGAGCTGCCACAATGGAGCTTCTCTCGCTGTACCAGAGTGAGGTTTCGATAACGCCATAATTCTCTCCTTTTTTGACTGGACCATTATCATCCAGACCGACGTGTGTTAATTCGCCATCCATGCAGCACCAGTAAGGCGGCCAATAGCCAGATTGGCCAGCTACCGGTTCGGGTGAACGGCGTGTTTCCCACCATGGGCCGCACCTCGCCGCGAAGGCTCGTCGCCTGGAACTGTGGTGCGCGGGCTGTGACACTGCCCTGAGGATCGACGATGGCAGTCATCCCGTTGCTGGTGGCGCGAATCAGGTATCGGCCGTTCTCCAGCGCACGCAGACGGGCCATCTGCAAATGCTGCAGGGGGCCGATGGAGCGGCCGAACCAGGTGTCGTTGGAGACCGTCAGCAGTAGCTCGGCAGCGCGCGCCTGCTCGGCGACCCGGTCGGCATAGATGATCTCGTAGCAGATGGCGTTACCGATGGTGGTTCCGGCGGCGTGGATCGGCCCCTGAGCTTCGGGCCCGGGCGTCATGGTCGGCATGGGCAGGTCGAAGAAGGCGATGGTGCCGGCGAGCAGGCTCTCCAGCGGCAGGTACTCGCCGAAGGGTACCAGACGCGCCTTGCGGTAGTGGCCCTCGGCGTTACCCAGGCCGATCACGCTATTGTAGTAGTCGCCGCCGTCGCGCTGCAGGATGCCGGTGAGCAGGGCGGTGTCGGGGGCGAGGTTGGACTGCACCCGCTCCAGTATGGGCCGCGCCTCCTCCTCGAACATTGGCAGCGCCACCTCGGGCCAGACCATCAGGTCGATGCCGTCGGGCTGCTCCCCGGTCAACGCCGTGTAGATGTTGACCGCCTCGCGCTGGCCTTGGGCACTCCACTTGATGCTCTGGTCGAGGTTGCCTTGCAACAGCGCCACGCTGAGCGGCTCGCCGGCCGGGCTGGTCCACTGACCCGGCAAGGCTAACGGGGCCAGCCACAGGGCGGCGATAGGGGCAAGGGCCCACCAGCGTCGGCGCAGCAGCTCCACGCCCAGGGTGCCGGTCAGGGCGGTGATCAGCGACAGAAGATAGACGCCGCCCACCGGGGCCCAGGCCGCCAGCGGCGAGTCCACTTGGGACGTGCCCAGCAGCAGCCAGGGAAACCCGGTAAACAGCCAGGTGCGCAGCCACTCGCTGAGAACCCAGGTGCCGGCGAAGCTGAGGAAGGCCAGGCGTCGGCCCGTGACGCGGCGATAGAGCCAGAAGGGCACGGTATAGAACAGCGCCAGGCTGGCCACGAACAGACCGGTGAGGAAGAGCGCCAGGAGCGCCCCCGTATCCCCATAGCCGTGGATTGCGACGAAGACCCAGGAGGCACCGGAGCCGAACAGGCCCACGCCATAGCACCAGCCACGGAGCGCGGCTTGAGCGGGTGTCAGGGCATGGATGCCGACATAGACCAGGGCCACCGCCACAGGGCCCAGCCACCACAGCGTGAAGGGCGCGGCGCTGAGGGTGGTCAGCCCCCCGGCGGTCAGGGCCAGCAAACAGCCGAGGACCGGAGAGAGCCGTCCGACAGGCGTCATGTCCCGGACTGGCTGGTTCTGTGCATCCATGCCGTCACTCAGACAATCTGGGGGAGGGACGCTCACGCAAGGCCGCAATCGCAAAGGCGATGACACCCAGGAACAGGGCGATATCCGCCAGGTTGAAGGCGGGCCAGTGCCACTCTCGCCAGTAGATGTCCAGGTAGTCCACCACATACCCTCGCACCAGGCGGTCGATGCCATTACCCAGCGCGCCACCCAGCATCAAGCTGTACCCCAGCGCCTCCAGGCGGGGCCTGGGCCTGCACAACAGGAACGTCAGCACGATAGTCGCCAACCCTGCAAAGCACAGGAAGAGGTAGCGCTGCCAGCCACCTGAATCGGCGAGGAAGCTTAAGGCCGCCCCCGTGTTCCACCAGTGACCCCAGTTGAAGAATGGGGTCAGCGGGATGGTCTGGCCATACGGCATCAGCGCCTGCACCAGCCCCTTGATGACCTGGTCGGCCAGGCCGACCATAACGGCCAGTGCCAACCAGTAGCGGCTCTGCGGCGCCATCGCTATCCGTTTCGTTCTCATGACGTGGCTGCCTGGTAGCGCGGGCTTGCCGAGCCAGTCGTGGCATTGCCTGGCGAGAAGCGATAACCCAGCAACCGCATGGCGTTCAGGGTCACCAGCACGGTGGCGCCGGTATCCGCCATCACCGCGATCCACATGCCGGTGATGCCCAGCGCCGTGGTCACCAGGAAAATGGCCTTCAGGCCCAGCGCCAGGGCGACGTTGGTCTTGACGTTGCGCAGCGTGGCTCGGGACAGGGCGATCAGCTCGGCGATGCCGCCGACGCGGTTCTTGAGCAGCGCCGCATCCGCGGTTTCCAGTGCCACATCCGTGCCGCCGCCCATGGCGATGCCCACTTCTGCCGCGGCCAGCGCCGGCGCATCGTTGATGCCGTCGCCCACCTTGCCGACGGGGCCTCGGCCGGCGGCCTGCCAGTCACGAACGCGCTGGGCCTTGTCCTCGGGCATCAGCTCGCCATGTGCCTCGATGCCCAGGCTGTCACCGATGGCCGCGGCGGTACGCGCATTGTCACCGCTGAGCATCACTGCCTGCACGCCCAGGCGCGACAGCGCCGTCAGCCCCTCCCGGGCATCGTCACGCGGCTCATCGCGCACGGCGATCAGGCCCAGCGGATGCTCGCCTTCGACCAGCACGGCGAGACTCTTGCCGGCCCCCTCCAGCTCGGCGATCCGAGCGCTCAGGTCGTGATCGAGAGCGGCCTGCTCTGCCAGGTGGCGGGGGGTGATCAGGCTCAACTCACGCCCCTCGACCCGACCGGCGACCCCTCGGCCCGACAGGGCGCGGCTCTCACTCGCCAGTGGAAGGGAAAGGCCCAACTGCTCAGCGTGGGCGAGGATGGCCGTGGCTATGGGGTGGCTGGAGTCACGTTCCATCCCAGCCGCCAGCCTCAGGATCTCTTGCGTGCCTTGGCCAGTGGCCCAGTCCTCCACGTCGGTGACCTTGGGGGTGCCGGCGGTGAGGGTGCCGGTCTTGTCCAGCGCCACCGTCCGCAGCTTACCCAGCTGTTCGAGCACCGCGCCGCCCTTGATCAGCAGGCCCCGCCGGGCGCCCGCCGAGAGGCCGGCAGCGATCGCCGCGGGGGTTGAGATCACCAGAGCACAGGGACAGGCGATCAACAGCAGGGCCAGGGCGCGATAGATCGATTCCGACCAGGCCATGGTCGAGACCAGCGGCGGCACCACCGCCATCAGCAGGGCGAGCCCCACCACCGCCGGCATGTAGTAGCGAGCGAAGCGGTCGATGAAACGTGCCACCGGCGCCTTGGCGGCCTGGGCCTCCTCCACCAGGCGGATGACCCGTGCGATGGTGTTGTCCTCGGCGCCGCGGGTTACCTCCACCTCCAGGGCGGCATCGAGGTTGACCGTGCCGGCAAAGACGTCGTCCCCCGGCGCCCGCGTGCGGGGCACCGACTCCCCGTTGATCGGTGACTCATCCAGGTCGGATTCGCCGGTCAGAATACGTCCATCGCAGGGCACGCGGTCGCCCGGTCGCACCAGGACTCGCTGCCCAGGCGTGAGCGAGGCGGCCGAAACCTCACGGGTATCCCCATCCTCCATCAGCCTCGCCGTGGACGGCGTCAGGTCCGCCAGGGCCGAGATGCTGCGTCGCGCCCTCGACGCGGCCACCCCCTCCAGCAACTCGCCTACGGCGAACAGGAAGACCACCACTGCCGCTTCGGCGGCGGCATTGATGGCCAGGGCCCCCAAGGCGGCGATGCTCATCAGCATCTCGATGGTGAAGGGGTTGCGCATCTTCAGCGCACCCCAGGCGCCTTGTGCAATGGGCACCAACCCCACCAGGGTGGCCGCAACGAAGGGCCAGTTGCCTAG
Source organism: Onishia taeanensis (assembly GCF_013349955.1). Taxonomy (GTDB): domain Bacteria; phylum Pseudomonadota; class Gammaproteobacteria; order Pseudomonadales; family Halomonadaceae; genus Onishia; species Onishia taeanensis_B. The sequence continues at coordinate 89,185 of NZ_JABVXC010000004.1, read as the reverse complement.
GCTAGGCCAGACCAGGCGGAGAACGAAGGCCAGAGCCAGCAGCCCCCCCGTGACGAGCACCAAGCGTCCCTTGGCGGTCTGCCACCAAGAGGCCGGAGCGGCATCCGCCTCATCTCCCTCATCATCGGTGGCAAGCTGGTAGCCGAGCTCGTTAAGGATCCGCTCGATCGCCTCATGAGAAGGCGTCGTATCCTGTTGAGGGTGAATCCTCACCGATCCGGTGACCGAACTGGCCGACACCTCCCCGATGCCCTCCAGGCGGCCCAGAGCGGCCTCTACCTTGCGCTCGCAGCCGCCGCAGTCCATGCCTTCCACCTGCAGTGTCAGCGTCGACGAGATAGTGCTTTGCGTTGGTTCGGTCATGGCGTTGCTTCTCCGAATGTCTTAATCTTATTTTGAAGCATAATCCCTGTAGCAACTACAGGTTCAAGTCATGCGAGAGGAGCATCAGGATGCCGGAGATTAGCCATGCCATCGGTATCGGCGAGCTGGCACGGCGCGCCGGCTGCAAGCCTGAAACGGTGCGCTATTATGAGCGCATCGGGCTGATGGGCGATGCATCGCGTACCGAGGGTGGGCAGCGGCGCTATGGCGAAGAAGCTGTCAGGCGGCTGACCTTCATTCGCCATGCCCGAGACTTTGGCTTCTCGGTGGATGCGGTGCGTGAGCTACTGGCGATGTCCGACCAGCCCGACATGCCCTGTCAGGAGGTCGATGCCGTTGCCAAGCATCACCTGGAGGAAGTGGAGTCGCGGCTGCAGCGGCTCTCGGCACTGCGTGACGAGCTCAAGCGGATGGTGAGCCAGTGCGCCGGCAGCAAGGTCGAGAGCTGTCGCATCATCGAGGTGCTGAGTGATCACCAGTTGTGTATCAGTGAGGCAGCCCACAAAGGCGCTCACGATTTGGGATAACCTCCTGTGCGTCCCAGCGTGCCCTAGTTGAGACATTCAGGAACAGCATGATCACCAACTTCATAGAGAAGCCCAGGGTCGCCTTGTTCTGGTGACCGCTGCGGTGGGCCTGGGGAATGATCTCGCGGCTAATGACATACATCATCGCGCCGGCGGCGGGGCTGCCTAAAAACCCCAGTGTGACTGGCGAGACACCGTCCATAACCCCTGCCCGTGTGAAGTGAGTGCCGCTGAGGCTGTAGCGTCACGCGACGCTAGGTACATTGTGCCCACCGAGGCGTGTTTCACAGCAAGTCCACCTAAAGGCTTGTCAGTTCACCATTGCGGCAAGACCGGAAGCAGCGGACGTTCCGATGGCTTTTTGCAGACGTGTCCGAGCCTCGAACAGTGCGCTGCGATACTCTTGGCGTGTGGGTGACTCACTCAGAATAATGCGCTGCCCTTCCTCGAGGGGATCTACGGGGCGGTCATCCACTCTCACTTCGTAGTGCAGGTTGGGCCCCGTGGCGAGTCCGGAAGCCCCTACCTCACCCAGTTTGTCGCCGGCCTTGATGGGGGCCCCGACCGCCAGGCTGGCAGCGAAACGGCTGAGATGCGTATAGCGACTGATGGTGCCCGTATCATGTTTTATCTCGACAACACGTCCATAACCTCCCCGGCGACCGATGAAGGAGACGCGCCCCGGCGCAGTGGCCATGACCGGGGTGCCGCGAGGCGCGGCAAGATCGATACCGTCATGACGTCGGACCCCGCCGTACACGGGATGGCGCCGGTTGCCGAAGGGGGATGTCAGGCGTGCGCCGAGAATCGGGAACTGCAAGGTGTCTTGGAGGCTACCGTCCTTGAAGAGCATCACGCTGGCTCTCTGGTCCGCCGGCCATACTAGCTCCAGCCGCTCCGCCTGGTCAGCCAACCCCATATAGGTCAGACGGGGAGGCCCGACTCGAGTGCCATCCTCACGGCGATCTTCTTCCCACAGTAACTGCAGGCGCTCGCCACCCGAGATATCTCGGCGTGTGTCCATGAGTCCGCCCAGCAGCATGTCAAGCTCTGCAGCGAAACGCCTGGGTACCCCCTCAGCCGCCAAGGCGGCATAGAGTGACGTCTTGACGTCTACTTCACGACCCAGGGTCAGGGTGTCGAGGCGAGGCTGGACAATGCGCGTCGACGGACGCTCACCCAGGGTGACGACGTACTGAATACCCGAGTCACGCTCGATGGCCACCGACACCGGCTGTCCCGTCGCCAGAGAGGTGAAAGTGATACGATCTCCGGGCCGCAATCGTCTCGGGTCGAACCTCTCCGCCAGCGAGGTCGCCGCTTGGGTGCGCGTCTCGGTATTCACGCCAAGCTGTTGCAGCAGTGCGTCCAGGGTATCCCCTGGTTCCACGGTGAGCTTTTGAGCGACGCGACCCACCTTCGCGATAGCTTGTGCCCTGTCCGATGCCGGCTTGGCAGGTGATAATCCGGCACGCTCTTGCCCACGGGCTTCGGCCAACACGGGGCTCAGGACCATCAGTCCCACTAGCAACCAGCGTCGTGTCATGATGCATCCTCTTCGCCGGAGACCTCGGCTACCTCACGGTTAACGGCGTCGACCAGCTCCTGCATGCCGAAGGGGTCCAACAGCTCGCCATTGACGAAGAAGGTCGGCGTCTTGCTGATCTGGTTGGCCTCGACGTCAGCCTTGTCCTGGTCGTAGACCGCCTGTGCCTCTGGTGAATTGAGCTGCTCTTCGGCTGCGGTTCTGTCCAGCCCGGCCTCGCTGGCGATCTCCATGATCGCTTCCTCATCGACACTGCCATGAGCCGCCCACTGGCTCTGGCGAGCCAGCAGCGCCTCCAGCACCGGTTGGAAGGCATCCTGACGCCTGGCGACCTCCAGCACGCGAATGGCGGTTTCGGATACGTCTCCATGGAAGGGGGTGTAGCGCACCACCAGCCGCACCTTCTCGGGGTACTCTTCCAGGATGCGTTTGGTCAGCGGGTAGAAGGCGCGGCAGGCCTCACAGGCCGGGTCGAAGAACTCCACGATCGTCACAGGTGCCTCTTCCGGCCCCAGGACCGGCGAGTGTGCACGCACCAGCGAATTCTCGGCCTGTGCCCCCTCTCGGCTGGCCGTCTCGGCGCCCATGCCCAACAGCGAGGGCCTCGACACGATCACAATGATGGCCGTCAGCATCAACGCTCCGACCAGGATAAAAGTCGCTTTTTTGTACATTCTTTCTCTCAATTTCAAAGAGTTGGGTTTAAAGCAAGCTCAGGATGCTGCTGAGTGGAGCTCAGCCGCTGATGGGTGCCTGAGCAAGCAAATATGGCGTGTTACTCATGCCCAAAAAGGTTGGCATCCTGATGAGCGTGATCAATATGCTCAAATTCCAAACTGGAGTGGCCAATGCCAAAGCGCGCTTTCAGCTGAGCTTTGATATTTACCTTGATCGCCTCGAGCTGGCGCCATCCGGCTTCCGTGATAACCACGTGGCAGTCAAGCGCGGCGGTGTTCTCCTGCATTTGCCATAGGTGAACATGATGCACATCCTCAACCCCTTGGACGTCACGCAGGGCTTCAATGACTGATTGACCATCGATATCGGGTGGCGAGCCCAACATCAGTGTCCGGACAGGGCCGCCTATCTCAGTAAAGGCGAGATAAAGAATATAGAGCGCAATGCCGATCGTAATCGCGGGGTCTACCCAGCGCATGTCATACAGCAGAATCAGTGAGCCCCCGATGATCACGGCGATGGACGCAAAGGCATCCGACAGGTTGTGCAGGAAGAGGGCGCGGATATTGACGCTATGTTTTTGCATCGACCAGGTGAGCAAGGCCGTTAGCGCATCGACAAGAAGAGCGACAATACCGATGATTACGACTATCCAGCCCTTAATCTCTGGCGGGTCGATCATGCGCATGGCGCCTTCATAAATTAGATAAATGCCAACGATAATGAGGGTGGTGTAGTTGATCAGCGCTGCGACAACCTCGATTCGGCCATAGCCAAACGTCATCTGTGAGTCTGGCGGTCGTCTCGCGATCTTGCGGGCAGCAAACGCAATGACAAGCGCAGCCATGTCGGAAAAATTATGCAGCGCATCCGCGATCAGCGAGAGGCTTCCCGCCAGGATACCCCCAACGATCTGGGCAATGGTTAATATCCCGTTGGCCCAGATGGCGATGCTCACCCGACGATCACCAGAGGTGGGATCAATGTGGGGATGATCGTGATGATGTCCCATGCGTTATCCTTGTGGTGTCACGTGATGACCCAGCAATATAAAACCTATAGCGACTCAAGCTTCAAGCCCGAACTCTGTTGAAGAGTGAGCTGGGATTAGGCGTGTGGAACTTTGCATAGTGGGCGCTGCACCAAATTGGCTACCATGTTTCATGCCCCCAGAAGGAGCCCATTGTGATACCCAAGCCTTACTCGCACGCCTGGCTGATGAGCTTGGCTTTACTGCTGATGGTGGTAACGTCAGTCCTCGCCGAGCCACAGCTGCCTGACTTCACGGAACTAATCGACGCATGCGCGTGGCCATGCGCTTCCGGGAGCCCCCCCCTGGAGCCTGTGCTCGACCGCCGCCGAATCGACCGGCCCATGAGCGCGTATCTCGCCAATGCCGGACATGACCAGCCCCTGCACGATAAGCAGCAGGAGGGTCAGGTGACCGAGGCGATGACACAGGCGGTTGAGGAGCATACGGGCAGACCAGTTCGGGGGCGAAGACCGATAGTGAGGCGCGATCTGGCCGAGTCCCCTGGGGCATTGGCACGATAGCGTCTTTGAGCTTAATCCCCCCCCAGAGGGATAGGAATACCAACAAAGAGCTGCGCATGACATCGCATACCCACCAGTCGCATCCCGACATCATCAAGCGTTTGAGTCGCGCCCGGGGACATCTGCAGAGCGTGGCCCAGATGATCAAGGACGGGCGGCCTTGCCTGGACATCGCCCAGCAGCTGCATGCAGTGGAGAAGGCGATCCAGCAGGCCAAGCGAACCCTCGTGCACGACCATATCGACCACTGCCTGGAAGCAGCGATCGGCCCCCACGACAGGGGCCGGAATCAAGACCAGCGCGCACAACTTGAAGACTTCAAGGCGATCGTTCGCTACCTGTAACCGATAACCGACAGCCACGCCTCGAGGAGGACCCGTGCTCCACGTGCTGAGTCACCGTCGTTACCGCCATTTATTCATGGCCCAGGTCACCGCCCTCGTCGGCACCGGGCTGACAACTGTCGCCCTGGCGCTGCTGGCCCATGACCTGGCGGCCGGGAAAGCGGGGATCGTGTTAGGCACGGCCCTGGCGATCAAGATGGTGGCCTATGTGGGCATCGCGCCGCTGGTCGGGGCCTATGCCTCGCGTCTGCCGCGCCGCACTCTGCTGGTCAGCCTGGACCTGCTACGGACATCCGTGGTCTGCGCGCTGCCCTTCGTCACCGAGGTCTGGCAGATCTATGTGCTGATCTTCCTGCTCAATGCCGCCTCTGCTGGCTTCACCCCGGTCTTCCAGGCGACGCTCCCGGATCTCCTCGAGGACGAGGGACAGTACACCCGGGCATTATCGCTGTCGCGGCTCGCCTATGACCTCGAGAACCTGCTCAGCCCCATGGCGGCCGCGGCGCTGCTGATGGTGATGAGCTTCGATGTGCTGTTCCTGCTCAACGGCCTGGCCTTCTTGGTCTCGGCCGGTCTGGTGGTCTCGGTGGTGTTGCCGTCGCCCCAGGCGGCGGAGGACGAGGCACCGAGCGTGTGGCGTAAGGTCTCTCACGGCATGAGGATCTACCTGAAGACGCCTCGGCTGCGCGGGCTGCTGGGCCTGAACATGGTGGTGTCGGCCGCCGGCGCCATGCAGATCGTCAATACCGTGGTCTACGTCCGCTCTACCCTGGGACTGGGCGAGCAGGCGGTGGCCATGGCCTTCGCGGCGGTGGGGGGCGGTTCGATGCTGGTGGCCCTGCTGCTGCCGAAGGTGCTGGATCGCGTGCGCGAACGCCCGATCATGCTCGCGGGCGCCGCGCTGATGACGGTGAGCTTGTTCCTCGGCCTGTTCGCGCCCGGCTTCGCCGGCCTGATGGGGCTGTGGTTCCTGCTGGGCGCCGGCGCCTCGCTGGTCATGACGCCCACTGGGCGCCTGCTCAAGCAGTCGTGCCACTCCGAGGACCGTCCGGCGCTGTTCGCCGCCCAGTTCTCGCTGTCGCATGCCTGCTGGCTGGTGGCCTATCCGCTGGCCGGCTGGGTTGGGGCCGAGGTGGGGCTGATCGAGACCTTCGCCCTGCTGGGGGCGATTGCGCTGCTGTCGACGGCGCTCGCGACCCGTGTCTGGCCGGCACGGGACCCGCTGGTCCTCGAGCATGACCACGACCCGGTGGCGCATACCTATCTGCACTATCACGACGAGCACCACCAACATGAGCATGAGGGATGGGAGGGGCCGGAACCGCATCGCCATCCCCACCATCATTCGAGAGGCCGGCATCGGCACACCTTTGTGATCGACGGCCATCACACGAGATGGCCGTCGTGACATGACAAAGAGGCTCAAGGAACGTTTGCATGAGCATTCTGCCTGACAACGTCCTTCACTCACCGGAATACCGCATCCTGGGCACAAAGATGGAAGAGCATGACCTCCACTTTCAGGTTGAAGCTCCGGTCCCTGTGGCCTGCGAGGAGTGCCGCGTAGAGGGAGAGTTCGTCAGGTTTGGCAAGCGCGATGTGGCTTACCGAGACCTGCCCATCCACGGAAAGCGGGTCACCCTCTGGGTAGTCCGTCGCCGCCACACCTGCCGGGCGTGTGGAAGGACGTTCCGGCCAGCTCTACCGGAAATGGTAGACGATCACCGCATGACGCGGAGGCTTTACAGCCACGTCGAGAAGGAGGCCTTCAACCACCCCTACGCCTATGTAGCCGATACCACCGGCCTCGACGAGAAGACTGTTCGCGAGATCTTCAAGAAGAAGGCTGAGTTCCTGGCTGCCTGGCACCGCTTTGAGACACCTCACTGCCTGGGCATCGATGAGCTTTACCTGAACCGCCGCTACCGCTGCATCCTGACCAACCTGGAAGAGCGCACCCTGTTGGACCTGTTGCCCGGTCGTCAGCAGGACGCGGTGACGAAGCGGCTCATGAGCATGACCGAGCGCGACAAGGTCGAGATCGTCAGCATGGATATGTGGAAGCCCTACCTCCGTGCCGTCCAGGCGGTGCTGCCACAGGCCCGCATCGTGGTCGATAAGTTCCATGTGGTGCGTATGGCCAACGAGGCCTTGGAGAAGGTCCGCAAGGGGCTCAGGAAGGAGCTGACGGCCAACCAGCGACGGACGCTCAAGGGTGATAGGAAGATCCTGCTGAAGCGGGCTCACGATGTCTCAGACCGCGAACGGCTCATCATGGAGACCTGGACGGGGGGCCTTCCCTCAGCTGCTGGCAGCCTACGAGCACAAGGAACAGTTCTACCACATCTGGGACTGTGCCACCCGGCGAGATGCTGAGCAGGCACTAGCTGCCTGGATTGACGACATCCCGCAGGGGCAGAAGGAGGTCTGGAAGGATCTTGTCAGCGCCGTCAGCTCATGGCGTGAGGAGATGCTGACCTACTTCGAGACCGACATCCCGATCACCAACGCCTTCACGGAGTCGATCAACCGGCTGGCCAAGGACAAGAACCGCGATGGCCGGGGCTACTCATTCGAGGTGATGCAGGCGCGGATGCTCTACACCACCAAGCACAAGAAGAAGGCGCCACAGATAAAGGAATCCCCTTTCCTGGGCAAGGCCACCATGACCTACAGCATGGGTCTCCCCGAGCCCGAGAAGAACTACGGCGTCGATCTATCAACCTTCTGGGAGAGTTAATGGTCGAAGGAGCAGGAGGCTCCATCTACCACTTAATCCGGATACCCAGAATTCTTTGATGCTGTTCAGCCGCGCCAGCAGCAAGTTGCCATCCCCGCCTCCCCGCTGAGCTAAAGGAATACCGCAAAGAACTGGAGTATTTCAGGCAGGTTGAGCAGCTAGACCGTTTGGAGCACCAGAAAACCTTGGGTACCGCACCGCTTGGTGCAGTTGATGAAAAGCGGACAACCTTTATTGGCGTTGACAGCGCCCGCTCCTGCAGGCGCAGCGCCATGATCTGCCGGGCATAAATGTGCAGGGGAGAGCGCTGGTGACTCAATGGGCTCCACAAAACCGGAACGCCAAAGGGAAAGCAGCCCGATGCTTCTGAGGAATGCGTCTTCGATTGTCGCCAGAAATAGGCAGTTCAGTGCCACATCGGCTCTGCGCCCAGTGTGACTGATGCGCTGCTGGTACTGAGATGATCGCCTTAGAGGTGAACCGCTGGGAGGGGAGTCGAGGTGGGAATTTTTAACTGCCTGACTCTACATCAGCTTGAACGGTTCAATGTCATAAATTGATGTGTGATGGTTCTCACACCTTGGAGAGATAACGTCGTGGCCGTCCGCGCCTGACCATCTGCTCCTTGTTCGTGCACGACAGCTGGACAAAGGTTTTCTTGGAGGGTAACAGGGCACTCATATAGTAATCGCTCTTGACAATGTAATCGATCACGACTCCCTTCAGAGCATCGATTTTGTCTTTTCCATGGTAGTTGATCGTCCCTATCCCCAGTTTTTTGTAGCGATGCTTGATTCGATTGCAGTTAAAGTATCTGCCTTCCCCACCCGTCACTTCGCTGTACCAATACTGCCCCACCATCTTGGCATAGTTAATATCCTGTCGATTGCCGGAACCCTTCATGATGACAACAAGATGGTAATGAAAGCCAGCCAAGACCCCGTATTCCAGCTTGCCAAAGACCGCCATCACATTGGGAGCAACTTTTCCTGACTTAAGGCTATCACTCATTAACGTCCATTCTTTCTTCACCATCTTCATGTCTTTCATAAAGTCTTCCGATTCAATAAACTTTCCTTTTCTATATCCCAAATCCACTCTAAGCACCAGTAGACGGGACCGCTGTGCAAAGCATCTATCGATAATTGCAGTTGCCGCCTTCTTTCTGTCTTTAGCCGCTCGATCAGCACGCCGTGAAAAGTCCTGGATAATCGGCCTGCTGGCCTCATCCTTGATCTCCTCCATGATCTTATTCATGACATTGACGGTCCTAGAGACTCCTCCTGCTAACACGCCATACTCCACCATTGCCCTCAATTCATACTCCCACCTCCTTGTGACCTTGTGATAAATACCGACGTAAGGATTCTTATCGACAACGCGCAGCTGTGCGCATCTCTCATCACAGCCCTTTTTCACGACTTTCAGGAATTCTTTGCCATGTAAGGATTGGAAGAGCTTCAGCTTCCCATTCTTTTTCTCCACCACCTCGAAGTGATCTTCTCGAGAGTCAAATATCCCTTTTATGACCGCTTCTGCACGACGCAGGTGTGCAATAAACTTTTTATCGGATTCTGAAAGCAGCTCTTCTTGGTCATCAGACACCTCCTCCTCGAAGAATAACTCCTCATCATTCATATCCCATTGTTGTAAGTTCTCACCTCTTGCCAGTCGCTCCTCGCCCTCCCACCACGGCACATCATTATCGCTAGGAGACTGATTCGTCCCCCAGTCCCAATCAATATTCCAGTCTTCGTCAAAAGGATGCGAATTCTCACCCGGAGATTCCTCATATTCCATACAGCACTCCATCATCGACTACACGGCTAAAAGTATCAATCTGGATATAAGACACATACTCTTTACTCAACGCTCACTATTTAAAATCCATGTACTGATATGGCTCCAGCACTGCTACAACATGACAACCCACCCTAGCACAACCCTTCGGTATAACATATAAAGCAAAAGTAAAACTAACCACCCACTTTCAACATTGCAGGCGCAGCAAGGGTTAAAACAAAAGATAATAGCCTTCGCTTATTCAGAAAATAACGTTAAAAAATCAAAATAAATCAAACGTCGAACCTAAAGCCCTGGAACTTATAGCAAGTTTATGGCATAATTTTAGAATTATTATTCAAAGGAAATCCGCAATGAGCAATAATCCCTTACCTGCCACTACCTCCATATCAGAAAAGAAAGAAGGAGAATACAATCAGCACCTCACAAACAAAAACCTCATCATCCCTGACCATTACCACCAGATCTCCTCCATCCCGCTTGAAGACTATATTGAGAGGCTGAAAAGAACGCTTTGCGAAACCTATTTTCATATATCGCAAAAACCTCCAAGCATTGGCTCATCTCCATCGAAAAAAAATGAAGAAGAATTAGCAAACGTGCTCTTCCACCAAGAATACGCTTCAGCTAAAAGGAAAATACTTTCTGGCACGCCAGCTAGCGACTACCAAGAAACCTTAGAGCTTGATCTTTGTGAAAAAATCGATGATAAAATATCTATGTTTTTCTCAACTTCATTCATTTGGTTAGTTTGTTCCGACCTCCTAGCCCAAGAAGGCTTACGCGATCAATCATGGGCAGCGCTGGTTGAATTCGCATCTCTAGAGACAAGACTTGAAGACGCATGCATAGCTGAAGAAAAACGCTGGGAAAAGCTCCTTCAGCAAGAGTATGGAAGATTGGCCAACCAGAATCTAAGGCACTTGAAATATCGTCTCATAGACCTCCTGTATGAGAATTGCCCAGATAATGGATGGCCGTCAGTAAAAGTTGCCGCATACAAACTGCATGAAAAAGTACTCCAATTCCACGAGCAGAGCGATCAGCGGTCAGTAATAAAGCTGAATGAAAGTGATATTCAACGAATGATCACCAACTGGATGAACAAGAACAAAGAAGTCAACGATATCTTCAAGAAATTGAAAAAACTCTAGGCAATATCAGGATCACTCTTGGATTCCCCTTGGTTTGCAAGCAACCACCTGTCGACATCCGGCTCAGACCAGCCTTTAGATCTAGCACCAAGAGAAATCTGCACAGGGAATGTTGGGTCATATTGTGGCATCCGAGGATTAATTTTTGCATAAATTGAAGATCGACTAATGCCTATCTTTTCTACCAACTGCGCCATTCTCAGGATCTTCAGTTTTCTATCGTTGCTCATCTTCAAGTCCTCTATATCAATCAACCGACAATACGAATTGTATCGGAACCAGTTAGATAATCGAGCCGACTTGCCACCTATTCAAAAACAGGGCTCAAACACTGGATATATATCTAGAAGCCCACCATCCAGGGCGATTCCAAGCATTTTTATGCCATATTTTTCAATCACTTAATGAGGGCCGTGTGTTAATGACTACCTAATGCAAAAAATTACTGACCCTGGTCCCCTCCGCTGGTGTTATGCCTACAGGCGCATCTGCCTGGTCAGACAGATGCGAATGCGGTGCGCATACAAGCAGGAATCGGTGGTCGGCGTGCCTTGGGCAGCTGGCCGACCACTTTGCTTTCAAGCGACATCAGAACCTGGTCACCTCCGACAGGGAAATCTGGCCCTTATCCTCTGGCGACCTGCTCGGGATGGTGGATGCCATCGAGCTTGATGAGCCAAGCCTTACGCTTGTCCCACAGTCGGTAACTGCAGCCGCGAAAAGTGATGACGTGACTGTGGTGCAGCAGCCAGTCGAGGATGATAGATCCAAGGTAGCCACTTTCCCGCTTGGCTCCAGAGCCCCCGTAGTAGCCACCTTGGGCGGCCGATAGCTGACAATGCACTGCAGATGGTACGGCAGGAACCGCACCACAGGGCGCCAGCTCAACTCGGAGTGGCGGGCTAACTCCTGGCCGACATGTTGAACCCGCATGTCACCGTCGGTCACGCTGACTAAAACCGGCTCGCCTATCAGACGGCAGGGCACGCAGTAGAGGTTTGTGGCGACCTCAACGGTGGCATCGCGCTGGAAGCAACTGCCGAGTTCCACGTCTGCTCGAAGGGCGGATTGTCGTTCGGCGGTTGCAGGCTGGCCCTTTCAGCTGCGAAGCGAACCGCCGGCAGCTCACCGGTGGCGTATTGCATCCGCTGGTCGGCAATCTCACGCATCCACCAAATCAGGTAGGCCTCCAGCCCCCCTGTTGACCCCGATTAGAAATGTCCGGCCGCGATAGCGTTGCGCTGCACGTAGCCAGCGCCGCGCTCGTCCTTGCCCTTGGTACGGGCTCGATACTGAGCGCAGTGCACCGGCCGGAAGCCCCAGTAGCGGGCAAAGACCACACGCTAATCGTTGAAGGCCACCTAGAGGCTGGCGGCATTGTGGTGGTCGACAGTGCCCAGGCGTTATCCAGCAGTACCTGCTCTGGCACCCTACGGAGCCAATGAGCCCCTCTTCCATGCTGGTGGTCACACCAACTGACGCTCGTGACGGAAGGAGTAGGCATAGTGTCGGCGGGGGTATCCGAGGGTAGTGACGAACAGGTAGATCTTGATCGCTTCTTTGCCGATGGTGATCTGGCGGCTGCCGAAATCGATCTGAAGCTGCTCGCGAGGTGGAGTCTCGAATCTCACCGTCGCCTTGTCTTCGGCGACCAGCGCCTGGCAATAGGATTCGCAGGCGCGTACCAGCGTCCGCAGACTGACGGTTAAGACCGTGTTCTAGCTGCAGGACTTGCAGCACCACGGCGGCAATGCCGATGAGCTGCAGGAGGCGGTACTGCAGACAGTGATCCAGAACATCAAGTGAATATGTGCGCTGCAGGCTGGCCTAGGGCGCCCATCCACCCTAGCGCAGGTAGCGCTTGACGGTGTTCTTGCTGACACCGAGTTCGTCGGCGATTTGCCTAACGCCCCAGCTACGGGTTTTCAGGCACAGATCGGGTTGGCTCCTTGAAAATTACTCATACAAAAATGGTTACCATGTATGTCCAGAAGCATCCAAAAGCATCTTTTATTATCTAACGACATACAAACCCAAAGTTAAAAAAAATCATTATTCACTCCATTTTCAACCTGCTAAATTTGGCAACATCAGTAATGAAGGAGAGTCAAAATGTAGGAGCTTGCAGAAGACGATACAGGTGGGGAACAACCCCTTAACGAAGCCAATCCTGCTCCAGGCTAATGACCTTCTGGCTTCACCGGCGCTATTCACCATCCACTGGGTGGGTGAAAAACCAGGACGGCGGGCTTCTCATACGCCACAACACCCTTAATACATATAAATACAACAACTTTTGGCGGAATGAGGACGATAAAATATAGCATTTACAGCTTGGATTAATGGAAGGTATCGAATCAAAAAACGCCGCACTGGCTACAGCCTCAAGCGGAAAATAAAACTCAACTTACAGGAACATTTATATACCAAATACGCTACACCCTGATAGTAGCCGAGCGCACAGATAGCGCTACAAACAACATGCGAAGTCAAGTAAAAAACATGAACATCATGCCCTAAGAGAAAACTAAGGAACCAGCTTAATGTACGATAACCCATATCCCCTCAACCAATCCTCAACAGGGAGCGGTACATATCTTCCCAATCCATACACTAACTCCCAGATAAACTATCAGGATATCTCTTCCGCAAGCACCGGTCGATACAACTCGAGCCAGCAACTGCCCTTTTCCCGGGCGGGACGGCCACCCAAGCCCTGCAAGGCCAACCTCATCCGGCAGATCCTTCACCAAGACTATCGCCTTGTAGCTGATCCTAACGGCGTATATTTCCTTGTACCGAACTTCGGCGGTCCCGTACTGATGTTGGAAGCGGAGATGATTGCACCGATCATCAAGCACATAGCAGCGAGCCATAACAACCGCGACGTTTCGGACCAAAATGTCCGGGACGCGCTGGAGATCATTCGGGGGGACTACCCGGATTTTGCGGAAATCGGTAATGGCCGAACCTGGCTAGACAATTACGGTAATCGATATATCGCACTGAATGGAAAAGTGATGATGCTCCCTCCGAAACAGGAGAACATGATTCAGCCAGAGCTAGCCTATCCTTACTGGCATCCCGCCAATTGTCGCCCCTTTCACACGGTGTATATCCAGGGTCCCAGTGCGATGGCCCCCTCAGGCGTGCGTATCATTGAGTCGTATGTGCCGATTCCGAAAGATCGAGACCTGCTGATCTATACGTTCATGGTGCTTTGCATGATGCCAGAACGTCAGCAGCTGGTTCTGGAACTCACAGGAGAGCTTAAATCTGGAATGGCACAACTACAAGACGTCATCAAGCGCACGCTAGATCCGGTAATCAAGGAGAATGCGATTCGTGATACACCCTCAAAGGTCAAGGACGTAGATCAAAAAGCCTGGCGGCATCATGTGCTCAACCTGGACAATGTCGAAGACGGGCTCAGTTCGGCGGTACAGCGACGTATGTTTGAGTTGCTCTGCAAAAGCAGGCTGGAATGGAAAGCTATTGGTTGCCATGAGATTACATCGAGTCTCGCTGTGCGGCGTGCTTTTTTGCTGAGCAGCCTAGAACCGGTCATCACACAACCTGAATTAGTAGAACTCACCTTGAGTCTGGAAATGCCATCACCCTCAACAGATCAGACGGGCAAGGCATCTTCCCAATGGCATACGCAGGAGAGCTTACCAGGCGAAGATCAGAGTCGCGTCTTCAATGCACTGCTTGGCATGCTCGGAAAGGCACATGCCAATATCGGCCAAGTGAGCTTGGATCGGAGAGTACCGGACGGCTGGCACGATTTCTGTCGTATCGGAATGATTGTCTCCGACACACTGACCGGCAGTGCAGAGGCCTTTTGGTCGCAATACGAGGCATATCGCAATGAGCGGCTCTGCGAGATGACTGAAGAGGAGCCGATTGCCAAGGCAGTTGTTGAATACCTGAGGATTAACGCCATCACGGAAGCCGTCGAAAATCCGGCGGGGGTCTGGCTGGCCATCTTGGGCCAGTTCCGGCCGACCTGTGTGTCGGACAGCCAATGGCCACGTGAGGCGCGCGGCCTTGGCGCAGCCTTCAAGCGTGCCGCCCCACTGCTGGATGCCCAGGGGATTACCTGCTGTAGCAACGGTAAACGTGGCTCGAAACGCCATTGGGTGATCGGTCCAAAAGGGCTCGCCATGCAGCATTTCTGACCAATCGGCATTCATCGCGTGTCGAGACTTAGGCGGTTACCTGCCAGTTTGGAGGGGGATTTTGGACCCGACCGGCTTTCTAGGTCGGAAGCCTACCCTGTATGCCTTTCAGGGTAGGCATGGGGCTCGTGGCCGTGAAGCTTGGTAGGCCGGCTCAGGCTCATGATGTTGGAGGCCTGCGGGCTCATGCGCAGTGGCCGGGCGACCAGCCAGTTGGATCTTCCCGGCGACCAGGTGGAGAATCAGAATCTCCACTTGGTCGCCTTCAATCGGCAATGTGCCGTCATCTAAGTAGCGCGTCATCACCGCCCAGCGTTTCCGACGACTACCCTACCCCCTCGCCAGGACTCGGTTCAGTGGAACGTGCCCAAGCTAAACTCCCGAGGGCGGGCCAGATGCCCAGCCCACCTGTCCATCAGCCAGATCCGCCAGGCAATGCTCGCTGAACACCGCACAGCGTCGATCCCTGGCCAACCCACGGCGATTGAGCCCCATACCAAAGGTTCCTGATGACGACCTCCTCAGAGTAAGACAGGAGAATCGATTGGTTACTGATTTCAGTCCGGACCGTTAGAAGCGGCGCGGCCAGCAGCCAGTCCTGGCGCTTGGCCTTGCGGATTCAGGTCTGGATAAGGTCGATATAGAGACCTCGCTGCTGGGCGACCTAGACAATCGAGATATCGTGCTATAGGCAATCTGCCACGATCCAGAACTTGAGATCCGGATGTGCCTTCACTGGACATATACAGAACGTCCACGACAAGACGACGTTCGCTGCTGCAAATCTCGTCTGTTGCCCACTCCTGAGGCTGTTTTTTCGAAAAACTTGGTGCCTAACGTCGTAACGTCGTGCTCAAAAACACCCGCCTCATCATCGTGTGGGTCAGCCGCGATGACTGCTGCCCGGCCTCACACTCCTGACAAGCACGTCTGGAAGGAACTCTGGCACGCTGCCGACAGGCCCATCGGAAATGGCGCTAGAACTAAAGTAGCAGAGCTGCATGTAAAGGTTCTGTTCCATTTTTTTTGAAATCTATATCACTCCTGTGAGCCAAACCTCTTCCGGGCTTCTACCGCCGTCACAGGAGACATGAAATGCCCCCACCCTGCTTACGCTGCGAGTCGCAGCGCGTCATCAACCTCGAGAGCGCCCGCAAACTCGGGATCGCGGCCGGCGCAATGGCCGGTACGCTCCAGGGCGCCTATGGGTCGCTCTACTCTCCCGGAAACCTGCTCTCTTCCAGACAATTTCCGCTCACCCGAGCCGCTGCCGCTGTCGTCGCCGGCGCATCAGGTGGCATCGCTGGAGCTGCGGCTGGCGATCGCCTAGTTGTAAACCTGTTCCCTCCCGGAGAAGGCATCCCCTGGCTCTGTCTGGGTTGTGGCCACGCGTTCCGTGAGTTGGCCTGACCCGGCACGACTCATCCTCTTATCCCATCAGCCGGCACTCAGCCGGCTTTTTTTCGTTCAGGAGATTTCTCATGGCACATCAAATCGAACACATGGCCTACGTCGGTAACACCCCCTGGCATGGCCTGGGCCAGCAGCTGTCGCGTCACCAGCCGCTGGAAGTCTGGCGGCAGCAAGCCGGCATGGATTGGCACATCGATGAATCTCCAGTGCGCTTCATTGCAGATGGCGCGGGCCACCTGGGGAGCATCCATTCCTTTCCGGAACAAAAGGTGCTCTACCGTTCCGATACCAAAGATCCGCTGTCGGTCGTCTCCCAACGCTACAAGGTGGTGCAGCCGGAAGAGGTGCTGGAGTTCTACCGCGATCTGACGGAATACGCGGGCTATGAGCTCGAGACCGCCGGGGTGCTCAAAGGCGGTCGCAAGTTCTGGGCGTTGGCCAAGAGTGGCCTGGGCGGGGCATTGAAGGGCCAGGACCAGGTCAACGACTACTTGCTGTTGGCTACGTCCTGCGATGGGTCGCTGGCCACCGTCGCTATGCCGACCTCGGTGCGGGTGGTATGCAACAACACCCTGTCCATTGCCGTGGACGGTATGTCGCAAGGGGTGAAAGTACCGCACAGCACCGAGTTCCGTCCTCAGCTGGTCAAGCAGCAGTTGGGGATATCTGTCTCACAGTGGGACGACTTCATGTATCGCCTGAAAACGCTGGCCGAGCGCAAGGTCAGCCAGGAGGAAGCGAGAGCCTACTTCCAGGCGGTGATCTGCAACGCCGAGGCGCCGCTGGAAGATCCCTCTAAATTGCCCAACGTCCGTGCCCTCAATCGCGTCCATAAGCTTTTCCAGGGTGAGGGGCGCGGCTCGCGGCTGTGCACGGCGCAAAGCACCGCCTGGGGGCTGCTAAACGCGGTCACCGAGTACGTGGACCATGAGAAGCGCGCCCGTGGTAATGATTACCGCATGGATTCCGCCTGGTTTGGCCAGGGAGCCAATCTCAAGGACAAGGCCCTGGAGTCGGCGCTTGCGCTGGTGGGCTGATTTCCCAGTAGCGACATCCCCACTCAGTCTTTCCCTCATCACGGCATAGCGCCCGGCCCCTTCAAAGGCCGGGCGTTACTGTTTCTGGAGATGCCAATGCAACCGCCCATGACGTTCGAAATGTGCCGTGTCCTGACCCAGCTGACGCGTCAGTTGCTGGAGGCCGGCGAACACGCAACAGAGACCCACGTGCTAGCCAAGGGCCGCGTCTATCGCGTGGCCCTGACCCTTGAGCCGGTGCCTATCGAACAACTCCCTGACGTCATCCAACGCTATCGCTAACGGAGGCCATTATGGCAACCCCTATTCATCCCAAAACCGTCAACAAAGCACCGGTTACGCAAGCCATCCCGGACAGCACGGCGATCATCCAGGTGATCGAGCGGGCCGCCCTCAACCCTGAGGTCGATATCGACAAGATGGAGCGCCTGCTGCAGATGCAGGAGCGCGTGCTGGATCGCCAGGCGCTGATGGCCTATAGCGCTGCCATGGCGGCCATGCAGACCGAACTGCCCAGCATCGCCGAGCGCGGGAAAACCAACAACGGCCACTACGCCACTCTGGAAGACATCGTCGATACCGTGCGCCCGATCATGAAGACACACGGCTTCGCGGTGAGCTTTCGCATTCAGACACAGGAGCGCGGGATTCAGGTCACCGGTGTGCTCATGCATCAGGACGGCCATCGGGAAGAGACCAGCATGCTGCTGCCGGCCGATACCAGCGGCAGCAAGAACGCCGTCCAGGCATTCGGCTCGTCCACTAGCTACGGCAAGCGCTACGTGCTGTGTGCTCTGCTCAACATCACAACCCGCGGCCAGGACGACAACGGTCAGACCGCTGACCCGGTCAAGCTGGTCACCCCCTTCCAGGCCGGGCAGATCCGGCAGCTGATTGCCGCCTGTCCCCCGACGACTCAGGAATGGTTCGTCGGTAGGTACAGCGACGCCGAGCAGGTGCCACGTAGCGACTTCGACAAGCTGCGTGCCTCCCTACAGAAGCGGGCACAACCCAACCACCAACATCACTGACCGGCTGGCGAGGGGCTTCCCCTCGCTGGCTTATGCCGTGTCATCGAGAAGGAGAACGTCATGCAGATCCTGACACTGGAACAGGGCACGCCCGAGTGGCATGCCGCCCGTCTGGGCATCATCACCATGTCCGAACTGAAGACTCTGCTGGTCAAGGGCAAGGGGCCGGGAGGCTTCGGTGCCGGTGCGATGAGCTACATGCACCAGCTGATCGGTGAGCGCATCACCGGCGAGCCCTCCGATACCTTCCAAGGCAATGCTCATACACTGCGCGGCCACGAGCTGGAGCCGGTGGCCCGCGATCTTTATCACGAATCCGCTGGGCTGCCACGCCTGGAGCAGGTCGGCATCATCTTGAACCACGGAGTCGGCTATTCGCCGGATTGCCTGGTGGATGGCAACGGCCTCGTCGAGATAAAAACCAAGCTGCCCAAGTATCAGATCGAGCTGCTGTTAGCAGACGAGCTGCCCCAGGAGCACGTCGCACAATGTCAGGGTGGCTTATGGGTCAGTGAGCGGGAGTGGATCGACTTCGTCAGCTACTGGCCGGGCATGCCGCTGTTCGTGAAGCGGGCCTACCGGGACGAGGCGATGATCCGCACCATCGCCAAGCGGGTCGAGGCATTCTACGAGGAGCTGGAGCGCCGCATGGACATGGTCATGGCGGCCTGAGGAGCAACATCATGAACCACCGCAAGCTGAGTGCCGGCGAGACTGCCGGCACCTATCGCATCACCGACACGGTGACCGAGGCGGAGCTCTTGAGCATCGCCAAAGCCTTCGCTCGCCGACGGCTGGCCAAGGGACGCAAGATTACCAAGCCCGGGCTGGCATTCGAGCACCTGCAGGTGCTGTTGCAAGAGTATGAGCACGAAGTATTCAGTGCCCTATTCCTCGACTGCCAGCATCGGGTGATCTGCTTCGAGGAGCTTTTCCGCGGCACCATCGATTCGGCGAGCGTCTACCCCCGTGAGGTCGTCAAGCAAGCCCTAGCCTGCAATGCTGCTGCGGTGATCCTGGTTCACAACCACCCCTCTGGCGATCCCGAGCCCAGCGATGCAGACCGACGCATCACGCAGCGGCTCACAGAAGCCTTGGGCCTGGTGGAAATCCGCATCATCGATCACATCGTGGTTGGGACAGAAGGATGCTCATCCTTTGCAGAGCTTGGATACCTCTGAACGTCAACGAAAACACAACGCCGGCGCTGCCTTCAGGGGCGGCGCCGGCTTGTAAGGGGTCGCTTTCATTTTTTGGCGCTTCGTCATTGGATGTGAAACTCGACCCATACTGGCTGGCAACGTCGGCCATGCCTGGCGCATAACAAATAGTCGTTTGAAAGATGAATATGGTCCGGGTGCTCGTGCATCCGGACCGTCGATGCATCGACTCAAGCAGTCACAATGTCACGAAGGGTTGTGCCTCACCGTCACGGAACTGGTAGATATCCCACTCTTCCTGCTTGAGCCCTGGCATACCCGGGGTGCCGATGGGCATACCCGCCAAGCCCATACCGTCTGTGTCGGGTTGCTCCTCGAAGAGCCGCTCCACTGCCTCGAAGGGCACGTGACCCTCAATGACATACTCGCCCATCTCGATGGTGTGACAGGAACCCAGTCCGTAGGGAAGTCCGGCTCGCTCCTTAACCTGACCGATTGGTACGTCGTCTACGATGGCAACCCTGACGCCAAGCGCCTCAAGCTGGCGGGCATACTCGTCGCAGCAGCCACACTGGGGGTTCTTATAAAGGATAGCCTGGCCCGGCAAACCGGCTTGGGCGGTGCCGGTGCCAAGTGACAAGGCGGCAGAGAAGAACAGCGAAGGGACGAGGCGGTTCACGAGCGATTCTCCTGAGAATGACGGAACGTGATCACATATTTGGCATAGGCGGCGGTGCCGAGGCCCAGAAACAGCATGAAGGCCAAAGGCATCAGCCAGCCCATCAAGCCCATAAGGGCGAAGCATTCGTTGCTCAACATCATGTTGTGACTCCTAACGATAATATATTACTGCCGACATGCTGGGGACATCGTGTGACCAGGGTGGGCGTCAGGATCTTGGAGGTTTGAGCGGGGACGGGGCGATGAATTCGACCGCGGCCTGGATGCCGATGCCGATGCCGATGCCGATGCCGATGCCGATGCCGGCCAGGGTATTCTGATAGTAGGTAATGACGAGGGTTACTGTCGAAATGGCTGCACAGACGCCACACTCGGGATCGGCGTTATTGAGCACCTTGACCTGGGCCACGTCGCAGCCGTCGGCATGGCCGTCTGGGCCGCCAGGCTGGACACCAACAGCAGCACAGCTAACAACAGCGCTAGCAAGCTTCCTCATAGGGTGAGATGCGGTTGTCTGGCCTGACCGGTCATGGCGATTTCCTCGTTATCGCGAGGCCATTCTGCGCTAGGCGGGCGAGTAACCATATCTATCCAGCACAACCCGGAGCGATATCAAGAAACGCTCCACGCCTGGCGGAGTGCACAGAGGAATTGGGGAGCGTTAGGGGAGCGTTACTGCGCTGCGTTGCCCCGCCGCATCCGCTCTCGCTGCTCGTCTGTCAGCAGGTCCTGCATCTGGTTACGCATGCGTACCTCGTCTGCCATCATCTCGCCGTGCAGATCAGCCATCTGACCATGGAGTGTCTTTACCTCCTCTGAATCCGGACGATCAGCCTGCATAAGCAGCAGCATCTCCTCGCGCAGGTTCATCATCTCACCCATCCGCTCAAAGTAGGCGGAACGATGTGCCTTGCGCATTTCGCGCAGGGTGCTCAGCTGCTCGTCGTCGAGCATTGCTGCCGCGCCGCCCATGGCTCCCATACCGCCCATCAGGGGACAGGGCATCATGCCACCTTGGCCACCGCCCATCATCATGCCGGGGCCCATGCCACCTTGGCCACCGCCCATCATCATGCCGGGGCCCATGCCACCTTGGCCACCGCCCATCATCATGCCGGGGCCCATGCCACCTTGGCCGCCGCCCATCATCATGCCGCCAGCTCCCTGGGTGCCTTGATGCATCCCGTGAGCAGAAGCGGCACCGCTGGTGGCGATGCCCAGACCAGAGGCCAGCGCAATGGCGATTACTTGCTTATAGTTGATCATGGTCTTTCTCCTATTTTTGATGATCGCAGTGACGACGACTTCTTTGGTTGGGCAAGGGGCATGAACTACCGTTATGAACTTACAACCTATGTGCACCCCCCAAGTCAAGGTGTTCAGTGAGACAGTGAGCGGCAACGGTTTCAGCTTCGTTTCAGGTTGATGCGAAGAAATGGACCCTTCCACTGACGCCAACGGAGGTATCCACATACGCAAGACATTACTGGCGATCGCACTCGGCTAGTCGGCCACCGCAGCGTGGCCGGCGGCACTAAAGGTGGTAGTGACCAGAGTAGTCAGGCCACGGCCCAGGTGGACCGCACCATCAGCTTCGAGACCGGTGACATGTGGTTCAAGCCCGGCGAACGGGTATCTGCCCTGATCACCGCCGATGCCGAGGGCAGCTGGGCCTTCCACTGTCACCTGCTCTATCACATGGATGCCGGCATGTTCCGGGTCGTCAAAGTCGCGTAAGGAATGTTCATGAAGTCCAAGACTGTCGTTATCGGTACCGGTTCTACCCTCGCCATACTGGTGGCCGCTGGCGCTCAGGCCAGCGATGGCTACGATGCCCCGGCGAACTGGCCATCGCCGATGGCCGAACACTCACGGGGCTCGATACTCGTCGATCGCTTGGAATATGCTACCCCCGACAAGGTCGAGGATGCCCTATACTCCAGCCTTCACTCGACACTCTGCATGGCATGGTATGGCTAGATAAAAATGACGGCTAGGTCATATCAAATCAATTTTGTGTATTTTCAGTGCCGTTTCAGCTTTCCCCTCCATGCTAGTTCTTGCCAAACAGCCAAGGAGGTCAATCATGAAACGTTATGCCACTATTCTCGGTGCTACCATGCTAGGTCTATTTTCAATGACGACCTTTGCCGTCACCGGTAATCAGACGTCAGAGCTATTGATGTTGAACGAGGGAGAGAGTGATAGCCAGATCATATCTTCCAACCCCAAACGCTATAGAATTCAAGTAATCGATGAGAGCATCGTACAGCTCAGTAGCGAGCACCTGGCCAGCGACTCTAGTGCTAGCGTCAATATCCAGGGAAGTCTATACGACGAAGAAGGGCGCCTCGTCTCCAAGGACTCAGATCAACGAGGTCACTTCCTGATTACCAAACGAGTAGCGCCCGGAACCTATATTCTGGAAGTGGAAGGGAATGCGATGGGAAGCCCTGATGAAGTTTCCAAGCGCTATAACCTGCACTTGGACTTCGAATAAAACTAGCCAATTAGTTCGTCACCGACTAGGCCGATCGTTGCTGGCCTAGTCATTGCCGGATGTCTCTTCAACGCTAGCTGCGTTGAAGAGACACACCCCACCCCTGATAGCACACTTTGGCTGCTACCAAAATAGCACCAGACCAGATCTTGGGGAGAAAGGTCACCCCCTCACTGCTCGACACACCGCGACCTCACTTGCCTATTCAGCCTAGATTCAGAAAAGTCGCCCATACTAACCACTTTCATGAAACACGGGGAAAGTGCACGCACAAAATCAAACCCTCTATTGCTAAAATATGACCTTTAACGGCCACGGCTTGACCTTGGGGTAACACTAAGGCATTCAAGCCAGAAGAGTAGTTATTGATCACAATCTTTCTTCGGCCCCAAGTCGCCGCCTGCTCGATAAGGCAAACGATCTATAGCAAGCCGGTCAGCAATAGAGTTACTGACATGACGTCACGCCGAGACAACCATTGTCACGAAGAAGCCTCGACACTGGCGCCGACCCGATCAAGAACACTACAGCCGAAGCTATCCACGCCCTGATGAGGAAGGCATCCGCATCGTCATGCTCACCGGTGACAGCCAGACCACGGCCCAGGCCGTAGCGAAGGAGCTGGGAATCGACGAGATCATCGCCGGGGTGCTGCCGGAGCAGGTCAAGGCACTGCAGGCCGAGGGGCGCTTCGTCGCCATGGCCGGCGACGGCATCAACGACGCGCCGGCACTCGCCCAGGCCCAAATCGGCATCGCCATGGGCACCGGCACCGACGTGGCCATGGCGAGCGCCGGCGTCACCCTGGTCAAGGGCGACCTGAAGGGCATCGTTCTCGCTCGCCGCCTTAGACGCGCCTCCATGCGCAATATCAAGCAGAATCAGATCTTGCCTTCGGCTACAACAGCCTGGGCGTACCCATCGCCGCCGAGGTGCTCTACCCCGCCGTCGGCCTGCTGATGTCTCCGACCATTGCCTCCGTGACAATGTCATTCAGCTCGTTCTCCGTGGTGGGCAATGCCCTGCGTTTACACGAACCGAAGATTAAACCATGAGAGTAGGCAAGCCTCCCATGACCGTTGACAAACACTGACGAATGGATACGGCGGTCGACCTGCGGGGCCTGTAGGATGAGACGGTAAGCAACGTCGCCGAAAAAGCCTACTTTGCAACAAGCGTTTCACCTCCAGCCACCTGTAGATGCAATGAAAGGCTGGTAGGAGATCGGCCCGGGCGCTCAAAAAGCCGGGAGACAACCATTCCAGACCCGATACCCATATATAGGACTATGTTAAAGATGTTCAAACTTGCGTTAGGTGGAATCATTACCCTACTCCTCCTTGCCGTCGGAGGAATGGCGGTCATGCATAGCGGAATGTACAACGTCGCAGCAACGGACGAGCACCTTCCGCTTGTCAAGTCAGTCCTGCATTCTACCATGCACGCCTCGGTAGAGGCCGGGGCCGAAGAGATAGAAGCTCCCGACCTAAGCAGTGACAGCATGGTTCAAGCCGGGGCCAAAGCCTATGATGGCCTCTGTGCGGCCTGCCACCTCAAGCCCAGCCTCGAGAGCACGGTACTTCGTGCCGGTCTCAATCCCATGCCACCGACATTCTCGGATTCCACTCATCAAGATCCTGCGCAGCAGTTTTGGGTCATCAAGAACGGCATCAAGATGACTGGCATGCCAGCCTGGGGCGTGACCCACGACGACCAGGAGTTATGGGAGATCGTGGCCTTCCTGCAGCGGTTGCCCGAACTCTCGCCGCAGGATTACCAGGACCTGGTCCGTCCTGACAGCCCGATGGCCGATCAAGCGAAGCATGATGGCCACGACCACGACCATGGTGACACCAGCGCTATGGCTCGCTCAGCAAACGATTCTCACGAGCCGGCAGATGACGGCCACGACCATACCCTGGGAGACATGACCGCCATGAGCGAGCACAAGTCGGCTTCCTCAGGCTCCGCCTCGGCAGACGCAGAACCCGCAGCAAAACTCCAGCTGGCCGACTCGCGCCAGGATGCCTCGTCCTCGCCACAATCCACTAACGACCACTATGCGGACGGCCACACGCATTGAGGCCCTCTGGTTCCTCCTCCCCGCCTGCCAGGTCGACTGTGCCTAGGTTTCGGCATTGCCACCCTCATCAAATATCTGTTTACCTCCGACAAGGGAGATCGCTCATGAAACTCACCATGCCTCACCTGCTGCTGGCGACCGGTCTGCTGCTGGGCGCCACCACCGCTCATGCTGCCCTGCCGGACGAGGCCACACTCTACAAGAATCCCCAGTGCGGCTGCTGCGATGGTTATGCCCGCCACCTGCAACGAACGGGTATCGACGTCACCATCGTCGATGACAAGGACTTGAGCGCGATCAAGAAGGCGGCAGGCGTCCCCTTCGGCCTCGGCGCCTGCCACACCATCATCATGGACGACTATGTGATCGAGGGGCATGTCCCCCTGGCAGCAGTAGAAGCGCTCTTCGAACAACAACCCGACACCAATGGCATCGGGCTCGCCGGCATGCCGAGTGGCACGCCAGGCATGCCGGGGCCGCAGACGGAGCCCTATGAGGTCTACCAGTTCCGGGACCACCAGGAGTCGCCCTTCATGACTCTATAGCGAGACCCGCCTGATGCCCCGCCGGACACCTATCGAGAGACAGCCGGCGGGCGTCCGGCATCCTCCGTCCAGGAACGGAGTGACCTCGCTCTAGTCCCTGGCGTTCCTGTGTGGAGAAGATGCCTCGCCGCTTGGAAGATGAGGCCGGATAATCACTGGTTCATGGCTGAGACCCTTTCGGCATTCAGCCCAAATTCAGCTTGATGACTTATAAACGGACCTGTCGACTAACCCCATGGAGCTATCCATATGCGCAAGACAATCCTAGCAACGACCCTGATCCTCGCCTCTACCGCGGTCCTGGCCAGCGGCGAACATGGCAGTGAGAATCCCGCTCAGGTGGACCGCACCATCAGCTTCGAGGCCGGTGACATGTGGTTCACGCCCGGCGAACTCGCTATCGCACCAGGGAAGACGGTGAAGTTCGAGATCACCAACACCGGCAACCTCGAGCACGAGTTCGTGATCGGCGACGCCGCCGCTCAGGAGCAACACCGCGAAATGATGCGCGAGATGGCATCGGGCGGCGGCCACGACATGTCCGGTGGACATGGTGACGGCGGGCACGGCGGCGGCATGCCCTCCGTGACCATCGCCCCGGGTGAGACCGCGACACTGGTGTGGACCGCCCCGCAGGACACCGATAAGGTCGAATTCGCCTGCAATATTCCGGGCCACTACGAGTCAGGCATGAATGGAGAGATCAACTTCCAGGGATGAAAGCATGAAGCTGTTGCTCGTCGAGGACGATGACCTGCTGGCCGAGAGTCTGGCAGAGACCCTGCAGGACGACGGCTACAGCGTCGATACGGCCACACGCATGCGTGTGGCCGACGCGTTGATGGCCACGGAAGACTATGCCCTCGCCATCCTCGATATCGGCCTGCCCGACGGTTCTGGCCTGGACCTGCTGCAACGCTGGCGGGAACATGGTCATCGCTTGCCCATCCTGGCGCTGACTGCACGGGACACCTGGGAAGACAAGGTAGTGGGGTTGCGGCGCGGAGCCGACGATTACATGACCAAGCCCTTTCACGAGGCCGAGCTGCTGGCTCGATTGCATGCCCTACTGAGGCGACAGGCCGGGGGGCTGACCCAGTGCTTGACCGTCAATGGGGTGCAACTGGATGAGCAGACCCAGGCAGTCAGCACCGATGGCGCGACCTGGCAGTCCCTGACCGCCACCGAATTTCGGCTACTGCGCTACCTGATGCATCACCCGGATCACGTGCACTCCAAGGTGCGGCTGCTCGACCAGCTCTACACCCTGGATCAGGATGCCCCCGCCCCGAACCTGGTCGAGGTCTATATCGGCCGGCTGCGCCGCCGGCTTGGCAATCACATCATCCAGACGCGTCGCGGCCAGGGCTATGTCTTTGCTTCGCGTTGATCGTCGTAGCCTGCGCTTTCGCCTATCCCTATGGCTGGGTGGCGTGGCCCTGATCGCCGTCGCCATCACCTGGCTGCTGCATGGCATCCTGCTGCGCGACCTAGCTCGCGACTTCCTCGGTGATCGCCTGCGCCAGGAAGCGCACTACACGCTGCAACGGTTGCGTCAGGAACAATCCCAGGTGAAACCCTGGCTGGACTCCGCCAGCCTGACCTCGCAGATGTTTCATCATCTCTATGTGCTGCGGCTGGATGGCACGGTCAGCACCTCCCACCCCGGCTGGCTGACCAACCTTTCCCCCTACCTGGAGGGCGAAGACGATACCCTGCTCGAGGTGCAGTGGCAGGGCCGCCACCTGCTGCTCTATCGTGAGGTCTTTACCCTGGAAGACGGCGCCGCCGGCACCTTGTTGATCGGCGAGGACTTCGCCGAGGTGGAAGCCGGCCTGGCCACCCTGCACTGGTGGGTCGGTGGCATCGCGGGCCTGGTACTGCTCCTGCTGATTACGCTCAACCTGGTCGCCGTGAATGCAGGACTGTCACCCCTGGTTCGGCTTCAGCGGCAACTCGATGAACTGCGTGCGGGGTATCGCGAGCGCCTGCAGTTGGACACGCCATCAGAACTCGATGGCCTGGTCGGTCAGCTCAACCGCTTCATGGACGAGCAGGACAAGCGACTCAAGCGCTCGCGGGACGCCGTCGCCAACCTCTCTCATGCACTAAAGACGCCCCTGGCGGCCGTCACGCAGGTGCTAAGAGGCTCTCGCCCCATCGATGGCGATCGCCGCCTGAAGCTATTGACCCGCCTGGAGGACATGCAGGCTCAGCTTGACGCGGAGCTGCGTCGTTCACGCATCGCCGGCCCCTATGCCGGCCAGCTCACCCGCGTCCGGAAGGAGGCCGAGCAACTGATCGAGATGTTCGCCACCCTGCACCCCGACAAGCGCTTTCACCTTGATGGACTGCAGGATGGTCGGGCCACGGTCAGCGTCGAGCGCCAGGACTTCACCGAGATGCTGGGGATCGTCCTCGACAATGCCGGGAAATGGGCGCAGCGCGACGTTCACTGTCGCCTGAGCGTGACGACGACGCTGACGCTGGTCATCGAGGATGACGGTCCCGGCGTGGCAAGGGCGGATCTCGCCCAACTGGGCCGACGCGGGCTCCGCCTCGACGAAGGGCGCCCGGGTCATGGCCTGGGGCTCTCGATCCTTCGGCAGCTGGTCGAGCAGTATGAGGGGCGCGTGACCTTCGCCGCGGCGGTCGCGGGGGGCCTGGCCGTCACCATCGTGCTGCCAACCGCCACAGCACGCGTAAATTCCTCCAGCGACTCAGGCTAGATTCAGTTTACCCCGGCATGATCGATTCCTCTCACCTCATCGCAAAGGAATCGTCCATGGTCGCCGCGAAGCAATCCAGGCTTCCCCTATCACGCCGCCAGCTGCTCAAGAGTGGTGCCGCCCTGGGTCTCGGTACCGCCGCCCTGAGCCTGCGCCCAGCCTGGGCCAATCCCTGGGGCCAGGCCGCTGGCTATCCTCAGGGCGTCGAAACCGGGCCCGACCTGGCTCTGGCGATACGCCGTGACACCTTGCCCATCGCCGGCAAGACCGCCAGCCCGATCAGCATTAACGGCACCAGCCCCGGCCCGCTGATCCGCCTCAAGGAAGGCCAGGATGCCGTGCTTCGAGTCACCAATCTGCTCGAGGAACCGACCTCCATTCATTGGCACGGGATGATCCTGCCTCCCGGCATGGACGGCGTACCCGGCGTAAGCTTCGCCGGCATCGCACCCGGCGAGACCTTCACCTACCGTTTCCCGGTTCGCCAGAACGGCACCTACTGGTATCACAGCCACTCGGGGCTGCAGGAACAGCTCGGTCATGCCGGCCCCCTGGTCATCGATGCCGCCGAGCGTGAGCCCTTTCGGTATGACCGCGAGCATGTGCTACTGCTGACCGACTGGACCTTCGAGGATCCGGCCAGTCTCTTTCGCAACCTGAAGCTCGGCGAGGGCTACTACAACTTCCAGGAGCGCACCGTCGCCGACTTCTTCGCCGACGTGGAGCAGCATGGCTTAGCCGATACCGCGACCCAACGCGCCATGTGGGCCCAGATGCGCATGAGCTCACGGGATATCGCCGACGTTACCGGTAGCACCTATACCTACCTGCTCAACGGCCACGCCCCGAGCGATAACTGGACCGCCCTGTTCAGGCCCGGCGAGACGCTGCGACTGCGCATCATCAACGGTTCGGCGATGAGCTACTTCGACATGCGCATCCCAGGCCTAAAGATGACGGTGGTGGCCGCCGATGGCCAACCGGTACAGCCCGTCCCGGTCGACGAGTTCCGCATCGGCGTGGCGGAAACCTATGATGTCCTGGTCACGCCAAAGGATGACAGCGCCTATTCGTTATTCGCCGAATCCATGGACCGCAGCGGCTTCGCGCTGGGCACCCTGGCGCCGCGCCTGGGCATGACCGCCGCCGTCCCGGCGCGGCGCCAGATCGCCGACCGTGGCATGGAGGCCATGGGCGCTCATGGCGACATGGACATGGCCGGCATGAAGGGCATGGATCATTCCAATATGCAGAGCTCGGGCCCGTCCGGAATGCAGGGCATGGACCATTCCAACATGCAGAACTCGGGCCCGTCCGGCATGCAGGGCATGGACCATTCCAACATGCAGAACTCGGGCCCGTCCGGCATGCAGGACATGGCTTCCCACGAGGCCGGTGCGATACTCCCCGTGGGTGCCGCACAACCCGGCTCTCGCTATGATCAGGCCGGTGTCGGCATCGACCCGAGCGAACGCCGCGTGCTGGTCTATCGCGACCTCAAGGCCTTCACACCCTGGCCGGACCGGCGTCCTCCCGGTCGTGAACTGGAGCTGCACCTGACCGGCAACATGGAACGCTACATGTGGTCCTTCGACGGCAAGAAGTTCAGCGAAGTGACCGGCCCCATCCACTTCGAGAAGGATGAGCGGCTGCGCCTGATCCTGGTCAACGACACCATGATGGAACACCCCATTCACCTGCACGGCATGTGGATGGAGCTGGAGAACGGCGCCAGCGAGCTGATTCCCCGCAAGCACACCCTGAACGTCAAGCCCGGCGAACGGGTATCTGCCCTGATCACCGCCGATGCCGAGGGCAGCTGGGCCTTCCACTGTCACCTGCTCTATCACATGGATGCCGGCATGTTCCGGGTCGTCAAAGTCGCGTAAGGAATGTTCATGAAGTCCAAGACTGTCGTTATCGGTACCGGTTCTACCCTCGCCATACTGGTGGCCGCTGGCGCTCAGGCCAGCGATGGCTACGATGCCCCGGCGAACTGGCCATCGCCGATGGCCGAACACTCACGGGGCTCGATACTCGTCGATCGCTTGGAATATGCT
>NZ_JABVXC010000004.1:0-58935 GCF_013349955.1 Onishia taeanensis | reverse complement strand
ATGCCCCGGCGAACTGGCCATCGCCGATGGCCGAACACTCACGGGGCTCGATACTCGTCGATCGCTTGGAATATGCTTCCCCCGACAAGGGCGAGGATGCCCTGGTCTGGGATTTCCAGGCCTGGTACGGCGGCGATGTCAATCGAGTCTATCTAAAGGGGGAAGGCGAGAATGTCCAGGGTGACAATGAGGATGCGGAATTCGAAAATCTCGATCTGCTCTACAGCCGTCTGATCACCGATTTCTGGGAGCTCCAGGGCGGTATCGGCTATCAGGGTGGCATCGCTTCGAACGATCACCCCGAACGCTACTTCGGCGTCATCAATCTCCAGGGGCTCGTGCCTTATCGTTTCGAAACCGATCTCGACCTGAGGGTCAGCGAGGACGGCGATGTCTCGGCCAGCCTGGAAAGCGAATACGACCTGCGGATCACCCAGCGGACCTACCTGCAACCGCGCCTGGAAGTCGCAGCGGCAGCCGATGAGGTGCCGGAATTTGGCGTCGGTGAGGGCCTCAACTCGGTTCGCACCGGGCTTCGGTTGCGATATGAAATCACCCGAAAGTTCGCCCCCTATATCGGCGGCTACTGGGAAAAGTCCTATGGTGACACGGCTGACTTGGCCCGCGCCTCGGGGGATGCCACCGAAGATACCGGCGTCGTCGCCGGCGTGAGGATATGGTATTAACCTCATTTTGCATATCTCGATATTTCTTCTGCGCCACATATTAATGTGGCGTTTTTATCTATTTTTATCTATTTTTATCTATTTTTATCACATTTCAGTTTTTATTTTCATAATTACAACGTCAACCAATCAAGGAGGTGGACCATGAAACGTCAACTCATTTCCACGGTGCCGCGATGTTGCGCCTGGTCTCTGCCTCATCCTTCGCCATCACTGGCGATAAGCCAAGTGGTTCTGTGATCATTGAAAAAGGGGTGACCAACTCCCAGATCCTGAGCCCCGCCAAGCTCTATCAGGTCAATGTGGAGCAGGCCCAGATGATCCAGATCAGAAACGAACACCTTGCTAGCGACTCCTGCGCTTTTATCGTAATAGCAGGGGGCTGTACGATAGCTCTGGCAAGCTCGTATACAAGGATTCCAACCCACGCATTCACTTCCAGAACTCCGAGCATGTTCAGCTTAGGACCCACAACTACTGCATTCCTGGCAGCGGAACTTGTTTACTGAGCCGTAGGGCTGCAAGGACCTCGTAGAGAATGGTTGAGCCCGCCCGCCAGGATGTTATGAACCTCTGTTAAGCCCTGTCGAGCCGAATCCGGTAGCTCAGGTCTCCTGTCACTATGGTGAGCCACTGATCCGGATATGGCGGACTGCCAAGAATGATCTCTTTTGCTTAGGTCTAAGTTATGCTGACATCTGCAGGGATTTTGTTGTCCATGATGCCACTTTAACCTTAGGTGGCCCGTAGTCGGAGCGCAGTGTCAGTGGTGGCTGAACACGACCCAGAGCCCCTAGTCGATAAATCAGCGCTTCCTCCAAGGCAGCCTCCGCTATTTTGCTGCTGCCTTTGTCCGACAATCGCCAGCCATGGAACTCACGCGTAAAGCAGTCGATGATTACCGCCAGTCTGGCCCGCCGATCTTTACAACACCACACATGGGTGAGATCCGTGGCCCAGCGCTCATCTTGTCGTGAGGCCACGGACGAAAGACTCCTGACGCGAGGGCAGAAGCCCTGTGGTCGCTTGCGCGCCAGCCAGCCCTTCAACTGCAGGATGCGCTGTATCAGCTTGTGGTTCTCTCCCAGGACACACACCAGGCGGCGATAGCCGTAGGTGGGGACCGCTCCAGGGCCAGCTTTACCCGGGCTGCCAGATCAGTATTGATGACACGTCGCCGCGCCTTGGACTGGTAATACAGGCTTCGCAGTAGCAGCTCCAATCAGCGACAGAGCTTGGTTAGGGATACTACATAGCCCTCCAGGGCCAGTTCCGCCTGCAGCGACCTTACAAGTTCCCGTCCTCGTCGAGCAGGCGGCGAAACTTTTTTAATGAATAGATCTGCAGATGGGCCTCGCCCAGCGCTTCCTTAGTTTCCCGGAGCTCGGACTCGAACTGCTCACGGATATCCTTGGCACGGGCCTTGAGCCCATTTCCATGCTGCGCTGGGCTTCTTCGATCCAGCCGAAATCGTGCTGGAGGCCACTTCAGCGACCGTGGTCTTGCCCTTTAAGGTGTCCATGACCACCGCGGCCTTGCGCTTGGCGGTCCAGCGTTTGACGGTAGGTTCGTTGCTCATCGCATCCTCCTCATCGCTGCACTATAGCCTATGCAGCCATGGAGGGGATCACTTCACACATCTAACAATCTTACCAATCGGAGAGTCTAAAAATTTCATCAACAACGATATCGGCCCCCTTCTTGGATAAATGATCGTCATCATAATAAAACGGGACGCTATTCCGTTGAACTACACACCTGCCTTGCACATAGTTGTTACAAAATAGGGCACTAACGACTACCCGCTTAATACCGGGAGCCGGTATACTATCAAAAGCATCTATGACGAATTTATTTCTTGAATAAAAGTCTTCATAAGGGAATGTCACCTGCTCAAGAACTTGATTATTTTCCGAGTAATAAAACCGATTCATCTTTTCAATATCAATGCCAGTCTCAGGAACTGGGTAAACGAGATAAAGAGACCTAGCAACTTTCGCCATTTCTTCAATATACTTTATCAAGTATTCTCTCTTGGTTTTCGCGTCGCGATAAAACTCACCAGAAACCAGCACGTCATATTCTCTGTAGTTGGCATCCCTCTCGGAAAACCCTTCGCTGTTTCGATACGGCATTTTATCAATCACGCCCTCAATAGGAAAAAGCTTGAAGCTCCAACGACTAGCAAGTATCACCTCTGCATCTTGTCGCTTTATGATACTCGTAAATTCCTCGAATCTTTCCTCACAGTTTTCAACCGATCTATTCTTGTTTCTTCTTATAAAGGGCACGGTCTCACAGCCGTCCAAATTGAAAACTTTTCCCTTGATGTTCTGTCTTCTAAACACCTGGTCAAGTGAGTAACTGATGGCTTGAGCATGTGAATCACCGATCAAGATTACGACTTCACTGGAATCCTTGTCCCCAAAGGTACACTCAGATACCCAATGTGAACCCTCGGTCCTTTGTGGCACACAAACATCGCCGATGGTTTCTACTTTTTCACCAAAAGATCGAAACTCAACGTTTGGAGACATTATAAAATCACCGTTGATATATCCATTTTCGTCGTGACCGTATAAACCTATAGATACAAACATTACCAACCCTGCCGAAGAGAAGAAAAATAATCTCCTGCTGTCAATTTTTTCCTTCCTTCGAAACGGCTGCTCAATAATTTTCCAACTGACGACAGCTAGTGCTACTGAAAAACAGCTCAAAAATAGCATTAGCATGGGGCTTGGCTCCGATAGACTTTGTATCCGCGCAAAGGCAAACAGTGGCTGATGCCACAAGTAAGCGCTATAGCTAATAAAGCCTATACCGACGAGCAGGCGAGTGTTGAGAAGTCTTGCGGCGAATGTTTCCTTGTCCGCAAAAAGCACCAAGAGTACGGCGCCTAAAACTGGTGCAAGCGCATATGCACTTGGAAAAGGGGTGGCTTCATCGTAAACGAACACAGATACTAAAATTGCGGCCAAACCGACTAATGCAAGCGAATCATTCTTGACCACTCCACGCCGCTGCACGACAAAAGCCGCCATAGTTCCTGCAAGCAACTCCCACGCTCGCGTTGGTGCTAAATAGAAGTTAGGAGTTGATTTATTTCGCCATCCCCATTCGCTCAGTAAAAAGCTGATTGCGGAAAACAATACGATCATCCAAAAGACGCGATTTTTTCCATATCGCCAAGCTAGAAAGAGAAAAATTGGGAATAAAACGTAGTATTGTTCTTCGACAGCTAAGCTCCATGTGTGTAACAGAGGTTTTTCTTCGGCAGCCGCATCAAAATAACCACTTTCCTGCCAGAATAGCACATTGGACGAAAACAAGCTGACTGCGACAAGGCTGTGAGAAAAATCATCCAATTGGCTTGGCAGCATCCACATCCATGAAAACAAGATGCTGCAGAGCATTACAAAGAAGAGTGCTGGCAAGATTCGCCGTGCACGACGCTCATAGAAATCTAAGAAGCTGAATCGCTTATTATCAATATCTTCAATTAAGATGGTCGTAATGAGGTAGCCGCTGATGACAAAGAAAACATCTACGCCGACAAATCCTCCGCTAAAAATCGCAAATCCGGCGTGGAACAATATCACTGAAACAACAGCAAGTGCTCTCAAACCATCAATTTCGGAACGATATTTCAAGGTAATTATCCTTGGTTAAAAAAGCGGCCTTGATAACAATTCTAGGTTCTGTCTGAAAAGTCGGCACGCAAGCAACGGTCTATGCAAGCAAGGCATATCATTGCCCCGAAACTGCTGGCCAACTTGTCGTACCGGGCGCAGACCCGGCGCAATTCCTTGATCCAGCCGAAACAGCGCTCGATGATGTTTCGCTCTCGATAGCGAGGCTTATCGAAGCCCCGCGGAGCGCCAGGACGCGGTTTTCGCTTCATCTTGCGCCGGGCAATGATTGGCTTCATACGATGCTGGTCGCAGTAGCGACGCAACGGTTCGCTGTCATATCCCTTGTCCGCCACGATGAAGCGGCAACGCTTGCGAGGCCTGCCGGAGGGGCCAGGCAGCTGAACGCGCTCCAGGGTGGGAATAAAGTGCCGTGTATCTGAGTCCTGTCCCGGTGGCAGGGTGAAGGTCAGCGGCCAACCCTGCCGGTCACAGACCATGTGAATCTTGGTCGTAAGGCCGCCACGACTCCGTCCAAGGGCATGGCCTAAGGGGGTCTTGCTGCCCCCCTTTTTGCCGCCTCCTGAGGCGGCCCGGGTGGCGCGGATCGATGTCGAGTCAATCATCCATGTGTCCAGATCCATCAGCCCGTCTTCACGCAGCTTGAGGTGGAGTCGATCCAGCGCCGCCTCGAAAGTGCCATCGTCTCGCCATTGCCGGAAGCGGTCATAGACGGTCTTCCAGGGACCATACCGCTCTGGGAGATCGCGCCATTTGGCACCGGTGCACAAGATCCAAAAGATCCCGTTCAGCATTTGGCGGTCATCCCGGAGCGGGCGGCCCATTGTCTGAGGCGGTGAGACGATGTCTTCGATCATCTGCCAGCTTGCGTCGGAGAGTTCGTGACGTCCTGCCATGCATCACCTATGCAGTTACGGCATCGGAAACATTAGCAAATCAGACTTTTCGGACAAAACCTAACAACTGCCCCGTCATGCACCTTGTTGCCTTAACTCATTGCTATCGCCATTCTTCCTGCTCGCGCTCGTCTTACTGCTAACCTAGAACGCCACGAGCGTGGCATCTGTGCGCCCCTTCAGCGGCGTAGCGCGCCGTAAGGAGCTAGGCCCCAATGCACAGAGCCAAGTTCATACGGCATGCCCTTCCATATAGCCAGCATAGCCAACATGTGTGACTCCAACACCCAAGAAGGCGACCATTTTATCCTGTACCTCGATGACCTAATTGCTCGGCATGTGTATGGAACTGGAGAACGGCGCCAGAGAGGGCCTCAATCCGGTTCCGCACAGGGCTGCGGTTGCGATATGAAGCCACCCGATAGTTCGCCCCCTATGTCGGCGATTACTGGGAAATCTTATGCCGACATGGCTGACTTGGCTCGTGCCTCGTGGGATGCCACCGGGGATACTGGCGTCGTCACCGGCGTGAAGATGTGGCTCTTATCCAGCCCTAACGTCATAATGGTTCGCGCTGAGGCCTCATAAAATATGCGAAGAATCAGGATCTCTCGGTCCTGACCCTGCGATGCGCTCTAGGTCAGAGAAAGGGAGACATGGTTAGCCCGCACAAGATCGATACTGGCGCCCCGAAACGCCTTTCCCGTGCTTCATGGCGACGCATCATGTTGGGCATGGCGGTACTTACCGTTTTTCTCGCCACCGCTCTGGTGCTGTGGCGAACCGGCATGCTGGATGCCTTGCTGGCCGGCGACACCCTCGAACAGGCAGTGATACGGCTTGGCCCATTCGGTCCAGCACTGGTCGTTGGCCTAATGATGATCGCCATCGTCATGAGCCCGATCCCAAGTGCCCCGATCGCGCTCGCTGCCGGCGCGGCCTATGGTCATGTCTGGGGCACACTTTACGTGGCCATCGGCTCCGAGGCCGGCGCGCTCATCGCCTTCGCCATTTCCCGCCTGCTAGGATATGACGCGATGAGAGCCTGGTTGGGCATGCGTCCCTCCAGCGGTCTTCTTCATCGTTTCATCACCTCCCAGAACGCCCTGATGGCCGCCGTTTTCGTGACCCGGCTGATGCCGTTCCTTTCCTTCGACGTCGTCAGCTATGCGGCCGGCCTCTCGCCTCTCAAGGCCTGGCGCTTCGCCATCGCGACGCTGCTCGGCGTCATGCCGGCGAGTTTCCTGCTGGCGCATTTCGGCAACGAACTCGCCTCCGACGATCTGCGCCGTGCGGGCCTAACGGTGCTCGCGCTCGGCACCCTCACTCTGCTGCCGCTGGCCTGGAAGGCGGCGCCGACACGCTACCGATCCGCCCTCAAGCGCTTGCTGCATCTGAGGTAGCCGGTCAGCGTCTCACCAAACACCCGCTGAGGCCGGCTATGACTTGCACCCCGGACATTTCTCGCTGACGTATCCATGACATCCACAACAGTAGCTCCCATTCAGCCTTGGTTCAGCTTTGTCGCCCAGGCTGATGGCGTGCGACGTAGGAGTGAGAATTGCATAACCGTGATCCAGGACTGGTGCTGCCCACCCTCTAGCGGCACACCACAATTTGACCATTGGGTAACACAAGGGTTGTAGGATACTCACACATGATAAGTGGAGGCTCCGCCTGCATCATCCGGGCTGCTCCGTTCTGCGAGCCCCGTCCGGAACGATCAGAAAATCGCCCCCCTGCAGGGAAATGACGCTAGCGAGGTCATGACGACACAGACAAGAAGGAGTGCTCCACATGTCCAAGAATGAACTCCGTCTAGGCGTGAATGAGATCCATCTAGTGACGCGTAAGTTGAAGCTCGAGCCCTGCGATGCCGATGCGTTACGTCTGGCCATCGCACAGATAGACGAGCTATTCGGACTGCAACGCGTCACCTACGACACCGACAAGTGCAAGCTCATCATGGCCTATGACGGGTCGCGGCTGTGCATCGACCATATCGAAGCGATCCTCGCCCGGCACGCCATTGAGATCAGTCACGGCTGGTGGAACCGCTTCAAGGAAGACCACTACCGGTTCGTCGACCAGAACATCAAGGACAATGCCAACAAGGAGCCCTGGAGCTGTCATTGACGGCTCCCGTCGTCACCGACGCCAGGTCGTTCCACGCGGCATCGATGGTGCGGAGTGCCCCGTATTTACGTCAGACGAAGATCCCCCACTGTCAAGCTAGTTGGAGCCTCAGCGGCTGATAGACTCTGAACCCTGGAGGGGCGAGACGAGGCTCCGATGAAGTAATCCGACGAGCGCCGGGAAGCTATCCTCAAGAAGCTATTCCCGCCCCATAACCGCACGGTCGCGGAGGTAGCTGAGGAAGAAGGTATCTCGGCGACCACGTTGTACAACTGGCGGAATAAGGCCCGGAAAGCGGGTCGTCTGCTGCCCGACCAGGCGGATGATCCCGAAGGCTAGAGCTGATGTGACAAATTCCATGCCGTGCGTGAAATGGCCGCGCTGAGTGACGCCGAGCTGGCCGAATACTACCGGCAGCGTGGTTTGTACCCTGATTAGTTCCAGCATTGAACGTGCGTCAAGCGTTCGGGCGATGGGCCAAGCAACGCCCACCGGATCATAGATTTCACCGACGTGTAACTGGCTACTCTGGAGGAATAATGAACGCTACGCAGCAATACGTTCTGCTACTTGGCCTGGCGCTGGGTACCGTGGGTATGGTGCTTTCCCTTTACAGCTTGTCCCGCGCCATAGGCCCGACACGCGGGGAGCCGGGCAAGGATGTGCCGGCGAGTTCCGGAGTCCTGTCGCGGGATCCGGTATGGGGGCGGTATCACGCTCGTTACTATGGATACGCGTTGCTGTTTCTGGCTTTCGATATGGAGATGGCATTCATGTACCCGTGGGCCGTTGTGTACAAGGAAGTAGGAATGGTTGCCTTGCTTGATATGGGCGTGTTTCTTGCCATTCTTTTTCTCGGTCTGCTCTACGGGTGGAGTCAGGGGGCTTTCAGGCGGCAATGAGTTCTGATCCAGCAATAAACCTAACGGGCGCACGGCAGAAACGTTACTCAGTGCTGCAGAAGCTGGTTTCCCGGGCCCTGGCGCGTAACCTGAGCTGTCTGATCGTTCCGGGCCCGGAAGTGGCCCTGGCGCATGGTCTGGACGTGACTGCAGCAGGCTTGCGCATTGCAACCACGCCACGCGATGCCAGCGTGCTTCTGATTGTCGGAGATCTGCCCGGGAAAATGGGGGATGCCGTGGCAGTGCTCTACGCGCAGATGCCCCGGCCGCGCGCGATTCTCATGGTAGGCGGGCAGACACCGTCGACTTTATCGGGTGACGATATCTCCTCAGACCTCTCGCAAGAAGATCTGACCGAAGCCGTAGGTCAGCTAAAGCGGGCATTGGCTGACGGTGCCTTTACAGACTCGCCGGAGGATTTCGACGCCTCTGTAATGCACGCCAGGATCGAGTATGTCTGCCCCATGCATCCCGAAGTTGTGGAGGATGAGCCGGGTAGCTGCCCCAAATGTGGCATGGACCTGGTAGCCCGCGAAGCCGGGGAGTCGACCCCTGAAGGCGGCAGCGATCATGAACATCACGAAGATCACGAACACCATGGCCACGAACACGAGCATTGCCATGACCAGGAGCACCAGAGCCACCATGAGCACCAGAGCCACCATGGGCATCATGAGCATCATGATGGCCATGATCAGGACCACGGCCACGACCACGACCACAATAACGAACACCAACCGGAACACGCTCCCGAAAATGCTGGGACCGAATATACCTGCCCCATGCACCCCGAAATTGTTCGGGACGAACCGGGCAGCTGCCCGAAGTGCGGCATGGATCTGGTAGTCCGTGAATCTGACGACCACTCAGAACATGAACATTCCGGCCATGATCACGGTGAACACGATCACGGTGAACACGATCACGGTGAACACGATCACGGTGGGCATGATCATGAAGGACATGATCATGGTTCCTCGGGATTCATGTCCATGATTGAAGTCACCAAAGACCTGCCGCGCAGCGCCGACGGCCTGCAGATGGACTGGCTTGAGGTGCCGTTCGGTCCGGTCTTCCCTGGCTTGCCCGGCGGACTGAAGTTGACGCTGACCCTTGATGGTGACGGCGTAACGGAGGGGCAGGCGATCTCCCTGGTGGGGGTGACCAGCAAAGGTGACAATGTTGAAGAAAGTGAAGAGATGGATGCCGAGACCTTCATTGCGT
The DNA here is from genome assembly GCF_013349955.1 of Onishia taeanensis. GTDB lineage: Bacteria > Pseudomonadota > Gammaproteobacteria > Pseudomonadales > Halomonadaceae > Onishia > Onishia taeanensis_B. The sequence goes on along the minus strand of NZ_JABVXC010000004.1, from coordinate 49,438 downwards.
ATCTGTCAGCTGCAATTCCGCTCGCGCCGGTGAGCTACCGTCTTTTGGCTTGTCTGGCAATAGAGCAAGCGGCAGGACTGGAGGACGATTCGGCAAACGCCGGTGCCCGCACTGGCGCCCTTGAGCGTGAGCGCATCGCCAGTCATCTTGGCTGGCTGGCTCAGTTAGGGCGCCAGCTCGGCTTCGCCTGGCTGACGCAACGGGCTTCAACTCTGCAACTGCAAGTCAGAGAGGCTAACCGGGACAGTCTTGCTGCCCTGGAGCCAGCGCTGCGTACATTGGGTACCCGCCTTGAACGAACGCCTTTGCTTAAATCGCGGCTGATGGGAGTCGGTATACTGCCAACGGAATCTTCTGGTTTGCGCGGCCCCGTAGCGAGTGCTGCCAACGAAGGCGGAGATGCCTGGGCGCGCCTGTGGCAGCGCCTGGCCGAAATTTCGGCCAGCCTTGACCTTATAAAGTCGGGCGCAGAACCGGAGCTGCCGGTTCTGCGCGACGTTGGCGATGTGTCAGGAACCGGTGAGGCAACCGTTGACACTCCGCGCGGCGAGGCCCGGCTAAGTCTGAAACTGGAGCGCGGCCATGTTAAGTCATACGAGCTGGACACCGCCTGCAGTCACCATATCGGCCTGGTCCCGAAGCTTGTCGAGGGCCAGGAACTGGGCGATGCGCTGCTGGCAGTCGGGTCACTGGACCTTTCGCCCTGGGAGGTGACTTCGTGACTGTCGCCATCGTTTTGCTCGCGCTGCTTGGCAGCGCCTGGCTGCTGGCTGTGATTGAGGGCTGGATGGCCACTGGGCGTCTGAGTCCGGCGGCGCCGCTGTTCAACGGCCTGGCTCACCTCGGACGTGAATCTATTGTGCCGCGCTCGCCGGACCGGGTCTTTTTCGAGGCGGCGCCGGTGCTGCTATTGGTCGTAGCAGTGCTTGGCATGGCGGTCCTGCCGCTGGCGCCGGATCTGATCATCGCGGACCTGGGCACCGGCGCGCTCTTCATCAACGCGGCCCTGGCCTATGTGCTGGTCGCGGTGATCATGGCTGGCTGGGGGCCGGATGGCGCCTACGCGATGATCGGCGGCTGGCGTTTTCTGGGCCAGCTTATTGCCTATTCCATGCTTATTGTCATGCCGATCACGGCCGTGGCCATGCGTGCAGAGTCCCTGGTGAACACCGCGATCGTTGGTTCCCAGAGCAGCTTGTGGAACATCGTCTACCAGCCTCTGGGCTTCGTGCTGTTTTTCATTGCCGCCATGGCGCTGGCGTTCCGTGCCCCCTTCGATCTGCCCACCGCAGAAGGGGAGCTTGGCGGAGGTGTGGACGCCGAGTACACCGGGGTGCGCCTGGCAGTGCTGCGCCTGGCCCGACTGACGCTGGTGGTTACTCTGGCTTCGGCGACCACGGTGTTTTACCTCGGCGGCTGGCATGGCCCGCTGCTGCCGCCCTGGGCCTGGAGCCTGATCAAGACCCTGGCCGTAGCCGTGTCGATGCTGCTCGTCGGTCGCTACCTGCCACGCATTCGCGAGGCGGATCTGATGCGGTGGTGCTGGATTATGGGCATCCCCCTGGCACTGGTTAATATCATTATTGTCGGTTTACTGATCCTGGTGGTTCCCTAATGTACGCACAGGCTTTTTTTGTCGCTGTGTTCGGGCTGGCCGCAATCGGCTTCGGCCTGGTGGTGTTTCGCACATCGTCCATGGTCCGTTCCGCACTGGCGCTGTTGTTTTCGCAGACCGCCGTCGGCTGCATGTTTCTGGCGATGCAGACCGAATTTCTGGGTGTACTGCAGATCATGATGATGGCCACGGAGATGAGCATCATGGCCATCTTCATGGTGATGTTCATGATGGATCCCGGTGGGCTTGGCGGTATGGATATGAGCCACCAGAAGCGCTTCTCGATCGGTGCCGGGGTCAGTGCCGCCGTTGTTGCCATCGCCATTGCACTGCTGTCCGACTGGGGTCCCTTGGCGGACCAGGTGCCGGACGCGGAGGCGCAGACACGGGCGCTGGGCATGGAGCTGCTCGGGCGCTCGATGATGATCTTCGAAACCGCTGGCATCACCATCCTGACCGCGATGATTGCGGCCACGGCGGTGGCAATTCCGGTGCAGAACCTGGCGAGTAAAAACGACAAGGAGTCATCGGAATGACCGCAGTTCTGATAGTAGCGCTTCTGATCGGCGCAATACTCTTCGGTATCGGTATCTATGGCGCACTGTCCCAGACCAATCTGGTGATGATCATGATGGGCGTGGAGCTAATGCTGGCGGGCGCGATGGTGAACCTGGTCGCTTTCTGGCGCTTTCTGCACCCAGAAGCCTATTCCGGCCAGATGTTTGTGCTGGTGGTGATGACGGTTATGGCGCTGGAGATGGCGGTCGGCTTTGGCATTGCCATCGCCCGCTTCCGGGCCAAGGGCTCGGTAGAGATGGAAGAAGCGGAGGACCTTAAAGGATGAATGCAGTGGTCCTGCCGATATTACCGCCGCTGATCGCCGCCCTGGCCGTGTTGATACTGCGCCGGTGGCCGCCTGCACTGGCCCTGGCTGGCGCAACGCTCAGCCTGGCGGGAAGCCTCTGGCTTCTGGCCCGGGTGGCTAGTGGTCAGACCGAAACCCTACTTATGCCCGGTCTGCCGGACATGCCACTGCGACTGGTCGGCGTGCCGCTTACGGCGTTATTGGCCGTGACGGTGGCCACGGTGGGTACATTCGTGCTGATCCATGCCGTCGGTTACATGAAGCGAGAGTCTGGTCAGGCGCGCTTCTACGCCGTAATGTCCCTGTTCCTGGCCGCCATGCAGGCGCTGGTGCTGGCCGGCGACTGGGTTCTGCTGCTGGCGGCCTGGGAACTGATCGGCCTCTGCAGTTACCTGCTGATCGGCTTCTGGTTCCAGCGGCCCGAAGCCGCGAACGCAGCCAGCCGCGCTTTCCTCTATACCCGCAGCGCAGATCTCGGGCTTTACGTTGCGGTATTCATACTTATCGGGTCGGCAGGTACCAGTGAGATTGCCGTCTCCCTGACCGCTGGTGGTAGTGCCTCGACCGCGGCCGGGCTTCTGTTACTGCTGGCCGCCATGGGCAAGTCGGCCCAGGTTCCCCTGCAGGACTGGCTGATGCGCGCCATGGCGGGCCCGACACCGGTCTCGGCGTTGTTGCACTCGGCCACGCTGGTGGCGGCGGGCGCGATCCTGCTGATCCGCTCGGCCCCGCTGCTGACTCCTGAAGCGCTTTTCGCCATTGGGCTTGTTGGTGGCGTTACCACGGTGGCAGCCGGGGTGATTGCGCTGGCCGAGCGTGATCTCAAACGCCTGCTCGCGGCTTCTACGGCCAGTCAGTACGGCCTGATGCTGATCGCAGTGAGCGCCGGGGTTCCGCTGGCCGCCCTGTTGCACTTGCTCGCCCATGCTGCCATCAAGAGCAGCCTGTTCCTGGCTGCCGGTGATTTCCAGCATGCGCGTGGCGATACCACTTTCGATCGGCTGAAGGGCGTTGGCCGCTCCAGACCCTGGGCCTTCGCTGGCTTTGCTCTGGCGGCGCTGGCACTGGCTGGCATTCCACCGCTGAGCGGGTTCTTCTCCAAGGATGCGGTTATCACCGCCGCTCTGTCTGCACAGGGCGCCGTCTGGCTCGGCCCTCTGGCCCTGGCAGGCACTCTGCTGACCGGCGCCTATATGGCCCGGGCTTTACGCTTGCTCTGGCAGAGCTCCGGCGATACCCGGCCGGTCGCCGGTACTGGCTGGATGCGCGCTGGCATCTGGGGTCTGGCGATCCCCGCCGCAGGCCTGGGTCTGGCCTTTGGTCCACTCGAAACAATGCTTGATCTGCCGGTGCCGGAAACCGCAGGTATCGGCGCCATATTGTCCGGACTCGTCGCCGCCTTGGGTGGTCTGGCGCTGGGCTGGCTGGTGCCGGTCAAGCGTCTGCTTGGGCCTGCCCATCAATGGGCAGCATCGGGGCTAGTGGTTGCGGGCGGGCTCACCGCCTGGGTAGGTCGGCCCGTAATGGCTGTTGCCCGGCGGTGTGACCGTCTGGAAGGCCACCTTTATGCGGCCGCGCTTGGCGTCGGTCGCGCCAATCTGGCGGTGGGTCGCTGGGTTCGGGGCGGGGATGAGCGTGGTATCGACGGTCTGATCTTCGCCCTGGTGGCCGGTGTGCGGGCCCTGGGCGCGCGGGCGAGAACCCTGCAAAGCGGCCTGATCCATCACAGCCTGGCGATCAGCGCCGTAGCCACCGCTGTGCTCCTTGTCATCCTGTTTTCAGCTTCACTGAGTTTCTAAAGGAACCCTGTATTCATGCTACCACTCGTATCTCTGACCTTGTTTTTGCCTCTCGCCGGCGCCGTGCTGATTCTGTGTTTGCCGAAGCCGACGGCGCGGACAGTGCATGGCATAGCGATCGTCAGTGCCGCCCTGACTCTGGTCGGCGCTCTGGCCATGTGGCTGCAGGGGGTGAGTGGTGAGGGCTTTTCCCAGGTTGAAGAGCTGGAATGGATGCCGGCCATCGGCGCCGCTTATCGGGTCGGGGTTGATGGCATAAGCCTGCCGCTGGTGCTACTGAGTGCCGTGCTTTTCCTGGTTGCACTCATCTACGCCTCGTCGCTTCGCGATCGCCCGCGGGCCTACGTGGCCCTGGTCCTGCTTCTTGAGACCACGGCAATCGGTACCTTTACCGCCCTGGACGGGATTCTGTTCTATGTGTTCTTTGAAGTTTCCCTGGTGTCGATGTATTTCATGATCGCAGGGTGGGGACACGAAGACAGGCAACGTGCAGCGCTGATGTTCTTTATCTACACCCTGCTGGGCAGCCTGCCATTGTTGCTTGCTATTCTGGGGCTTTACCTCGGCAGCCCTGATCCTACCTTCGATATGCGGGCCTGGATTGCCCATCCTCCGCTGGAGGGGGCGGCGGCCATGTGGGCGCTGATCGCCATGCTGATTACCTTTGCGGTCAAGATTCCCGCCGTACCGTTGCATACCTGGCTGCCGGCAGCCCATGTTCAGGCGCCGACCGTTGGTAGCGTCATCCTGGCTGGCATCATGTTGAAATTCGGGACTTACGGGCTTGTGCGCTTCGCCCTGCAAATGACCCCTGACGCTTTCCGCGAAGCCGGAATCGTTGTTCTGTTCTTCGGTGTCGTCAGCGCGATTTACGGCGCCTTTGCCGCCCTGGCACAGACGGATCTCAAGCGCCTGGTGGCCTATACCTCAGTCAACCACATGGGCTACGTGATCGTCGGCGTCGCCGCGGCTGCGCTAACACTGGATCCTGCCGTGCGTGCCACCGCTCTGGACGGTGCCGTGCTGCAGATGTTCAGTCACGGTCTGGTCACCGGTGCCCTGTTTTTCCTGGTGGGCATGATCCAGGAGCGTGCCCAGACCCGCGAAATGAGCGAGTTTGGTGGCCTGCTCAAAACAGTTCCGCTGCTTGGCTGGCTCTTTGTGCTGGCAGCTTTCGCGTCTCTGGGTCTCCCGGGCCTCGCGCACTTCCCGGCTGAGTTCCAGATATTCCTCGCGACTCTCGGTACCACTCCCATTGCCGTTATCGTGATTCTGGGCATTGCCATTATCGCCGGAACCTTTCTCAAGGCACTGCGTGAAACCTTTCTGGGTGAGCCCCGGGAGCGCTGGAATAAAATGCCGGATCTGAGCCCGCGCGAAATTCTCGCTGTGGCGCCCCTGCTAGTGCTCACTGTCGCCACAGGTGTTGCGCCGTCCTGGGTGCTGGACATCATTCACCGGACCACATCGGTACTGGTGCTGTAATGGGTCGAGATCTCGCATTATTAATCCCGGAAATTGCCGTCCTGTTGACGGCTGTCGGTGCGCTGATCGCGGAAATGCTGCGCCGGCCCCGAATTTCGCTGGCTGTCGCCGTCATCGGCTTGCTCGTTGCCACGGGGCTGACCCTGCGCCTGCTGGGCACAGACACAACGGTGTTTGGAGGCAGCTTTCGAATCGATGCTCTGAGCATCTGGGCCAAGCTTATTTTGCTGCCTGCTACAGTGCTTTCGATGCTGTTGGCGCGGGTGGATGTTCGGGGGAGCGCCCGCGAAGGTACGGTCTATAGCCTGCTGATCTTTGCCACCCTCGGCGCCCTGGTTCTGGCAGGGGCAGGGGATACCATGTTCCTGGTACTGGGTACACTGCTGACCGGCCTGGCCACCTTTGCCCTGGTTGCCTATCCGGATACTGATCCGGCGACCGAAGCTGCGATGAAATTCTTTGTATTCGCTTCGGTCACCACATCGATCATGATTTTCGGCCTGAGTTACTGGTTCGGCGCTTCGGGCTCCACACTGATTGCCGATCTGCCGGGGATGGATACGATGCCGATGGCTGTCATTCTCGGGTTCGTGGCTGTTGTTGTTGGTCTGGGCTACAAGGCATCGCTGGTTCCGTTTCATTTCTGGGCGCCAGATGCCTACGAGGGCGGGCCCCTCTCGATTGCAGCTTATCTGTCTGTAGTGCCCAAGGTTGGCGCCCTGTTTGCGCTAACGCAGGTGGTTCGTGACCTGCCCCCGGAAACCGGTTGGACTGCCGTCATTGCGGGCCTCGCGGTTCTCAGCATGACCTATGGCTATCTCGCTGCACTGGTGCAGGACAACGTCATCCGGCTGCTGGCCTATTCGTCGATTGCCCAGTCCGGTTATTTTCTTCTGGGCATTGTGGCGGTGGGCTCAAGTGAGCTTGCACTACCATCGATCATTCTGTTTGCCGCCGCCTATGCGGCCATGAACCTGGGTGCTTTCGCGGTTGCCGCCGCAACCGGGCGCACTCTGAACGATTTTGACGGGCTGGGACGTGCACGGCCGATTATGGGTATTGCAATGGTGATCTTCCTGCTGTCGCTGGTCGGCATTCCGCCGCTGGCCGGCTTCGTCGGCAAATTCATGCTCTTTGCTGCTGCCATCGACGTCCAGTTCACCTGGCTGGCAATCATAGCGATCGTCAACAGCGTGCTCTCGCTCGCGGTGTATCTACGCATCGTAGTGCCAATGTACCGGACGGCGGAAAAGACAACCATTTCACCGGGCACATGGCCCGGCATCGTGGTCATGATCACGTTTGCCGCCACACTGATCATCGGACTGGCCGCTCAGATTTTCCTAGCGGGACTGGCGACGTGATCGGACTCGCTATCAAAACGTCCGAGACCATAGACTCACGGACTGGCGGAGCATCTAGGTATCGTTCTTTAGGCTTTGACACCTGGACTCAGGACAATAAACTTCTTATAGCTGCGCCTCTCCTTATAGGCGCATCAGCAGGTTAGCAGTATTTCGGAGGTCGGGCTCACGGGTCTATGTAGTTATAACCCGGCAATTTCACAGATCATCCATCCTCCCCGTCTGACGAACAAGGCGCATTGCTTCGTGTTGCTCCAGCTCAAGAAGGGATTCGAGTAATTCCTTTGCTTCAGGAATTTCTGCCTTACCTATGAGGTTGCGATAAAGGTCCGTCACCTGATCATGGAAATCGAAGATTTCCCGGCAGATCTCATTGAAACCCAGCGCAGCATAGGGTGCATCACAGGTTCGATGCGTACGGATCGGGCTTGTGTTCCAGATGATCATATATATAGGTATTCAATGCTTTGGGGGCGGCTCGACGCTTGAACTCTCTGACAACAAATTCCATCTCATTCTCATGATCCGCCAGATAAGTAAGCAGCATCCTGGCACGCTCTTCTTCATTATGATCGGCACAATGAGAAAGACAGCGTGCCAGATTCTCATGAAGCTGGCGTGTCCAGTCGACCAGATCACCAAACGTTTTTACCTCCATGATCCTGCTCCTCTGAAATCAGTGGGAATGCATGTTGTCGCTGTGATTTGATGATTCTTTACGAGACAGAAAGAGACGTTCGCCAACCAAGATAGCCGCCATGACAACCGATGCTACTATCAGCACCAGGGGATCTGTCGTCGCTTTTACCCAAAGGAAGCCTGCCAGCACGACGACATCCAGCAGTATCGCAATAACCAGCACGATTGGGTTGGCACCGACTTCCTTGCGAAGATGACGCAACACCCCCCAATGAATAGCGATATCCATGATCAAGTAAAAGATGATACCAAGTGCGGCGATACGGCTAAGGTCAAAAAATGCCGTCAGAACCAAACCAAGCACGACGGTATAGACCAGGGTATGCTTCTGGATACTTCCTGGCATATGAAAGTGACGATGCGGCACCAGTTCCATTTCCGTCAGCATTGCCAACATGCGTGAGACTGCAAATATACTGGCAATGATGCCACCCGCGGTGGCCAGCATGGCAAGAATGACGGTAAACCAAACGGCGGCCTCTCCAAAAGCCGGCCGCGCAGCAGCCGCAAGTGAATAGTCTTTAGTTTCGATGATTTCCGTCAGGGACAAGTTACTCGCTACTGCAAACCCCACCAACGCATAGATAACGACGCAAAAACCGATCGATATCATGATCGCCCTGCCGACATTGCGATGGGGATCTTTTATCTCTGAGCCACTGTTGGTAATCGTCGTGAACCCCTTGAAGGCCAGAATACCCAACGCAGTCGCACCCAGAAAGCCTGTAAAAGACCCCTCAGGAGCCGATGCCGAGGTTTCCATACCGACGGAGTCGGCGAATATGACACCGACGACGCCAAACAATAGAATCCCACCAATTTTTATGAACCCGATTACTGATGCAACGCCCTGGATCAACTTGTTGGCGGTGAGGTTGATTAAGAATGCAGAAATAAGCAGCGCCACACCCAGTAGAGGCACATACAGAGACCTATCTCCTAGATCGAAGAGTTCAAGTGTGTAGGACCCGAAGGTTCTCGCCAGGAAACTCTGAGCGATCACCATGGAGAAATACATCAAGAGCGCATGAAAAGCGGTAGGTAGCGTCGATCCATAAGCTTTCTGCAGATACATGCCGATCCCACCTGCCGAAGGATAGGCATTAGACATCTTCACATAGGAGTAGGCACTGAAGGAGACGATTAGTGCCGATGACAAGAAGGCAAGAGGGAAAAGCGCTCCCGTCATCTCGGCCATCTGTCCTGTCAAGGCAAATATGCCAGCTCCAATCATGACCCCGGTCCCTAAAGCAATCGCGCCGACCAGAGACAGGCTATCTTTTTTATATTGTGGCGTTCTATCCATTGGCTCCATTATCTTTCTCCTAGCAGTTCACCTTGCGTCTCATCGATGCTTGGTTCCCGTGCCGATCTAGTACAGGCCGATCCCCTTCTCGATCACGCAGTAGATGCCAGTCAGCCATGCGACGATTCATGCCACACCCAATCGATGGCATATAACCGGCCTGGCCATGCCCCCCTGATGTGCGCTAGCTGCCATGAATCCTTCTCGATCGTAAGAAGAAATAATTCTATCGCGTGTCCAGTGAGATCTGGTGACCTATTCCATCGAGCGAAATGGTGTATAGAACCTCGAGAGAAGCCGGGTCGAGCACCCAGAGCTTGCTTTCCTCACGACTGGTGACAAGCAGCCGGCCATCATCCGGTACCACCGCCAGATGGTAAGGGGCCGTGGACAGGGTGATACTCTGCCGAGTCCCGTCGTCGAGCGTAATCCGGACTAACCGATCATCGCCCTGGCTGGTCGCGTAGAGGATTTGCCCATCTGGGCTCAGACCGACACCATGGGGGGCATCGCCGACCTCATATTCGCCCGTCACGCTGCCGGCAGGCAGATCGATCACGACGACGCGTCCGGCCGAGTCATCATTGACATAGAGCCGCTGATTGTCGCGTGAGAGCACCATATGCTCCGGGCTGCCGCCGACACGCAGGTTTCGCTCAACGAACCAGTGCTGAGTGTCGATTTCGCTGACCGTCCCGTTACCCGCGTTGCTGACCAGCAGCGACTGACCGTCTTCGCTTTCGACGACGTAGTTCGGATTCGGACCCGTTGCCACCGTCTCGATATGCTTTCCGGAATCCAGCGACACGACGCTGATGCTGCCCCCCATGGGATGAGTCGAGACGGCATAGCGACCATCGGCCGTCACCAGCACATGATGAACCGGGCCGGGAACTTCCAGCTTTCGCACAATGGCATTGGTGGTCGTATCCACCATATACAGCACGCCGGTGTTCTGCTGATTGGCCGCTGACTTTTCTCCGCCACCGTGATGGGCCGCATGTTCGTCTTCCGTCACGCCCTCCGGGGGGCTGACGTTTTCCTTCGTATCGCGTGGTGTGAGGCTGCCGGCGATCAGGTAGCGACCGTCCGGCGTTAGTGCAGAACCGTGCGTATTGAGGGTATTCGGAATGGAGGGCATCACCTGGTAGCTCTCCAGGTCAATGACGCCAATGGCATCTGCCGAGCCCATCGGCACGAAGGCGCGACTACCGGCTGCCATCGCGGCCATCGATGCGCCCAGCATGACCCCTGCCACGATTGCGTTGAGCCATTGCTTCGTTGATTTGCGTTCCATGCTGGCACCTCTTTGCTGGATACGCCGCGGGACGTAGGCCCCATAGGGGCGATGCCCACACAGCACTTAGTTGTTGGGTCCCGAGAAGAAGTCCTAGCGCTTGTCCTCGACCATGGTCAGATCTTCACCCGACGCAGCCGCAGCGAATTCGTGACCACCGACAAGGACGACGCGCTCATCGCAAAGGCGGCGAACATCGGCGAGATAAGGATACCGAGGAACGGAAACAGGACCCCGGCCGCGACAGGCACGCCGGCCCCGTTGTAGATCAGCGCGAAGAACAGGTTCTGCTTGATGTTGCGCATCGTGGCCAGCGACAACTTGCGGGCCCGCACGATGCCGTCGAGATTGCCCTTGACCAGGGTGAAGCTTGCGCTTTCGATCGCCACGTCGGCGCCGGTGCCCATGGCGATGCCGACATCGGCCTGAGCCAGGGCGGGGGCATCATTGACCCCGTCGCCCGCCATCGCCACCTTGCGGCCTTGTTCCTGCAGTTCACGGATGATGCGGGCCTTGTCTTCAGGCATCACATCAGCGCGGATCTCGTCGATGCCCAGTCGCCCAGCCACCGCTTTCGCCGTCCGCTCGTTGTCGCCCGTCGCCATGATGATGCGGAAGCCCAGTTGGTGCAGCGCCTTCAGTGCCTCGGGCGTTGTCTCCTTCACCGGGTCGGCGACACTGACCAGACCCGCGATGGCGCCGTCGAGTACGACGAACATCACCGTCTCGCCCTGGTCACGGCGGTCATTGGCGGTGTCCGACAGCTTGCCGCCGTCGAGGCCCAGTTCGGCCATCAGCTTGGCATTACCCAGCGCCACCGGCTTGCCGTCGACCACACCCTTGACGCCCATGCCGGTCACGGCCTCGAAATCGCTGGCATCGGCGAGTGTCACCCCACGTTCCTCGGCGCCGCCTACAATCGCCTCGGCCAGCGGGTGTTCGGAGCCGCGCTCCAGACTGGCCGCCAGGCGTAGCACCTCGGCCTCGTCATGCCCCTCTTCCGGCAACACCGCCACCAGCTTCGGTTTGCCCTCGGTCAGGGTGCCGGTCTTGTCGACCATCAACGTATCGACCTTGGCAAAACGCTCCAACGCCTCGGCATTCTTGATCAGCACTCCCAGCTGGGCGCCGCGCCCGGTGGCCGTCATGATCGACATCGGCGTGGCCAAGCCCAGCGCACAGGGACAGGCGATGATCAGTACCGCCACCGCCGAGACCAGCGCATAGGACAGCGCTGGCGCCGGCCCCCAGATCGCCCAGGCGATGAAGGAGAGAATGGCGACGCCGATCACCGCAGGGACGAACGTGCCCGCCACCTTGTCGGCGAACTTCTGGATCGGCGCGCGGGAGCGCTGGGCATTTGCCACCATCTCGACGATCTGGCTGAGCATGGTATCGGCGCCGACACGGGTGGCTTCCATGACCAGACTGCCGGTGCCATTGATCGTGGCCCCGGTGACCTTGTCGCCGTCGACCTTTTCCACAGGCACCGGCTCGCCCGTGATCATCGACTCGTCGATCGAGGAGCGGCCTTCGACCACCACGCCGTCCACCGGCACCTTGTCACCCGGCCGCACCCGCAGGTGATCACCCACCTGCACGTCATCCAGCGCGACCTCTTCTTCGCTGCCATCGGGCCGGATCACCCGCGCGGTCTTGGCAGCCATGTCCAGCAGCGCGCGAATCGCTTTGCCGGTGCCTTCACGGGCGCGCAACTCCATCACCTGACCCAGCAGGACCAGCGCGACGATCACCGCAGCGGCCTCGAAATAGACGCCGACATTGCCGCTCTCGTCGCGAAAGCCCTCGGGAAAGATGCCCGGCGCCAGCAGCGCGACGATGCTGAACAGATAGGCCGAGCCGACTCCCATGGCAATCAGGCTGAACATGTTAAGATTCATCGTCCGAAAAGAGTTGACACCGCGGACGAAGAACGGCCAGCCCGACCACAGGATCACCGGCGTCGCCAGGACGAATTCGATCCACAGCGTGGTGCGCTCGCCGAAAACGTCGCGGATCGCCGTGAGGCCCAGGAAGGGAGACATCGTCAGCACCAGCAACGGGACCGTGAAGATGGCCGCGACCCAGAAGCGCCGGGTGAAGTCGATCAGCTCGGGATTCGGCCCCTCATCGCCGACCGCCGACGATTCCAGCTCCAGCCCCATGCCGCACAACGGGCAAGCGCCGGGGGCGGTCTGGCGCACCTCGGGGTGCATCGGGCAAGTGTAGACGGCGCCGGCATGCCCGGCCGGCACCTTGTCGTACTTGCCGCCACGCACCGGCGTACTAGCCTCATGGTTGGCATTATGGTCCGCCTCGTGCTCGTGACACTGGTCGTGGACAGTATCGTCATGGCCGGCGAGGGCCTTTGGGTCATCGCTTACCACGGGCACGAGGTGCATGCCGCATTTCGGGCAGTCACCCGGCTGGTTGGCCACCACCTCCGGGTGCATCGGACAGATGTACTGGTCGACACTCTGGTGGTCTCCCTGGCAGCCGGCAGAGACGTGGTCCGTCTCGCCACTGCCTCGTGCTGATACATCATGCGATGCATGCCCGTGACAATGGTCGTGCTGATCTTGTTTCATGGAATCGTCTCCGTCGCCTTCATTGGCAGATGGAATCTCAGGATCGCCTGTTCCGTGATCGATTTGTCGCCATGGTGCTCATGCAGATCCATCAATGACGCAGATCGTTCCTGCGTTGCTCGTATTCCTCACGGTCGATCTCTCCCCGGGCATAGCGTTCTTGAAGAAGGTCCAGTGCCGTTGGCCGGGGCGGGTCCATGGCGTCGCCCCGCCCCCGGCTCAGGCGACGTACCAAGAAAACGGCCAAGGCGATAACGGCGCCCCAGAACAGCACCATCATGAACCCGCCGAAGAGCACATGCCCCCAGCCATCGTTGCCCATATACCCCATCATATCGCCCCACATGGTCGGATCTCCTTTCGTCATGAGGCACTCTGATGTCAGGCTAAGACCTGTGTGTTGCCCAAGGGTCAAGCTGAAGAGGCGAACGCATGCAGCTCTCGACTTCGGTCAACGTTCGGCCTGGATCATGGCATTTCGGCCTTAAGTGGCCGCTACTCCGGGATTCTGGCAAGAGCTCTTAGTGCCGCCCTGCCTGCTCATCATGAGAAATACGTGATCCATCGGCTAGCGTTCGCCACTGCCCCCAGCGAGGAATGAACATCGGCACCCTCCGCTGATAGGCGCGATAGGCGTCACCGAAATGGGCCAGCATCTGCTGTTCCTCGCGATGGGCCAGCCAGGCATAGGTGATTACGATCAACGGAAACAAACCAACCGAGAATAGCGTTGGCCAATGCACCACCCCCTCACCGAACAAGGCGATGAACAAACCCGTGTATTGCGGATGCCGTACGAGGGCATACAGTCCTCCGGTAACCAGGCGGTCCTCGCGCCGTGCCTTGTAGACTTGCCGCCAGCCTTGGATAAAGATCCCGATACCGGTAAACGCCAGTCCATAACCGAGCAGCATGGAGACAAGCATGCCGGTTTCTCCCAGCCCCACCAGCGTCGACCAGAGACTGGCGCTAACATACTCGCTATCCAGGCCGAAGAAACGCACCAGCAGATAGATAGTGAGTGGAAAGCCATACATCTCGGCGTAGAGCGCGATGATGAAGGCCTGCACCGCGCCGGCACCGGCCCATTCGCGCCAGTTCTTCGGTGCGAAATAGCGATAGAAGAACCAGGACACCAAGACGATGACGATCAGCGCGAGGCCCCAGGCCCCGGTATGATTGATGGATTCGTTCATAGCCTAGGCTCCGCTGTGCCGGTGGAGGCGTGTGACAAAGAAGTTGTAGAGCGGGCCGAAGACCAGGGCCACGTACCAGCCGTAGCCGAAGCTTTCAGCCAGGCCCAGGAAAAAACTTGGCCAACTCAACCAGGTGAAGCCAGGCAGGAATCGCAACCAGCTTTCGTACATCGCCTGGTCGGGAAACAGCAAGTCGAAGCCGACACATAGGATGAAGGTCACTGCCAGAAATAGCCCCAGGCTCATCCCCAGTGCGATCACGGGAATCCGCGGCGCGGCTTGACCCGGCAAGGGCGTGCCATGACGCGACCTGGGCTTGGCCATCGGAGCTGGATCGACGTCAGGCATCTTGGTTCTCCAGTTGGGCTGGCCGACTTTCGGTATCCGGGCTGACATATTGCTCGGGCGCTGCCTCGAAGCGTTCCCGACAGTCACGCGAACAGAAGTAATAGACGGAACCGTCGTGGACGCTCGGCTTGGCCTTCTCGGTGCTAACGGTCTTGCCGCAGACAGGATCCACGTCTTCGGCTGGCGGAATCCAGCGCGGGCCTTCGGAGGCCGCCCGGCTCTCTGACGCCACCTCGCCATGCTTGCCCTTGTCACGGCCATGCCCCATCACGTGAGCACCGCAGCCGAAGCGCATCATCAGGAAGATGAGTCCTGCCCAGAGCATGAAATACACCAGTTCGTTCATCGCCCTTCTCCTTTATCATCAACGCCTCACCGCTGGACGCCAGCGAGCTCGATGCCAGTCTGAGGCCTATGGGCAACCCAAGAGGCAAGCAGAACGAGATGTCACGTACTGCGATGCGATTCTTATCCCTAGAAAGCGTATCCCGCCAAGCTGAATCGATGCTGAATGCTGATCTTCGACTCCCGACGAGTATCACTCTCCCGTCCCTATCTAGCGATCGGAGGCACCCATTCTTCTGCGGTCACCGTAAGCGGCCTGTGACCGCGCGGCCTGTCGAGGCTTATCCGTGAGTCAGTGCAGTCAGGGGCGGCGGGTGCCAAAGCAAGTGATCGAACACCGCACGATTAGGCCTAGCTAACTGGACTCAGCCTGGTTTCAGCTTCGCCCTCTACACTAAAAAAAGACAGTAAGAGGTGTCTCATCGAGCATCTCTGCGTGCCGCCCTCAGAGTGGTGACGGCTCTCGATTCCAGGAGGCGATCATGAAACAACGACGCTTTCTCATCGGCGCGTCGAAGGTAGGAGGTTGCATAGGGGCGACATTCACGACGGAACCAACACCGATCAATCTGGAGGTTCCGCCTTACCGTTTCCTGTCCGAGGCTCGAGTCAAGATCGGCGTCGACCCCCAATCAATGACAGCCTAATACCGAGAGGCAAGTCACCATGACCGCCAACACAGCGACAGACAAGGCACCAACGGTCCGCCGGGCCAAGCGCAAGCGCAAGCGCCAACCGGCAGCATCACAAGAGCTGCCCGAGCAGATGGCCGCACCCGGTCCAGATGAGGTTACTGTCCCAAGCAACGCAGCAACGGAACTGCTCGCCTATCAGGGCGACCTGTGGCGGCGCGGTCTGCGCTACCTGGATACCCTGCGTGAGCGCGCCGATAAAATGCTCGAACATGAGCAGGCGGGTAAGCCGCCACTGCTCGACTTCGACTACGAGATGATCCTCGATGGTCGGCAACTGGCGCGGCCTGCCAACTATGCCCTGCTGCGCATCACCCGGGTCGGCGACGACTGCCTGGAGGACTGTCTCGACGAGAGCAAGCCGCCGGTCATGATCATCGATCCCCGCGCGGGTCATGGGCCCGGCATCGGTGGCTTCAAGCGCGACTCCGAGGTGGGCATGGCGCTCCACTTGGGGCACCCGGTCTACTTCGTGATCTTCTTCCCCGAGCCCGTTGCCGGGCAGACTCTGGAGGATGTGCAGCATGTCCTGCGACGCTTCGTCGAGACCCTGGGGGAGCGTCACCCCGGCAAGCCGCCGGTGCTCTACGGCAACTGCCAGGCGGGCTGGGCCATCGTCCTGCTCTCCGCAGACTGTGAGGGCCTGGTCGGGCCGGCAGTTCTCAACGGCTCGCCGTTGTCCTACTGGTCCGGCGAATCCGGGGTCAATCCCATGCGCCTGGCCGGCGGGCTGCTGGGAGGGGCCTGGCTGACCCACCTGATAGCAGACCTAGGAGACGGGCGCTTCGACGGCGCCCATCTGGCCGCCAACTTCGAGAGCCTCAAGCCGGCGAATACCTTGTGGCAGAAAGACTACCAGCTGTTTGCCGACATCGACGGCCAGCGCGAGCGGTTCCTGGCGTTCGAGCGCTGGTGGGCGGGTTTCTATACGCTAAGCAAGGAGGAGATCACCGCCATCGTCGAAAACCTGTTCATCGGCAACAAGCTTGAGCGTGGTGAACTGCAGATCTGCCCGGGGTGTACCGTCGACCTCAAGCACATCCGCAACCCGCTGGTGATCTTCGCCTCCAGCGGCGACAACATCACCCCGCCCCACCAGGCACTCAACTGGGTCCCGGCGGTGTACCCCGACACCGAGGCACTCAAGGCCGCTGGCCAGCGCATCATCTATCTGCTCAATCCGCATGTCGGCCATCTGGGGATCTTCGTTTCCGCCAAGGTCGCACGGCTGGAGCACCGGGCGATCCTCGAGAGCGTCGGCGAGCTGAATGACCTCGCGCCGGGGCTCTACGAGATGAAGATCGACAACCCCACCGGCGATCCCGACTGCCACAAGCCGCAGTTTCAGGTGCACTTCGAGGAGCGCCGCGTGGAGGAGCTGGACTACCCCGAGCAGGAACCGGCGTTCGAGCAGGTAAAAGCACTTTCCACGCACAATGTGGCCCTCTACGAGACCTTCGTCGGGCCCTGGGTACGATTGTTCGTTACACCTTGGTCCGCCGAGGCACTGCGTCAACTGCATCCGGCGCGGACCAGCCGGCTGATATTCTCGGAGCGGTTCGCGCCCTGGATGGGCAGCGTGAAGTGGCTGGCCGAGATAGTGGAGACCATGCCAACGCCGGTCGATAGCAACAATCCCTATCGGCAATGGGAGACCTTGATGAGCGAGGCGATCACCTCGACGCTGACGCTTGCCGGCACGAGTCGCGACAGCGTCTTCGAGATGGTGTTCAAGGGGCTCTATGGCCGTCGCCCAGCCCGATGAGTCGCGGCCCTACAGGGGCCAATGGATAGATCGAGGTCATTCACACCCTGCGCCAGCCGTACTTGATGCGAGTCATGGGCCAAGGCATCCGGCAGGGGTATCCTGCGAGAACCACCGCTTTGGTGCAGGCCTATCGCCGACCAGGCATCCCATAACACAAGAGGGCGTCAACATGCAAGTCGAAACCTTTCAGGATCTCATCGACTGGACCCGGGAGCTCCATGGCTTCCTGGCCAAGTGCCTGCAGCACTGCTCTGTACAGCAAGATGAACCCCGGGCCAAAGCGCTGCTTGAGTACCTTGCCACTCATGAAGCGAACCTGGAAAGTACCGTGGCGAGCTTCGAGCAGCAGGCCGATCCCAAGGCCCTGCATACCTGGGTCTATGACTACTTGCCCCATCCGCCCATCTCGCCCCATCAGGAGTGTGACCTGCCCTACGCCAACATGAGTTTTGATGAGATCTGTCGTGAGGTATTCGCCTTCCATGATCAGGTCGTCGAGCTGTATCAATATCTAGAAGGCCGCGCCGAGATCCCCGAGGCACGCACCTTGATCCAGCAGCTGCTGAAGATGGAGGAACACGAGGCGATGCGACTTTCCCAACAGGCCAATCGCGCCAGAGACCTGTAAGCGTGTATCTTGCTGAGGCCACAGCGCGCCATCATCGTCAATGCGGGTATCGGTGGAGCGGTACTGATGGTGATCCCATTTGCTACGTCGCACTGAAGGAAAGTGACTCGTGGAAACGCTCTCGTCCATTGGACTGATCGGCGCCCTCGTCGGCGGGCTGCTGTCGTTTTTCTCGCCCTGCACCCTGCCACTGCTGCCCGCCTATCTGTCGGTAGTCACCGGCGGCAGTGCCGGCAAGGCGGATCGGCGCTTCGAGGCGTTGCTGCTGAGCACCTTCTTCGTCTTCGGATTCAGCGTGGTCTTCATCCTGATGGGCCTGGGTGTGACCAGCATCGGCCAGCTTCTGCGCGGCTATCGTCAGGAGCTCAACTGGATCACCGGCAGCATTGTCATCGTGCTCGGCCTGTTCATGACCGGCGTGTTCCGACTGCCCGCCCTACAGCGCAGCTTTCAGTGGTCGCCCGAGTTGCGAGGGGGCTCCCCCATGGCAGCAACCTTCTTCGGCGTTTCCTTCGCCATCGGCTGGACGCCCTGCATCGGCCCGATCCTGGGCGCCATCCTGATGGCCACCTCGACCACCGCCAATGCCCAGGCCGGCATGCTCTATCTTGCGACGTACTCGATGGGATTGGCCCTACCCTTCCTGGCCAGCACACTGCTGCTCAACAAGTTCAGCCGCTATCGGGGCAGTCTGGGCAAGTGGAGTGCCTATGCCCGTCCGATCGCAGGCGTGATCCTGATTCTGATGGGGCTTCTGATCGTCTCAGGGACGCTAACCAGGCTCTCCAGCATGCTGGTGGACTGGTTCCCGGCCCTTGCCACCATAGGCTAAATGCTGCCTTCCTGAGACATCTTACCCTTTACACTACCCAATTCGGCACGGGTGAAACCCTACCAAGGATACTCAGTGCGCAGTTCGTGGCACAGAACCGTAAGCTCGGGTGGCAGTGATGAGCCGGAGACCTAACAGGAGAAATTGTCCGTGCTAGTCCAACTACATCTTGTAGGAGCCAGGTACAAAGTATGGGCTAGAGTATGGGCTGATAGAATTTAGACATAAAAAAAGCCGCTGAAATCAGCGGCTTATCTTTGTTTGGTGGCGGAGGGACAGGGATTCGAACCCTGGGTAGGTATTAGCCTACGCCGGTTTTCAAGACCGGTGCATTAAACCGCTCTGCCATCCCTCCGGCTTACGAGTGCATATATTACCAGCTTCGCTTGATTCGTCAAGAGGCAGTTTGCGATCAATGCGTTACGACACAATGTCGCAGCGGACCGAGCCTAATAGTAGAGACGCAGACCGACCCGGGTGATCTGGTTACCGCGCATTTCGCTGACGACCCAGTGGAAGCCGTGCCAGTCCACGTCATCGCCCACTACCGGGTGCCCGCCGACGCGCAGCGAGACGTATTCACCCAGCGTCATTTCTTGTTCGCCGGGGCTTAACGTCAGGCCATAGGCCTCGGCCACGTCCGACATCAAGGCATCACCCTGCAAGGTAAAGGTGCCAAAAAAGGCACGGGCACGTTCCAGTTTTGCATCGCCATTGAAGAGGCGGTTCAGGGCCGGAAGATCATCAGTGCGACCGATGACACAGACCACATCGCCCTCGCGTAGCCGAGTGCTGCCCTTGGGATGCAGCATCACATGCTGACGAAACATGGCCGATATCAGGGCCCCCGAAGGGAAACGCAGCAGGCGAATCGGCACGTCGTCTAGGGCCTTATCCTCAACCTGATAGACGAACATCTCATAGTCGTTCTCCGGCAATATGCCGAGCGGTCCACGGCGGTTCGGCGTGATCGTGGCGGGGACTTCGACCTTCATCCAACGCGCCATGAATGGCAATGAACCGCCCTGAATCAGCAGCGATAGCAGCACCACAGCGAAGGCGACATTGAAATACAACGAAGCATTCTCGACGCCGCCGATAACCGGGAAGATGGCCAGCACGATCGGCACGGCACCGCGCAGCCCCACCCAGGAGATGAAGCTGACTTCCCGCCAGCGAAACTTGAAGAAAGGCTTGATCGCGATCAGTACCGCCAGCGGACGCGCCACGAAGATCAGTGCGAGAGCGACCATCAGCGACGGCAGCGCGAACTCAAATACCTCACTGGGGTTAACCAGCAGCCCCAGCACCAGGAACAGTCCGATCTGACTGAGCCATGCCAGCCCGTCGTGAACCGGCAGGATAAAATCCAGGTGGCGCCCAGGCTGATTGCCAATCATCAGCCCCGTCAGATAGATAGCGAGGAAGCCGCTACCACCTAGCCAGCTGGTGGCACCGAACACGAAGAAACCGAGCGCCAGCGCCAGCAGCGAATAGAGCCCCGGCGCCAGATCCAGCCAGCGCAACAGGCGGGCAATGCACCAACCAGCCCCCAAACCGATCGCCAGGCCCAGGCCGAATTGGGAAAGCAGGAACATCAGGGTGCCGGTCACGCCGCGCAGATCACCGACCAGTATCTCGACCAGTGTCAGCGTCAGGAAGATCGCCATTGGGTCGTTGGTGCCGGATTCGATTTCGAGCGTGGCCCCCACCCTCTCGTTCAGGTTGATGCCCTGCCCGCCAAGCATCGAAAACACGGCGGCAGCATCGGTAGAGCCGACGATGGCGCCAACCAATAGCCCCTGGATCAAGGTCAGGTCGAAGACCAACATGGCAATCAGTCCCACCACGCCGCTGGTGATGAAGACCCCCAGAGTGGCAAGCGACAAGGCAGGCTTGAAGCCCACGCGGAAGGTTTTCAAACGAGTGCGCAGGCCACCATCGAGCAGAATCATGGCCAGCGCCAGGTGGCCGATCAGAAAGGCCAGGGAATAGTCATCGAACTTTATACCCAGCACCCCTTCCTCGCCGGCAAGCATGCCAAGGCCGAGAAAGATGACCAGCAGAGGAAGCCCAAACAGGGTAGAAAGGCGGCTTGCGAGGATACTCAAGGCAATCAGAAAGCCACTGAGCAGAAAGAGGGTATTGATGCTATCCATGATCATCCGTGGTCAAGCCAAACCAAGGCTCATTATGTCACAGCCACGGAAAGCCAGCGACGTACTCACGCGTTGGCGGGTGGCTCATACATGCTCAAGAGGGATAAACTACTGCCGAATTGGCCGATGGGCCCGACAAACCCTTTGCCTTGGGAGTCCCCCAGTTGATGACAACATGCTCGATGCTGCCCTCCAGGCGCACCGCCCGACTCGCCAGGCTGCTGCCAGCCACCCTGATGGCAGCGACATTGGCGATCGCTCCCGCCTGGGCCCAGTCGGCCGACGATGAAGCACCGGCGCAAGCGCCTTCGGCGACAGAAGAAGCCCAAGCAGGCGCATCACCGCAAGCCTCGTCCGCCGAGGCCACAGGAGGCGATTCACCGAGTAGTGCCAAACAAGACGCCGCCTCTGACAGTGCCCCCAAGACGTCGGAGGCAGTCGTCGACGTTCCCTCTGTGGTGCAGGGGTCTCCTGAACCCATCGAGCCGCCGCCGACGCGCGAATTGCGCCTGGTGCTCGATTGGTACCCATCGCCTCAACACGCTGCTCTGTTGATCGCACAGGCGCATGGAGAGCTCAAGCGTCGCGGAGTGTCGCTAACCATCATCACCCCAGCTGATCCAAGCGTACCGGCGAAACTCGTGGCCGCCGGCCGTGCCGACCTGGCGGTGGGCCGCGAACCGCAACTGCATATGCTGATCGACAAGGGGCTACCGTTAGTGCGTGTCGCCACCCTGATCGATACGCCACTGTCTTCCCTGATTGTGCGTGAAGACAGTGACATCACCGATATCACTGACCTGGCGGGCAAGACCCTCGGCTATGCCTTTCAGGACAGCATTAACCCCACCCTTGCCACGATGCTGAATCATCACGGCATGACGCTGAACGACGTGACTGTCGAGAAGATCGACTTTGCCATGGTGCGCGCACTGGCCGAGAAGAGCGTGGACGCACTCATTGGCGCACCTCGCAACGTCATACCGGCACTGCTCGGCCAGGAAGGCCTTCCTACCCGCCGATTCCTCCCCGAGGAGCACGGCCTGCCGCTGCATGACGGCCTGGTACTGATCGCCAACCGGGACCACCTCAGTGCCAAGCGCGACGACATCGATCACTTGCTTGCCGCTCTCGAGGAAGCCACCAATTGGATGATCAATCACCCGGATCAAGCATGGCAGCTGCTCGTCAAACAGGAGCCAAGCCTTGATAGCGACGCCAATCAGCAGGCCTGGCAGGCCAGCCTTAGGCGCATGTCACCCAGCCCAGCCCAACTCAACGTCAGCCGCTATGCCACCTTTGAAACCTTCCTGAAGAAAAAGGCCTTCATTGACGAGGCGACGCCGATAAAGCGTCTCGCCGTGGATCCCAGCTCGTCTTAGGTATCATCCTTTATCATCAGGCAGCACCACATGACCAAGGTTTTTCTGGACCTGGAGACCACCGGGACGCGCACCACTCGGGATAGAATCACCGAGATCGCCGCCCTGAAAGTTGAAGACGGCAGGGTGGTAGAACGCTTCGTACAGCTGGTCAATCCGGGCCAACCGATTCCCGCCCAGATCCAGCGTCTGACCGGCATTTCGGATGCGATGGTGGCAGATGCCCCACGCTTTGCTGAGTTGGCCGATGCCTTGCACGACTTTCTTGGTGGTGCCGAGCTCGTCGCGCATAACATGCGCTTCGACTACGGCTTTCTACGCAACGAGTTTGCCCGCGCGGATATCTCGTTTCGCGCCCCCACACTGTGCACCCTCAAACTGTCCCGGCGCCTGGCACCCGAGCACCCACACCACAACCTGGATGCCTTGATCGAACGTCACGGTCTGACCGGCCATCAGCGCCACCGAGCCGAAGGCGATGCCGAAGCGTTGCTGGCACTTTGGCAGCACTGGCAGCAACGGGAAGACGGCGATCACTTCGCCTCGCTGATCGCCGCTCAGCGCCGCCTGCCGAGCCTGCCAAGCCAGCTCGACCCCGGCTTGCTGCAGGAGGTCCCTAAACGCCCTGGCGTCTATCTGTTCTATGGGCACAATCGTTTGCCGCTCTATATTGGCAAGAGCGTTAACCTGCGTGCCCGGGTGTTGTCACACTTCCATGATGACCTGAGTCAGGATCGCAAGATGCGTCTCACCCAGCAGATTCAGGATCTGGAGTGGCACGAGACGTCTGGCGACCTGGGCGCCCAGCTTCTCGAAGCACGGCTGATCAAGACCCAACTGCCCATCATGAATCGTCGCCTGCGTCGCCAAGGCAAGCTGATGGGCTGGCAATGGCCGCAAGACGAGCAAGCGCCTAGGCTGGTGTCGGCCGAGGACATCACGACGCACCCGAAGGTACCGTTGTACGGCCTATTTCGCGCCGCCAAAGAAGCACGGCAAGCACTCAAGCAAATCGCCGAACATCATGGCCTCTGCCCGCGCCTGCTGGGATTGGAAAAAGGCCGCGGGCGCTGCTTTGCAAGCCAACTGGGACGCTGCCGCGGCGCCTGCCACGGCGCAGAATCCAGAGACGTCCATGACGTTCGCGCTCGAGAGGCCCTGGAACGGCTGCGTGTGCAGCACTGGCCCTGGCCCGGTCGAGTCGCCATCGGCGAGAACATCGCTACCAATGCCGGGGACACGCTCGCTTGGCATCTGGTGGATCATTGGTGCTACCTGGGCAGCGTCGAGGCCCTGGATGACGCTTCGTTAGCAGCGCTCGACGACCAGCCGGTTGCCTTCGATATCGACACCTACAAGATCCTCAGCCGCGCCCTCGATAAACATAGGGACGGTGACGACGCCGATGCACCGCTGACGGTTCACCGGCTGGACAGCGACGATGCCCCCCAGACTCGAGAGGACTAATCGAGCGATTCGATAAACTCGCTCACGGATCGCTGGAAGGCCATGGGTTGCTCTGCATGCAACCAGTGACCGGCATCCAGGGTCGCAATCTGGGCTGACGGCAATACTTCTTTAACTGCCGGCACTAGGTCATCGGTCACGTAATTCGAACGTCCGCCGCGCAGCAGCAGACTCGGGCCTGCGAAGGCGCCCTGCCCGGCCGGCTCACCACGAATGTCTTCATACCCCGCCTCGATGTGATCGAGCCCGATCCGCCAGCGCATGCCGCCCGCCTCGTCACGCTCCAGGTTAGTCGCCAGAAACAGGCGAATCGCTTTTTCGTCGATATGCTCGGCCATCAAGGCGTCGACCTCGCGACGGTTGGCCGGCTCATTGGCTTCGACATAGCGCAATGCCTTGAAGATCTCATCGTGACCGTGGCCGTAGGTGACCGGGGCGATATCGGCGATGATCAGCGAGGCAACGCGCTCGGGCGCCAGCCGCGCCAGGCTCATGGCGACCTTGCCCCCCATCGAGTGCCCGAGCAGATGACAGCTTGTGATTTCCAAGCGATCCAGCGCCGCCAGCACATCATCGGCCATGGCCTGGTAGGCCATGCCTTCCAGGTGCGGCGATCGACCATGATTGCGCAGGTCCAGCGCCACCACCCGGTGGCGACGCTGCCATTGTTTGACGTGAGAACGCCAGTTATCGGCGCTGCCCAGCAGGCCGTGAATGACCACCAGCGGCGTGCCTTCTCCGCCGCTGTCGAGGGTATGCAGTTCCGCTGTCATGAGAGCTCCTCTATCGATGCGGGACGATAAACGTCAGTGAAAGCCCGTGAAAGACATAAACCCAGGCCGGTAACCGTCCCAGGCGTCACCTGGCCATTGCCGGGTCGCGATCGCACTGCCCCGTCCAGGCCACCAGACGGCGACTCAGCCAGCCAAGCAGCAGGCCGTATAGCGGCAGGAACAACAACAGGCTGATGCCGAGCTTGATGCTGTAATCGACCCAGGCAATTTCCGGCCAGTTGGCAGCCATGAAGGCATCCGGGCTTTCATGAAAGGCGATCGAGAAAAAGGCAAAGGTGTCCGCCAGATTGCCAAACAGCGTCGACACCGCCGGTGCGACCCACCAGGCACGCAGGCGCCGCAACCGGTCGAAGACCTGAATATCCATCAACTGGCCCAGCACATAGGCCATGAAACTCGCCAGGGCAATGCGCCCCACGAACAGGTTCCACTCCGTCAGAGCCCCGAATCCAGCAAAGCTGCCTTGCGGAAAGATCACCGACACGCCATAGGACACCAACAGCGCCGGCAGCATCACCCTGGCAATGATCATGCGTGCCGGCCCCTTGCCAAAGAGTCGCACCGTCAGATCAGTGGCAAGAAAAATGAACGGAAAACTGAACGCGCCCCACGTGGTGTGAAACCCAAACAGCGTGAAAGGCAGTTGAACGAGATAGTTGCTAGCGGCAATCACCGTAATATGAAACGCCACCAGAATGGCCATGCAGCGGCTGGCTTGGGCGGGGGTCAACGTGAACATCGGTCACCTTTTTGGAAAACGGAGGGGTGAGGGAACCCTCGAAACACAGGGCGCCACGGCATAAGCCGTGGCGCCCCTCGTGAAGATCATTATACCCGCTCACCCGCAGGGGTGAAACGCGCTTAGCGCGCCTGGGCAGGCTTGTTGCTCTTGGTCGTGGTCGAGGCATCGCGCTCGGGCCAGGCTTTGGGATCGACCTTGCCAGCAAGCTTGGGGAAGCGGCGCGGATCGAAGACCGGCTCCACGCCAGCGCGCATTTGGCGGTCATAATCCTTGAACAGCGCCACGGCCAACGGCGACAACAGCAGAATCGCCACCAGGTTGATCAGCGCCATCATACCCATCGACAGGTCGGCGAAGCCCCAGATGGCCTTCAGGCTACTCACCGAGCCGATCATCACCATGGCCAACACCGCCAGGCGGTAAATGAAAACCGCAGCACGTGCGCGGCGCGGACCGGCCAGATACTCGATATTGCTCTCACCATAGGAGTAGTTGGCAATCACCGAGGTAAAGGCGAACAGCAAAATGGCCACGGCGATGAACATGCCGCCCCAGTCGCCCACATGAGAAGACAGCGCCATCTGGGTGAGCTGAATGCCGTTAGGTGAATCACCGCTGTCCATCATCGGGCCAGAGATGATGATGATCGCCGCGGTCGCAGTGCAGATCACCAGGGTATCGAGGAAGACACCCAGCATCTGGATGAAGCCCTGGGCCGCCGGGTGGTTCGGTGTCGTACTAGCGGTCGCAGCGGCATTGGGCGCCGAGCCCATACCCGCCTCATTGGAGAACAGGCCGCGCTTGATACCCTGTATCATGGCCTGTGCCACGGCATAGCCCATGGCGCCGCCGGCCGCTTGCTCGATGCCGAAGGCACTGCGCAGGATGGTCATGATCGCACCCGGCAGCTCGGAGGCATTCATCGCCACCACCACCAGCGCCAGGGCGAGATACAGCACCGCCATCAGCGGCACGATCAGCTCGGCGACCTTGGCGATCGATTTCAGGCCACCGAAAATGATCGGCGTGACGACCACTAGCAGGGCCACGCCCACGATCCAGGTCGGCACTTCAAAGGCCTGCTCCATGGCAAGTGCAATGGAGTTGGCCTGCACACTGTTGAAGGCAAGGCCGAAGGCGATGATCAGACACACCGAGAAGACCGTAGCCAGCCAGCGGGAGCCGAGGCCACGCTCAATATAGTAGGCCGGACCACCGCGGAACGTCTGGTCGCCGTGATTGACTTTATAGGCCTGTGCCAGGGTCGACTCGACGAAACTGGTCGACATGCCGACGATGGCCGTCATCCACATCCAGAAGACAGCACCGGGACCACCGAAGTAGATCGCGACCGCCACACCGGCCAGGTTGCCGGTACCCACGCGAGCGGCCAGGCTGGTCGACAGGGCCTGGAAGGAAGAGATGCCCTCACCGCCTTCCCGAGAGCGCCTGAGCAGCTTGAACATGTGGCCGAAATAACGGAACTGAACCCCGCCCGTCATGATGGTGAACAGCAGACCGGCACCGATCAATAGATAGATCAGCACACTGCCCCAGATCAGGCCATTGCCGGCGCTGACCAGCTGGGTAAAGAAATCAGAGAATGAAACATCCATGGTAACGCTGGGCACCCTGTGTCATGTTGGTGCCCGCCATTCTTCATAGAATGGATTCATGCGCAAGTATCTCCATGAAAGGAGGTTTCCTGTCACCCATCTACCAGGCTTTCACTCATCCGCCCTATTTTTTTCTGCGGCAACCTTCGTGTCTTTCTCCTACCCCGCCACTCGGGCATAATCCGCGCCCCAGTGCCCTGCGGCATCACTCTTTCCTATAAAAAATCGCGCCCTGCGCCCGACACGATATCAATCATCATGGAACTGACCTCACACGCCACCTCGTATCTGTCCTTGCTGGCACCACTGGTCGCCATCGGCATGGCAGTGATCACCCGTCGCGTACTGCTTTCGCTGACGATGGGCAGCCTGGTCGGCGCCCTGCTGCTCAATGACTTCCAGCCGCTAGCGACCCTTGAAAGCCTGGCCAGACGACTGGTCGGCGTGTTCTGGACGCTGCCCGAGAGCGGTGCCGCTGACCTGGGCACCGCCAACATCTGGAACCTTTCCATCCTTGCTTTCCTGCTGCTACTGGGCGCCATGGTGGCATTGGTTACCCTATCTGGCGGCACCAGAGCCTTTGGTGAATGGGCCCGTGAACACGTCAAGACTCGCCGCGGCGCTCAGGTCACCACGGTCGTGCTGGGAGCGGTCATTTTCATTGATGACTACTTCAATAGCCTGGCGGTGGGCAACATCAGCCGCCCGCTGACCGACCGCCAGGGTATCTCTCGCGCCAAGTTGGCCTACCTGATCGATTCCACTGCTGCGCCGGTGTGCGTGATCACCCCGATCTCCAGCTGGGGCGCTTACATCATCAGCCTGATCGGCGGTGTGCTCACCGCCCATGCGGTCACCGACATCACGGCACTGCAGGCCTTTGTGGAAATTTCGGCGCTGAATTTCTATGCCATCAGTGCCTTGGTGCTGGTGCTGCTCAGCGCCTGGCTGGATCTGGATATCGGTGCCATGCGCCGCCATGCCGACATGGCACGCCAAGGGCAGGTGTTCGACGCCTCTCGCGGCGAACCGCCCGGCAACCTGACCATCGAAGAGGCGCAAGGCGGCCGCACTCGCGACCTGCTGCTACCGATCCTGATTCTGGTGGCGGCCACCGTGGCGATGATCTTCTACACCGGGGCAGCGGCGCTCGATGCCGCTGGCCTCGCCTTCAGCCTGCTAGGCGCTTTCGAGCAGACCGACGTCGCCCGATCGCTGCTGGTCGGCGGCGCCGTGGCCCTGCTCGCCACCCTCGGTATGTTGTGGCCTCGCTCGACGGTGCGCCGTCACACGGGACAGGCCCTACTGCACGGCGTGCACAGCATGTTGCCGGCGGTGTACACCCTGGTACTCGCCTGGCTATTGACCGGCATCATCTCGGACCTGGGCACGGGGGCTTATCTGGCAAGCCTCGTCGAAGGAATTCTTGCCGCTCAATGGCTGCCGATGCTGTTATTCGCGCTGGCCGGTATCATGGCGTTCGCCACCGGCACCAGTTGGGGCACCTTCGGCATCATGCTGCCCATCGCTGGCGACATGGCCGCCGCCACGGACCTCGCCATGCTGCTACCAATGATGGGGGCGGTGCTGGCAGGCGCCGTTTTCGGCGATCACTGCTCGCCGATCTCCGACACCACCATCCTTTCCTCCACCGGCGCCGCCTGCCATCACATCGATCACGTACTCACCCAGCTACCCTATGCCGGCCTGGGCGCGCTATCCACCCTCGCCGGCTACCTGACGCTGGGCCTTGGCGGCACGAACCTCCTGGCGCTGAGCGTGACACTGGCCACCTTGACACTTGCCGTGGCCTGGCAACACCAGCGCCGTCTGAATCATCGACGGGATAAGGCGACGAGCTGATACGAACTCGTTGGATAGCTAAAGACTCCCCCGCCTACCGACATGGCATCAAAAAGGCCGCCCCCTGAAGGGCGGCCTCTTGCTTGGGCAATGCGTCTTACGCATGCTTGGCTATTCGCCTCACATGACGATCAGTCCTGGGGCTTGGCCTGAGCCGCCAGCCCTAGATCACGGTCACACATCAGGTCATGCACTTCCTGGAGGCTGGTGGGATCATCAATGGTGGAAGGAATCGAGAACTCCTTACCGTCGGCGATGGTGCGCAACAGCTTGCGCAGTATCTTGCCCGAACGGGTCTTGGGCAGGCGGTTGACCACCAGCACCTGCTTGAGACTGGCAATGGCGCCGATTCGCTCTCGCACTAGCGCGATCAACGCCTCCTCGAGAGCTGGCTCATCGCCGTCGAAACCGTCCTTGGGAATCACCAGGCCGACCGGCACCTGCCCCTTGAGGGCATCGTGAATGCCGATCACCGCGCACTCGGCCACCGCCGGATGACCACCGAGCACTTCTTCCATCTCGCCAGTGGAAAGCCGATGGCCCGCCACATTGATGACGTCATCGGTGCGCCCCATGATGAACAGATACCCATCCTCATCGAAGTGGCCACCATCACCGGTCAGGTAACAGCCCGGGAAGGCCGACATATAGGCATGCTGAAAGCGAGCCGGGTCGCCCCATATGCCCACCAAACAGCCCGGCGGCATCGGCTCACGAATGACTACGCTGCCCTCTTGCCCCGCCGCGACTGGCTCACCATCGCGCCCCAGCACCTGCACGTTGAAGCCGGGTACCGGGAAGGTCGCCGAGCCTGCCTTGCTAGGCATGGGCGCCAACCCCTGAAGGTTGGAGGCAATCGGCCAACCAGTCTCGGTCTGCCACCAGTGGTCGATGACGGGAATCTTCAACAGGTCATTCAGCCAATGGTACGTCGGCGGGTCGAGGCGCTCACCGGCAAGGAATAGCGATTTGAGGCAGGAGATATCGTATTTCTCGAGCCATTTAGCGTCCGGGTCCTCTTTCTTGATGGCACGAAAGGCCGTTGGCGCAGTGAAGAATGTCTTTACACCGTATTCGGCGATCACACGCCAGAAGGCACCGGCATCCGGGGTTCGCACCGGCTTGCCTTCATAAACCACGGTGGTACAGCCGCGCAGCAGCGGCGCATAAACGATGTAGGAGTGCCCCACCACCCAGCCAACGTCCGAGGCCGAAAAGAATACTTCGCCAGGCGCCATGTCGTAGATGACATCCATGGAATAATGAAGAGCAACGGCGTGGCCGCCATTATCGCGCACCACTCCCTTGGGTTTGCCGGTAGTGCCAGATGTGTAAAGTATATACAACGGATCGGTCGCTTTAACCGGCACGCAATCGGCTGGCTCAGCCCGAGCCACCAGTGACGCCCAGTCATGGTCCCGAGCCCCCAGCTCTGCAACGGTCTGATCTCGTTGCAGAATTACGCAACCTTCGGGCTGATAGCGGATTTGCGCCAGCGCTTCATCGAGCATTGGCTTGTAAGGGATGACCCGGTCGACCTCGATTCCGCAGGAGGCGGCGATGATGACCTTGGGCTCGGCATCGTCGATGCGCATGGCAAGCTCGTGCGGGGCGAAGCCGCCAAACACCACTGAATGAATGGCGCCCAACCGTGCGCAGGCATACATCGCGACCAGGGCTTCGGGGACCATAGGCATATAAATGACCACCCGATCCCCCTTGCCGACGCCTAACCCGGCTAGCGCGCCAGCAAATACCGCTACCTCATCGCGCAGCTCGCGATAGCTCAGGCGTCTACGCTGTCCGGTGACGGGAGAATCCCACAGCACAGCAGCCTGCTGTCCCCTGCCCTGCTCGACATGATAATCCAGAGCGGCATGACAGGTGTTCATCTCGCCATCGACAAACCAGCGCGCATGCCCATGCTCGTCATAGTCGAGAATCGTCTTGGGCGGCGTGATCCAGGGTATGCGGCGGGACTGCTCGGCCCAGAAAGACTCGGGGCGATCGATGGCATGACGATAGGTGTCGTGATAGCGGCTCATGGCAGCACCTTTAATGGAAATGAGCGTCCTGGGTATACACAGGAAGGCCCCCACAGGCGGCCTCTGTGCGAACCGATTGTTGACACTCTAGAGGTTTTGTCACGATTTTCTCTGCGACAATGGGCTAACCATCCACCTTTACACCAATATTGTTGACAACGATCAAGGTGTCGGTGGCTGACGCTGGTTATTGCCGCCCTGTTTTCAGGCGTTGATACTGCGTTGGCCTTAAGGGATTCATGCTTGCAGTGTTAATAAAACTTTACTAAACCCATATTGATGATTCGCTTAATGAAGCGACACAATCCGTCCGATTGCCCAGTAGGCAGCATCGTTATTGACCCACGAGCATCGTGATGAACGACACGCTTGGTGCCGTCCAACAGCCAGGGAAGGTGATCTTTCGGCATTTCTCTATCCTGCGTGTTCTGTATGTGCCGATGACGATCAGTCAGGCGCACGGACCGCAAAGCCAGGAGGTCACTTCATGAGCTCGCGCCAATCCGCCATTCAACTGCTCGAAGCCGGCGACACTGTCTTGAGCACGGCGACTTCGTTGCTCAAGGCCATGGCAAACGAAAACCGGCTGCGGATCCTCTGCCTGCTAGACGGGGCTGAGCTCTCTGTTTCCGAGCTCAACGTCCGCCTGAGCCTCAGCCAATCCGCGCTGTCTCAGCATCTGGCGATTCTTCGCCGTGAAGGCATGGTCTCCACTAGACGCGCATCACAGACCATCTACTACTCGCTGAAGGGCGACCAGGCGAGAGGCATCATCGAGGCGATCAGCCGGCTTTACCTGGGCAAGCCGGCCTGAAACACCTAGCGCGACTGCCATTGAAAGCACAACGCCGCGGGCCATGTGAACTGCCCCAATCACAGGAACGGTTCCCTCGCCTTGCTCTCAAGGCCAGAGGCCTGAACCCTGGTCGACTCAGGGCTCCTCGCTGGGCGAGACCCTCCCAAGCAATGCCTAGCCCAGACATCATGAGCCGGAGTCAACCGCTCGGGCCACCCCTAGCGCTTGAGCCATCGGCTTGCGTCAACAGCTTCCAGCAATCTTGTGACACCACGCTCAACGCCCGCCGAGAGGGACAACCCCAGACGCTCGGGAAGGCGCTTCTGCGCCTCGAGGCGCACCGAGAGCACCCGCGCGTCCTGCATACGAGTCAGCAGATACGCATCGCTGGTCATGACCTCATCTGCCAGCCCCTTGTCGACGGCTTCTCGGCCATACCATATCTCACCGGTCGCCAACTGCTCGATATCCATCGACGGACGCCGTTCGGCGATATGGCGTTTGAAAAGTTCATGGGTATGTTCGATATCGGCGAGAAACTTGTCGCGACCCTCTTCAGTGTTCTCGCCCAGCACCGTCAGCGTGCGCTTGTAGCGGCCAGCGGTCAGCACTTCGACATCGACATCGTGACGCTTGAGCAGACGATGCACATTGGGAACCTGCGCCACCACCCCAATCGAGCCCAGCACCGCGAAGGGAGCGACCTGCAACCGGTCTGCACAACAAGCCATCATGTAGCCGCCGCTGGCGGCCACCTTGTCGACGCATATCCGAGTCGAGACACCGGCTTCACGCAAACGATCCAACTGCGCGGCAGCAAGGCCATAGGCATGCACCAGTCCCCCTGCAGACTCTAGGCGCAGCACCACTTCATCGCCTTGTGCAACGACGTCCAGCAAGGCGGAGATTTCCTCGGCAAGGCGCGCTGTTCCCGTGGCTTTCAGGTCACCATGAAAGTCGAGTACCCAGACATTGCCGCGAGCGGATTCTTCACCGCCTTTCTTGCGCGAATGCTTATCGTCGCGACGAAAACCCTTGAGTAGCCGCTTGCGGGCCTGTGGCTCGGTCACCGCCAGTTTCAGGCGCCGTACCCGCTTGCGCTGACGAAGGTTGAGCTCCTCGATGCACAGCTGTGAGCCCGCATCTCCCTGGCCACGGCCTTTATTGATCAGAACCATGATGGCCGCCAGTATCGCCAGCAATGTCAGGACCTGGGCAAAAAACAGGGCGTAGTCCTGTATCCATTCGTTCACTGCAATCTCCTTGAATGCGCACATTATCAGTCAGTCGATTCCACCATTCAGCCGGCGCACAGGAAAGCTTTTCGTCCGGTTGACATATAAAGTCTTGATCAGAACGCTCGTTTTAAATAGCCTCAGTCACTATAGTGGCTGTCCGTGCCCATATCCGTTTTCGTCGCTGAACTCGTCACAGCTGAACTCGTCATAAATAGGATTCGTCATGACCGACAATGTACTCGAGAAACTCCAGACACGCTTCGACCCCCAGGCGGCACAGGGCATGGACGATGTATTCCAGTTCAATTTCAGCGACAAGGGTAACTACTACCTGGTGGTCAAGGATGGCAGCCTGGATATCCAGGAGGGCGAACACGAGGACCCGTCGGTAACGCTGAAGCTCTCCAGTGACACCTTGAAAGGCGTAATGAGTGGCGAAATCAGCGGCATGAGTGCCTTCATGAGCGGCCAGCTCAAAGCCACGGGCAACATTATGCTCGCCACGCGTCTGAATAGCCTGTTTCCCAGCCGGTAAGCCGGCCCGAAGCGTTGCCATCCGCCGCCGCGGGCCGATGGCACCCTGCCTGCCCCAGCAAATGCTTCTTGCAAATCCCTGCGTTGTTCTGCCTGCGTCATTGACCGCGGGCAGCAACGGATTTGAGATGTGTGTCGATCAACTGCCGTGAGATGGAAAATGTCGGCGGCAGTTCGGGCAGGTCCTCCGGCAAGAACCAGGCAGCATCGGCGATCTCCCGATCGTCGATACGAATATCACGGCTCGCCGCTTCGGCGAAGTACCCAAGCATCAGCGAATGCGGAAACGGCCAGGCCTGACTGCGGAAATAACTGGTCCGCCCCACCGAGACACCCACCTCTTCAAAGACCTCGCGCCGGACGGCCTCTTCTGCTGACTCCCCCGGTTCGATAAACCCCGCAAGGGTTGAATAGCGCCCCACCGGGAAACGCGGACTGCGTCCCAGCAACATGGCATCACCGTGGGTCACCAGCGTGATGATACAAGGAGAGATGCGGGGGTAGTTGCGGTGCCCGCAAGCATCGCAGTGCATCGCAAACTCCCAGGCAACATGCCGCGTGCGGCTCCCACAGCGGCCACAGAAACGATGATTTTGCCACCAACTGGCGACCTGCAGCGCGGTCGACAACAGCGGAAAATAGGCATGCGGCATATTCGCCAGCCAGGCACGGCCATCAGGCCAGTCTTCGGCCGCCCGAGGATTGTCATCATCGAATACCAGCGCGACCGGCTCATCGCGCCAGTAGCCGAGCGGCAGGGCCTCAGAGGGCCAGCGGCCGGGCCCCTGAAGGGGAGCGCCATCAACCCCGGGGGCAATACGGCCGCGATGGAGGTGCAGCGTCCAACCGGACACTGCCCCCTTGGGAAGAACACGCTGAAACATCAGTGCGTCTCACCTTCGATAGAACCCGGTGCCGGCGACCATCCAGGTAAACTATCCCAGGCGCACTCTCCTGCTGCCTCGCGAATACCCGCCAGCTTGGCATGATGCGCCGCTAGCTCAGCGTCGTTGGGCGCGACGACCGACAGGCGAGGCCGCTGTTCGTCGAGACGACGGATGCCGCTGCTTTGCTGGGTGTTTTCTTGCTCATTGCCGGCCTGAGCATCCAAAGTCAAAGCCGTTTGTCCACCGGTCATGTGCAGGTACACATCGGCCAGGATCTCAGCATCCAGCAGGGCGCCGTGCAGGACGCGGTGGCCATTTTCGATCTGGTAGCGCTTGCACAGGGCGTCGAGGCTATTGCGCTGCCCCGGGTGCATCTTGCGCGCCATGACCAAGGTATCGAGAATCCGGCAATGCTCGGCGACGGGGCCGAGCGTTACGCTGCGCTTGGCATTGAGCAACGAGAGCTCATTATCGATAAAGCCAACATCGAAGGGCGCATTGTGAATGACCAGTTCGGCACCTTCGATGAAGGCCCAGAATTCATCGGCGATGGCCGCAAAGACCGGCTCGTCTGCTACCCGCTCATTGGTAATGCCGTGAATCCCGATCGCCTCTTCCTCGATCGCACGCTCCGGGTTGATGAACTGATGATAGGTCCGCCCGGTCAGGCGCCGGTTGATCATCTCCACCCCCCCGATCTCGATCAGGCGATGTCCATCTCGAGGGTCGATGCCGGTGGTCTCGGTATCAAGAATGATCTGACGCATGGTGTCTCTCTTGGGAACGGGCTTGTTTAAACGGGCTTGCTGGGGCGCAGCGGGCGCGAGCAGTCTAGGCAGCTTGCTGCGGTGTCGCGGTTCTTAAGGCTATCGCCGTCTGGGAAGCGCTGAAGCGCCATCTAGGCCAACGGCATGAGCCGCACCGTCGCGGAGGACGGAGCTCACGCGCGCGACGCCTGGTGTTCGTCAATGGCTTCGTTGGCCAGGGCATCGGCCGCTTCATTGCCAGGATGGCCGCTATGCCCCTTGACCCAGTGCCACTCAATTCGATGGCGATGCGTCTCTGCCAACAGCTCTTTCCATAGTTCGGCGTTCTTCACCGGCTGACGAGAGGCGGTCTTCCAGCCCTTCTTTTGCCAGCCGTGGATCCACTCGGTAATGCCCTTACGCAGGTACTGGGAGTCGGTCCACAATTCCACCTGGCATTCTCGCTTGAGCTCACGCAGGGCCATGATGGCCGCCATCAGTTCCATGCGGTTATTGGTGGTCTTGGCCTCGAATCCGTTGAGGCGTTTCTCGTGATCACCGCTCTTCATGAGAGCTCCCCACCCTCCTGGGCCAGGATTGCCACGACAGGCTCCATCGGTATAAATCGTCACGCGGGGCAGTGCGGTGTCAGTCACCCTCGGTCATCCTATCGGGTTGTCGTGCCAGGCCGGTGGCTCGCCCTATGCCAGCGGCTCCCAGAGAAGAGCCGAGTGTCAGGCGTGGCCGCTGAACCGTTGCCAGCTGCGAACGCCGCCGGGCACGTATCATGAACGTATCCCCGAGCGGCAGATTATAGCGCCGCCCCAAGGCCTCGAGACCGGCATTGCGGGGGGCGCTGCCAGGCCAGTGAAAACCGCAGTAGTCTACCCGCTCGATCTCGAAATCGACAAATGCCAGCCAGTCCTTGAGCCGCCCCTGGGTTCGCCAGTGCCCACACCAAGGCAACCGTCGGCGCCTGTTTGGCATCAGGCGACTCCAGCCGGAGACGCCATGAGGGCTCCAGCCAAAGATAAACAACCGACCATCATCTGCGGTGACCCTAGCGGCTTCCTGCAAGACATGATGGGGCTGATCAACCACCTCGAGCAGGTGGTGAATCACCACCAGCGCCAGCGATTCATCCGGCAAGGGGAGCTGATTGGGTGTGCAAATCAGTGTAGAGGCGTGTTCGGCCAACTCACGGGTCGGCGACCACTGCATGGCATGGTTGATCGGGCACATATCGGTAAGACGGGGCGCCATGCCAAGCTCGAGGCTGTGGCCACCAAACAGCCGCTCACACGCCGGGCCCAGGCAGGCGCGCTCTGCAGCCCAGTGAGCGCGACCGTCCTCGGTGGACCAGTAACGTCGGGCGTCTCGCACCATTTGTGCCAGCAATATCGGATTTGGTGAATTTGACACGCTATGCCGGAGCCTCCAAAGTAGCGACTATTTTTGACATCGGCCACCTTGACTTGATCCAGAGTGGCCTGTCATGGAGTGGCGGCAAACAGGCAAGGTTCAATTCCTCTTGATGTGCTGTGTGTCTCGAGCGGCCTTGACGCAATGCCTGTCTCGAACTGCCTTGTGGCTCGCCAGTTCCTGGGCATCACGAATCGCTGCCCCTAGAAGCCGCTTCGGGCGCCACCGTCACCAGACATCGCTCTCTGAAGTACTGGGTACTGTCAGGATTCAAGGCAGAACCGCCATGTCGGTAGCGTCATGGTGCATCAGGATGATGGCGCGAGCAGATGGTACTGAGTTGGTGCTGTAGAGACTGCTAATGCATAAAGGCGTCACCTAACGTCACCATGCTCGTCTGGTCACCCGTTCGCAACTGTTGACAGCAATATAGCAGTTGGCGCCGCACGACATGACGCAGCCATAATCGAGGACACTACCCCATGCTGAGCGTGACACCGATCCCGGCCTTCAACGACAACTACATCTGGCTACTTCGCCAAGACACCAGCGACAAGGTGGCGGTTGTCGATCCGGGTGATGCTGCGCCGGTCATCGAGATCCTTGAGCGCGAGGGCTTGACGCTTGCCTCAATCCTCATTACCCATCACCACCACGACCACACTGGCGGACTTCCCGAGCTTATCGAGCGCTACCACCCACGCGTTATCGGCCCGGACAACCCACGCATTGATGGCATCGACGAGCGCCTGGGAGACGGCGACGAATGCCTGGTGATGGGTCGCCGCTTCGAGGTGATGGCGGTACCTGGCCACACCCTTGATCATATCGCCTTCTTCGCCGCCGGTGTGCCACCCCTGCTGTTTTGTGGCGACACGCTGTTTTCCGGGGGCTGTGGTCGACTCTTCGAGGGCACGGCACAGCAGATGCATACCTCGCTGTCTCGCCTAGCCGCCCTGCCCGGCGACACCCTGGTGTTCGCCGCTCACGAATATACGCTGGCCAACCTGCGTTTTGCCAAAGCGGCCGATCCAGACAATACCCTCCTGGATGCCTATCAGCGCGACTGTCAACGCTCGCGTGAGCTGGAGCGCCCGACACTCCCCAGCAACATGGCCCGCGAACTGCAGATCAATCCCTTCCTGCGTAGCGACCAACCCGGCGTTCAGCGAGCGGCTGGCTCACAAGGCGATACCGACACGCCCCTCGCCACTTTCACCACTCTGCGCGCCTGGAAGGATGCCTTTTAAGTCATCCCCACCATGATTCCATTGCCCCTGGACGCAGTACGCTAGCGCCCACGAGGACCCCTATTGCTATGTCGACCTATATCACTACGCGGCGGCGGGCCATTTGCCTGGCAAGTACGCTTTTCATCAGCAGCATGACACTGGCTGCAGTCGCCGCCAAAGCCAGCACTTTCCACCCAGGCCAAGCACCCAGCGGAGAACGCCAGGGCCTCCAGGCTATCGACCAGTCGAACACGACGTTTTGGGATGCCTTGGTCCTCGAGCCACCGGGATTCTGGGAAGTCCTGCGCCAGCGCTTTGCCTGGCAGGACCAGATCGACCATCCGCGCGTACAGGAGTGGATAGATCATTATCAGGCGCATCCCGAGAGCATCGCCGACATCATCAAACGCTCTCGGCCGTGGATGCATTGGATCACTAGCCGCGTGGAGGCTCGCGGCCTGCCCGGCGAGATTGCGCTTCTGCCGTTCATCGAGAGTGCCTACGATCCCATGGCCCGCAGCCACCGAGGAGCGTCCGGCCTTTGGCAGTTCATGCCACGAACCGGTGATGCCCTTGGGTTGACCCGCACCCACGGCTATGACGGTCGCCTGGACGTGGTCGCCGCCACAGAAGCGGCGCTGGACTACCTCGAAGGGCAGGCTGCACAGTGGTATGAGGGCGATATGGAGCTCTCGTTGGCGGCCTACAATGCGGGTGCAGGGACAGTGAACCGAGCCCGACGTGACGCAGCTGGCCGGGGCGAGCCGACTGACTATTGGCACCTGCGCCTGCCGGGCGAAACCATGGACTATGTCCCCAAACTGCTGGCCATCTCGGCGATCATCAATGACCCTGATCGCTATGCGCTGTCTCTGCCGACCATTGACAATACGCCTACCGTGGCCGCGATCGAGGTCGACGTGCCCCTGAGCCTCGAGCGCCTCGCGCAAATGGCCAACGTCAGCGTGCGCCGCCTAAAATCACTCAACCCGGGGCACTTGGATGGTTTCGTTGATCCAGCTTACACCCCAGAGCTGGTAGTGCCCGCGGGCGCCAAGGATACCCTGCTGGCCAACCTGGATGGCGTTTCGACCGGCACCGTCCGCTATGTCGTGCGCCGTGGCGACAACCTCTCGGCCATTGCCAATCTGCACAACGTCAGCCTGGCGTCCCTTCGCCAGCGCAACGGCCTCAATGGTGACATGATCCGCGCCGGTCAGACGCTTTACATTCCCAACCAGACGATCCTAGCCTCCAACTAGATGCGGCCTATCTTGAGCCTCGTCGGAAAAGACGCTTCTGGCCTTTTCCTCTCGCCCCTCGCCCCTGCCGCTAGGGGCTCGGCAAGGGCCTAGGCTCTGTACGAAAACTACCTGCGCTCGGCAATACGGCGTTAAAAATTGGTTCAAAATGCTCATTTACACCTCGTAAACTGGTGCGCCAGCCCGGTCCGCTTTTTCGCCAATTTTTGCCTTGTCTTGCCTTCGCTCGCTGACTTTTCGCACAAGTCCTAGCAGAGTTTACAAGTGGCGCGCCGGCTGACACTTTAGCGGCTGGGCTCACATCCTCAGAGGTGGGCCGCCTGACCGGATTCAAGGACGTCACTAATGACAACTGCTGCCCTTCCCCCAAGCTCCCGACCAACCTGCCGTCTCGCAGCACCGTGGATCGCGCTGGCTGGCTTGATACTTCCAGTCGTGGCACTGGCATCGCCCAAGGTAGCGACAGTGCATGGTCTGGCGCTTTACGGTGAGCCCGCTCTGCCGGCGGACTTCAGCCATTTTTCCTACGTCAATCCCGAGGCACCCAAGGGGGGCAGCCTGTTACGGGCCGCAATCGGCAGCAGCTTCGATTCCACCAATCCTTTTATCGTGCGCGGCACCCCCGCTGCCGATCTTAATCAGATCTATGACACCCTGCTCGAGAGCAACCCCAACGAGACCTTCTCGAGCTATGGTCTGCTGGCTGAGGGTATCCGCCTTGACCCAGAACGCCACTGGATCGAATTCGATCTGCGCGCCGAAGCGCGCTTTCATGACGGCGAGCCGGTCGAGGCCAGCGACGTGGTGTTCAGTTTCGAGACGCTGACGCAAAAGGGCCAACCCTTCTATGCAGGCTACTACGCAGACGTGACCAAGGTCCGAGCGTTGGATGACGACACCGTTCGCTTCGAATTCGCAGCCAATAATTCCCGCGAGCTGCCGTTGATCATTGGCCAGCTACCTATCCTACCCGAGCATTACTGGGCCGATCGCGACTTCACCGCTACCACGCTGGACCCACTGCTGGGCTCGGGGCCGTATCGCATCAGCGAGGTACAGCCTGGCCGGCGCATTGTCTATGAGCGAGTCGAAGACTACTGGGGCAAGGACCTGCCCGTAAACCGGGGCCGTCACAATATCGACGAGCTGGTCTATGACTATTATCGCGACCAGACAGTTGCCCTCGAGGCCTTCAAGGCCGGCAACCTGGATATGCGCATCGAGTCCAGTGCTCGCCAGTGGGCCACCGCCTATGACTTCCCGGCGGCCGAGAACGGTTTCGTCAAGCAGTTGAACATTCACGACGGCCAACCTGCGGGCATGCAGGCCTATGTGATGAACCTGCGCCGCGAGACCTTCAAGGACCCGCGTGTCCGCGAGGCCATCAACCTGGCCTTCGACTTCCCGTGGCTCAACGACAATCTTTTCTATGGCGCCTACGAGCGCACCGAGAGCTTCTTCGAGAACTCACCCATGGCGGCCAGCGGCCTGCCCTCCACGGAGGAACTCGCGCTTCTCGAGCCATTGAGGGATGAGCTGCCTGCAGCGGTTTTCGATACCCCGCTGCCAATTGAAGAGCCCGAAAAGCTGCGCCCGCGCCTGGCCAAGGCACTAGAATTGCTCAACGAGGCCGGCTATGTGGTGCGTGAGGGCGTGATGACGCAGGTGGAAACCGGCGAGCCGCTGAATCTCGAGGTGCTCCTCTACGACACCCAGTTCGAGCGGGTCGTCCAGCCGCTGCTGCGCAATCTGGCCCGTCTCGGGGTGCAAGGCGACATCCGTATCGTCGATGTCAACCAGTACCTCAACCGGCTGCGCAAGTTCGATTACGACATGATCGTGGGCAGCTTCCCGCAGTCGAACAACCCCGGCAACGAGCAGCGCGAATACTGGACCAGCGCCTATGCCGACCAGCCTCAGAGTCGTAACCTGATTGGCCTGCAAAACCCGGCCATTGACTCCCTGGTCGAGACGCTGATTCGCGCCGACAGCCGCGAAGAGCTCAATACCGCCGCTAGAGCCTTGGACCGCGTGCTGCGCAATGGCTTCTACGTGGTGCCTCAGTGGTATCTCGACAAGACGCGGATCGCACTATGGGACATGTTCGACTATCCCCAGCCGTTTCCGGAGTACAATCTCGACCTGTCTGCCTGGTGGGTCGACCCAGAGCGAGAGGCCGAGATCCGCAAGCGACAGCGCAGTCGCTGAGGAAGACGGCCCCATGAACCAAAGAGACGCTGTAGGGTTCGGTGTGGCTGCGCCATTACAGGCACTTGCATGATGGCGTCTAGGCTCGGCTTCTAATGCGCTAATGCTTAATTTATGGCTTAGTTTCTGGTGCAGGCCGATGACGTTCCTTTTATATTGCTCGTTGCCTTTATTTCCGGCGACCTGATCATGCAAGACCGGCGATACAAGCCGGTCATGCGCGTTCAGGACCGCTCACAGACATTACCGCTGTAACGCTGAAAAGGACTCTTCGTGGCTGCCTATGTCCTTCGTCGCCTGCTGCTGATGATCCCTACCCTAT
Source organism: Onishia taeanensis (assembly GCF_013349955.1). GTDB lineage: Bacteria > Pseudomonadota > Gammaproteobacteria > Pseudomonadales > Halomonadaceae > Onishia > Onishia taeanensis_B. The sequence goes on along the minus strand of NZ_JABVXC010000004.1, from coordinate 7,896 downwards.
TGGGGATCCTGCTGCTCAACTTCATTATCGTCCAGGCTGCCCCCGGTGGCCCCATCGACCAGATGCTGGCCCGCAGCCAAGGGCTGGACAGTTCGGCCAGCACCCGTCTGGATGGCGGCGGCGGCGATAGCGTCAAGGGCGAGTCTCGTGGCTCACGGGGCGTCGAGAAACGCTTCATCGCTCAACTGGAGGAGCAATTCGGCTTTGACAAGCCTGCTCATGAGCGGTTTTTCGACATGCTTCGCGCCTATGCCACCTTCGATTTCGGCGAGAGTTTCTTCCGTGATCGCCCGGTGGTCGACCTGATGGTCGAGCGGCTGCCCGTGTCGATTTCGTTGGGGCTATGGACGACCCTGTTGGTCTATCTGATCTCGATCCCACTGGGAGTACGCAAAGCCTTGCGGCATGGCTCACCCTTCGATGTCTGGACCTCAGGCCTGGTGATCGTCGGCTATGCCATTCCCGGCTTCCTGTTCGCTATCCTGCTGATCGTGCTATTCGCTGGCGGCAGCTACTTCGATGTCTTTCCGCTGCGCGGCCTGACGTCACCGGACTTCGACACCCTTTCGGCCTGGGGCAAGGTCAAGGACTACTTCTGGCATATCTCCTTGCCGGTGCTGGCCTCGGCCATCGGCAGCTTCGCCACCCTCACCATGCTGACCAAGAACAGCTTTCTCGACGAGATTCACAAGCAATACGTGCTGACCGCCCGCGCCAAGGGGGCCGGAGACCATCAGGTGCTCTACGGCCACGTCTTCCGCAATGCCATGCTGATCATCATCGCCGGCCTGCCCTCGGCATTGATCGGCATTTTCTTCACCGGCTCACTGCTGATCGAGGTCATCTTCTCACTCAACGGCCTCGGGCTGCTCGGCTTCGAGGCGGTGATGCAGCGTGATTACCCGGTGATCTTCGGCACGCTCTATCTGTACACCCTGATCGGGCTGATCCTGAAACTGATCTCCGACTTGACCTATGTGTGGGTTGATCCGCGCATCGACTTCGCGACAAGGGAGGCTTGATGCGCATTTTCCGCCGCTTTTATCAGTCGCTGTCGCCGATCACGCGCCGTCGCCTGGCGGTATTCCACGGCAATCGCCGGGCGCGCCTGTCGCTGTGGCTATTTCTGTTCATGTTCATACTGAGCCTCGGCGCCGAACTGATCGCCAATGACAAACCGCTGGTGATGCAGTATCAGGGAGACTGGTATGTGCCACTGCTGGTCGACTACCCGGAGACCGAGTTCGGCGGTTTTCTGCCTACCGCCACCGACTACCGTGATCCCTATGTGCGCGAGGCCATCGAGGACGACGGCTGGATGCTGTGGCCACCCATCCCCTTCTCCTACCAGACGCTGGACATGGAGCTCAGCCGGCCGGCGCCTTCCTCACCGGATGGTCGTCACTGGCTGGGTACCGACGATCAGGGACGCGATGTGCTGGCCCGTGTCATCTATGGCTTCCGTCTGTCAGTGGTCTTCGCCCTGGTGCTGACCATTGGCTCGCTGACCATGGGCGTGGTGATCGGCGGCGTGCAGGGCTACTTTGGCGGCAAGGTCGACCTGATCGGCCAGCGGCTGATCGAGATATGGTCGGGTCTGCCGGTACTTTTCCTGCTGATCATCCTGGCAAGCCTGGTACAGCCCAATCTGTGGTGGCTGCTGGGCATCATGCTGCTGTTCTCCTGGCTGGGCCTTGTCGACGTGGTACGCGCCGAGTTTCTGCGCGCTCGAAACCTTGAATATGTACGCGCGGCCAAGGCCATGGGCCTGCCCTCGCACCTGATCATGTGGCGCCACGTGTTGCCCAATGCCATGGTCGCCACCCTGACCTTCATCCCCTTCTTGTTCACCGGCGCCATCACGACCCTGACCGCGCTGGATTTCCTCGGTTTTGGCCTGCCGCCAGGCTCGCCCTCGCTAGGTGAACTGGTGGCACAGGGCAAGAACAACCTGCAGGCGCCATGGCTCGGCATCACGGCTTTCGTGAGCCTGTCGTTGATGCTTTCGCTGCTGGTTTTCATCGGCGAAGGACTGCGCGATGCGTTCGATCCGCGCCATATCCAGACCAGCCCCAAGGCACTCGCCGCGACGAGGTCTGCGACCACGTATGACGCCGCCAGGAGCCCGGACGATGCCTGAAACGCCCATGCAATCTCATCATCATCCGCTGCTGCACCTGGACGATCTGACCATTGGCTTTGACGGCCAGAATGTCGTGGATTCGCTGTCGCTGCATATCCATGCCGGCGAAGCGCTGGCCCTGGTGGGCGAATCCGGTTCCGGCAAGTCAGTCAGCGCCCTGGGGGCCATGAACCTGCTGCCAGCCAATGCCAGCATCAGCGGCCGGCGCCAGCTTGGCTATACCGACCTGGCGAGCCTGAAAAAACGTGACTGGCAGGGCCTGCTGGGCAGTCGCGTGGGCTTCATTTTTCAGGAGCCCATGACTTCGCTGAATCCGCTGCATACCGTCGAGAAGCAGATCGGTGAGACCCTGCGCCTGCATCAGGGCCTCAGCGGCAAGGCCGCCCGCGCCCGGGCCAGGGAGCTGCTGATCCAGGTCAAGCTGCCACGGCCGGACGAACTGCTGGACGCCTGGCCCCATCAGCTATCCGGCGGCCAGCGACAGCGCGTGATGATCGCCATGGCGATCGCCAATGAACCGGAGCTGCTGATCGCCGACGAGCCGACGACGGCACTCGATGTCACCGTGCAGCAGGATATCCTGGCCCTGCTCAGAGAACTTCGCGAGCGCCATGGTATGGGCATGCTGCTGATCACCCATGACCTGAACCTGGTGCGCCGCCATGCCGACCGGGTCTGCGTGCTCTATCAAGGTCGCGAGCAGGAAACCGGCCCGGTGGAGCGCGTCTTTCGCGATCCACAGAGCCACTATACCCGCACGCTACTGGATGCCGAGCCACAGGGCCGGCCACGCCCCATCGGCAGTCCCCCGATGCTGATGGCAGCGCGAGCCTTGCGAGTGGCCTTTTCGCGCCCCAAGCGCCTCTTCTCTCGCAACCCACCGCCCTTCGTGGCTGTGCAGCCGCTCGATCTGACCCTGCGTAGCGGCGAGACCCTGGGCATCGTCGGAGAATCGGGGTCCGGCAAGACGACCCTGGCCATGGCACTGCTTCGCCTGACGGCCAGTGATGGCGAAATCGACTTCGCCGGGGAGCGGCTGGATACCCTCAGTGGCAAGCCGCTTCGAAAGCAGCGCCGACGCTTCCAAATCGTCTTCCAGGACCCCTATGGCTCGCTGTCGCCGCGCCTGCCTGTAGCGAGGATCATCAGCGAGGGGCTGCGCTTTCATTACCCCGAGCTCGATGATGCCGAGGTCGAACGGCGCGTTCAGGCGACACTGCTCGAGGTCGGGCTGCCCGCCGACTGCGCTTCTCGCTACCCTCATGAGTTCTCCGGCGGTCAGCGCCAGCGCATTGCCGTCGCCCGCGCCATCATTCTCGAGCCAGAACTGATCGTGCTCGATGAACCGACCTCGGCGCTTGACCGGACCGTGCAGAAACAACTGGTCGAGCTGCTCAGGGATTTGCAGGCCCGGCGCGGGCTGAGCTATCTCTTCATCAGCCATGACCTGGCCGTGGTGCGCGCCATGGCCCACCGCGTCATGGTGCTGAAGGATGGCGACGTCATCGAGGAAGGCTCGACCGAGCAGGTGCTGGGCAGGCCTCAAACGCCCTACACACGAGCACTGGTCGACGCCGCGGGCCTGGTGCCGGCCATCGGCTGATGCTGGTTGGGCTTTACAGCCCGCCGATCGATAGAGATAGTGAGCGCACTGAACGACGGGGGCGCCGGCAATCGTCGGCTGAGAGGCACCCTTGGAACCTGACCCGGATAATGCCGGCGGAGGGAGTCGTGTGGCGGGCGCACTCGACGCCGGCCACACGAACGCCTCCGCTCAGGAGGCACAATGACCACGATAGACCCCGCTGCCCATCTGGCGCGCGTCCGCGAGACGGCGCCGCTGATCCACAACATCACCAACTTCGTCGCCATGAATGCCATGGCCAATGTGCTGCTGGCCATCGGTGCCTCACCGGCCATGGTGCATGCGCGGGAGGAAGCCGCCGAGTTTGCCGGGCTGGCCAAGGCCCTGACCCTCAATATCGGTACGCTGTCGCCCCACTGGGTCGAGGCCATGCGCGAGGCGGCGAGCGCCACCCGAACGGCCGGCACGCCCTGGGTACTGGATCCGGTGGCAGTGGGTGCCACCGCCTATCGCCGCAAGACCGCCCGCCAGTTGATGGCCCTGTCACCCACGGTGATCCGCGGTAATGCCTCGGAGATCATTGCTCTTGCGACCGAGAGCGCGAGTGGCCGAGGCGTCGACAGCACCGATGCCGCCGACAGTGCCCGCGAGGCGGCTCTGCAACTGGCCAGGGAGACCGGTGCTGTGGTCGCCGTCACCGGCGAGCAGGATCTCGTCACAGACGGGAAGCGCGTGACATGGGTCGAGGGCGGTCATCCGCTGATGCCAAGGGTCACCACCCTGGGCTGTTCACTGACCGGGGTGGTCGCGGCCTTCATCGCCGAGGCCGAGGATCCCTTTGTTGCGACCGTCGCGGCCCTTGCCTGCTATGCCAAGGCCGGCGAACTGGCCGGCCAGGACGCCAAGGGGCCCGGCAGCTTCGCGGTTGCCTTTCTCGATGCCTTATATGGACTCGACGCTCAAGCGCTGACAGGTCGCCATCTGGAGATCCACCATGTCTGATCACCGCCCTGCCAAGGCATTCGATCTGTCCCTGTACCTGGTGACCGACGCCACGCTTTGTGCAAAGAAAGGACTCATCGATACGGTACTTGCCGCCGTGCGCGGCGGCGTGACCATGGTTCAACTACGCGACAAGGCCGCAAGCGATGATGAGCTCATCGCCCAAGCCCGCCAACTGATGACCGCACTGCACGACACTGGGGTGGCATTGATCATCAACGACCGTCTGAACGTTGCCATTGCCGCCGGAGCCGACGGCCTGCACATCGGCCAAGGGGATGGCGACGTAACCGAGGCACGCCGCCAACTGGGGCCCGATGCCATCCTGGGACTCTCAGTCGAAAACAGTGCCCAACTCGCCGCTCTCGACCCAGAGGGACTGGATTACATCGGCATCGGCCCGGTGTTCGCCACCGCTAGCAAGCAGGACCATGCCCCGCCGCTGGGTATGGAAGGCCTCACCGAATTAGTCGCTTCGAGCCCGCTGCCCAGTGTGGCCATCGGCGGCTTGAACACGCGCCATGTCGAAGCCATCCGGCAGTCTGGGGCCAATGGGCTGGCGGTAATATCCGCCATCTGCGGTCAGCCCGACCCACAAGCTGCCGCCGCGGCATTTGGCCTTTCGTCTGCATAAACGGACAAAAGTGAAAGCCCAGACTTCCCCATGCTCTCTGCTCTACCCTTGTCTATCTTTGGGTACTTATCTTATTGAGCGAATACCGTGAAACCTCATCCCTTGCTCATGAAACAGCTACGCTGAAAGCAGGCAGAAACGCTGCCCACCCTGGCATGAGATGCCGGGCCGCCTAATCCGAGATTGGGAGACGCAAATGAAGCTACTGACGCAAGGTACCGGTCGCTGGTTAACTGCGCTAGCACTAGCCATGCTCGCCATGCCGGCCATGGCCATGGAGGGAGTCGGTTTTGCGGCACCGGAGGACGGTGCAGAGGTATCGAATCCGATAGAGGTCGAAATGGAAGTCATGGGCATGCAGGTCGAGCCTGCGGGCACCATGGAGGAAGGCACCGGCCATCATCATCTGATCATTGATGGCGGGCCGGTGGCCAAGGGAGAAGTCATTCCCGCCGATGATAGCCATATCCACTTCGGCGGCGGTCAAACCCGCTACGAGCTCAGCCTGCCTCCGGGCGAACACACCCTGACGCTTCAATTCGCCGATGGCAAGCACCAGTCCTATGGCCCTGACTGGTCGAGCACCATCAGGGTAGACGTGGTCGAATAAACCGATTCAGGCTCACCCTTGCCTTAGCTGTCGGTGAGCCTGATTTCCCGCAGCGTTCCTGCATACCTCTTTTGAATATCTCTCTTGCATATCTTGCTTGCAACGACGGGTGCCTCGAGCCAAGGGGGCATTGCCTGCCCTCGCCTTAGCCACTGCTCTTTGCTACTGCTGCACGCCATGGTTTGGTGGCCTTTGACGCGCTCACAGTGCATTCATGGTTAGCCGCTGCAAACTCTGCCTGAGTTTCTCGCGCTGCGCGATGTAGGAGTATTGCTGGACGTAAGTGGCAAGCTCGCCCCCGATGGAGGTCTCCTCCTGGTCGAGCAACGCACCTATTCGGTCTGCCCATTCGGCACTGGTCGCCCCGTGGGGCATCACCAAATCAGGGTGCGACTCCGCTAGCAACTCGGATGCACCAACACGATCAGAGACCAGCACAGGTGTCGCGCAGGCCATAGCCTCTGCCACCACCAATCCAAACTCCTCGATGTGGGCAGGTAGAACGAACAAGTCCAGGGCGCCGAAAACGGCCTCGACGTCAGGCATGGTCGAGCGCCAGATCACTCGCTCGGCGACTCCCACCTCCTTCGCCTGCTGCTGGTAGGCCATCGCCTTGTCTTTACCAACCACCAGGAAACGGTAGCGCCCTGGAGCACGGCGCTGAAGTTCGGCTGCCATCTCGACGAACCCCCTGACATTTCGCTTCGCGAAATTGCCCGAGGTGACCAGACCAATCAACTTTTCATCCTCGGCCACGCCCAGCGCCTCTCGCACGGACGATCGGTGGACACGAGCGCGCTGCACATTGAACTGCTGAGGGTCATATCCCGGATAGCTGACCTCGATCTTGGCAGGATCGATGCCATAGCGATGCGACAGCTCATTGCCCATCAACCGCGAGTTAACGACCACCTGACGAAACTTGCCGCCACCCAGCACATGATCATGTATCGAGGCGACCTCATGCTGCGCAGGAAGCTCGCGCCCGCGGATATATCGCTCGGCCAGGTGAACGCAGTTATGCAAATACAGGCTATCCGTCGTTTCGCAATCGCCGTGGCTCAACAAGACATCAGGACGGTTCCGGCGACACCAGGACTGCACACGCCGATTGAACCAGAAGCGCCGAAAAGCCCCCTTGAACGGCCAGCGCCACAGTTTGACGACTGAAGCGCCGTGCTCAGCCACGACCTCAGCATTGCCGCGCTCGACCAGCAGCGACACCTCGAACCCCAAGTCGTTGAGGAGTTTGGCTTGTGCCAGGGCAACGCGACTGGCTCCCGTGGATTTTTCCACCTGCCGAATCGCGATTGCCGCTCGTCTAGCGCTGATGCTCCCGGCACTCATGCCGAAGCTGAGGCCAAGGAGTCACCACGGCCCACGGCGTAGTACATCAGGCCCGCAGCCTTGACGGCCTTCGGCGGGAACAGGTTACGCCCGTCGACCACCACTGGCATGGCAAGCTGTGCCTTGAGCCAGTCGAAGTCGAGAATGCGAAATTCCTTCCACTCGGTACAGATGACCAGCGCGTCCGCGCCCTTCACGGCCTGAATGCGATCGGCCACCAGCACCAGGTCATCGCGATCCCCATAGATGCGCCGGCATTCCTTCATGGCCTCCGGGTCATAGGCTTGAACCCTGGCGCCAGCGGCCCACAGCGCTTCCATGACATCGCGGCTCGGCGCATCGCGCATGTCATCGGTGTTGGGCTTGAAGGCCAGCCCCCACAGGGCAATGGTCTTGCCGGCCAGGTCACCGTCGAAGGCCTGATTGAGCTTGGCGAACAGGGTACTCTTCTGGCGACGATTGACGCTCTCGACGGCATTGAGCAATTCGGCCGGATAGTCGACCTCGCTGGCGGTGCGCGCCAGCGCCTGCACGTCCTTGGGGAAACAGGAACCGCCGTAACCGCAGCCCGGATA
>NZ_JABVXC010000049.1 GCF_013349955.1 Onishia taeanensis | reverse complement strand
GTTCTCCGATGACGACATCATCGCGCGCATGATGGTGCCGCTGTGCATGGAAACCATCCGCTGCCTGGAAGACGACATCGTCGGCAGCCCGGCCGAGGCCGACATGGCCCTGATCTACGGCATCGGTTTCCCGCCATTCCGTGGTGGTGCGCTGCGCTACGTCGATGCCATGGGGGTGGCCGAGTTCGTCGCGCTGGCCGACAGCCTGGCCGATGAGCTGGGGCCGCTGTATCGCCCGACCGAGGCGCTGCGCGAGCGCGCCAAGCGTGGCGACGCCTTCTACTCCTGAGCCTTGATGGCTGAGCGCCCGAGTGGCCGCCAGCACTATCCGACCAGAATTTTCGGCCCTCGCGACAGCGAGGGCCATGAGGGAGCCAGACAATGAATCCGAATCCGAGAGATGTGGTAATCGTCGATGGCGTGCGTACCGCCATGGCCAAGGCCAAGAACGGCGCCTTCCGACACGTGCGTGCCGAGAACCTGTCCGCCGCGGTAATGCAGGCGCTGTTCGATCGCAATCCCGGCCTGGTGCC
>NZ_JABVXC010000048.1 GCF_013349955.1 Onishia taeanensis | reverse complement strand
TGCGCCAGGCCCAGCACCTTGTCGTCCACGGTCTCGATGGAGGTGGGGGATGCCGGGCTTGCCATTAACGCCTTGGCATCCCGCAGGGCGTCCATGAAACTGGCGTAGCGTACATTGACCAGGGTGGAGTATTTCGGAATCGGCAGGACATGGAGTACCGCCTCGTTGAGCAGCCCAAGCGAGCCCTCCGAACCGCACAGCACGCTATTGAGATCGAACGCCTGATCGTCGTTGTACAGATGCGCCAGATCATAGCCGGTCAGGCAGCGGTTGAGCTTGGGGAACTTGGCTTCGATCAGCCCGGCCTGGGTGTCGATGATAGCGCGAGCGGTGCGATGGGCCTCGCCGACCCGGTCGTCGCGGGCGCAGGTCGCGTCCAGTGCCTCGCCATCGAGGGGCCGGCTGGTCAGGCGCTCGCCGCCCAGCAGCACGCTGTCGAGTTCCAGGACGTGATCGCGGGTCTTGCCGTATTCGCAGCTGCCCTGGCCGCTGGCATCGGTCGAGATCATGCCGCCGATGGTGGCGCGATTGGAGGTCGACAGCTCCGGGGC
>NZ_JABVXC010000047.1 GCF_013349955.1 Onishia taeanensis | reverse complement strand
TGCGCCAGGCCCAGCACCTTGTCGTCCACGGTCTCGATGGAGGTGGGGGATGCCGGGCTTGCCATTAACGCCTTGGCGTCCCGGAGGGCATCCATGAAGCTCGAGTAGCGAACATTGACCAGGGTGGAGTGCTTGGGAATCGGCAGCACGTTGAGTACCGCTTCGTTGAGCAGCCCAAGCGAGCCCTCCGAACCGCACAGCACGCTGTTGAGATCGAACTGCCGCTGGTCGTTATAGAGGTGCGCCAGGTCATAGCCCGTCAGGCAGCGGTTGAGCTTGGGGAACTTGGCCTCGATCAGCCCGGCTTGGGTATCGATGATGGCGCGGGCGGTGCGGTGGGCCTCGCCGACCCGGTCGTCCCGGGCGCAGGTCGCCTCCAGCGCCTCGCCTTCGAGCGGCCGGCTAGTGAGGCGCTGGCCGCCCAGCAGCACGCTGTCGAGCTCCAGCACGTGATCGCGGGTCTTGCCGTATTCACAGCTGCCCTGGCCGCTGGCATCGGTCGAGATCATGCCGCCGATGGTGGCGCGATTGGAGGTCGACAGCTCCGGGGC
>NZ_JABVXC010000046.1 GCF_013349955.1 Onishia taeanensis | reverse complement strand
TTCTCGCTGATCTACGGCTCCGGCAATGATATCGGTCAGGCCCTGGTCCGCGATGCCCGCATCAAGGCGGTGGGCTTCACGGGCTCGCGCAATGGCGGCACGGCGCTGGCCAAGGCCGCCCAGGAGCGCCCGGAGCCGATCCCGGTCTACGCCGAGATGAGCTCGATCAACCCGGTCTTCCTGCTGCCGGAAGCCCTCGAGAGCCGCGGCAAGGAACTGGGTGAGGCCTTTATCGGTTCGCTCAACATGGGCGCCGGTCAGTTCTGCACCAACCCCGGCCTGGTGATCGCCGTGAAGGGCGAGGCGCTGGATGCCTTCGTGGCATCAGCCGGCGAGGCGGTGAAGGGCGCTGCCGCCCAGACCATGCTGACCCCGGGTATCCATGAGGCCTACACCCAGGGCGTGGATGGCCTCATTCAAAGTAGCCATGCCCGCGAAGTGGCACGTGGTCCGGCCAGCGACGGCCCCAATGCCTGTCAGGTGGGTCTGTTCGTGGCCTCCGCCGAGGACTTCCTGACCGACGAGGCCCTGCAGGCCGAGGTCTTCGGGGCCACCTC
>NZ_JABVXC010000045.1 GCF_013349955.1 Onishia taeanensis | reverse complement strand
AGTGTCCACAATGAATTATCTGATCGGTCAGAGCATAAGACTGTTTGGGTCACGGACCCAGTGGTGAGTAAGCCGACCTGTCGCGCAGTTGGTTAGAGCGCACCCCCTGACCTTAATGGAAAGGAGGGTGAGGTCAGCCGATCGAGCACGACGCTAAGCTAGCAGTTGTATGCGGTGTTGGGTCTGTAGCTCAGTTGGTTAGAGCGCACCCCTGATAAGGGTGAGGTCGGCAGTTCGAGTCTGCCCAGACCCACCAACATCAGCTGTAAGCTTTATGTGAAGTCCAGTAACGGTTCTTCGGGATTTCTCATAACTTCACGCTTGCAGCCTACAGTTCAAAGGGGCCTTAGCTCAGCTGGGAGAGCGCCTGCCTTGCACGCAGGAGGTCAGCGGTTCGATCCCGCTAGGCTCCACCACACTCAAGCTTGAAGCTCAAAGCTTGAAGCTGGAAGAAAACCCACAGTCGATGAAGTTTTAAGCTAGGCGCTTGGCAAGAGGATTTTCCTCTTCAAGCTTCCAGCTTAAAGCTTCTTGCTTTAAATGCTCTTTAACAATATGAATCATGCTGA
>NZ_JABVXC010000044.1 GCF_013349955.1 Onishia taeanensis | reverse complement strand
TGTCAACCCTTGCTGTTGTTGCTCACCGTAGATGACCGGGTGAGCCAGCGGCGAGTTGAGCGCCGATCGAGTGGAGGAGCATTTTACCGTTTCCGGCGTTTTTGTCAATGCTTATCGACTCAAGCGAACCGAAAAACCTTAACGAAAACAAGTGCTTCCAACACCCTTCACCGCATCCGACGTTTGCCCGTCGGCGGCAGCGGATGCGTACTTTACGGATTATCGACGGGCCACGCAAGGGCTTTTTGGGAAAAAGATCCGCCTATTTCATCAAGGCCCGGCATGCGGGCATTTCCAGCCATCCAATTTTTGCATCAGGCCTGGTCTGGCACCAACTCAGGGAGCCCTCCTCCCCATTGTCACAGTAGGTGATGCAACTGCAGTATTGCGCAGCACGACTTCTGCATAACGAGACCTGGTTGTTCGCTCGTCCACCGCTGCCCTTTTCGGCTTTTCACCTCATCTATCCAGGAAGAATAAAGAAGTCAAAACAAGATCGCCCCGGCAGCCGTATGGCAACCGGGGCGAATTTTTTAAGGCTGGCGACCAGAAGAGGCCTGCAACGACGGGAA
>NZ_JABVXC010000043.1 GCF_013349955.1 Onishia taeanensis | reverse complement strand
GTGGCGATCGAAGCCGGTCATCGTGACTACTGGTTCAAGTATGTCGGCCTGAACGGCGACATCATCGGCATGGAGACCTTCGGGGAATCCGCGCCGGCCGGCGACCTGTTCAAGCACTTCGGCTTCACGGTCGAGAACGTGGTCGAACGCGCCAACAAGCTGCTGGGCTGATCACCGCCTGAGCCACCCCGTCGATGACGGGGTGGGATGCAGATCGACGCCGCCGCCTCCCACTGGGAGCGGCGGCGTTTTCGTCTGTGCGACACTCGGGAAGACCTCAAGCGTCACCGGCTGTCGCCTGTAGTCGACGTGGCTCACACGAGTCGCGGTCGTGATGACACGATTCATCCTGCATGAGCGGTCATTCTCCAGCGACCGTACCCATGAAAGACAGCGCAGACGGCGACTACACAACCCCACCAGTTGGGTAGTGTGACTACGTGTCCTTAGACGAAAAAAACCAGAAATCAGGCGCTTGCGCGCCTTTCGCTCCCTCCGCCCAGCAAAGCGATGCGCTACCATGGACCCCCTGAAAAATACTCGGAACACGACATCCTTGAACCACCAGCCGCCTCTGTCCACCGCCGACGC
>NZ_JABVXC010000042.1 GCF_013349955.1 Onishia taeanensis | reverse complement strand
GCCAAGGCGTTAATGGCAAGCCCGGCATCCCCCACCTCCATCGAGACCGTGGACGACAAGGTGCTGGGCCTGGCGCAGCAGGACTTTGTATGGGACAGCGTGGCAGAGTTCTTCCCGGCCACCAGTGGTGCGCCTAGGGCAGACAACCATCAAGACCAGGCCGACGATCAAGCCGAAGACGATACGGCGGTGGCAACGCACACCGAAACGTCGATTCGCGGCATCAATCTGATCGAATTCAACGCCGACGACCCCGAGGCGCTAAAGGCCCGCATCAACGATTTTACCCGCCACCTGGAGTCGGACAGCAGCGTCGAGCGGCTGGGCTATACCCTGGCCGAGGGCCATGAGCAGATCAAACGCGTCTATGCCATGCGCAAGCGCGCGGTAGGCCTGCTCGGCAACGTCCAGGGCGAGAAGCGCCCGATTCCCTTCGTCGAGGACACCGCGGTGCCGCCGGAGCACTTGGCCGACTATATCGCCGAGTTCCGTGCCGCCCTGGATGCCCACGGGCTTACCTATGGCATGTTCGGCCACGTCGATGCCGGCGTGCTGCATGTGCGGCCGGCCATCGACATGAAGGACCCGGCCCAGGAGGCGCTGATCCGCCAGATCTCGGATGAGGTCGCCGAGCTGACCCACAAGTATCACGGCCTCTTGTGGGG
>NZ_JABVXC010000041.1 GCF_013349955.1 Onishia taeanensis | reverse complement strand
TGGCCGATGTGGGGCATGACGTGATGTGCATGGATGTGGATGCCGACAAGATCGCTCGCCTGCATGAGGGCGAGATTCCGATTTACGAACCGGGGCTCGAGGCGATGGTGGCGGCCAATGTGGCCTCTGGGCGGCTGCGTTTTACCACCGATCCGGCCGATGCGGTGGCACACGGAGCGCTGCAGTTCATTGCTGTTGGCACCCCGCCTGACGAGGACGGCAGCGCCGACCTCAAGTACGTGCTGGCGGTGGCCAAGACCATCGGCGAGCATATGACCGAGCCCAAGGTCATCGTCGACAAGTCCACTGTGCCGGTAGGCACCGCCGACCGCGTCCATGCCGCCGTCGCCAGCACGCTTGCCGATCGAGGCGTGGACCTCGACTTCGATGTCTGCTCCAACCCGGAATTCCTCAAAGAGGGGGCCGCCATCGAGGACTTCAGTGGGGGCGCCCGCATCGTGGTGGGCACCGGTTCCGAGCGTGTCAAAGCGCTGATGCGCGAGTGCTACGGCCCCTATAACCGTAACCATGAAAAGATGATGTTCATGGACGTGCGGGCCGCCGAGCTGACCAAGTATGCCGCCAACGCCATGCTGGCGACCAAGATCAGCTTCATGAATGAGATCGCCAACCTGGCCGAGCGGCTGGGTGCCGATGTCGAGCAGGTACGCCAGGGCATCGGCAGCGATCCGCGTATCGGCTATCACTTCATCTATCCGGGCTGCGGTTACGGCGGTTCCTGTTTCCCCAAGGACGTGCAGGCGCTGGCGCGCACCGCCAGCGAGGTCGA
>NZ_JABVXC010000040.1 GCF_013349955.1 Onishia taeanensis | reverse complement strand
CGAAGTCCATGCCAACGCCTCCCTGGGGTTTCTTCCAGCTTCAAGCTTATGGCTTACAGCTGGTTTCTCTTCCAGCTTCTAGCTTCCGGCTTCCAGCTTTCTAATTCGCCTGAGGCGAATTAGAAGTACCCCTCCCTCTTCTTGCGTTCCATCGAGCCGGCCTGGTCGTGGTCGATGGCACGCCCCGAGCGCTCGGAGGTGCGGGTGAGCAGCATCTCCTGAATGATCTCGGGTAGCGTGGTGGCCTTGGATTCCACGGCGCCGGTCAGCGGGTAGCAGCCCAGGGTCCGGAAGCGCACCCACTTCTCTTCCGGCACTTCGCCTTCTTCAAGCGGCAGGCGGTCATCGTCGACCATGATATCCATGCCGTCGCGATGCACTACCGGGCGCGGCGCGGAGAAGTACAGCGGCACGATGGGGATCGACTCCAGGTAGATGTACTGCCAGATGTCGAGCTCGGTCCAGTTGGAGAGCGGGAAGACGCGGATCGACTCGCCCTTGTTGACCTTGGCGTTGTAGATGTTCCACAGCTCCGGGCGCTGTTTCTTGGGGTCCCAGCGGTGGAACTTGTCGCGGAAGGAGTAGACACGCTCCTTGGCGCGACTGGCTTCCTCGTCGCGACGCGCGCCGCCAAAGGCGGCATCGAAGCCGTACTTGTCGAGCGCCTGCTTGAGCGAGGCGGTCTTCATGATGTCGGTGTACTTGGAGCTGCCGTGGTCGAACGGGTTGATGTTCGCGGCGACGCCTTCCTGGTTGATGTGCTCGATCAGCTCCATGCCCGCCTCTTCCGCCATGCGGTCGCGGAACTTGATCATCTCGCGGAACTTCCAGGTGGTATTGACGTGCATCAGCGGAAACGGCGGCGTGCCCGGATAGAAGGCCTTGCGCGCCAGGTGCAGCATCACCGAAGAGTCCTTGCCGATCGAATAGAGCATGACCGGGTTGGCGAACTCGGCGGCCACCTCACGGATGATATGAATCGACTCGGCTTCGAGTTG